>CAZCSV010000024.1:0-1690 GCA_964501535.1 uncultured Ignavibacteriaceae bacterium | reverse complement strand
AATTTGGTAATATAAAATATTTAAAGATATATCCTTTTAAAATTGATGCTATAAATGAAATTTAAATCCTTGTTTTCGATTTTTCGAGTAAATCCTATAGATAAAAAAATTCTTAATTTTATAATATTTCTCGATACTTTAACGATGGGAATGTCAGCTATTTATCCTCTTTTCATTGGAAAAATTATATCTCTGACTTTGGTCAAAGATGTAAACAATTTTAGGAATTTGATTTTGTATTCTGTTTTTTTTCTTTTAATTTTGCTAATTTGGTTGTTTTTAGGATATATAAGCACTGTTATAGAAAATAAATATTCGCAAATTTCACTTTCAAATCTGAGAAAAAGAATGCTCAAATCATTATTTTTAATGCCTACGAGCAAAAAAGAAGAATACGGAACAGGATACTTTCAGGAAAGAATAATAAACGAAACAAAAATTATTAAGCCTTGCTTTTACAAGATATGGGCACAAATAATTTCTCAGTCAATCAATGCAACGGTCGTCTTGGCGATAATGATCTACATAAATCCGATGTTGACCCTTGTTTCGTTTATTGTTTTGCCTCTTTCAAGTTATGTCGCAAAAAAAGCCTCAAAAAAAATTAATGTTCTTGCCAAGGAAAACAGGGAAATTGAGGCAAAACTGGGCGATTATTACCAGGAAAGCATCAAAACCGAAAAAAGCATAGCAGTGTTTTATAGAGTCAAATTGATGTTGGATAAAATCGATGCAATAGTAGATCAGGTTATTGCAAAAGTGGTTAAGTTATCAAAAGTAAAATACATAAGCTACTCCATTTCAGGCACATTGGGATATTACATTAATGGTCTTGTCGTTTTAATTGTAGGCGGTTATCTTGTGTTGAGCGGTAAATTGGAATTGAGTCTTTGGATTTCTTTTTATTTTTATCCTCAATATCTCTGGGGTTCTATAGAGGATTTATTCAATCATTATTATTCATTGGTTGAGTATAATGCGGTTGTTGAGAGAATAGAGGAGTTGTTGATATTTGAAAAAAAAGAATTCTATCAGGACATCTATGATTCTAATTTGAAAAAAATATCTTTGAAAAATATTACTTTTTCATACAATGAAAATAAGATTTTAAGTAATTTCTCTTATGATTTTTATCTCGACAGACTTTATTTGATTTTAGCTGAATCTGGAAAAGGTAAAACGACATTATTAAACATTATGTCGAGAAAGATAAAAGATAATGATGGTTTGGTTTTTATTAATGACATTTCTCTTAATAATTTTCCTTCAGAGAGATCTTCAATAAAAATCGGAATATTGTATCAGAACACCGATATATTCCATGAGACAATAAGAGAAAACTTAGTCGGCATATATGGATTTGACGAAATGAAGTTTGATAAAGTGATTAAAGCAACTCGGCTTTACGATTGGATAAGAGAATTACCCGAAGGCGAAAACACGGTATTGGCAGAATCAGGTTGTTCTATTTCCGGGGGGCAGGCTCAAAGGCTTGGAATAGCAAGGTTGCTATATCAGGACAGCAATGTATGGCTGTTGGATGAACCTACGGCTTCACTTGATCAGATAAACGAAAACCAAATTCTTGAAATTATTGAAGAAAATAAAAAAAATAAAATCATTATCTGTGCCTCTCACCGTAAAATCTTCAGACAAATTGCGGATGAGATTATTGAGTTATAACCACGTT
>CAZCSV010000023.1:0-1785 GCA_964501535.1 uncultured Ignavibacteriaceae bacterium | reverse complement strand
GTTTATTTTTGCATACCCTTAAATGAGTTTAATAATTCATCGGATCTTCAAGGAAAATCATCTGTCTCTGGAGATAAATTAGAATATGTTGTTAATAATAAAAATGTTTCAAATCTTATTCTTTTGATGAAGGTTTTTGGTATGGCATCCAAACGACATAACCATGATGTCGTTGAAATCCTTAAGTTACTTTTAAATATTATTAAGGAGTAGTTGGTATGCAGGTTCATCTGGCAGAACATTTGCCTAAAAAAACAAAAATTCAATTAGGAGGCTACTATACTCCCAAGGTTCTTGTTAATAAAATTTTGTCTTTTATTAATCCTTATTTAGAAAATAACAAAAAAGAAGCCATAATATTTGATAATGCTGGTGGATGCGGTGCATTTTTAATGGATTTCAGGCAGTATGATTATCGAATAGCAGATTGTGATTTGAATGCTTGCGATTTTTTAAAGCAATATTTTAATCCCCATAGAGTTTTTCATACAAATTCTTTGAAGGAAGTCAGCAGGGATAAATATTCCATTCCTTCTTCTGCTTTTCTAATAATGGTAGGTAACCCACCATATAATGATACAACATCAGAGTTTAAGAGCGGCGAGAAGGGAAAAAATTTATGTGATGAAGATTTATATGATAGAGATATAGGTGTTTCATTCTTAAAATCTTTTCATAAACTTAATGCTGATGTCGTTTGTGTCTTACATCCACTTTCATACTTAATAAAAGAAGCTAATTTTAAGAGATTACGGGATTTTAAAGATAACTACAAGCTAATAAAAGGTGAGATATTTTCTAGTGTGTTGTTTCGTGGAACGGGAACCGGGAAATTTCCAATACTGGTATCTATTTATGAAAAAAATCCAGATGGAATGACATTTGAGGAAATTAGGAATTTTAGATTTAATATATCAGATAAAGACAAAACCTTTGTTTTATCTAATTTTATAACTACGGATGGATATATTAATAAATATCCACCACGAAAAAATGATGTCCAAAAATCTCCTATCGATTTATATTATTACTCTTTTCGTGATCTTAATTCTTTAAAGAAAAACACTTCATTTTTGACAAAACAACATCCCAACGGAATAGTGGTAACATTAGAAAATTTTTATAAATATGCGTATCTTTATTCATTGAAGAGATTGTTTAATCCGGAAGATGCATGGTTGTACGGGAATTTATCTCCACTTGTCAATATAGAAGAAGTCCAGCAAAATAAAAAGCTTTACATCTTGTATGCTCTTAAAACCAATAAAGCCTTGAGAGAAATGAACAATTCTATTTTTAAGAAAATCACTAATTATTATAAAGTTAGATTTAATAATACAAATAATGTTGATAAGATGGAGAAAGCAATTAAAGATAGATTGAATTCTTTAATTGGATGAAAAAATGATTGGAATCCCGCAACAGAAGATAATGAAACATGTATGCATCGAATTTTTACCCTCGCCCTTCGGCCGCAAAACCTATTTCGCAGAGAACAATATATTAACGACGATGAAGATAGCATTTTTCAGTGAAAAAATAGTGTCGGTGTACTTAAATTCAGCTTATGCAGTAAAAAATCAACAGCTGAAGGATATATAGTTAAGAAATACGAGAAAGCACCCGCTTGACAACACACAGCCGTTACCGCTAATACGGGTTTTTAAAACGGAAAAAATCATAACAAATCAGGAAACAAGAGATTTATGGTGAAAATAGAAAAAATTACCGAAAACAAGAAACAGTTTCTTGACTTATTGTTGTTGGCGGACGAGCAGGAAAATA
>CAZCSV010000022.1:0-1873 GCA_964501535.1 uncultured Ignavibacteriaceae bacterium | reverse complement strand
CTGTCACTCAGGAGGTCGCGAGTTCGAGTCTCGTCGATTCCGCTAAATAAAATAAGGCACTTAGAAGAAATTCCGAGTGCCTTAACTATTTTATGGCTACGATTTAGCTACGATATTATTTTTTAAATACATCGTGATTCGTGGTATCTACTTTTATTCTGTTAGGAATATTGTTTTGCATGTCTGGTGGAGATGGTGGATTAAAAAAATATAAAAGGATAAATAATGCAATCGTTCCACTAGCAACTACATATAGAGAATGTATCAAAGTCCATTTGACTCTAACATAACCATGACCTAAACCCATTAAAGTAACCGAGCCACCAATTGCCATGATTAATTTGAGATATATAAATTGAGTACCAGTAGGGTCGTTATACACAAAATTTAAAATTCCTGAAATGATAAGTATTATTAAGCCGATTATTATTTCATACGGCGCCTTTTTTTTCCATCCTGAATGTTTAGGCTTCGAATCAAAGCCTACAGTAGGCAAATTCATATTTGTAAATTTATTTTTTAACTCTTCAACTTCTTTAGGATAAAATTTTCTTAAAACTCTTTGAATACTGGCATATGAGGTAGGTGAAGGAATTGGCTCGACAAGATTATACTTCCCAACAAAAATTCTTATAACTTTCCAATGATTAAAAATAAGCGATACTATATTAAAAGTATCTTCTGCTTTTCGAGTTGCCTGGTCTTTATTAATATTAGAACTATCATAGTCATCAAGGCTGCTTTCAAATTTATTAAAAAACCTACTTCCAGCATTATGAACATCATTAAAAATTTTTCGTGGATCAAGATTCTTATCTTTTTTTGTTAAATTAGCAACAGCTGTATTAAGAAATTCGCAATATGCTTGATATAATTCATCAAGCTCAGATTCTACACTTGTTACATCGATAGGCATCTTTAATCTTGAATTATGGTTATTATTTGATCCAATAGATTGTTCGCTTCACTATAATCTAAACCTTCATATTTATACATCCCGATATGAGGTACAATTTCATTAATTACTTCCATCCATTTTTTGTCAGTTCTCTTATTATCGGGAATATTTTTCATCTTCTCAACAATTTGAATTACTTCTGTTTTTGTAGGTCTTGAAGGTGGAAGTCCAAAATGGACTTTTAAAGTATGCTGAAGGCTTTCTAATTCCTCTTTAACTAGGATTTGTTCAGTCAGATTCATTTTCTTTATCCTCCAATAAATTATTTAATTGAATTAGAATTGTATTAGCACAGCTATAATCAAAGCCTTTTAATAACTCATCATATTGTTCATTAATATTAGGTTCAAATTGTTCTTTAATTTCCTCATATTCATTAGGATAATTAAATATTTCATTATCTTCGTTGTTGTTCATTATTTAACATCCTCCCAATTTATTATTATAAAATAATAATAAATTGAGAGGAAAACTATACTAAAATCATGCATGCTAAAAAGAGGAATTTTTATTTTTTCGTTTTAAAGTATTTTTATATATTTTAAATAATAATAAAAAAAAGCGTATATAAAATACGCTTTAGAATTATTGAAGAAGTTGTAAATAAATTTGAGTTGTTTTTATTGAGCTATGACCCAGCAAAGTCATTATTTCAAAAATAGGTTTACCTTGTTTTGAAAGAATAGATGCATAGCGATGTCTTAGATTATGCCAATTCCATGATTTTTGATTTAGTTCTTTTATTTTTCTTTCAAGAAATTTTGGTGAGTCGTCCCATCTGTGAAAAATTCTTTCTCCTGTTTTAAGTCCGCCAATATCTAAACTTAAAGGCTTTGGAACTTTCCTTGGAACAAGATTTGAGTCTTTGCTTTTTCTTGTATAAAGAACAATGTAATCATCAAAAACATCATCAAC
>CAZCSV010000021.1:0-2343 GCA_964501535.1 uncultured Ignavibacteriaceae bacterium | reverse complement strand
TCAATTGAGAAATGATTTGGTGCTATTTTGGAAACGATATCGCAAGGGGGCTAAAAACCTTTTATGATTCTATAGGATTTTGTGGACTAACAAAACGGTTTTTTTAAATATCCTCTCAAATACTTTTTATTATTGTCTTATGTCAAGTGAAAAGAACCAGGACACAGATATTACCGATCCGATAAAATGGAAAGAATTGGGGAACGATTTATTTAACAAAGGGGAATACGAAGATGCTATTAAATGTTATTATCATGCGATTCAGCTAAATCCCGACTTTATCGAAGCTTGGAATAACTTAGGCTTATCTTTATTGAAATTAGGAAAGATCGAAGAAGCAAAACAATGCGATAATAAAGTTAAATCTCTAAAGAAAGATTCTTCTGATAATTTATCAAGACAAAAAAAATTTCACAAATTATCATTAAAATCATTTAATACAGCAAATATTCTCCTTTTTCTTGGCGTGATTTTTGTATTATCGATAATTATCGCTTCTTTTAGTACAAATGGTATGGATTTTCCAAATAAAACAATTGGTACCAATAGATCAGATTCTTCTAATAATCTTGAAAATGTCGATAATATTGAGACTTCGATGTCTGCTGTAACTAATAATAGTAATATGGATTGGCAAAAAAAGGGGAATTTACTTTTTTTTCAGGGAAAATACAATGAAGCAATTGATGAGTATAATAAAGCATTGGAAATAAATCCAAACGATTCACATACTTGGTTATATAACGGGAGAGCTCTTGATAATCTTGGAAGGTACGATGAAGCATTAGCTGCTTATAATAAAGCGTTAGAAATTAATCCTAATTTTCTATTGGCATGGACAAACAAAGGAAATGTCCTATTATCACTTGGTAGATATGAAGATGCTATAACTGCTTACAATAAAGCACTTGATATTGACCCTAATGATGCAGTAAATTGGAATGAAAAAGGAGTTTCATTGAGTTATCTTGGAAGGTACGATGAAGCATTAGCTGCTTATAATAAAGCGTTAGAAATTACTCCTGAAAATGCAATTACTTGGAATAATAAAGGCAATGCACTTTATGGTCTTAAAATATATGAAGAAGCATTAACTGCTTATACAAAAGCATCAGAAATTAATCCTAATATCGCAATTTATTGGCAAAACAAAGGATATTCTCTTTTCAATCTTAAAAGATATGAGGAAGCATTAAATGCATATAATACAGCGCTACAAATAGAACCTAATAATGAAAAGATATTACAACAGAAAGATTATACCCTGCAATTTATCACAAAGAATCAAGGGATTGAATCTTCAAGTAATTATCAATCAACAACGAATAACGATATAACGCGAAATGAAATTCTCTCCATATTGAATTCCATAAAGGATTCTTCAAATGTTTGGTATGGGACGGCTTATTCCTTTTCAGACCCAGACCGGATCACTCATGCTGATTTAAAAGACATTTTAATTAATGATGATAAAAGCGGCTTGAAATGGGTCACAATCAAGTATTATGTCCCAGCCAGCTGGAATGAAAAACATTTCTTAACAGGATCAGCCATAACAGGTACTGCAATTTTTGAATATTTATTTAAAAACAATAAAATTGGTAGGGTCACTGTTATTAGTTCAGCCCCATTTTTAGATAGATATGGAAATGAAAATATTCGGGAAGGATTGAGCATAACAATGTCTCGTTCAACAGCCAATAAAGTAAATTGGGAGAATTTACCTATGTTGGTGATGGGAGATTACCGTCAGCTCTTATATGCCGTCGATAGTTACGTAATATATTCAGGAATAAGCACCGATGCGCCTTATAGTAAAAATACACCTACGGATGAACAAAGTAACACTCAAAAACAGTCTTCAAATTTTGAATATACGCCTTCCAAATCATATTATTACCAGTACGATGATAAATCAATACGATTAAAATTATATACAAATTGTAAGTGGAAAGGCACAATTAAATGGGACGGGAATACTCGTAGTGTTTCTGATACAGGAAGCGGGAGCTGGGAATTCAATGTATTCGGATCAGATAAAATGGTGAATAATTATATTGAGGCATCTTTCGATTGTGATTGTCCATGTTCTTTAGAACTTTATCAGGGATATGAACTAAAAAAATCTAGCGAATCATCTCATGGATATGCATCACTTAATTACAAAATTCGTTAACCTTGCAATATTAAAATAGGTCCAGATGTGGAACATTCTCCACATCATATATAAAAAAGCGTTTCGTTGGATTATTTAGAGAGTTGTTCCCGTTCAACCTTGTCCAGGTATTTCCTGAGCGTTGAAAAATTCTTCATCACAAACCGCTGCACGCTCTCCTCTTCGGC
>CAZCSV010000020.1:0-3363 GCA_964501535.1 uncultured Ignavibacteriaceae bacterium | reverse complement strand
TCATAAAAAAGAATTTTAAATGTTATTCTAAGTTAAATTGTAAATAGAATCTTTTTAATATGCAATTCAATATAAAATATAATACTATCTTAGCAATAGTAAGATTCCTGTACCGTTTCATAACCTACCGAACCAAAAAGGGTAATTGATTAAGAGATAGAATTAATTAAACTAAACCACAGCCGTAGCGGAGTTCGACGTTGAGGTGAAAATATTATTGTCAATCATCACCGGCACACTGCATTCCGCATTTGCTATTACGCTTACAATAGTTTTATCGCTCGAGTTCATATTAAACGTATTGCCTGCAATGTAGAAATTTGTTTCGCCTGAGCCTGCACCCGAGAAGTTTGCTTCGATGGCACCGGACTTCTGTGGGTCGGAGTTGGTAAACGTGCAGTTATTTATATTAACCGTATTGCAATTAATCATTTTTACGGTAAAGTTTGTATTTACCGCATCACCTTTAACATTCTGGAACTGCGCAGAGTTAATATTTACAAGACTGCAGTTGTTAAATGATAAACCGCTCCAGCTGTTGCCTGTTACTCCTTTGAAAATAATATTGCGTTCGTGGGTCGGCTGAGCTACGTCACCGCAGATGAATGAGCCGCCGTTTACTATAATGCAGGCACTATCGGTAAAGTTGATTGTAGTGCCGAAGCCGATGGTGAGGTTGTAACCGTTTGTGTAAAGCGTGTCCTGCAGGGTAAAAGTACCACCCTGAATATTTTCATCACAAACGAGTGTGCCGCCGGATTGCATAACGGGTGATATCTTAAATAATTTTCCTTCGCCCGGATCGAATTTTCTCATTGACGGACCTAAATCCACAAATAATCCTGAATTCTTAATAAATTCGACTCCCTCTATAGAATTATCATTTACATCCGTTATTTTCCATGTATTATAATCGGGTAGTTCATTCGCATTAAATTTTATATATAAATTCCTTAAATCACCGTCGCCCTGATTTATATCGGGATAGCATCGCCTGTTTACCATAAGCAGGTATTTGCTTTTGTCCGAAGAACCTATGGGTTCAAAGAATCCCATCTCCCAGTATTTAACGCTTTCGCAATCATCTGCATTTCCTTCAATATTTTCAGTACAAGACCACGCAGGAGGGTTTATAGAATAATAATAATTACTTCTTATGTTATTTACAAAAAAGTGGTTCGCTCCTTCATAATGTACGCTAAAAGCTCCTTTCCAGGTAGTATTATCAAAAATTGGTTTAAAATTTAGAATCTTTTTATTCATTTCACTTATATATTGCCATTTATCCTGACAATACAAATTTTCATGTCTCTGCGAAAAATTCGTATTTAATAGTCCATGTGAACATCCGGTTGCAGTTTCATCACTAGTATAAACAAACCAACCAAGATGATTAGCACCATAAGCTAAGGCAAGCATCGCCTGCAGTTGTATTTCTTCATTCGTGGGTTCTCTGTATCCGTTTCCAAATCTCGGTTCTGGTCTTTCTGTAACGAACTTATTATTTACAATTCCAAGTCCTGAGAATAATTGCGGTATAATAATCAATTCGGGTTTATTAGGCATATCATTAATTTTGGTTCTTAATTTATTCAATAAATATATATATGAACCAAAATATGTATTATTGGGGTCAAAAGTTTTTTGTCCGAAAGTTTTATTTTGTATCCAGTAATTATAATGTTGATGGTTTCCTATCAATTCGGAAGGTATTCTTGTATCACAATTTGGCAAATTATCAGGGACGGTGTGAACTTCAGCGTAAATTTGATATAAATCCACCATTACACGCTTCCAGGTAGTGAAATTTAAAAAAAGGTCAAATATATCTTCGTTATTTCTTAAGCCAAGGTTATAACAAGCCGGATTTGCTATACATACAAGTTCCGCATCTGGATTATACTGCTTCATTTTAGATTGAACATACTTTATACACTCAAAATTTGAATATTTTACTTCATCGGAAAAAAATGATACATTTGTCGGATGAGAACCGAAGTTGGATGATTCCTTATAAATATTTTCATAATCATAGTTATTTTTAAATATTTCATCCCCCAATTTATCATCTACAATAAGTTTATCGAACCAGACATCAACAAATCCACTCCAATATATTTTAAAATCAACTTTGCAGGCGTTTTTAAAATCATCGGCGTATTGGTAGTTGTCCGCTCTTCCATAATTTAATCCTCCGGGTGCTCGTGCTCCGGAGATTTCGAGATCCTTTGTACCAGTAGGAGGTTCTTGAGAAAAATCATATTTTTCAACATAACCTTCAGTATAATTATGATTCTCATCTTCAAAATTTCTAACACGAATAATTTTTGTTTCTAAAATTTCACCATTAAATTTTCGAACTTCGATTCTTACTACTTCTCTTGGATCATCAGGGTTGAAATCACTTTGTCTGATTTTTAGTGAAGGTTTTAAATGCCATGTACCTGTGGAATTAAATAAATAATCTATAATATCGCTGTGCTGGAGATTTTCTTTAATACCTGCACACAGCGTATCGGCAACATCCCCTAAATCTTTATAAGTTCTAACTATCATCTTATCCCCTTAAAGTTCAGGCTGTCTGATATATCTCCTGGAATAACAAAAATCATTATTACCATTTTCCGCCTCATATATCACTCTCTGACCATAGCAGAGTGCTTCAATTTTAATCCTTCCGTATATCCCCTTAAATCCGTTTCTACCAATATTATTCATTAATAAATTCGTATTGTCAATATGGTCCTGATTAAGAACCGGTCCAAACCTTCCATATCTATCAGAACCCATATTATAAAAATCCCATAGACCATTCTGAATAAATCCACCATATATATGTAATGCATTATAATTTAACAAGTTATAATTTGCAAACTGATTCTCAACCCATTGCTGTTGCAAAACAGGGTCAGGATTATAATGAAAATTAAAAATAAAATTTAAAAAATCCTTTTGAGAACCGCCCGTGGGTGTTATCAAAGTAGTCGTTATTTCATTTTTATTAACTTTTTTTTCTTCACCGGAAGAAAAAAATCCAGTCATTAAATAAAACAAAAAAGGGACTAATACTACAACTAAAACTTTAAATAAATTTTTCATAACTTTTATTTTTTAGTTTATAAAAAATAAGTTATTATTGCTTATTGTTTTTACTAATTATTAATTATCATTTAATTAGAATCATTTTTTTCGTATCTACTTTCACACAATCCACAAACAAAGAATAAAAATAAACTCCAGAAGATAGATTTCCACAATTAAATTTTATCTCATATATTCCTGATGATTGTTTTTTATTAACAAGAGTTTTGATCCTCCCCCGATATTTAGTACACATCGAAGAGCGTAATTCTTGATATTTTT
>CAZCSV010000019.1:0-4026 GCA_964501535.1 uncultured Ignavibacteriaceae bacterium | reverse complement strand
CAGGGGATAAGTGTGCCCGAGAGATACCCGACAGGTCGTGATAAACTCCATCGAACCGATACTGCCTTTTAACGATAAGAGGTTGAAATTGCATCAAATTAGGGTTCAAAATTTCCTAGATTACAAAAAGCGCAGCAGAACTTGATTGAGAACCAAAATCGAGAATTAATATGAAATCGAATTTACGAAAACATCACAGAGTACAAAAATACTTGCGCTTTTTCAACATCTAATGATATTATCTATGCGTTGGCTGATACCGAGCCTTACAATGATATAAACCACCTATCTATCTTCTTTGTACAATCTTTCTATAGGTTTATAGTTTTGACCTGCGCTTTCACGATTTAATTTTAACTTGTGTAAAGTCATCCTTCATTTGTAACAAATAAAATATGCATATTGCGGATTTAAATGCCCCCAGCCCCTTATAAATATAAAAATTCATTTGAATTATAGTGAAAAATTTTATATTTTAAGATTAAATTGCTTTCCAAATAGAAAAAGTTATTTTTAAAACAAACAATATTAAAATATGTATAAGTGTCAGTATTGTGATAGCACAAAAGTTAAAGGGAGAGTTCCTCTCAAGGCAGTTGCAAACAATAATAGACGCTCAGACGTTATAATTATGGATGCCTCGAGTAATGCTTTGGTTGAAAATTATACGAACATTTTGTGTGATGTATGCGAAGACTGCGGACATATTCTAAGATTCTATTTTGATAAACCATCACCTGATTTTAAAGTTGACGGTATAGATTATAATAAATAATTCCGAATTAAAAAAAATATAATATTATGTATAAATGTCAATATTGCGAAAGCACAAAAATAAAAGGTAGAGTTCCGTTAGATGATAGCAATGGGAAACATACTTTAATATACGGAAAAGAAGGGGGTTCAATTTTTAAAACGGGTTTGGAAATATTTTGTGATATATGTGTAGATTGCGGATATATATTGAGATTATATGTTGACAGACCTTCTCCTGATTTTAAAATTGATGGTATTGATTATAATACATAACATTAAAAATCAAAATTTTCTTAAAATTTTTTGAATTCAAATGGAACTTAAAGCTGCAAGATGTCCTTCCTGT
Source organism: uncultured Ignavibacteriaceae bacterium (assembly GCA_964501535.1). GTDB lineage: Bacteria > Bacteroidota > Ignavibacteria > Tepidaquicellales > Tepidaquicellaceae > FEN-1279. Next base: position 2,924 of record CAZCSV010000019.1, on the reverse strand, counting down.
CAAGGAGATTTGGACATTCCCGAAGGTAAAAAAGTTATTGAATGTCCATATTGTGGTACGGATATTTTTATTGTTCAGGATGCAAAAAAAGTAAAAGTCACGAGTGTGTCTGATATTTTAAAATTAGCTGAAACGGAATTAAAAGTCGGAAATATATATATTGCTATTAGGCATTATGACAGGTTACTTGAAACAGATCCTACCAATCCCGATGCATGGTATGGAAAATGCTTGATTGCTTTACATCATATATCGAAGGATTACAACTCGTTAACCCGGGCAAAAGAGTATTTTAATAAAGCTATTGAATTCTCAACGGGAGAAAAAAAAGAAGCACTACAAAATCACTTTGATAATTACATTCTTACAGAAGTGGGAAAACTTGTTAAATCGGGCTGGGGTTTAATTAATGCGGGGTTTGCTCAAAGATTGTATTCCTTTTATACAGAATGGGTAATAGATATCCAAAAACGAAAATCCAAAGATGAAAGTATACTTGAATTAATAATTGATTTAAATTTAATTATTCTGGTATACTTACAGAAACGTAAACAAAGAAGTTTTTTTAATATTTTTTCTACTTCTGCTTCTTTTAAAATTGATGAATTTTCAATAAGGAATAATATTGATAATTATACAAAAACGTTATTTGATTTAAATCCTGAAAAAGCAAAAATAATTAACGACAAATGCATCGAGATAACGAATAGACATACAGTAAATTCACGGAATAATTCGAGTTCCGATTCTAATTATGTATTCAGAATAATAAAAAGGACGGTAATAATATTTTTTGTAGCATTAATTCTACTAATAATCCTTACAGTTGTAATTCTCTATTTACTTTGAATTTTACTCTATTGGTGTTTTATCTTTATGTGCATTCAGCCAGAATTCAAAATTCTGCAATTCGGGATTGAGTGATTCGCTTTTGCCTAGTTTGCGGATTCCGCAGAAATAATTTTCGAAGTCGTGTTTGAACCGGAATATATTCCCCAAATCTTCCGCACCCAGAAAACCAAATCTAAGATATACTTCAAACTGAACGGCATTATAAATAACTTCTTTATCCAGAGCTTTTAAGAAAGCGTTTGCCATTTGCGTGTTTGTAAGATACTCTCCAGAGATACAAATTTAAATATTCCGTATGCACATTTTCAGATATCAGAGGCGGCTATGCCTCCTCCCTGTGTATCTTTAGCACCGATGATAGCTATAATTATTTTATCTGAAATATCTTTTATTTTCTCTCGTTAAATATGATTTATTGAGTTTAAGGAATAAAGCAAGTAATTAGGAATAATAATTCAAAAATAAAATGTATATAAAATTATATATCAATTTTATATATTTGTAAACTTTTTTAATTTAAAAAATTAATTTATGAAAAAACTAACGATTCTTTTTATTTTTGGTATTATTTCTGCGTTTGCGTCATCAACTTTTGCACAAGTTTATCCCGGTGATATTGCTGGTGCCAAAGCAGATTATCTTTACAAGAAATTAAAACTGACAAACGAGCAATATACAAAAGTCTATTCAATCTATTTCGAGACCCAAAAAAAAGTAGATGCAATGATGCTCAATAAAATGGCTGACAATGCAAAGAAAAAACAGATGGAGGATTTAAGAAACAGCACAAGAGCAGAAATCGAGAAACTTCTTACAAAAGAGCAGAAAGATAAATGGGGAACTGTTAAAGAAAAAGTCTGCAAGGTAAAATATGTGAAACCTGTTAAGAAAGTAGCGAAATCAGAAACAAAAGAAGAGGTAAAAAAAGATGAAAAGAAAGATGTAAAGAAGGAAGAGAAGAAATAAAATTTGAAATGCCAAATTTAAAAATGCTAAATAAAAAAATCCCGTATATTAATGCGGGGATTTTTTTTCTCACACATATTTTATTTATATCAGATACAGGTTTTATATTAAGATAAAACTTAATTGTAATTTCAATACAAAATAAAAAGCCCCCGATTTCTTCAACCAGGGGCTTTAAATTATTTATATCAATATTTCCTTATTTAATCAACATCATTTTCTTTACCGATGTAAATCCATTTGTTTCTAATCTGTAGAAATATACTCCACTCGACAGTGAAGCTCCGTCGAAGTCTACTATGTAGCTTCCGGGATTCTTCACTTCGTTTACAAGTGTCGCTACTTCTTTTCCGAGTATGTCAAATACCTTCAACGATACCAACCCCGTCTTCGGTAAGTCGAAGCTGATTTTCGTTACAGGGTTGAACGGATTCGGATAATTTTGCAGTAATGCATACTCCGAAGGAATAGTAGCAGTAGGATTACTGACACCAGTAATAGGTTGTCCATATCTCGAAATTGCACCGTTGCTTCTGACCGCCCACAGTGTTGCACCCGAGCGTGATTTTGTCATATGATAGAAACTTCCGGTTGTTACCGTATAATCGGTCGTCCAGTTAGCACCATCATTAACTGATTTATAAATATTAAATCCTTGCTGAGATAACCACCATGTATTAGCGGCTCCAGTGAGACCGGAGATTGATGAAGAGCCCGCCGGTGAAGTAAGAGCCGACCAGTTTGCACCGCTGTTGGTGGTTTTTAATAAACCGGGTGAAGCTGAAGAGCCACCTGCCAAACCGAGTGTTGCGCTATTGAACCACACCGCAGTAATGTTTGCTAACGATAATGATTGTGTAGTCCAGTTCGCACCCATATTTGAGGAATAGATCAGAGAGCTTAGTCCAACCGAAGAGAACCAAACCTGCTGACCAAGGAAACACGCGGCATTATTATACGAACCATTTGTATTTGTTGTCGGAACCGTAGCCCAGGTTGACCAGTTGAGACCTGCATTTGTACTCTTTAATAAATCCCAGTTACCCGATATCGGGTCCGCCGCTTACCGGACCACCCAACGCCGTTCCGGAGCGTGTATACACTTC
>CAZCSV010000018.1:2754-4527 GCA_964501535.1 uncultured Ignavibacteriaceae bacterium | reverse complement strand
AAACCAAAAGTTTTAATTTTAGATGAAGCTATAGACATCTATGCACTTGGTTTTGTTGATAAACTTCCATCGATTAACGAATATAAAACTTTTAAGAAAGATAAGCTTATTCTTAATCAAATTTCAATTGAAGTAAATAATTTTGATGATTTCTTTAGTGTGAATAATCCTAAAAGCATATTCTCAAATATTAATTATTATTATAAACCCTTCCAAATAATTAATAGTAATAATATAATAATATGGGATGGAGTTATTAAAGAAATTAAGAGAAATCATAGAACTAAAAAAGCTACTATAGTTTCAATTGATAAACTCTACAAATTTTTTAATACTCGTATTGAATATATTTCATCAAACTGGGAAACTGGAGCAGAAGCATTTAAAAATATTTGTGATAGTTATTCTTTTGAAAATTATAATGCAAAATCAATTGAGGATAGCATTAATCAATTAGAATATAATAGTTGTTATTTAAAATGCAATTTTCTAAAAGAAGACGATATAACTTTTCAGCAGGCAATAGAAAAACTTGCAGAATTAAGCTGTTGTGATTGCTATTTGCATAATAATAATGTATATTTTAAGCACTGGCAACCGTATGTAGGGAATCCAAAAATCACGATTGATGAAAATGATTTAATTAATTTGCCAAATATTTATTCTTTGGAAAAAGAATTAATCAACCAATATAATATTGCTTATGAGGGTGATAATGAAATCCCTGCGACGGATGACAACTCAAATAACATAGGCGTAATTAGTCGATTGGATGCTAACTACGGACAACATGACTTGCCACAAATTTCGGCTGGAAGTAATAAACAAATAGTTATAAAAAATAAAACGAGTGCGACTTATTTAGGGGAATGTTATATCAGGCGTTCGCATAAAACTTTAGCCGTTTTTCCGAAGCCATTGGAAGCAATTGATTTTAAACTTAAATATGATTTTGAAAGTTTTGTGGATTTGGAAACTTATTTTAAATTAAATTTGAGTTGTGAGGGATGGAATAATAAAGTATTTGAAGTTTTTAAATATGATATAGATGAAACAGGAAAGGAAGTAGATATAACAGCGTATGAGGTGGATGTATGATAGAAGGGACAGCGGATAGAACTGGATTTGAACATGATATAAATGAATTGCGTTTACTAAAATTTTATTCTTGGACTTATGCGAATGCTGGAGCAAGAACAGGAGCAACTGGTTTTGTGGCGAATGATATTGGTCGTGTAGCTTGGCAATTAGATAATGATACATTCTGGATGTTGAAAGCAATTACACCTGTATGGGTGCAGATATAAGGAGAGAGAAATGGATTTATCAAGTTGTGTAAAAGAATTAATTGAAAAAGTGGCTTCTCAAGGAACGTCAATCGAAAATATTAAGGATGCCTTGAAAGAATTAAAAAATCAGCAATGGTGGTTTATTGTTGCATTGATAGGTTTTTTGGGTAAGGAAGTTTGGTTTCAAATTAAAAATCAGATTGTAAAGAAAAATGGGAATGGGAAAAGTGTATAAATTTTCAAAGAAATCAAAGGAACGGCTTTTTACTTGCGACGATAAATTACAGTTGATTTGCAATGAAGCAATTAAACGATTTGATTTTTCTGTTTTGTGTGGGTATAGAAATCAAGTTGAGCAGGATATAGCATATCGACAAGGGAAATCAAAGCTGAAATTTCCTAACAGTAAGCATAACAAAATACCTGCGAAAGCAGTTGACATTGCCCCTTATAATGCTATATTGAAAGGGATAGACTGGAATGA
>CAZCSV010000018.1:0-2654 GCA_964501535.1 uncultured Ignavibacteriaceae bacterium | reverse complement strand
GATTATCCGCATTATGAATTAGTATGTTAAGAAAGATAATTACTATTAGTATTATCTGCTTCACTATGTTTTGCTCGAAGCAAGCAAGAGAAAATAAGAGACACTTCACAGAAAAAGAAATCAGAAGAGAACAAGTAGAGTTTTGTATTGAAGGGCATGCTGAACAGTTTAATCTTGAATACGCTTTAATCAAAGCAATAATCTGGCATGAGACAATTGGAAGTTTTAATCCCGATTTAACACGATTTGAAAAACATTTAAAAAAGGAAGCGTGGTATACTAACCATCTATCTGCATTCGAAAAACAAACACGAGAAAGTTTTTGCAGTGTGGGTTTAATGCAGGTATTATTTGGGGTGGCTAAACATTTAGGCTATAAAAATAAGCCAGATGGATTGAAAGATATTAATGAAAATATCTATTGGGGTAGTAAACACTTAAGAAATCTATCTCGGAAATATAGTAATATTAAAGATGTGATAAGTGCATATAATCAAGGCAAGCCAAAGAAATTTAAGCGAACAGGTAAATATAAAAATCAAGGTTATGTTGATAGTGTATATTCAAAGTATAAAAAATATGGTGGGGTGAGATAATGGAAATAATATTATTAGGTATGTTAGTATCTGTTTTAATAATGATATGGATTTTATCTAATCATAATACTGGAGGTATGGCATGAGTGATTTAAACAGAAAGTTTATTATATCTTTATTATTTAGTATTTCTTTTATTGTGGCTTTTTTTATTGGAAAGTTGCCATATAAAGATTTTCTTTTATCTGGAATGGCAATGTCAGGAATTTATTCACTGGCAAATTTAATTGATTATTTTATACATAAAAAATGAGAAAGTATAAACATTGTAGATTAATAACATTCTTAATTAACATCTTGATTTTTTTAATTAAACAATTGATAAAAAGACAAGATGGATTTACTACTGATATACTCAAAATGACGATACATCATCTAAGAGTTGAATGTAAAATGTTAATAAAGAAATAAGAATTTTTAAAGAAAAAAGAAAAAAAAGGATGAAAAAAAAGAAAAAAGAAAAGTCGTTGTATTTATCTTATACTTTTTTGTTTCAAAAGTCAATATGCAAAAGTTTGCATAGTTGCTATCTAACGATATAATGGTATTTTTTATGAAAAATAATTTGATATTTTTTGATAATTTCATATTTTTAAATTTAATTTTAGCTAACTCACGGTATATTGGTATATTTTGGTTAAAAAAAAATATTTGATTACACGCGTAAAGCAATATTGTTCTAACTAACGGTATATTGGTAGAAATTGATACTTATCAACAAGGAGTATGATATGGATAAAAAAATATTAATAGCAAGTGAGATAATAAGAAAATACGCTAAAGATGGTGATGTGGTTAATATTAACGGTCATCCTTCTTGGTATGAGTTTTGGCTTAAGATTGCATATAATAGCATACGCAAGGCACAGAGAAGCGTATTCGGAAAATATAGTGAGTGGCAAGATACCCATACTTGTATTTATTTCGATACAGGCACCTTCTCTGTAGAGCCACCGAAAGCAAAATATGTTCCTATATCAGATTACGCTATTAAGGATATTAGTTTATGGCGTTATACAAAGCATTCGATTACTCAATTAGATTCAGAATTAATGAAGGCTTATGCCTCTGTTATTTTGGGAACGAATTATGATTATGGGCAGTTAGTGAATATTTTAATCAATCAATTATTAGGTTATCCGTTTGATGAAAAAGTAAAATGGTTTGATATGGGTGGAAAACAAAAAGTATGCTCTGTTGGAGTTGGAGCAATTTACAATAAGTGGACTAAGGGGAAAAATTATACAAGATTATTTAATAAGCTGAATGAGAAATACTGGAATAAAGAAGTTTATAAAGATTTCTATGATAACGGTGGAAATTGGAATATTGAAAATTATTATCCTGCAAATTTCAGCAATCCAAAACATTTTGATAATGAGTTTGAATTAATTTTACGTATGCGTGATGGTGAGATTCTTTACAAAAAAACTTAATAAAAATTCTGACTACTTATAACTCTATACGTATCAATGAGTTATACAAATATTTTTAACATCTTCGAAAAGCTATAACTCTATATATATCAATCGTTTATAACTAATTTTAAAAATGAAATGCAATGTCAATAATTATTTTAAAATATTTTTAAGAAAAGCTATAACTCTATATATATCAATGAGTTATATATTCTAATAAATTTAAATAAATTTGACTTCTTGTCGATAATATATATAATATATAATAGATAAGGATATATTGAGATATATCCAAAACCGTAAGCCCTGACCGTAAGGCAGGCAGGTAAAGGAGAACACTATGAGAATATACAAAACAAAAGAAGCAATTCGAAGACAATTGATTTCCAGCTTGGAAGATCCTGAATATGGAATTTCCACGAAAGCTGATGGAAATGGTGGATCCCATAAATGGTGGCTCACTGGAACAGAAGATAATTATACCGTCCATTGTTTTGGTAGCGGGCAAGGATGGAGCGACCAATCAGATGACTGTTCAATTCAAAATTTGGATGAATTAGTTTCTTGTCTGTGGGGGAAAAGAGCAAGTATAATCGAATAGTTGAGCCACGCTCCCTTCGGGGAGCGGTAAAACACAAGC
>CAZCSV010000017.1:0-12354 GCA_964501535.1 uncultured Ignavibacteriaceae bacterium | reverse complement strand
AGCATTACCTTTATAGATTACTAAAATATTTAACTATAAGCTAATTAGACAACACGAAAAAGTCAAGGGGAAAAGCACTTTACCGCCAAGGGCACGGAGAGAGAGGGGGAAAAGGACACAAAAAAAGCCTCGCTTTGTCATTCCTGCGAAAGCAGGAATCCGGGAGATTTTCATAATTTTTTGAAGGGGGAGAGAATCCAAAACCAACCCCCCTTCTCTATTAAATTATAAATTTCTTTATTAATTCTTTATTCGTAAATTTCAATTGCACTATAATATCTCGTTCCCAAAGAGGGCTTTGAGAACGCAAAAAATAGACTCCGAAGTCTATAAACTCTATAATCTAACAGATGATAAAATTAAAATAGTAGAGGAGAAAGAATAATGGATAAAAAACTTAACGAAAGATATTTAGTAGAAGTATTAAAAAGTAAATTAGAAAAAGTTAAGATTAAACCGTTTAAAAAAATTTGGAGTAACAAACCAATAAAAAAGAAAAAGATAATTGAAGAATATGAGAATAAATTTGGCTATAAACCAATATTGCAACCCGAAGTTGATTTAATTATACGAACAGGTGACAATAAATTAAATGCAATTGAAGTTAAATATTTAACAAAGAAAAAATCGCATTATAATTTTTCTTATTATTTTGGAATAGGACAAGCTTTATCTTTAAAACGTTTTGGCTTTGACCATGTCGGGTTATGGCTTTTAATTGATCAAGATGTAAACGAAAATGATACTAATAGGTATGGAAGTGCAGCATGGTCATTGATAAGGAATGATTTAAGGTTAAATTTGGAATATTCTTATTTTAAAGTATTTTGTAATAACGATGAATTTAAATTTTCAGTAATGCAATATAAAGAAAAACTGAGAGGATTTAAGATTGTTGAAAGTATTGAAGATAATAAATTTGAAATAACATGGAAATATCCAAATGAGATAAAGTGCTATGAAAAACCTAGATTTTTAAGAAATTTGATAGAGAGATATATTTGTGAAATATAAGATATTTTTATAAAATACTTATTATCAAAAAAACAACTTCACGAATCCAAAACCGACAAGGATAAATCATACTACGAGCGCCGCTGTGCCGACCTCGACCGCCAAATCGATGCCGAAGTCTATAAACTCTATAATCTAACAGATGATGAAATTAGAATAGTAGAAGGAAAAGAATAAAAAAAACACGTTCTGTCATTCCAGTCCGCTGTGGAGGACTGGAATCCAGTAGAAACATAAAAAATCCGTATTGACTAGAGAACACACATATTACGTTTACATCCTCGCAAGTAAAAGAAACGGAACGCTTTATACCGGTGTTACAAATAATCTTTTAAGAAGGGTTGTCGAGCACAAAGAGAAAATTATTGAAGGATTTACTTCGAAATACGGAGTTGATAAACTCGTATATTTTGAAGTTCATAAATATATAAATGATGCAATAAAAAAAGAATCGAATATTAAAGCTTGGAAAAGAAAAAAGAAATTGGATTTAATTGAAACACATAACATAGTATGGAAAGATTTGATTTATGAAATTGCGACTGCGGAAGAAATTGAAGAAATGAAGAAAATTTTGAAAGAAACTTATATTACGTCTGGATTCCGGTCCGCTGTGGCAGACCGGAATGACAGAGCGAAAAAATAATCTGTGCATCTGTGGTTGTGTTTTCTAAAAACCAACCTCTTCCCCCATTTTTTCTTCCTGTTCCGGGAACCCTATGAGGCACGCCCGGCTTCGGAAAGTAAGAATGTAACCACGGTTTTAACCGTGGGTTAAAACTTTTGTTGCCGCGTTTCTGCTCTTTGATTTTTTTCGCGCTCTATCCCTTCTCGCAGTCGAAGCAGGCGAAGGGAATTGTCATTACAAGCCCGCCGCGTTTTTCGGAAATTGCATTCAGCTTTTCCTCGAGTATGGCGAAGACCTCCTCTGCCCTCTTTTCCGGCAGGAGATTTTTCCAAGGCGGGAGGAAAAAGAACCTGAAAGTTGTATGGCTGAAAAACGCCGTGCCGTCGGTGAACCTGTAACCGAAACTGCCCTGCGTTTTGCCCGCTATTCTGAAATTGTTTTTCACGGCGAGCTTTTCCATATAGTCGAGCGGCTTGCGTTTCTCGAAAATGTGCCCGTCGACTTTTTGGATTTCCGCAAGCAATCCGAGCTCTTCGAGTGTGGATTTGAAGACGGAGTAAAATTCCGCGAGCGAACCGGGAAGATTGAACGTAAAGACAAACTGTCCTCCGGGTTTCAGCACGCGGTAGCATTCGGAGAAGGTCTTGTGGAGGTCGGCGACGTTGTTGATGCCGTTGTTGGATACGACCAGGTCGAAGAAATTGATTTCGAAGGGCATATCTTCCCCCGTTCCCGCGACGGCTTTGATATTGCCGAGTCCGTAGAGGGAGATTTTACTTTTAATCTTTTCCACTGCGGGCACCCATGAGTCGAGTCCGTAGACACTGCAGGTCTCGCCGAGCCTTCCGGCGAGTTCGAAAAGCGGGAAGCCCGTACCGCAGGCGAAGTCGAGGGCTCTGATGTTTTTCTTCAGCCTTACGGCGTCCAGCAGTGCGAGTCCGAACGGAGCCGACCAGAAGGGAAGCTCGTCGATTAGGTTAACGAAGCCGGGATTATTTTCGTCGAAGATATTTACGAGATATTTTTTCATATTCCGGTTTTGTGTTTGACAGCGGAAAAATTTTTTACCGCAAAGCCCGTTTTATTTAAAAAGGGGGAAAGTAAAAAGCCGTAGCTTTAAACTTTCCGCCCTGAATCTGCCGCCTTTGAGCCGCGTTATTTCTTCGACGGGTCTCTGTGATAGATTAGTATTGCAAAGTGTCCGGCTGTGTTGTCGCCGACGAAATCCGATACTGAGACTGTGAATTCGTAGAACGCTCTCGAGTCGGGATAGATATCCATGTTAACTTCGCCGCCGGATGTTTTATCGACGAGCACCCATTTGTCGTTGGTGCCTTTTTTCCTAACCTCGACGTTGAGCGAGGAGATACGCCTGTCGCCGACTGCGTAGATTTTGTAATCGAAACTGTTATCGAGATATCTGTAGACAAACTTTTCACCGCGTGTGCCGACGAGCAGGTCGATTGTGATATTGACGACCTCCTGGTCTTCTGTGTTTTCGAGGTATTTCACCTTGTCCTGTACGGTTTCGATGATGTCTTTCATTGTGGTTTCCGTGAGCTGGGCGTATGATATGCCGGAGCACCAGAACACGAGAGCAAAGACAAAGAGCAGAATTAATTTTTTCATATAGTGGGTTTAGTTTAAAAAGTTTTTAAAGCTGTGAACTTAAATTTTATAATAATACACCAGGGAAGGCAGATTTGTTCCCTGCCTTTCCTCGTAGAGCGTAATTTAAGCTTAAGGAACAGAAGCTTAAATAAATTTAAGAGCAATATTACAAAGTTGAAAAATTATTTTGAATATGTTATAATATAAAAAATTTAATTTGGTTATTCAATATAGTGTAATTCGTATATTGTTAATGAAATTTTAATATTTAAAATATAAAGACCATGAACAATAAATGGACGTTAAAGGGGCGGAAAGCCTTGATAACAGGGGGTTCAAAGGGAATAGGAAAAGCATGCGTGGATGAGTTTCTTGACCTGGGAGCTGAAGTATTTTTTGTTGCGAGAAAACCGATAGAAGTACAGAAGAGAAAAAATTTATTTTTTCTTAATTCAGATTTGAGCAAGAAAGATGAAAGGGTAAAGCTGATTACGGAAGTTAGGGAAAAATGGGGAGGGCTCGATATACTGGTAAATAACATAGGCACGAACATAAGGAAAAAGACCGGTGAGTTTACAGAAGAGGAATTCAATAAAATATTAGACACGAACCTGAGAGCGTGTTATGAAATGTGCCGCCTGGCATATCCCCTGCTGAAAAAGTCACCGCAGGGAAATATAGTAAATGTAGCCTCTGTCGCCGGAATGACTTCGATGAGAACCGGTTCGCCTTATGCAATGACGAAAGCGGCAATAATACAGCTTACGAAAAACCTTAGCAGTGAATGGGCAAAGGATAAAATCAGGGTAAACGCGGTTTCGCCGTGGTATATAAGAACGCCTTTAACGAAGGGTATATTAAGCAAGGAATCTTATTACAGCCAGATTATCAGGAGAACGCCGATGAAGCGAGTGGGTAATCCGGACGAAGTTGCCACAGTGGTTGCGTTTCTCTGCACGCCTGCCGCATCGTACGTTACGGGACAGAACATAGCGGTTGACGGGGGATTTATAGTATACGGATTTTAGAAGTTTTCTTCATGCTCCCCTAAACACGAGGGTTTTACATTTTCGATATTACTTTTTCCGCTATGGTATCCCCTATCGAAAGCGAGGATGTTGCGGCGGGTGAAGGGGCATTACAAACGTGAATAACTTTTTCATTTTCGACGAACAGAAAATCATCTACGAGGTTTCCGCTTATGTCGCAGGCCTGCGCTCTGATACCCGCTCCGCCGACTTCTAAATCATCCGTCTGAATTTCCGGCAACAGCTTTTGCAAAGCTTTTACAAATGCGGCTTTATAGTAAGAGCGGTAAAACTCCCCTATTCCCACTTTCCAGTATTTAAGAGCTACGCTTAAAAACCCTTTCCAGAAGAGACTGTCTGCGAGGTCTTTAAAATCGATATCGGTTTTCTTATAACCTTCGCGTTTGAATGCAAAAACTGCGTTCGGTCCCGCCTCGACTTTTCCGTTGAGCATTCTCGTAAAATGCACGCCGAGAAACGGAAACTGCGGGTCGGGCACGGGATAGATTAAATTTTTAACGAGGTGTCTCCGCTCTTTTTTAACTGTATAATACTCTCCGCGGAACGGGATAATTTTTATGTTCAGGGTTTTGTTATTAAGCTTTGCAACACGGTCGGATTGAAGACCACAGCAAGTAACAAGCAATCTACAAGAGTATATCTCTTTATTGGTTGCTATTTCTAAATCATGTTGCGGATTTTTATCGTTGATGTATTCAAGTTTTTCGTTGAATTTTATTTCGATACCCTTTTCTTTAATAAGTTCGGCAAGTTTTTCGGATACGGTGAGGTAATCAATGATTCCCGTTTCCGGGACTTTAATTCCTTTCACACAGTTAACGTGCGGTTCAATTTCTTTCAGTTCTTCCGCAGACAGCTCTTTTAATCCCCTAAGCCCGTTTTGAAACCCCCTTTCATAAAGATTATTTAATCTTGGGATTTCCTCTTCATTCGTTGCTACGATTACTTTTCCGCAGATGTCGTAAAGTATTCCGTTTTCATCGCAAAAATCAAGGAGCATTCTATAACCCCTTCTGCAATTTACCGCTTTCAGGCTGCCGGGTTTGTAATAAATTCCTGAGTGTATTACCCCACTGTTATTGCCCGTTTGGTGCTTCGATACGGAGTCTTCTTTTTCGATTATGCAAATTTTTAAATTGTTTTTTTTTTCAATCAGCTTATAAGCGGTTGCGAGTCCTACTATTCCGGCTCCCGCAATTATTACGTCAAAATTTTTCATCGATATGATTTAGTAATTGTAATATTACTTTTTTAAAATTCAGTATAAATTCAAAAATTTGTGATAAAAAAATTATAAATATAAATGAATTTCTTCTCTCGGTTTAAGTAATTATTTTGAATAAATATCTAACCAAAAAATAACGGAGAAAAATATGGAATTTAAGAATTTTATAAACGGAGTGTGGAAGCCGTCCTCAAACGGAAAGTACAGCGAAAACAGAAATCCGGCGAACTGGAACGAAGATTTAATCGGATTATTTCCGCTTTCGACGACCGAAGATGTAAACGAAGCGGTAAAAGCCGCTCGTGAAGCTTTCAAAAAATGGAGACTTATACCTGCACCAAAAAGGGGCGACGTATTAAAAGAAGTCGGCGATATAATGTTAGCGAGGAAAGACGAAATTGCATTCGAAATGACGCGCGAGATGGGGAAAGTGTTTGCCGAGACGAAGGGCGACACGCAGGAAGGTATTGATACGGCTTATTATGCGGCATCGGAGGGCAGGAGGCTTTTCGGTATGAATGCGCCGAGCGAGCTGGCGAACAAGATGAATCTTTCTTTCAGAGTTCCGATAGGTGTTGCCGGAATAATCACGCCCTGGAATTTTCCGATGGCAATTCCCACGTGGAAAATTTTTCCGGCGCTTGTTTGCGGGAATACTGTAGTTTTCAAGCCGGCTGAAATTACGCCGAAGACAGCAAACACGCTGGTTCAGATTATTGACGAAGCAATGAAAAAAGTTCTTGGTAAAGATTATATTCCGGGTGTAATTAATTTGGTCCACGGGAAAGGAAGTGTTGTGGGCGAGGCATTTCTTGCGAGCAAGGAAATTGATTTGATATCATTCACCGGCTCGACTCTTGTAGGAAGGAGAATAAACGAGGTCGGCGGCAGGGAACTGAAACGAGTATCTCTCGAGCTTGGCGGGAAGAACGCACAGATAGTAATGCCTGATGCTAATATGGATTTAGCCATGGATGCTGTGTTATGGGGCGCTTTCGGAACGACAGGTCAGAGATGTACGGCAACATCAAGGCTGATTTTGCACAAAGAAATACACGATAAATTTGTTGAAAAACTTACAGAGCGGGTTAAGAAATTAAAACTCGGGTACGGAAACGATAAAGGAGTGGACGTTGGTCCTTGCATAAGCGAGGCACAGAGAAACACGGTTGACGAGTATGTACAGATAGGAACGAAAGAGGATAAAGCGAAGCTGGTTGTCGGCGGAAAATTTGCGACGGAAGGCGATTTGAAGAATGGATGGTTTTATGAGCCTACGATATTTGTTAATGTAAAACCAACCCACAGGATTGCGACTGAGGAAATATTTGGTCCGGTGTTATCGGTTTTGAAGTGCAATGATTTAGATGATGCAATAAACATTTTAAACGGCACGGAGTACGGATTATCATCGAGTATCTTTACGAATGATGTGAATGATGCATTCAGGGCGGTAAGGGATATACAGGCGGGTATAACATATATCAACGGAGCGACAATCGGAGCAGAGGCGCATATGCCGTTTGGCGGTGTAAAAGCCACTGGAAACGGACATCGTGAAGGCGGCTGGACGGTATATGATTTCTATTCGGAGTGGAAGGCTGTATATATCGATTATTCGGGGAAACTTCAGCGGGCACAGATAGATAATTATTAATAGCAAGGGTTAAAGATAGAAAAAATATATATTTAGGGCGATATATTTCCCGCACGTTAATATTATTGTATTAATCAAATATTCTATTGTATATTCATAATATAAACCGTATATTTATTGTATATACCAAATTATGAAATCAAAAATACAAAAATGGGGTAACAGTCTTGCATTAAGGATACCAAAATCTTATGCCGAAGACCTTAAGTTAGAGGAAGGGATAGATATAAAGATAAAGATTATAAAGAACAAATTAGTTGTAACGAGGAAGAAAAAGAAAAACCTGGAAATTAATTCTTTATTATCGGGAATAACGGAAAAGAATCTTCACAAAGAAGTTATATATCCTAAACCTTCGGAAAAGGAGACAAGCGAATGAAGTCAAATTACATACCGGACAGGGGTGATATCGTTTGGATTGATATAGAAACTGCGGAGGTAGAGTCAAATAAAAAGCTCAGAAAAATCGTTCTTGTCATTTCTCCCAAAGTATACAATGAAAAGACCGGCTTAGGGATAGTATGTCCGATGAAAGGAAAAGCCAAGGGATATCCGTTTGAAGTATTAATTCCTTCCGGTTTAAAAGTGAGCGGTATAATATTAGCAGACCAGATAAAAAGCATAGACTGGAAAATCAGGCGCACGGAATACATATGTAAGTTACCTAATGAAAAAGTTGCCGAAGTTCTTTCCAAAACACTTACGTTATTATAATCATATAAAAATAAAATTAAATTTCTTAAATTTACGGTAATTAACAAATTTCTTAATTATTAATATGAAAAAAATTCTTCTATTTTTGTTTCTTATTTTTTCCATTAGTTTATACGGACAGGAAAAAGATTCTCTTATTATAAAAGGCGATGATGCATTATACAGCAAGGACAATATATCTGCGGTAAAATATTACAGTGAATACCTCAAGAAGAATCCGGATGATGCAAGGGTATTGACAGGACTTGGTGCGGCATATATAAATCTTAAAAATTATAAAGTTGCATTTGACTGCTTCGACAAAGCAGTGATGCTTGACAGTACATATGCAAGAGCTATTTCCAGCAGGGGTGCATGTTATATGATGTTGAATGATTTCGATAAGGCAAGAGCCGACCTTGAAAAAGCTCTGCAAATAGACAGGGAAGATTTGATGACATACAATTCTCTCGCAACCGTTTACGCTTATCAGGGTAATGATGAAATGGCGGTTAAATTATGGGAGGAATCCATCAGGATTAATCCGAATTATCTCGATACGTACTGGAACAGGGGAGCATATTATTTTAATTTGAACAATTACGAAAAAGCTTTTGAAGACATAAATAAAGCAATTGAAATCAATCCAAGCCTTCCGAAGAGTTTTTACTTTCGCGGGACGCTTTATAAATACATAAAAGAATATGATAAAGCGATGGCGGATTACGAAACGGCTATTACGCTGGATCCGTATGAAGGCGAGAGCTATGTAAGAAGGGGAATATTATATCTTGCGATGGAGCAATACAAAAAAGCGATAGACGATATGGAATACGGATACAAACTGAATCCGGACCTCGAGACGCAGACAAAAAATTATTATGACGAAGCAAAACAAAAATTGAAATGAGAATAATCTGTTTAATATATTTACTTCTTTTCGCTCTTGGAGTTAATGCACAATATTCCGCGGAAGAGCTTTTCAGGATGGGTGAAGCGGCAATGAACACGGGGGATTACAACGAGGCAATAAACCGCTTTTCGGAATATGTTACGATTTTGCCGAATGCATCGATTGGATACGACAGGCGAGGTTCTGCTTATATGATGTTAAAAAGGTTTGATGATGCTTTAAAAGATTACAGCATGGCAATTCAAATTGACCCGAATTATTCGAAAGCATACAGTAACAAAGGAATTTTACTTTCTCTGAAGGGTGAATATCAAAACGCAATTTCAGATTTTACACAGGCAATTACTCTTGAACCCGGTAATTCGGATTTTTGTATTTTTCGCGGTACTACTTATTTTAAACTTGGAGAGATGGATTTGGCGATGAATGATTTCGACAGGGCAATAATGCATAACCCGAATAATTCGGAGGCATACAGAAACAGAGCAGTAGTCTATTATATAAAGCAGGATATGAAACGGGCAATGTCGGATTTAAATATGTCAATCGAGCTAAATCCTTTAAACGCTCAAGCATATCTCGATAGGGGAACATTCAATTATCAAGACGGCAAATTAAAAGAAGCATTAGCAGATTTCGATAAATCCATAGAGTTAGATAAGGTTAATTCCGAGGCATATTACAGAAGAGGATACATTTATAAAGAATTGAAAAACTACAAAGAGGCCTTGCTCGATTTCCAGCGTGCGCTCGAACTGAACCACGAAAGTAAAAGCGAACTTGAATATGAAATAAAACAAATGGAAAAATTAATAAAATGAAAAAATTATTAATTTTAATATTGTCGATATTTTTATTATCCTCGTGCGGAAGGAAACAAGAGGAGATAAAGATATATAAAAATTCCGGTAAAGACAGCACAGGGAATATTTCCGGGCAGACTGATTCTTCCGGCATAAAAACATCTTCTACGGAGGAAAATATTTTAAAAATTAATTCTTCTGAAGCTAACAGCCATATTAATGCAAATGCATTTGTAAGCGGTTATGTTGCCGATGTGGTAGAAAGGGAAAAGGTAGCATATCTGAATTTCGACAAAAAATACCCTAAGAATACATTTACCGCGGTTATTTTTTCGGAAAAATTCTCCGAGGTAGGGGATTTAAGCGTTTACAAAAACCAGAATGTCGAGGTTCAAGGGACCATAACTGAATACAGGGGGAAACCTCAAATAATAATAACTTCAAAAAATCAAATTATTATAGTAAAATGAGAAAATGCGGATATGTGGCGATAATAGGCAAGCCAAATGCGGGAAAATCGACGCTGATGAATACTTTTCTGGGATGTGATTTGTCGATAGTAAACAGGAAAGCCCAGACGACGAGGAACAAGATACTCGGCATATATTCGGATAAAAACATACAGATTGTTTTCATCGATACACCGGGGCTTTTCGAGCCAAAATACGAGTTGCAGAAATTTATGATGGGTGAGCTTAAATCTTCCTTTACCGAAGCGGATATAATTCTGCACTTAATCGATGCATCGGATTTCAATATAAAATCATTGAGAGAAACGGAAGAAAGGTTCAAGAGAGAATTGAAAGGAAAAAAAAGAATAATAGTATTAAACAAAGTAGATTTAATAGAGCAGGACGACGTGAAGAGCAAGATGCTATTACTGAAAGAGGAGTTTGGTTTTGACAACATTATTCCAATATCCGCAAAGGAAAATTTCAACGTTAACGAAGTTCACAGGCAGCTCGTTGACAATTTACCTATATCGGAATTTTTCTTTGACGAAGATATACTGACCGACCGCCCCGAGAAATTTTTTGTCGCGGAGATAATAAGGCAAAAGATTCTCGATATGTATCAGGACGAAGTTCCTTACAGCGTATATGTCAACATAGTCGAATTTATCGAGCGCAAGGATGCAAAAGATTACATAAATGCGGAGATAGTAATAGAGAGGGAATCTCAGAAGGTAATATTCATCGGGAGGAACGGGAATAAAATAAAAACACTGGGAAAAGAGGCAAGGGAGTCAATTGAGAAGTTTTTAAAGAAAGAAGTATATCTGAAGCTATTCGTCAAAGTCAGGAAAGACTGGAGAAAGGACAGGAAGTTTTTAAGAGAGGCGTATAAGCAATGATTAAAAAGTTAAAAGGAAAATTATATTTTCCTATTTTCCTATTTCCCTATTTTCCCATTTTTCGTTTTTCCGTTTTCTCAATTTTCTTTTTCTGTTTTTTATTGATAATTCGGCGTTTTTTAGAATTTCGTTCTAAAGGTACGCTGGTTCGAGTAAGTAACTGCTCTATAACCGAGGTCATTAGCAAAGTCTTTCGGGCGGACGAAAGAATCAACCGATACATTAGTCAGGTATTTCGAAACACTCCAACTGAATTCCGTTCCCTTCAAAATATCTTTTACAAACGGTAGGGGTGATTTGATATTTCTATCTGTTGTAACCTCGTAGAAATCACCAACCGGGTCGAAACAATGAAATCGAACAACATAAACCCCGGTACCCGAGCCCCACTCATAAGAGAAGATAGTATTATCATTTACAGTATAGAGCTTATCCTGCGGAGCATCCAGCAGAGGGGGAGTTTCACTGTTAATATTGTAGGTTGCTCCCGGGTATGAATAGAAATAGCTGTCATAACCCGAGCCGCCTTTATAGGAGCTGCTTCCAACTATTTTAATCCTGT
The DNA here is from genome assembly GCA_964501535.1 of uncultured Ignavibacteriaceae bacterium. GTDB lineage: Bacteria > Bacteroidota > Ignavibacteria > Tepidaquicellales > Tepidaquicellaceae > FEN-1279. The sequence continues at coordinate 845 of CAZCSV010000017.1, read as the reverse complement.
ATCCGTACGGCAGGGTTTGCGGGATTAAGACTTTTGTAGAAATGATATCACCCTCGGTTGTGTTGAGAAGGAGTTCGGAATTTCTGTGAAGCGACAGGAAATCGGCATACACCCGGAAAGATTTACTTTCGCTCTCCTGTCCGGGCAGATATATCGTCAGGTAAGAATCTCCGGGTTTCAGATAATACGAGTTCGAATCGAACATTACCGACTGAGTCAGGTTATCTTTCATAATGGTAACCGTTTTTTCCGAAAACCTATCATAGCTTTGCGGGGATTTTTCTATATAAACGATTCTTCCGTTGATAAAATCTTTTGTATTGGGATAGTCGACAGTGATTAGTTTTGTTTTTTCTCCCGAAGACGCAACGACTTCCTTCGAGCTGAAAATCTGGTCGCTTATGAATTTTATGATTACGGTTTTTCCCTGCGGAACGGGATTGAAATTTACTTTTATGATATCGGTATTGATATATTTGGAAGATATATTTCCGAAGAGAGTGAGCTCCGGAGTCGCCGTGGTCAGATTTCTGTAAACCGCACCGTTCAGGTTCGCATAGTCGTAAATGAAGACATCATACGGAGTATTGTCGAGAGAAATATTAAATTTACCTTCGCCGTTTGTTGTGGCGGCTTTTCCGCCCGAGAAATAGAGTTTAAGTCCGGGCACGGGAAAATAGCGTTCATCGAGAACTTTTCCCGAGATGTCAATTCTCGCATCTGCAATCTTGATGTAAAAAATGAAGAGGAAAAAAAATAAAGTAAATTTGACAAATCTCATAGTGACGGTTTTAATTCTTATAAATATAAAACGATATTTCTAAAATTGCAATTTAATATCGGCT
>CAZCSV010000016.1:0-13432 GCA_964501535.1 uncultured Ignavibacteriaceae bacterium | reverse complement strand
GTAATTCTCAAGGCTTCATTAATTCTGCAACCGGTTTCCATAACAAAGTTAATTAATGCAATTTGATGTTCACTGCATAAAGATTTTACGGTTTCAATGTCTTCGTCTTTTGGAATGTACTTTAATTTTTTATTTACAGAAAATAGTTTTATTCCTTTACAGGGATTTTTAATAGATAAATCGTATTGATCAATAACATGGTTAAAAAGAGCTTTGTATACAGCAATCATTGAGTTTACGACATAGTTATCTTTTTCTTTGCTTTTTTGTTTTTGTGAGGTATTTAAAAGAACTTTTTCAATATCAGCCCGTTTTATGTTTTCTATAGGAATATTACCGATTGAATCTAAAAGAACTTTGTAGTAACGCTTATTGTCTTTGTAATACTCATTGCTCTTTTTAACCTGAATATAGTCAAGTCGTTGGTTAATAGCCTCTAATAGGCTTAATATTGGCTTATCAGAGGGATTTTGAGCAAGATTACTAAGTTCTTCATATTTCGAGTTTTCGGCTTTTTTAGCCTGGGTTTTAGATAAATATATAGCTTTAGAGAAATAGGTTTTTCCATCACAATCAAATTTGTACCACCAGCGAATACCTTTTTTAAGTTTTCTTGGATATTGAGCCAAAATAACCTCCTTTCAGTTTTATGTTTATTTTTTATTTTGAAAGAACTAAATTTTAATGCGGTAAAAATGAAGCGTCTATTTTTAATGGTTAGTTGGGATTTTGAGACAATGTAAATTTAAAGGTGTGTAGGGTACAATAGGAGTAATCTTATGGCAACCCGTTATCTTTCCGTCAAGGAAGTTGCAACACTTTTGAATATCTCGATTAAGACCGTCTATAAAAAGCTTGGTGTTATACCAGGTTATTTTAATCTTGGCGGTATGCATTTCTTTGACGAGGAAGAATTACACAAAGGTCTCAAGCTGTTAGCAACCAGACCTAACAAGACGGCTTCTCAATTTCACCAAACCCGTGACAAGCACGGGTTGATGAAATGACTTTGAGCCCTGCCCTGTTTTATTGGGGCGGGCTTACTTATTTAAATCCACGTTGCCTTGCCCAGTTTTGAGCTTTAAAATATTGGTGGTCAGCACCATAGACCCTTTTACGCTGTTTAGGACGTCTGGGTTTAGGAGATTTACCAAAAAGTAAAATACTTCCTTGCCTTCTAAACTCTCTACCAAAAGCCTTAGCTTCTTTTTTGAACCGACCCATTTCTTACTCCTTTCTTTGATTTTTGAGTTAGTTCAAAATTAATTATAGTGTTTTTAAGGTGCATTAAACCAGATTGGATTTTAGAAGAAAAGAGCGGATTATCTTCTCTTAATTCCCCAGAAGAAAAATAAGCCCGAAACTATAAATCAGTTTCGAGCTAAATAAAACAAAAAAGAACTACACTATTAGTATATCATACAAAGATTATTAATAAAAATATTAATGCACTAACATGATTTTTTTGCTAAAATTAAATTAAAAAAATCTATGCAATCTGAGGAAGGATATAAACAAAAAGTTTGGAGTGTACTTCAAAAAATAAAAAGATATTACATTCAGAACAATAATGAATTACCAATCCAATATGAAATCCATTTGTTCCCGATAAATAATAATTATCTATCCTCACAAGAAGAATGCGATATATTGAAAAACCTTGCAGAATCTCTTTCCATACAAATCTACCAAAGACAAATAAAAAATAACTTATGTATCGTTATATATTTATGTGTAATACAACCAAAATTTAATGAGATTAATAGAAAATTTGGATATTATCAGAAAATAAACGATTATAATAATAGAAATCAGAAGAGTGAAGAAATAGAAAAATTTAGACCAAATAACCAAAATCAATATAACCTATGTTTTCCAACATATTATTTAAATCAGGAAATAAAAAGATTTGAAATACTTTTAAAACACTTTATGAAAGCCGGAGCTATATGCTATAAAGATTACCGATATTTAATAATAATCAATAAAATGATGAGAAAGTTAATCTTGGAATCAGTCAGAGATGAAAAAAGAAATAGATTCTCTAGAAAATATTATCCAAAAAATAACTTAAATCGTAATAAAGAAACTAAATTTAGAAAGAATAATTCCCCAAAAGAGATGATGATTAATAACGAAAATGTAGACCAAAAAAATATAAATATAAAACAACCCTTACCAATTACAGGAAAAATCGAAGTTTCAGGATTAAGTGAAGGTCTGAAAGCATTAAGAGCTAAAGAAGCTTTAATAGCAGGACCAAAATTTCCCTTTAAAATCCCTGCTGGCACTCACTGGAATAATGTAATTATAAAATTTCTAAATGATGAAGAAATAGAAATTCATGTTAAAAAGTTAAAACATATTACGAATTACAAAGAAATGGAAATGATAGGCAAAGGCAAGATTCCAACTCCCAGTGAACAGTGGTTATTTTTAAAGGTATTAGCTCAATATCAGGGTGAGATTACTATTAAGGACCCTGAAGCTAAAGACAAGTATAAAAAGCAAAAACAGGCCTTGACAGAAACCTTACGTAATTACTTCTCAATTGATTACGACCCTTTTTATCCATACAAATCCTGCCCGGAAAAAGGTGGTAATTCATATAAAATAAAAATCCTGCTGATACCTCCTATTAAAAAAGAAATTCCACAAGAAGAAAATGAAGTAGACAATGATCCGCTTGGTATTCAGGAATATTTAAATAGTAACATTGTAGCTAAATAAACCTTAGCGAAATTCACTTACAACTATTAATAGAAAAAACCTCAGAATATCAGGGGATTTTTTATTTTAAAAAAGATAGAGTGAAATTCGCCATTATGTAGTAGAAGCTTCCATTAACTAATCGATTAGTGTAATTAATATACTAATTCTAATTATTATGATTATCAAAAAGAAAGATGAAAATCTTGAAGAAAAAAATCAATTTATTACCTATGATATTGGTTTGGCATCGGCGTTATTTACACTAGGTTATGATTTATGGGACGTAGACAAAACTAATCCCCAAAAAAGCAAGTTTATTTTTCGTCGTGATGAACATATAGATAAAATGATTTATGAATATTGGGACAATAAACTTACGTTGCCAGCGAGATCATTACTTGACAATCAAAAAATGCTTAAAAACCGATTATATTCGGTTATGATTTAAATAATCACAAATGCCTCCTAAGGTTTTCTTTAGGGGGCGTTTGATTACTCTTGATACTTAATGATAGGATGTGATATAGCGTTAAGGTCAGTTGACCTTACCCTATATCGCTTCCTTGACAACTAAATGAAAACATGGTCTATGCCGGAAAACTTAATAAAAAAGAAATTTCTCTCGTCAAAAGAGCTAAAAGAAATATTAGGAATATCACTGCCTACAATTTATCGTTTAATAGATACTAGAAAACTGCCTGCTTTTAAAATAGGAAGTACTATCAGGTTTCTTCGTGAAGATGTTATCGCATATCTTGAATCTATCCGGATAGACCAAATTAAGTAAATCTATGACGGTTATAAAAAGAGGAAACTCATATTGGGTTGACATCGGATTTGACAGAAAACGAATTCGTAAAAGAAGCCCTCACAATTCGTTTAAAAGCGCTCAAGCCTTTGAAATTTTACTAAGACAAAAGTTAGCACGGGGTGAACCAATTGAAGATGCAGAAGAAAAAGAATGTATATTTAAAGACGTTTCTCTTCAATGGCTTGACATATATGTTAAGAATAATAATAAGCCTTCTGAATACCATAATAAAAGATCTATTCTGAATTCAGATCTAATTCCATATTTCGGAACAAAACAGATTAACAAAATAACCAGTTTCTCAATTGAACAATATAAAAACAATTTGATAAAAGTAAAAAAACTTGCTCCAAATTCTATAAATAATAAGCTTTGCGTTTTAAGCAAATGCCTTAAGTCAGCACAAGAATGGGGGCTTATTAATGTAATACCCAAAATTAAATTGCAGAAAGTACCCCCGCAAAAATTCGATTATTTAACTGAAGAGGAATCAACAAAACTATTGATGCATGCAAAAGGTGTCATTCGTGAAATGATTCTTTTAGCAATTAAGACCGGGCTTCGATTTGGCGAACTTATCGCTTTGAGATGGCAAGATATTAATATTGAGGAAAGAATATTAACGGTGAACAGAAACATTGTAAGAAAAATTGAAGGATCACCAAAAAACAATAGAACAAGGATAGTACCGTTAACTTACGAAATTATTCAAATGCTAAAAAACAAAAAGCAAGGTGAACAATATCTATTTCATGATAGGCAAGGAAATCCATTAAGATACAACTATTGTTTTAGAAATCTTCACAAAACATGTAAGAAAGCTGGATTAAGGAAAATAGGTTGGCATTGTCTAAGACATTCGTTTGCTTCACACCTTGCTTCTAAGAACAATTCCATTGTTGCAATCAAAGAACTACTGGGGCATTCAGATATTAAAACCACTATGAGATACGCGCATGTAAATTTGCCTGTATTAAAGGAAACAATAGCATCATTAGAGCCAACAATATATATCAACGGCACAATAGCGACACAACCCAATGGTAGAGATAGTGAGTTCGGAGCCTTGTTACCTGTAAAAATTCAAAATTCCTTAGAAAAATATAAGAAATTATATGAATATGAGAATAAATAAATTTGAGCGGGTAACGGGAATCGAAACTTTTAATCTAACTTACAAAAAAGTTAGTAAATTCAAATAATTATCTAATATTAAAGCTAAAAAGATAAAAATAACTTTCTCAGTAAATATCTGATGTTATCAAAATAGTTGTCTGTACGTCACAATAGCGTCACAACAAAATAGTCGGTTTGTTGAATACGCAAGCGGTATAGGAATAGACAAATATTTGATAAAAATATCAACCTTAAAATAATAAAGGTTTTTTTATCATACCTGTATTAGTAAAATATGTCAAGAATTAAAAAAGTCTTCATTTTTTTAAAATAAATTTGAAATAATTATGGATATTGTTTAAAAAAATATGTATTTTATTATGTAAAAAATTAGAATCTATTTATTGTTCTTAATATAATTTTATAACGCAACTATTTTAAGTGTTTCGTTCCGAAAACTGGTAATTTTCAATGCACAGAAACACATAAGATAGGTTGTGTCCAGAAATGGACGCACCTATTTATGTCTTTGTGCAAAGGCATACCAGTGCCTCGGAACGGGATGTAAGTAGCTCTGCGTCCTTTTTTTATTAATTTAAAATCAAATTTCTGGAGGAAAAAATGAAAAACCTTTTACAAGCATTAGTAATCTTGTATCTTTTATGTTTTACACAAATCATTAATGCACAATTTTATCAAGAGTGGGTATCCCGATATAATGGAACCGGTAACCGAGAAGATATATCCGTAGCAATAGCCAAGGATGTTTTGGGTAATATATATGTTACAGGATATACAAAAATAGAACCACTAAATGAAGATTATTTAACAATTAAATATAGTCCATCAGGGATTTTCCAGTGGGCTATGACATATAATAATCTAGGTAGCGGAAGTAGTTACGATAATTCATATGATATTGCTACTGATTTATCCGGCAATGTTTATGTTACCGGATCTAGTCGGGGTAATGGAACTAGCAATGATATAGTAACAATTAAATATAATACTAATGGTGTTCAACAATGGGTTCAAAGATATAATGGAAATGATAATGGTAATGATGCTGCATATTCTATTGCTGTAGACAATAACGGGAACGTTTATATAACGGGAGAAAGTAAAGATTTCTCACACAACCAAGATTTTTGCACAATAAAATATAATACTAACGGTGTTCAGCAGTGGATTGCAATTTACAATGGAACTGGCAATTCTGATGATATTGCTAGATCATTAGCAATTGATGATTCAGGAAATGTCTATGTAACAGGGGTTGCTGGTGGAAGTGGAACGAATTCGGATTACTGTACGATAAAATATAATTCCAATGGAGTTCAGAAATGGGTTCAATATTACAACGGACAACCCGGTTATAACGTTGATGATGCAAATGCAATTTGCGTTGACGATTCATGTAATGTTTATGTTACAGGTAAAAGTAACGGTAGTAGTTATCCTGATTATGATTATGCAACAATTAAATATAATAAGAATGGAATTCAACAGTGGGTAAAAAGATATAACGGACCTGGATTCAGTTTCGATAATGCATGGGGAATTGCTATTGATACACTAGGGAATGTATATGTTACAGGTGAAAGTACAGGTAGTTCAACAAATTTAGATTATGCAACCATAAAATATAATCTTAATGGAACTCAGCTATGGGTTGCTCGATATAATACATCTGTTAATGATGTTGACATTGCTTATGCTATTGCACTTGATAGCGCCTTTAACGTTTATGTAACTGGTCAAAGTTCGGGAAATAATACTAACAGAGATTTTGCAACGGTCAAGTATAATTCATCCGGTGTACAGCAATGGGAAGCAAGATATAATGGACCTGCAAACAGCGTGGATCATGGAAAAGCTTTGATAATCGGGGAAAACGGAAATGTTTTTGTAACGGGTATGAGTCGTGGTGTAAATACATTAGAAGACTTTGCAACAATAAAATATATACAACCTCCCCTTGCACCATCAAATTTAAATGCTTCAGCTGTTTCAACTAGTAAAATTAATTTAAATTGGATAGATAATTCTGGAAATGAAACTGGATTTAAAATCGAACGAAGTACAAATACTGGGACTAACTGGAATTTAATAAACACTCTTGGTGCTAATATAACTACATATTCAGATTCTGGTTTGGTACAAAATACTATTTATCATTATAGAATTTATGCTTATAATCAAGCGGGAATTTCAGGTTATTCTAATGTCGCTTTTGATACCACATTTATTCTATCTGGTTTAATTATTCAAACAGAACTTCCTATAAAAAATAGATTGTATCAAAATGCACCAAACCCATTTAATCCTACTACGAGTATTCGTTTTGAAATAGCTAAATTAGAAAATGCTAAAATAATTATTTATGATATAACAGGACGTGAAATATCAACTATTTTAAACAAAGAAATGATACCAGGATATTATATGATTAGTTGGGATGGGAAAACATATCCTAGTGGAATATATTTTTATTGTATAGAAACTGAATCTTATAGAGATACAAAAAAAATGATTTTATTAAAATAATTAGAAAAATAATAAAGCCCTCAATTGAGGGCTTTAATTTATTTTTAGTTAAATTCTATTTTATCAAAACCATTTTCTTCACCTGCACAAAATCTCCTGTTTGTATCCTATAGAAATAAACACCCGAAGCGAAATTACTGCCATTAAAGGAAATTGTATAATATCCTGCTTGTTTATATTCCTTAACAAGATTTGCAATTTCCCGACCTGTTATGTCATATATCTTCAGCGAAACAAATCCGTTTAAGGGAATTTGATATTTGATATTCGTAACAGGATTGAATGGATTCGGATAGTTTTGGGAAAGTGAATATTCTTTTGGAATATTACTAATATTATTTAAATGATTTCCTTTTACAAAATGCACTTTGCTTTTATAAGAATTAGGACCATCACCTTCGAATAATTCGTCAGGAGAATAAGCATTACTAATTGCGTAATTTTGGTCACCCTGATAAAGTGAAGTTGAATCTATAAATAATTGCACATAAAAACTATCAACTTCAGGCATTTCTCCTTCGCTAAATACATAACCTCTCAAATATTCAGTTTCTATCGTATCGGTAACTCCAATCGAATCAGAATACAATGTCATATATATTCCTTGTGTAGAGTTTCTCATTAAATTAACAGTGAATCTTTTCTGTAAAAATGGATTTTCTGAAATATAATTATAAAATCCATTTCCGCCTAATATCAATGTATCATTGGGACCAAGACTGAACGGTGCGGAAACCATTGTATTACTGAACTCAACAGGATTTGTTATGCTTGTCTCTGTTTCAGTCGCGAATGCTACATTTGTATTTTTCGCAATAACCGGTCCGAGATTGAAGTTATAATTTGTGTTTTCTTCTCTGATTATGCCAACTAAATTATCCTGTACAGTTGAAATTGATGGGATATTGGATACTGAAAAAGTTTGTTTTCCAATATTATATAAAGAAGCGGATTGAGTTAATGTTAACAGCATTGGTGAAGAATGGGGATAGTTCGTCCCATAGAATGAACCCCGAACAAGTTTTGCATCATTAACTGTATATTGCCCGGGAACACAATAACCCGTACCGGTTTGTAGTTGAGCAACCTGTCTGTACTGATTGTTATAATTATAGTTAAGAACAAAAGCATACCCATTTTTGCAACCTTCTACATTTGGATTTTTTTGTTCTACTCCGGCAGAATTATAAATTATTGGTGTACTCCATACCTCCTGATTTGAAGCATTTAAATATTTATATTTTACAAATATTGGGTAATTCATATAACTTAGTGCAAAATCTTCACCACTAGGTACTATTACTATTTTTTGAATAATACTAGTAGCCCGATATGTTACAATTGGTCTTCCGTTTCTCAATGATATATCAGGAGTAATTCTTGTTAATTGACCATCGTTCGAGGAAATAGTAGTTACGTCGGGATATGAATTTCTATCAAAAGGATAGCCTGTCTGATAATTAAATATTTCTTTCCTATAAATAATGTTATTATCCTTAACATATGCAAAATATAATACATATCCTCCAAAACCATTTTTTATACCAGTAACTGATACATCTGAAATATTTCCGTTATCTAATTCAAAATCCTGCTTAACAAAACCATTATAATACGCACTTGCAGATACAACTAATTTCTTTTGGTTTGTACTGTAAGGCTCTAAATGCGGAATATATAAGATTGTATTTTTAACATCTTCATTGACATTAATTGCTATGGCAAATATTTTGGGATAACTTTTAAAATCCGAAGCAGCTGAAAACATTTTAAATATCGGATTGCTTCTTTCATCCGTATAACGTTTCCATTCAATATTATATAAGTATGGATCCCGGAATCTTCTCGACATACTTATTTCAACTTTTTGACTCGCAGGATTATATCTTTCCCACGCAACAACTGCATTATTGTATTGATCCGTCGCTGTAATAGGATTTAAGCTTCCATATAAACGCAATACATTCAAATATGAATTTTTATTTTGTAAAAACTCTGGGGTGGTTGTATAATCAACTACTTCTTCCTGGCTGAAATTAGCACCATCGTCAGTTGAACGTGTATAAAATATCCCACCCATACTTTCATGAATTGAGTGAATTATTGTTGGATTATTGGATATTATCGTATCTTTTATTCCTCTTGTAGGTGGGGATGACTTTGTTTCGTTGCTAATATTACTTATTGCATCTAATGAGTTGGATACACTCTTGGTTTTATAGTAAGTTGTAACGTCATTATCTAACAACAAATTGTAATATGAGTCACTATTCTGATAGCTTCCGTAATTGCTCCATCTATAAAATATACTTTGACCGTTATTCAAAGAAGAATTGGTTTGAGCGTTCATTACCCCACCTCTAATATTGTTACTGCTTGGTGTATTTATTGTTGAACTATTTAATGTAAAGCTACCTGATGTGGAAATATTATCTATTTTTGTATAAAAATTTTCACTAAGTTTCCTACCAAGAAACGTGGCGTCAGGACTTCCCGATTTTGTTATGTATGCAATTTTTCCGTGCGTAAAAAACTTATTCGATGTTCTCAAAAAATATCCGGTTGTATTCATTGAATAATCAATTGTCCAGGTTGCACCGCCATCTGTTGTAACATATAACTCACTTGCAGCTGTCATATTTTCTTCTGGATCATCATTTGCACCACCGGCATCATATTTTAAATAGAATCCGTTACTATTATCACCAAAACTAATTAAATTATAATATCCCCAAGAACACTTTTTTGATAATGCGTTTTCGTATGTATTGTATTCGAGTAAGCCATTGTTTCCTGACACTTTCACTATATCGGAATTGTATATGCTAACTACAGAAAGTTTATAGAGCTTATCTACACCATCATAAACACTGCTTCCATTAAGTATTGGAAGCCATCCTTGCCCACCATTTGTCGATTTTGCAAGGTATGGTCTGTAATCGTTAGTACTGTAATATTTATATCCGCAAACATAAATATAATCAGGATTTATCCTTGAAACTTCAACATCGGTTAAGGAGATACCACTAAAAGTATTGTTAAGTTCAAATTGTTGGTTTGAAGAGTTATATTTATAGACATTAGAATTGTACTTTTTAATTAAATATCCAATATTAGTTAATGCATAATTATCTGTCTGATAAAAACTAATTACATTATCTATATTTGTCATATTGTTTGTGCTTAGAGCCTGCCAGCTATCGCCTCCATTTGTCGTTTTGTAAGAATAAAGACCAATGTTAAAATAACCGACACTTGGGTTAACAAAAGATATACTGGCACGCGGTGAATTATACGGGAAAAGATTCCCGTTATTATCCCATTTTTTCGTCCAGCTCACACCTCCGTTTGTAGTTTTAAAAATATAATATTTATCATTAACGTAATTATTATTTTCATATACAAGATATACACCAATAATATAGCCAACGCTTTCATTTGCAAATGACATATCCCTAACGAAAGAGATAGTATTAGGGGAAGTACTTATTGTATTTACATCAAACTGTGTAGTTTGAGAAAATGACAAACTATATAAGACAGCAAATAATGCCGTCAAGAGATATTTTTTCATATATTTATTTTTTAATTTTTAGGTGTTGCGATTGAAAAATAATAATGAAATAAATCCCCAAAATATGATAGATAGAATCTTCCAAACTTATAATATATAGACCCTACAACTCCCTGATCTTCCTGAAAAACATGATTTTTTTGACGGTATAACTTCTTACCATCATAATAATATATTTTTCTGCCCCAGTCATCGGAGTTGTTAAAAACCGTATTACCGCTTACAAGCAGATTATTAAAACTATTTCCTCCTGCGGTTTCCGGTATAGCTTCACCATACATTGATATTTGCTTTACCCAATTTGTACCCGAAAAAGTATATATACCAGTTTTTCCGCTTCGAAGTATTTTATCATTACATTCTCCGATAATAACATAACTCAATTCAGTAAATGGTGTTATTGAATCAGAATAAATTTTTATCCAGTTGTCGTTTCTAAATTCATACACATTATTAGTGTAATAATTATCAGTATATCTTTTCAATGCGAATGAATATAAAGTATTACTGTTTTCGAAAGATAACTGGTTTGAAATATAACTATCATTTAATCTGTATGTAGTAAAATTACTATTAATATAATGATAAATTATATTACTACTTGTTGAAATCCATAATTCGTTTTCAGATACAGGAATAATTTTTAATATTCGTATTGATGAATCAATAGGTATAGGAATATCAATAATGTTTGTTCCATTCCATTTTTTTAATTTGGAACTACGGGTTGAAAGCGAACCTCCGCCGATAAAAACGTTATTGGCATCCAACCCATAGATAGAATTAGAAAAAAAATCGGGGTCTTTATAGTCAATATTATGAAATACACCATTATCATATAATAAGAGGCATATATCTGCTACAATAAAAACCTTATTTGTATCTGCAACGAACATTGTCCCGCCGATATTTACTCCGTTAATTTCTATATATTGCCAGTTAAAGAAATTACTATCCGTAATGGATGGCTCTACAGGAGGGACAACCGGATTTTCATCTTTATTGCAATTTATATTGAGAAAAGATATAGCAATTACAATAAAAAATAAAAGTTTTTGGAAGATTCTATTTTCTGATAATTCTTGGTTTTTATATTTCATTTAGTTCATTAATTAAAAATTATAAATTAACATTGAGATTATGAGCTACATTCAGTTTTAAATTTATTTTTTCATTATGGCATACCTGATGCCCTTCTGCTAAAGCAGATTCTCTTTTAAATTATCAATAAAGAATATATTTTCCTAATCCCTTTTTTCTACACCCGGTGGCTCATCCATACCCTTATCTTTCCTTTTATTTTTATTATGAATTGAAATTGTCTCACCTCTAAAAATATTAATCATCCGGTGGTCTTTGAACCGGCATTACTCCAATAGTACCATCAGTGTAATGTGTGATTTGATACCATTGTCCGTCTATATACAAATATTCAATATAATCAATTTCCGTATCTGCAATTAATATTTTTTCTTCATCTGAATTTGTATTCATCAAATTTGTTGAAGAATAAGAAAATGCAGATGTAAAGAATAATGCGAGGAACGATAGAACTAAGAAAAACTTTTTCATATTTTACTCCTTTTTTGGAGTAAGCTAAAAATATTCAATTAAACATAAAAACTGATATTCTTTTATGTTTTACTAATAATTGCTGTTTATTTTTAGTTTTTTTTATTTTATTTTATATATATCAACAAGTTATATATTTATATTTTTGCTATAATGAAGATTATTCAGTTACTCAATATATATAAGAATTTTTCGGACGAGGATATAAAAGATTTCTCAAAATATCTGGATTGTCGTTTCTTTAATACAGTAAAGTTACTTAAAACAATATTTAAAGAGATAATCAAAAATCGGGAATTAATACTAACTTCAGAATATGATTTATTATTAAAAAAATTAAGTGCAAAAATAAAATGCACGGATGGAATAATTAGTAAACACTTTTCTTTTTTATCAAAAGCTACACTTGATTATTTCAAGATAAAATCATTTTTAAAAAATAATGATTATTCCGAAACATTATTAAATGAATATTTATTTAGAAAAAAGGAATTTACAATTCTAAATAAAAGGTCTGAGAAAAATATTTCTAAATTGAATGATGGTAAGTTATATGAGGAAGATGATTACTTGCATTCTTATAGAAATAAAGTTATTCATTATAACTCTGCTTTGCAGTCTTTAAAGGTCAGGAATAATCGGAATCAAAAGTTATATAATAATATTTTAAAAGAAGCTACAGATGATATTTCGTTATACTCGATAGTTCAATTGACTGGGATATATGTAAACAATTTTTTCTTTGATGTTAATTCCGGATTTAAAAATAGTTTAAAATTTCCAATAAATCTTAATGAAAAATTTAAGGAATATAGTGAGAATTCTTTATTGCATGGTAACGAAAGAAAGAGAAAAATATTTGATATATATCATTATTTATTTAAAACAATAAATAGCAGAGAAAATAAGAACTACTATTTAGAATATAAGAAGATAATTAATAAATGCTTACCTTTATTAAGCGATAAATTAATTAAATTCCATTTCGATGTCTTGATAAATTTTTGTATAGCAAAAGATAGACTTGGAGAAGAAAAAGAATTTTTTAAAAAAGAAAGTTTAGAATTAATGTATGAATATTATAATAAAAATTATTTTCA
>CAZCSV010000015.1:0-13747 GCA_964501535.1 uncultured Ignavibacteriaceae bacterium | reverse complement strand
TTTTCGATACTATTTTGAAAAATTCTCAAAGAGCAGAATTGATTAAAATTATTGACACTCTTGCAGAATGGTATAAGAAAGGTGATATATCCATGGGCATTATTAGGCATTTATTTACAATAACTGATTATATTAAAATATTCCGTGAAACAGAGGATACAAGTAAACTTATTTGGCATCCAATGCTTACATACATTATTAATCGCAATCTAAAGGATAAAAATGGAAGTTATAAGAATATTGAAATACGTGATTTTTTTGAAAAGATTTTATCTGTTACTAAAAATCAAAAAGAATTAGAATTTGAAAAGTTGCTTTATCCAGCTATACGTGGAATAATTTATAAATTAAGAAATAATTAAAAATTAAAATAAAAATAATATGAGAGGAAAGATAACAAAAATTAACAGTATAGGCAATTTTTTCTTTATTGATAATGAATACTGGTGTCATTTTAATGACTTTAGTGATAGTCCGGACGTTGGGGATGAAGTAGAGTATGACCAAAGTGAATATAAGGGGAAAAAATCAGCTAAAAACGTCAGATTATTGAAAAAATCACATGGCCCTATATCAGATTATCTTAACGAATTAGAAAATGGGTACTTTAACGAAAAGGGATATTTGAAGCCTGATCTGATAATAAAATATCCTCTTTTTCTTGCAAAATTATTTGGAGCAGATAGGAATCTTAATAAGTCTGCTCAGGTAAGCAAATTTTATTATGTTTTTAAACAATTGGAAAATCTGTACAAAATAAAAAAAGATTTTGATTATGTTAATGTTGAATTACAAAAATATTTACCAATAGCCAATAAATCATTTCAAAGAAATCATATTTCAAAAGACTTTGCAACATTTTTGATAAAAAATATTGAAATGGCAATTAAATCTGAAAAAGATTTTTTGAAAGGATTTATTCCCCATATGCAATCCTTTATGGGGTATTATGAAAATAAATAAACTTATTTCAAAATTATAAAAAATACATCTATGACAAAACTAAATTATTACATCAAGGCAAAATCAAGTATAACGTTATTGACTGGAACGCATATCGGTGGTTCGGAAAATAAATTAGAAATTGGAGGTATTGATAAACCTGTTATACGCAATCCAATTGATAATAAACCTTATATTCCAGGTAGTAGTTTAAAAGGGAGATTCCGTATGGCCCTTGAATTGAAATATGGTGATACGCAGGGGCCTGATCCTTCTGATAATCAGGATTCCGATAGCTTGGTTTGTAAACTTTTTGGAAATGGTAAAGCCCAAAATACAAAGGAACCTACACGATTTATTTTTAGGGATGCTAAATTATTGGATGGATATGAGGATTATATACAGGGTGAAAAAAAAACAGAAATAAAAATGGACAGACAAAAATTATCGGCAACTAAAACTGGTCCAAGAACTCAAGAAAGGGTTCCGGCAGGTGCTAAATTTGAATTCGAAGTTATGATAAGAGTTTTTGAAGGTGATGATATAGAAAAGTTTAAACAACGACTAAATGAAGCAAGGAAAATAGTGGAACTTGAATTTTTAGGTGGTTCTGGATCAAGGGGTTACGGTCAGGTAAAATTTGAAGATTTTGTGTTTGAAAAAATTGAAATTTAAAACTAATGTCAAAAATATATAAACTTTCGCTTATTCCTAAATCAGGATTATTAACTGATTTGCAATCAGATACAATCTTTGGTCATTTATGCTGGAGATTAAAGGATAAATATAGTGAAGAAAAGCTCGCAGAATTTTTAAGATTTTACAATGATGGTAATCCAATCTTTACAGTATCAAATTCACTTTTTGAAAAAGGAGATGAAATATTTTTTCCAAAACCATTTCTACCAATAAAAAAAGAAAAACTTAATGAAAATGATTCTAAAAGGAATAAGGTAATAAAATTCATTGATTATAAAAAAAATAAAAAAGTTAAATATCTTACTCTTAAACAGTTTAATGAAATATTGAATTATAAGAATATTGAATTTGATGATAATGATTTTGAAAGTATTGGTTTTGAAAATGAATTACGTGTAAGCGTGGAAATTGACAGAAATACTTTTTCGAGCAAAGAGGGTCAGTTATTTTCTTATTCGCCCAAGTATATAAAAGATAAAAATAAAGAAAAAGATAAAGCAAATTTATGTGTATTTATAAAAGTTATAGATGAAAAAAACTATGAAATATATGATTGTGAAAATTTAATGAAAGATGTTTTTGAATTAGGTTTTGGCAAAAAGAAATCAAGCGGTTATGGGGAAATGGAAATAAAATCTTTTAATATTTTTGAAAAATTTGATGAACCTGATAATGCTAATGCATTTATTAATCTAAGCAATTATCTTCCTTCTGAAAATGATAAAATTATTGATGCTTATTACGATATAAATGTTAAATATGGTAAACTTGGAGAAGAATATGCCTTGAGCTCAAATCCTTTTAAAAAACCGATAATATTCTTAACACCCGGAAGTTGTTTCAAAACTAATGTTAAAAAAGAATTCTATGGAAGGTGCACGAAAAATGGCGAAATATCGTCAATCGAGCATGTTATTCAAAATGGTATTGCATTCACTCTAAATTTTAAAGGATTTTAAATGTCACTTGAAAGACGTGAACTGAATTCCCGAAAAAAACTACTTATTATTACAG
This sequence comes from uncultured Ignavibacteriaceae bacterium, assembly GCA_964501535.1. GTDB lineage: Bacteria > Bacteroidota > Ignavibacteria > Tepidaquicellales > Tepidaquicellaceae > FEN-1279. The sequence continues at coordinate 11,092 of CAZCSV010000015.1, read as the reverse complement.
TAGGGACCGGCAGTAATGGTCAGGATATCGCTCATGGTATTAATTATTCAATTTCAAAGCAGAATCCGGATATAATCTATTTAATATTGTCTGAAAAAAGTAAAGAAACAACCTTACCCTTTATTAATAATTATAAAAAAGAGGTAAATGAAATTATTATTAATGAGGTAAATGATGTTGAGAAATTAGTTGATGAATATTCTGAAATACTGAGAACTATAATTGACCAGGGTTACTTAAGGGAAAATATCACAATAGATTATACAAGCGGCACAAAATCTATGTCCTCTGCTCTGCTTTATGCATCTATTTCCAATAATATAGGATGTATCAGTTATGTTTATGGCGAAAGAGGCGATGGAGGCAGGGTGATATCCGGAACAGAAAGAATTCATCAGATTGAACCTACATTAATATTTACTGAAAGTAGAATAAAATTATTTATACAGCTTTTTAACAAATATCAATATGATGCAGCTCTGAATTTATTCCCAAATGAAGAAATTATTCATCCGAAATTCATTGAAAAAGTAAAAGTATATAAAATTCTTGCAAATACTTATTCCAGTTGGGAGAAATTCGACTTCTGCAAATCACTGGAACTTCTGAAAAATTTAAATAATGATGAGCTTTTAGGAAAGCTAAAGATTAAGTCAAAAATTTTAAAAAATAAGGAAATTCTTTTTAAATTGAATATAAAGGAATTGGATTATAATAAAGTTTGTGATTTGCTTTCAAATGCTACACGGAGGGCAGAAGAAGGGAAATATGATGATGCAATTGCAAGACTTTACAGAGCACTTGAAATGACTGGCCAAATCGAATTTAAGAAAGAATTCAATTGTGATACTGATAACGTCATTCTTGAAAACCTTCCTGAAAAAATAAGAGAAAATTATAAAAATATGTATTTGGATGATAAGGAAAACACAATAAAAGTCGGTCTATATGCTACGTTCGAAGCACTGAAAAATACTGACAATCGTTTTGCTAGTATTTTTTACGATAATCTTAATGATATTAAATCTCTGCTTGCAATAAGGAACAGCTCTATATTAGCACATGGTATAACTCCGGTAAAAAAAGAAAGTTTCGATCGTTTGCTTTCCCTGTTTTCAGAAAAATTTGGATTTAATGAAATACATAATTTTATAAAACTTTCTTAGTAGAATTAATGTAAATTGCTTACATACAAATGCAGAACAATACAATTCTAATTTCACTAGTTTCAAAACAATCAATGCCTGTAATTATTCCTGCATTATATTTGAAACCAGATAAAGTTATTCTTATCACTACTCATGAAGAAAAACATACTGCTAAGAATATAATTAACGTCTTAAACAATAATAAAATATCGTGTGAATTGTCAGGCAACACTGTTCGGGCTTATGATTATAAATCTACTGAAAGCGAAATAAACAGATTAATAAGTTCTAACCCTAAAAAAATACTTCTTCTAAATACTACAGGTGGAACTAAAATAATGGCCATTGCAGCTTATGAGTCATTTAGAAAAGCTAATTTGGAAACAATTTACTGTGATACAAATGACAATAAGATATTTTTTATGGAATTTGGCAAAATCCGTTCCGAAAATTTTAATGTAAAAGTTTCGGTAAAAGATTACCTCTCTTCCTGCGGATTTAATTGCATCAGCTCAAGGGACAAACTTTCAAGGATGAATGAAAATATTCCTTTACTTAATTTCATTTCTGATAATCTTGAGCAGTTTCTGAATTTTCATGATTACTTAAAACAAAAATTCAAGAATAAAATAAAAAGTAAATCAATAATATATTCCGATTTTGAATTCGATACTTCTGAAAGCAAATATATATTATATTATAAAAATAGAGAAATATTTACTTCTGATATCAAAAATATAAATTATATTAAAGGATTCTGGCTTGAAGATTATGTTTTCATGAAATTAAAGGAAAAGAGTCCTGATGATATTGTTGTCGGAGCTAATGTAAGATCAGGCATGAATAATCTGAACGAAATTGATATCCTGCTGACTAAAAACGGGAGGTTACATTTGATTTCCTGCAAAGCTGGAAATGCAGACAAGCAGGATTTATTTGAACTTGATGGATTAAGAGATCTTGCAGGAGGCACATTTGGTATTGCATCAAAAGTTACTATTAAAAAAATGAATAGAAGTTTTATAAACCGTGCCCGTGAATTAAAAATAAATTTAATAAATATTAAGCAAATCGAATCAATCATTATATGATCAGGAACATTTTAATTGCCGTTTCAGGGCTAACACCCCAGATTATTACCGAAACTCTTTATTGCCTATCGGTTCAGAGAAAAATTTCTGTTCATGAAATTTATGTTATTACGACTGCCCGTGGCAGGGACGTTATGTATGGAATTGATGATAAGATAAATTATCCTCCGCTAAAGAAGGAAATTGAACGGCTATGTAAAATGTATAAATTAAAGACACCAAAATTTAGTAATAGTGATACTCACATCATTGTTGCAAAAGAAGAATCTGTTGAAATGTCTGATATAAGAACAGATAAGCAGAATAAACTTTTTCCGAATAAAGTTTGTGAAGTAATAATGGAAAAAACAACTGATAAAGATAATGTTTTGTATTGCTCTGTTTCAGGAGGAAGAAAAACTATGAGCATTTACATGGCAGCTGCTCTTTCTCTTTTCGGAAGAACAAATGACAAATTACTGCATGTTTTAACTGATGAAAAAAGCGAATTTAAAAACTTCTTCCCTGAAAATAAAAGTGAAGATAAACTTCTTGAACTTGCGGAAGTACCGTTCGTAAAACTTCGTTCATTAATATCGCAAAACTTCGAAAAATATAAACTAAAATCTCTTACGTTTGATAAAGTTGTCTCATTAACTCAAAAGGAACTGGAACAGCTTAGTCAGGATAAGCTAATTCTCGATACTAAAACTTGCTCAGTGAAATTTGGATTAAATAATTCAAAAGATTTACATCCCGGTGAATTTGATTTTTATCTTAAATTCGTTAAAGCAAAAAAAGAGAATAAAGATTTTTTAAATATAACTGACCTTGCGATTGCAGAAGGAGGTAATCTATCGAATGTTGAAAATATCAAAGGAAATATTCTCTCTCGCATTCAAAAAATAAACAAAAAGATAATTAATGCAGTTAATGATTTCGATTTAAACGGTCTTTTCATTATACAGGGTCCTACATATCATAAAGAAAAAGGATTATACGGTATAATTCAGGACTCATCTTCTTTCATCATCAAATAATTCCTTACTTAAATATCCCTTAATATTAATCGGTTTTTGGAAACCTTGCCAAAACATTGCCCCCCTATTTTTGATATAGTGTAAAATTTATTTTTGTATAAAAATTTATTAATTTTTAAAAAGAGGTTTTGTATGGATGCAAAAACAATCTGGAAAGTAGTAAAAGTAGTAGTTCCCGCTGCAATAGCCATAGTAGATATTATTGTGAATAGGAATAAGCCAGGTAATAAAAATATATTTGAAATAATTAAAAACAGAAAGGAGGCAAAATGAAAAAGGAAGTAAAAGAAATTGTTAAAAAAATTGCGATTGATGTAATACCTGCGGTCATTATTTTCATAATTACGAGAAGATTCCCAAAAATTTGATACTATGATTTTCACTCGAATTACAAACTGAATGAATGATTAGCAGTTCCTGCCGAAAACGAATGGAAATTTATGGATTAAAAGTTTTAAGGTTTTCCGGCTTTCCTCAAAAAAAGCCGGTTTTTAAAAATTAAAAGTTGAAAGGGAAATTAAATGGACATTCAAACAAAATTTATTGAGTTTAAAAAAGAAATAGAAAGTGAAGTAATGGGAAATAATGAAAATTTAGCGGCATTAGAAGTGAAAATGTTAGCTCCCGAAGAATTATTCGAAGTTGGTTTTATTCATAAAAACGTTGATGGATTTTTAGTTAAAAATAAATTTGAAAATAAGGATTTTGAAGTTTTTTTTGATACAAATTGCAGTGAAGTTTTTCCCGAAGATATGATAACACCTTTGCAGATTAACGGTATAAGAGTTACAGCCGGCAATTTTGTTAAAGTTTTTAAAAGGGAAGTTGTAATATGCTTCTTACATACCGATTTATTCAGGTTTATTTCAGATTTGAAAGGAAAAGACAGTATTAAATATAATAAAATGGAAGATGAAAATTTTCCGTAGTATTTAGATTAATCTAAATTTTTAAGTAAATCTAATTTTTTATTTTATGAAACAAAACATTTACATATTTTCTAACTCTGTTCTTCGCAGGAAAGACAACACACTACTTGTTGAATCAGATCCTGACACAAAACCTGTTCACGAAGCAGACATAGATGATTCTGAATATGAAACTCTGATAAATAATATATCTATGGAAAACGGCGGAAAGAAGAAATACATACCTGCCGAAAACATAGAAGCAATTTATACATTCGGCGATATTAGATTCAACAGCAGGTTTTTAAGTTTTATTTCAAAACATTTTATTCCTGTGCATATTTTTAATTATTATGGAAAATATTCAGGAAGCTACTTTCCAAAAGCCGAAATTTATTCAGGTAATATTGCTTTGCTCCAGTCAGAATTTTTTTCAAACCCTTTAAAAAGATTAGATATAGCAAAAAAAATTATTTATGGTGCAAGTAAAAATTCGATCGCAAATCTTCAGTATTATTTGTACAGAAAGTATCCCCTGAATGATGCTGTCTCAGTAATTAAAAATCTTATCGAACAGATTGAGTATGTTCAGTCAATTGGAGCTCTTATGGGTATTGAGGGAAATATTAAATCCGTTTATTACCGAACCTGGCAAAAGATATTCAAGCAAGAAGTGGAATTTGAAAAAAGGATTCGCAGACCTCCTGATAATATGGTTAATACTCTGATTTCCTTTGGTAATGTTATGTTGTATACTGTATGTCTTAATGAGATTTTCCGTACTGGACTTCTTCCTTCAATCGGATTTCTGCATTCACCCGGTGATAACAGATTTCCCCTTAGCTTTGATATAGCCGAAATATTTAAACCTATAATAGTGGATAAAACTATTTTCCGCGTAATTAATCTTGATATGATTGACGAAAAAGACTTCCTGAAAAAAAATGATAAGTTCTATATGAAGGAAAGCATAAAAAAAACTTTTGTAGAGGCTCTTGAGAACAGGTTGAAAACAACTTTTATGCATAGCGAAATTAACCGTCATACTACATATAAAACTCTTATAAGACTGGAATGTTACAAGCTGATAAAATGTCTCAAAGAAAATGAATCCTTCCGCCCTTTTATTTATGAAAACTAATTAAAAAAATAATAATAAAAATGAAATTGTATTACATAGCAGTTTACGACATATCGTCTCCAAAAAGATTACCGAAAGTTCTCAAAGTATTTAGGAAATATATGCACTGGATTCAGAACTCTTCCTTTGAGGGTGAGCTTACCGAAGGACAATTTATTCAGATGAGAAGAGAAATCAGGGATATAATTAATAAAGAAAAAGATTCTGTTCTATTTTTCTGGGCAGAGCATAAAAAATTTATTACAAAACAGGTTCTTGGACATGAAAAAAACGAAATTACAAACTTTATATAAAACCATGGACGAATTAGGAAAAAAAATAATACAATTGAAATCAAAAAATGACTGGCAGGGAATAATTAATCTGTTTGAACCTCTTGATACTATAAAAGATAATCCAAGATTTTGGAAAAGCACTTTTATTCTCGATGCTATTTCATTTGCTACTGCAAAACTTTCAGAAGTTTATATAAATTTAAAATTCAATTTTAAAACTGATGAAGAGCGTAAGGAATTTTTAAAACTCAAAAAAAAATTACGTGATTTTACAGTCTTATTTCGCAAACGATTAATCGAGCTTAGACCTGATAATCCAGGATATTACTCAAATCTTGCATATTCTTATTACCAGTTTTGTAACGAATTAACATTGCCGGGAGGAAGACGGGATGGGGACTTGTTGGAATGTGCAGATAAAGCTCTTGAATATATAAATAATGCATTAAAAATTGAGCCAAACAGAATATCTGACCTCTACCGAAAAGGGCAGATTCTTTGTTCTGTTCTGCCTCCTAATCTTCTTTTCAAAGGCGGTAAAATGCCCGATTCCGAAGTAATAAAAACAGTTCGTGAAAAAATTAAAGAAGGAATAAAATCATTTAAAAAAGCCGAAGAAATTTATGAAATAATTCCGCTTGTAGATGAAAAAAGCCTAAAGAGATATTTTAAAGAATATGTTAAGTCACTCTATAATATTGCAAAATCATATTCTGACCTTGTTGTTCAATCCTCGAGTTTAAAGAATTACTTTTTTGAAAAGGAAAATTATGATAAAGATGAATCTCCTTATTATCAAAATGATATTGAAAATATAAACAGGGCTATCGAATATATTGATAAATGTATAATAAAAGATAATCATAAATTAGATAATAAAAATGCACTTCCCGAAGGGACAATAGCAGGTGAATACACAGGTGAGATAGAAGGAGTGTTTAAACTATATAGTGCGGGAAAATATTTTTTTCAAAAATATATTATTTTAATAAATAATAATGATAATATAAATGCCGAAGAGGCAGGATATCTGGCTGAAAAATACTTCAGGAAGGCATTAAAATGCAGATGGAGTAAAGAAAAAACATCCCAAAATAAAGCATTTATTGCCGAAAAACTTGCAAGATATTATATTACAAAATCGGATTTTGAAAAAGCTGAATTTACCCTTAATCCTTTTATTAAAAACAGGACTGATTACTATGTAAGATACACTTATGCATTTGCACTTTATAAACTTCAAAAATATAATGAAGCTATATTGCAAATAAATCAAGCATTGGCTTTTGAAAAAGCTAACAAAGAAATCTCGCTTGGTTTTCTTATGGCATATTTTATTTACACCGGAATGGGTGAAAATAAAAAAGCTCAGGAATATTTAAATAATTATAAAAAAATAAAACCTGACGAATTTTTAACTTTCAGCAACTTTTCTTATTTTTCAAAAACCGGTTAATTTATAATTTACCCTTCGACCTATGGGCTTTTATGAAAAAAATCGGTCGAAGTTAATATATCTTGAATAAATATAATAATCAGCTTATTTTAACCTAAAATATCGCTATATGAATCGAACCATTGTGGCATTGAGACCAACAATTCCCTTATTTTATCTTCAATATCACCCTCATATGAATCGAACCATTGTGGCATTGAGACATTTTCCTGTTATATCTTTATAAATGCAATAAATATTATATGAATCGAACCATTGTGGCATTGAGACTTTGATATTCCGTCGCTCATTGATATTCCGTTGCTCAATATGAATCGAACCATTGTGGCATTGAGACGTGCTTAATACCGCTTCCATTACGTTTGTGTGTTTAGGCTATATGAATCGAACCATTGTGGCATTGAGACATCGAGTTGCGACCCGAGTTGCGAATCGAGTAGACTTATATGAATCGAACCATTGTGGCATTGAGACTTCGGATTGTTGCACAGCTCCGGTCTATAACAATTCTATATGAATCGAACCATTGTGGCATTGAGACCCGTCCGGATTTGACTGCCATTCCGCCCAGTAATATAATATGAATCGAACCATTGTGGCATTGAGACAAATCCCATTTTCCGCCTCCGTAATTTCTGATAAAGGAATATGAATCGAACCATTGTGGCATTGAGACTTTTTATTATCGAACTTTCCCAGATTCATAAATAATATATATGAATCGAACCATTGTGGCATTGAGACTATTCTTAAATTCGCAATTCTTGAATATTGTTATTGTATATGAATCGAACCATTGTGGCATTGAGACATGGGGTCGCAACTCGAGTTGCGAATCGAGTTGCGACCCATATGAATCGAACCATTGTGGCATTGAGACACATTTGTTATCTCTTAATAAGATTTTTTCGGGACATATATGAATCGAACCATTGTGGCATTGAGACGATATTATATTTTATTTTTATCATTTTTTTTTGGGTTTTATATGAATCGAACCATTGTGGCATTGAGACGCCCAAATCTCCAAAAGCGTCTTATAGATTGATAATAATATGAATCGAACCATTGTGGCATTGAGACGAGTTGTGAATAAAGTCGTAAATAAAGTTGTGAATATATGAATCGAACCATTGTGGCATTGAGACGTATCATTTGCCCCCAGCACGTTCAACTGGTCAAACTTCATATGAATCGAACCATTGTGGCATTGAGACAAATAAATAATTGTAAGTATCAAATAAATTACCAATATATGAATCGAACCATTGTGGCATTGAGACTTTATTGCTATTTTTTAAAGAACAACTTTACTTTATATATGAATCGAACCATTGTGGCATTGAGACTTTGTGTAAATTGCACGTCTCCTTGATGCCCTTTTTGATATGAATCGAACCATTGTGGCATTGAGACGATGCAGTCAGATACGGATTCACAGGACATAAAAATATGAATCGAACCATTGTGGCATTGAGACCAGGTATCTCTACGATACATAATTCAGCACACTTACCATATGAATCGAACCATTGTGGCATTGAGACAACTCAGAAAATTTACTTAATACTTTTACGTTATTAAATATGAATCGAACCATTGTGGCATTGAGACATTACTACAAATAATGTAGTACAAGGGTACTTACTGAAATATGAATCGAACCATTGTGGCATTGAGACTATTCTTAAATTCGCAATTCTTGAATATTGTTATTGTATATGAATCGAACCATTGTGGCATTGAGACAAGTTAAAATCTCTATATCTACCTCCATCAAATACCCCATATGAATCGAACCATTGTGGCATTGAGACACAAGCTTCGAGAACTTCTTCATCCGGTTTAAGAAAATATGAATCGAACCATTGTGGCATTGAGACTTAACCCCTTTCGTAGCCGAATTTCTGCCTCAACTGCATATGAATCGAACCATTGTGGCATTGAGACGGAAAAAAAGTCGGAAGATAACAACGGGAATATTACTGAATATGAATCGAACCATTGTGGCATTGAGACTATATTTCTAATTTTATATTTTTTCTTGACTGCTTAAAATATGAATCGAACCATTGTGGCATTGAGACTATATGGCAGGTAACGAGATGGAATATGATGGGTTCATATGAATCGAACCATTGTGGCATTGAGACAGTTGCGAATCGAGTTGCGAACTGAGTTGCGAATCTTCTATATATGAATCGAACCATTGTGGCATTGAGACAGGTCCCATAGTTTCCTTTCTACCCGATTAAGGTTGCAATATGAATCGAACCATTGTGGCATTGAGACGTAAGCAGACTTAATCCTTCGTTTGACTTTAGATAAATATGAATCGAACCATTGTGGCATTGAGACTTTACAGAACCCCGCCGAACATTATATAATCTTTTAAATATGAATCGAACCATTGTGGCATTGAGACTACACGGTTTTTTTGCAATCTTCAAAGTTAAAATCTATATGAATCGAACCATTGTGGCATTGAGACATTTACCAGGTAAACTATCTAATTGTTCTTGTGTTGTTAATATGAATCGAACCATTGTGGCATTGAGACCGACTACCACATACTTAAATTCGTTATCTTCAAACATATATGAATCGAACCATTGTGGCATTGAGACTTACCTGAAACATTACATAGTAAGTAATATTTATCATATATGAATCGAACCATTGTGGCATTGAGACTTGTTGTTATTTAATTAATTACTGCTTACAATATAATATGAATCGAACCATTGTGGCATTGAGACTCAATCCGCTTTTTCAATCGTAGGTATTATTGAATCCAATGATTTTACTTTTAATTCTGAAATTTCATGTTTATTTGAACGAATCCGAGGCTACCAGTGGTCTGCTGCAAAGAGGAGTTGTCAAAGGCAGGCATCGGCCTTTAGCCTAAAAAAGCAAATCTTTTTATCACATTTGCTTTTTTTATTTTAAAATGGTAATTTTGTATTGTGATCGCCAATGATGTTAGGATCAGACGATTTGCGTGTACCACGAAGTCCTAACAACTTCGGAGGTAGCAGGTAAGCAGATGATAAAATTTTGTTATCTGCTTTTTTATTTGAATTTTTTACTTCATTATTTTTGTGTGTTTAATAGATTTTAAGTCTCACTGTGATGTACAATGAAAGCTCTCAAAAGTATTCTTGAAGTTCCCTAATTTGAAATCTGCTTTAATACTCTTGATTTTGATTTTTACTTCTAATATGTTTGTATTGAGTCTCGAAAGGTTATCAGATTGTCCCTGCTCCTTAGAGATGCCCTGAAATGACAATGTTTCAGGATTTCTTTTTACTTCTTCCTTTACAATAATCTTATCAACATATTTGTCCTTTGCAATCGGCTCATCTAAAATCTTCTATAATACTCTTGATTTTGATTTTTACTTATAATATGTTTGTTGTACGAACTTCAAGCGGGCTATCAGATTGCTCCTGCTGCTTGAAGGGCATTCGGCTGGACAATCTTCCGGACTTCTTATAATAAAGTAACCTTTTTTATATTTAATACATCCCTTTATTATTTTCTTTATTATGAATGTATAAATCGTATCAGGAAATACTGAGTAGCTTGGTATCTGGTTTGTATTGGTAAGATATTTTATTGAGAATTCTTTTACATTTTATCAATATTTAGCATTTCAAAATTTTCTTTAATGAATTCTATCTTTTTAAAAATTACCCTTTTTGGTCCGGTAGGTTATGAAACGGTACACACTATTACAAATGCAACCATAGAAAAATTATCAATTTCTAAAATTGTAGAAATATCATTGATAATTATTAATTAATATCCAAAATTTGACAAAATTTGGCATTTAAAATGAACATTAAATTTTTAACTTTTATTTTTCCTTTATGATTGCCATATTTTACTGGTAGTTATAAATTGTGCGACAAATTTACAACTAATTTACAACTATAAAAATTATAAAACCGAATATAATATTAATAATACATTAAGTTAAAGTAAATATTTATAATAGTGTGGGAAGATTAAGCGATATCCGGAATAAGAAAAAACGAGAGTAAATATTTTA
>CAZCSV010000014.1:0-20536 GCA_964501535.1 uncultured Ignavibacteriaceae bacterium | reverse complement strand
AATGAGTTCATTCGATTATATTCAGCGACTTTAATTGTTGAGTAGTTAATATTTTTATTTTCTGTCATCGTCTAAATAACCTCGAGTTCATATTCCCTGACAACTGTTCTAATTGAGAAATTAAATCATCCGCATTATCTGTGTTAATATTCAAATTTTCAATTACAACATTTCTATTCATAATACTATTATCAACATTACCGTCGGCATAATGTTTTGGCACATTAAAACCTAATTTATGGTGAGGCACAATTTTAGCACCACGTGGCACATACATTAATTCTTTTCCACGTTCACCTACCCAAGCCAAACCACCAGGAGCGCTGTTTGTCCCTTCTGCTAATCCAAGAAATTTTCCAATTGCTGTTCCTATCCCACCACCGAATAAATTAAGAGCCGCCATTATCCCCTGTAAAATCAACATCTTTGTAATTAATTTACCAACTTCAATAATCATTTCCTCAATAAATTGACCAAAAGTTTTTTTCCATACTTCGCCTGTCCATATCATTTTTGTTATTCCATCAGCATAATTTGAGGCAATTGTTTCAACTCCCTTTTTAACTTCTGTCTTAATATCCGTCCATAATTTATTTTGGTCTTGTGTCATTTTAATTATTTCTGCTCTTTGTTTTGCAGTTAATTCTTCATATTTCATACCATAAAAATCAAATGCATTCTGTTGTAATTGCATTCTAAAATTTGTATTTTCCTGTTCTGCAATAAGTAAGTTTTCTTTATGCAAAGCGTCTAATTCTTGCAATCGTAAATCGTATTCTTCTTGTGCAATTACTTTATTTTGTAGCATTATTTTTAAACTTTCAACCGCCGTCTCATAATCAGCTGTCTCTTTCATTATTGCTTGATTTTGTAAATCACCGATATATTGATAATAGTCATCATTGATTTTTTTTAATTCTGCTTTCTTCTTATTTTCTATATCGAATATTCCACTTGATCCTGTTCCTTGTTTTAATGTCATTTCCGCCGATTTTTCTTCTAATCCCAATAATGCGTCTAATTGTTTTTGTTTGTCAACTAATAGTTTATCCATATTATTTTTAATAGAAAAATGAGTATCATTATCAATCAACTTTATTTTCCTACCAACAAATTCATAAGCTTTAATAATCGGGTCAACGGCCGAACCCCAAAGCTTAGCCGCTTTTAATCCAAAAACTTCAATCTCTAATAAAATTATATTAAGTATCTTTTTCCAATTAGTTTGTAGATATTCCAAAGCGTCTTTAACTGCTGTCTTCACATCAGTCCAGACAGTAGTCATTTTAGATTTTTTAGTTTCCTCACTGGCTTTATTTACGTGAGCAATATATTTCTCTATCCAATCAGTTATAGCTAAAAATGTTTCAATAAGAGGCAAAATAATTTCGCCTATTTTTAATTTTAAATTATCAAAAGCAACATTTAATTTTTGCAGTTTTTCAGCCGTAGTCAATCCAGTATTGCCTGCATTTTGTAATTCTACTGCACCATCTTGCAAAATTTTATTTAAAATAAATTGTCTATCTAAACTAACACCTTTTGCTTTTGCCTCTGCATCCCATCCTTTAGTCATAATTCCGAGATTATCTAATATCAACGGACTTGCCCGTCCAATACCAGTCACGATGTCATTGAATGCTTGTGTTGTTGTTATTCCCATTGCTTGAGCTTTCAATCTTGCAATTTCGAGCAATTGCCCCATTGTCTCTGTGCTTTCCGTGACACCCAACGCAACAGCTCTATTAGCCGCTAACATTAAATCTTTATTTGAGATTGTGCCTTGACTTACTTCTTTTAATTTTTCAATTATTTTATCTGCATTTTGTCCAGTATTTCTTGAGAGAGCATTCATCCCTTGTTTATATTCAGCAAACTCTTTTCCAAAATCAAACGCTTTTTTAATAACAACTAAAGCCCCAGCAATAGCTCCAGTAATAGCCAACCAATTTTTTTTAATTGTGTCTGCTATTGAATGAGTATTCTTTTCAAGTTTATCCTGTTCTTTTGATACTTCCTGAATACCTTTTACAGCACTTTTATTATCGGCTATTAGTTCGAGTATCATTTGGTCTGTGCTTCTTGCCACTATTCGACTCCTTTATTACTCTATTATGTGCTTCCAATAACATAAGCATATAGGTTATCGGTTCAGCTAATATCTCGGCACGATTTTTCCCGAGTTCTTTTTCAAAGAAATAGAAAAAGTCTCCGATAGATGATTGTCGATTTCCACCAGAGTTTCCAGAAATTTTTTTTTTACCGTTTCAACTACCTTATGGATAAACAAAAACAAATAAGCGTATCCCATAGGATTTATAATTTTATCAATATTTTTAATTTTAAAATTAGCTATAAAATATTTCTCTAATATCTCAATCAATCCTAATCGTGATTCCTTATCTTGCATAATGACATATAGATGTTTAATCATTGTCTCTTTTAAATTCATATCTTTAAAATCTTTATATTCTAAAAAATTAACCTGCGAAAATTTAACAAAATATTTTGCAACATATTTTAGATACATCGTCTCAAAATCAAAATACTTTCTCACTGAAGGTATCTCAAATATAAGTTCATTCCCTTTGCCTAAATTAAGCCGAATGGGAGTGGCTTTCACCACGTCCCATTCAGGCAATTCCATTTTTTCAATATCAATTTTCATTGATTATTTTGTTATCCTTACTCTGTAATAATCTTCTGCTTCATCGTGTAATGGACTTCTACTAACAGAAATTCTAACAGGCACAGTCTCATAATCATCACCACCGCCAATAGTTCTTGCACCATTAGAATTAAGTTGAGACCAGTATAATCTTAATTGCTGTGCTTTCCCATCAACAGTATTATTTTTCAGAATAATATAGTAATGCCCACGATTCGAACCTGGATTCGAACCACCTTTCAAAATATAATATGTTGCCGTGCTTTCATCTTTCAAATTATAAACAGCTTTCAAAATCCCTGCTCCGACTGTTCTGATAGTTGTTTCCATCGAAATCATCTTTTCGAGTAAATCTTCTCTAACCTTTTTACGTGGCACACCAGTTTTAAACTCTTTTACTTCTTCCTCATCCGTAAAAGAAGTTTCATCAGTATAACCAATAAACTGTTCTGCACCCCATAATGTATAACTATAAGTTGTTGCGTCCGTAAATACTGCGGATTTATCGACATTATCAACATCAGAAGTTAAATCAACTGTAAAAGTAGTCGCTGTATTATCTGCAATGATAAACTCTTGTGCATTGCTATTGTCATCCTGAATAACAACCAACTGTCCTATCAATGCGTCAATAGTCCAAGCAGGACTAACAGGTGGGGTAAATACGGCAACCGCAGGCACAGTCTTATCTAATACAGCCGTGTCGCTTGCAGGTGTTTCATCTTCCATAATATACATATCCGCAGAATCACTGACAATATCTTTAGCTAACTGAGCATCATTTTTCGAAGTATAAAAATCACTCATTTAATTGCCTCCTAAACATTTAAAATTCTGAAACTAATTTCAAAATTAATTTCAGTTATAATCAATCCTTTTTCAAGACTCGAAACAGAACCAACAAATTCTATCTTGTCTTTTTCACCAATTCCTACATCAATCGATAATACCGCTTTTATAATATTTTCAGTCATAATCGATATATCTTTTAATTTTTGATTAACATTATCAGCAGTAAGCTTATAACTTAAATTTATTTTCACCAATGATTTAAGTTGTATGATTTTCCCATTAAATTTTTTAGTTGAGCTTTCAGTATACTCACCGCCATCAAAATTTATTAAATTAATATTAAATCCCTTATCGGCTAAACTATCAGGGACATTATTCATATCAAAATATTCTTTAGCTTCATTAAGTTTCAATGCTAAAAGTTTTAATCTTATTTCTTCGTATATTTTTTCTATCATCTTACACCACTCACTTGCCCGACACTTAATCCTTCTTCATCATCAATATTTCCGCTATCGTCATCATCAAAATCAAACATAGCACTATTAATCCTGCGGTTATAATCATCTTTATACATTTTTCCACGTTCGAACCATAAATCAACAGGGTCTTTAGAAAAATTAAAGCATATTAATTCTAATGTCTTCAAAACAACAGGTTCTTTTATCTGCTCGGCTCCGATTATTCTATTTGACTTAATTAATTTATTATGCAAATCATTTAAAAAAATATTAAACGCTTCGTCAATTTCTTTTGTAAACGAACGAATCAAAACAAATTTCACGTCATTATCAATTGCATTTGTGAAAATATTTGAAACTGTTAAAGTATTCGTTGATTGAACGAAATCACTCACTTGTCTTTTTTCACCCACATTAATGCCTTCGATTATTTCTATCCATCCACCTGTCCAGTAGTCATCTACTTCATTTAGTTGACTACAAACAATTGTATTTTGTGTCCCGCTATCAGCCGTCTCAATACGTCGATAATTTAATTCTCTCAAAAATGGTGCTCTTTGTAATATGTCATAATCACTTACAGGATTATTAAGCTTGTATAACACAATATCGAATAACTGAACCTCGTAAGTTTCCTGCCCGTCAATATAAAATTTCCATTCAATTTTCCAGTTGTAATAAATCTCATCACATAAAACATCCTCAACTAAATATTCCATTGTGCCATCGAGTCTAACTTCGGCTAATGTTTCAGCGACTTTTTCAGTCCCTTTATTATCATAAATTGTAATATAAACTGCAGACGGTATTTGTTGTAATCCGTTTTTAAAATATTTAAGTTCTAAAATTCCACCTTTGTCTTTTATTACTTGTTGTTTTATCATGTTGGCACGCTCCATGTTATTTTTTCTTTCGAGAAATCTAATTTGCTTTGAAATACTGTTGTAATTATTCCTGTTGACGACTCAATTTCAATCTCTAACCATGCTTCTGATTTTATGCTTGTCGTTTCACCAGCATCAATATAAATCACAAAAAGCCCATTAGTTGCGTCTGTAATTAATATCTGGTCGTCTGCTCCACCACTATTTAGAGTTGCCTTTTGAATAGATGTATCTTTGTTATCGTATAACTCCGCTCTAATTTTATAACCGCTTAAATCAAGTTCAATCTCACAATCAAAATTTACACTATCACCTTTTACATAATTCATTTTATACCTCTGGCTTTGTAATTACAATTTTAATTTTAGGTTTTTTATAATTAACTCCAATCTTAATCGGAGTGACAATATTATCATAAGTCACAGTCACACTTTTTTTAAAAACCATTCCCTTTGTCGCTAATGCTATACTCATGCCTCTACCACCTTATAAGTTAATAATTCACTGTTCGCATTATAAGTCGCTGTCAATGTATATGTATTAATCACGTTTGTGTCATTGTCCGTATCTGTATTAGTCGGATATATTTTAATTGTGCAAGATGTGAGATTATTATTAGCGTCATAAACAGGACTTGATATTCTATAATTTTGTTGGCTCAATCCAAGTGTATTAATTACTTTCAATAAGATATTATCCACTATCCCATCAATCGTATCAATTTTAGTTTCCAAGTTATTTATTACTTCCAAAGTATCAGAAAGCAAACCATAAGTTGTTGACAAAACAGAATGTCCTGCGTCTGTCCAGACCTTAAAAATTAATGTATAATAATCAGCACTCGCAGGAGTATAATCATAATAATAAAATCCTGTTGCTTTATGTGTCATATTATTTGTTGATAATAAAGTTCCAGCTGAATCATAAATTAATACCTGTGGGTATTGGTTTGTCTCACCGAAACTTAATTGCAATGGGATTAAAATATTATCACCTAAATATATCTGCATTTAATTTACCTCTTTATTCTTGTAATGGTAAAATACCATCAACATTATTATAATCATCTTGTGTTATATCCCCTTGAGCTAATGCCATTTGCATTATCATTCTGGCTGTATTATACGAGTTATCCTCAAGCACAATGGCAAAAATAGGATATTTGTTTATTGCCATTATCATCCGATTTAATCCTTCAGGGTCTTCATAATAGTTATTCCAAATTTCATTTAATATTTGCATTTTAGATTTTGCAGAATATAATCTTTCATGTTCATCAACTGCATCTTTTTCTACTTGATTCATCTCAATAATCGGGGGTGTGCTATAACTTCGTTTCCAATATTTTTGTGAGCAAGCAGGTAATTCAAATACATTATACATAACATGATTAATATCTTCTTGCCTATATAACGCATAATCTGGATTAGTAGGTGCTTCTGGATACAACCTTAAAGAAATAGTTTCATACGTATTTAAATTCATATAAATTTCATTTGCCATATTATAATAACCTCACTATATCATTCATTCCTCCACGCTCATCATGTCTATCATCGAAATTTGTTTTTACATAATCATATATTTTTAGATTATCTACAACGGCATTTACATTTTCAAATGTAGCACTACAAGTTTTAAATGTTATTGTCCCTAAAGTAGTCCATACAGCTTCAAGCTGAATTGTTGCCGATAGCGAATTTCCGTCTTGATATAATTTTAATCTTTGACCTACTCCACCATTAACATTAAGTATAGCTCCAATATGCTGTAATTGGTTAGCACTAAAAGTAATTGCAAAATTATATAATACTGCATCCAAACCAAGATATATTCCTATTTTTTTAACAGCCGCATTCCAAAATATATGGATTTTTCCAGTTGAAGTAGTCAATAATGTATGATAATTAGCATCACTTGATGAATAAGTCGGTTTCCACCAAAATTCAATTGTCATAGAATTGCTTGATGATGTATAAGCATTCGTGAATGTAACAGAATTATCAGGTGAAAATGTATTATTACTTAATCCATTACCAAATTTTCCAGAAGCATAAGATACTGTTCCGTTAATAGTTCCATTAACTCCAATTATAGATTTTTGAACTGAACTATCATCTTCTAATCTATTCCATAAAATAGGTGGTTTCATCTTATCTCCTAACTATAACTTACCCTTATTCCTAAATTTGCACCAGCAACAGTTGAACCAACTTGGTCAACAAAAAATTCTAATCTATCACCATCAACAAGCCCTGCTACTTCAATAGTTGTTGTATATCCTTCAGTATTACCAGTAGTTATCATTGGTCTATTACTTTGCGTAGTAAAAATAGTAGTTCCATTCTTATGTATATCAACAATCAACGTTGCGTCTGTCGGGGCTGTGCCTACTTGTATATCCACCCTTGTAATTGTTTTTGTATCAACAAAATCAATAAAACCATAAGCACTTGTAGAGACATATAAATTTCCATTAAAAGAAACAGTAAAAGCAGGCAATCCACCACCACCAGCAGGAGTATCCCAAGTCGCATCACCTCTTAAAAATTTAGCTGTGTCATTAGGTGCTTTCGGCACAAAACCATGCTTGCTTGTTGACACGTTATTAGTTGTTATATCACTCGTTTGTAAATTTGCGTCTGACGGTATTATAATTGGATTTGCCATTATTTAATTTCCTTTTTTTAGCCATTCATCATTTTTTGTTATATTTAAAATACCCTCAATAACAGGTATTACTATCGTCGCTATCTTAATAACTTTTTTCGCAATCGAAATTATCTTATCCATTTTATACCTCTTTAAGAGGGCTCTCAAATTAATGAAAGCCCTCTATAATAAATTTACTTAATCGAATTATGTGGTTTTTGAATAAACACTTTAAATTTTAAATAAGTTGACGGATTATTTCCAGCAGGTGCTTTCCATAAACGAATATTAGTTGCATTAATAGAAGATACACCACATGATGCATTCCCTAAATACGCACTGCCTCTAAAATTCGACATGACATCAACCCAATACCATAATGGAGTCACTTTCGCTTTAATCAACCCACTTGAAATTTTGTAATTAATAGCATTCGTATTCGTCGAATTACAAATCACCGATAATTCGCTTGAGTAAGAACCGATACGATCTTCTGTCACTGCCCATTCTCCAAAGCTTATTTTTGTATATGAGATTACAGCAATTAACAAAGCTATAATTAACACAATCCAATTTAATTTTCTTTCATTCAGTTTCATTCTTTAATCCTCCTTTTAATTTTAATTCTCTCTTATATCTGTTGACATTAATAACATCACCTTTTTTAGCAGACTCAACTATTTTTTTGATAATTTCAGAATTATCATCCACTTGTTTTTCAATCTCAATTTCATTATCAACTTCAAATAGTTTATTTTTTTTACTCATTTTCTTTAACTACCTTTTCCTTTAATTTTTTAGGTGCTTTAATGTCAACATCTTTTTTAACTTCTTTCTTCTTCGCATATCTTAACTTATTCGCGGCCATCATCATAATTTTGACACCTCCATTTTAAGGGTGGAGAATAATCCCCACCCCATTAAATTTTTATGCTTTTGCAATTAATTTGCAAGCTTCAACTAATTTGTGATTCCATTTCAATGTGTAATTTCCAGTTGTTGCCAAATCAGAATCAGCATAATCTGTCGATGTATAATCAACGCCGTATAGAGGCATAACAAAATCAAAGTTAGGTGCAATATATTGCTCCTGTAAGCTAATATCTTCGTCGGTTCCAAACTGGACCTGTTGCTGATAATATAATCCCATTGCTCTATCGCCCAATAAATAAGTATTATAATCAAGTGTGCTAATAGGTATTTTATCAGATATAGATATAATCAGCCCTGCAATAGTAGGAACAAGGTTAGCCCCTTGCATAAGTGCCTGTGTCGTAGTATTCGCAAGCACAGGGATTATTTGATTACGTGGTTGCCAAGTAATTTTACCAGCTGTTTCCAACGTCGCATAAATATCACTGTGCATAACAACATATTTTAATACATTAGCTCTATCACCTAATTTCTGTTTTGTTGCCTGAATAAAAGCTTCTGTCACTGCCACGCCTGTTTGATTATTAATATTCGCTGAAGGTATTCCACCAGCTAAAACATTAATTTGAGTATTCATCAACGTTGACAAAAGTAATTCAGAAAACTGTTGTGCAAAATATTCCATCGGGTCTTTATAACCAGCTAACTTAACAATTTTATCAACTCCGTATAAACCAGCTTTTCGTATTACAACACTTCTAAATTTATCTTGCGTCATTGCTTGTATTACAAGCGGTGTCCCAGCCACAAAAGTTTCCAAATCACCTAATTTATTAGCGTAAGGTATTTCCCATACTGTCCCTTTCGTTGGAATGGGAAATCTCGTTTCCGCACTCACACCAGGAAGCATGAACAGATTATCTTCAACTTTATTAATAATCAAATCTGATAATACTTCTGGATTAATGACGTCTGTTATTCTTGTAGTATCTGCCATCTTTTTATCCTCCTTTCAAATGTTTTTCTTTTAGTAATGCGTATAATTCAGGTTTTTCGCTTTTTACCTTTGTCGCAAGTTGAGGATTTTCCATTAATTTTTTGTAAGTTAAATCAGCAGGAATTGACCCAGCTTTTCCAGTATCGACTTTTGGGCTTTCCGTCCCCTTGAAAAGATACGGCTTCGCTGTTTTGAGATTATTCAATACTTCATCAACACCATCGATTTCGCCATTCTCATTAAACACTACTTTGCTTGTATCAATAAGTTTAATATCATTCGGGTCATTAATGCCAAGTTGTAATGCTTTAGTCTTTAATGCTGAATCGATTTTTTGTTGATTAAATAAAGTTTTCATATCGACCAATTCTTTTTCTTTTAACTCTGCTAATTCCTTAAATTTCTGTTGCTCTTTCAATGAGTCCTCTTTAATTTTCTTATCCTTATCAGAAAACTCATTAATCTTTTTCTCTAATCCTGCCACTTGCTCGCGTAGTTGGTTGCGTTCCTCTTTGTATTTATGCATATCTGTTTTGTATGCATGAAAAATTTCCGCGTCAACAACGACCTTGCCATCTTTTACCTCTGGCTCTGTCTTCTCGGTAGTATCACTACCAGTTCCTGTTTTTGTTTTGTCTTCTGACATAATAAACTCCTTTGAGGTTCTACCTCATAAATTTGTTGGTTCTATTTTTTAGCAGGCTCAAACCTGCCTTTATTTTTAGCACAATGATTTTCTGCTTCATCTTGACTCATTTCATATTCGTTATATCTATATTCCTGTGTCATTATTTTATCTTCACCTATCACTTTCCCAATAATAGCATAATGTTTTCCTTGTTTAACTCTTTTAAAACTATCAGGATAAAAATCATTCTTTTTTCTTAATAAACAAACATGCTCTGCCATTATCGTTTAAATCCTTTTAATAATTTCCTGTATTCTTTTCGTATTGGCTCTTGAGTATTATTAATCGTGCCAAGTTTTCTATTGACATAATTTTCAACACTCACAACATCCTTCTCTTTTGCGACTTCTGTAATTTTCTTTTTAACTCTTTTCAATGGCTCTCTTAATTCCTTCGTGCTTTCTGTAATACTCGCAGGAAATAACTGACATTGACAATGTGCCTTGCATACACTCCAACCACTTCGGGGCAATCCTAAACTAACCCATTCACTATGACTTTTTGTCTGTCCATGTCGAGGCAAACAATCTTCGCATGTATTCACAAGCACAGCCACCCATGTTTCCTGTTCATCGTATCCTGCTTGTTGCCATTCATATCCTACTGTTTCCGATTCCACATTACTAACAAAATCGTCTGTCGCTCCAAACATTCCTCGTTTTAATCCTCCGAATATCTCACCATCATTATCAAAATCGTCAAGTAATATGTTTATAATCTGTTCATAAGATACTTCACGGCTTTTCAACCTATCAATTAGCTCAACTGCTTTAATTTTAAAAACATTACCAACCGCATTTAAATTCTTTTGCAATAACAATGTTTCATTTCTTAATATATCTAATTCATCTTCTGTAATCTGTATTCCAAGTTTATCAAGAGTCTCTATTAATTTTATATCAGCCACGTTTCAAACCTCGACTAATAAACTCTCGCCAATTTTCCCATACCTTCTTTTTAATAACTTCCGATATACCCCAAAAATGATAACCTCGCTCCTCTAAAATCCTACCAATTTCTTTTCTCACTTCAGCCAATTCAATTGTCGCTCGTTTCAATTCAACATTAATCCGATAAGTAGATTCTGAAATAAACAATCTAAATTTTGCAATTAAACTTTTATTACCTAATCCATATTTTTGTTTATACAACAAAGTTGACTGTGCATTTCTCTTTAATGCCGTTCCATCTGGCGTAATCTGATGTCTGATATTCGAGATTACATCATCGCGTATCATTTTAATTGCAGGATTCAAAAACTCTCGATAATCACCTTTCACAACAGTTTCAAGCCGTTTTAATAAATCAATTTTCTTTTTCACTCGCATTGTCAACACGATTAACATACTCCTTGCTCTCTTTTAATATTGACTTGCTATATTTCTTAATCATTAATGTAATTATAGCTTGTATCAATACATCAACAGTCGTATCAGGTGCTTTCAAAAATTCACGGATATTTAATTTGTCAAAGAACGTTTTAATATTATTCTTAATATCTTCTTTTATCCCATCTATTTTATCGAGATGCGTGTTAATAATATTTTCATACTTAATATTTTCCATATCATTTTATTAACGGTGTTTCCTGTTGATTATCTTGAAATGCCTGCTCTAATAGTTTATCAATCGATATTCCATATTCTTCTTTAACCATATTATTAATTTCAACATTTTGTTTAATAACCTTTTCAGCGTCCTCATCACTCTTAATATCTGGATTAACAAACTTGACATAATCATATATACTTTTCGCACCCATGCCAATATCAAATTTCCATGTCTTTCGTATATCCTCTGGATTCTCTGGGTATTCTGTCTCTGCAAAATCAATTCTAAATATTCCTTTATCTTTTATTTGTTTGTCTTTATATATTGTATTATTAACGATTTTCGTTTTCTCAAATAATTCCTGTTCATAATATCTGTAAAATTTTCGCTGTGAATCAATTACATTCTCAAGCCCTAAATTCTTAATCTTTAGCGCATATCCACTTTGTGCGTCTGCAGTAAGTTTAAAATTATCTAAACTCAATCCATAATTATTTGCCAACGCTCCTATCTTATTATATATTATTTCCCATATCACGTTTAAAGCCAATTGCAAATCGACTGTGCCTATTTGCCCGTTTGGGTCTTTAACCACTTTTGCAAATAACGGGTCAAAAATTAAATCCTGCGGTATATCATTAATATCAATCCCAGTAAAAGTTAACATTTTAAAACTACCGACTTTCATTAGATAGTTTAAATAAGTCAATAATACTCCTATCTGTATCGTGCCACTGACTAAATCATTCCCGCCAGTTCTGTCCCATATCGAATCAATCATATAATTTTTATGGAATATAACAAACGGCAATATTGTTTTATCTGGATTATTAATATCTTTATATGGATTTCCTAAATTTTCTAAAATATTATCATGTTCATCGTATATTACATGTTGACCTTCAATATCCCAATATACTTTTCTTATTTGCGTATTATTAATCGTATCAACATACGCCTTGGAAAACATTATCCCCGCTGGCTTTGTCGGGTCTTCTCTGTGCTGATATACTTCAACCTTATCGGGAGTGATAATATCATATTCAATTTTCCCGTTTCGAGGCACAATATAAATCAAGCATTCATTACAAAGGTTTGTTTTTCTATTAACTTCTTGCATTGTCAGGTCAATAGGCATTTGCTCTAATATTTCTTTATATCGTTCATCATCCTCATCATTAACTTTATAATTCCTAACTGCATTTTGTTTATACACCAGCGAAATTTCATTGATAATTCGTTTCAAAACATTACTTGAATCATCAATCATTTGTTTTACGTTCCCACGTGTGCTTTTGTGGAATTGGTTATCTATCTCATTTTGTAATATAAGTTTATAATTATCGTGATATAAATTCAACCTCTTCTCAATCTCAACTCTTCTTGCATAATCTATTAATGTTTTTTCTCGTTGTAAAACTATTTCAATTAAATTAGACATTTGACATAACCTCTTTATACTTTGCATAACGTTGTTGCCTTAAATAATCTAATGGGCTATCTATTCTGTTCTTATTATTATTTGCAGGTGCTTGTAATTTCCTGCTTTCATTTTTTCTACGTGAATAAACAACATATTTCACCGCATCAATGCTATGGTCATCCACCTTGACAGGTTCATCATTACTTACCCCAGCTTTATTCTTTTTCCAAACATATCCTTCAAATTGCCCAATCAAATTATTACAATTTTCCTCATGGAAATATATACCGCATTCACCATTATTTCGCAATCTTAAATAACTCTGTATTTCCTGTATGCCCTCTATAACATCATTATCAGCGGGTTCAGTTTTTATTCCAGTTAATTTCTCAAACGCATAAATTAAATCTGGTCTCGATGGGTCGCCATAAGCCCTCGATATTCTCAACCCTAAATCAAACCAACCCTTATTCTCAATTATCTCTTTCAACTTATTATCGATTAATTGATTTCTTATAGATATTTCATCTAAACAATAATATTGGTTATCCCCGGTTAATCCCATTAATACCAATGCCATAGGATTATCATAGCCCCAATCAATACCAATATAATATTCAATGATTCGTTTGTAATCAAATTCTTTTTTGCAATGCAGAGAATGAGAGAACGTATCGAATATAACACCTTCGGCAATAGCCCATTTCCCCTCAATCATTCTCTGAAAAAATAATCCCGAATAACGACCTTTTAATTTATTTAAGTACTCCTGCGTAATTATCGGATTATCATTAAAATCAAAATACCAATTCCTCGCATTAATATTTTTAGCATTATCGATATATTGCACTTTGATAAAATGTTTTGGGCTATCGGGATTAAGCGTAAATATAATCGGTGATTGAATCAACCGTCCATCTACTTCCATTCTGCAACGACTATCAGCCATCTCAACAAAACTCTTTGGCTGTTTCGTTATTTCATCTCCATACCAGCCATCTATATTTTTCCCTTGCACCCTATCCTTTGCAAGCTCATCATTCGCCCCGATACAAACTACCTGTGTTCCTGTATTACGCACGACTATCCTCTTACGCCCTTCCACTGCTCTATATTCAAGCCAGTTAATACCCTTATCTAATTTCAATAGCTGTGCCGTCACGTTATCAAACAATGTTTCGCTTGTATTTCCTGATTGCAAAAATAAACTATCTCTTTTAGCCGAACATATTAACTGATACCATTTCAGATTAACAACAAAAGTTTTACCGCTTGCAGTTGTGCCTTGAAGTATATTATAATCTTTAAGTTTAGCTTTTAAAAAATCTAATTGCTTTTGACTAAAACTAATCATTAGAATTATTAACAGTATTTTTAACAACTACTTTTTCTCCATTGATTTTATTTAGTGCCTCAACAATAGGATTAACTTCACCCTCATTTCCTATATTAACCTGTTGAATAGGCATTCCATCCGTATAATTAATAATCAATTTAATAAAATTATGGTCGCCTCTTAATGCTTCCTGCCATATACGATGCCCTAACGCTTCAGCTTTCGTTAATGTTTTTTCTTTTCCCGTTATACTATCTTTTACTGTTATTGTCTCATTCCCAATTGAACGTAAAAATGGAGTAATGCTTTTTCCTAATGGAGGCCGACCATTTGGATTATTAGTTTTTCCCTTCGGTAAACTCATAAATCAATTAAATCCTTATGTTTTCTTTGTTTTTCTTAATATAATACCATTTTAGTAATATATTACCAGTTTAGTATTACATTATATCTATTAAGAAACCAAAATTGAATGTTGGGTGAGTTTTTTTATATTTATTTTGAAGAAGACATAAAATCTTTATACGAATGCTTTAATTCACTTTTATACTTACGATATTGCCATCTCTTTAATTTTAATATACGAATAATCTCATTTTTCTTATAACCGTGATATAACATCATAATAATACGATATTCAATATCCAAAAGCTTTTCTGTCCATTTTTCAAACATAATATTGCATAATATTTCAGGTTCTATGGTTTTTCCGTTCATACTTTCAAATTTAAAAGGGTCGTTATAATATATCTTTTTTCTCATAATTTAACTTCCTCTTTTCGTTATGCCATGATAAGTTATTCATTTATTTTTCCTTCTTTTGGTTTAAAAGATAACTTAATTTCAGTCTTTAAAAGTTCTTCCACATATTTAGACGGATAACCGCCACAATCTTTTTTTAATATAATGTCACTAATCTCAATACTTTCAAACTTATAATCGCCAAAATATTCATTGAGCATTTTTATTATATCCTTTTTCTTCAATTTCTTTGATTTTTTATATTTAAAATGACTGATAGTTATGAAATCTTTATTTTTTTCCATCTTATCCCTTCTTTATTTATAATTATCTCAATATTATTTTCACCTAACCATTCAAATATATATTTATTGTTCACATCAAACACTAAATAATTAATAATCTGTTCAATTGTATAATTATGCATATTTATTCCATTCCACTTTATTTAACGCTTCATCACTCGACATAATCTTTACTTTACAACTTTTCCATTTCCTATATTCACGTTGATATTTTTTGTTGTCTTCTCGATGTGCCTTAATCCATTTATTGCATCGTTTCCTATTCATGTCCTTATACCGTTTTGTCTTTTGATATTTCCTTATAATTTTACGCTTCCGTTTTTCATAGCAATCATCACATATCGGGACTTTTTTTCGCATGCTATGTAATACCATATAGGGCTTTATTTCTTTACATATCGGGCATTTTCTGTTTACTATCATTTTTCACCTCTCATTAAAATGGCACATCCTTATCAAAGTTATCTAAATCAGCGTCATCAACCTTATTATCACATAAATGATTTTTTGTTTCACCTTGTTTTTTCACATAAGTATCCTCAATCACATAATATTGTGCTTTAGTTTTTGGGTCTGGCTCACGTCTTCTCACAACACTTAATTTAATATCACCATATTGATTAACTGGGATAGTATCTAATAACTTTTTGGAAAGCGAAATATTAATGCCGTATTTAAATTGCCAACCTTTTCCAACAAACTTTTTTTCACTCATAATTTTACTCCTTTATATTTCCATTTTTATCAATAGATTTTAATACCGCTATAACAAATTTTTCGAATGTTCCAAATTCTTTTCCAATAAAAATACCACTCATTAATAATATTATAACAGATATAACAGCTATAGCACACTCAATAATCATAATAATCATAATTTTACTCCTATAAAAAATCTTTATGCTTTATCTTTGTTATTATTCTTTTATTGTTTCGAGAAAACAAATCGACACATGGTCGAATGACTAATCCTTCAGCTAAAAAATCACCAAATTCAGAATCAAACCCTTTTTTAGTTAATTCAATTGCCTCATCTAATGTCCCTCTTCCAATCTCTTTAACATATTTTATATTAAAATAATTTGCTATATCAATCACATCTCCTCTCTTCAACCACCACTCACCAATTTTAACATCAAATAAAATGAAACTACATCCATCTTTTATATAATTTCCACCGCCTTTTTGTATCTTTGCTCCAAATCCTTCACCATATAAACACACATTTCCATCTACACCAAATTTGTTTTTAAATAACTCTTTTTTGGGCATACCGTCAAATAATTCTTGTAATTTATATGATAAAAAAACTGGTATTTGTGCATTATCCGTCTTCCCACCAAACAAAACTTTTTCACCATCCCACATTATGCGAATACAAGTCCCGTCAATTTTTTCAGTAAATATCCACTCATTATTTTTTAAATAATTAAATTCTGGCAAAGAATATTCACCAATTATAAGTTTTCCTTTTAAATCTCTTTTAAATATTGTATTAATTTTATGATATTCTTTCATAATTTTACTCCTTTTCCATCTTGTTATTTTCTTCAAAACAATATTTACAGTAATGATAAACTTCCCAAATATTATCAGGTATAATGTTTGGGTCTCCAAATGTGCAAGAACATTCATCACCTAAAATAAATTCACGACCGCAACCTTTACACTTTCCAATTATACTTCCACAATAAGGACAATATAATATTTCTTTTGATTCTATTTTCGTTTTATTAATAATTTTACTCCTCTACTTCATTTTTATCTACACATTTTTTATGGACATGCTTTAATAATTGAAAGTCGTCATCATCACAATAAAATTCATCATCAGTAATGAAATCCAAACACTCATCACATTGCGTCGTTTCGTTAATTTCATATCCACAAACAGAGCAAACTTTAATTGTTTTTTCAATTGCTTTTGCTAACTTCATTTTCATTTTCCTTAATAATTTTAAGTTGTTCTTTTAAATCTTGAATTAAACCGATATAATATAATATACCCTTTTTTTGTTTTCTTTCAATACTTCTCGCTATTTCAATCTTATCGTCTATATCTTGCCCATATTTTTTTTGTAGTGCTTTTAAATACTCGCCTAAATTCCCGTGCTTAAAATAATTACATTGCGGGCATTGAGCATGTATATTAAGTTGATTAAAGTCTAAACAATTGTGTTTATAATGCCCAGCAGTTAATTCCTTATAATTCATAAACGACGCTCCACAACTAAAACATTTATAAACTTTTCCATTAAACGACTGTCTTCTTACTATTTCCGACATAAGTTTCCAAGCTCTTGCGTGCATTTTCTTTATATCATATTTTTTATTTTTCATTGATTTAATCACCATAACCATAACCATCACCATAAACAGAACCAGAACCAGAACCATAACCAGAACCAGAACCATAACCAGAACCAGAACCAGAACCAGAATCAGAACCATAACCAGAACCAGAACCAGAACCAGAACCAGAACCATAACCAGCTATATTTAATTTATCGACCATATCTTTACACCATTTAGACTATTTACTGCTTTTTTTGTCATTGAAATTATTTCAATAACTTCAGTTAATATAATTTCTTCTACAGATTCTGGAAATTTACAATTTTCTGGTTTGGAAGTTCCGTCAATAGCCAATTGGCTTAATGTAGCCGCACCATCCCAATACCATATTCTACGTGCATTTTTTACCTTTGCTTCTTTTCCATTTCGCTCAACTATAATTCCCATAAAGACTCCTGCGGAATACGTGCGTATTAAAACATAATCCCCCGCTAATTCTCTTTTTGATACTTCATCTTTTGGAACATATTCAATCCCATTAATTGTTAAAACATTAATTTTTTGATTCATATAAACCTCCTATTGATTTAATAAATAAGTATGCCTATCCTCACCATGTTTAATAAACCCTTCACTACACAGTGTTCTTGCGTATCGTGTGCTTGACCCTGCCATCATTTTATTTAATTGACCCAATTTCTCTAAATCCCATGTCTTTATAGACCCATTAACATTACAAAAAACTTCAATTAAATCTTTTATCTTTTCTTTTTGTGTTATTTTTTTCATTATTCACCTCCACGATAATCCTTCCACAACACGGGCATTCCCATTGTTGAGCTTTTCCATCTTGACAAAGTTCACAATTAACTTCTATTTCTTTATCTGATTTATCTTTATTAACTTTTATTTTTTTCATAATCATCGAACCTCTTCAAAAAATTTAACCTTATAATCATCGTTATTACTCATTTTTTCTCTTAACAACTCATCGAAATTATTGACAAATTTATTTTTTATTTTATGTTTATGCCTTTCTTTTATTACTTTATTTAACGGCTTGAATAAAATGTTTTTAATCTCTGTTATTTTTATTTTCATTTCACACCTCGCAATCGTTTTGATATGGCTTCGGCAATATTCTCAAAATCATTTTCATTTTTAACATTTAATTTTTTTTTATTCATAAATTTATATTAATCCTTAAAAAATACATTAGGTAAAACTGAAATTACTATCCCCTGAATTTGAAAATCATTTGTTAGGATAATAGGTTTATGAATTGGATTAGTTGATCGAGGTTTTAAAATTATAAAATCTTTTGTATAATGAAATTCTTTGATTGTGGCTTCATTATCAATTAATGCAACTATTTTATCACCGTTGTTCGCATTTATTTTTTGTTTTACAAGAATTAAATCTTTATCATTAATTCCCACTTCATTCATAGAATCGCCTTTCGCTCTAAGAATAAAATATTTATTTCCTGGAGTTAATAATTTATTAGATACAGGAATCATCATTTCAATGTTTTGTTCTGCAAAAATAGGAGTTTCACAAGCAGCTGTACCAACAAGCGGAACATCCACTGTTTGAGCACACATAAAATTAAGTGGATTATCAACTATTTGATACTTTTTGTTTTTATTATGTTTTAAAAGACCTTTCTCATTTAATTTTTGAATTAATAGAGATGCAGATCTTGGAGAAGTATATCCCATTGCCAACATAAGTTTTCTAATAGATGGAAATTTACCATTGTAAACCCAATAATTTCTAATTTGTTTTAATGCTTCAAGTTCTTTTTGAGTTAAATGTTCTTTATCCATTTGAATTGTCAAGTGTTTTTTATTTTTATTTAATCTCATTTTTCACCTATCAAAAATTCATCCTCACTTATCCATTATAAATTAATTCTGCTACTTTCTTGGCTTTTTTAATATCTATAAAATATCCTATTTTTATATTAAAAGGGATACCAAATTTAACTAAAATCCATATCTTTTTATCGTATTTCGATACACAATAAAAAATCAAATTATCATTTTCGTCAAAAGCATCCCATTCTTTTCTATCTAATTCCCATCTTAACTTTCTCATTTTTCACCTATCAAAAATTCATCCTCACGGACATTAATTAATGCCCCATTATTATTTCTGCATATATATAAATTATATCTATCGGTTTTTGTTTCCTCTAATATCCTTGCAATTATTAATACTCGACCACATACTGGATGATTTATAATCTCACCAATTTGAAAATTAAATTTATTCATTTTTCACCTCACTTATAATTTTACCAGCTTTATAATTTCTGCGATATTCTAATTTCCCATTTTCATACCAGCGTTCACACAGCCCGTCTTCTTTCCCAGCTTTATAATTTGCACGATATTCTAATTTCCCATTTTCATACCAGCTTTCCCATAGCCCGTCTTCTTTCCCAGCTTTATAATTTTTGCGATATGCTAATTGCCCGTTTTCATACCAGCTTTCACATAGCCCAGAAAGTTTGCAATTAACATACACCCAGTCGAGCCAGTCGTATTTCTTTTCTTCTTGCAATTTCTCAACCAGTTTTTTTGATGTCGTTTTTTTGCCAAAGTTTTCTTCAAACCATACCACACCGCTTACACACGCTCCGAGAGATTTCAATCTATTTTTTGTTATTTTCATTTTTCACCTCTCAAAAAACCATACAACTCGACAAGCCATATTATGAGCCGTAATTTCTTGCCTCTTTTTATCTTCAAATCCAATAGCAAAATTTTCTTCTTCGAGGAACAAGTTATAAAATTCATTCCATAACTTTTTCTCTTTCTTATTAAATTCTTCCCATACTTTTTTTGCACATTTAATTTTCATTT
>CAZCSV010000013.1:0-23878 GCA_964501535.1 uncultured Ignavibacteriaceae bacterium | reverse complement strand
GTGTGGGAAGATTAAGCGATATCCGGAATAAGAAAAAACGAGAGTAAATATTTTATAATTTTTTAGAAAATTTTTATTAATGAGAGTAATCAGCATAAGCGACTTAAAGAGAATTCATCTCTTTTCCGATTTATCGGAAGGGGAACTCGAAAAAGTCCGTTCATTCTCGACTCTGAAAACAGCGGCAAAAGGAGAAATGTTATTTTTTGATACTGCACCATTTGTGGGCTTTTACTGTGTTATGGAAGGAAGTGTTAAACTTTATAAGATATCTTCCGAAGGCAGGGAACATATAGTTCATATAATGCACCCATATAATACTTTCGGGGAAGTACCCGTATTTGATAATTATGAAGCCGTGATGAACGATAAAGCAATATATCCGATTAACGCCATGGCAATAGAAGAGGGTACTGAGGTTTTATTAGTATCGGCAAAGCCATTCATATCATTTATTAAAAATAGTCCTGATATCTGCCTGAAATTTTTATCTACTCTTTCAAAGAGATTAAAACTGCTAAACGACCATATAGAGGGAATTACTCTCCACGATATAAAAAGAAGACTTGCAAAATATATTTTGGATGAATTTGAAAAAGCCAAAGAGAAAAAGGAAAAAATTGAAAAGACCAAGCGTATTATATTAAAAGAGAGAAATTCGATAGATTTACAGATATCCAAATACGATTTAGCATCACATCTGGGAACAATACTGGAAACACTTTCCAGAACTTTCAAGAAGCTTCAGGATGAGAAAATTATCGAAGTACGAGGGAAAAAGATAACCATTCTGAACTTAAAGAAATTGAAGGATTATTCTGTTTAAACTTATCATCGGGTTATATATTTAAGAAATTATGAGGTTATTTTAATGTAAAAAAAAGTGGATTTTTTTATTTAGTAAATGTTATGAAATTACAGTATATAATAATTAAATTAAATTTATGAGGAAGTCAATTTTTATTTTTTTAATGTTTACTTTATTAGTCGGTAGTGTTTATCCGCAGTATACAAATATTACGATAAGTAATGTAAGCAGTCCAAACGAACCTTCAATCTGCATTAATCCGAAAAATACGAATATCCTTGTAGGCGGAGCTAATATAAGTTCATATTATTATACTTCGAACGGGGGATTGAACTGGACGAGAGGAAATCTAACATCTTCATCATGGGGTGTATGGGGTGACCCGTGTATAATATGCGATACAAACGGTGTCTTTTATTATTTCCATTTATCTAATCCGTCTTCAGGAGGGCACTGGATTGACAGGATAGTATGCCAGAAATCTACAAATAACGGTGTTAGCTGGAACAATCCCGGCTCTTACACCTATTATGACCCGAATAAGGACCAGGATAAAGAATGGGCATGTGTAGACCCAAGAAATAATCACATTTACGTAACCTGGACTCAATTCGATAATTACGGGAGTTCATCCCAGTCGGATAGTTCAAATATTTTATTTTCCAAGTCAACCGACGCAGGTATAAGCTGGGTAAATTTCGGAAGCGGAACGGCGAAAAGGATTAACAAACTCGGCGGAGATTGTGTGGATGAAGATAATACGGTTGAGGGTGCAGTCCCATGTGCTGGTCCGAATGGAGAGGTTTATGTCTCCTGGGCTGGTCCGAAAATCAGAAATTCACAATTCGGAATATTTTTCAATAAATCCACAAACGGCGGAACAAACTGGCTTACAGACCCAATATATGTCTGCAATCAGCCCGGAGGATGGGATTACATTATTGCCGATATATACAGGGCGAACGGCATGCCTGTAACCTGCTGTGATATTAGTACCAGTCCTTACAGAGGGCATATATATATTGCATACTCAGACAGTGCGGGTCCGTCTGACCACGATATTAAATTTGTGAAATCAACAAACGGCGGATTAAACTGGACTTCTCCCTTACGGGTTAACAATGATGCCGCGGGAAAAGAGCAATTTTTCCCATGGATGACTGTTGACCAGAAAAACGGTCATATATACATAGTGTTTTATGACAGAAGAAATTACTCAAACTCTGCTACGGATGTATATGTTGCAAAATCCACAAACGGCGGAAGCACATTCACAAATTTTGTAATAAGCGAGTCTCCTTTTGTTCCTGTAGGGAGTGTGTTTTTTGGTGATTATACGAACATAACAGCATATAACGGGAGGGTAAGGCCAATATGGGCAAGGTTGCAGGGAAATTCGATATCTGTGTTGACGGCGATTATAGATTTTTCTTCAGGCGTGAATACCAACGGCAACACTATGCCATCCGAGTTTAAACTCGAACAGAATTTTCCGAATCCGTTCAATCCTTCCACACAGATAAATTATTCGGTAAAGGAAAGGTCATTTGTTAATTTAACGGTATATAATCTGCTTGGTAAGGAAATCGCGATACTGGTAAATGATTATAAGCCTGCGGGGAATTACGCAATTAATTTCGATATCAGCGGTTACAATATGCCGAGCGGAATATATTTTTACAAATTGACAGCGGGAAAATATTCCGAGACAAAGAAAATGATAGTTACGAAATAATAAAATTTAAGATTTATAAAAAAATGCCGGTTTAATTTAAGCCGGCATTTTTTTTAAGTATCGATAAAAATTTTTATTCAGCCTATCAAAGGTTTTGAATTGCTCCACAAAAAGTTGAAAAGTATCCTACAGGCTGAAACCATCTCTTTATGCTGAATAATTATAATAGTAAGTTCATCTGGATTTTTTATTATATCCTGAAGCGGAAAGATGACCATATTTTCATCGAAGACAACCATCTTTATGGGAATGCGTTCAATCATTCTCAGCTGGGAGCCCATTTTTGCCAGTGGCTTGAACTGTTCTATTAAAGCCGTATGTTCCATCAGTTCGGCGGATTCATATATTTTTTTGCATACTGCGCCTCTTTTCAGAAGATTCTTCTCTTCCCGTACCTGTTGGTTTACGCGTGAATTTGTATCGCACACATAGGGTCCTTTAATCAGTGATAACAATTCCGTTTTGACACTTTTAAAAGCATCAAGGATTTTTTTCTGTGCGAGTTCTTTATCTTTTATCACCTCTACAAATTCAAGCGGACTTATGAAATTTTTATTTTTTTGGTAAATCGGGTTGAAAATTCCTGCAAGAGATTCGGTAATTTCCTTTTTCTTTTCAAGCTCGTCGTGGAAATTATTTTTGTAATCATCCAACATTTTATGGAGTGCTTTTTTCGGCTCAACAGCTTCGTAATATTTGATTTTACCAATTCTTCTTTCCAAGCATATACCTCTATCAATCATTTTCAGGAGCACCTCGTATATTTTGGTTCTCGGGATATTAGCTGATTTTTGAAGTTCAGAGCTGGTAAAACTTTTTTTCGAAAGGAGAGTGATATATACTTTCGATTCCCGTTCGGTTAATCCTAATTCAAGGAATTTTTGCGTATATTTTTTGTATTCCGGATTCATATTCTCGTTAATTAAATTACCACCCTTTAGGGTAACATAAAATATAACATTTTCAGATTGTTTTCAAGTAAATAGCAAATAGTGATATTTATTAAACGGATAAAAATTGATTTTACCAAAATCCTTGAAATTATATTAATTTTTGAGATAGCTTAAGCCCTGAAATCTATTAAATAAATCAATATAACAACTCATAATTTTACCTTTCACTTTTGAAACATTGAATCTATTTTTGCAGTTATGGGTAAAAAGCATTTTGCAAAATATGGCATAAGTGATTTTGATTTATATTTACTGAGTGAAGGGAATCACTTTCAGATATATGAAAAGCTCGGTGCAAAAGTCAAGACCGTTGACGGTGTAAAAGGTGTTCGTTTTGCTGTCTGGGCACCTAATGCCAGGCGGGTCAGTATCGTCGGGAATTTTAATTTCTGGAATGCAGATTCTCATCCGATGGAAAACGTAATGAACTCCGGAGTCTGGGCTTTGTTCGTTCCCAATTTGGATGAGGGCGAGGTATATAAGTATGCAATTAAATCATCTTACGGTAAAGATTATAATTTAAAAGCCGACCCGTTTGCTTTTCAGGCTGAAATCAGACCAAGAACTGCATCCGTAGTGAATTCGCTATCAGGATATAATTGGCGTGACGATTCGTGGCTTGAAAAAAGAAGCCGGATGGATTTTCAGAAATCTCCGTTCTCGATTTACGAGGCTCATCTCGGTTCGTGGAGGAAAGATTTTAATAATGAATATTTTCCTAATGATGCAGGTTATAAAAGTTACAGTCAGATTGCGTATGAGCTTGTCGATTACGTGAAGAAGATGGGTTATACTCATATCGAGCTTTTACCTATAATGGAACACCCGTTAGATGAATCGTGGGGATATCAGGTAATAAGTTATTTTACACCGACAAGCAGGTATGGCAAGCCACAGGATTTCATGTTCTTCGTGGATTATTGTCATCAAAACGGGATAGGAGTTATTCTCGACTGGGTGCCGGCGCATTTTCCAACTGATGAGCACGGGCTCATAAATTTCGACGGGACGCAACTATTCGCATATAAAAGCTGGAAGAAGGGATATCATAAGGATTGGGGCACACTTGTTTTTGATTACGGCAGGAATGAAGTCAAAAATTTTCTAATATCGAATGCTCTTTTCTGGTTTGAAAAATATCATATTGACGGTCTGCGTGTTGATGCGGTTGCTTCGATGCTGTATCTTGATTATTCAAGGGAGGAAGGGGAATGGGAGCCGAATATATACGGAGGAAGGGAGAACCTCGAAGCAATAGATTTTATTAAAAAGTTGAACGAAGTTGTACATTTGTATCACAAAGGAATAGTTACGATTGCAGAGGAATCTACTGCATTCCCGATGGTATCACGCCCTACATACATTGGCGGGCTCGGATTCGATATGAAATGGAACATGGGCTGGATGAACGATACTTTAAGATATTTTTCGAAAGAACCGGTTCACAGAAAGTATCATCAGAATATGATTACATTTTCCCTTTGGTATGCGTTTAATGAAAATTTCGTTCTGCCGATTTCTCATGACGAGGTCGTTCACGGTAAAAAATCGTTACTTGAAAAAATGCCGGGTGATGAATGGCAGAGGTTCGCCAACCTCAGATTATTTTTTCTTTATATGTTCGCTCACCCCGGAAAGAAACTGAACTTTATGTCGAATGATATTGCACAATATAAAGAATGGAACGTGAACGGTTCACTCGACTGGTTTGTAACGGATTTCGAACTTCATAATAAACTGAATTATTTTGTAAGAGATTTAAACGATTTATATAAAAATAATCCTGCTTTATATGAAGTTGATTTTAAATCAGAGGGATTTGAATGGGTTGATTTTTCCGATTCGGACAGCAGTGTTATAGCATTTATGCGGAAATCGGAGAGTGGAAAAGACATATTGTTATTTGTCTTTAACATGACACCTGTGTTAAGGGAAAAATATTATCTCGGTGTTCCGTATGAGGGATTTTATAAAGAGGTTTTAAACAGCGATGGCAAGGAATACGGCGGCAGCGGTAAAGGAAATGCGGGTGGTGTATATTCCGAATCCGGAATGAAGAATCAGTGGTATCATTCGGTATGTATTACTTTGCCTCCTCTCGGAGGAATGGTTTTTAAAATAGAACATACGATTAAATAAAATAATTAATTTTTTTATTTGGAACATAAATCTTATCTCTGCATACACGGGCATTTTTATCAGCCCCCGCGTGAAAATCCCTGGACAGATGAAATAGAATTGCAACCCCTGGCGGCTCCTTTTCATGACTGGAATGAACGCATATTTCACGAATGCTATAAGCCGAATACGGAAGCGATAATTGCAGATTTATCGACGAATGAAGTCTTAGAAACGATTAATAATTATCAATATTTAAGCTTTAACTTCGGACCGACTTTATTGCATTGGATATCGGAAAAATATCCCGAAACTTATGATAAAATAATTGCGGCTGATAAAATTAGTTTAAAGAATCATAATGGACACGGTAATGCGATTGCACAGGTTTACAATCATATTATAATGCCCCTTGCCAACAGGCAGGATAATATCACTCAAATAAAATGGGGACTTTACGTTTTTGAATATCGCTTCGGAAGAAAATCGGAGGGAATCTGGTTAGCGGAAACGGCATGCAACGATGATACACTCGAATATCTAATTGAAGAGGGTGTAAGGTTTATAATACTGGATCCTTCTCAGGCGTTAAAAGTGAGAAAGATAAAAGAAGTTAATTGGAGAGACGTATCATACGGCAACATCGATACAAGACAGCCTTACCGAACTTTTTCAAAGATAAATCCGGATAAGTTTATTGATATATTTTTTTATGAAGGACCTTTGTCAAAAAATATTGCATTCGACGATGTTATATACAGTGCCGAAAGATTAATGTACAGGATAAAATCTTTGGTTATTCCTAATTATGATAAGCCTCAACTAATTAATATGGCGGTAGACGGTGAAACGTTCGGTCATCATAAGCATTTCACGGAACGGACAATTGCATACCTGATGGCTAAACTTGCACCCGAGAAAGGTTTTACAGTAACAAATTATTCCGAATATCTTTCCCTGTTCCCTCCCGATTATGAGGTTAGGTTAAAAAGGGGCAATAACGGTGAAGGTACATCGTGGAGCTGCATTCACGGAGTCGAACGGTGGAAAAGCGACTGCGGATGCAATACAGGCGGTGAGCCGGGATGGAATCAAAAATGGCGTGAACCCCTGAGGAATGCACTGAATGGACTGCGTGATTCGCTGGCATCGATTTTTGTGACGGAAGGCAAAAAGTATTTCACGGATGTATGGAAAGCGAGAAACGAATACATAAAAATTATTTTAGATTCTTCGAATGAAAACGTCAAATCTTTCTTCAGGGAAAATTCGGGAAAGGTTCCAAGCGAAGATGAAACGAAGAAGGCAATAAAATTGTTGGAAATTCAAAAGTATTCGTTATTAATGTTTACAAGCTGCGGCTGGTTTTTTTCCGATATATCCGGAATAGAGACGGTGCAGATTCTGGCATATGCAAAAAGGGCAATAGAAATTACAAAAGAATTATTTGATGTTAACCTTGAAGAAAATTTATTAAAAGAACTCGCAAATGCAGTTAGCAACAAGGCGGAGTTTAAAAACGGAGCGGAAATTTATGGAGCAATTAATAATTAAAAAAATGATTAGACCTGTCAA
Organism: uncultured Ignavibacteriaceae bacterium; assembly: GCA_964501535.1. GTDB lineage: Bacteria > Bacteroidota > Ignavibacteria > Tepidaquicellales > Tepidaquicellaceae > FEN-1279. The sequence goes on along the minus strand of CAZCSV010000013.1, from coordinate 16,689 downwards.
CCGGCAAATTATTGAATCTAATGAATAAAAAATCTTATGAGTAAGTTTGATTATTCTCATTTTCTAAATACAAAAACCGCTGATAAATGGAATAAAACAGGGCTTAAAAGGAGAGCCGGTGTAGTCGCGCCTCTGTTCTCGGTTTATTCCCAAAACAGTGTTGGTATTGGTGAAATACCCGATTTAAAGTTACTTGTAAAATGGTGTCAGAAAACCGGAATCAGTATAATTCAGTTGCTTCCCATGAACGACGTTGGTTATGATTTTGCTCCTTACAATTCAGTGAGTTCCTTTGCACTGGAACCTATGTATCTCTCAATTAATGGTTTGAAGTATGTAAACCTGAACCTGTTCAAGAAAGAGTTGAGGGAATTAAAAAGAACGATTCCCGGCGGAAAGGAAAAAGTAAATTATAAAATTAAACAAGAAAAGCTGAAAATTTTATATAAGATATTCAGGGTTGCTTATATCAAAGGAATAAAGAAATTTGAGGATTTCAAAAAGGAAAACAACTACTGGTTAAAGGATTATGCTCTTTTTAAGGTAATAAAGGAAATCGAGCAAAACAGGTCGTGGGAAAACTGGAACGAGAAATACAAAAACAGGTATGAGGAAACTTTATCGGAAATTAAGTCCGGTTTTTCCGAAAAAATAAATTTTTATTACTGGATTCAATGGCAGTTATATGAGCAGTTTAAATCCGTCAGGGAATATGCAAAGAAAAAAAGTGTACTTTTAATGGGAGATATACCGTTTCTTGTCAGCAGGGACAGTGCCGATATCTGGGCTCATAAGAATTATTTTAAACTTGATTTTTCATCGGGTGCTCCGCCCGATATGTATTTTGCGATGGGACAGAGATGGGGGATGCCGACATATAGCAGGGAAGAACTGGAAAAAGACAGATATGCTTATATAAAAGAAAAACTGCGTTATGCGGAAAAGTTTTATGATATGTACAGAATAGACCATTTCGTCGGTTTCTTTCGTTTATGGAGTATAGCGATGGACTGTCCGCACGAGCAGGGCGGTCTGAGCGGATTCTACGACCCTCAGGATGAACATTTATGGGAAGAAACGGGAAAAAAACTTCTCGATGTGATGATTGCGAGCTCGGATATGTTGCCTTGTGCGGAAGATTTGGGGACTATTCCTCAATGTTCGCCCAAAGTATTATGGGAGTATGGAATCCCGGGGATGAATGTTCAAAGGTGGGTAAAAGATTTTAACGGAAGTGACAATTTTATCAATCCGGAGTATTACAGGATTAATTCTGTAGCTACAATATCTACTCACGACTCGAGTACGATAATAGACTGGTGGCACAATGAAACCGGGACTATAGACGAAAAACTTTTTAAAAGGCTTTGTGACAATAAAAATATAAACGGCGAAAGATACGGTGAAATTGTCAAGAGTCTGTTCGATACGGAAAAATCGAAATACGGAAGGCTATACTGGAAAAACGAAATTACGGATACAAATAAATTAGTGGAAATTCTCGGATTAAATTACGATGTTATCTGGGATATAATAAATATATACAAAGAGAGTTTCAACGAGAGGCTGAAGTTTCTGGAATTTCTCGGGCTTGAACCGAACGGAAGCGATTTCAAAATAAATCCGCTGTTTATAAAAAGGGTGCTGGAAAAAATCAATCAGTCGGCATCAATTTTTTCCATACAGCTTTTACAGGAGTGGCTTTTTCTTGACGATGCATTGTTTGTGAAGGGCGAAGAGACCTCATACAGAATAAATTTTCCCGGAGTGATAAATGATTCAAACTGGACATTTGTAATGCCTGTTGGTCTGGAGACCATGTTGAATCTCGGGATAAATACCGAAATCAGAAAGATTATTGAGGATTCGGATAGAGTAAATTAATTTTTTTAAATAACAATATTAAAATTTAATAAATAAAAGTAATGAAGAAAAATTTTATTTTTTTGTTTCTGTTTTTTATCGCAATAAAAATGTCCGCGGCGCCGCTTGAAAACATACCGGTAACGGTAACACAGCCGGACGGAATTGTATTGAATATTTTCGCAAGCGGAGATGAATTTTACAACTGGTATCACGACAAAGATTTTTATACCATAATTCAGGACAGCAGAACCGGATATTATGTTTACGCTTTATTGGATAACAACAGGATTATCCCTTCACGTTTTATTGTTGGAAGGGTGAACCCGTCTTATGTCGGAATTTCACCCGGCATAAAACTTCCGGATGAAGAAATATTAAAAATCAGGAGAGAGTTTTATGCCAATACACCTAAAGATGCAGTTGATGCACCGAAAACAGGTACAATAAACAATCTTGTAGTCTTTATCAGGTTTTCGGACCAGCCCGAATTTACAGATTCGGTTGCTTACTACAAAAGAATATTCAATGACAGTACATCAGGCAGGAATTCGATGAATAATTATTTTAAAAATGCATCTTATAATAAACTTTCAGTGATTTCGACTTTTTACCCTGTCACAACCGGTACATTTGTTGTTTCTTATCAGGATCCTCACCCGAGAAGTTATTATATGCCTTATGATTCCATTAGTAATCCTAACGGTTATACCAGTCAGGCGGCGCGGGAACATGCATTATTAAAAGATGCTGTAACTTATATAGCGTGGCAGGTACCGACAAGTCTGAATCTCGACGGCGATAATGACGGGAAAGTTGATAATGTTTGCTTTATTGTTGCGGGTGCAACTACTGCCTGGAATACTCTGCTCTGGCCTCATATGTGGTCATTATATACATACACGGTAAATATAAACGGAAAAAGAGTTTATACTTACAACTTTCAGATTCAAAACAGTTTAAAATCGAGCGGACCTGGAGTTTTGTGCCACGAAATGTTCCATTCTCTTGGAGCTCCCGATTTATACCACTATGTAAGCAACGGAATTTCACCGTGTTATACCTGGGATTTAATGTGCAGCAATACAAATCCGCCTCAGCATATGGGTGCCCATATGAAATGGAAATATGCAACATGGATTAATTCGATACCTGTAATCTCGGCAGAGGGAGTATATACGTTACGTCCTATAACATCGGAGACGAATAATTGTTATAGAATAAATTCTCCTTATTCGACCACCGAATATTATTTGGTTGAATTCAGAAGGAAAGCTTTACCTTTCGAGAACACCATACCGGGAAGCGGTTTGTTGGTTTACAGAATAAATTCGACTTGTAACGGAAATGCTAACGGACCGCCCGATGAAGTTTATATTTATCGTCCGAACGGAACGCCGACTTCAAACGGGACACCTGCTTCTGCACACTTTAGTAATTTGGTAGGAAGGACTTCTATTAATAAAACTACAAATCCATCACCCTTTTTGTCAAACGGCTCGCAGGGTGGACTGAATATTTATAATATTACATCTTATGATACTTTAATTTCATTTACTCTCGGTCCGTTCACGGGTATTCAGCAGGTAAATAGTATTGCATCGGAATACAAATTGATGCAGAATTATCCGAATCCGTTTAATCCCGAAACTAAAATTAAATTCCAGATAAAAGAATCCGGATTTGTTTCTTTGAAAATCCATGATATACTTGGAAAAGAAATTTCTTCTTTGGTGAATGAAGAATTAAAATCGGGAATGTATGAAATAAACTGGAATGCGGAAAAACTTTCATCGGGAATATACTTTTACAAACTTGAATCAAGTAAGTTTTCGGATATAAAAAAGATGATGCTGGTGAAATAGAAAAATTTTTTTCGGGGATCCCTTTGAAGAAATGAGATCCCCGTTAAATCAAAGAATTATTTTATCAAAATTAGTTTCTTTGTATCCGAAAATTCATTTGCCTGAAGCCTGTAAAAATACACTCCACTCGGGAGGTTTTGATTTGTAAACTGCACTTCGTAATATCCTGCTTTCTTATATTCGCTCACCAAAATGGCAACTTCTTTCCCGAGTATATCCAATATTTTGAGTGTTACAAAACCGTTTTTTGCCGTCTGGTATTTGATATTTGTAGACGGATTAAACGGATTCGGGTAATTCTGTCCGAGTGAATATTCTCTTGGAATATTCCCGTTGATATTTCCTACTATATTGGGTGTTTCGGACGTATCTACCGAGACATTATAGAATGTTCCTCCATGTCCCATAACTCTTGCATGAACGAGTTTCCCGCCTGCAATTAAATTAGTCCCGTCGTCTGATATACTGCAATAATAAGGAGAGCCAATCATATTCGTGGAGAAAATCGGTGTGGATGAATTTACGGATGTTTTGAAAACAAGCAGGTCGTTTTTCGTGTTAGCCAAATCGCCGTATGAGGATGCTGCCAATATTTTACCGTTTTTGGAAAACTCGACCCACACCACTTCATCTCCAATATCGGAGAGTGTCCAAAGTGGTGTATTGCCGTTTGAAACTTTAAAAAACCTGACCTTCCCGTCATATGAAGATGAACCTAAAAATATTAAACTGCCTGTTGCGATGTAATTCCCGTCATTGGAAATATCTACTGCAGTTATCCAGTTATAATATGTACCCGGCGGTTCCTGATATTGCCATAGCAATGTGTAGGCACTTCCGTTCCACTGATAGACTTTCATATAACCTCGGTAATTTACCGTTGCTATAAGATTTCCGTTTCCGCTTATTCCCATTGTCATTTGTGTTCCGTTCGTAATTGTATCTTTGTATCTCACGACTCCCGAAAAAGTATTTACTACCCAGAAATTATAGTATGTACTGATGATTGCGAGGGAATCGTTTCTGGATATTCTTACTCCGTAAAGCCGTGTCGGAACCCTCAGTTTCCATACAGGAGTTGTTGAAGTTTTATTAAATCCAAAAACCGTGCTTGAATCATAACGCCATACCGATGCAACCACAAAGCCTCCGTTTGATGTAACATCGATAACTCCTGCGATTCCAGTGTCCGGTAATGTTGTCAGGTCGAAATTGAAAAACGGTGTACCGGAATTTTTTCCCATCATATAAATATTATGATACGAGCCGACTGCGACTATCCCCGTATCCGATGCGGCAACATAATTCCTGTCTGTTGATGTTGATGTAAAATATTCCCAGAATGGTGTGCTGTTAACATTACCATATGCAGATACATGTTCCTCGTTCAAACCCCATCCGCAGTATCCGACCTGACCGTTTCCGCTGATTGACACGTCATTTCCGATGGCATAGGTTTGGGTAGTAAACCACCTTACCATCGATGCGTTTGTTTTATCCGGTGATGAGGGATTTTTTTCGTTAATCATCGTGTTTTTTCCGCTGTTGATTAACGGGTTGGTGAAAATTTTTGTTTTTATTACTCCGTTTTCAAAAAACACTTGTTCATATATTCCGGTTTGTTGCGTTGATTGTGATATAGCATCGAGGAAGGCAAAACAGATTAAAATAACTAATATTTTTTTCATAACAATTTAATTAAGAATTTAAAAATTATTTATTTTAAAAAATTGTGTTGGAGAACAGGAATTTTTCACCCCATCGTGTTTGGAAGCCGGCAATATTAAATCAATAAAGTTGTTAATTACACACCTCCCAAGAATCAATAAAAAATTTTACATTACAATTTAAATTTATTTATTTATTATATCAAGTAAGAATAAATTTTATAAAAATAAATGCCGAAAGAGCGATAAAATGGTATGATGAACATTTGTTCCCGGTTTTAACGCATTAATAATAATATTTAATGAAAATATTAAAAAGGTTATTTTATGATTTATAAAAAACATTTGCATAATATTGGATTTTAAATCCATTAAAATATCGGATTATTTATATAATCTGCCTGACGAAAAGATTGCCCAGTTTCCGCTGGCGGAAAGGGATTCCTCAAAATTGCTGATTTACAAAAGCGGGAACATTGAGGAATCTAATTTCAGGAATATTGATAGTTATATTCCGCCGGATTCGCTGGTAATTTTTAACAATACCAAAGTAATACCTGCGAGACTTTTTTTTCATAAAGACACCGGTGCAAAGATAGAAATATTTTGTCTCGAGCCTGTTTCCGGCATAACGGATTACCAGGTCGAGTTTCACAGAAAAGGAAAATCCGAATGGAAATGTTTTGTCGGAAACGCGAGCAAGTGGAAAACGGGAAGGATTAAAAGTAAATTTATATTTGACAAAAAAGAATTTGAAATATCTGCCGAAGTAAAGGATAAAATTTCCGATGAATATATTATTGAATTCAGCTGGGATAACACCGATGTGACTTTCGGAGAAATAATAGACTCATTGGGAAAAGTCCCTTTGCCGCCATATATTAGAAGGGAATCGGAGCCTTCGGATAAAGATAAATATCAGACTGTTTATGCGATGATTGACGGTTCTGTTGCGGCGCCTACGGCGGGATTGCATTTTACCGATGATGTTTTTAAAAAACTTAAAATGAAGAATTGCGAAATTGATTATCTGACGCTGAATGTCGGAGCAGGAACTTTTAAACCGGTAAAATCGAAAGTGATAGGAGAGCACAAAATGCACGGTGAATTATTTTGTGTCTCCGATGATTTATTGAAAGACATTTTAAAATACAGAGACAGAATAATTACTGCGGTTGGAACAACGTCTTTAAGGACGCTTGAAAGTGTGTACTGGTATGGTGTAAAGTTGAAAAAGAACATTGAATCGGAATTTTATATCGAGCAATGGTATCCGTATGAGAACGGGGAAATATCGCTGGAAGATTCCGTTAACGAAATAGGAAATTATATGGCGAAAAATAATTTGAAAAATATTTACGGGAATACCGAGTTGATGGTTGTTCCGGGATATGATTTTAAAATAGTCGATTTACTGATTACCAACTTCCATTTGCCCGGAAGCACACTGCTTTTGCTGGTTGCGGCATTTATCGGAGATGACTGGAAAAAAGTTTATGATTATGCTTTAGAAAATAATTTCAGGTTTTTAAGCTACGGGGATTCGTCTTTGTTAATCAGAAAAAAATAATACGATGAATAAGAATATCTTTAGAAAATATTCGGATATCGAACTTTCTGTTCTGCCAACACCTTTACAGCGTCTGGACAAAATTTCCTCACTTTTTAATGCGAATATCTTCTGCAAGAGAGACGATATGACGGGGTTTGCCTTCGGAGGAAACAAGACCCGTAAATTAGAATTTCTCGTTGCCGATGCATTGAGAAAAAAAGCGGATGTCTTAATCGGCATAGGCGGAATTCAATCAAACTTCTGCAGAATTGCATCTGCGGCGGGTGCAAAATACGGATTTGAAGTTCATCTGGTTTTAGGCGGGAGTAAAAAGCCGAAAAGAGCAACGGGGAATTTGCTTCTCGATGAATTATTCGGAGCTAAAACTTATTTTGTAGAATCGGAAGAATGGAGCAGGTGGGAAAACTATGCGGACGAACTGAGAATGAATTTAACGAAAAAGGGGAAAAAAGTTTACCTGATGCCGATAGGCGGTTCGAGTCCAATCGGAGCGCTGGGATACGTTAAAGCGTTTGATGAAATTATGAAAGACGGTTTAAGAATGAAAGTGAATTTCGACTATATACTGCACGCAACTGCTTCAGCGGGAACTCAATCCGGATTGGTTGTAGGAGCTCGACTGAATAAATGGAACGGCAAAATAATCGGTTTTGGGGTATCAAAAAATAAGAGGCAATTAAGAAAAGAAATAATTAAATTGTCGTGTGAGATTACCGATTTATTCGGAGTGACCGGAAATGATGAAGATGTTATAGTGGATGATGGTTATATGGGTGAGAAATACGGAGCAATAACCGATGAAGGAATGGAAGCAGTTGATATTTTTGCAAAGAATGAAGGAATTTTGCTGGATTATGTATATTCAGGGAAAGCGGCGTCCGGATTAATAGGGTATTTAAGAGAAAGAAAGTTTAATAAAAAAAAGAACATCTTATTTCTACATACAGGAGGAAACGTTCACCTGTTTAGATAAGATATTAATTTATCATTGAATTTAATTTTTAAAAGAGTGTATTTTTAATTAATTTTTTATAAATGGATAGACCAACACCGGAAGAATATCCTGAGTATTATAATCAATATCTTAACCTGGTAAAGGACGGGGATATTATTAACATTTTAGAAGAACAATCATTATATGTTCAGAAGTTCATTGCATCCATTCCGGAAGAAAAAGGCGACAGCACATATGGCTTTGGAAAGTGGACAATTAAAGAAGTCTTCGGTCACCTGATAGACTCGGAGAGAATACTAACTTACAGGGCGTTAAGAATTGCAAGGAGAGACAAACAGCCGCTGCCCGGCTATGAACAGGATGATTATGTAAAAAATGCGAAATACTACAGAAAGACGCTCAAAGAAATTGCCGATGAAATGCTTTTACTCAGGGCGGCTAATTTAAAATTTTTTGAAAGCTTTGATTCCGAAGATATGATTCAGCGTGGCGTAGCAAACGACCAGGAGCTGACCGTGAGGGCAATTTTATATATACTTGCAGGTCATGAATTATATCATATAAATTTTATCAAAGATAATTATCTGAATTAATATTATATTAAGAAAATTATTCAAAAATGAAAAAAATAATCTTTTTTGTAGTTTTAATAATTCTCATAATAGCCGGAATTTGGTATTATAATTATTGGAAGAATAAAAATAAGAGAACGGAAATAGTATTAACCGGGGATTCGTCACGATATCAGGAAAATCCTTACCGGTACAGGAATCCCAATGACAGCACCGATATATACGGAAGCGGTTATTTTGATTACCGTGACAGTATAGAGAGCTATCACATGGGATACAGTAAACCGAGAGACAGCATTTACAAAGTCGAAAATTTAAAAGCTTTCGAGCAGCTTAATTTGCTTATAAGCAAAGATACCTTAAATCCCGGACCATATCTTGACAGAGGAAATCATTATCAGAATATTCAGAAATATAAAGAGGCAATTGCGGATTATGACAGGTATATTCAATTGAATCCGTATAATCATTCTGCATATCAAAACAGAGGTACGGCACACGAAAGGCTTAAGCACTATGAGCAGGCGTTATGGGATTATAATAAGGTTTTGGATCTTAAACCCGACGATACCATTGCTTGGTTCAACAAAGGAGTTGTTTATGATGCAATAGATAATCCCTGGCAGGCAATAAGGGAATATGACAGAACCATACAGGTCGATTCGAGATTAGCAAAAGCATATTATAACAGAGGAGCTTCATGGGAGAAAGTTCAGAACTATGAAAATGCGATTGAAAATTATGAAATGGCAATGAAATTGAATCCCCAATACTGGGATGAGCTTACAAAAAAGATAGATTATTTAAATCAGATTAAATAATCTATTTATAAGCAATGCCCCAGTTACCGGAAGTTATTACATTGAGCAGATAAGCATCCTGTTCGGGTATATCCACCTGGCTTACCCCTTCATACTCGCCTGTTTCCTTTACCAGAACTGAAATCAAAGAATCTGTAGTGCTTCTCAATTCCACCAGGAAATCCGAAGGACCTTCGTGATAAATTACAAATACAGCGGGACCAGTATTCAAATGAATAGTTTGTTTTAGATTTCCGTTTCCCTTGTAAGCAAGGCGGTACTGGATTTTTCTCTTTTCTGCAAGTTCCTCGATTTTATATCTGCTTGTTCTTGGATCCAGACTTCTAGTGAGCAGTAAAAATCGGTCGAATAAGAGATAGTAAGCGAGGAATCCCAATGCAATAATAAAAATAAGACTAAAGAATATTTTCGGTTTTGAGCTGGCCATAATTTATTTATACAAATATAACGAATAATTTGGATTTCCATAATACAATAAAAAATATCAATTTAAGATTTTCAAGAACCTCCGTTTTTCAATTTATGTATTCCATTATTAAATGTATTGAAATACGTATTTTATTTAAATAGCTTTACAAAATAATAAATCAAACTATCAAAAAGGGGAAAATTATGAAAAGAACTTTTTATTTAATATCTGTTTTATTGTTTTTAATGTTAGTGTTTATGACTTCCGGCTGTACGGAAAAAGATGAACAAAAAACAGAAGTAAAAAAGCAGGACTCATCGGTAACAGGAAAAAAAGATGTTACTACGAAAGACATAGTGGAAAACAGCGAGGAAGTGAAGAAAATAATTGATGCAGGATTGCAAAAATCCAAGAGCAGAGATTTCAAAAATGCAATTACTGATTTCACAAAAGCTATAGAGTTGAATCCTAAAAATCCCGATGCTTATCTGTATAGAGCGACTGCATACGCCGAACTGAAGAAGAATAAAGAAGCCATAGATGATTATACTAAGGCAATCGAATTCAAGCCAAAGGACTATGAAGCCCTTATAAACAGGGGTATCAGCTATTATGACCTTAAAAAATACGAAGAGGCAATAGCCGATTTTAACAATGCTATTTTGATAAACGGTAAAAGTGAGCTTGCATATTTGAACAGAGGCAATTGTTTAATGAAATTGAAAGAGTATGATAAAGCAATAAACGATTATTCCAAGGCAATAGAGCTGGATGCGAAAAATCCCGATGCTTATGTTAACAGAGGGGACTGTTATTACAAAGCTAAGAAAAAAGATGAAGCTTGCAAAGACTGGAACAAAGCAAAAGAGCTCGGTGATGCAGCAGTTGAAAAGCTTATAAAGAAATTCTGTAAATAATTACAATAAAAAAGAAATTTTTTTCTCCTCCAAGTCAGGCAGGAGCAAATTTATAAAAATTAATTTTTATGAAAAAATATTTTCTCGCAATTGCAGTGATTTTCGTATTTACTTCTTTTTCTTTTTCGCAGGTAAAATTTGATGATTATTTTGTAAAAAAGACTTTAAGGCTCGATTTTATACAGGCCGGAGATGCTACAAGTTCCGCGATTTATTTTGAGCAGATGAAGAGCATCCCTACATGGGGAGGAAATATTATTAATTTAACGGACAAATTTAATTATGGGGAATACAGGTTTTTCGTTTATGATTACGGAACGCAGAATCTGATTTACTCACGCGGTTTTTCGACTCTGTTTCAGGAATGGCAGTCTTCTGAAGAGGCAAAATCGGTCAGCAGGAGTTTTTACGAAACAATAATATTCCCATACCCGAAGAAAACCGTGAAACTTGAAATACATAAGAGAAACAGGGACGGAAAGCTCGAGAAGAAATTCGAAATGCTTATTAATCCGAAAGATTATTTCATCCGTGAAGAAGCTCCTCCGAAATTTGAATACAAGAAAGTACTCGATAACGGAGACCCCAATAAAAAAGTGGATATCGTAATTATTCCCGACGGTTACACCAAGGATGAAATGGAAAAATTCGATTCGGATGTTCAGAGATTTATGGGGTATTTTTTCGATTGCTCGCCTTATAAAGAAAATAAAAGTAATTTTAATGTGTGGGCTGTAAATGCAATTTCACAGGAGTCGGGAACCGATATTCCGGGAAAGTATATTTACAAAAACACGGTTCTAAGCGCAAGTTTTTATACTTTTAATACGGAAAGGTATTTAATGACTTTTGATATAAGGAGTGTGAGGGATATTGCGGGATTGGTTCCTTACGACCAGATTATGATATTGGTTAACTCTCCGATTTACGGCGGCGGGGGTGTATATAATTATTACAGTATAACATCAAGCGACGACGATTATTCGGATTATGTCGTATGCCACGAATTCGGGCATGCATTCGGAGATTTAGCTGATGAATACTGGACTTCGGATGTGGCGGTAACGGATTATTTTAATTTAAACGTCGAGCCGGTTCAGCCGAATATTACTACGCTTGTTGACTTCGTAAGTAAATGGAAAAACCTCGTCGATAAAGGTGTTCCGATACCGACTCCGAACGAAAAGAAATATTACGATAAAGTCGGGGCGTTCGAAGGCGGCGGATATGTGGAAAAAGGAATTTACAGACCCTGTTTCGATTGTACAATGAAATCCCGTTCACGTGATAATTTCTGCCCGGTATGCAAAAAGGCATTAACAGAGATGATTTTGTTTGTTTGCGATAAATAGTTTTTCATACAGAAATGTTACATAATTTTGATAAGCCCTGATTTTCTTTCCACTCGTCCACAAACCCGCCACGGCGGGGGAACGAGATTCTTTTATGACCTGTAATTTCTGGGGAACGGAAATGCAGGGGAAGCACGTTTATTAAATATAAATGATAAACAGAATCCGGAAATATTTTCAACCCGATGAACCAAGACCCGAGGCGTTAAACTTTTTAAAGTTTCTCGGACCGGGCTTGCTGGTTACCATCGGCTTTATCGACCCCGGCAACTGGGCGGCTAATATTGCCGCCGGCTCGGGATTCGGCTATTCACTGCTTTGGATTATGACATTATCTACCATTATGCTGATTATACTCCAGCATAACGTTGCACATCTTGGAATTGCTACGGGCCTTTGCCTTTCGGAAGCTGCTACGGTTCATATGAATAGATACGCTTCAAAAACCGTTTTAATAACCGCAGTACTCGCCTCAATCTCTACATCGCTTGCAGAACTGCTCGGGGGTGCGATTGCATTGAATATGCTTTTTAATATTCCCATAAAAGTCGGAACGGTAATTATTCTCGTATTCGTTTATATAATGCTCTATACAAATTCTTACAAGCGAATAGAAAAGTGGATTATCGGTTTTGTATCTGTCATCGGATTTTCATTTGTCTATGAACTTACTTTAATAGACGTAGATTGGGGAGTTGCTGCAACCAGCTGGGTTACTCCGTCCATACCCGAAGGTTCGATATTGCTTGTGATGAGCGTACTCGGCGCGGTTGTGATGCCTCATAATTTGTTTCTTCATTCCGAAGTAATTCAGAGCCGTCAGTGGAACCTGCAGAATGAAAAAGTCCGCGAAAAGCAGTTACGATTCGAATTTTTCGATACGCTTTTTTCTATGGTCGTCGGCTGGGGAATAAACAGTGCCATCGTTATCCTTGCCGCAGCTACTTTTTTTGTGAACAGCATTCCCATAGATGAACTTCAGCAGGCGGAAAAAATGCTCGAGCCTCTGCTCGGAAAAAGCGCCACGATTGTATTTGCAATCGCTTTGCTTTTTTCAGGACTATCCTCCAGCATCACATCAGGAATGGCAGGCGGTTCCATATTCGCAGGAATTTTCAAAGAGCCATACGATATAAAAGATAAACACTCACGCATCGGAGTTGGAATATCGCTTATTATCGGTGCAATTATAATATTCTTAATCTCGAATCCGTTTCAGGGATTAATTATTTCACAGATGATTCTTAGTATTCAGCTTCCCTTTACTATCTTTTCGCAAATCTACCTCACCTCATCAAAAAAGGTAATGGGTAAATATAAAAATAATTTACTTACAAAAATTGTATTACTCGCTATTGGAGCGGTTGTAACTTACCTGAATGTTGTGCTGTTTACCAGTTTCTTTAAATAAAACATTTTAATCTTATTACCAATAAGTAACGAACTAAAAATTTTATATTTGAATTTATTGTTTCGTGAGGTCTTTGCTTTAGGAGTTTTCGATTTTTACAATTTCAGTTTTCGCAATGTTCTTGATGAAAGAGCAACAATGGTAACCGTAACCAGTGTCATCACTCCGCCGAAGATTACTGAGGGAACGACACCCATAAGCTTTGCCGCAAGCCCGGATTCGAATGCACCGATTTCATTGGACGAGCCGATGAATATGCTGTTGACTGCGGATACGCGTCCTTTCATATTTTCGGGAGTCTTAAGCTGGATAATGGTCTGCCTGATAACGACGCTGACGCTGTCGAACATTCCACTCAAAGCAAGTGCGACAAGAGAAATTACGAAACTCTGCGAAAGTCCGAAAATAATAATACAGACTCCGAATCCCGCAACGCAAAACAATAAATTTCTTCCAGCATTATCAGTCGGTGGTTTGTGTGCAAGAAAAAGTGCCATCAGCACGGCACCGACAGACGGTGCGGCTCTCAGCATTCCGAGTCCTTTTGCGCCGACGGAGAGAATATCTCCTGCATAAACGGGAAGCATGGCAACTGCGCCGCCGAAAAGCACTGCAAACATATCCAGCGACATTGCACTTAAGATGATTTTGTTTGCGAAGACGAATTTTATTCCGGCGGAAAGACGTTCTTTCAGGGGGATATCTTCAATAAATTCGGGAACGGGTTTTTTCGGGATAAAAGAAATTAATATAATAGCAATCAAAGCCATTACTACAACACTGACGTATGAGAGCGAAACTCCGAAATATCCGTAAATCAATCCGCCAATGGCAGGACCCGATATAGCTCCAATCTGCCACGTGGATGTGTTCCACGAGATTGCATTGGGATATAACTCTTTCGGAATAATCTGTCCGAGCAGTGCAAAAGCAGAAGGCATCGAAAATCCCCGTGCGATTCCGCTGATGAAAATTATCGAATATATTGAAATGACTTTATAATCGGTTAAGGGAGTTAATACATCGGTCGAAACAAAAAGCAGTGATGAAGAGCAAAAGAACATCAATAAAAATGAAAAGAACAGAATTCTTTTTCTGTCGCTGATATCGACTATGTGTCCTGAAATCAATGCGGTAAAAATCGAGGGAATTGCCTCTGCGAGACCGATTAGCCCGAGCGAAAAAGGGTCTTTTGTAATCTGGTATACCTGCCAGCCGACTATGACAGCCTGCATCTGCATTCCTAAAGTAATGAACAACCGTGCAAGCGTGTAATTTCTGAATTCGGGAATTTTAAGAGCCTTAAATGCTTCGGTATTTATTTTCAATGATTTAATGAATAATACGTTCAAAATAATAAATTTCGAATTTATATTCTATACTTGGAATTTGAATATTGAAAAGTTCAAAGGAAAAGCATTTTTAATGTTTTTGTATATATTAACATATATGTTATATATTGACAATAATAAAGAATTTTGTTAAATAGTATTGAAAAAATTATGGGCATCCAAATATAAGTTACAGGCAAGTTGTTTTTTAAAATTAGTATTTAATTAAAATATAAATATAAATATTATGAAAAAAATATTTATTTTATTTTTGTTGGTTTTAAGTATTAACGTCTATTCACAATGGCCAAAATACAGGTTCACTTCGGGATATATAGATAAGAATCCGGCTTTTGCATTAAAGTATAACACAAGTAATAATTCGTTTTTTTCATGGGAATTTCTTGCATTCGAAAGATGGACAGGTACTAATTCACAAATATGTGTTTTAAAAATCGGACCTAACGGACCGACCGATACGGTAAGGCATATAACAAATACATTAACGCAGAAACGTAATCCGTCAATCTCATATATTTCAATCGGGGGACCTGTAATACGCATTCCATGTGCATTAACCATCTGGGAAGAATTTACGGTAGGGAAATGGAATCTTTTTGCTTCTTCCTACGATACAATAACAGGTTGGAGCGCACCGTATCCATTCGATACTACTGCAGGCAATAAATCGGGGGTGAAGGTTTATGGTAATGCAATTCCAAATTTTATGATAACCTATCAGAAAAATAACGATATAATTTTCAGACAATTTAATTCCCAGACAAGACAGGTTACTTATGATACTAACCTTACTGCAGCGGATACTGGTGTATGCAGTAATCCGTATTTATCTGCCGGAACGTACACATATTTGGCATATGAGAGTGTCAAGAACGACGGCAAGAAAGCGATTTACTTCAGGTATAAAACAGGTACAACGACATGGAATATACCGGATACTGCAGCATATTTGGGGAATAATATTATCTGTGAATTCGCATCAAGCAATTTTTTATATCCCGAAGTAGTATTTCAATCCGACAGAACAGGGAAGTTCAAGTTGTATTCCACGCAAATTTATCCTTATACTCAATTGTCTCAGGCAATTTTGAATTTCAATCAAAATAATTATTACAATCATACTACATTAAGGACTTTTTTATATCCGGTTATTACCGATTATCCGACGTGGCAGGTATTTGCATATTTGCGGAAATCGGATTCTACTAAATTAATGGGGGGATATAGTAATGGCGGTGCAGTTGACAGCACTACGCTTGGTGATACGTCTCTAACTTTGAAGCATAGCATTAACAGAGGAATTGTAAGTCTTCCTTTTGTTTACATTTGGATTGCATATACAAAGGACAGTCTATCGTTTTCAAATATATACGCAAAAAAAACATATATATTTATGAACGGAATTAATAAAATTTCCGGCAGCATTCCGGAGCGATTCGAACTTTATCAAAATTATCCGAACCCGTTCAATCCGAACACAAAAATTCGTTATACGATAATATGCAATAGTTTTGTAAAATTGCAATTGTTTGATATTTTAGGGAAGGAAATAGCAATATTGGTTAATGAAAGACAAGGTCCTGGGACATATGAAATACCATTTTCAGTTTATGATATTCAGAACGGACGATTGCCAAGCGGAATATATTTTTATAAAATAGAAACGACAGGAGAAAAGAATTATACGGAAGTAAAGAAAATGGTATTACTAAAATGATTATGTGAGAGAAATAAGCATTTTATGACATTGTTAAGAGAAACTGAAGACATATTTCGAGATATTTTTCCGCCTTTAATAGTCTTGAAATAAATAATAATAAACGTTATTTTTACAATTCTTAAACGGAGTCGTAGTTCAGTTTGGTTAGAACGCCTGACTGTCACTCAGGAGGTCGCGAGTTCGAGTCTCGTCGATTCCGCTAAATAAAATAA
>CAZCSV010000012.1:0-28526 GCA_964501535.1 uncultured Ignavibacteriaceae bacterium | reverse complement strand
CGCCGCCTACGATATACAATGTATCTCCCAGTACTTCCGTACCGTGTGCCCATACTCCTGACGGATATAACGGTATTGTTCCGTAGTTACATACGTTCGTCGGATATGTTAAGGTCGGTGGTGCTGCCGACAAAACAGAGTCTGTGTAAATCTGGTTAGCAAGTATATGATATGGAGTAGATAAGATAAGTCCGCTGGCTATCACAAATTTCCAGACTTTATAATTGCCTCTTTGGAAACTAACCGAGCCGGTCATAGCATCGGAGGTTTGAGTTGGTACCGGTCCTACAGATACGAATGGACTGCTTCCACCCATCCATGTATAGCAGGTATTTCCCTGTCCCCACCATGCATTTGCACCGGGACCAATAATTATTCCGTTACCGAATTCCGCCGCATCACATCTGTGGATTCCCACAGGGAAAGATACCGGATTAGTTGACCAGGTTATGTTTGCCCTGTTGGTCTGGCTGATAATACCGACATATACAGTCGTATTGAAAGTTGTGGTTGTCGGTCCGGCGCCGCAGCCGTAATAAATAGTATCGTGTCTGATAGCAATCCAACCGTTAGCTCTTGCAGCCGGCAGAGGTGTTGCCTGCCGCCAGGTGTTGGATATTATGTTATATAACTGAACATTGGTAATTGGTTGACCGGTTGTACCCATACCACCAACAGCATATATCAAACTATCCTGGTAATTATGTAAGCCGGAACTTCCTGCCGGTGTTGGTGCCGTAGCCAGAGTTGTCCAGGTATTATTATTAATACTATAGGACTGAAGTGCACCCGTCATCGAAGTCCAAGCAGAAGCTCCGTTCGGTAATCCACCAAAGTTGTAGATTAAAGTATTACTTACCGGACCGGCTTTTGTCACACTTGTCCAGCATCTTCCGGCATTAGAAGTTAAAGTTGTCCATGTATTTGTGGTAACGTTGTACTTACGGAAAGTACCCGGTGCACCACTACTACCGTTTTCGTCACCGTTTAAAGCAAATAACCAGCAGGTGTCGTTTCGGACATATCCGACACCGCCACCGCCATATCCGCCGGGTGACGGAACGTTCAGTCCAGCTGACCAGGAACCCCGATAGTCTGTGTTCTGAGGTGTTTCAACTTGTCTGAATGTGGAATAAGAAACTGCTGTCGTTGGGTCATCATCGTATAAGCCTAAGAATCCTAATGAAATTATTAGAACAAAAATAGCTCCAAACAAAATAGATAGTTTATTTCTTTCCATATTTCGCTCCTTTCAATATTTTTTGGTTATTTAAGTATAATTGTATACTTTCTAAAAAACATTTATTAAATTTACGAAATTAAAAAAAACTAATTTAGCAACTTCCTTTTTTACGAATTGATTAAGAGCAAGTATTACCATTAGAACATAATTATTAAAAATATTCTTTAAATTCAATGTAAAATTTTATCTTATTGAATTATTAAACCCCCGATTGCATCAACCGGGGATTTAATAATTTTGTTAATTCTTTAAAAATACTACTACTTAATCAACACCATTTTCTTCGTTGATACAAATCCGTTGGATTCTAATCTGTAGAAGTATGTTCCGCTGGAGAGAGAAGTTCCATCGAAGTCTACTATGTAACTTCCGGGATTCTTCAATTCGTTTATGAGTGTCGCTACTTCTTTTCCGAGCACGTCAAATACCTTCAACGATACCAGACCGGATTTTGGTATATCAAAACTGATTTTCGTTATGGGATTAAACGGATTTGGATAATTCTGCTCCAGTCTATATTCTTTGGGTAATTGTGTTCCAATAGGAGGTGTGACACCTGTTATCGGTAATATATAAAGACCGCAATTAAGAACATTTGTTCCGGCACCGGCATAAGGAACATACGGACAACCTCCAACCGACCAGACTCTCCTGTTACCTGTTAGGATTGTATGTGCAAGACTATATCCGGTAACCCCGGGTGCTCCGCATTGTTCTATTTGAATCACAATGCTCTGCCCGGGAATATACACAAATATATGGTCCAATGGAAATTCTAACCAGGAGTTTGCAGCAGCTGATAATGTTACACTTGCTCTTTTATATACTGTGTCCCTTGTTCCTGTATAAAAAGAGCCTGAAGTAAGACTTGTAATTGTTGTCTGTCCTATCAGGATATTAAATTGAGAATATGTAGTCGTCGATAACGGATAACCCGTTGCAATTCTGATTGCTAATTTGGAAACAATACCTAATGGAGCACTTGTTGGATTAGTAAATTCATATGGAAGTACAAGCCACTGCACCATTTTACCTGCCGGTTGATTTAGCGGGAATGAATTTGCTCCTCCCCCAGTTGCAAAATTATAATATAAAACAGGAGCAGGTTCGACATCTACTCCGAAATTAATCATTGCACCATCTACACTTGCGTAAGGTGTAAAAGGACATCCTCCGACTGACCAAACTCTTCTAACTGCAGGTGTAAGTGAAGAATTACGTACAGATTGACCTGAACCTGATGCTCCGCATTGTCCCACAAATAAAATTAGACTCTTTGCGGGATTATATACAAAAGGATGCCTTAAAGCAACTTTCATCCATCCATTTACAGTACTTGTTAAAGTTGTGTCTTTTACAAAAACAGTGTCGTATGGACCCGGGTAAAAAGTTCCTGAAGTGAGAGCTGTCAGCGTAGAATCCTGTGCCAATAAAATATGCAAATTTGTATAAGATCGTGTCCCTGCAGTCGAAGTTCGGAAATATACCGCAGTAATTTGTTGTCCTGCCGGTAGAGGAGTCGGATTGGAAAATTCACCCGCAAGAAAAAGAGAATTTACTGCTTTTCCACCAGAAACATTGAACGGGAAAGAATTACTCGATGTCCCGGTGTTTAAATTGTAATACATTGGGGTTTGTGCATTTAGGTTTAATGCAAAAATACAAGTTAAGATTAATAATGTGTAAATAAATTTTTTCATTTTTTTTCCTTTCATAAAAATGTTTTTAAAACAATAATTTTAATTCAATACTTCATATCATATATCCAAAAATTATTCTTATTTGCATATTATATGAAAAACTTCAGTTTGAATTAAATTTCAAGAGATACTTTGAAAAATATATTATTTATATTATTTTTATTGAAAAGATTTTCAAGTTGTTCTTTTGTAAACAGCGTGTCTGTTCTACAATTAGATGGGAATTTATATGTTCATATTAATTTAATACCAGATAAACTTACCTGTGCTCCAGAATATCCAAATGTAAATAAGTAAAACAAAGAGTTTGCATCAGATAATATAATAAATCCTTGCATATCTTTTACCAATTATTTGAAATTACCAATCATTTTGAATTTAATTCAAAAACTACATTTGATTTTCTTTTTTAGCAAAGAACATATTTTAAATATACAATATGGTATTATATTTAATATTTAAAGAAAATAACCATCAATTTCAATGGTAAAAAAAATTTTTATTTACAACGTTTTGTAAATAATATGTAATTTTTCACTTTTTTTAAATTGACATTTTTCTTAGAGATTCTTTGAATCTATACACATGACAGTAGTACTTTATTCTTTGCAGAAACTTCAGAAGCCTTTTTTTTAATAAATAACAGTCATTAAAGCAATTTTTTTTCTTATAAACTCAGACTATGTAGTTTTCATTCCGGTCAATGTATTTGAAATATTTGAATTTAAATAAGTATTATAAAAAAAACCCCAGGTTTCTTCAACCGGGGGTTTAATAATTTTGTTAATTCTTTAGAAATACTACTACTTAATCAACAGCATTTTCTTCGTTGATACAAATCCGTTGGATTCTAATCTGTAGAAGTATGTTCCGCTGGAGAGCGAAGCTCCGTCGAAGTCCACTATGTAACTTCCGGGATTCTTCACTTCGTTTACGAGCGTCGCTACTTCTTTTCCGAGTACGTCAAATACCTTCAACGATACTAGTCCCGTCTTCGGTAAGTCGAAGCTGATTTTCGTTACAGGGTTGAACGGATTCGGATAGTTCTGCTCAAGAACGTATTTATTCGGTATTTTTGAAGTTACCGGTGTAACTCCCGTTATTAGACCTCCGAGGTCAATATTCCATGTTGCTGCGACTTCGGCAGAATCCAATGCTCTTCTGTAAACCCTGAATTCATCCATTTTACCGTTTAGACTCGCTAATGTACTGTATCCGCCAACCTGAAAGTTCGTTCCTGTTGCAAGATTTAACGGTGTTTGACTTACTGTTACAGCTAATACCCCGTTTTTATACGCTTTAATCTTTGCTGTTGCAGAATCATATACAAAATGAACAACTGTAGGACCCGGTGCTACGCCCGGAACATTAACATCTGTTACACCTGTCCCTCTCAATAATAGATTTCCGGCTCCTGCTGCTCCCCCGAGGAAGCAACGAAATGACCCGGTACCCTCCTCAAAGAGATAATACAGAGTGGTATTGCTCGGAAGATTACTCAACCACATACTGATAGTCCAGCTGCCGGAACCAAAGTTGGTTGCCCAGTTCGTGTTAATGTGACCTCCCGTTCCTCCCGTTCCCAGCATGCAGGAATCAAATTGACCTCCTGAAGACCACGATAAAGAAGTCCCTGTCAGAAGTGCGGGATTATTACCAACACCCGGCACTGCATAATTCGGTGTAGAAGTTGCATCTGGATTATTTTCGAATTTATAATAAATCAAATCGGGTAAAGTAACTGTTGGTCCTGCAGGGACCACATCAACACCCGAATGTATCGTTCTCGCATCTGTTGACGAATAAGTAAATACACAACTCGGTGTTCCCGGTGAATTAGTCCTTTTATTTGGTAAAGCAGTATATTGATAAACACTGAAACCGGTACCGGTAAAACCACAATGAGATATCTCGATTACAAGACTCAAAGCTGGATTATAATTATAAGGAGTCTGCAATGTAAAAACCGCATAACCACTCGAATTTGTTGATACAGTATCTGAAAGTTTGAAATAAACCGAATCCATAGGACCCGTATAAGCACTCATCTGGAAAACAGTATCGGTAGTTTGACCCAATCTAATTTTTAAACTTGAGCATATAATAGGACCTGCTGAAGCCGCACCGCGTATATAGAGTTTTGTAATTTTATTTCCGGGAGGAACCGGACTCGGATTATTATATGCATTTGGCATTATTAACCATTGTGACCTGTAACCCGAAACACCTGAACTACCAAAAGGAATTGTATTACCTGTTCCTCCGGAATTAAAATTATAATATTGCGGAGTTTGGGATAAAACTAATGAAGTCAAGAAAAACATCAGAACAAAAAAGATACTTAATTTTTTCAATTTTATTCTCCTTTCGTTTTTGGTTTATGATTTAAGTTTAATGTTCATCTCTATTTATTTAAAATAAAATTCATATGCAAGGAAAAAATTGAATTTAAATCCTCATGAAAAAATAAAAAACCCCCATATATTAATCAGGGGGTTTTTATAAGGTCTAATTTTACTTGCTTATTTTATAAGCATCATCTTCTTTGTTGCTACAAATCCGTTTGTTTCCAATCTGTAGAAATATACTCCGCTCGACAGTGAAGCTCCGTCAAAGTCTACAGTGTAGCTTCCGGGATTCTTCACTTCGTTTACGAGTGTCGCTACTTCTTTTCCGAGCACGTCAAATACCTTCAACGATACCAGTCCCGTCTTCGGCAAGTCGAAGTTGATTTTCGTTACAGGATTGAAAGGATTCGGATAGTTCTGTTCGAGTTTATATTCTCCTGGAATCTGTGTAACTGGTGTTTTACCTCCTGTAACTACTACAAGACTAATTCCGCAATTAATAATGTTAGTGCTTACACCCGAATATACATGCGGACATCCTGTTGTACTGCTGTAAACCCTCCTGTTTCCTGTAGCCGTTGTGAATCTCAGACTATATCCCGAGTATGTGCCTGTTACTCCGCAATGCTCCATTGAAATTGCAAGTGGTTGTGTCGGGTTGTATGCAAACGGATGGTCCAATGTAAACTCAAGCCAGGTATTTATTGCCGCCTGTAAAGTAACGGTATCACGTTTAAATACTGTATCCCATGCTCCGGTAATAAACGAGCCTGACGTAACAAATTCACTTGACACATGCAGTAACATTATTTTAAACGTTGTATACAGTCCGGGTCCCAAAGGATATGAACTTGATATACGGAAATACAGTTTGGTAATGTTTCCGGCTGGTGCAGGTGTCGGATTGATGAATGTATTAGCCGGAACAACCGTCTGAGACATTTTACCGTTTGAAACATTTAACGGAAACATATTAGAAACTGTCCCATTATCGAAATTATAATAAAATACGGATGGTATAGGTACCGGCTCTACATCCACTCCGAAATTAAGCATTGAAACATCACCACCTGCATATGGAACAAACGGACATCCGCCAACTGACCATGTTCTCCTAATACCACTCAATGATGAATTACGTACTGAACCTCCCGAACCTGTAGCTCCGCAATGTCCGACAAATAAAATCAAACTCTTTGTCGGGTCATACACAAATGGATGTGCTAACTGGACTTTCATCCATCCATCTGCGAAACTTGCAAGAGTAGTGTCTTTCACAAAAACTGTATCATAAGGTCCCGGATAAAATGCTCCTGAAGTAAGTGTTGTTAGCGTAGAATCCTGAGCCAATAAGATATGCAGATTTGTATAAGTTCGCGTGCCTGCAGTAGAAGTACGAAAATAAACTGCTGTTATCTGCTGTCCAGGAGGTAGTGGCGTCGGATTTATAAACTCATTGGCAAGAAATAGAGAATTTACTGCCTTGCCACCTGACATATTAAACGGGAAAGAATTGCTCGAAGTTCCGGTATTCAAATTATAATACATTGGAGTCTGGGCTTGCAGATTTAGTGCGAAAACACATGTTAAAATTAACAGTGTATAAATAACTTTTTTCATTTTTTCTCCTTTCGGTTTTTGATTTGTTTTTTATTTAATTTAAACAGATTACCATTTTTACAATGAATCTTCGATTTCTTTGACTCATATTAAAAAAAGTAATAATTTTTAAATATAATATAATTCGTATATAAGAGGTTTTCTGTTATTTTATTCTTAACGGATTTTAAATTTCATTTATACTAATCCTCATATAAATAAAACGCAGGTTCGATTATCGAGATGTTAGAAATATGTTCCCATTGTTATGCATTAAATAAATGTAAAAGTGCTTTAAAATAATCATGGAAGAAGAATCAAAATTTAGTATAAAATAACAGAAAAATAATTTTATAACCAAATAATTCTTGTTTATTATACAAAAAGATAATTTAAAAACATTTACAGCAATATTTTAAAGAGCAATAAAACATATAGGGTAAAACATATACATACATAATTATATAAAATAAAATACAATTGCAATGAAAAAACGAAAATTTCTTGCATAAAATTACATATCCGATTACCCGTTATACTTACCGAAATTATTAGATGATGTAATAATTTTCCTGGGATTATATAATTGAAATTTAATTAAAAAATATTTATACTTTAAAAAAAATATTATGAAAAAGTATTATATATTAATAATCTTATTGTTGTGCATTACAGCATATAATTATGCACAATGGATAATCCAGTATACACCGAGCCAGTCTCAGTCGACATACTGCCTGAAGTTTTACGACAGCAATACCGGATATCATTCCGGTGTATTATACAATACATCAACAATGAATATCTACAGGACGACAAACGGAGGCTTGAATTATACGGCTCAAAATTCAAACTATACAGCACAGAGGTTCATGTCAATTTTTATGGTTCATCCCGATACGGTTTTCATCAGTGGAAATTACGGGAAAATTCTAAGAACGGTAAACGGAGGGAACAATTGGATACCATATGTATATTCAGATACTACTGTTCAGTTCTGGGGATTATACTTTGTCAATTCCTTGACCGGTTTTGTCTGCGGAAGCTCGGGGAAAATTCTTAAAACAACCAATAAGGGAGAAAGCTGGTCCCTTTTACCGACACCCACTTCAACTGTGCTTGACGGAATTTATTTCGTTAACGAAAATACAGGTTATGTTGGGGGTGCAAATGTATTTCTTAAAACTACCGATGCAGGTGCTTCATGGGTGAATAAGGTGGGATTTTTTATCAGTCCGTTCGAAACAGCTCAGGCAGTGTATTTTACGGACGCAAACACGGGATACTATTGCACTAACACTACAAGCTGCCGTATAGTAAAAACTACAAACGGAGGAGACAACTGGAATTTAATACATTCTAATGAAGGCATAGGTGCCGGGTGGGATATGTCGTTTACTGATGCCATGACAGGTTATGTCTGTACAGGAACCGGCAAAGTATTGAAAACAACCAATGCAGGGGTAAACTGGGGAGTTCAGAACACACCCCTTACCGAAAATTTATATGCGATGCACTTTCCAGCAGCAAATACGGGATATATTTCTACGTGGTCAGGAAAAATACTTAAAACTACAAACGGAGGGCTTACATTTATTTCGAAAAACGAAAATGAAACGGTATCGGATTATATACTGGGACAGAACTTTCCCAATCCGTTTAATCCTTCAACTAAAATAAAATTCTCAATAAAAGAAAACGGATTTACATCGCTTAAAGTATTTGATGTTTCTGGCAGGCTAATCTCGGTACTGCTGAATGTATATATTGAAAAAGGAAACTATGAGACAACTTTTAATATCGATAATTTTTCGGCAGGAGTATATTATTATTCGCTTGAGTCAAACGGATTTAAACAAACAAAGAAAATGATATTGCTGAAATAAAATAAACTAAAATTAAAAAATAAAAACCCGGTATATCACAACCGGGTTTTTTATTTTGATATTGGTTTCCTGCTATTTTAAGAAAATCATTTTTTTTACGTCTGTAAAATTATCGGTTTCCATCCTGTAGAAATAAACACCGCTCGGAAGTTTCGAAGCATTAAGACAGACTTCGTAAGTTCCTGGTGGTTTAATTTCATTTACAAGAGTTTTTATTTCCCTCCCATTTATATCAAATACTTTCAAAATTACAAGTCCCCGTTTCGGTATATCAAAATCGATTCTAGTTGTCGGATTAAACGGATTCGGATAGTTTTGGTAAAGAACGTATTCATCTGTAACCGAATTTTTTCCCGGGTTTCTGATTGATATTATAGATGAACCGATTATGGTGCAATGTGGTCCTCCAAAAACACCCATATCGTTTCTTACAGTTCCCAATGCAGGCAATAATGCAAATCCGGGATTCAAGGGGTCTTCAGGGTCTTTATAAATCGCGCTTGTATCTCCCGCATCTATACAGGGAGAATTAGAACTTAAATAAAATGTACTACCTATAAACTGAGGATTTAAATTTATGTTTCCCGTACCGCTGTAACCACCCTGAATATCACAATATGATATTGATGGAGTACAACCGGAAATGTATAATTGACTCGGTAAATTGCCCCATACAATATTGTTCTTTGCGGTTATAAAATTGGCATTATATAGTCGTAGTCCTCCGCACCCGGTAGAAGCTGAATTATTAATTATTGCATTATTCTCTATCAAAATCGGACTTGATTGATAGTTCATATATGTATATATCGCTCCGCTCCCCCAAACAGTCCCGCCGTAATTACCCGCAATTATATTATTCCTGATAATACCGCTTGCGTGATAAAAATTTATTGCCATACCGCAGTAAGCAAAATTATATTGGATGACATTATTTTCAATTATCGGATTTCCGTTGCAACACCGGATTCCTCCTCCCCCGCCACCCGGATGTAAAGGATCTGTTATATTATTAGATAATATTCTGTTATATCTGATTCTCGGGGACCAATTTTCGACGAATATTCCTCCTCCTTCCCTGTATAAATAACCCGGATAATAAATATCGTTCCAAACGATACCCCTTCCACCCGTGAGCGTGAATCCTACCAAGGATGCGGTAGTATCTCCCGCTGACGAAGAGCTCGGCTTGGTCATTAAAACACAACTCGCCGTGTCCGGATATACCGGCGTACTTCCATTGATAACGGTATTATTAATAAAACTTGTATCGTGATTATTAATATAATAGCTAGCCAATAAAACACCTTTACCTCTGAAATTAACATTTTCATAGTAGACTCCAGGTGCAACCAATATCGTATCACCGTCAGATGAAGCATTTATTGCAGTCTGAATAGTCGGATAAGTTCCGGGAACATTTAAAATACTTGCATTTATTAAGCCGAGAGGAATAACTATAAAAATAAAGTATAAAGTAAAAAGTATGTTTTTCATTGCATTATTTCTCCTTTTTTTTTATATATTTATTAAAGGTCTTTAGAAATAATATCTATATGAAATATCCAAATTAATCTGTAATGTTAACAGATAAATTAAAAGCTGGTTAACAGAATAAATAATTATTGTAAGAACTGTGAATAAAATTAAATTAATAGTGAAGAATTATTGCGGACAAAGTTTTTTATTTACCTCTAAAATATATAAAAATATACGGTAATTGATTAATTTTGTTTCAATAGCATAAATCTCTTTGAAATGATTTAATATATAGTGTTTAATTTTCATTAATTATCTGACAAGCAATAATATGATATTAATATGAATTCTACTTTTTAAAAGAAAAATAGAACCTAAATATAAAAATTAACTTTAGGAATTTTTCATCCGTATTTTTAAATGAACTACTCTGATTAATTATTATAGTAGCGGTATTTTTTAACTGCAGAAGTCCCCGGCAGTTGTGTAATCCAGTTATTACCGCTATTTATTGTTTTATAAATATTCCTGCTGTGACTGACTGTATATCATGTATTTAAATTTATAAACCATAAACCTCTTAGCATTACATTTACACCCGAATTTTGTATGTTCCAATTAATTCCTCTATTAGTAGATTTTAATATCGTTCCGTAATCAACTGCCGCGAAACAGGTGCTTGCATTTATCATTCTTATACAATATAGTGTATTCCCCTGCGGTAAAGGATTCTGCCATTGCCATCCCGTCTGAGCAAACAAATTTAACAATACAACAATTATAAGGATTGTAAATGTATTAAAAAAAATTTTCATCATAATCAGATATTTTATCTAATCTAATTATTAGCAATTTCATTTCGCAAAAAAATTTCCGCACACACGAAAATAATTATAAAAATAGCCGCTTATCCCTAAACGGCTATTTTAAATTTTAAATTTCTTTAAAAAAATTATTTCAAAAGTATCATCTTCTTCACATCCGAAAAATCACCTGCTGTTAATTTATAAAAATAAATTCCGCTTGAAAAATCCGATGCATTCCAATCCACCTGATAACTCCCCGCTTTCAAAAATTCTTTCTTAAGTATTACAATCTCTCTCCCTGCTATATCATATATACTTAGTTTTGTCATCGCCGCTACGGGTATACTAAATAATATCTTTGTTACGGGATTAAATGGATTCGGATAATTTGTGTGCAGTTTGAATTCATTTGAGGAATTAGGAGAAACATTTTGTGAAAAACTGTTTTCAGTGCAATTTCCCAGCACATCCCCGTGAGCCAAATGTGCAGGTACTGCATCGGAGCTTATGCAAATCGTTCTCCCTTTATGACATACGAGCACTTTATCGTTATTATGCCCGCATCTGACATCAATCACATTAACAATTACACTGTCGCTTGCTGTGCTGCCGTTTGCATCCGTTACCGTTACTTTATATTGCGTTGTTACCGATGGATTAACAATTATAGATTGCATTGTAGCTCCGTTTGACCAGAGATATGAATAAGGACCTTCCCCGCCTGTCACTGCTGATGTCAGTGTTGCGGTCTGATTACCATAACCATAATATATTGTTGTGTCATCCCCGGCATCTACACCAAGAGGAATAAAGTTGAAGACTTCATCTACCGAACGTATCCAGACTGAAGAACCGCTTGTCCCAGCATAAACAAAGTTAGAAGTAACCAGTAAAGATCTTAAATATGGATTGCCCAATCCCTGATTTCTCTGATACCAATTTGCTCCGTTGTTTGAAGAAACGAAAATTCCTCCTCCGTAAGTACCCGCTATCATATTTATCCCCGATGATGCTAATGTATTTATAGTCAAATTTGTCAGTCCTGAATTTACCGGAGTCCAGCTTAATCCGTTATTTGTTGAGGAAAATATTCCTCCTCCGGTACCCGCATATAAATTTATACCAAGAGAGAGTAACGAATATATATTTATATTGGTCAATCCGCTGTTTGACAGACTCCAACTTGTCCCGCTATTTGTTGAAATAAAGATACCGCCGCCTGCATTACTGGTTCCGGCATACAAATATGTACCGACTGCTAATAATGTATTAACATTTACATTAGTTAACCCGTTATTCTTTACACTCCAACTGCTCCCGTTATTTGACGACAAAAATATACCACCGCTTGTACCGGCAAACAGATTATTATCAGAATTTACAAGCGCTTTTACCGTTAGATTCGTTAGTCCATTGTTTATTCTCGTCCAGTTTAAACCATTGTTCGTTGAAACATAAACTCCGCCCCCCTGTGTTCCGACGAATATTCTGGAGCCCGAAACTGCAAATGAAAGCACATTTAAGTTTAATAATCCATTATTAACTGCATTCCAGTTTGCACCATTGTCCGATGTGAGATAAATCCCTCCTTTCCATGTTCCGGCAAAAATCCCAGCACCTGTGGATATGATCGAATACACATGATAGGAATTCAGTCCGATATTAGCAGTACTCCATAAAGACCCGCTGAACGGTGAAAAAAATACACCTCCTCCCGCTGTTGCAGCAAAAATACTTAAACCTGCAATTTGAAAAGCACTTATGTATTTATTTGTAATACCGGCATTAAAAATTGTCCAGCTGCTCCCGTTATCAGTCGATTTGTAGATGCCCGCTCCCCATGTTCCTGCAAAAAGCGTTGTATCAGATACAGTGAGAGTGTTTACAATCGGGTACGTTAATCCGTTGTTCATTGCTGTCCAGCTTGTTCCGTTATTTGTCGAAAGGAACACTCCGCCGTAAGTCCCTGCAAATATATTAGAACCTTCTGATGCAAGAGAATAAACTGTTAGATTTGTTAGTCCGGTATTAACCTGAGTCCAGCTCAAACCAAGATTTGTAGAAATGAACACACCCCCACCCGAAGTGCCGGCAAAAATGTTCGTTCCAAATATAATAAGAGATATTACATTCAGGTTTGATAATCCATTGTTTATTTGCGTCCAACTTAAACCATTATTTGAAGAAATATACATACCGCCCCCGGTAGTACCGACGAAAATATTTGTACCTGATACAGCAATTTCGGTCACGTTCAGATTTGTCAATCCGGAATTAATGGCAGTCCAGGTTGTTCCGCTGTTTACTGACCTGTAAACTCCACCGCCGCTTAATCCTGCTAATACATCAGTGCCTGACACAGCCAAAGCATATACTTCCAAATTTGGTAACCCGTTGCTGACGGATTTCCATGTTGAACCTTCGTTAGTTGATACAAATACTCCGCTTCCACCCGCGAATAGATTATTAGACTCCGCAGCGAAACAGTAAATATATCCACCCCCGGGTCCTATAACCTGCCATTGTGAAAAGGTAATTTTTACCCCCAATAGACAAAGGCAAATTATCGCAACCTTGAATATATTTGAGTTCATAATTTTGTTAATTTAGATTTTATTGATAATTATGAATTAAAATCAATATAATAAAATGAAGACATGTAATTACTATTTTAATTGCTGATTTAACTCTTAGTGAAGTCTATTCGAAATGCGTATACAAACTCTTTTTGTATCCTGCGTTGAAATGAATATGAATTGCCGCAGGATTTATATTATTTGCAATTTGGTATATATAAATTCGGCTTATCCCTAAGCTATATATTGTAGAAATTTAATTTTTAAAAATCAAGTGTAAAATTTTTTAAATTAAATCATAGATGTTCGATTCTATTTCGGTTGCCTGTTTAATATATTTATTAATGGTTGAAATGCATCCGGTTGAATGGCATCCCTGCCTACAAACGGATGATCCAGCACATATATTAAAT
Organism: uncultured Ignavibacteriaceae bacterium; assembly: GCA_964501535.1. Classification (GTDB taxonomy): domain Bacteria; phylum Bacteroidota; class Ignavibacteria; order Tepidaquicellales; family Tepidaquicellaceae; genus FEN-1279. Next base: position 14,476 of record CAZCSV010000012.1, on the reverse strand, counting down.
ATAAAACAAGTACACTAACAAAGACAAGAAACGCTGTCATCACATGCAAGTGCCATTTGTTTTTTGTACTGAAGAAGAACGTGAATGCAATTAAAACGATGGAAGATAAAATTAAAACCATCCATAGAATATTCGGCATGCTCTGCCTGCTCCTCAATAACCTGTGCCGCCTGTATTCCCTTAGTTCCTGCATGTTCTTTATGGACTGCGATAATACCTCAGTATTAGATACATCGCTAGTTTTTACGGATAGATATATCCTGTTTAAATGTAATTATTATCTTCTCTCTAAATTTAATACCGGCTCCCAATCCGCAAAATGCATTATGTTCAGATTCGTCTTCGGCTCGGTCGTGTAACTAATATTACTGTTATATGTCCATTCCAATGTCTCCGAACCTCCTCCGGACTGAGTTGTAATAAGAGCTGAATTACTCACAAAGCCTATCGGAAATGCCTGGTCTCTCGGGGATTCCCTGTCGCCGTGCGTCGGGTCTGTGGGAATCCATCCGTAATTGGGTAGATATACTTCGACCCATCTGTGATAAACCTCATCTGTGCTCGCCTCATCCTTTTTAATCCAGGTTGAGCCAACATACCTCGTCGGGAGTCCCGCGGCTTTGCATAAAGCAATAAATACAAAAGAATATTCCGAACAGGAGCCGTGTGTATTCGATATCACGGTGGGAGCCGTATCCCACATTCCGTCCATAAGATAATGCAAATGTCCTATTACATATTGATGTATTTTTCTCATTATCCAATAAGGATTTGTTTCGTCACCTGTTGCATCATTAAGTGTTTTTTTAATAATTTCACTGTTAACCTGATATTTCTCGTCATCAGCCAGATATTTGTCTTTAATATCAGGTGGAATATCGCTTAAAGAACCAACATACTCGGGATATATGAAATACCTTACATCGGAAGTTTTAAAAACGGTCTCGACTTTTATATCCTTACTTTCTCCGGGCTTTACATCCTTGAAACTGAATAATGCCGTTTTCTGTCCCCATTTATCAGTCAATATATCGGATGGAGGTATGTTAAATTTAATCTCTTCAAGAATTTCCTGATTATCCCTGCTATCCGCAAGCGCAATATTTACATCGAGTGTTTTAATTTTGCCTGGTCCGAAACACTTTACACTATGTCTGAATATTACTTTATGAAAACGATGATTTTTTTTATACATCTTTTCATCGTCTCGAATTTTTAACTGATAAATTTTATCCTCTTCATAATCAGCAGCCCATAATTTCTTGCCGCCAACAGCTAGTCCGCTCACATACTTTCCAGGTGCATCCGCTATGATTATAACAATCCCCGTTTCAGGGTCGACCATGTATATTTCATCGGCTACTCTGTCGGAAATCCATAAATACCTTCCGTCAAAACAAATACCCGTGGGGTCCGAAGAAGGTGCTTTAAAGGATTTAATTGTCGTACCGTCAACAGGACTGAATTGTATTACCTTATCTGTTTTATCGTCAACGCACCAGAGATACTTACCGTCCCATGTCAACCCTACCGGGCTTTTGGATGGTGCCTGTAACGTCTTCATTATCGTTCCGTCCGACGGGTCAATCTTAAAAATCATTCCGTCCAAATCTTCAGATTTATCCGTTAATCCTCTGATATCTGCATTCCATAGATACTTGCCGTCCCATGCAAGCCCCATAGGCCAGTAAGCCGGCGATTCAATTTCCTTTATTATTGAACCGTCATCCGGATTGATATAATATATTTTATCCGTTTCCCTGTCTGCTATCCAGATATTTTTTCCGTCAAAGCACATACCGGTCGGATATTTACCTGGGGTTTTAATAAATTTCTCCACCTCTCCCGTATATGAGTATATGAAGGAATTAAAAATTGTAAACAAAAACAATACTGATATAAATTTTTTCATAACAAAAATATTTTTTATTAAAATTAGAAAATAAAATATCATATAAAAATATAAATATCGTCCACAAATAAAAAAGCCGGAAAAATTTTTCCCGGCTTTAAATCAATTCCATTAATTAAATTTCTACTTGATTAAAATCATCTTCTTGACCTCTCTAAAATCGCCTGCTGTCAATTTATAAAAATACACACTGCTTGCAAATTGCGATGCGTTCCATACAATTTTGTATTGCCCCTCATTCTGTACTTGATTAACCAGCACCGCTATCTCTCTTCCCGATATATCGAACACCTTCAAGCTTACTTCAGTGCTTTTTGCTAACTGATAACTGATATAAGTTACTGGATTAAACGGATTCGGATAGTTTTGTTCGAGAGAGTATTTTACAGGTTCATTATTGGACGCAATTCCAGTTATTACAGTGTACATTAACATCGAATCCGGCTCCGTAGTACCCGGAGGATTCAATCCCCTTCCTCTCGACGGTTTTGTTACAACAAATTTGCCCAGAGAATCCTGCACCGCTATATAATACTTTACAGAAGCACCCGCATTCTGACCCGGAATTGTAAATTTAAAAGTATCAAGATTAAAATAACTGTAATTTACAAAATTCAAGGATACGTTATTTACCTTATAATATAATCTCGGCCCGTTTACATTTTTTGCAATCTTGTGAGGAGACTTTATAACTGCAGATGTATTCACAGGCATAAGAGGCGGTGAAACGGTTATTGGAGTATGAATTATATCTGCAAAGTAATCCAATCCATATGTCATTAATGTTGCCATAGCAGATCTTGTGTAACTCAGATAGTAAGGCATCGAAATAATTTGGAACTTATCATTCACCGTATGATAATACGGATTATATTCGCTTCTCTGCTGTATCCCGCAAATAGCTTTATAACCCCTGTTCCAAAATGATGCATGGTCGCTGCTTGTAACATTCATTACCAAAAACGGAATTAATATCCGCTGATATATATAGAAAATATTCATCGTCGTGTATGCCATCGGCAGAGAAGGTGTATTCGAACGTATATTTATCTGATAATCATTGTTCCCATCCCATGATATCATATCGAGGTTTATTACGCCGAGTATCGAGTCGCCCCTGAAATATGCGGAATCTGCGTAATTCTTACTGCCAATCAACCCCTGCTCTTCCTCGTCAAATAGAATATAAATAAGAGTATAATCGAAGTTCATATTTGCTAAAAGCCGTGCTGACTCCATTACTGCACACGAACCGGATGCGTTATCATCGGCACCGGGCGCCAGCGGACCCGAAGGCATGTCATCATAATGAGCACATATTATATATTGCTTATTTGGATACTTCGTGCCGGTTTTTTTAGCATATACATTGGAACCATTCGTGGAATAATTCATATACTTCGGCTGATAACCGTAGCTCTGAAAACGCTCGTAAATAAATTGGGCTGCCTTTGGATTATGCTCACTGCTGCTGTGTCGTGACAATAAGGTATAAGGTACCCCCCCCTATTATCGTGGAGGTGTCACCCGAAAGCTCTCTTACAATTTTCGATAATATGGGATTCGTACAAAGACCGATTACAGAATCAATTTTCGGACTATAACCCGCCTGTGAATGTAAATCCGCAGACATTATCGTAAAAATTAAAAATATTATTATTGTAAAAAGTATTCTTGGCTTCATAGAAAATCTTTTTGTTTGTTATTCCTTCTCACTCAATAATAATATTAATTAATTATTATTTAAACTTAAAAATAAATAATTAATATTATTTGATTTCTCTTCAACTAATATGCTAAATGTAAAAGTCACGAAATGAACAGAAATAGAAATAAATTATCTAAAAATTTACAAAAAGCATTTGAGGATTATTTTTTTTGTTTGATTTTAATAGTATTTAATTTATCTTATAGCCATACAGTTCATTTAAATATAAAGCGGACATACCAAGATTTAATCGGATAATAATATTATTATTATTTTGAAAACAGTTGAAAGAAGAAAAAAGTAAATCATAACCTACATAATTCTTTTTTATAAACTTATTTAAATCGGAGGTAATTATGAAAGCTCTGAAATACAAATTTGTATTAGCTTTAATAATGATTCCGTTCACATTGTTCGGACAATTACTTGATGTATCAAACAATGTTTCAACTACCAACAAATCAGTAATTGTACCGATGAGCCAATTTCAGCCAAATCCCATAAGGGTAGAAGATCCCCTAACCGATGAATATGGGGAATCCGGAAACAACAATTTTCTTGGTGGAGGCGCAGGGTTTTATCTTGCCGTTCCTGATGCAGGAGGATTGTATAACCTGACTTCCAGCGGAACGGTTGAAGCATGGGTTATGCCAACAGCGACAACAAGTTCCACTCCAATTATTGTAGGAAAAGGAGATAATACAAATCTTAACTGGATTCTTGCATGGTCTGCATCTTCAAATTTAATTGGATTTAGAATCGGTAACTCCTATACCACAAACACCGGCGGAACTACAGTACCATTAAATCAGTGGTCACATGTTGCCGTAACATGGACAGGTTCAGCAGGAAGTTATTCGGTTACCTTCTATATTAATGGTGCGCTAAGCGGTGCACCTGCGACAAATACGGGAACATTCAACCCTGCAACCGTAGGCGATTCACTTACAATAGGTTCTACGAGAGCAAATTTCGGTGGGAAAAATTTTTACGGCTATATCGATGAAGTAAAAATCTGGAACACTGTACGAACCCAGAGTCAAATTGCGCAGAGCAGATTTGTAGGACTGGGTGATTATTCGGGAGCAAATACCGGTAATGCTATAACTACAGCAGCAAATTATACCGGTTTACTCTCAAGCTGGACTATGCAAAATTATAGGGATGATATTGGCGGAAAACTCGGATACGCAAGAAGCAGTGCGGGACTGTATTGGTTTCCATACACAGCAGGATACCCGATTCCATACAACTATGCCCTTTATTGTCCGTTTGCGGCGACCGAGTACGTTACTGTTGCTGATAATGCGGTATTTAACCAAAGCACTGCAGGAACAGTCGAAGCTTGGGTTCATCCGACAGGACAAACTACAACCCATATGATTATATCAAGAGGAACAACAGGTTTCGATTTCTTTTGGGGAATCAGACAAAGTGCCAGTAACAAACAGGTAATTGCTATAGGTTCAGGAACACAATACGTAAACACTGACGGTGTTACAATACCGTTAAATAAATGGACTCATATTGCCGCAACATGGACTGCGGGCACAGGTAATTTTACCGTAACATTTTATGTAAACGGTGTCCAGAGTGGAGTTCCTGTAACCAATACTGGGACATGGTCTTCTAATTCAGGAACATTCAGAATCGGCGGCTGGCATGGCGGCACCGCCAATAACTTCAATGGTTACATAGATGAAGTAAAATATTGGTCAGGTGCAAGAACTTTACAAGATATAAAAAGTTCAATGTTCGCATCATGCCGTTCACTACTTCCGAATACAAATTTAAAAGGTGCGTGGAATTTTGACGGGAATTTAAGAAATTTTGCCGCAACAACAGGAATCGATGGTGCTTTTAATTCAGCTTCAACCTGCAGATTGTCTGCTTATAAAAATGAATCCACAACAGGTCCGGCACCGAATGTTCAGTTTATTGCCAATCCGACAGTTTTAAACTGTGCAGGATTCCCTGCAGGTTTCACGAAGAGGGCAAATAACACTCCTATCCCCGATAATTCAACGATGACCGAAACGATTACGATGGCAGGAATTCCGGGAAATGTACTCGATATACAGGTGTTTCTTGCAATTCAGCATCAAAAAGTGTCTGACCTGACAATAAAACTGAAGGCACCGAATAACAATGAAATTACTATAGATGCAGCGCAGGGAACAACCAGTGCAAACGGCATTCTTACCGTAATGGATGATTCCACGTCGAATGCACTTAACAGCACGATTTATTTATCACCCTGGACGCAATTTGTAAAACCTTCAAATCCTATGGGAACCTTCGGTAGCTCGGTAATAAACGGGAATTGGGTTTTAACAATTACTGACGGTGCCGCATCTAATACTGGAACTCTTTTGGGCTGGGGTTTAAGATTTAATAATTCGATACTTGTAGGTAATCAAAATATTTCAAGTATAGTTCCGGGCGTATTTAATTTACATCAAAATTATCCGAATCCGTTTAATCCTGTTACAAGGATTAAATTCGAAGTTCCTTCAACCGAACTTGTGAAAATAGTAGTCTATGATATACTCGGAAAAGAAGTAAAAACACTTGTTAATTCAAGAATGAATTCGGGTGTCTATGAATATGAATTTGATGGCAGTATGCTGTCGAGCGGAGTTTATTTCTACAAAATGACAGCAGGTAATTATACAAGTATTAAGAAAATGGCTTTAATTAAGTAAATTTAAAATTTTTCTCTTCCCCGGTTTTCAGCCGGGGAAGAGAATTCATAATTTCACTCCAACTGATAATTTAAGCCGGATGAAAATTCAAAAATTTTCCATCATTAATGGTTTTACTGTTAATTATAACCCTATATTCCGGACAACTGCAAGATACAAAAAATAAAATTTCAAATTACCTTTTAACTATACTTTAATACTCGTATTTATTCATTGAAACAAGTTGATTTAATTAAACTAATTATACGATTTGTGGAGAATAAAAAACCCAACCGTTTCCGGTTGGGTTAAGTGCGGAATCGACGAGACTCGAACTCGCGACCTCCTGAGTGACAGTGATTTCTATAAAATATAGGAATTAGTAACTATATTAAATTTCTATAAGTTAGAGATTCTATAAAAGAGATTATTTCCTCTATTTTCTATAATAAGTGATATTTTTTGTAGCCAAATCGTAGCAGAAAATTAATAATTTTTTATAACTTTTGACCAGATATTTTTTTTAGCTTTTTACCATTATAAGTGGCAATGTAATCACTTTTTAATCCCAGTATTACTAATAATAAAAAATCTGTATGTATTTTGTTTTTTGTAAATTGTTCGTGAATCATTGAAGAATCAATCCCAGATGGACTAGCTATATTAGCTGGATGTGTGTGCCATTCCCCAAGATACAATGTTCTACCATCACTATTTGCAAATTCATAATCAATAATAAGTTGTGACATAGTTTTATCTCTTACAAAATTATATCTATCAGATTTATCTTTTTTACTAGGAATAGAGGCTCTTGTAATCAAAATGCTATCTTTATTGATTTGACCCAAAAGAATTCCGCCTGATTCATTTTTATCCTTTGTGTCCTGTCTGAAATAATTAAAGATTTTCTTTACTCTTTCAATTAACACTAATTCTTTACCATTAATAATAAGCTTCATATAAAATATTTTTCAATAATTTTCCCTGTTGAATTTTCCAAACCAATTTTAGAAAGCCTGATTCCAGTGTCCTTCAAAAATTTTGTGTCCCCAATCCACGTATAAATAACTCCTTTGTTGATTTTCCCGTTTATAATGTCTAATATTTTTGGATATATTGATGAAAGAAAGGACATAATATTTGTTAGTGAATATGGAGTGAATGTTGTTTGACAACCAGCTTCTCTTTCGTTGAATAAATTCTTTCTATAATCTTCCTTACTTATTATATTGTTCGTAAAATAATTTTCCTCAAATAAATCTTTTAGATTCGTTTTACTTTCTGGAATCACGTAAACACAATGACCACCAGCTAAATAAGGTTCAACCCATATAAATAGAAGTGGTTTTTTTAAAATCTTTGATTTCAAAGCCATATCCGCAAAAATTTCCGAATTGGTATCACCAATGCTAATAATGATTACATCACTTATATTAAGACTATGTGGATTATTTGTAATTACATCGGCTAAAGATTTTTCTTTAATTAGTATATTATAGTATGGATTTATTTTTTCCAAATAATCTTTGATTGCTTTAGCTTTATTTACTCCAACATAGTTCATTCCTAAAAAATGGCGACCTATATTTTCGATTGAAAGTAAATCCTTGTCTACTAATAATATTTTATTTATGTTTAATGGTTTTATAAAAGGAATAAGGTTTGAACCAATGCTTCCTAAACCTACTAAACCGATATTGATTTTATTAATTTCTTTAGAAGACAATCCTGCACTCCTCCTATAAATTCTTTCTTTTGTAAATACTTCTATCTTTAATCTTTCAACTTTACTAAACCCCTTATAAAACTTAGATGTGAGAATTTCATAATTACCTATATATTCTGGATCATTTCGTTTTCTGTTTATTAAGGTTGTATAAATCCAACCCAAATAAAAATTATTGTTTTTAATTTTCTTTTTAAATAATATAATAGGAATATTGCAAGAATTAATATATTTTTCAAGTTCATCCTTTAAATCTTTTTTATATTTTTTTATAAACTCTAAGCTTTCAAGATTGGTATTAACCATAAGGCATTCCGAAGATGGAAGTTCACCAACATAGAAAATGGAACATTCAACTGGATCGAAGTTTTTTCTAACATATGCATCAATCAAACGACTATTTTCTTCACCATATACTAATAAACCCTTGAAATTGCTATATGGTTTTTTTAAATAATAAAATTTTGGATTATAAATGTTTTCTACAGTATAATCTATTGTTGAAATCGTTGGAATAATCTCATAATTCTCTCCTTCCCAATAAGCTATAAACTCATCTTCAAAATCTTTTTTATTTTTTTTCTCTATACCATCTTTTATTATTTTTTTTGCCTTTTTAATGCATAGTTCTAAAATTTCTATTGGTCTCTCCATAATTGTTATTACAGTTTGATCATAAGTACAAACAAAACCATTAGGACTTATGTGCGGTATACCTTTTAATCTATATAAATCCCCTGGAACGATATAAATTTTTGGAATAGATAAAGGAAAATCTTTGAAATAAATAATAAATTTGAATTCCTGAAATCTCTTGTTAATTTTAATGTCTACATTAACATAGTATATAAGATTTTTTTCTTTTTCTTCAACCTTATATATTTTTGAAATATCATCGATAGCTTTTTCTATACTATCGTTTACGAATGTTCTAACATTATGCGCTTCTTCCATCACTATTTATTATTGCAGGTCCACTGAATTTTTTTGCTTCATCAAGTTCATCTTCAGCCATTGATGTAGGAAACCTATCACCAAAATGTTTTTCCCATTTTTCACAAGCATCTTTTTGATTCTTGTGAGCTATTGCCTGTTCACCGGAATTTATAAAACTATCAAGAGCGTTTAGAAAGTTATTTTTATCAGTTTCACTACAATCTTTTAATAAATTTTCATATAAAGGGGTCGTAGGACGTAAACAAGAAAAACTTAATTTCAACTTGTTCTGTATACTTTTTAAAGTATTTAATAAAACTATATCATCCCTTTCTTCATAATTAGTTTCGTTAACATATGTTTCGGCACCTAAAATTGTCAACACTAAACCAGAAACACCACTAAGATTTTTATAAGCACTCCATGCTTTTAAGTATCTAACAATCCTTCTTAACTGTTTTTTGGAATCCAATTTACTAAGGAACCAATTTATGAATTCTTCAGGATCACTCGGAATCCAGCCATCCCTTTTATGTGCTAAATTAGGATGGTTAATTCCTATCCGATAATAAATTGTTAAATCTACATGATGTCCGTCAGAAAAAATTACTCTTACACATGGATTTTTATCGCTAATATTGTCTGTATAACCGAAAACTGCATCATAAATCCATTTATGAAATGTTGTTGTAGTTTCTTCTGGTATATTTTTGACTTCAAAATAGACTCCATCGTCGATATCATAATCGCCAGTTTTGATTGGATTAACAATTGTATCTAATGTAAATGAACCTTGTCCATAAAATACAGGATTGTAATTTGCATCAGAAGAAAAATCTTTTACTATCTTTTCACGCAATTTTTTACGTGATATTTTTAAGCTATCTCTTTTGTCCTTCGATAGTCTTATTTTTTTATTGAACTCAATAAAAATGTTATGTGTGTTCGCCATTTTATTTTTTATTTAATTTTATAAATTTTGGTTTCTTTAAAAAAATCTTTTATTTCTTCAAGTTTTGAATATATTAAACCCTGATCATGTCCTTGACCTTTCATAAAATCAACAGCTTTTTTACTTGCATTATCTAAAGTGGTTAAATGGCATTGATCCGCCGAAATTGTTGTACTTTTAATTCTTACGTATTTAAAATTAAATGAAGCTTTTTCACTTAATTTTTTCATTGAAAAATCAGTAACGAATGATTGACCTACCATAAAAGGATTAACTAAATCTTTTTTCCAATCTAATAATGCTCTTTTGGCTTTAAGACCTGTTGGTTTTCCTGAAGGAATCTCCAATGAGGCAATTGATAATATTGCTAGACTATCAAATTCTTTATTTTTTCCTACAAAATAATCTAGAGCTTCGGTATAACCCACAAAAGTCGGATTATTTGCATAAACTCCACCATCTATAAACTGTTTATTGTTATGGCTTCCTCCAATTTCTATGAGTGGAAAGTAAGTTGGAGCAGCACAAGTTGCTAATGCGACTTTAACATACTCTGTAGTGTTATCCCTTCCCAATCCACCTTCTTTATGATCAAATTTAAATATATATGGTCTTGCATCAGTAATGGAATACGCTGGAATACACAACAAACAATTAGAATCACCAAGTATATGTTTTCCAAAAATACTGTCAAGGGCGTTTTTTAATTCTCTGTTGTCATATTTTCCCTTCCAAATACATTGTTTGATTAATGCTTTAATTTTAGGATAATTTGGAAAAATCTTATTTCCGTGTTTTTCGTAAAATTTTGTTATTTCTTTTGCTGGTATATTAAGCGAGAGAGCCAAAGCAATTAATCCACCAGTAGAAGTTCCGCAAATCAAATCAAAATAATCAGCTATTCTACATTTAAACTTTTCTTCAAAATCTTCGAGTATTGTTGAAGAATAAATTCCACGAATTCCTCCTCCGTCTATACAAAGTACTTTAAATAGCTTTTCCATTTTTTTTATCTTTTTTGTAAAAATTATAAAGAATTATTTATTTTAAAACCATCCATACTTTTAATATTTAATAACCTTATAAAATTATGGTTTTTAATTTTAATTATCAACTGTAAAAATCAATTATTTGATACATTTATATTTTTACAATAAGAATCTTTTCTTAACCATAATCTTTCTAGCTCTATAAAACATTTAAAAAGAACTTTTCATAATATTACTAATACAAAGATAAATAATATTAATCAACAAAAATTCTCATTTTATGACAATTTATTAAAAAAAAACGTTTTTGTTTTTTATTTTTTTGCTTATATTACGCATATTATAAAACTTTCCCTATTGATGTTGTTGGGGTAAAGTGCCTTTTCTATAAACTATTTTGATAATAATGGATCAATTAAAAGAATTTAAAAGGCAAGTTGAGATAGCTGCAATAGTATATGAATTTCCCAATAAATATTCCGAATATGATCTATCTCTAAGATTTAAAATAAGTCCATCAACTATTCGAAGAGATATAAGTAACTTAAACAGAATGAGTGTGTTTATCTCATCTAGAAAAAGACATCTTTCTATTGATGTTAAATTGAAACATTTAAACTCTCTTCTTTCATTATATATTTCTTTAAACTCTAAAAATGATATAAGAAATTTAAGTTTAATTAAAAAAGTATTTAAAAATAAAACAATTAGCCTTTTTGTAAATATTTTAAAAGCAATTAACGAAAAAAAACTTTTAGAAATCAGGTATTTGAATAATGAATTTGATGAACCTGTAAGTAGAACCATTGCTCCTATATATTTAAATTCTACAAATAAGACTTTCCTAATTGTTGCTTTAGAAAATGATAAAGTTAAATTTTTTAGGATTGAGGGGATAAGATCTGCAACTTTACTATCTCAAAAATATACAGGTAAAATTCCTGATATCCACGATATTTATAGAAATTCTTGGGGAGTATTTTCTGGTGGACAAGAAATATTAGCACAATTAAAATTTAATAAAAAATGGAAGAAATATTTTGAAGAGAGAATTCTCGTTGACAATTCCGAAATTATTGAAGATACAGATTCAGTTGTTGTAAATATACCCGTCAAACTTTCTTATGAATTCATAAGTTGGGTTATGGGATGGGGTAAAGAAGTTGTTATTATTGGTCCCCGTGAATTAAAGGAAGCAGTTCTTAGTAGAGCCAAGGATTTAATAAATAATCACGAAAACAAAAAAAATAAAAAATAAAAAATTTAATATGAGCGACAAAATTCCGATTTATTTATCAAAAAGCGATTTTATTCTAGCTTTAAATTGTCGAACAAAACTTTATTATAAAAAGAAGCATTATCCCACTATTTCTGATGAATATATGGATTTGCTTAGGGATGGAGGATATATGATTGGAAAAATAGCTCAACTTTTATTTGATGGTGTTGCAATCGAATTTGATGGAAATATTGAGAAAGCATGTACATCAACTTTGAAATTATTGCAGAAAAACAAAGATGCTGTTCTTTATGAAGCAACTTTTTCCAAAGATAATTTATTAGTAAGAGTAGATGTTCTTGAGAAGAAAAATGATGTTTTAAAGATTATTGAAGTTAAATCTACATCTTTTGATATAAATAAATACACTCCGGGAACGAAACCATTTTTTACTAGATACAAAGAAAAATTATTCGATGTTGCTTTTCAGTATTATGTTTTAAAAAAGATTTTTCCAAACACTACTATATTAGCTTCATTAATGATGCCTGATAAAAACAAGACAATCGAAATAGATAATTTACCCACGTTCTTTAATCTTCGGAAAGACAATTCCGGAAAATTCTATAATGTTGAATTTTCAGGTGATATTAAAGCTTTAAGGAAATCTAATTTTTTAACTGAAGTCGATGTAACAGAAATAGTTATTGCTATACAAACAGAAATTGAATCTTCTGTGAATAACTTTATTATAGACCTAATTTCACAAAAGGAAATTATTAAATATAAAACTCTTCTTAGTAAATCTTGTAGAGAATGCGAATTTCAAGATAACGAATCAAAAACACGCAACGGATTTAAAGAATGTTGGGGTAAATTAGCTGATGTTGAACCTCATATATTTGATTTATACTATATGGGTACAATCGGCGGTACAAAAGAACCTTTAGTTAATAAGTTGATATCTCAAGAAAAAGTTAGCTTATATGATATTCCAGAAGAAGCTTTAAAAGGTGAGCGTGGAGTTAGACAATCTATTCAGTTGAAATACACTAAAGAAAACACTGAGTGGTATTCAGAAGAACTTCCTTCTATTATTCGATCCGTTAAATATCCTCTTTATTTCATTGATTTTGAAGCTTCATTGCTTTCTGTTCCGTATCACAAAGGCATGAGACCTTATGAAAAAATAGCTTTTCAATGGAGTTGCCACAAAATAGAAAAGCAAGGTCAAGAGCCCACTCATTATGAATGGATAAACATTAATGATATCTTTCCAAACTTCGAATTTGCCGAAACATTAAAAAACTGTATTAAAGAAGATGGTACAGTATTAACTTGGGCCAGCTATGAAAACACTACTTTAAAGGAAATTAAAGATCAAATGTATAAATATAATTACAAAAACGATAATTTAAAAATATGGTTAGAAAAATTAATTAAGACTAAGGAAAATACAATATCGAGAATTATTGATTTGAACGACGTAACTTTGAAGCATTATTTCCATCCATTAATGAAAGGTAGAACTTCAATTAAAGTAGTATTACCGGCGGTTTGGCAATCTAACGATAAATTACATAAATTTAGTTTTAGTAAAAAATATTTTCAAATAATCAATAACAATATTCTTGAACCTTATCAAACATTACCTAAGATTGACATCGTAGAACAAGCCGAAGTAGTAAATGAAGGTACGGGTGCAATGATGGCTTACCAAGAAATGCTATATGGGGTTAACAAAAATGATTCTACCGTTAAAGATAATTGGAAAAAACTTTTGTTACAATACTGCGAGCTTGATACTGCTGCTATGGTTTTAGTTTGGAAACATTGGGAAAATATATTAAATATTAATAATTAAATTATTTATTTTTAATTATAGCGAAATAATAAAATTACAAAATAATAGTACAAATTTACTAAATAAATATATAAGAATTAATTGAATAACTAATTTTAATATGGCAAAATATAGAATATCTGGTGTTTGGAAAAATTCAAACAATGTTATTACCCACTATGCCTTCCACACTGTTGGTGAAAAATTCACATCAAGGGCTAATAAAACATCTAAACCCGAAGCAATAAGATTGCTGGAGATATCTGGCAATACTGCAGTAACTTGGATATGGAATTATCAACGTGCAGAATGGAAAATTGGTGAAAACGTAGAAGTTGTCAATGGTAGCAATGGGAAGTATTTAAGATCAAATCCTGATAACACATTGACTGATAATTTGGATCATCTTATTGATTTTGATTGGATTGCTCCTTAGTTTTTCTTATTAAACTCTGTCACTCAGGAGGTCGCGAGTTCGAGTCTCGTCGATTCCGCTAAATAAAATAA
>CAZCSV010000011.1:26822-35128 GCA_964501535.1 uncultured Ignavibacteriaceae bacterium | reverse complement strand
TTAGGAGAATCTAATATAATTACAGAAGGCATTTCTTTTTTCTCGTCGATTTTAGCTTGCTCATATAAAGGCATTAAATATAATAGCATTTTATTTGAAATCTCAACATTTCTTACAAGCCTTACATATTTTAATACTATATCAGGGCTACCTTTAAGCCTTAACTTACTTGATGAATCATCGGAATTTAATATTTCGCTAAGATTTTTCTTTAATAAATCTATCTTTTCTTCTTGAATTTTGATTTCCGGTTCGTTCAGACTTAAAACTTTTTTTAATATCTCCAATTTCAATTCCTCAGATTTAATTTCAGTTTCAAGTTGTATTTGAGATTGAGAAACAGCTTTATAAACCATATCAGGTACCAATCCATAAACGTCTTGAAACTCTTTTAAACTATCTTCCGAATTAGCTAACTCAATTTTGAGTTCTTTATATCTTTTTTCAATAAACTCTCTATTATTTTTTGCATTTTGAACGTTTAATTCAGTATTTATCTTATTTAATTGATTTATTAAAAAATCTCCGATTTCTTTTGCTCTTTCAGGTCTTTTATCATATACTCCTATTTGAAGTATATTTGATTTGGAATCTTTTGTAACTTCTAAAACATTCTCCCTAAAATTTTTCACTGCATCTTGCATGAATTTAAATTCCCAATCATCATTCAATTTGAATCTAACTACAGTCTCTTCTATGCATCGCCTACTCGTTAAAATACTTTCATAAAGTGATAATTCCTTAGAAGAGGTTCCACCCGAAGCTAAATCACTAATACTTGATATATCTGATGAACCACTAGCACCAAGTAGTCCGCTTAATCCTGATGGCTTTGATGAAGTTTTTACTGTGGAAATGCTTAAATAAATTGGATCGAGTATAAAAAAAGCAATTATAGTTAATATTACACCAATTATTAATGTAGCTATTATTATCAACCTTTTATTTTTAAGTAAAATTTTAATATATTCAATCAACAGAAATTCAGTTTCATTGATTTTATCAATATTTTTCTCGCCCATTTTTACTATTTTTATTGTGTGTTTTTAATTAAAATATAAGTTGTTAAAACTCCAAGAATTAAACTTGCAACTTGAGATATTATTGTCATTGTTTCAGAAAATGGTTTGTGTTGTTTTTTGGGAACATAAATAAAATCTCCAGAATAAATCTCTGTATCATCGGGTTTAAACCACCCCCTGCTATTGAATTTAATTATTCTCGTATCACCTTCATCCGCTGCTAATGAATATCCACCTGCCTTTTCAATATAATAATCTACATTCTCCCCTTTTTTATAAGCGACATATCCTTCACTTTGAACCTGACCATATACATACACAATTTTTTTGTCATCATTTATATAAATAATATCTTTTTCTTCAACAATTATGTTTTGAGATTCATCATTTTCATTAAACAACTTTTCAAAATCAATTACAACTCTATTTCTTCTACCTCTTACATCTTCTTCGAAACTCAGTTTATCTTTTTCTGTTACTATCAAATCATTTGCTCTTCTGTTTATCATAATTTCCATAGTATCTCTTCTTGTATATTCTTCATCAAAAGATCTAAATACTATACATAAAGGTAAATAAGCATTTTTAGTAAAACCTCCAGCCATTTCAATAACATCCTTTAACCTTGTATTCTTAAATGTAATCGGATAGATACCCGGTCGTAGTACCTCACCCAACACTTTAACAGAAACCATTCTTTTAAAATCATATTTGTATTTTACAAATACCCGATCAAAAACTTTTATCTTGAAATTCTTATCCTTATCATACGATAAATAATAAACATCAAAACTTTTCGCAAAATCAGTAGGTCTATATACTATAATACTGTCAGGTTCTGCGTTTGGATCAAAACCTCTTCCCAATCCGATTACAGTTTCGAGGTCATCATCATCAGAATACTCATAATCTCCCTGTAACTGAACTGCACCATTAACGGTAATGCAATTCTTATTTAATTCCAAATTCGGAATTTTAAGTAAATCCCCTTCTTTTAAAAAAGGATTATACTTATCTTCCTTCGTGCTAAAAAATTTATAAAAATCAATCCTAACTGTAGAACCGTCTTTTCTTAATAACTCAATATTTCTAAAAGAATATTGCGGTATAAACTCACCATATTTCTTCTCCTCAATTTTCCTTTGATAATTCAATGTATCAAACAATATCAAAGAAATTATTTGTGATGGACGAGTGAGACTTGTGGACTTATAAGTACCTTGAGTCAATCCTGCTACTTGTATTAAAAAAGTTCTAGGTTGAGCAAGTGTAAAACTTACATCGCTTGAATAATATCTTTTTTTTACTGTGTTAATCACTTTATCTTTTGCTCTCTTTAATGTCAATCCGTTGACCTCTATTTCACCTACTGTAGGAACAATGATAGTACCTTCGAGGGAAACCGTTAAAGGAATTACCTGGTTAAGGTAACCATAAAGTCCTAAATTAAAAATGTCCCCTTGTCCCACTATGTATTTTTCCGGATCCACAACACCTTCAACAGGTGTTGTGGATGTAAGCACAGGTTCTTGAATATTATTTAATAATTGGGTTGCATCTGCATTTATATTAGGAATACTTGACTTATTCAGCTGATATTGATTTGTCGCATCTTTAACCTGAGAAAAAACATCATTACAGAGAAATAATACAGATATTAATATAAATAATATCTCTAGATTTTTTTTCATACTTTTATAATTTAAAACTTTTAATTGTATCTTCCAATACTTTTTGAGTTTCATCAATTCCGTTAGTTTCGCAATAAAATCTCAATAAGGGTTCTGTACCCGATGCCCTTATTATTATCCATCCGTTTTCAAAGCTGTATTTATATCCATCGAGATTTCCTATTTCAAGAATTTTTTTAAAACCTATTTTATCTCCAATTCTCATTTGCTCGCATTTCGAAAGAGTATTTTGTTTTAAGCTTTCTGTGGTGTGCACATCAATTCTCTTGTAAAAATAAATACCAAATTCATTTTCCAAATCTTTTTTCAATTGGCTAATGCTTTTTCCTGTTTTAGCAATCATTTCGAGGTATAACAATCCGTTAAAAACACCGTCCCTTTCAGGGAGATGACCTTTTATACCTATTCCTCCGCTTTCCTCCGCACCAATCAAAACATCATCAGAAATCATCAGTTTCGAAATATGCTTAAAACCGATTGGCACAGTTTCAAGTTGTAGATTATATTTTTCGCAATATTTTTTTATTAAATCGCTGGTCGAATATCCTCTAACAACCTTACCAGTCCAGCCTTTGTAAAAGTGCAGATATTTCAATAGTAACGCAAATGTCTTTTGGGCATCCAAAAATTTACCACTCTCGTCTATGATAGCTATCCGGTCTGCATCTCCATCGGTCACTATTCCGATATCATATTTTCCATCCCTCATTTTACCCAATGCTTCTTTAAGATTTTTTTCAACGGGTTCTGGTGCACCACCACCGAAAGAAGGATTAAATTCTGCATGCAATTGTTCAATATTAATAATCTCACTTAATGTATTTTGCCCAGTTCCATACATTGTCTCATACAGTATCTTCAAATTATTGTTTTTTACAAGATTTATATCAATTTTTTTCTTTAAGTTCTCAATATAATACTTTCTCCCGTCTATATACTCAACTATCTTTTCATTCAACAGACAATCAAGTTTTTTAAAACCTTTAACTTCACCAACATTTTTCAGTTCTGCTTCTACTTTTGTGATTTCATCTGGACTCATTGAACCTCCGAACTCGTCTTTAAGCTTAAAACCATTATACATGTAAGGATTGTGAGAAGCAGTTATAACTACACCATAGGCAAGATTTTTGTCTTTTGTGAGGAGTGAAACGGCAGGAGTTGTAACGAAAGAATCAGTTAAAAAAACTTTAACCCCTTCACTGCCAAAAATTTCAGCAGCTGAGACAGCAAATTCCTTCGATAAGAAGCGTGTATCATATCCAATTACTATCCCATTTTTAATTTTAGGATGATTTTTAAAAACCTTCGCAGTAGCAAGAGAGACTCTTCTTACATTTTCAAAAGTATATGTATCAGCTATTATTGCCCTCCAACCGTCAGTACCAAATTTAATTTCCGGGAAATTATTCATAAAGTTTATTCTTTTATATTATCTAACTTCTTTTTACAGTATTTTTAATATATTCAACAATTTCGTTCGTAGAAGCTCCGGGAGTAAACAATTTACCAATTCGCAGTTTATTAAGTTCTTCAATATCTTTTTCAGGGATGATTCCACCACCGAATAAAATAACGTCATCAAGACCTTTTTCTTCCATTAATTTCTTGATTTTTGGTAATATAGTCATATGTGCACCGCTTAAAATACTTATACCAATAGCGTCAGCATCTTCCTGAATTGCAGTTTCCACTACAGATTCAGGTGTTTGCCTTAACCCCAAATAAATTACTTCTATCCCATTATCCCTTAATGCAGAAGCAATTACTTTCGCACCTCTGTCATGTCCATCCAAACCAACTTTTCCTATAATAACACGTATTTTTCTGTTTTTTTGTACTTTCATAAAATTTTCTAAACAATTAAATTATTGTATATTAGTATCAAGTTCAAGTTATTTTTATTGATTAATTCAAAAAGTTAATATTCTCTATTTTCCTATCCTTTAACTTCTGATAAATAAAAATTGCAATTATCCCTACGAATACAGCAAACCATAAAGTTGCAAGTCTAATAATTATTGTAGATGCAACGGAAATATCCACTGATATTTTCGAAAAAACCAGTAAACCTGTCAGTGACGCTTCTGTTAAACCGACACCTCCGGGTAACATAGCAATTGCCCCAATTAATGTTGAGAATGCATAAATAAATGTTGCAGATAATAAATTAATTTGTAATCCGCTCGACTCAGAAAAAATATTTATCACCAGATAAAATCCTATGCATTCAAAGAACCAGGATACTACACTAATTAATGTTGCAACCGTTAAATGTTTTAAGCTCATCATAACATAAACACTATTATAAGCAGCATGAATTTTTTCAATGTGTTTCTTTAAAAAACTAATCTTTTCAAAAAAACCAATTATCTTCAGTGAAACATTTTTCATACTTAAAATTGCAACTGTAAAAATGAAGAACAGACCGATAATTAATATTAAAATCTGACCGTAATTAAAGACTATCGATCCTATTAGGCACAATAAAATAATAGATAAAAAATCCGTAAGCCTTTCGGCAAGTACAATAGGAGCAGATTTGCTTATAGGTGTTCCATTTTCTTCTTTTAATAAGTATGACTTTAGTACTTCTCCCATTTTTCCAGGGGTAACACTCATTGTAAAAGCCGATAGAAATATCAGAAAACTTACTTTATAAGTTAATTTAATATTTAAAATATTCACATAATATTGCCATTTGAAAAATCGAAAAATGTAATTCAGAAAAGATAGACTTAGAATAACGGGAAGCCATAACCAATTAAAACTTATAAAAGCAGATATCAGTTTATCAAAATCCGCGTAAATACTGAACGCAAGGTATATTAAAGCCCCGATTGCAATGGAAATTAATATTTTCTTCTTATATTTCTTGAACAATAAATGTTTGAATAATTATTATGTAAGCAAATTTTGAAGCGAAATGAATAACTTAACTAACGGCAAACCGACTACATTATAATAATCACCTTTAATTTTTTCAATGAATAGACAGCCAAAATCATCCTGAATACCATATGAACCTGCCTTATCAAACGGCCTGTGATTTTCTACATAATATTCAATTTCACTTGAAGTTAATTTTCTGAAAAAGACTGAAGTCTTCTCATAGCCAAAAATTTCTTTGAAATTTTTTGTATCAATTAAGAAAAAGCCTGTAAACACAAAATGTTTTTTATCACTAAGTTTTTTTAGAAATGATATTGCCTCTTTTTTATTTCTTGGCTTTCCCAATATTTCTTTATCCAGAACAACTATTGTATCGGCTCCAATCACAATTTCATTTTTATATTTCCCGGCAATTTTTCTGGTTTTATTTTGAGAATTTAATTTCACCAATTTTATCGGATGATATCCATTACAGTTAATTTCGTCAATATTACTATCTTTCACAATGAAATTAAGACCTATCTGTTTAAGCAGCTTTTTCCTTCGTTCAGAACGAGAAGCTAAGACATATTTTCTTTCTAATATCTTTTTAATATTCATTTACAAGTTCAAAAATTTTACTAAGAAAATTTGTCTTAGGTACTATAATTCTTTCGCCTGATCTTCTTATCTTTATTTCAATATTCCCGTTTTTAAAATTTTTCTCGCCAATTATTATTTGAATCGGCACTCCTATTAAATCCGCATCATTAAATTTAAATCCAGGCCTGACATCCTTTCTGTCATCATATAATACTTCAATTTTCTTTTCTTTATCAAGCATTTCGTAAATCTTATCTGTTTCCTTCACAAGCATATCATTTTGACCGTTAGCGCAAATTAAATGAATTTTAAAAGGCGCAATTTCTCCTCCCCAAATTATTCCTTTTTCATCGAAATTCTGTTCAATATATGCAGCGGCAATTCTTTCAACACCTATTCCATAACTACCCATTACTATCGGATGTTCAATTCCTTCTTTATCGAGATAATATGCGTGAAGAGCTTCCGCATATTTGGTTCCAAGTTTAAATATATGTCCAACCTCAATTGCCTTCGTAATTTTAATTCTTTGTTTTTTGTCCATCGTAAATTCCCCGTTTTTAACAACCCTCAAATCAAAATATTCAATATTTTTAACATCTCTTTTCAAATCAATATTTTTCATATGATAATCATTTTTATTTGCTCCGCTGATTAATTCGTTAGCGTCTTTCAATAATAAATCTGCAATTATTTTCACATCCTTATTTTTTAAACCAATTGGGCCAATCGAACCTGCATCTGCACCAGTTATTTCAGCTAATTCTTCCGGATGCCCCGGTCGTATATTCTGACCGAATAAATTCTGAAGCTTGGTCTCATTTACTTCGTCATCACCGCATACTAAAGCAAGAATATATTCGTTTTTATCGTTTTCCGTTTTTGCAGGATTCACAAAAACTCTCGATTTAGCAAGTCGAGATTTATCCTTAATCCCTAAAAATCCTGCAAGTTCCTCTATTGATTTTATATTAGGTGTATGAAACGGTTCGGAAATCAAATCAGAATTTTTTCTGCCAACTCCCTCTTTAAAAGAAACTGCGACTTCAATATTGGATGAATAGCCTCCATCTGCCGTTATAGCGACAACATCTTCTCCTGCATCTGATTCAACCATAAATTCCTCAGAATCGCTTCCGCCCATAGCACCGCTAAATGCTTTAACAGAAAAGAATTTCAGACCACAACGGGTAAAGATGTTTCTATATGCTTTATCCTGAAAATTATAAGAAATATCCAATCCATTTTCATCCAAGTCAAATGAATATGCATCTTTCATGGTAAATTGTCTTCCTCTTAATACTCCTGATCGCGGACGGGCTTCATTTCTGAATTTTGTTTGTATCTGATACCACATTACCGGAAGGTCTTTATAGGATATCAAATTCGGTTTTGCAATTGAAGTAAATACTTCTTCATGTGTCGGAGCAAGTACTAATTCTCTATTCTTGATTCTGAACATTGTATCTCCATAATCATCAAGCCTGCCTGTTTGAGCCCAAAGTTCGTTTGGCGATAGAGCAGGTAACAGAAATTCATTGCCTCCGATATTATTCATTTCTTCCCTAATTATTTCCTCAATTTTCTTAAAAACTCTCAAACCTAGCGGAAGATAAGAATATACACCTGATGTTAGTTGTCTTATCATACCTGAACGTAACATTAATTTATGCGATATAACAACCGCATCTACAGGATCCTCTTTTAAAGTAGGAAGAAAAAATTTCGTTAATCTCATAAAAAAAATTCATTTTAATCTTTAAATATAAAAATTTAATTATTAGATTACTATGTAATAAATTAACTAATTATAACTTTCTATGTGCTCACGATTTGAAAATAAAGAAACCGGTTTCAGTATAATAGAAAAACTGAGTAAAGATTTTAAAGGGGATTATATACTCGAAGACGATAATGAACTAAAAAAAGAAAATATTGCACCTGCGAATTTAGTAATGTCTGTCTTAAAAGATAAGGAGACCTTTAAATTAAAGAATTATTTTTGGGGAATTCAGTTTGATAGAGCAAAGAAATTACAAATATTTTTTAATACCGTTATTAAATTTATAATTTAAAACGTTTTGTTAAAAAATTTTTTTTTAAAATACTTTGTGTTTTA
>CAZCSV010000011.1:5000-26812 GCA_964501535.1 uncultured Ignavibacteriaceae bacterium | reverse complement strand
TACTGGACACAATTATTTTTTAAAAGCAGATGTCTTTTACCTGCCACTGCTTTTTATGAATGGAAAGAAATTAATAAAAAGAAAATACCTCACAAAATATTCTTACCAGAAGAGGATTTCTTTTTTATTCCTTCAATCTTTCTAAAAATGGAGGGTTATTATTATGTATCAATGATTACTACGGGACCCAACTCTTTTATGGAAAAAATACATAACCGTATGCCGGTAATATTGAATAAGAAGGAAGGAATTGATTTTCTTATAGCCGAGCCTAAAAATGCTTTGGATATGTGCAAATCTTTAAGTGACAATATTAAAATAGAATGTAAGGTAATAAATTTTTAAAAGTAATTATTTATTTTCAAAATCTATGATTCTCAATAACTGTGAGACAGTAATTTTTATACCTTCTTCATTCCAGTGCGTATCGGTAGGATAATATAATTCTTTTTCCGAATTTATAAATGAATCATATATATTACATACTTTTACATTTCTTTTTATCATTTCGGAATAAATTTTAGGAAGAAAATTATTATATTCATCATTATTTAACAATTTATGATAAATAGTATATTTATTTGGTATCGGTAGAAAAATAAGATCAATATTATACTTCTCTATTAATTGATTATTTAATTCTAGTAAATTATCACAGATAGTTGTTATTTCTTCATCAGTAAATTTATAATAAAAGCTTGTTTTTCTATCATCCACTTCCTGACAATAAAAAAGCCACGGTGGTTCTTTCTTGTAAACAGGGGTTAATGAAGTAATATATCCGAATAAATTAAATTTCAGAGTTGCCAGTTTTTTATACATATAATGCGTTAAAAAACCCCTTTGTAAGATGTAAGTATATCTTTGTTCAAGATTGACCTTTTTTACTATTTCAATGATGTCATTAATAGTGCTTTTTTTCTGTATCATTATATTATGTCTCCCAGCAAGCAACTCTGGGATATTTCTTTCAACCGACTCAAGGATAAGGTATTTCCTGTCTTTTTTCACATACTTATTCATTTCCAATACAGAAAGTACATCGTTTGATCTTATAAAAAAAACCTTTTTTTTAAGTGTCTCGGTAATTCTGCCGGGGACATTTTTCACTCTCGCATCAACGGCAAAGAAACTGTCTCCAAAAATCAGAATTTCCGCATCATTTATCTCTGTTTTAGGTTCTGAGTCAAAATATTCTTTTTCAAGAGGTGGTGTTGGGATTCTAAAGTTATCAATATAATTCAAAAAATATAAATCACCGTATTCATAATTTTTATAAGCTTTAAAAAATTCACTATCGAGCAGATGTTCTGGCTCACCGTTGAACCTCAGAATAATAAACAGGTATAAAGAAATAAGACCGAATATATTGATAATTATTTTTGTAATTTTATTTTTTTTGCTCATCTTTTAAAAATTAAAATAAAGAAAATCCAGTTGCTCGAATTTCCCGAATACGAATATTGATAACAAAAGGATAAATACAAAAGGAATATTTAAAATTTTTATCAAGGAAAAATCTTCTCCATTTTTTTCCTTATGAGTCTGAACAAATTCAACCACAAATATTATGAATATTGATATTATTGATACATAAAAATCAGCGTTTTTATCAAATAATTTTAAAAAGCTAACTGAATTGCCAAAGTCAAAAATATTTTTCATCATTACACCAAAATCAGTCATAGCATTTAATCTAAAAAACATCCAGGCAAAAGAAACCAGAATAAAACATATAAAAATACCTGAATATTTCATTAAGGTTTTATTTAAATTTATTTTCTTATAAAGTTTTTTTCTTGGTTTTTTCAGCAGGAATCCAATTGCAAGATATATTCCATGTATCAATCCCCAAAAAATGAATGTCCATTTTGCACCATGCCACAGTCCGCAAATGAACATTGTAATTAACATCGCAGCTACATAAGATAAAACTTCGGGTTTAATTTTAAGCCTTGATTTCATTATTTTCCTAGTAAAAGAATATGCAAGCGGAAGAAAGACGTAATCCCTTAACCAAAAAGACAGTGTGATATGCCATTTTCTCCAGAATTCGGTTATTGAACCTGATAAATAAGGACGGTCAAAATTTTCAGACAACTTTATTCCAAATATCCTTGATATCCCGATAGCCATATCTGTATATCCGGAAAAATCTGCATAAATCTGAATAGTAAACATAATTACAGCAAAAAGTATTGAAAAACCGTGATAATTTTCAGGATGATCAAAGACAAGATTTACTGCATAGGCAATACGGTCAGCGATTACAACTTTTTTAAATAATCCCCATATAAAAAGTTTTACACCATCTATTATCCTATTATATTCAATTTCATTTCTTATTATTAACTGTTTGTAAAATCCAGGGCTCCTTTCGATAGGTCCTGAAATAAGTTTCGGAAAAAAAGATACTCCCGCGGCATAAACTCCAAAATGTCTTATTGGTTCTGTTTTTTCATTATAAACATCAATCAAATAACTAACTATCTGAAAAGTATAAAAAGATATTCCCAAAGGAACAATCAGTTTAATTGATGGTATATTTGCTGAAATTTTGAAAATATTTAAAAAGTCTCTTATGTTTTCATTAAAAAAATTGAGATATTTGAAAAATAAAAGTGAACCGAGAAATATAATACTGCCAATAAGTAGTATAAACTTTTTCTTCTTCTTTGATTCCGTTTTATAAATTATTTTAGCCAACAGATAGCTAAGAACAGTAACTAGAATGAGAATTATCATGTAAAAAGAATTTATCGCAAGACCCGCAATATAAAAATAATAGCTTGATATAAGCAAAATAAGCCACCTGAATCTTTGCGGGACAATGAAATACAATGAAACTACAATTGGCAGAAATCCTAAAAATTGAAGTGAAGTAAAAGACATTTATTGTACAATAATATAATTCTCTAACTGTTATAAAATAATGAATTTATTGTGAATTTTATATTAATTAAAAAATCCTATTCCATAATTTAAATCCTTTACAATTATACCGTTTCGTGCTTAATACTGAAACATTAATTTTCAATATTAAAAATGAAGTCTATTTTTCAGTTATTTTCGACTGTAATTTTAGTATTGATTTAATTGGTAATATTGAACATTATTATGAAAATAAGAAAGGAATTATTATTACAGATTTATACAATTTTTTTATATTGTATAAATTAAAATATTAGCAATGAAATTAAAACAAATCCTAATCTTCGTAATCACCTCATTGGTGTATTCAAGCGCATTTGGACAAGGTAGTGGAAATAAATATGCAGGGGAATTCCTGGCAATCGGTGTAGGGGGAAGACCTCTTGGAATGGGCGGCGCATTCGTAGCATTAGCTAATGATGTTACTGCAGGATACTGGAATCCTGCACTGCTGTCAAAAATTAATTATCCGCAATTTTCTTTGATGCACGATGCCAGATTTGGTAATTTAATTAATTATAACTATGGCTCGGTTGGTATTCCTTTCGGTAAAAATGCCTCATTGGGAATTAGTGCAATTATAATGGGAGTTGATGATATTTCGGATACGCGTAATGCATTAATAGATTTGAACGGTAACGGAATTCTGGACCCGGGAGAAAGGCTAGACCCGGATAAAATTACAAAATTCAACACTTCGGATTATGCATTCTATCTGACTTATTCAAAAAGACATTCGGATAATTTTTCTTACGGAGCAAATTTAAAAATAATCAGGAGAAATATTGCTGAAGAATCCGCCTGGGGGCTCGGTTTCGATGTAGGTGCCTCATATACATTAATGAACAAGATATTACTCGGTGCAAACCTTATGGATATAACGACAACTTATCTTACATGGTCGACCGGTAAAAAGGAAGTCATTACTCCTACTGCAAAACTCGGGGCTGGATATATGATTAATGTTTGGAAAGGTGTATTAACTCCGGCACTGGATTTCGATGTAAGATTTGAAAACAGACAATCTTCATCAAATGCTCATTTAGGTCCGGTTTCATTCGATATACATGCCGGTGCCGAATATACATTCCAGAATCTTTTCAGTATCAGGGGCGGATACAACGATATCGGAAATCTAACTTTGGGCGCGGGAATAAAAATTCCGAAGATAAATATTGATTATTCATTTGTAAAATTCGACGGTGATGAGAATCTTGGAAATACTCACAGGATTTCCCTTGTCTTCACGCTTGAAGATGAAAAGTTCCAGAGAAAATAAAACTATAATATCAGATTTTTATTAAAAAAGGAGACAAAAAATCTCCTTTTTTTTATTGCTTATTATTTTATCTTGTTGATGATTTGCTATTTTATTAAAATCATCTTCTTCACATCAGAAAATCCATCCGTTTCTAATCTATAAAAATACACTCCGCTTGTTAAATCAGTTGCGTCGAAATCTATCGCATACGAACCTGCTTGCTTTTCTTCATTCACAAGCGATTGTACTTCCTTGCCAAGTATATCATAAACCCTCAGACTCACAAATCCCATTTTTGAAATATCTAAATCTATACGAGTAACAGGATTAAAAGGATTTGGATAATTTTGAGATAGTGAACAATTTATGGGTATTATCGAAGAAATACCATTTTCATTCAGTGTTTCCGAAAGTAATTGACGCCAAACGGAATAGCCCCATGTTCCTGCAAAAATATAATTATTATATATCAATAACGATGAAACAGACAGAATATTACCGAATCCCTGATTTCTATTAAACCAATTTACACCATAGTTTTTTGTAAGATAAACACCATTATTCTCAGTTCCGGCAAAATAGAAATTACAGGTATTAACAAAATGTTGAAACTAATTTAATATCCAGATTGTTTTAAAAATTCAACAGTTAGTTCTGAATACTAAGTTTTATGGAGTTTTGATTTTCGTTCCCTAAGGAGGGGAGCTTAAAAATAATTAAAAAATTTTGTCAAGTGTTTTAACTATAGACATAGATATTGATTTTTTTTAATTAAAAAAAAGGAAGGAACAAAATGAAACACATCTTATCTGCACTAGTATTACTACTTATCTTTACATTCAACCTGTCTGCTCAGGAAACAGAGTACACAAATCCGGAACCAAATCTTTACAAAGGAAACAATACACACAAATATAATGACGTTTCCGGAGTACCACAGATGCAGACAAAATCACAGGAACAAATTTATTTGGAAGACCAAATAAAATCTCTTAGAATGGAAAACAGCGACAATTCAACCAAAATTGAAGAATTAAATCAGCAACTCAGCAAATACAATGGGAATACCGTAAGACCTGCTGAATATTATGGAGGTGGAATTGTACAAGCATCAAACAATCCTCCGTTTATTCAACCGGATAATTTTTCAAACACAAGAATTTTCAGTTCAAGTGCAATAATAAAAGCTCTGGCTACTTTTACTGAGCAGGTCGGGGTAAATGCGGGAAGAATCTGGGTAGTATATGCATTTTCTGCAAATTCTTCCTCCCCGGATTCCCTAAGAGTCCTATATTCTAACAATGGCGGGATTTCATATACCCTTTACGCAAATATTTGGCTTGGTGGTACGGACAAAGTAAATTTTGATGATCTTGATATAGAGATTATTGAAAATACGACCGGGAATAAATATTTATGGGGAGTATATGGTTTAAGATCTTCGGGAGGAACAGGAAACTGGTTTACGGGTGGTTTTAATCTTAATATCACCAGTTTTGCAGGTTCCCTATGGGCTTTATCCTGGCCGGGGAATAATTCCAATCACAGATATTACGGTATCAGATTAACATCGGACAATGTTGTTTGGCCAAGTTCTGCATGGATGTATTTTGTTTGCTCATTTGATTCAACCGATGGTTCCGGTAACCACTTCAACACACAAAAATATGCAAGGGTAATAAGTCCTTATATTTCTACAACACCAACTTTCTCATATTTGCCCACAAAATTCTGGTGGTACAGTTCAGCAGGAAATTATATCAGGACTTTGTATTCTGATATAGCATTTTTTAAAAATACGACCGATTCTTTGGTCGTATCATTTTCGGGAGTCCCAGACAGTACGAGAATATTTTTTGCTAAATGCGATGGGAACGGAAATGCACCAATTGCCGGACATTATCAAGCCGGTTCTGAATCAACAGCCCGAAAATTATCCGCAAGATTGTCTTCAAACGGTAATTCAAACGGCTCTGTAATTTGTGTATTTAATCAATACAACGGAAGCAATAGAAACATAAAATACTTCCGAACCACAAATTTCGGCAATTTCAATTCTGTTTCACAAAGTATTTTGTGGGGCAGTAACGCAAACACAAATTATCAACCCGATATTGTCGGGAAAAGAAACGGTAATACACATTATTTTTCATTTAATACACTGGCTGCAACCGACAGCGCTCATCTTGTCAGTGTAACATCTTCAGGCAGTACTTCCCATATATACAAAATGAACTCAGCATCGATTTTATCCGGGACACAAGGTTCAAAACCGGGTTTCAGATTCATCAATAATGACAGCTGCTATATCCTTTACAGTGAGTCCGGACCACAAAACGTATGGTCGGCAGCAGGTTGTTCGGGAACCATTACAGGAATCGGAAATCAAAATCAGACACCGAAAGAATTCGTGCTGAATCAAAATTATCCGAATCCGTTTAATCCATCAACCACAATTTCCTACAGCATACCGAAAAACGGTCTTGTTAAATTGACCGTTTATGATATTCTCGGTAAAGAGATTGTAACATTAGTAAACGAGGTTAAAACGGCAGGAAACTATATTCTGGATTTTGATGCATCAAATCTTTCCTCCGGTATTTATTTTTACAAAATCACTTCGGGAGAATTTTCAAGTATAAAGAAAATGATGCTCATTAAATAATATTTAATTAACAAAAAGATGCATTCCTGAATTCAGGAATGCATCTTTCATTAAAATTATTTAATAAGATTCTCTCCTTTAAGATTCGCAATAATCTCGGTTGCAACAGACTGAGCCAGTATATCCGAGCTATAAGCATACCTGGTTTTCGATTCGCCTACCCAGACAAGCTTTTTCTTTTCGACCGAAAAAAGTGCTGATTCCATCATCACGGTTTTGTACTTTTCAATATAGACGGGGGATGAGTACCAGCTTTCATAATAGTCATAGTAATTATATATTCTTTCACCTTCTTTTGTACCCTGATATTTCATCAACATCAATCCGTCGTATTTACCATCTACCAAAACTTTTTCCAGATCTGCCTTTGAAATTTTACTGTCATAAGGGAGCAGATTCAGGCTACCTTTTGCCGTTAATCCCTCATCTATAAAAGCCTGTGAAACATAGCCTTCGTATGCTTTTCTGAATTCCATATCTTTTATCAATGCGACTATCAGAACCTTATTAAATTTCTTCGTATAAGATGCATCCCTCCAGTTATTTAAATCAGTCGGGGCGGAACAGGAGAGCGCAAATGATATAAGACTAACAAACAATACGGACCGGATTATAATTTTCAGTTTGCACATTGCATTAATAATTATTTTTTATAAAATATATTTATTAAACAAAATCTCCGTATTTTGTCGGAGCTAACTCTTCCAAAGCAATTTTTCCCTGTTCGGGATTCGGAGGAACACCGTGCCAACGATGGTCATCTTTCATAAACGATACTCCATATCCCATATATGTATGAGCTATTATCACCGATGGTTTGCCTACAACATTTTTTGCTTTATCCAATACGCTTAAAATCTCATTCATATTGTGTCCGTCTGTTTCGAATGCCTCCCAGCCGAACGAAATAAATTTTTCTTTCAGAGGATTAAGATTCATTACATTGTGGACTCTTCCGTCTATCTGGCAGTCGTTATAGTCAACTATCATAGTCAGGTTATCAGTTTTATGGTGAGCGGCCGTCATTACTGCTTCCCATATTTGCCCTTCCTGAAGCTCACCGTCTCCGTTAATACAATAGACGCGATTTGGTTTATCATCGAGCTTCAGACCGATAGCAGTTCCAACTGCAACGGACAAGCCCTGTCCTAGAGAGCCGGATGCAATTTCAATTCCCGGTAAACCGTGTGTCTTTAAAGGGGCAGGATGTCCCTGTAATCTCCCGTTCACTTTCCTTAATGTTTTTAGTTCATCAAGTTCAATATATCCTCTGCGGGCAAGCGTGGCATACCATACCGGAGCGACGTGACCGATGGACAGGAAAAAATAATCCCTGTCATCTTTATACGGGGCTTCATTGTCAATATTCAGTTTGTTGAAATACAAAGCTGTAAAAATATCTGCCAATCCGAGCGGACCGCCGGAATGACCTGATTTCGCTATCAACAGCATATTAATAATATCCCTTCTGATTTGGCGGGACATTTCATTCAATTCAGATATATCTTTAATAATCGGATTTTTACTCATTTCGATTTTCTAATTATACTTAAAATTGGGGAAATATGTTTCAAAACAATCAGAAAACAAATTAACGAGCAGAATATAATAAAAAGGCCTGCGGATGTTTTACTGTATTGAAAGCACTTTAATCCCTGTGAATTCAATACTAATAACACAATCGGTAACAGAATAGTTGCCACAATATTGCCGATATGGACATTTTTTTTAATCAGATAAGTTAAGGCATACAATACGCACCATATTATCACAGTCCAGAAATTCAAAACCGCAAGGATTCCTGCGGCGGTGGCAAGTCCCCTGCCGCCTTTGAATTTTATCCAAACCGAGAAGTTATGTCCGGTTACAATTGCGAGCAAAGGCAGTATAGCAAATTCAAAATCATATTGAAGAAATATCAAAAGAATAATCGTTGGCAAGAGTCCCTTCAGAAAATCAATAATGAATACCAGAACTCCCGTTAATTTCGAGCCGGACACTTCATAGCTATTCATTGCCCCGACATTTCCGGAGCCTTCGCGTGTAATATCCTTTTTAAGGAACAGTCTTAAAACCAGATAAGCGGTTGGAATCGAGCCAATCAGGTAAAATAAAATTGTCAGTATTAAGATTGTAATTGTATTGTCCTGCATTTTTTAATTCACGTCATATGGTCTGCAGACCATTATTCCTGTTTTCTTTTTATCTTTTTTCAAATAAGATTTCAATTCTTCCTTTGATACTATCACTTCCGAAGCGCTCAGAGATGCGTGGAGGAAATACGTCTTTCCTTTTTTCTTATATACATATCCCGTGTGAGTAACATCGAGCCCTTTTATTTCCGTAGTGGTGGCGATAATATCGCCGGTCTGCAGGGCGTCGTAATAAGTATCTACCTCATTTTTAGGAATATAGTACAAATCGCGGTTATTAATTTCATTTTCAATTGCTTTAATCACGGACAGCGATTCACCGTCATCGATATTCAGTTGTTTATACGAGCTGCGGTGGGAGGACATAAAATTAATTTTTTTATTATACGGCACTCCCCCGATTTTCTTAGTAATATCTTTCACCAGACCTTTTTTCTCGTTATCATAAATCCAGTCAGAGAAATAATGAAGCCGGGATGTATAGCCTTCGATTTTCCCGTCTCTGTATCTGATAGTCCGCAGTTCATCCTTAAAATCTTCCAAAGACTGCGAGCCCGACTGAATTGTCCTCGAGACAGCCAGAGTATTTTCAACGAATGTAACGCAATCCAGACCTGAAATTTTTATTACGAGTTTTTCGCTGTACACATCCTCATCAAGCGTTCCCGAAACGTATTCCGTTCCGAGAAAGCTAAGCCCTACAGTTTCGATGATTTTTTTTATGGGTTCACTTTTCAGCGATTCATCGAAGGAGGCAAGTTTTTTCTTCACCAGTTTCTCTTCATAGTCATCCAGGTTATCGAAAGCGGCGCTACTGAAAAAGAATATTGCAAAGAAGAAAAATATTAGAGATATTACGATGTAATTTCTTTTCATATAATTTTAAATTTGATTCAATTTATTAATAATAATAATGATATAAAATGAATATTAAAATTAGAAAAGCGTCAAGAAAAGATTCACGGGACATCATCAGACTGATTACAGAGCTTGCGGATTTCGAGAAGCTCGCCCCGCCCGATAAAAAAGCAACAGGAAACCTAATAAAAGACATATACAGGAAAAATTCCCCGATAAAAGTACTGGTTGCGGAGTGCGGGAAAGAATTAATCGGTTATGCATTTTATTTTTTCACATATTCGACATTCCTTGCAAAAAAGACTTTATACCTCGAAGACATATACATTTCAAAAAGTTACAGGGGCGAAGGCATTGGAAAAATTTTTTACAATAGACTTTTACAAGAGGCAAAGAAAAACAAATGCGGACGTATGGAATGGCACGTACTGGACTGGAACAAAAATGCCATAAGATTTTACGAGAAGCTCGGGGCGAAAGAATTGAAAGAATGGAAGTATTTCAGGGTTAATTTGTGATTCAAATCCATCACCGGAAACGTTTCCCGATTTTTTAATTTTAAATTATTGTTATTCCGATACATCGCATAACGGAAACGTTGTCCTGTTGCAATATTGTTTCCCGCAATTTTTATTAATTATTTTTACAATAATTTATCGATATACGAGCGTTTCCCGTGTGTTTCCCGATGTTTCTGATGATATAATCATCGAAAGCGTCAACAATATTTTCAGAATATTTATTCGAAAGAACAGCCATAATAATATATGGTATTTAAATATAAATGTCAAGAGGGGAAAGATAATGATAAATGATTATTATACATTTACTCTGATATTATTCAAAAGGATTAAGCACAGCGGTTTAATTAATTTTAAGAAATCAGGTTTTTGATACCATTAAATTGTGATAAAATCAGTGTTTTGCTTATTATTTTTTATTAAAATATACTTGATTTTGCAAAAATAATGAAATAAATTTTAGAAGTTCCAAAATATGGGATAATATATAAAAGTTATTTTACTCAAACACCATTTTCCGGAGTAAAAAAATGAGTCACCTTTCAGAGACAAACGGGTTATTCAGAACATTGGAAAACAACTTTATAAATTTTAAAAAAAATAATTTTCCGGAACACTTCACATTCTTGAAATTACACTCCACACTTCAAAAAAATTATTTTTCGGACACTTTTGACTACCTATTATTTATTTGAAGAGTGACTCTGCAATAGGAAACCTTTTGTAAAGATTTTTATTAGTATAAAAGCATTAAAGGACAGATTAAAACTAATAACAATTAATTTTATAATGTTCAATTTCATTATACATTAAAATTATAATTTTTACTAAATAATTTATTTATCAAAAAATATTTTAAATTTCAAAATATAAACATTATGAAAAAAATAATTTTTATTCTTTTAGGGATATACATTTTATTTTTTTATACGGGTTGCAATAAGGATAATCCGGTCGAGTCTGGAAACAGCGGGACAACAACAACAGTAACGAATACTTTCGTAAAGACCACACCGCCCGTACAAATAAACACAGGATTAAACCAAGATATAATTAATGTCGATTCATCGGGAAACATAACCTCGATGACGTTTGCACTCGATGAAATATTAGGGATAACGGCAACACAGCTTGAAATATTCCTGGTTCACAACGGAATAACGGACACATTAGTATATCAGCTCACGAATGCAGGTAATAATTTCATCGGGACAATATTCAGTGATGCGGCACAGAACAGTATAAACACGGGCAGCGGGGATTACACGGGAACTTTCAAACCATACAGGCCGCTCTCCATTTTCAACGGACAAAATATAAACGGTCAATGGACATTGATAATCAACAGTTTTGTAAGCAACAGAACAGGAGTTATTAAATCGTGGGGAATAACCGTATCTTATAATCGCATACAGATTCCGACCTCACAATGGGTACAAATGTCGAACGGGATGGGAAATAATCTAACTGTCAATTCTTTTACGACACTTGGGAATAATATATTTGTGGGTATATCAGGTTATGGCGTCTATTTTTCCACAGATAACGGAACTACGTGGACACAAACTGGTTTGAATGGTGAAATTATTCTTTCCTATATCACGAGCGGAAATAATATTTTTGCGGGGACTTGGAATAATGGTGTATATCTCACCACAAATAACGGTTCAAGCTGGACCCAGACTGCTTTGAATTATAATCATGCTTGGTCCCTCACCATAAGTGGAATTAATATTTTTGCGGGAACAAATTTGAATGGAGTCTATCTCTCAACTGATAACGGTTCAAGCTGGACCCAGACTGCTTTGAATAATCGAACTGTTCGTTCCCTAGTATTACTTGGAAATTATATATTTGCAGGGACAGATGGTTATGGTGTCTATTCCTCCATTAATAACGGCACGAGCTGGACTCAAACTACATTAAATAATCGAGTTATTCTTTCCTTTGTAACACTCGGAAATAATATATTTGCAGGGACAGATAGTGGCGTCTATCTCTCAACTGATATTGGGATAAGCTGGGCTCAAACAACATTGAATAATCGAAGTGTAGGTTCTCTTGCTGTAAGCGGAACTAAAATATTTGCTGGAATAGACAATAATTATGGCGTCTATCTCTCAACTGATAACGGGTCAAACTGGACTCAAATAAATCAAGGTTTCAGCATCATTCCGTCAGTTTGGGCGTTGTTAATCACTAACAATTATATCTTTGCAGGGACACAAAATCAATCTATATGGCGCCGTGGTTTATAAGGAATAATAGTTAAATAATAATTTGCAATAAAATTTTATAACCCGGTAATTTTTATCGGGTTTTTTTATAATTAAAACGGTGTTTCTTCTTCGTAGGAGCGGGATTCGGGGAATGAGGTATCGGGTTTTTTGATTTTATTTTCGAATTTAGTGAATTCGGGGAAGAAGATCAGGTCGAAAGTTTCACCTGCGGGACCGTTTCTCTGTTTACCTATCGTCAATTCACATTTAAGACGTAGCTCTTCATAACCCGGGTCGGTAGGGTCGTTTTTCTGAGAAAGGAACGGGCGATGCACGAATAGGACGACGTCTGCATCCTGTTCGATAGCTCCCGATTCCCTGAGGTCGGCGAGCTGAGGACGTTTTTCCTTTCCGCGCTGTTCGATTCCCCTATTCAGCTGTGCACAGGCGACAACGGGAATATCGAGTTCCTTTGCAAGGGCTTTCAGACTTCTCGAAACGTAAGCGACTTCGAGGTCTCTTCTCTCGTGGGAGATTAAGCCGCGAATAAGCTGGAGATAATCGACAATCAGCATATCAATTCCGAATTCCTGTTTGATTCTCCGGGCTTTTGCTCGAAGCTCAAGGACGGATAATTCACTGGTATCGTCAATATAGATATTAGTTTTCAGCTTATGGAAATTTGAAGCAACCCTGTTCCATTCGTTTTCGGTTGCCCTGCCCGTTTTCAGTTTAGTATTATCCACACGCGCCTCTCCGGAGAGCATTCTGATAAGGAGTTCGCGAGTAGTCATTTCTAGAGAAAAAATCGCAACATTTTTCCCCTCATTCACGGCGGCATTTCTGGCAATATTTATCGCGAGCGCTGTTTTTCCGTGCGAGGGTCTTCCGGCAATGATAATCAATTCCGATTTCTGGAAACCCGAAGTTTTCGCATCGAGCAAGTCATATCCCGTAGCAACTCCGGAGACGCCTTTTTTATCTTTGTCTTTTAAATCGGCAAGTTCATTAAAGAGTTTATCGATTTCATCTTTAACGGCAACGACTTTTTTCTTGGAAAGCGATTCGGAAATATCGAGTATCTTACGTTCTGCTTCATCGAGCAGACCGTAGGGATTTATAGTAGGGTCAAAACATTTTTCGACGACCTTTGAAGATATGCTGATTAAATTTCTTAAAATATACCTGTCGAAAATGATTCTTCCGTAATGCTCGGCATTGGCGGAAGTAACAGCTGAATTCGCCAAATCGATAATATATTCTATACCGCCGACCTCACTAAGCTTATTCATTCTTTTCAGTTCCTCTTTAAGAGTATTCGCATCGATTGGTTCGCGTCTGCCTTCGAGGTTCATCATTGCCTGATAGATTGTGCCGTTTGCACTTTTATAGAAATGAGTATAATCAAGAAACTGGACCAGGTCATTTATCACATCGTTATCGATTAAAATCGAGCCGAGTATAGAAGATTCGAGTTCGATAGCATTTGGGGGAACTTTACCTTCTCCGAATTCATATCTGTCGTCGAAAATTTCGATTTCCTGTTTGTGTCCTTTTCTAATTTTTGTCATACTCTTTTCTAAAAAGTTTTACATCTTCCCAAGTCGGCTTTTTCCAGTGAGGATTTCTGAGTAAAGCCGCAGGGTGATAAGTTACCATTAATTTAGCTTTAATTTCACCTATATTAAAATCAAAAAATCTCCCCCTTAATTTTCCGAGCGGTTCCTTCGATTTCAATAGTGTCTGACCGGCGAAAGTACCTACTGCCAGAATCAGTTTTGGTTTAATGAGTTCCAGTTGTTTCATCAGATACGGTTCGCAATGATATATTTCTTCGGGCAGAGGATTCCTGTTTTCAGGCGGACGGCACTTCAGAATATTGCAGATATACACTTCATCGCGCGTGAAGTTAATAGCTTTCAATATATCCGTAAGAAGCTGGCCGGCTCTTCCTACAAAGGGTTTTCCCTGCAGGTCTTCTTCTCTACCAGGAGCTTCACCCACTACAACGACTTCGGCATTCGGATTGCCAGCGCCATAAACAAAATTAGTTCTCGTCTTTGAAAGGGGACATTTTTTGCACTCGCAAATTTTTTTATCGAGTTCATCGATACTTTCCGAATCCATCCACTCTTCGCGGATTAATCCGTAAGCGACATTTCTTTCCACCGGTTTATCTTTTACAATTGAAATATTTATATTAAAATCATCTTCGGTCTGAGCGGAAGGGAAATCTTCCGCAATATTATTTTTACTTTCCGGAATATCTTCCTTAAATAAGTTGTACTGAGGTAAATTTTCAATAAATTTCAGGTATTCAACAGAGCCATCGATTATTTCATTAATATCTTTCGGCATAACAAACTCATCTGATTTTTTTTAAATAATAGTCGAGAATGGCATTTCCTACATCATATTTACTGAGCTTTGGTAATTTTACGCATTTCTTTTCGTCAATCAAAGTAACGATGTTCGTATCCGTTCCGAAGCCGGCGCCTTTTTCTTTAGGATTATTAAGGACAATCAAGTCAAGATTTTTTTCATAAAATTTTTTCCTTGCGTTTTCAAGTTCATTATCGGTTTCAAGAGCAAATCCGACAAGGTAAAAGTTCTTTTTATTTTTCCCCAGATGCTTAAGAATATCTGTAGTTTTTTCGAAAGTTATATTAAGATTTGATTCTTCTTTCTTTATTTTATTTTTATGTACATTAACGGGTTTAAAGTCAGCCACTGCGGCAGACATAATCACGATATTTTTTCCTTTAACATTCGATTTAACGGCATTAAACATCTGGTCAGTAGTCTTCACGTCTATTCTTTTAATTCCCTGAACCGAATTTTGATTTGTCGGTCCTGAAATCAGAGTGACATCGGCTCCCCTATCGTAAGCGGCTCTGGCAATTTCGAATCCCATTTTCCCGGAAGAATAATTTGATATATATCTAACCGCATCGACAGGTTCGAGGGTGGGACCAGCGGTAATCAGGATATTTTTTCCTTCAAGGTCTTTTTTTTTTAGGAAGAACTTTTTTAACTCTTCCAGCATATCTTCGGGTTCAGCCATTTTACCCATACCAAAAAGTCCGCTTGCAAGTTCTCCATAAACCGGTTCGATAATTTTGTATCCCCGACTTTTCAGTTTAACGATATTTTCCTGTGTTACAGGTTTATTATACATATCCACATCCATAGTAGGTGCAACGAATACGGGGCACCGGCATGCAAGTACAGTTGAAAGCAGGAAGTTATCGCTGATACCACAAGCAATTTTTGCGATGGAATTAGCTGTTGCTGGAGCAATTATAAAAACATCAGCCCATAAACCGTAATTAATATGCCATGTTTCCGCGGATACGGTTTCGCTTTTTTCCCAATCGGATGATTCCGGGAACATATTTATAATTACTTCATTTCCGGATAGTACGGACAAGGTCAGCGGCGACACAAGTTTTGCCGCAGAGGGTGTCATAACGACCTTCACTTCGGTTCCTGCTTTAACAAGAAGACGAACGAAACTGCACATTTTATACGCAGCAATTCCGCCGGTTATTCCAATCAATATTTTTTTACCTTTGAGAGGCACGAGATTTAATTAGAAATTATCTCTGTATCTAAAGCTTAACTTTCCTTCCAGCAATTCATTGATTGATTCCAGTGTAGGTTTTGCTCTCTTTTCGAATTCGAGAGAAATGTTCAGTTTATCCTGATTCATAATCGTATCATCCTCTGTTTCCTTAGCTATCACGGGTTCCAGTCTCTGATTAAGCTCCATTTTCATTTCGTCGTTAATTTGTCGGGCTCTTTTGGATGCTATCACAACAGCCTCATACAGGTTTTCCGCATTTTTTTCGAATTTAGAGATATCAATTGTTTCTAACGCCATTTTTATTTTACTCCTGATTTATATTTAATTATTATTTTTTGAACTTCTTTTATTGCTTTATTTAAATCGTCATTAACGACAACATAATCAAACTCATTAATTTTTTCCATCTCATAATCAAAGCGTTTCAATCTTTTCCCGATAATTTCCATGCTTTCGGTACCTCTTTTCAACAGCCGTTCCTTAATCACTTCCTTATTCGGCGGCTTAATAAATATCAACAACGCAATATCCTTATAAATTCTTTTCAAGGACAAGGCGCCCTTAACATCCAAATCGAACAAAACATCTTTTCCGTTTTCAATCTTATCGTCTACAAAAGATTTCAGCGTTCCGTAATACTTTCCGTCGAATATTTTTTCATACTCCACAAATTCCCCGCGGTCAATTCTCTTTTTAAAATCATCTTCTTCGAGGAAGAAATAGTCTTTACCATCGATTTCGCCATCCCTTTTTTTTCTGGTTGTAGCAGAGACCGAAAAATCGATTTCAGGATTTTTAAGTAATATCTCTTTATAGATAGAAGTTTTACCCGTTCCCGAAGGAGCCGAAAATACAAAAAGCATAATTATTTATTCAATATTCTGAATCTGTTCTCTAATTTTTTCTATTTCTTCTTTCAGATACGATGACATCTGGGAAATTTCAGCATCCATAGCTTTCGAGGCAATGGTATTAATTTCCCTGTTGAATTCCTGTATCAGGAAATTCAATCTTCTCCCGGCATATTCACCCGAATCGGCACAATCCCTGAAATATTTAATATGGCTTTTCAATCTAACGCATTCTTCGGTGATGTCGAGTTTTTCAAGCAGCATTACGGTTTCCATTTCGAGTCTTTTCTCGTCAAGTATGGATTTATCTTCCAGGAACTGATTTATTCTCTCGGAGACTTTATTCCTTACCAGCGGAAGTCTGGATTTTCCGGCTTCAAAAATGTCATCGACTTCTTTTTCGATATTATCGAGTCTTCCGAATATATCACTTTTAAGAAAATCACCTTCTTTTCTTTTCATTATCAATACATCTTCGATAGCTTCTTTAAGCAGGTCACAAACAAATTTATATTCATCTTCTTCGATTTCTTCGGTTTGTTCAGCCGATAATATTTCGGAAAAATGCAGAAGATGTTCTATTTTAATTTTTTCTTTCGAGCCAATTGCTTTTTTAATATTTTTAAGGATGCCGGCATATTCCTTAACCAAATCCTTATTGACGGTCAGATTGATTTTATTATCCCCGTTATTATTGAGACTAACGTAAACAAAAATTTTACCGCGTGTAAGTTTTTGTCTGACAATCTCTTTAAGTTCCAGATCTTTAGGTGTAAGGTTTTTCGGATATCTGAGAGATATTTCGCAGAAGCGGCTGTTCACCGAGCGAATCTCGATAGTATAGTGTTTATCCTCATAAACACCCTCGGATTTACCGAAACCGGTCATACTGTTAATCATAAAAAAGTATATTTAAATTTTTATTTTTTTACGTAATTTTTACTTAATTCTTTTTTCAAATAGCTGAATGCCTCATCTACCGTATCAGCAAACTTAATCAACTTTAAATCTTCATGAGAAATCACCCTGTATTCAGCAAGGGTTTCAAAATTTAAAACATTATCCCAGAATTTTTTCCCGTACATTAATATAGGCATTTTTTTCTTTAATTTCTCCGTTTGAACAAGAGTCAGAATTTCCATCAATTCATCGAGCGTTCCGAATCCTCCCGGCATAATCACGAGAGCTTTTGCCAGATAAGCGAACCAGAATTTTCTCATAAAGAAGTAATGGAATTCGAAGTTCAGGTTAGGTGTAATATGATTATTCGGGAACTGCTCGAAGGGCAGCGAAATATTCAATCCGATAGAATATCCTTTAGCCCTGCTTGCGCCCTTATTTGCGGCTTCCATAATTCCGGGACCTCCGCCAGAGCAGACGACAAACTTATTGCCTTTCTTGAGATTTTTCGACCATTTTGTCAGGCGGTATGCAAGTTCTTCGGTATCGTCATAAAATCGTGCCACTTCCAGTTCCTTTTCGGCATAAGAGAGGTTTTTAATATTCTCGATATAATCTTTAGACTTTTTATTTTTTATTGTTCTTATTTTCTTTCTTATATCAGAAAGATTTTTTTTTGCCTGGCTCAAGGGTATAATTCTTGCCGAGCCGAAAAATACAATGGTATCTTTAATGTTATATTTATTAAGCCTGTCGAACGGTTCGAGGTATTCCGTAAGAATCCTAACTGTTCTTGCGGCAGGTGAATTCAAGAATTTCGTATTTCTGTATGCCTTGGGTGCCTTTTTTAAATGTTCCATTTGTCAATAAAATTTTAAATATGAAAATTAGTCATAAACTTCTTCCGCCATCCACTATAAAAGTATGTCCCGTAATATATTTATTTTCTTTCACTAAAAATCCGATCAAGGATGTAATATCGTTAGTATCGCCGAATTTCTTCATTGGATATTTTTCTTTTTCTTTTGCAATCACATTTTTATTCGCATCATTTTCAATCCAGATTGTTCCGGGTGCAATCGCATTAACCAATATTTCCGGGGCGAGGCGTTTTGCCATAAGCTGCGTCAGTTTTATTACGCCTGCTTTCGCCACGGAGTAAGGGATATGGTCGACCCAGTTCAATACTCCTCCGAGAGAAGCGATATTAATTATCTGGGATTTTTTTTCAACCGATTTCTTCATAATCTTCGCGGCTTCCAAAGAGCAGAACAATACGCTTTTCAGATTCGTATCAATAAACTCATCGAATGTTTTTTCGTCGATATCGAAGAAATCTATTTTTCTGAATATCGCGGCATTATTGATTAAAAGGTCAAGCCGACCGAATTTCTCTTTAATTTTCTTAAATAATTTCTTTATCTCTTTTACATCACTTAAATCTGCCTTAACGGGTAAAACCCCCACTTCAAATTTTTCAAAATCACTCTTTATCCTCTTAACATCCAATTTATTGGATTTGTGATAATGCAGAACGACATTATAGCCGCATCCGGCGACAGATTTTGCAATTTCCTTACCTAACCTCTTTGCAGACCCCGTAACTAACGCAACTTTATTTTTATTTTTCTTCAAATTGTTTTGTTTCACGCTTTTGCTCTTAATTATACATTTGCAACTTGTACATTTAACATTGAAGGTAGTGCCCTCGGGACGACTCGAACATCCGACCTGCGGTTTAGGAAACCGTCGCTCTATCCACCTGAGCTACGAGGGCGATATTCCCTGCCTACTGCAGGCAGGAATGTACAATTTTTCAATTTACCTGCCGTGGCAGGTACAATAAAGAGCTAAAAATCCTACGTAACTTGAAATTTAACAAAGATTAAGGACTTTAGAAATGCAAAAAAGCAATTCTGAATTATAAATACTGAATTATGAATGCTGAATGAAAAAAAGAAAATTCAATTAAATAAGATAAACCCCGAAGGTCGAAGACTCGACGTGGTCGGAGACGCGCAGTGGCGTGCGAGGATGACCTGATTGTATAAAAGAATAAAAATCGATAAAACCCTGTAAGGGTGACCTGATTGTAGAAAAAGTATGTAAATATATCCAAAACCCCGTAGGGGTGACCTGATTGTAGAAAAATATTAAGAAAATGAAATAAGCTCCATCGGAGCGACCTATTTTTCTCTGACTTTACATAATAATTGCAATTATTTTTTGTCTTAACACAAAAATTACGCACTATCTTGTTCAGGAGAGTCTCCTCGATGTTCTTTATCGAGGAGACTCTCGGAAAAATAAAAAGC
Source organism: uncultured Ignavibacteriaceae bacterium (assembly GCA_964501535.1). Taxonomy (GTDB): domain Bacteria; phylum Bacteroidota; class Ignavibacteria; order Tepidaquicellales; family Tepidaquicellaceae; genus FEN-1279. The sequence continues at coordinate 6,552 of CAZCSV010000011.1, read as the reverse complement.
AAAATTATGTCGTCTCTAGAGTCCCCGTTGAAGCAGAAGAGTTAATGGAACACTAAATATATTTATATTTTTAAATAATTAGATTATTTTAGTTTTGCTAAAATTTAATATATAAAATGATAAAATATTTTTTTCTTATAATTCTTTCTTTCCTTTTTTTGAATTTAAATAATGTACAAAGTGAAATTAAAAACTTTGATTTAGAAAAGATTAATGATGATTCATTAAATTATACTAAATTATTTAAAGATATCGATAAATTAATAAAAGACAATTCTATTGTTGAATATTATTACGCTAAAAGTTCAATTGAAAAATTAGATAATTTTATATACAAATGGAATGGAGATTCTACCATCTTATATGATGCATATTATTTGCGAGGAATATGTTATTTTAAATCAAATAAACTGGAAAATGCATTGGATAATTTCAATTTAGTAATTAATTATTTAGAAATTGATTCAAGCCGTATTTATGCACAATATCTTAAGTGTTATTTATCATATTATTATCGTGGAATTATTTATTACATAGATAATGATTTATATAAATCCATTATAGATCTTAGAAAAATTTTAAATAATAGCATTATTAATAATGATTTTAGAATGTTAGATAATGATTTATTGATAAAAATTTTTAATAAGTCATTATTAATAAATAACTATAATTCAATTGATTACTTTATAAGAGGAAAAATATATTATAATAATGAAAATTATAAACAAGCACTAAGTGATTTTTCAAAAGCATTAAAACTCGACAATAAAAATTATTTTATTTTTTATTATTTGGGTTTGACTTATTACAAGTATAATAGATTTTACACTGGCGAAGATAAAGAAAACTTAAAAAATGCTGTTATTAATTTTGACAATGTTATTAAGTTAAATAATTTCATTAAAAATGCTTATATATTTAAGGCGAAATCCTTAACAAAACTTAAAGAATATGAAGATGCTATAGATTGTTTAAAAGAAGGAATGAAAGTACCGTTTGATTCCACAATTTTATATAGTGATTTAGCTTTAAATTACGAAGAATGCGAAAAACATAATTTAGCAATTTATTATTATACATTATCAATAAAAAATAATCAAAATAATGCAGAAAATTATTTACGAAGAGGAGAGATTTATATAAAAATTAAATATATTAAAAATGCAATTATTGATTTTGAAAATGCAATTAAATTGGGGCATGAAAAAAAAAGAAATATTGAATATAGATTAGAAGAATTATATAAACTTTTATAATTTTATTACAAAGTATTAAAATATATTTTTTGAAAGCATAAATACAAGTAGTGTAAAAAATTTTAATTAATAATAAAAAGTATTTAATATATCAATACTTTTAACAATTGAGGATTGCTCAGGTTTTATATACTATTCAAATAACATTTCGTATTGAAAAATGAAGATATGAATATTCTTTATAAATATAGACCAATAAATAAAAATACAATAAGCTCTTTGATTAATAGCGAATTTCATTATTCCTTTGCTGAACAATTTAATGATCCTTTTGATTGTGATTTTTATTATTA
>CAZCSV010000011.1:0-2500 GCA_964501535.1 uncultured Ignavibacteriaceae bacterium | reverse complement strand
TTCTCTGCGGGTCACCGAAGTGACCACCCCTTATCCCGAAGTTACGGGGTCAATTTGCCGAGTTCCTTGACCACGGCTCACTCGAGCACCTTAGGATTCTCTCCTCATCTACCTGTGTCGGTTTACGGTACGGACATCTTAGTATACCCTTAAGCTTTTCTCGGCAGTATGGTTAGGGGAAGTTTGTAGGCTTGCGCCATCCCGTTCGGCTTTCATCCGGGTTTCCCCGAACTACGACCTTAGACCGTCTAATCCATCAGACGGCTTCCCTTTCACTCCTGCGTCCCTTAAGGTTAAATGTCGATGGTACAGGAATATTCAACCTGTTTCCCATTACCTACGCCTTTCGGCCTCGGCTTAGGGACCGACTAACCCTGAGATGATTAACATTGCTCAGGAAACCTTGGATTTTCGGTGTGCCGATTTTTCATCGGCTTTATCGTTACTCATGCCAACATTTTCTTTTCTATTCACTCCAGCAACAGTCGCCTGACACCTTCAGTCGCAAATAGAATGCTCCCCTACCACTCCGGTAGGAATCCGTAATTTCGGTGGTTCGTTTAAGTCCCGTGTATTATCGGCGCTAAGTCGCTTGACTAGTGAGCTATTACGCACTCTTTAAATGAGTGGCTGCTTCTAAGCCAACATCCTAGTTGTCATAGCAACCTAACATCCTTAGTCTGTTAACATAAACTTGGGGACCTTAATTGGTGGTCTGGGTTATTCCCCTCTCGGCAATGAAGCTTATCCCCCACTGCCTGACTCCCGAGAAACATATGATTGGAATTCGGAGTTTATTTGGGTTTGGTACCGTTGTGACAGCCCTAGCCCATTTAGTGCTCTACCTCCAACATACTATTACTCGAGGCTAGCCCTAAAGCTATTTCGAGGAGTACGAGCTATCTCTGAGTTTGATTGGTCTTTCGCTCCTATCCTCAACTCATCCAAGCGGTTTTCAACCCACACTGGTTCGGACCTCCATACCGTTTTACCGATACTTCATCCTGGTCAAGGATAGATCACACAGTTTCGCGTCTACCGCATGTTACCATAAAACGCCCGTTTCGGACTTGCTTTCGCTATGGTTGCATCTCTAAGAGATTTAGCCGGCAACATACGAGTAACTCGTTGGCTCATTAAACAAAAGGCACGCAGTCATCCGATGAATCAGCAAGCTGACGCATCAGACTACTACCGTTTGTAGGCAAGTCGTTTCAGGTACTATTTCACCCTCCTGCTAGGAGTGCTTTTCACCTTTCCCTCACGGTACTTGTTCACTATCGGTCACTAATGAGTATTTAGCCTTACCAGATGGTTCTGGCGGATTCCCACAGAATTTCACGTGCTCCGTGGTACTCGGGATACTTTTAAGAGTCTTAATACTTTCATTTACAGGACTTTCACCCTCTATGGTTGAACTTTCCAGAACATTCAATTAGCATTAAGATTTTTGACTCTTTGGTATAGTGATCTTCTACCCAAAAGTCCCACAACTCCGTCAGCGCAACGCAATCACGCTTGACACGCTGAACGGTTTAGGCTGTTTCCGTTTCGCTCGCCGCTACTAAGGAAATCACGGTTGTTTTCTCTTCCTGAAGGTACTTAGATGTTTCAGTTCCCTTCGTTAGCATGTATCTGCCTATGGATTCAGCAGAACATATCCAGACATTACTCTGGATGGGTTGCCCCATTCGGAAATCCCCGGGTCTAAGGATGTTACCTCCTTGCCGAGGCTTATCGCAGGTAGCCACGTCCTTCATCGCCTATTAGTGCCAAGGCATCCACGACATGCCCTTTGTAACTTAACCAAAAATCTTATATTGATACAGATAGCATTTTAAGCATCAATATAAACTTGTTTGTTATTGGACATTAATTTGAAAGAACGACATTCTATTAAAGCCAGAATGTTAATATTGTGGAGTTAAGCGGAATCGAACCGCTAACCCCCAGCTTGCAAAGCTGGTGCTCTACCAATTGAGCTATAACCCCAAAACAACAAAAAAATTGGAGTTTGGGTTAATATTGCACAAACTCCTGAAAGCAGTGGGCCTAAGTGGAGTTGAACCACTGACCTCACGCTTATCAGGCGTGCGCTCTAACCAACTGAGCTATAGGCCCGGTGGTTATAAAAATTAAGTGTCAAGTGAATCGAGAAAAACAACGGTTAACAAATTTCTCTAGAAAGGAGGTAATCCAGCCGCACCTTCCGGTACGGCTACCTTGTTACGACTTAGCCCCAGTCACTGGTTTTACCCTAGGCCACTCCTTGCGGTTATCGACTTTAGGTCCCCCCAGCTTCCATGGCTTGACGGGCGGTGTGTACAAGGCCCGGGAACGTATTCACCGCGCCGTGCTGATGCGCGATTACTAGCAATTCCAGCTTCACGGAGTCGAGTTGCAGACTCCGATCCGAACTGAGACTATTTTTTAGGGATTGGCTCCACCTCGCGGTATTGCAGCCCTTTGTAATAGCCATTGTAGCACGTGTGTTGCCCTA
>CAZCSV010000010.1:0-51239 GCA_964501535.1 uncultured Ignavibacteriaceae bacterium | reverse complement strand
GAAATATTGATATAAATAATTTAAAGCCCCCGGTTGAAGAAATCGGGGGCTTTTTTGTATGGTGTTTATAAATTTAGAACTTTCTGCAATTCTTTTAATTTCTCTTCGTCCTCAAAACTATCCAAACGGATTTCAATTATTAATTTGTCGTTATCATTTATAAAACTGAATTTATCAGATTTTGTCGCAGAAAGTTTTTCTACCATATGGTTGAAAAATTCGCTTTCGAATATTTTATGTTCTTTATTGAAGGGGAAATACAGTGTTATTATATTTTCGCTTATTACAATTTTTTCGAGACCAATTTCAGAGGCAATTATTTTTAGTTCGATTTGCTTAAACAAATATTGCACTTCGGAGCCGAATTTCCCGAATCTGTCCTCGAGTTCTTCTTTAAGAGGGGACAATTCGGAAAGTTCTTTTATCTCGTATAATCTTTTATAAATGTTCAACCGCTCGGTATCGTTTTCAACATATTCCTTCGGTATCAGAGCGTTCAGGTCACTTTCGAGTATTGTACTGACATATTCAATTTTTTTTGTAATCTTATCGCTTATTTTCTTCAAGGTTTCTTCGTCCTTGAACAATTCCTTAAACTCATTTTCTTTTAACTCGGCAACCGCTTCATCAATGATATCAATGTAAGTTTCAAATCCCATTTGAGATATATAGCCGCTTTGTTCTTTTCCGAGCAGATTTCCGACACCTCTAATTTCCATATCTCTCATAGCGAGGTTAAATCCCGAGCCGAGGTCAGTATATTCCTCTATTGCCTGCAGTCTGCGGATTGCTGTCTTAGTCAATTTTCCTACAGGCGGCGATATAAAATATGCATATGCCTGAACGTCGCTCCTGCCGACTCTTCCCCGCAGCTGATACAATTCGGAAAGTCCGTACATATTTGCATTATTAATGATTATGGTGTTCACGTTAGGAATATCCAGACCCGATTCGATAATTTTTGTACAGAGCAGAACATTAAGTTTTTTTTCGATAAAGTCCACAATAATATTTTCAAGTTCGTTTCCGTCCATTTGGCCGTGTGCGATTCCGATTTTCACTGAGGGCAGGTATTCTTTTAACTTATCCTCCAGCAGGTAAAGGTCCGAAATTTTATCGTTAACAAAATAAACCTGTCCGTTTCTTCCGATTTCTTTTTTAATAACATCCGTGATTAATCTCCAGTTCAGATTAATAATTTCTGTGATAATTGGTTTTCTATTTTTCGGGGGAGTATTTATGATGGATAAATCTCTTGCTCCAAGCAGCGAGAAATTAAGGGTACGGGGAATAGGGGTTGCCGTGAGAGTGAGCGTATCGACATTCGGCTTTAATGCCCGGAGTTTTTCTTTTGCCTTCACGCCAAATCTTTGTTCTTCGTCTATAATAAGAAGTCCGAGGTCTTTGAATTTTATATCTTTAGATAAAATTCTGTGGGTACCAATGATAATATTAATTATTCCATCTTCGAGTTTTTGCAGGATTTCCTTCTGTTCTTTTTTCGTATTTAATCTCGAAACGCATTCGACCTCGACGGCATAAGACGACAAGCGGTCTCTAAAGGTGTTAAAATGCTGAACCGCGAGAATAGTCGTAGGAACGAGAATTGCTACCTGCTTATTGTCGAGCACGGATTTAAAAGCAGCTCTTACCGCTACTTCGGTTTTTCCGAATCCGACATCTCCGCAAATCAGTCTGTCCATAGGATTGGTGAATTCCATATCCTGCTTTACTTCTACGGTTGCCTGAAACTGGTCGGGGGTATCTTCGTAAATGAAACCGGCTTCCAGTTCTTTTTGCCAGTGAGTATCCTGAGAAAAGCTAAAACCTGATTCTGTTTTTCTTTTAGCATAGAGAATGATTAAATCCCTTGCAATATCCTTTACCTTTTTCTTTGCTCTTTCTTTGATTTTATCCCATTCGCCGCCGCCAATTTTTGTCAGCGTCGGGGAAACGCCTTCTCCGGCAGAATATTTTTTTATCAGGTTAACATAGTTCATATTCAGGAAAAGTGTATCTCCGCCTGCATATGCAAGTTTTACGACTTCCTGCTGATTGTTACCGACTTTAATTTTTCTCAGTCCTGAAAAAATGCCAATACCGAAATCTCTATGAACAATGTAGTCGCCCGGTCTTAATTCCTTAATTTCCTCGAATGTCAAGCCCTTGAATTTTTTTCTTTTTCTCTTCAGTTGTCTGAAGTATCTGCCGAAAATCTGGTGTTCGGTATAGAGAGTAATCTTTGCGTCCGGAAAGACAAAGCCGGTTTGGATTGATTCCGATAAATAGTTAATATCGGATTTGTTTAATAAAGAAGGGACTTGATTGCCGAGCAGGTTAGATTCATAATCTTCAAGCAGGCTTTTTATTCTTTCTGCCTGATGTTCATCCGAACACAGTATATTAACACAGAATCCGTTATTCAATTGTTCCGAAATATTTGTATACAGCAATTTCAAGTTAGAGTGAAAATCGGGCTGCGGGACTGTGTTGAAATTGATTTCTTTAAGTAAATATTCGCTCGTAAAATCATTCGACGGCAGAAGAGAGATAAAGACACATCTGTTGTCGGGAAATAATTTATTAAAAGATATTCCTTCGAGATAATTCGATATTATTTCCGGTTCGTCGATAAAAATCAACGAATCGGCAGGAATATAATTCAGTATTGTATTTGTTGATTCGGTTTCGGTCAACTCATCTTCGGAAGTGATGTTGATTCCGATTTTAATTTGTTTAACCTCCTTCACGGAGCGTTGTGTAGTAATATCGAATTCCCTTATGGAATCGACGGACTCACCGAAGAATTCAATTCTTATTGGTGAATCATAATTTTCGGGAAACAGGTCCACTATTCCTCCTCTGACGGAATAATCGCCAATCTCTTCGACAAAATCCTTCTTTTCATATCCATACTGGTCGAGTTTACCGATCAATTCTTCAAAAAGGTATTCATCATTTTTATTAAGTTCGATCAGGGACTCTGCAAATTTTTCTTTCGATATTATTTTTTTATTCAGGCTTTCGGCATTAACAAGAACGATGAAGTCATCCTTTTCGGAGAGATAGGACAATGATTTTGTAAATTCTTCATTATCTGCCGATTTATCGGTCTGATAAACCGAAATATTTTCGCAGTCGCAGATGAAATCGAGGTCGTCTTTGATTAATGAAATTTTTTCGTTGTCATTAGTAATTACAACAATCTTTTTTTTACAATCCGAATAACAATAATCAATCAGGAAAGAGATAAAGGAACCGTTTATGCCTCTGAGAAATAAATTATCTTTTTCAATTTTTTCTTTAAGAGCTATCAAGCATTCACTATCGTATATTTTTGACTTTAAGTTGTTCAGCATTTCAGGATATTTTTTCGAAAATATGGTTTGATAATTTTACGTACTGATTCACATCAATATTTTCTGCCCGCTTTGAAAAATCGAAAAACAAATCGAAATCGCTAAAATTCAGATTCAGTTCGCTGAACATATCCTTCAAAGAATTTTTTAGAGTTTTTCTTCTTTTGCCGAAGGCACTCCGGACTAGTTTTTTAAAAAGTCTGACGTTTAATAAATCTAAATTATTGTTAAAATATAATTTTATTACACTCGACTCTACTTTTGGTTTTGGAAAGAAAACCGTGGGGGGGACATCGAAAAGGATTTCGGGATTGCAAAAAGCCCGGGACTGAACCGACATTATTCCGTATTCTTTTGAATCCGGAGGTGATACGATTCTTCGGGCGAATTCTTTCTGCACCATTAAAACAGCGGATTCGATTTTTTCTCTGCATTCGAAAAGCTTAAAAAGAATTTCAGATGCTATATTATAAGGAAGGTTACCAATAATCTTAATCGGTTTTCTGAATTTATTTAGATTATATTTTAAGAAATCTTCATTGACAACTTTTCCCTTGTCTCCAAATTTATCGCTGAGCGATTTTGCGATCTTACCATCGATTTCAACTGCTATGTATCTTCTACAGGTTCCTGCAAGATGTTTAGACAGCGCTCCCCGGCCGGGTCCTATTTCCAGAACGGTATCGGATTTTTTTATTTCAAGATGCCTCACAATTTTTTTTGCGATATTATCATCCACAAGAAAATTCTGACCTAAAAATTTTTTAGGTTTATAAATTTTATATTTTTCTTTTGTTTTCAAAATGGGTTATTTTATCGGAACCAGTGTCAGTTTATTTGTAACGTTAGAATATTCCTTTATTCTTACTGTTTTATACTCGCCATTTAGCCAGAATCTAATCTGGTCCTGGTAATGAACATGCTGAGGTTGACCCGACTGCCCGGTAGAAAGAATAGACTGGTAAGAAGAAATATTCGACATATCGATGATAAATTTCATAGAGGGACCGAGGAAGCTTTCGAAATCCTTTTTTTCCAAAGGTGCAGAGAAGCTATATTCCGAATTAGCCACGGTTGTTCCGTTCCCGCCAATTTCATAAGGTCCGATATTCAATACGGGGGTCAATGTGGCCACAGTTCCGAGCGGATGTTTAATTAAAACCTTATGAACTTCTCCCCAATACCATTTCATATAATCTCTGTTATGAAATTTTTCCTTTAAGTTACTTACAGCTTCTTTAAAGCTAATTCTGATTATATCGTTCCTGCTTTCGGGTTTCCCTCCGATTTTATCGTACATCCAGGAATTTGTTTCCTTCAATAGCCGGGAAGTATTTCTTACGGGAATATTTTTTATGAAAATATAATTTTTGAACAGGTTGTCACCTAGTTTATCTTTGTAAATATTTTTATATAATACAACTTCAAATTCGGCAAACACGGTTGCAGCGGGACTGTAAAGCTTCATTTCGTAATCCCAGTTCTTCAGCAAATTCAGGAAGTCTTTCTCTTCGTCGCTGATTTTCACGGAATCTTTATAGGCTTCAAAAATATAGTAGCAAAATTCTTTTGCCTGCAGGCTGAAGACATCATTTTGAATCAATTTAAATTCGTTCGCATTAAAATTATTTCTCTGTTTTAATATCTGTTCGATTCTTTTCGCGCGGTATGGGGGTTCGTATAAATTAGATATATACTGCTTAAATTCCTTTGAAGGTTTATTGTTAGCCGTAACGATATATTCCTCTTTAGGGTTGAACGACTGGGGGAGCTCGTCGAAATTGATATATGATATCCATTCGATATCCCCGTTAGAGGGATACATAGCGAGGTTATCGCTTAAAAGATTTTTCCTTACCGGTATTTTTCCTACGGCGTGATAGCCGATATTTCCCATCGTGTCGGCATATACGAAATTCGATGCAGGTAGATTGAAGTCTCTCAAAGCATTTTGAAAGTCATTCCAATTTCTTGCGGTGTTAAGATTATAAAAACATTCGATTTCATCACTGAAGTCATATCCCGTCCATCTGAAGGTAAGCAATTCCTTACGATTTATTTTGAAGTTTTGATTATTTAAAAGACCTGTCTGTTCAAGATTTGAGACAACGGGTCCGAGTATTGTATGGAAAACCGTAAAATAAATTTCATCCTTTACATCTTTCACTTTAATGCTTTCGGTTACACTGTCAACCGGATAGGAGACATTTTTATAAATATATTTTCCGTGATTCAGCGAATCGAGGCTTAATATATAAAAATCGACATCATCGTTCATTAAATTTGTTATACCCCAGGAAATCGAGTTATTAAATCCGATAGCAATTCCAGGAACACCCGGTATAGAGAATCCGCCGAAAATATTGCCGTTGGATTTATTAAACAGTTCGACTTCATACCACTTCGCGGGAGATTGCAGTACGAGATGTGGGTCATTTGCGAGAATCGGTTTTCTATTCTCCGATTTCTTTCCGCTTATTACCCAGGAATTGCTGCCGACGTGCGTTCCAACAAGTCCGAAAAAGTTTCTGAAATCAAGGTTTAATTTGTGAAAATCATTTCCCAGTTCGGCTAATATTTTATAATTATTTTCGATTACAGTCCCCAAGATTTTTTTTGTTGTATCGGATGATTTAGTATCGGTCGATTTTTTTTCAGATGAAACAATGAAGGGAGCATCTTCCGGGTAGTCAGGAAAGAAGTCTTTTGCTTTTTCAAATCCCCATTTTTTTACGATTTCCCCGAACATGAAATCTGTGTACCAAGATAAGTTCAGTTCCCAGCCCATTAATCTGATAAGCATAATGGAGTGTTCCGGTTTCCATTTTTCGGGTTTATAGTTCAGTATATCGAATTCCAGGGGTAGGTTTTTGATATTGGCATTTATAAAATAATTTACACCATCTGTATAGCTGTTCAAAATTTCTTTTGATTTTGGCGAGAGATTCTGGAAGAACCGGGATGCGATTTTATTTATACCGATAGTTCGGAATAATTTATCATATTCGATTACGTCTTTCCCGAAAATTTCCGACATTTTTCCTTCGGCCACCCGGCGGTACAAGTCCATTTGCCAGAGCCTGTCCTGAGAATGAGTATATCCGAGTGCGAAATACAAATCATTCTCGTTATCGGCTTCTATATGAGAAACACCAAAATCGTCACGGAAGATATTTACATTCCCATTTATACCTTTAACCCGGATATTCCCGTTTTCGGAGTAAAATGATTTATTGGAAAGGCGGTTAAACAATATAACCAGTGTGACCGCGATGGTAATCAAGATTACTAAAATTCCTGTTGTATTTTTTAAATAGGGATTGAACTTCATTTTTAATTATATATTATAAAAATTACTAAATAAGATTAAAAAATAAAGGTAATATAATTGTTTGTACTAATTAAACCAATTTTGCAATCAGAAATAAAAAACCTCCCGATGAAAAATCGAGAGGTTAAGTTGAATTATAAAAAATTATGCTAACTTCTATTTTACCAAGGTCATTTTCTTAATGCTTGTAAAATCACCAGAAGTAAGTCTATAGTAATAAATACCGCTGGATAAATCCGAGCCATCGAAGTCATAACTGTAACTCCCGGCGTTAAGATTCCCGTCCACGAGCGAGTACAGTAATTTTCCCAGGACATCATATACTTTTAGTGTCGTTAAGCCTGATTTTTTGATATCAAATCTGATTTTTGTAATAGGATTAAAAGGGTTCGGATAATTTTGGGATAGAAAATATTTTTCGGGAGCAATGTAATTATTGTTCGAAATTCCCGTCGGTGTATAATATCCTCTGGCGGAATTTATCACTTCTTTGTTCACGTCATTCTGAACGAATGCGGCTGTAAAAATCGAAGTATCGACCCAGTTACTCAGCCGTTTATAGGTATAAACATATGTATACGTACCTGCCGTAGTAGGAGCATTGACACCGGTTGTATTGGGATATGCCCATCTGAATACCTGATAGAAATCCGTTTCGCCGTTCGAACCCGGAGGAGTTGCATAATGAACCAGGTTTTCGATAGCCATAACTCTGAGCTTATAATTTCCTCCTGTCGGTAAATTCGATGAGAGGTTCAACACAATCGTGGATTTTATCGAATCCCCTGCGATTCTGACGTCAGTAACGGTAATGCTCAAAGGTGTAGTAACAGCCAGTCTCTGATTTAAAACGGATGTGAAACAGCTTGCAGAAAAAGGCCAGCAGCAATCGAATATTATACCGTCGGCATTGACAGTCGGATAAGCATTGATGCCGCAGTAGTTTACCCTTTCGGTATTCTGAGTCGGATTAGCGAGGTACATCGGGTCAGCTCCGAAATTCGGATGATATTTAATGGCTAATGTATTTGTCGGATTCTGTGCCAACCATCCATCGAAAATCGGGTTATTTGAGCCGCACGGACCGCAATTACAGCTTGTAGCTTCTTCGAAGAGGACTCTCCTCGGTGCCTGTGAATAAGATAGTGAATAAAAAACAAATAATAGTACGAATGTTATTTGCAAGCATTTCAAAGTTGATAATTTCATTACTGATAAATTAAATTTATTTTAAATGTAGAATTTTTATAAAGCGAGCCCTGTTGGTTAATCAACAGGGCTCTGAATAACATAAAATTGAATATATTTACTTGATTAATAACATTTTCTTAATATCCGTAAATCCGTTAGATTCCAGTCTATAGAAATAAACACCGCTTGAAAGTTCCGTCCCGTTAAAGTCAACCGAATAAACACCCGGGGCTTTAACTTCATTCACCAGAGTTTTTACTTCTCTGCCGAGAACGTCAAATACTTTCATAGTAACCAAACCCTGTTTAGGTATATCAAAGTTAATCCTTGTAACGGGATTGAACGGATTCGGATAGTTTTGTTCGAGTGAGTATTTATCCGGAACTTTGTTAGATATTGTATTTGTGTTATCGAGCGTCATCAATGTAAAGCAAACATTTGGTCTGTATGACAGATTCGAACCCGAGGTCATCGTACAGCCGGATTGATTGTCAGTATAATATCCTCTGCACCTACCGGAAACCGATGTCGCATATACAGGGGAATACGAAGTATATGATGAGTTATCGAAGCACACTTCGACAAGTAAATTGCTCGTACCATTGTAAGCAAAATACGGGGATGCCAGGTCAATATACTGCCATCCTGTTCCGTTAACCGTATATGTTCCCGTAAATGCCGTTGTCCAGCCGGAAGTAACCCAGCTTGTAAGAGATGTCAGTGTTGTGTGCTGGAATCTCACGTTAAAGCCGTTCATAGCGGGAGCGCCTACTGAAATAACATTAAATCCTAATTTGGTAAATATGCAGTTCGCACCGGCTCCTGCGGCGTTTAATTCCGCGGCGGTAAAGAGCATTTGTGTCCTTCCGTCCATCCAGTATGTAGTAAACGGATAATTCGATGTCGTTGTACCTGTTCCGATACAGGCATTGAACAGATTGATAATTTTGAATTTGTATAATACCGAAGAATCTCTGTTGTGTGCGGATGAATTATCCTGAGCGATTATTCTATAAAATATTGAATCGTTGTAATTAACGTCTGCCAGAACAGAATTAAATACAGCAGAATAAATGTTACCGGATGTAAGGTTCAGTTTAAACCGCTTATAATTTGACGGAGTGTTTTTATACCACCTGACCCAGACAGAATCAACGCCGATATTATCGGTAACAGTTGCTGTAACGCTTACAGGCCATTGAACTTTCGGGGTATTTTGAATTGCAGTATGTGTTATAACGGGTTTTACCGTATCTGCCGAAGCGATGAAAGAGAAGTAGTTTGCCGGAGCACCGCCGGGCAATATTCCGATTCTGTTCATAGTATCCAATGTTTTTATATAATATTTGTACAATGCAGGAGAACCGTTTCCGGGAATATTTGCGGTCCAGTTATTTCCCGAAGTATTAGTCATTACAATACTGTCGAATGCCGACGTTCTTGTCCAGTAAAGTTTCGTGGTTCCCGGTTTCAATGGAGCATTTGCAGGTGTAACCACGCAGTTTATGACATATGGTCCAGTAAGGTTTTCCGTATTTGTAAGAGGGGTATGCGAAATAGACGGTCCGAGAGGAACTCCTCTTGAAAGCAGAAGTGAGCAGTCGCCGAAAATATTATATTGTTCCATCAGTTTCAGACCTTCACCTGAGCTGCCTCCCCACAAGTCCATACCTTTCATCACGCCGAAGAACATAACAGCTCCTGCTGATTTTCTGAATTGATTAGAGAAGATTCTTATAGCTTCAGTCTGCATATCGCAGGGAGGTACCCAGCTTGCATTAGTTGAGGATGCAAATATATCCGAACATCCCTTCGGATTTGCCGTGTCTCCTGCTCTAAGCAGTGCTTCCGCGAGGCATTCATTCAAAGTAAATTTGCCATTTAAGCAAGCAACATCAATCAAGAATGGATTTTTCCAACCATTAGCAAGCTGATAAGCATTACTTACGGCGAATCCGGTATTACTCCAAGATGTTCCTGAACCATGACCTATATAATTCAAAACATATCTTCCGTCGTTGAGGCAATTTATTAATGTTTGCGGTGTTGCTACCGGTCCGTTTACTTTATCGACGTGAGTAAAGCCGTGTGCCATTAATGTATCTCTAATCCAGTTCATTCTTATCGAATCAGCATAAGGCGGTGAACCCCCGACATCGGGTCCGCCGATACCTGTTCCTTTTTTAAACCACGAGGCACCGAATTCAATATCTCTTTCGAATTTAATTAATTTATGTGCAACGTATTGAACGTTTGCCGCAGTTTGGCATGAAATTCTAGAGATAAATGCATCCGGATATGCATCAGTTCCTGCGAGTTTCACGTAACAAGGATCAGAGGCGGCAGATTCATACTGTCCGTTCAAAGTGGGTATATTGTCTATATCTCCTACTAAGATAATATAAGTAATTTTTTGAGGTTGATTATATAAATTCTGAATATAAGTTTTTATAGCTGTATTTCCCGAACCTGTAACAGTTGGATATTCTGCGGTAAGAACCGTTAATCCTCTCTGTTGTTTCCATTGAATAAAAGGGGTTATAGCGCTTAAATACGAAGCTGGGTATATAACCAGCATTCTTCCGGGTTCGGCAATGGAATCGTATCTTGTTGCTCCGATTCCGTAGTTCATAAACAAACCTCGATACACAGGAGCAAACTCCGAAGAGACCCCATAGAAAGGATTATTTCTTACCAAGGGATTTACCACAGCTTTGCTGAAGTCCTGAAAGAGTTCGATAGTATATTTTGTATAGATTCTAAGTATACCTTTTTTGGGATTATACTGTACTGGATTAAACTGAATAGTCATTCCTCTCAAATCCCTTACGATGTAAGGTTCCTTCAAATCAATATTATTCGACGGAAACCATGTATCCTGATTATAAATATTATTAAAAGTATAGGGAACCGAATTCGGGTCAATATCTCTTGTAAAGTGTCCTTTGGATGGCATAATGGCTTTAGTGCTGATTTCATAGTATTCCTGATTTACCACGCGAAAGTTCATCATAGCGTTATCCGGAATCACTACGCTGTTGTGATAAGTGGGAATTTGCGGATTACCTTTTTCCATAATCGAGTTCATGCCGGGAGCACTTATGTTTGCATAAACGTTACCGTTTATTTTAATGTCCTCCAGGTAAAAACCGCCGAAGTTATATTCAACCTTGATTATGGAAGAGCTCGATTCTAAAACGTTTGCTTTAATACCGGGATTATCTCCGACTTTCTGGGAATAAACCGTATTAAAAGCTAAAAGAAGGGAAAGAAGTAAGAATAATTTTTTCATATAAAATGAATTTAAATTTAAAAGCTATCTAATCAAGTAATTTAGAAAAAGTAATATTAAAAAGGAATAGCAAAAGGGTGGTAGAAATTGTAACAGAATGTAACATTTTCTTTGAAATTTTTTAAAATTCAAAGGATTTTAAATAAAAAACCCTGCTGATAGAATCAGCAGGGCATCTTTTAAAATTATTAATTAATAATTATTATTTAATCAATATCATTCTCTTAATATCCGTAAAGCTGTTCGATTCAAGCCGGTAGAAGTAAACACCGCTGGATAATTCTGTACCGTTGAAGTCGACTGAATATTTTCCCGGTGCTTTTACTTCGTTCACAAGTGTTTTAACTTCTCTGCCGAGTACGTCGAATACTTTCATTGTTACCAATCCCTGTTTCGGTATATCGAAGTTAATTCTCGTTACGGGATTGAACGGGTTCGGATAATTCTGGCTTAATGAGTAAGTGTTCGGTACGATATTCGATGTCGTTCCTTCTTTACTTATGTTTGTAACCGTAAAGCAAACATTCGGCCTGTATGAAAGATTCGAGCCCGAGGTCATCGTACATCCCGAAGAATTATCTGTATAATATCCCCTGCACATATTGGAGACTGAAGTTGCGTATACGGGTGAATATGAAGTATATGACGAATTATCAAAGCAGATTTCAACGAGCAAGTTGCTTGTTCCGTTATATGCAAAATACGGAGAGGTCAAATCAATATATTGCCAGCCGGTTCCCGGTACTGCATATGTTCCTGTAAATGCTGTTGTCCAGCCGGAAGTTACCCAGCTTGTTAATGATGTTAAAGTAGTATGCTGGAATCTCACGTTAAAACCATTCATTGCAGGTCCTCCTGCTGTGATTACGTTAAATCCGATTTTCATAAATGCTGAACCTGGTCCTGCACCGGCGGATGTGAGTTCTGCGGCTGTAAAAAGCATCTGTGTTCTTCCGTCCATCCAGTATGTAGTGAACGGATAATTTGAAGAAGTCGTTCCTGTTCCGATACAGGCATTAAACTGATTTATGATAACGAAACTATACAATGCAGATGAATCCCGGTTGTGTCCCGAAGAATTGTCCTGAGCGAATATGCGGTAAAATATCGTATCATTATAATTTACTTCTGCATTTACAGAATTAAACAGAGAGGAATATGTATTTCCGCCTGCGAGGTTCAGCTTAACGTGTCTTGTTGCAAAGCTTGTCGGAGGTCTTTTATACCATCTCACCCAGACCGAATCCACACCGATGTTATCAGTTACGTTTGCGTTAATGCTGACCGGCCATAAGGTTTTGGGAGTATTTCCGATAGGGGTATGAGTAATTAAGGGTTTAGCGGTATCCGTGCTTGCAGTGAATGTATAATAATTTGAAGGTGCACCTCCGGGAGCAGTACCGATAAGACCTGTGTTATCAATTGTTTTAATGTAATATCTATAACTTGCGGGTGAACCGTTTCCGGGAATATTACCTGTCCAGTTGCTTCCTGAAGTATTTGTCATGGTAACGCTGTCATTGAAACTTGTTCCTCTTGTCCAGAACAGTTTTGTACCGGTAATAGGTTGACCTGCAGGAGTGATAACGCAGTTTACGGTATAAGGTCCGGTGAGATTTTCCGTGTTCGATAAAGGAGTATGTGCTATAGCCGGTCCGTAAGTTGCCATATAGATTGACGGGTCTCCCATACAATTATACATTTCAAGATATCTTCTCATTGTCGAGGTTACGCTTCCGTAATACTGTACCAGTAAATATTTTCCGAGTACGAACGAAGGTGATGTTTTGGTCAAATGCTCTATGAACATAGCCCTGAAGATTCTTTTTTCAAGAATATCATCTTCATCCCAGTAAGAGTTAACGGATGAGCCCCAGAATACCACTCCGCCTTTTGGTCCTCTTACCCATGTTTCAGAGAAGCATTCGCCGGATATATGATAACTTCCGGTTACGCAAGCAAATGAATAAACATAAGGAAAAACAGTGTTTGTCAATGCATTCACTTGGCTTTGGTTTAAAGGCGGACCGTCTGCCCAAGAAGTTTCGGAGCCGTGACCCGAGTAAATTGCAAACGATTGGTTTGCGTTTAAGGCATTTATCAGCTGTTGAGTAGTTGCTCCATAAGTATGTGTATAGAGTTTTAAATTCGTATATACGGATGAAACAAAAAAGCTGTCTATGACAAAATTATGTGTTGCTTCCGTTATAGCCCAGTTGTCCGTAGATGCGCAGTATATATTTTTCTTCGGAAGACCATTAATTGCGTTTTCCATGTATAGCGTTTTGGTAATTATGTTTGACAACTGTGTGGTATTAGTAATCGGGAATCTTCCTATAAACACATCTGCAAATGCATCATTGCCTTCGAGCAGTGAATAGTTTAAATCTGTATGAGGTGTTCCCGCTCCTATACCAATCCAGTCGGGAATGACATCAACATCACCGACAAGTAAAATAAATTCGGGTCTTGTATATATATTATTATATAAGTTCTGAATGTAAGCAAGGATTGCAGTGTTTGTAGTTCCTGTCACGGTTGTATTGACGACGGAAACTGTATATCCGAGTCCTGTTTTTTCATTAACCAATTGAGTCAGACCGGATTCGTAAGCGGGTGCGGTGATAATCAGATATCTGCCTGTTCCAAGTGCTTTCGAAGAAGTATAGTTTAAAAACATATTGTCGTATAACCTGTTGAATGATTCAGTCGGGGCAAATGTCATAGTGGGCTGGCTTTTTAATTGAATCTTAAAGCTTCCGGTTTTAGTAATCATTAATTTATTTGCATACGGGTTATAAGCAAACGGGCAGACTGTAATCATAACACCTTTTACGCCTGCCACTATAAACGGTTCGGATACTTTCACGAAGGGTCCGTTTATGTTACCGGTAGACTGGTAATATTTAGCATCAATTGTAAAAGGTCTGTCCTCATATTTTCTGTCTTTCGGCCATGGCTGCTGGACGGGATAAATCTTATCGCTTAAGATTTTCAAATCTTTAATTTGGTTCAAGACATCTATAACAGGTTTTTGTTCATCATATGCGAGCATAATGCTGAAAGAGAGCTGCGGGAGGTTCGGAAGGCCGACATCGCTCGGCTCGCCGTATTCCGGAATTCTCAAATTCGAATAGATATTACCGGCGGCAGAAACGCTGTTCATAAAATATTCCGGCAGAACGAAGTCAACCTTATAGCCGTCGTTAACTTTGGTTAAAGTAATTCCTTTCGGTTGTTCTTTTGCGAAATTAAATGAGGTTAAACAAAGAAGCAACAGGAAGGGAAAAAATGTTTTGGTAAAAAAATTTTTCATTTTGCTATTATTAAATTGGAAAACTTATTTTTAAAATAAAAAATCTATAAATCAGAAGAATATATCCCTCCTCAATTTATAGATTATAAACATATATAAAAATATCTAAAAATTAAATGTCTTTCAATATTTTTACTGCTTTTTCGGGTGTTAATTTTGTATATATTTTATCGTTTACCATCATAGCGGGACCCTGGTCGCACATACCGAGACAATTGGTATATTCCAGAGTAATTTTTTTATCTTTAGTAGTTTCTCCGATATTAATATTTAGTTCTCTTTTAATGGCTTTTTCGACTTCATCTTTACCCGAGATATCGCAAACGATAGTTTTGCATAGCCTGACAATATTTTTCCCCTGAGGAACGCAGTGCAGGAATGAATAGAATGAAATAACGCTGAAAACCTCAACCGGATGTATATCGAGCAGGCGTGCAACTTCCTGCTGAGCAAAATCCGAAATATATTTATGGTTTTTCTGGATTGCCTGAAGAATGGGCATCAAGGCCGAACGGTCTTTTCCGTATTGCTCTACCAATGCTTCGATTTCTTCTGTTAACGAGTTTTTTTCTAATACTAACATAGGTCCTTTGAATTATTTTTTTAAAAGAGCTTCAACTTTTTGAATTAAAAGGTCGGGAGTAATTGGTTTCTCGACAAAATCATCCACGGGTACCATATCGCTTTTACCGAAGTCTAAACCTATAGTTTTCGAAACGGATGTATACATAATAATTGGTGTTTTAATATTTTCTTTTCTGAATCTTTGAGCGAGGAAAAAGCCGTCATCGGGCTCATCCATCATAACGTCAAGAATTATTAATTCGGGTTTTTTTGATTTAACGATGTCGTATCCGTCTTTCGGATTACTTGCTGTGACAACCTCGTATCCTTTTGCGGTTAATACCAAGGTACTAGCTTCTCGGATATCCGGATCATCATCAATAACTGCTATTAAAGCCATATATATCCTCCAGTGATATGTTTATATTTTTGAATAGAATAAGTCTAAATTTACAAATTTAATTACTTTTTTTCTATTCAAAAATTATTCCCCACACTTGAAAATTCTTTTTACATTGAAAGAGAGAAGAATTAGAAGTATTTTTGTATAACAATTCATTACAATGCCGAAAGAAATATTCTCGATATTACTTTCCTTTGAAATTGTAATTTTAGAAAATAAATAAATCCAGGGGATTAATAAAAAATGAACAAAACAGTACTAATAATTCTTGTAGGAAACAGGAAGGATTCTGCGGTAAAGGTTCAGCAGGTCCTGACTGCGTGGGGCTGTTTGATAAAAACACGCCTTGGAATTCACGACGGTGTTCTTGACAATTGTTCGGACCAGGGTCTGATAATTCTCGAGCTTTACGGTTCAAAAGAGCAAAAAGACGAATTAGCACGAAAAATAAGCTTAATCGAAGGGGTTTCATCAAAAGTTGTCGACCTTGAATTACCCGAATAACAGAGAGAACACAGATTAGGAAAAAGAATTAATTCAGCAATAGTTTTTAAAACATAAAGCAAGAAAAGATGCATAAAAATATATTAAAATCATATCCGCCAAAAGACAAGAGTGTGATGATAGCAGTCTTGCAGGATATTCAAGGTATTTATGGATACCTTCCCGAAGCCGCGTTGCAGGATGTAGCTGATTTTGTAGGTTTACCGCTGAGCAGGGTTTACGGTGTAGCAACGTTTTATAATCAGTTCCGTCTTACTCCGCTCGGAGAAAACGTGATTAGGGTATGCCGCGGAACGGCGTGTCACGTGAGTAACTCGGCAAATATACTGTTTAATCTCGAAACCGCATTAAATATCAAAGCAGGTCAGACAACGAGGGACAAGAAATTCACTCTTGAGACTGTAGCGTGTATCGGTGCGTGCAGTATTGCACCTGTAATAACGGTGAATGAAGATTATTACGGTAAAGTAACCGTAAAGGAAATTCCAAATATAATAAAGAAATATTCAACTCCTAAAAAATAAATAATTATGTAAAAGAGGTTTTAAATGAAAACATTTATCGATGTATGTTGTAAAGAATGCTGGCATACTCCGGAAAAGCCATGTGACCAATTCATAAGATGTTGTACGGAAGGTCCGCTATGCCATCATAATCCGGAATGTGAAAAGAAATTTAAAAAACTGAATCAGGTTTTAACATATAAGGAACACGAACTCCCGATAATATTTATCGGCAAAGGAACGTGCGGGCTTGCTTCCGGTGCTCAAAAAGCAGAGGATGCAATAAGGGCAGAGCTGGATAAATTAAAGATAAAAGCGATAATAGAGACAACTGGTTGTGTGGGTTATTGTGCAAAAGAACCGATTGTTGATATCAAGCTGCCGGGAAAAGACAGGGTATCATATTGTGAAGTGACTCCGAAAATTGTACCAAAGCTGATACAAAAAACAATTGTGGAAAAAGGTATATACAAAGAAAATTTTCTCGGGAAATACGGTCCGAGCGAAAACGGGTATCTGAATATCAATGAAACCGATTTTTTTAAGAGGCAGGTTAAAATTGTTCTTGAAAACTGCGGTGTAATTAATCCTTCTTCTATCGATTCGTACATAGCTCACGGTGGTTTTAAAGCGTTTGATAAAGTATTGACTCATCTTAAGCCGGATGAAGTTGTAAAAGATATTTTAGCCAGCGGTTTAAGAGGCAGGGGTGGAGGCGGATTCCCGACCGGGAAAAAATGGGAATTTGCTCTGAAGCAGAAATCGGAGCAGAAATATATAATTTGCAATGCGGATGAGGGTGACCCGGGAGCATTCATGGACCGTTCCGTTTTAGAAAGCGACCCGTATAAAGTTGTCGAGGGTCTGTTAATCGGCGGATATGCAATTGGTGCTTCAATCGGTTATATATATTGCAGAGCTGAATATCCTCTTGCGATTAGCAGGCTGGAAAGTACGATAGAGAGTTGCAAAAGATACGGTTTATTAGGAAAAAACATATTGGGAAGCGGATTCAATTTTGAGTTAAAGATAAAAAAAGGCGCGGGGGCATTTGTCTGCGGTGAGGAAACGGCTTTGATAGCATCAATAGAAGGGAAACGCGGAATGCCAAAGCCAAGGCCGCCATATCCTGCAGTATCGGGATTATGGAACAAGCCGACTGTTATAAATAATGTAGAGACGTTTGCGAATGTTCCTCAGGTATTTAAGAAGGGTGTAGAAAAGTTTGCTTCAATAGGAACAAAAACAAGCAAAGGGACGAAAGTATTTGCCTTGAGCGGTAAGGTGAAAAATACTGGTTTGGTGGAAGTGCCGATGGGTATTACCTTAAAAGAAGTCGTATTTGACATCGGAGGAGGAATTCCAAACAACAGGAAATTCAAGGCGGTTCAAATCGGCGGTCCTTCAGGAGGATGTTTACCGGATAAAGTAATGGATACGATTGTGGATTATGAATCACTGAAAACAGTAGGTGCAATGATGGGCTCCGGCGGATTGGTCGTGATGGATGAAGGAACGTGTATGGTTGATGTTGCAAAATATTTTCTGACATTTATTCAAAACGAATCCTGCGGTAAATGCGTTCCTTGCCGAGAGGGTACGAAACGAATGCTGGAGATAATAGAGAAAATTCCGGTCAGTTACAAAAATACGAAAAATAAAATAGACCAGTTAAGAAGATTCAAGGGAATAATTCACCTGCAAAGGCTTGCTGATGTAATAAAAGACACTTCGCTTTGCGGGCTGGGGCAATCCGCTCCTAATCCGGTTTTATCCGGGTTAAAATATTTTAGAGAGGAATACGAAGAACATTTATATGACAGGAAATGCAGAGCCGGAGTATGCAAGGAATTATTGACCTTCACCGTGAACAATGATTTATGCGAGGGCTGTGGATTATGTGCAAGGAAATGTCCCGTTGAAGCCATAATGGGAGAGAAGAAGCAGGCGCATTATATAATTCAGGACAGGTGTATCAGGTGCGGTATGTGTGTGGATTCATGCAAGTTTGATGCAATCGATGTAAAATAAAGTTTAATTTATAAATTATTTATAAGGCAGAAGAGTTTTTTATGGTAGAACTAACAATAAATAAAATCAAAGTAAATGCGGAAGAAGGAATGACGATTCTTGAGGCTGCAAAATCGGCAGGTATAGCAATACCCACTTTGTGTCATATTAAGGGATTATTTCCCACGGGTGCCTGCAGAATCTGTTCGGTTGAAGTCGAAGGGCAGAGAGGTTTAATACCGAGTTGTGCATATCCGGTTATTGAGGGGATGGTAGTGGAAACAAATTCTGCAAGGGTAAGAAGAGCGAGAAAGACAATTGTAGAGCTTCTTATTGAAAACCATCCGCAAGACTGTTTGATTTGCGTCAGGAATAAGAACTGCGAGTTACAGGATTTATCTGCGCAATACGGAGTAAGAGAGCACAGGTATACCGGGGAATCAAAAGAGCACGCAATAGATATTTCGAGTCCATCAATAGAGAGGGATCCTGCAAAATGCATATTATGCGGACGATGTGTCAGGATTTGCAATGAAGTGCAAAAAGTAGGTGCGATAGATTTTACAAAGAGGGGATTTCAGAGCATAGTAACGACTCCGTATAATAAAGGAATAAACATAAGCGATTGCATATTATGCGGGCAATGTATTCTTGTGTGTCCGACTGCGGCATTGCGAGAGAAGAGTGCCTCCAAGGAAGTTTCTAATGCGCTTAGCAGCAAAAACAAATATTGTGTTGTTCAGATAGCCCCGGCTGTAAGAGCATCACTCGGAGAGGAATATAATATGCCCCTTGGTTCGGATGTAACGGGACAGATTGTAACGGGTTTAAGGAGACTCGGGTTTAAGAGGGTATTCGACACAAATTTTGCGGCGGATTTAACAATAATGGAAGAAGCGACTGAGCTGATAAACAGAATAACCAATAAGAAGCCCCTGCCGATGTTTACAAGCTGCTGCCCGGGATGGGTAAAGTATATCGAGCATAACAGACCTAATTTACTGAAGCACGTATCAACCTGTAAATCGCCACACGAAATGGAAGGTGCGGTTTTGAAGACATATTATGCAAAAAAAATGGGTATTGACCCGAAAGACATATACGTGGTTTCAATTATGCCTTGCACGGTAAAGAAATTCGAATCTGATAGGCCTGAATTAAAAGAAGAGCATTTAGCGGATGTTGACGCAGTTTTAACGACTCGGGAACTTGTTAGGTTCTTTAACATGGCCGGAATAAATTTTGCGGATTTACCTCAGGATAATTTCGACAATCCACTTGGAGAGTCCACCGGTGCCGCAGTGATATTCGGAACGAGCGGAGGTGTTATGGAAGCCGCTTTGAGAACCGCATACAATATGTTAACAGGTAAGGAGTTAGAGAAACTTGAATTTGAAGACATAAGAGGTTTTGAAGGGATAAAGGAATTAACAGTAAAGATAAATGAAATGGATTTAAACGTTGCCGTGGTAAACGGAGTCGGTAATGTCGCAAAGATATTGGATGAAATCGAACAGGGGATATGCAAGTACCACTTTGTTGAAGTTATGGCTTGTCCGGGCGGTTGTATAAACGGCGGCGGTCAGCCGATACACAGTAAACCGGAAAAGCTTTTAAAGCGGGTTAAGGCATTGTACGACATTGACAGAAAAATGTTTCACAGAAAATCACATGAAAATGAAGCTGTAAAAACGTTATACAAAGAATTTCTTGTCGAGCCGAATGGTCACAAGGCACATGAGATTTTACATACGACATATACTTCAAGGAAGAAATAAATAATAAGAAATTGAAACCGGTAAATAAAATAAGTTTTCTAAAAGATAAAAAACAGTAATGACAGAAGGAATAGTACAAACGATACCGTATCTTTGCAAGAGATGTTACTCATGCGTGAGGGAATGCCCGGCTATAGCCATCAGGGTGGAAGGAGGGCAGGCAGTTGTTATTCCGGACAGGTGTATAAGCTGCGGTCATTGTGTTACTGTATGCTCACAAAATGCTAAAAGTATAAAAAGCGATATCGAGCCTGTGCGGGATGAAATTTTAAAAAGTGAAAAAACATTTGCACTTGTAGCTCCTTCGTTTCCTGCATCATTTCCAGATGACTACAAAAGACTGCCTACCGCATTGAGGAAACTTGGTTTTTCAAAGGTAATGGAGACAGCGTTCGGAGCGGATTTGATAAGCGGTATTTACGCAGAAGAGCTTAAGAAGAATCCCGATGTTACGATAATAAGTTCTGCATGTCCCGCTGTATATAATTATATCGAAAATTATTATTGTGAGCTGATTCCGAAGCTTGCCAAGGTAGTTTCTCCGATGATTGCGATGGGAAGATTTTTGAAAAAAAATTACGGTGACGATATAAAAATTGTTTTTATAGGACCCTGCATTGCAAAGAAAAGCGAAATAATTAATCCTGCCGTAAAAGGAACAATAGATGCGGTATTAACATTTGAAGAGATAAAGGGATTATTACTAAGTAATAATATATATATAAACGATTTGCCGGAGTCTGATTTTGATGCACCGCATTCCTATATGGGAAAATCATATCCACTTGCGGGAGGTCTGTTAAAATCAGCTGATATATCGGGGGATATACTCGAAAAGGAAATCATTGTTGTTGATGGGAAAACCAAAGTCGAAGAGATATTGAACGAGCTTCTTCACAATAAAATTAATGCTAAGTTTATAGATATTTTGTTTTGCGAGGGATGTATATCGGGTCCCGCTATTGACAGCAAGCTGAACTATTATTCACGAAGAGCAAAGGTAATAGATTACATAGAATGGAAGAACAGAATGGTGGACAAGCAAGTCTGGAAGAGCAACATATATAACAGCAGGGACCTGGATTTATCGAGAAATTTTGAATACAAGGACAAGAGGATTCAAACACCTGACGAGGAGAAGATAAAAGAGATATTAGCACAGACGAATAAATTTACTAAGCAGGACGAATTAAACTGCGGTTCATGCGGATATAAGACCTGCAGGGAATATGCGATAGCAATAGCAAAAGGGCTCGCAGAAAACGATATGTGTCTGCCGTATATGATTGACAAGCTCGAGAAAGCATATATCGACCTGAAAGAGACGCAGGAGCAGTTACAGTCAGCCGAAAAGTTAGCGTCTATCGGTCAGCTTGCGGCAGGTGTTGCCCATGAAATCAACAATCCACTGGGAACGATTTTATTATATACCTCGCTGATAAAAAAAGAAATCAAAGACAGAATTGATAATCCTCAGTCGATAGAAGACCTTGACCTTATTGCGGAGGAAACGAACAGGTGTAAAAACATTGTTGCAAACCTATTAAATTTTGCAAGGCAGGGGCGGTTGAAGATATCGGATGTGGATATTTTTGAAATAGTCAACACGATACTGAAATCCGTAATGCTCAAACCTGAATTCAAGGGAATCTCATTTAGTATAGCGAGAGATACGGAAAACACCGTAATACCGGGTGATGAAGACCAGCTAAAGCAGGTTTTACTGAACGTTATAAATAATGCTTGCGAGGCGATGGATGAGAGACCTGTAAAAAAGATTTCAATCAGGTTCTCGAAAGAGGATAAATATTTCATTACCGAGATAAAAGACACGGGCGGCGGTATCCCAAAGGAAAACATGAGCAAACTTTTCACGCCGTTTTTTACAACGAAGAAGATTGGAAAGGGAACGGGTTTGGGCTTGGCAATTACATACGGGATTATTAAAATGCATAAGGGAGACATAAAAGCCGTCAGTATGGTTGGTGAGGGGACGACCTTTTTTATTCGGTTGCCTTTAAGTAATAATTAAGTGAATTTGAAAAAATAAAAATTATATAAAATGGAGAATTCAAAAAAGAAGATATTATTGGTTGACGACGACCTTGACCTGCTGGAGCAGAATAAAGTGCTCCTAGAATCAAAAGGCTATGGTGTGGTTGTTGCAAGCAATATGAAAGATGCCATGGATATTTTCAAAAAAGAGAAACCTGATGCATGTGTTCTGGATTTAATTATGGAGGAACACGATGCAGGATTTATTCTTTCACACAAGATAAAAAGAGACGAGCATGGAAAAACGATTCCGGTGTTTTTATTAACGTCGGCGACATATGTAACGGGAATGAAATTCGGAGCTTCGACGAGTGAAGAGCAGGAATGGATAAATGCAGACGGTTGGTTCGACAAGCCAATTAACATCGAGCAGTTGACATCGAAGCTTGAAGAGGCGTTTATTAAGTATAAGAAATAATAGTAATAAGAACTAAAGGTTGTTGGCAAGCAAGAATATACAATAAAAATTATCCGGATATAAACAATAAAAAAGTTGAAAGAAACCAAAAGCGAAGATATTAAACCGAGGGTGCTGATAATAGATGATGAGCGGGGATTAAGGATTGGTACCAAGCGAATTCTGCAGGGTGAGGGTTACGAAGTTGATACGGCAGAAAACGGCACCGAAGGAATTAAACTGGGAACGAAAAATGATTATGACCTTGCGATAATAGATCTGAAGATGCCCGACATAGACGGCATAGAGGTTTTAAAGAAAATAAAGAAAGCAAGGCCGAACACGATATGTTATATAGCTACCGCTTTTGCGAGTTTCGATACTGCGATAGAGGCAACGAAGCTCGGTGCTCAGAGCTACATACCAAAGCCATTTACAACCGAGGAATTAATCAAACATCTCGAGACGGGTTACGAAAAGCGTTTGCTTATACTCGAATCGGAAAAGCTTCGAAGAGAAAGGGAAGAGCGTCTGCTTGAAATTGCATACGAGAAATCGAGACTAAACACCATTGTAAGCTCAATCATCGATGGAGTAATAGTAGTTAATAAAAAAGGCGAACTTGTATTATTCAATCCGGCATCGTTAAAGTATTTTGAACTGAACGAGATAATCATCGGGGAAAAGATACTCGGCATACTTCCCAAGGAGGTATCGGAGTTAATAAACAAAATCTTAACTACTGAGAGATATGAAAACAAATCTTATACGACACAGGTGGAATTAAAGCCAAACAGGGAGTTATTTGTAGAGGTTACCTGCTCGCCAGTTCCGCATCCCGATGGTTCTCTTGCCGGTGTTGTTACGGTAATAAATAACATTACCGAGCTAAAGAAAGTGGAGTATATTAAATCGCAGTTCGTATCCATGGTGGCTCACGAACTGAAAGCACCGATAGCGGCTGTAATGGGATTTATGAATTTAATACTCGATGAAAATATCAACGTAAAGCCGGAGCAGGAAAAGGATTACATATCACGCTCGACGAAACGCCTGCAGGGATTGATAGAAATGGTTAATGACCTGCTGGATATCTCACGGATGGAAATCAAAACAAAAGAAAGGGAGATAAAGGAAATCAGCATTGCAGAAATTATCAAATCGAATGTAGAGTTTCTTGAGCTTGAGTTAAAGAAAAAAGGAATAATCGTCAGCATGAATTTCGAAGAAGCTTTGCCGTCCATAAAAGCCGATTACAACGAAATAAACAGATTGTTTACGAATATTCTGAGCAATGCAATGAAATACAATAAAGAGAAGGGCAGGATAGAAATCAGTGTAACCAAATCCGGAAATTATATCATATCAAAAATCTCCGATACCGGAATAGGAATGAAGCCCGAAGATAAAGATAAAATGTTTCAGGAATTTTTCAGGGTAAAAAACGAACAGACAAGAAACATCCCGGGTACGGGTCTCGGGCTATCTATTGTTAAAAGGATTATAGATTCTTATTCAGGCAAGATAGAAGTCGAAAGCGAGTACGGCAAAGGAACCACCTTCATAATCAAATTTCCGTTTTAAGTTTAAATTTTTTCAATTTTCTTATTAATATTTTCGGAAGAGCATAAAGGAGTTTTTTTTATGTAATTTCTGACATAAAACCGCAGATAAAATCTTTTTTTAGAAAGGATAAAACAGCCGTTTTGGAAAAGTATTATGAAAACTGAAATTCACAAATAAATTCCAAAACGGCTGAAGTTTAATTTAATCTATTTAATTAATGACATTTTCTTTATATCGGTGAAACCATCCGTTTCCAGTTTATAAAAATAGACTCCCGATGATAAATTGAAACCGTCAAATTGGATTTCATAAGTTCCTGCTGTTTGTTTTTCGTTAATCAAGGAAATTACATTTCTACCGAGTATATCGAATATTTTCAGCGAAACGAAACCGTCTTTAACAATCTGATATTTAATGTTAGTATTAGGATTAAACGGATTCGGGTAATTCTGGTACAGCATATATCTGTCGGGTATTTGATTTGATGTCTGGTTTATGTTTGTAGTTAGAACAAATTTCAAACCCCATCCCTGCAGAACGCCAATATCGGAGCCGGCATCATCGATGCACTTCATCACCCAGTTACCCTGGGCAAGAGTTCCTCCGAAATTCCCGAATGTCGCAATAGGTCTAATGAATCCCCAGGGCGGCAGATACGAAGTACTTGACGGCAGGTACGAAAAATTATCTGCGAAGAAAGATAAAATATTTTTCCCTGAGCCTGCGTTTTTAGCGGTAAGATTTTTTGTCGTTCCATTCGGAGATGTAAGCGAAATTGTTAAATCCCCGATATATGTATGTTGTATCGATAAGAAAACTTCCACCGATGAGACAAATCCCTGCGGACCGGAAATTGAAATTGTATCCGTTACTCCGTTTGTATTGTTATCGGGAATTGTTTTGAAAGGGCTTCTGCAATAAAAACTATAGGGAAAAGGATTCGGCGAGCCGGTTCTGTTTATGACAGTGCTGTGGGACAAGAATCCTGAGCCGTATGCGCCTGAAACCGTATCGTTTGAATAGCCGCTGAATCTAATATAAGTATTAATATGGTGTTTAAATGAACCATTCAATCCCGATGTGGAGGTAAAGTTTGTCAGGTTACCGTCGAAGTTCCAAGCACCCAATAAACCCGAAGGTGTTGTAATGCTTCTGCAGGAAGCAAACATATTTGTTTTAATCTGTGCTTCAGTAAGAGCGGGATGCCAGAGGCGCACTTCATCAATAAAGCCTTTAGCCGGTGTTGCATATAATATTGAACTGCCGATTACGAACGGGTCGGTATTAATACCGAATGTTTTCGGTATGGTTGCAGTCGAACCGTTTTTTGTTCCGTTTTTATAAAAATTCACCACGAAATTCGAACCTGAAGTTGACCAAGTGACTGCAACGTGATTCCACTGGTTTAAATTAAGCGATGTCCCGGAACTGTTTATGGTTATATTTCCTCCCGTACCGAAATACAGCTTACCTGAAGACGGAGTTACACCAAATATAAACGACATATTTACGCTTTCACCTTTTGACAGCAAGACCTGCTCAGTTGCAAATGTAATTGGTTTAAACCACAATTCCAGACTTCCGTCCGAATACTGGTCGAATGTTGTACTGCTTGGAACCGATACAAAATCGTTCGGACCTCCGGGCAATTTAAGTGCAAAGTTATATGGAATAGGTACACCCAGAACAGTAGCGGAAGGAGCGGCAGAGCCGACATAAGTTCCGTTGTAGTTATTTATGTAATCATATACTGTGGTTCCGCTCGAATTAAAAGTCCAGGAAGATACCAGACCGTAATACATACTGTTCGAAGTAAGAGCATAATTCGTATTAGAATTTGCCCTGTCACCCAACCCGATAAACCTGTTGCATACAATCTGATTCAATGAATTTGCGGTATTCCATAATCTGACTTCATCGATGTTTCCCTGAAACGCATATGAAGTAAATGCCTGGCTGCCGCCAATTCTTATAGCGTCATTATTGTAATTAAAGGTTGCAATGCCGGTCACAGGAACAAAACTCTGTACACCGTTCAAATAAAATATTACGGTGTAATTCGGCATACCGCTCCATGTAACTGCAACATGCGACCATTGATTTACGGGGACTGCCAGACCGCCCGTATTCAGAAAATCAGTATTTCCGATTCTCAAGAACATCCTCCCGTCGGCTCCCCATATTCCGAATAAAAACGATACATTTGAGGTTGAACCTTTTGATATCATACATCTGTTATTTCCCGTTGTTGCCGTTGGATATATCCACATTTCGAGAGTTCCGTTTGTATCGATATTAAAAGCGGATTGAGAAGGTATATTCACATAGCTTGCTGCCAGACCCAAGCCGCCGATAATCCTGTTAGTGCTTTGTATCCCGTATTCATCCGTAATATTTTGTGCTTCTGTATGATTTATTAAGACAGAAAAGGAAAAAATAAAGAAAAGAATTAATAATTTTTTCATGCCATATCCCTTTACGATAATTTAATGAGATTTTTAAAATCTAAATTAAAAAATTTTGATTCAATATTAATGTATATTTAGTTTTATGAATTCAATCATTTAATCAGCACCATTTGTTTTACATCCGAGAAAATATTTTCTTTGTTAAATGCATCAGAGACTTCGAGCCTGTAAAAATAAATACCGCTTGGTAATAAAGAAGCGTCGAAATTAATCTCATAAATTCCCTCTGATTGTTTTTCATTTACCATTGTTGCCGTTTCTTTTCCGAGGATATCGAAAACACTTAGTTTTATGTACTTTACATTTGCAATGCTATAACCGATTTTTGTTAACGGGTTGAACGGATTCGGGTAATTCTGGTAAAGAATAAATTTTTCAGGTGTTCGAGTATTTTTAATTGGAGTACTCGAAATTGTTGTGTCGGTATAAATCCACACTCCTCCGTTGGATGTTCCGCTTGCGGCAACTAAAATTTTATTCTGATAGCATAAGGACTGATTCGAACTAAAAGTAAAGTTGAAATTTGAAAAGCTGACTCCGTCGTTTGTAGATTTAAACACGCCGCCGTTTCCGCTGGTATATATATTTTCCATCATGTCCAGGCATGCACCTCGCATAGCACCGCTTAAGTTAGAAACCGTTGTCCAGTTAAGTCCGCCGTTAGTAGATTTACAAAAAGGGTACCCGGTAGAAGTTGTTACGGTATATAAATTCTGATTATTTTTTTGCAAAACTCCCCAAATATTGATTGAGTTTAAATCAGAACTGAAAGTTAATCCTGCATCGGTTGAACGATAAAATCCAAGATTCGGAGGGGTGCCCGATGATGCACCAGCATAAATGATATTCGAGTTGAATCTGTCAACTTTTAAACATACTATCGTTAAACCCTGCAAAGGATTATCGGGAAAGGTATTTCCATTATCAGTGCTTCTGAATATCCCGCCTGTAGTAGCTCCGACATATACAAATCCGTTTTTTCCGCAGCAAACCGATTGGACAGTCTTACCATTAAATGTGGTTGAGGGTATATTAATCCAGTTTATTCCGTTGTTAGTAGATTTCATTACTCCGTTGCTTCCGTTTGCCGCAAAAACGTTGTTCGCTGAATCACAAGCAATACTTAAGAAATTTGTTACTCCGCCCGAAAGGACTTCGTCCCACGTATCGCCTCCATTTGTCGAGCGGTAAATGCTTCGTACCGAACCCGATGCCCCCGCAAAAATTCTGCCCTGAATATCTTTTGCAAGCGACCACATGCCCACTCCGGGTATTTTCTGAACCCAGGTCTGAGGAATTGCGAACTGAACGAAAATAAATACGAATAAGAATGTAAAAATTAATTTTTTCATATAAATATTTTTTTTATTTAAAATGAATGAATTAACGGTATTTATCTTATAATAATCGAAAAATGATGTGTATAATACTCAAAAGGTATTAATGTAGTCGAATTTTTATACCATATCCCGACTGAACGTAAAATATTTTAATGTAAATATCAAGTCTTAATATAATTACTTATTACTTACGGAATTATATGTAAATTAAAGATGTTTAATTATTTTTAAAAAAAGGAAATATGAAAAAAATCATTATAGCAATACTGCTTTTAATTGTTTCAAGTGTAAATTTGTATTCTCAATGTTCCGATGCAGGAGTATGTAAAATCGGAAGTCATAATATGGACGATAAATCGGTAAAAACAAATAATAACAGCATAATTGGCCTAAGATATGGTTATGGTCAAAGCGGAAGCCCAGAAAAAACAGATTACAATGGTGTTGAATTATTCGGAAATTTAAATGCTGGAAGAAATTTCTATGTTTCTTTTAGTATGCCTTTTCTTGTTCAAAATAAAACTGCAGGACTTGGGGACGGAATTTTAACGGGAAGTTATTTATATGATATTTTTAATGCGGGTAAAATTGAATTTACCGGCGGAATGAAATTTGCCACTTCCAAAGCAGGGAAAAACTTCACTTATCTGAACGGTTATGGAACAAATGACTTATTGACAGGTGTAAATTATTTGGGTTCGTTTTTTAGCTTTGGAGTTGCAGGGCAGATACCCGTTGATTCTTATTCAGATGATAATTTGGAATTCAAAAGAGGTCCCGATTTACTTCTGAAAGCGGGATATTTCAGAACAATTGAGAATATCAGGATTAACCTGGACGTTTTACTTATCAAAAGACTCAAAGAATCAGAGATAAAATACGGCAGTTTACCATCATCTGTGATTTCTAACAGTAATTTTACACAAATAAATATTATGGGAGGTGTTTCGTTTGCCCTATCTAAAAATATTAATATGGGTATTTCTGCAGGTGTCCCGGTTTTAAAGCGGGATGAAAACAGCGACGGAACAAAACGAGCATTAAGCGTCAGTTTGGAATTTGGGTATTTGTTTACTTTATAGAAAAAAATTTTACTTAAGCGTATCAGAGTATTTTGATACGCTTAAGTAAAATTAGTAATTACTTCCACTCATTAATTATTTACCATTCTCGAGACTTCAAATCTGTATTAAGTATATTTATATTGTATGGAAAATTTTTCTGTTTATTTTTTTATGGTTTATTTTATAAAAAAAGTTTTCGATATCGGTATTATTTATTTTATTAATGTTCCCGATAAAAATAATCGGGACTACCGATAAAATAGCTTACGCTATTTTATCAGCAGCATTCTTTTTGTTTGGTTGAAATCACCGGCTGTCAGTTTATAGAAATACGCGCCACTCGAGTATTGCGAGCCGTTCCAGTTTACCTCATACGTGCCGGGCTGAAGTTTTTCGTTTACGAGTGTAGATATTTCTTTACCGAGAATGTCATATATAACCAACTTAATATCTTTTGAGCTTGCTACTTTATATCTTATCGTCGTTGCAGGATTAAAGGGATTCGGGTAGTTCTGCAAGAGTAAAAACGCCGATGGGATTTCGGCACTGATATTTTTTATACCTATTGGCTGAGAAGATTTATAGACACTGTTTCCGCTGGTACCGCAGTACAGATAATTATAATTATCGAATACAAGAGACGTAACCTGAGTATTTATTAAACCCGAATTTATCTGTATCCAGTTTGCCCCGTTATCGGTAGATTCATAAACACCATTTTTGCCCGTTCCGACAAAAATATAGTCATTTACGTTAAATGTAATTGCATTAACGTAAGGGATTGTAAAGCTTGTTTGTGACCAGTTGATACCGTTATTTGTTGATTTTATAATACCGCCTGAATCGAGCCCGGCATAAATGGTATTATTATATTTAATAGTAAGACATCTTACATTACTGCCATTTGGATTCACGTATACCTGACTCCAATTGTATCCGTTATCTGTTGAGCGAAAGATTTTACCAGCTCCCGTCCCGGCAAAAAGCGTACCGACAGAATCAGTTGCTAAAGAATATACATTATTATTTGATAAATTTACCTGTGTCCAATTTGCACCGTTATCTATTGAGCGATATAAACCAGTTCCAGCTGTTCCTGCATAAATGTAATCAAGATAGTTTATTACTAGGGTTTGAATTGAGGGCTTATTACCTGGAAAGTTAATCCAATCCCAACTTTGACCATTATTAATAGAACGAATAACTTTGCCAGCATTATACATTATCTCGTAATCACCAACAAAAATAAAATTAAAAGAATTCACAGCAAAAGCATTAAAATTGGCCGCAGGACCTGCCGTATAAACCCAATTTTCTCCGCTATCTGTTGTTCGGCTGATTCCCCTCCATTGACATCCTGCAAAAATATAGTTATTAGAATTTAATTTGAAAAGAGCGCGGACAAATTGTCCCGTAAAGCCGGCTTCTGTTTTACTATAGCTTCCGCCATCATCTGTGGTTCTATATATTGCAACATTTGTTCCACAATAAATATTACCATCAGAGTTGTTTATTGCATAAGAAGTATAAATTGTATTATCATCTGTAGATCCAGACTGGTTGAAGATACCTCCGCCATTTGTAGATTTTAAAAAATAAATACAGGCATTATAAGGAGATGCTGCATAAATTTTACCATCGTTTTTTATAACAAGACCTTTTACCCAGGCGTTTATTAACCCCATTATAGTCCAGATACCCCCGTTATTTGTTGAACGATATACTGCCCCATTGTCATAACTATTTCCTGTACCTATGAAAATGTACCCGTTTACAGGATTAATTGCTATTGCATTGACATATGTATTTGTTAATCCTGTAACTACCTGTGTCCAGTTATCACCGTTATTTGTCGAGCGGAAAACACCTCCCCATCGTGTCCCTGCGAATATTTCACCCGTGGATTTTATAGCAATGGAAGTTATAGAGCCGACAGTGAAACCATTGTTAACCTGTGTGAAGCTAACACCGTTATCGGTTGAGCGGTAAACGCCATTGGTATCCACACCGACGAAAATATGACCGCTTGAATTTATAGCGATTGCTCTCACATCTTGATTAGTCAATGCGGTATAATTCCAATTAATTCCGTTATTAGTTGAGCGCCATATACCGCTGCTAATATTATCGAAAGTTGCGGCAAAAAAATGTCCGCTTGAGTTGAACGCCAACGCTCTCACGTTCATATTTAAAATGCCAGTATTTATTTGTGACCAATTGGCACCCTGGTCAATTGAATAAAATATACCGGCACCGTTACTTCCAAAATAAGTAAAATTATTTGTCGGATTGACAGCTATACATCTTACCTCTCCGCCATAAGGACCGGGAGACTGAAGCCAGTTTACCTGTGAAAAAACTGATTGAGCTAAAACAAAAACTAACGAAAGAGCAAAAAACATGGAAATAATTTGTTTCATGGGTAATTCTCCTATATTTATTTTTAAAAAATTCCCTTTAAAATATTTTTATAAAAACTTAAATATTCCAGATTATAATTCTGTAGAAAGAAAAATAAATAAAGTTTTAAAACTTTTATAACTTTTTCAGCGAGTAAGTTTTATGGCTTGTTATCCTTCAGGATATACAATAAAGATTAGAACCAAGCATAAAGCTATTTACAGTATTTTGTAAAGCTTTACTTGAGCCGGTTATAAGTATAGAAACTTATGGTATTTAAAAAGACTATAAAAAATTAAGTATTAGGAATATTAATATCAAGTAAAAAATTTTAAGACATAAGGTATTCAGTTGCTGGTATTAATATTGTTAGTTGTTAATTATTGAAATATAAGGAATTATACTAATTATAATGGCAGGGAGCTTGAGATAAAGGTTAAAGATTGTATATCGTTCCCAACCTGCCAAGCTGAAAGGTCAGGAACGATAGAAATAAAATATTATTTTTAGAAATCCAGACCGAGTTTGAAATAGAAATTTCTTCCGGGCTCGATGGTTACAGAGCCTCTGTTAGTGGAGAGATGGTTTCTGTAGGCTCTATCCAGCAGGTTTTCTACGCCTGCAAAAAGCTGAAGTTTTATATATTTGTATATATCGAGCTGTGCCGAGCTCAATCCGATATCAAATGTTGCATATCCCGGAGACGGAACTTCGCCCAATGCGACCTTATCTTGTGCATTATACAGCAGAGCAGCCACATCGAACATCAGGTAACCGGTAATCATACCGCGAAGACCGAGCCTTCCGTTGAGCGGCGGCATCTGTGGCAAATCGAGTTCGTTCTCTGTATCTTCTCCTCTTACATAGGAAAGCGAGCCATAGACAACGTAGCTTTTATAAAAGTTATACATAAAATCGAAATCATATCCGTAGAGAATAGCTTTACCGACATTGGTTTTAATATATGCGGGTTTATTTTCATATGTTCCGGGGGTTTCCACTACGAGGTCGGTGAAAGAGTTCAGGAAAATATTCCCGCTGAACCTGTATGTATTTTTCCAGATTCTCAAACCAAGGTCAGCGAAAAGACCTTTTTCGGGATTCAGGTACGGATTACCGATTCTTAAGTAGCTTCCCAAATCTATGTACTGATAACGCTCTTCGATTGAAGCAGAGCGGAACGAGCGGGCAAAATTCAATGTTATATCTGTATTTTTTAAAATCGCATACATTGCGCCGATATTACTGCTCCAGGAGACATCGCTTGCATCGGTAGCATTCCAGATAATTTTTTGTCCCGTCGGATTCGTATTCAGCACTCCGTTTATAACTGTATATGCGGGATTCGGAGTGTTAGAACTTATTACGCTAATTCTGTCTACTCTTGCGCCGAGATTAATCTTTAATCTGTTGTCGAGGAGTTTTATTTCATCCTGAACATAACCGCCTATACTTCTGTATTCGGCTACCGGAAGCGGCTTTTCGCCTGTAATCTGGTATGTAGTACCTGTAAGATTCCCCGATGTTGTGTCGTATTTATAAATCGTCTGGAATTTTTCCCTGTCGCTTACTAAGCTGCGTTGCCATAAATCCGCGCCTAAAATCACGTTGTTATATCTTCCTAAATTCCAGTCAGTCTGTATCTGTATACCGTTTGTGTAGTGATTTGCGATCGGGACGATTTTATCCACGGTGATTTTCTGTTTCAGCTTTCCTGTCGGGGTTTTCTGCAATGCGGTCTGGTTGGGAATGTTTTCCACATACCTTAAAATTGTCTGGTAAAAATATTTTGCGGAAACATTTTTCAGCACGGGAGAAATATTTTCGAATTTATATTCACCGCTGTAGAGTTCTCTTTTTTCTTCCGGATAAGTAACCACGGCATTAGTCGGGAATAGTGACGAACCCGGAATGCCGACATCTTTGGCATAATATCTCTGGTAATCGAATTTGAAAGTATGGTTCTTAGCAGGTTTGAATCCTACGCTTCCGGATATATTATTATCGTAAAATTTGCTGTTCGGCAATTCGCCGACCGGAGTCATAGTGTTTTGGGCGTTTCGCAGACTGCCGCTGAATTTAGCGAACCAGTTCTTGGAGCCTGCGTTAAAGAAGAGTCTTCCGACTCCGCTTGTATTAACTGTGTTATATCCGCTGAGCAATGAACCTTTGAAATACTTCATATTGCTGAATTCACCGCCTTTGGTTATGATATTCACGACACCTCCGAATGCACCGGTGCCGTACAGAGACGATGAGCCGCCTTTAATGATTTCAATTCTGTCGATGTCATTGACATCTATCATAGACAGTCTTGCTGAAATATCCGTAGCCGTTTCGATTCTGTTGCCGTCTATCAGTGTAACTATATTGCTTCTGCTAAGGCCTCTGATGCTGATATCTGTTGCCCAGATTCCGTCACGCATAAGGGAAATGCCGGGTTTTGAATCGAGTATATCAGAAACCGTATTCGAAGGGCTTCTGACAATCTGATGTTCTTCGACCACATCCATCGGCAGCGGAATATCTTTCAGCATAGCGGAATATCTTGTGCTTGTGACTGTGATTTCGCCCGTTTCAATTTCGTTTACATTTAATCCGACATCGAGAGTGGATGTAATATTACCGATAATTCTGAAATCTGCTATTAAGGTTTTGTAGCCCGGGTGAATAAATTCTGCCCGATAGTCACCGGGTTTTAAATTTTCGAATAAAAACTCTCCCGTTTTATCCGTTTTAGTAGATTGATTTGTATTGAGTATATTTACAAATACATTTGAAACCGAAACGTTTGTATTCTTATCGAATACCTTTCCGGTGAAAGATGCTGTCTGTGTGAAAGCGGTACTGACTGTAAAAACGAGGAGTAAGAAAACGAGTTTAAACATATTCATATTGTATCCTTTGCTTAATATTTATATACTGATTAAAACAATATATTAAATTAAAAAATTCGGATTAAATATCATTTGACTTAAGTCAAATTTGGTAAACTTTTCCGGGAACTGATAACTTGAAACGGAAGGATTTTAAATGTATATTTGTGATATAAGTTATGAATGATTATATAATTACCGATAAATCCCGTCGTTTTTGGTTTATACTGACCCTGTCGCTGGTGCATTTACTGCTTGGTCTGGATATTAATATTGTCAGTGTTTCCCTGCCTACGATAGCGGAGCATTTCGATGTGAATGCGGGTGTAGTATCGCGTGTGGTATGGATTTATTTTTTAATTCTCACCTGCTTTTTGCTCGGTTTCGGGAAGCTCGGCGATTTGAAGGGGTTCAGGAAAATATATCTGTCGGGCATTTCGGTATTCACGGCGGGTTCGATTCTTTCGGCACTGGCATTTGATTTTAATTCACTCGTAATATTCCGCGTGGTACAGGCGCTTGGCGGGGCTGTGCTTTTTGCATTAACACCCGCACTGATTGTAGCATATTTACCGTTAAATATCAGGGGAAAGGTATTCGGAATTAACTATGCATTCACCGCACTCGGGGGAATTATCGGCAGGGGATTAAGCGGATTCCTGATAGATTCCATCGGATGGAATTCGATTTTCATGATAAACATACCGATTGGTATTGCGGCAGTATTAACAGGGTTAGTATACATTCCAAAAGCCCAGCTTCTGAATCAGACTGCAAAATATGATTTTAAAGGTTCGATATTCGTCTTCACAGCACTGCTGACTTTTCTTTTCGTCATAAATGCAGGGCAGGAATACGGTTGGGATTCCGCAATCATAATTTCAAGTATTATAATTTCGATAATATTTTTTACTGTATTTATTTTATACGAGAAGAAAATAAACAGGGAGGGCAGTTCGGTTTCGCCATTGCTAAATTTTTCGCTGATAAAGCAAAAGGTAATTTCCTTCCCGATAATTTCTTTTGCCTTGATATATATAATCACAAACGGAATGATATATCTGTTCCCGTTTTATCTTCAATGGATAAGAGACCTGCCGAAAAAAGAAATCGGACTGCTGATGGCGATACCGTCTTTGCTTCAGATGATTTCGGGATATTTATCGGGTTCGCTGTCTGACAAAAAAAGCATAAAAATAATTTGCTCGACGGGAATAGTACTTACAATCATTTCCTATTTAACTTTTTCGTTTTTAGATGCATCTTCGGATTATTATTTCGTAGTGCTCTCGATTATTTTATACGGAGTTGCAATCGGGATTTTCATACCTGCGAACACGAACAGAATAATGTCTTTTGCACCTTCAGACCAGAAGGGGAGCGTATCGAGCTTAATGACGACCGTAATAAGGCTCGGCTCTGCGCTCGGAGTAACGTCTTTTGCGTCGATATTTTCATTTTACGTTCCGCAAAAAAATCCTGTTCAAATGGGAGTTCCGGTAGGGGATATATTATTGGGATTTAAATACACATTCATTTTCGGGACATTAATTTGTATTTTATGCTTAATAATTAATCTGATTATAAAAGAAAAAAACGCTAATAATAAATGAGGAAAATATTTTTAATATTGTTTTTAATATTTTCGTGTTCTGCTGTTGCACAGGAAAGGTTTACGAGCAGTGATTATAATTTCGGGATTACTTTTCCGAAAGACTGGGATATAAATAGAAAAAGCGATATATATGTTGTGGAAGCATTCGAAAATGATTACATAGGCATCAGCATTATGGCGATAAAACAGCCCCTCCTTCCCGATTCTATGGATATCGGCTATATACAGAGAGATTCACTTCAAAAAATAATAATGGCACAGGTGGAGAAGAGATATAACAAGGCAATACTGCTTAATTCAGGAACGGGCTTGATGGATGGAGTGATTGCATATTTTTATTTCATACAATATTCGGATTACAAGGACGGATATCCGGCTAAGTTCATAAGCTTCCAATATCAATTCATATTCAAGAAAATTTTCTATTCCGTTTTCGCCGTCTGCCCCGCAAGCCAGTATGAAAGTTACGAAAAAACTTTCAATGGCATCTATTCGACTTTCAGGTTTATAAAGAAGCGGTAATTTTTTTTGATTTATTGATTTGCTGTGCACACGACACTTTTGTCATTCCCGAATGTGCGTTCTTTGCATCCCGATGTTCTTTATCGGGGCTTTTGTCGGGGGGCACTCGCTTGCGGGTCATCCACTTAAATTACTCAGTTTTATTAAATTTCTTAAGTTAATTTGGATTAATATTTATTCATTATTGTTAATTGAACAAAAGAGCCGTGTGCTAAAATGAAAAAATTAACCATTTAAATATATATCTATTTTTTTTTTTTTTTTCATTATATTCTATTCGTATATGAAGTAGTTATTTTATAACTCGATTAATTTATAACACACCAAACCGCAAAAATGAAGATTAGTCTTCCAACTTGATTCGGAGGAGAAGAAAGTTGTAAAATGTTTTTGTTTTACCCGCAATTAAAACTGCACAAAAAAGTAATAATGTTTTTTAATTAAAATTTATTAAATATTAAATCTTGTTAAAACACACGAGTGTCTAAAAAGGTTTTCAAAATTATTTAAAACTAAACATAAAGGGATTAGTTATGAGAAAAATTATTTACACAATTACAGTTCTTATAATTGTACATTGTACATTGTTCATTGACAATTGTATGTGCCAATGGCAACCAGATGTTCGTCTGACAAATGACCCTGCGCATTCTGTAACATCATACAATAATGCGTGGTGCGTAGCATCAAGCGGCTCGGTTGTGCATGTTGTATGGCGAGACGAAATTGACGGGAACACTGGGGAGATATATTACAAACGCTCCACAGACGCAGGGGTAAATTGGGGGACAAATACACGTTTGACGAATAACAATGCTGCTTCAATGTATCCTTCTGTTGCAGTATCCGGCTCGGTTGTACACGTTGTATGGTATGACTATCGTGACGGAAACTTTGAGATATACTACAAACGTTCAACGGACGCAGGTTTAAACTGGGAAGCTGACATACGTCTGACGAATAATACTGCTGAATCATATTATCCTTCCATTGCAATATTTGGCTCAGTTGTACACGTAGTATGGCAAGACTATCGTGACGGAAACTTTGAGATATACTACAAACACTCAACAGACGCAGGTGTAAACTGGGGAACAGATACGCGGTTATCGTTTATCACTGCTGTGTCACAATTTCCTTCCGTCGCAGTGTCCGGCTCTGTTGTTCACGTTGTTTGGCAAGAAAATCCTAACGCTCCGTTATCTTACATTGAAATCTACTACGAACGTTCAACAGATGGAGGTGAAAGCTGGGAAGCTGACATAAAACTGTCGTATTATGATAATTCACAACATCCATCTGTCGCAGTATCCGGCTCAGCTGTGCACGTTGTATGGCGTAACGATGACACTCGGATATACTACAAACGTTCAACAGACGCAGGTGTAAACTGGGAAGCAAAAAAAGATTTGTCAATCACTGGTTCATCATATCCTTCCATCGCAGTATCCGGCTTAGTTGTCCACGCTGTATGGGTTGATAATAATAACGGAAACACAGAGATATACTACAAACGCTCAACAGACGCGGGCGTAAACTGGGGAACAGGTATACGTCTGACGAATGCTCCAGCTGCTTCAATGTATCCATCTGTCGCAGTATCCGGCTCAGCTGTGCACGTTGTATGGTATGACTATCGTAACGCGAACAATGAGATATACTACAAACGAGACCCTACAGGTAATACTATTGGAATAATAAATATTAGTTCGGAGATACCATCAACATATTCATTATCCCAAAACTACCCGAATCCGTTTAATCCTTCTACCAATGTACAATTTTCAATTCCAAATGTACAATTTGTTAGTTTGAAGGTCTTTGATATGCTTGGGAAGGAAGTTGCGACTTTGGTAAATGAAAAACTGAAAGCGGGAACTTACGAGGTTGATTGGAATGCATCACAGTATCCAAGTGGAGTGTATTTCTATAAACTCGAAACGGAGAATTTCTCTGATGTGAAGAAGTTGGTTTTGGTGAAATAAATAATTCATTTCAAATTCAAGAAATCTTGAAGTGGAATATTTATATCCGTGCATATTTTCTTTAACAAAATCGGTGAAATGTCTCTTCCTTTATGAAATGGAACTGTGGTTTGTCGTCCATCGGTATGTTTGAATTGCTTGTGAGAACCTTTTTGTCTTACTTCTGAAAATCCTAATTTAATCAGGATACTGATTATTTCAGTTGGCTTTAATACCGGGATATTGGACATTTTGAGGAATTATTATTGTTTGTGTTCCGAAAAAATTCGATTCTATTTTGAAATCTCCATCTTCAATTAATAATTCAATCACTTCTTTAAGGTTCTTGTTTAATTCCTCGAGTGTTTCTGCCTGAGTATGTGCCCCCGGAACACCGGGTATATAGCCAATATATAAATTTGTATCCGGACATTTTTCTATTATTGCCGTTAAAGCTGTCATAATATTTGTTTAATCATTTATGAAATTTATATAAAATTGATGACATTGTAAATATAAAGAGTTTTCCATTTATTCCAAATTAGCAATATAGTATTTGTATTTGGCAGGATTTTCTTAGGTAAAAATAATTTTCAATATAACTGAGGAGCAATGATATAATTCGGTTGCTTCAGAAATTCCCAAACAAATACTTAGGTATTCTAAAAAGGAGTTACAATTTTATAATTTTTATTTATATTTATTGAAGAATAATTATTAATAAATGAAATATAGAATATTTATAGAGCAAGACGAAGATAAAATGTATGTTGCTGAAGTTCCTTCGTTACCTGGATGCATATCGCAGGGTAAAACACGAAACGAAGCTGTCGAAAATGCTAAAGATGCCATTAAAGGATACATTGAAAGTCTGAAAAAGCATAATGAACCAATACCGCCTCAAATTTCGGAAGAAATTGTGGAGATTGCTGTGTGAGTAAATTACCGGTACTATCTGCAAATGAATTAATAAAAGTGTTATCTAAAATTGGTTATCAAATAGACCATCAAACCGGAAGCCACATAATTTTAAGAAATGTAAATTATCCCTTCAGAAGATTGACAATTCCAAATCACAAGGAAATTGCGAAAGGAACATTAAGAGCAATTATCAGGCAGGCAGGATTATCATTAGAGGAATTTATCCAAATGATTTGATATATAAATACTGAGGAGCAAAAAGGTATTCAGCGGTTTCAGCGGGTATCAGCAATATGAGCGGGTATCAGCGGTTTCAGTATTAACCCCTTTGCTTCTCTCAGAAATTTTAAGAAACTACAAAAGTCTTGGTATAAAAAGAAAAGAGGAAATTTAAAGATTATTTAATTTTATAAAATAAGACTTTTGTAGTTTTAAATATATCTATCAGGGGAGCAAAGAAGTTGTCAGTAGTTATCAGTAATGTGAAAGGTTATCAGTATTAACTACTTTGCATCACAGGGATAGATATGAAAATCTTTTTATTAAAGAACAAAATAACTTATCAAAAAACAAACTATATGTCATACCTGCATGTTTTTGGCAGGTATCGCTTTTAAAAACGAGACCCCTGCCTAAAATCCGCAGGGGTGACAAAAAAGTTAAAATTCCTGCGGTAATTCTTTCAACTGTGCGTTAGTAAACACAGGTCCGTCCTTGCATACGTATACATTTCCTATATTGCATCTTCCGCATTTACCGAGTCCGCATTTCATACGATTTTCTAGTGTGGTTATCATATCTTCATCTTTAAATCCGAGTTTTTCCAAAACAGGCATTGTATATTTTATCATAATCGGCGGACCGCAGACAATTGCTACACTATTTTTACTTTTCGGCTTTACCTTCTCCACTATTGTCGGAACGAAACCAATTTCGCCTTTCCAGTCGGGAGTTTCTCCGCCCGGGTCGACTGTTACAACGGTTTTGATGTCTTTTCTCTCCTGCCATTCTTTCAACAGGTTTTTATATACCAAATCCGCAACGCTTCTCGCGCCATATACTATTGTTATATCTTTGAATTCTTTTCTTAAATCGAGTACGTTATCGATAATGCATCTTACAGGGGCGAGTCCTATACCACCTGCTATGAACACAACATTCTTACCTTTCATTTCATTTATCGGAAAATAGTTTCCATAAGGTCCTCTGAATCCGATTGTATCTCCGACATTCAGTCTTGTCAATGCCTGTGTTACTTTCCCGTATTTTTTAAATGAGCATTCAAGGTAATTCATTCTGGTTGGTGAGGAAGCAATGCAAAATGTACATTCACCT
This sequence comes from uncultured Ignavibacteriaceae bacterium, assembly GCA_964501535.1. Lineage (GTDB taxonomy): Bacteria > Bacteroidota > Ignavibacteria > Tepidaquicellales > Tepidaquicellaceae > FEN-1279. The sequence continues at coordinate 10,465 of CAZCSV010000010.1, read as the reverse complement.
TCTCCGAAGACTGAATACTCTGCAAACTGACCTGCCTTAAAGTTAAATGACTTTGCAACTTCGGGGTCTTTGAAAGTCAATCTGAAAGTAGTCGTATCGGGAGTTTCGGTAATCACTTCCTTCACTTCCATTAAATAGGGTTTATATATATTTTCCATATAATAATAAAAACTTTTTTCTAATTTGCTAAGCGGTTGATTTCAGTAACGATACCTTTAATATCGATTGTCACGGGACAGCCTCGCGAGCATCTTCCGCAGCCCGTACAAAGAATTTCATTAAATTTATCCGGATAATATTTAAACTTATGGGAAATTCTCTGCCTGTAACGCTTGCTCTGGTCGTTTCTCGGATTATGTCCCGAAGCGTGTTTGGTGAACATATCGAACTGGCATCCGTCCCAGTTTTTCATTCTTCTGCCTTCGTAGTAACTGTAATCTTCATCTACTATATCGAAGCAATGGCACACCGGACATACAAAAGCGCACTGTGCACATCCGAGGCACATCTTACCGATTGAATTCCAGTAATCGTTTTCAAAATTTTTTGTTATCCATTCTCTTACTTTTTCCGCTTCGAAAACTTTTTCGGGTTGTTTTACACCGGCTTCGGCGGCATTCGATTTTTCGGGATTTCCTGCGGTCAGATAATCTTCATACGTTTTAAGGAAATCTGAACCTTTTTCCGTGATTATTCTTACGGCAAAATTATTTTCATCGAGAGGAATTAAGAATACATCGGAGCCATCAGATGAAATCGGGCTCAGATTAACCGAAGTACAGAAGCAGAATTCATCAGCATATTCGCACATCAGACCAATTAATATCATTTTGTCGGCTCTTACATTAAAGAATTCGTCCTTGTAATCCCAGTTGAATATCTTTCTTAAAATATTTATTGATTTTACATCGCAGGGTTTTGCCCCGAAAATCACAGTGGTTTTTTCTTCGACTTTAGGTTCGATTATTTCAACTTCGGTTTTGTTTTTCTTGTAATAAATAATAGGTTCGGATTTCGGGAAAACATATTCTTTAAAAGATACTTTTGTATGTTTTTCTTTACTGTTTAAGATCAGTTCATTTTCATTCGTTATCTTAACGTAACCTTTTTCACAGGGTGTTATAACGTCAACATTGTTTTTAAGCAAGTCCGAACAAAGCTTCAGAAGGTTTTCTTTAGTAATTATTTTTTCTTCCATAAAAATATTTAGTTTTTGTACTTCGTTCCCAAACTAAGTTTGAGAACGAGGTTTACTCCAATATTATAATTTATTCTATAAAGTCTTCGTTATCTTTTAAATCAAAGCTTCCGATGAGAGTCGGAGTATTTACATCCAATCCCGAAACATAGTTGAATTCGTCTTTAGTAATCATAGCCATTTTTCTGTTAAGCAGGGAAAGAGGAATATCCATCGGGCATACTCTTTCGCATTCGTTACAGCCGATACATCGTCCGCTCAAGTGGAAAGCTCTGATAAGATTCCAGGAGAAGTTTCCACGCTTGGATGCACTGCTTTCAATCCATCTCGGTATCGATTTATCGACTATGCACTGCTCGCAATAGCAGAGCGGACAGGCCTGCCGGCAGGCATAGCATTTTATACATTTGCTGAACTCTTCCTCGAAGAAATCCCATCTTTCTTCAGCGTTCATTGCTTCAATCTGCCTTATCATTTTCAGTTTCTTATCTTCGCCTTTCGGCATATCTTCGAGCTCACCGACGAGAGCATCGAATATTTTAGGGGTTCTCACTTCGCAGTTCAAACATTTTGAGGCAATTGTATCTCCGCTGAAATCAACATCAAAATCGTGCGTTACTCCGCTGCAATTAACTCCGATTATATAAACGTTTTCACTTTTTATCTGGCTTTCCTGAATAAGTGCAACTATGGATTTTATATCGCAACCTTTAGCAATGATAGCAATTTTTCCGAGTTTTATAATTTCTTTTCTGGTTAAATATACGGCAAGGTTATTCAGAATATATTTATTTATAACGAATTTTTCGACGTCTTCGGGTGTCTGTGCTATAAATGGTTTTGTTCTTTTGTCATTACCATATATTATATATCCTATTACGGCATTCACTTTACCCGAAGTGAGAAGTTCCTTGGTAATTTTTTTTACGTCATCCATTTATCACGAACTCCTTATTAATTTTTTCGTATTTTTTAAATGGTCCCTTTGCTTTTACTTTATTCGTAAAGGCATTCACGACGTCCACGAATTTCTTTCCTTCTGATGCGGATACCCAGGAAAAGTGTATGCGGCTTTCGTCTATTCCGAGATAATCGAGAAGCTTATGAAACATAATCCATCTTCTTCTGGCGTGGAAGTTACCGGCATTATAGTGGCAATCCCCGGGGTGACAGCCTGACACCAGGACTCCGTCAGCACCTTTTTCGAATGCCTTAATTATAAATACGGGGTCAATTCTTCCCGTGCAGGGGAGTTTTATCATCCTGACGTTCGGTTGATATTTCAGCCGCGAAGTTCCCGCCAAATCCGCACCTGTATATGTACACCAGTTGCAGACGAAAGCAATGATTTTCGGGTCTTTGTTTTTATTTTCCATCTTTAAAAAATTATTTTTTATACTCTCGTTCCCACGCTCCAGCGTGGGAACGCAAAATTACATTAAAGCTGAAATTTCAGCAAATATCTGTTCATCCGTATAACCGATTAACTCGATTGATTTAGACGGACAGGTTGCATTACATGTTCCGCATCCCTGGCATAGTCCAGAATTCACATAGGCTACTTCTTTAATAAGATTTCCTTGTCTGTCTAATATTTGTTTTACTTCGATTGCATTATATGCGCAGACTTTTTTGCAATAGAAACATCCTGCACACAGGTTTTCATTTACTAAAGCTATTGTTGGTTCTCTTTCAAGCATATCAGAACCAAATAATACCATTGCCTTTGCCGCCGCCGCCGATGCCATAGCAACTGAATCCGGAATATCTCTCGGGGAGTGGCACGCACCTGCTAAGAAAATCCCTCCGCTGCTGCTTTCAACAGGTCTTAATTTCGGATGAACTTCTACGTAGTATCCGTATTTATCATAAGGAATACCGATTGTCTGTGCAAGTTTCGATGCTTCCGGCTGTGCAATCATTGCAGTTGCCAGCACTACCATATCTGCATCTATTTCAATCGGAACACCGGCAAGAGTATCTTCACCTTTTACAATATATTTTCCGTCTTCTTCGTAAATTCTGGAAACTCTTCCGCGTATATATTTTACACCGTCCTCTTCGATTGCACGTCTGACGAATTCCTCGTACATTTTCCCGCCTGCTCTTATGTCCATATAGAAAACATAAGCTTCACCGTCGTGAACTTTATGTTTATACAGCATTGCGTGCTTGGCGGTATACATACAGCAGATTTTACTGCAGTAGGAAAATCCTTTCGATTCGTCTCTCGAGCCGACGCATTGAATAAAAACGACTTTCTTAGGCTCTTTTCCGTCTGAAGGTCTTTTGAATTCACCTGAAGTTGGACCTGAAGCACTTGCAATTCTTTCGAATTGTAATCCGTCTATAACATCTTTATATTTTCCGTAACCGTATTCACCGTAGCCTTTTATTTCGCTGTCTTCTGGTTTCTTGTCTATTGTATATAATTTATATCCTGTTGCGATTATTATTGCGCCGATGTCTTCTGTTAATAATTCATCCTGTTGTTCAAAAAATATTGCATCTCTACCGCAAGTCGTTTTACATATTCCGCATTTTCCGTTTTTAAAATATGTGCACACAGTTTTATCAATAACCGGAATGTTTGGCACTGCCTGCGGGAACGGTACATAAATAGCCGAGCGGTATGCTAGATTCTCATCGAATTCGCTCAAAGCTTTTTTCTTAATGGGGCATTTTTGTAAGCAGTCGCCGCATCCCGTGCATTTCGTATCGTCTACATATCTTGCTTTTTTTCTGATTGTGACTTTAAAGTTACCTATAAATCCTTCGACTTTTTCCACTTCCGAATAAGTAAGCAGTTTTATTTTCGGATGCTGGTAAACTTCCACCATTCTCGGTGTAAGTATGCACTGGGAGCAATCGAGAGTAGGAAAGGTTTCTGAGAGCTGGCTCATATGTCCGCCAATAGAAGGTTCCTTTTCCACGAGAAGGACTTCGTATCCGGCATTTGCTACATCGAGAGCCGCCTGTATTCCAGAAATCCCTCCGCCGATAACAAGAGTTCTTTTAGTAACAGGGACTTTGATTGTTTGAAGCGGAGCATTTCTTTTCACTTTTTCAACAGCAAACCTGACAAGGTCTATGGCTTTTTCGGTAGCTACTTCCATATCATCGTGAACCCAGGAAACGTGTTCTCTCAGATTTGCAATCTCGCAGAGGAAAGGATTTACACCGGCGTCTGCAACTGCTTTTCTGAAAGTCTTTTCGTGCATATGGGGTGAGCAGGAACCGACCACAACGCCATCGAGTCCTAAATCTTTTATTGCCTGTTTAATTAAATTCTGACCGGGGTCTGAGCACATATATTTATAGTCAACCGAATGAACTACGTTGGGAAGCCATAATGCGGCTTTTGCAACTCGTGCACAATCTACAGTTCTACCTATGTTTTCTCCGCAATAACAAATGAATACTCCTATTTTCATACGTTTACCTCCTCGACATTATTCTTTTCCGGCAGATTGAATTCGATGAAGTGTGTATCGATTCCAAGTTGCTTCTTATCCAATCCGAGTGCAAGACCTATCAGTTCTGTCAGATACAGGACGGGGATCTCTTTATAACCTTCGAATTTGCTTTTAATATTTTTTTGTCTCATATCCAGATTCGAGTGACACATCGGGCAAGCGACTACCATAACGTTTGCGCCGTGTTTTTTCGCATCATCCAGAATCTTTTTGGATAAATCGACCACAATATCTCTTCTTGCTATCGAATGAGCGGCTCCGCAGCATTCGAGCTTGAAGTTCCAATCTATGGATTGTGCACCTGTGGATTTTACGATTTCTTCCATCGAATCCGGCTGTTCGGAATCATCTTCATTAATGCCTTTGGGTCTTACGAGCAGGCATCCGTAATAACATGCGGCTTTCAGGTTTTTCAATTCAATTTTTTTCTTTTCCGATATTTTCTCTTTTCCGATTTTCCGGAAGAAATTGACGATGTTAAAGATTTCCGGAATATTGTTGATTTTTTCCTCTATGATAGTTTCAATTTCATGTTTTTCTTCCGGGTGGTTTTGAAGCTCTTCTTTTGAGCTTGCCAGTCTGTTATAGCAGGCGGCACAAGGAGCGAATATTTCTTTAAGACCCTGTTTCTCTGCAAGAGCAAGGTTTCTTGCCGATAAAGCCAGAGCAAGTTTATGGCTGGTGACGTGTGCTGAAGTTGCACCGCAGCATGACCAGTCTTCAATTTCAATCGGATTAACATCCAAAATCTTAAGAACTTCCCTTAAAGATTTATCGTATTCTTTTGCAGTTCCTTCCAGGGAACAGCCAGGGTAATATCCTATTTGCATTTTTTCACCTCTGTTTTTTCGAAAATGCGTTTAATTTTATTTTTCCCTTTGACATTGTGAGGGAATAAATTCAGTTTCCCGTCGAGGAACATTTTCGGAGAGTTTTCCACGTCGGAGAACAAATCGAGCGAAGTCATTTTATAATCTCTGACCAGACCAACTTCATAGCTTCTTCCGTGATTTTTAATTTGCTTAAGGAAAGCTTTATGGAATTTCAAAATGTTTTTGTCTTTCGGCTTTATACCGTTTTTCAAAGCAATTTCTCTTAATGCATCCATAAATTTTGCGATGTCGAAATTCTTCGGACATCTTGTCGAGCAAGTAAGGCATCCGGCGCAAAGCCATATTGTTGCCGAGTTGAGAGCTTTATCAAATAAACCAAGCTGAACATATCTGACAATAACGTTCGGAGCATCTTCCATATAATTTCTCAGCGGACATCCGGCGGAGCATTTTCCGCATTGATAACACAGTTCCGGATTTTGAGAAGTGATATCCGTTATATCATCGGATATCGTTCTAACGTGTGTTGTATTATGATGTGACATAAAGTCTATGTTTTTATTTCGCGCTATTAACCCTTAATTAATTTTGTAACCTGCTAAAGGGTCAATAATTTATGCAGGTGAATTGTATGTTTCTGTTAAAGGCGTCTCTGTTTGCTTGTTTTGTAGAGCATTTTTAGTGTCTTTAATCAGTGTAAAACATTTATTCATTACCATATAAACATTATCTATATATAATCTCATCGATTCGATATCATTTGCATCGGGTTTTTCGGAAATTGCCTCGAAAAGTTCGTTTTGAGCTTTATCGAGCAATTTTATTTCCAATTTAAAGTCTTTTTTGATTTTTTGCGGCATATTAAATTTAAACTAACTCTCTTTTCCAAACTAAATTCCTCGTTCCCAAACTGAGTTTGGGAACGAGAATGAAATTTATTAAGCTATATATTTACCTCTCTTAGTATAATGCGTATGCAAGAGCTTATGTGATAAATGACTGCAGGGTCCTTCAGTCAAGAATTTTTCATAAATCATCTTTATATGAGGATTATCATGTGATTTTCTTATTTCGAGAGATTCGTCTTCTGCATAAATTGCCTCTGCGCGTTTTTGTCTTATTTCGGGAGTTGTTGGAATAGGCTGTCCGCCGCCTCCGAGACAACCGCCCGGGCAGGCCATAAATTCTATAAAGTGGCATTTGCTGAATTTTCCGCCGGCTTTTATATCTTCCATAATTTTCTTCGCATTTGCAGTTCCGTGAGCTACTGCAACTTTTAATGTTGCGCCTTTCAGGAAATCCCAGCTTGGTACTAAATGCTTGAGAATTTCGGGAACCGGACCTACGGCTTTTATTGGTAATTCAACATATCTGATTCCTTCAAATCCTCTTACAGGAGTAATATTTGCGTTTGCAAATATATCTTCGGTTTTATTACCCGTAACTAATTCTACGACTGTTCTTAGTGCGGCTTCCATAACACCGCCGGTTGCACCGAATATCAAACCTGCACCAGAGGCATCGCCAAACGGGCTGTCGAAATGTGATTTAGGCATTTCGGGTAAGAATATACCTGCTTCTTTTATCATCTTTGCAAGTTCTCTTGTTGTCAGACCATAATCGACGTCTTTATAACCGGAAGAGGTCATTTCGGGTCTGTTGCATTCGAATTTCTTTGCAGAGCAGGGCATTACTGCAACCGAAACGATATCTTTCGGGTCAATTCCTTTTTGTTGTGCATAGAAAGTCTTCAATAATGCACCGAACATTTGCTGGGGTGATTTTGCCGATGACATATGGTCGAGATATTCGGGATAGAAGTGCTCGATATATTTCACCCAGCCGGGAGAGCAGGATGTAAACTGCGGTAATTTAATTGTTGGGTCTTTATCCACAAGAGCTTTTTTCAACCTTATTATGAGTTCCGTTCCTTCTTCCATAATGGTAAGGTCCGCGGTGAAGTTCGTATCAAAAACCGCATCGAAGCCTATTCTTCTGAGGGCAGTATTTAATTCAAGCGTCATCGAATGTCCTGCTTCCAATCCAAAACATTCACCTATAGCAGCTCTTGGTGATGGTGCAGTTTGTATTACTACATGTTTTTTCGGGTCATCTATTGCGTTCCAGATTTCGTCCGACGGGTCATTTGCGTGCAATGCAGCGGTCGGGCATCTGTTAATGCACTGTCCGCAGTTAATACAAATAACATCAGCAAGCGGTTTTTCCATAAACGTGCTTATATGTGTTTTGTCTCCTCTGTCGATTGCTTCCAAAACACCTACTTCCTGCAGGTCTATGCAGGTTCTTACGCATCTTTTACAAAGTATACATTTGCTCATATCCCTGATTACGGAATAAGAGGAAGTATCCTTTTCGTATCTTGGTTTTGTTACGTGTCCGAATGTATAACCGTCAACTCCGTATTCCTGAGCTAAATTCTGTAATTCGCAGTTTCCGTTTCTAACGCATGAATAACACTCTCCATAATGCTCACTTAATAATAAATCTATTACATACCTTCTGGCTTTTCTGACAAGCGGAGTTGAAGTTTTTATTTTTATTGGTGATGTAATCGGGAATGCACATGCTGCCTGCAATGTCTTGTATCCTTCGACCTCGACCACGCACACTCTGCAAACACCCGCTACACATAAATCATCGTGATGGCATAACGTGGGAATATGTATTTGTTTTTCTCTGCATGCTTCCAGAATTGTAGTTCCGAGCGGAACCTGCATCTTTTCGCCATTTACTTCTATTGATACCAAACCGCCTATTGTGTTTGTATCGACTGGCTTTTCAACTTCAAAAGGCTGTTGACTGACCGGGGTTCTTGATTTTTCGTCTTTTTTCATTATGCTGCTCCGTTTCCGCTTTTATTTAATATTTCGTCTTTAAAGTTTTCCAATATGGTTATAAATGAATTCGGGCTTGACTGTCCGAGACCGCATTTAGATGCAACCTGCATTGTTCTTCCAAGGTCTTTTAATTTTTCAATATAATCAAATGTAAATTCACCTTTTTCGAGCATTTCAACACCTTCGAGTAATTTCACATTTCCAATTCTGCACGGGGTGCATTGTCCGCAGGATTCTTCAACAAAAAATTCCATAAAATTCTTTAAGATGTGAAGCATATCCCTTTTATTATTAAATATCATAATCGAGCCGCCTGTTGCCGCATCTTCATATGCAAGTTTTCTGTCGAACTGTGATTCGGGAATACATACTCCAGACGCCCCGCCTACCTGAACTGCTTTTGTATTTTCGGCTTCAACCACATTCAGAATTTCTTTAATTGATGTGCCCCACGGCAGTTCATAGACACCAGGTTTTTTGCAGTCGCCCGATACGGAGAATAGTTTTGAACCTGTTGATTTGTCGGTTCCGACTTTCATATACCAGTCTCCGCCTTTTACAATAATATGGGGGACTGAAGCCAATGTTTCGACATTATTAACTGATGTCGGGTGTCCGTTATATCCTGTATTTACTGGGTATGGGGGTCTGTTCCTTGATTCGCCCCTGCATCCTTCGAGTGATTCAATCAAAGCTGTTTCTTCTCCGCAGACGTATGCACCTGCACCGAGTTTAATTTTTATATCGAAGTTAAAGCCTTTTTTGCCGAGAATATTATTTCCGAGAAGATTATCTTTTCTCATTTTTTCGAGGTATTCTTCGAGAGATTTCAGCATATATTCATATTCACCTCTAAGATAAACGAATCCTTCTTTTGCTCCTATTGTAAATCCTCCTATAACCATACCGTCAAAAATCAGTTCCGGGTAATCGGTTAAGAGCACTCTGTCTTTGAAAGTCCCGGGCTCTCCTTCGTCCGCATTACATACTAAATATTTTGCATCGGAGATTGCAGCTGCCGTTAACATCCATTTGGTTGATGTCGGAAAACCTGCTCCACCTCTTCCTTTCAGTTTTGAGGATTTTAGTTCAAAGAGTATATTTTCCCTTCCTATTTCGAGAGCCTTCTTTATTCCCTCGCCACGTTTATAATCGGAAAATAATACCAGTCCTTTCCTTTCTTGTTTCATTATTGTTGGTTCCATTTTTAAGATAAGTTATTTTTGAATTTTATTTGTTCCGTTTCTGTAGTAAACATAAAAAGATATTTAGGTCTTATTATCCCAAATTACGCAAATTTTAAGACTTCTTCAATGTATTTTTCCGTCTACATAAGGTCTTTTGTACCATAAAATTTACGGATTTTTTTTGCTTTATTAATATGTTAATTTATATAAATTAAGACAAATAACAATTAAAAAAGCACTTTATTTGAGTTTATTTTATACTTCGGCGAAGATATTTAAGAAGGATTTCAAGTCCGAACTGAGAAACAGGTATGTGATTAATTCGCTTTTGATGTTCGTGCTTGTTACGATTTCGATAATAAAGTTTTCAATCGGGGATGAAAAGATTGACGGGGATATTCTCTCGGGTTTGCTGTGGATTGTAATTTTCTTTGCCGCAATCAGCGGACTTGCAAGGGTATTTATTAAAGAGGAGGAAAAAGAAACATCGTTTGCTTTAAAACTGAGCGTTGACCCTATTAGCATTTTTCTCGGTAAGCTGTTTTTCAACCTTGTTCTTACTTTTTTTATCAATCTTTTTATTTTTGTTTTATTCGTTTTAATCACGAGTTTCGAAATAAAAAACTTTACTGCATTTGTGATAATTGTGATACTTGGAAATATCGGTATGGTTTCGGCTTCTACGATAATAGCGGCGATTATTTCGAAAGCGAATACAAAGGGGACACTGTATCCGGTTTTAGCTTTTCCCGTAATGCTTCCGCTTTTAATAACGGTAATTAACGCAACAAAACTTGCAAGTGCCGGGGCAGATACTTATTCAATATTCAGCGAGTACCAGATACTTTTTTCTTATGCGGTTGTGGTAACGACGGTATCGCTTCTTTTATTCCGCTTCGTGTGGGAAGATTAA
>CAZCSV010000009.1:0-75523 GCA_964501535.1 uncultured Ignavibacteriaceae bacterium | reverse complement strand
CAACGTCGAACTCCGCTACGGCTGTGGTTTAGTTTAATTAATTCTATCTCTTAATAAATTACCCTTTTTGGTTCGGTAGGTTATGAAACGGTACACTATCGCATTCAGGTCGAGGGAGGAAAAAGTTACACAGCAGTTAAGAAAATGGTGTTGATAAAGTAACAAAAACTATTAAACTTAGAACCGCTCATATTGAGCGGTTTTTTAATTTTATTTATTTTGTGAAATATATAAAATAAAACATAAATATTATTAAAAATTTGTTACCTATTTGTTACTTTTCATAAAATACTCAAAACTAAAAAACCTTGATAAATTATTTATTATCAAGGTTTTATCATTTATATTTTCGTACCCCGTAGAGGATTCGAACCTCTAATATCTGATCCGTAGTCAGAAGGTTTATCCGTTAGCCTAACGGGGCATATTCAATGTACAATTTGCCAATGTACAATTTGCCAATGTACAATTTGCCAATGTACAATGTACAATGTACAATGTACAATAAAGAATAAAAATAAATTAATAATTGCTTATAATAAAAAAAATGCAATTCAATTGAATTGCATTTAACATTTATAATAGATCCCGGCTTAGAATCCGCCGGGATGACAATTCTATAACACAAAGAACACTATTATTACTGCCCTAAATAAGCCTTGAGGGCTTTGCTACGCGAAGCCTGACGCAGGCGGCGGATTGCTTTTTCCTTGATTTGCCTGACGCGCTCGCGAGTAAGCTTATACTTATCACCGATTTCCTCGAGTGTAAGCGGATTTTCCTTTTCGAGTCCGTAGTATAATTTCACGACTTCTTTTTCCCTTTGCGAGAGCGTATCGAGTGCACGCTCGATTTCAATACGCAGTGAATCCTTGAGCAATTTATTATCGGGCATTTTCTCGGCTTTATCGGGCATAATGTCGATGAGCTTCGTATCCTCGCCGTGAATGCTCGGTGCGTCCATAGACACGTGACCGCCGGAATTTTTCAGTGTTTCCTGAACTTCATATACGCTCATATCGAGCTCTTCTGCTATTTCCAGCACGTTTGGCTGACGCTCGTTTTTCTGCTCGAGCTCGCTGATTGTTTTCGCAATTTTGCTTTTCTGCTGAACGATATTTAGCGGCAGGCGCACTACGCGTGACTGCTCGGCGAGAGCCTGCAGTATAGACTGACGAATCCACCATACTGCATATGAAATAAACTTGAAACCGCGTGTTTCGTCGAATTTCTTGGCGGCTTTAATTAAACCGAGGTTACCTTCGTTAATGAGGTCATTAAGCGAGAGTCCCTGGTTCTGATATTGTTTAGCAACACTGACCACGAATCTGAGATTAGCTTTAACCAGCACGTCGAGAGCCCGCTTATCGCCTTTTTTAATCTTTTTGGCGCAATCAATTTCATCGGCAACGGTAAGAGGAGTGGTTTTGCTGATTTCCTTCAGATAAATATCCGTAGACTGGTTTTCCCTGCTAGTGTATTGTTTTCCTAATTTCATATTTTATATTTAGGCATTGCTTTTTTTTCCATTTTTAAACGCTAAAAAAAGCAAGATAGTTTCAAATGGTGTTTATTATTTGAAGTATCGATATAATATTAACGAACAAAAAATACTTTTTAAAATGAAAAATCAATATTATGGTACTTTATTCGGTTGTACCGAGAAAATCAATTTTATCTTCTTTATGAAGCGTAACGACTGCCTTTTTTCTGTCGGCTCTGTAACCCTCGAATTTACCTCTTTTGGTGAACTGACTTTTTTTCTTGCCTTTAGCGACAGATGTTCTTACGTTAAGTACTCTCACTTTGAATTTCTTTTCGACAGCTCTGGCAATTTCGATTTTATTGGCTTCCTTTGCTACTTCAAAAGCATACTGATTCAGCTGTTCCTGAAGCAGAGTATTTTTTTCCGTGATTAATGGTCTGACTAATATTCTTTTCATTTTCTTTAAAAATTAAATAAGACTTTTACACAAATTATCTATTGCAGATTTTTGAATAAGAATCATTTTATTATTCACCAAATCATATGTAGCAGCTTTATCGGAAATTTTGACATTGAGATTCGGAAGATTTCTTCCGGATTTATACAGACCGTCGTTTCTTTCCGTAAGCAGCAGAAGAGTTTTGACATCCTCGAGGTTAAGAGACTGCAATATACTGAGCAAATCCTTTGTCTTTGGTTTTTCGAAACTGAAATCTTCAACGACTTTAATTTCATTTCCCTTGGCTTTCAGGCTAAGAGCGCTTTTCCTTGCGAGCCTTGCGGCTTTTACCGGCAAATCAACGCTGTATTTATGCGGTTTAGGTCCGAATATCGTTCCGCCGCCTACCATAACAGGTGAGCGGTTTGTTCCGCGTCTCGCTCCGCCAGTGCCTTTTTGCCTGTAGGGTTTTTTACCGCCGCCTTTTACCTCGTTTCTTTCTTTGGTTTTGTGCGTTCCCTGTCTTTTATTGGCGAGATAAGACCTGACTGCCTGATAGATTAAATGGTTATTCGGTTCGATTGCAAAGACCTCATCGGGTAATTTTACAGTATCGCCGCTTTCCGTACCGTCTATTTTAAATACTTTTAATTCCATTTTTAGTTTTTATATATTTCAACAAAACCCGTATTAGCGCCCGGGATGGCACCTTTAATCAAAATCAAATTCGAATCCGGCAGAATTTTAACAACTTTAAGATTTCTCAAAGTAACATGGTCATTTCCCATTCTGCCTGCCATTTTCTGTCCTTTAAAAACTCTCGAAGGATAGGAGCTGGCTCCTATGGAACCCGGTGCTCTTTCCCTATCACTCTGACCGTGAGTTCTGACACCTCCGGCGAAGTTATGGCGTTTTACTCCGCCCTGAAATCCTTTTCCTTTGGATACTCCGGTTACTTTCACTTTTTCACCGACTTTAAATATGTCGACTTTAACAGTATCGCCGACTTTCAAATCGTTGACCGGAAAGTCCCTGATTTCCCTGACGTATCGGGAAGGAGAAATTTTAAGTTTCTTATAAATACCCCTCTGAGCTTTATTAGTAGCTTTTTCTTTTTTAATGTCAAAGCCAAACTGAACGGCGGAATAACCGTCTTTTTCCTTAGTTTTAATCTGAGTAATAACGCAGGGTCCCGCCTCTATAACAGTGCAAGGGACTGCATTACCGGACTCTTCGAACATAGTGGTCATTCCGATTTTTCGACCTAATATTCCTAACATTTATGTAACGAATTTAAATTAATATAATGTATCTTACGTTTTTATACTTTAATCTCGATATCAACCCCACCAGGAGGATCCAATTTAGTCAAAGCATCGACAGTCTTATTGGAAGAATTCAATATATCGATTAATCTTTTGTGCGACCTTGTTTCAAACTGCTCTCGTGACTTTTTATCCACGTGAGGCGACCTTAGTACCGTATAGACGTTTTTCTTAGTCGGTAACGGGATAGGTCCGCTGACAATAGCACCGGTAGATTTAATCGTCTTAATAATCTTTTCTGTCCATTTATCAAGCAATGTATGGTCGTAAGATTTTAGTTTTATTCTGATTTTTTGTGTAGCCAATTTTTTTAAGTTAAAAAGTTTATAAGGTTCGTAAAGTTATAAAGTAAAATATTTTTTACTTTATAAACTTTACAAACAAATATTATTCAACAATTTTCGTAACAACGCCGGAGCCGACTGTCCTTCCGCCTTCTCTGATAGCGAATTTCAGACCTTCTTCCATAGCGATGGTATCTATCAATTCGATTTTAAGACCGTCGATATTATCGCCTGGCATAACCATTTGTATATCATCTGGTAAAGTAACTACACCGGTAACGTCCGTAGTTCTGAAATAGAACTGTGGTCTGTAGTTTGTGCTGAACGGTGTATGCCTTCCGCCTTCTTCTTTCGACAGGACATAAACCTGAGCCTCGAATTTCTTATGCGGAGTAATCGAACCGGGTTTCGCAAGCACCATTCCTCTTTCGATTTCCTTTTTATCAACGCCTCTTAAAAGTATACCGCAGTTAAATCCTGCAATAGCTTCTTTTACGATTTTGTTGAACATTTCGGTACCGGTTACGACTGATTTTTTATGTGCACCGAGACCGATTATTTCCACTTCTTCGCCGACTTTAACTTTTCCTCTTTCAACTCTTCCCGTAGCAACCGTACCTCTACCTGTGATAGAGAAAACGTCTTCGACCGACATCAAGAAAGGTTTATCGACGTCTCTTGCAGGTTCGGGAATATAATTATCGACGGCTTCCATCAATTCAAATATACTCTTGAAACGCGGGTCGTCGAGACCGACTTTCTCATCAAGACCGGCTTCCATAGCATGCAAAGCACTTCCTCTGATGATTGGAATTTCATCACCAGGGAATTGTTCTTTTTTCAAAAGGTCTCTGAGTTCCTCTTCGACGAGTTCCAGTAATTCCGGGTCAGCGGCATCGACTTTATTCAAATAGACTACGATTCTCGGTACACCTACCTGACGTGCTAAAATGATATGCTCTCTTGTTTGAGGCATAGGACCATCCGTAGCAGCGACGACGAGTATGGCACCGTCCATCTGTGCCGCACCGGTTATCATATTTTTAATATAGTCAGCGTGTCCTGGACAATCCACGTGAGCATAATGTCTTTTTTCGGTTTCATATTCAACGTGAGCCGTAGCAATCGTGATACCTCTTGCTCTCTCTTCGGGTGCTTTATCTATTTCATCGAATTTCTTTACTTTGGCTTGACCTTTTCTTGAAAGTACCATTGTAATAGCTGCAGTCAAAGTGGTCTTACCATGGTCAACGTGTCCTATCGTTCCGATGTTAACGTGCGGTTTCGAAAGAACCAGTTCTTCTTTTGCCATTTTATTAATTTCTCCTTATAAGGTTTTTTTAAATGTTTAATTAAAATACGTATTTTATTAGTGGGTCAGGGAGGAATTGAACCTCCGACCTCGTGCTTATAAGGCACGCGCTCTAACCAACTGAGCTACTGACCCAGCTACGGATAACCTTTGTAAATCCCACTGAGTGTATCGAAGTTAATACTTCGAATTAACTCAGTAAGATTATTCGGGTTTTATAGAGCGACCTAAAGTGTCTAATCTGACGAAGTCTTCTATCCTATATCAAAGAACTGACCCAAACTCTTTAAGTTAGAAAGTTTGAAAGTTGAAAGCTTAAAAAGTAAGCGCATAAAAACATTATTTAACTTTACAACCTTATAACTAACTTTGTTTTCCTTTTACTTTTTCAATAATCTGTTCCGAAATATTTTTCGGGGTTTCATCATAATGAGCAAACTGCATGGTAAAAATTGCGCGTCCCTGCGTCATCGAACGTAAAATCGTAGCATAGCCGAACATTTCCGAAAGCGGTACCAATGCTTTAATAACCTGTGCATCGCTTCTCTGAGACATTCCTTCGATTCTTCCTCTTCTCGAGCTCAAATCCCCCATCACATCACCCATATATTCCTCGGGCGTTACGACTTCAACATCCATAATCGGCTCGAGCAATACGGGATTTGCTTTTCTTGCGGCATCTTTAAATGCAATCGAGCCTGCAATTTTAAAAGCCATTTCCGAAGAATCGACATCGTGATACGAGCCGTCGAATAATTTTGCTTTAATGTCCTCTACAGGATAACCCGCAAGCACTCCGTTTTTCATGGCTTCCTGAATTCCCTGTGAAACCGCGGGAATGTATTCTCTTGGTATTGCGCCACCCACTATTGCATTCTCAAATATAAAACCTTTTCCCTTTTCATTAGGTTCAATTTCTATCCACACATGACCGAACTGTCCCTTACCGCCGGACTGTCTGATGAACTTTCCTTCCATTTCAACTTTCTTTTTAATCGTCTCTTTGTAAGCTACCTGCGGTTTTCCAATATTAGCATCGACTTTAAACTCTCTTTTCAGCCTGTCAACAATAATTTCGAGGTGAAGTTCTCCCATTCCCGAAATTAATGTCTGCCCCGTTTCTTCATCCGTGCTTACTCTGAAAGTCGGGTCTTCATCCGACAGCTTTGCAAGGGATTCTCCGAGCCTGTCCTGGTCAGCTTTCGTTTTCGGCTCTATAGCAATCTGAATAACAGGTTCCGGAAAAGTAATTTTTTCCATTATAATCGGGTCTGAAACGTCGCACAAAGTATCGCCGGTTCTAGTATGTTTAAGTCCGACCGCTGCCGCAATATCACCGCAAAAAACTTCTTTTACGTCTTCCCTGTGATTTGCATGCATTTGCAAAATTCTGCCAAGCCGTTCTTTTTTTCCGTTAACGGAATTGTAAATATAACTCCCGGCTTCGGCTTTTCCTGCATATACTCTAAAAAAGCACAGTTTACCTACGTAGGGGTCTGTCATTATTTTAAACGCAAGGGCAGTGAATTTTTCATCATCAGAAACTTCTCTTTTAACATGGTCATCTGTATACAAGTGATGTGCTTCGATTTCTCCTGCATCGAGCGGAGAAGGAAGAAGCTCTACAACTTTATCGAGTAAATTCTGTATACCTTTATTTTTAAAAGACGAACCGCAAAGAACAGGTATTATTTTCACCTGTATCGTTGCTTTTCTCAGAACATCGATAATTTCTTCGGCAGAAATTTCTTTACCCTCGAGAAATTTCACAAGCAAGGTATCGTCAACATCGGATACCGCTTCGAGCAATTTCTGTCTGTATTCATTTGCCTGTTTTCTGAAAGAAGCTGGTATTTCTATATCTTCAAATGTAGCACCGAGAGTATCTTCATTAAACATTCTTGCCTTCATAGTAATCAAATCGATAATTCCCTTATACATATCGCCCTGCCCGACGGGTAAATGAATCGGAACAGCATTCGCTTTCAATCTGTTCTTCATCATCTGAACCGCATTAAAGAAATCCGCTCCTATTCTGTCCATTTTATTCACGAATGCGATTCTCGGCACGCCGTATTTATCCGCCTGTCTCCAGACTGTTTCCGATTGCGGCTCTACACCGCCCACAGAACAAAAGAGTGCAATTGCACCGTCCAATACCCTCAAAGAGCGTTCGACCTCCGCAGTGAAATCAACATGGCCCGGCGTATCTATTATATTAATACGATGTTCGTTCCAGAGACAAGTTGTTGCCGCGGAAGTAATCGTAATGCCTCTCTCTTTTTCCTGTTCCATCCAGTCCATTGTAGCCGCACCTTCGTGCACTTCACCCATGCGATGCACTTTACCGGTATAATACAAAATCCTTTCGGTCGTAGTTGTTTTACCGGCATCAATATGCGCCATAATTCCTATATTTCGCGTTTTCTCTATTGCTACCTGCCGAGGCATTAATCTATTTATTTCCTTCTTGTATTCAAAAATTACCCCGATTTGTGACCGGGGCATTAAGAAAAATTGCTATTTATTAAATTCAGAATTCATAATTCAGAATTCTTTACTTACCATTTGAAATGCGCGAAAGCCTTGTTTGCTTCTGCCATTCTGTGAACATCTTCTTTTTTCTTTACGGAACTACCCTCGCCCACTGCCGCCGCCATAAGCTCGTTTGCAAGCCTTAAAGCCATCGACTTTTCATTTCTGGCTCTTGTATATGTTAAAATCCATTTTATTGCGAGAGCTACTCTCCTGTCCGGTCTTACTTCGGTCGGAATCTGATAGTTCGAGCCGCCGACACGCCTCGAGCGCACTTCAATAGACGGCTGAACGTTTGTAATTGCTTTATTAAATACTTCCAGCGGGTCCGATTTCGTCTTTTCCTCGATTATTCCGAAAGCTTCATACAAAATTTTCTGTGCAACCGATTTTTCGCCTTCCTTCATAATGTTATTTATGAACCTCCCGACCAACACGTCATTATATTTATGGTCGGCTAATCTTATTCTTTTTTCAGCTCTTTTACGTCTCATTTGTAAATTTATTTCTTTTTAAAATTTATGATTTACCTGCTATCTGTACTTCTTTTGCCTTCTTGGCTCCGTATTTCGAGCGGGCTTTTTTCCTGTTCGCTACACCTGCGGTGTCTATTGCACCCCTGATAATGTGATATCTCACGCCGGGGAGGTCCTTTACCCTTCCGCCTCTAATCAGCACAATAGAGTGTTCCTGAAGATTGTGACCTTCGCCGGGAATGTATGCGGTTACTTCTATTCCGTTGGTTAATCTGACTCTGGCAACTTTTCTCAAAGCAGAATTGGGTTTTTTCGGTGTAGTCGTGTAAACCCTCGTGCAAACGCCTCTTTTCTGAGGACAAGCATCCATAGCAGGTGCTTTACTCTTATAAACTTTGTCTCTTCTACCTTTTCTTACTAACTGATTTAATGTTGGCAAATATAAATATTTTTATAGTTTAAAAAAATTTTTTCAAACAATAAATATACGAAAAATAGTATTTTTAGTCAAGAATATTACATGTATCAATTTGGTGGGGAAAAAGGAAGGAAAGAGTAAAAAATGAACGGGATATAAGAGGAAAAAAGGATAAAATTCAAACCTGTACCACTCTCTCGCTGTCATTCCGGCATGTGCGTTCTTTGCATCCCGATTCTTTTAATCGGGATTTTAGGCCGGAATCCAGAAAATATATTTTTTTCTTTTGTTCGTTCCCGAACTCCACTTTGGAAATGGAATGATAAATTTTATAGATTTATTCACTTTTAATTTATATATTACGATAAATGAAAAACAAGTCTGTCAAATATAAAACCCACAAAGAAGATAGCGAATATGTCCTTGATGCTCTTGTAAATTATATTGCAAAATATGACACGGTTGAAAAAGAAAATCTGAATCCAGTTTTTAAAACATCTGATTTTTGCCTATACAATGCCGATTGTTTGCTTATTATGTCTAAATTTCCTGATAATTATGTTGATATGATTTTTGCCGATCCTCCTTATATGCTTTCTAATGATGGATTCACGTGCCACGCAGGACGAATGGTCTCTGTTAATAAAGGTAAATGGGATGCAAGCAAGGGCTTTGAAGAAGATTTTAAATTTCACGAAGCTTGGATAAGCGAATGCAAAAGAATTCTGAAACCCGAAGGAACTATCTGGATTAGTGGTACATACCATAGCATATATCAATGCGGATATATTTTACAAAAAGAAGGATACCATATTTTAAATGATATTTCATGGTTTAAGCCAAATGCCTCTCCAAATTTAAGTTGTAGATTTTTCACCGCAAGTCACGAAACCCTAATCTGGGCAAGGAAAGATAAAAAAGCAAAACACTATTTTGATTATAAAGCAATGAAAGAAGGTCACTATCCTTTTGACTTCATAAAAAAACCTTCTTTACAAATGCGATCTGTTTGGGCTATTCATCCACCCAAAACCGATGAAAAAAAATACGGTAAACACCCGACACAAAAACCGATCGAATTATTGAAAAGAGTTATAACTGCCTCAACAAATAAAAATGCTATTATACTCGATCCTTTCTGCGGAAGCGGGACAACCGGAATCGCCTCAAAAATGATAGGCGATAGAAAATTTATCGGAATAGAATTCGATAAAAAATATATTAATGTTGCAATTTCACGTTATAATGATATAATAAAATTAAATGATTCGCAACTAACTTTAGTAAAATGATTACTAAGCTTACTGCAATTAAAAATCTGCAAAAATATATCGGAAAAGATTTATCCAAACTTGCTAAACAATTCGGAATAACTACATACATCGATGGCAAACAGAATAAAGGCTGGAAAGGCCTTACACTCGAGCGCCTTGCAGGTTTGTCAACTAATAATATTCCTGCTCCAAATGGATTGGGTTTCGAATTGAAATCAACCGCTTATCAAATAATAAACGGAAAATATAAACCAAAAGAAACAATGGCTATAACAATGGTCAATCCTGAAAAACTAAAATCAACTTCATTTTTCGATAGCCATTGTTGGGATAAACTTAAATCTATAGTATTTTGTGCCGTTAGTTGGTACGGTCAGCACAACGAAAAATCCGAATTACTAAAAGTTACTTCTTTCGATTTCCTTGAAGAAAAACAACTCATAGATGAAATCGAAGCGGATTATGAATTCATTAGAAATAAATTGATTACACAAGGATTCTCTTCTCTGACAGGAAAAGACGGAAAATGGATTCAGGCAAGAACTAAAGGTCCCGGGCATGGCTCGATCTCCCGTGCATTTTATGCGAGAAAAGAATTGCTAAATGAGATTTTTAGATTCTAATTATTAAATAATTATAATTGAAAAAATATTTCACATCTACTAATTATAAAAAAAGGCAAAAGATATTAAATAGTTACCATGAAAATATTGTTATAAAGAAATATCAAAAAAAAAATTATTCTGAAAGAATAAAAAGAGATAACAATATTGTTCATGATAAAAAATTAAATAGGGAAGTAATTAAAGCTCCTGAAAATTTTAGTATGATATATAATATTGATATAATGCTAAATTTTTTTAATTCTTTATTTTTATGCCTAAAAGAAAACAAATATGATGTTTTTATAAATATGAAAGAACTAACACTGATAACACCGGATGCTTTGCTATATCTATTATCTTTTCTAGATTATTTTAAGATAAAAAATATTTTCAAACACAATTTGGGTGGAAATCTACCTGAGAATGAAAAATGTGCTCAACTTATAATTGAATCTGGATTTCCAAATTATGTGAAAATGATTCAAAAACCTGAATATAAAAGCAAAGATTTCTTAAAAATTGAAAAAAATTCAATTGTTAAATCGGATATTGCAGATAAAGTTTTAAAATTTGCCGAAGAGAAAATTAATTATTCTAATAGAGATGTGTCAGAAAGTATTTATGTAACAATAGTAGAATGCATGACAAACACAAAACAACATGCATATAATAATGTAGGTAATTGGTGGCTAATAGCTCAATATAATGCTGAAGTAAATAAAATACAATTTTGCTTTTTAGATAATGGTCAAGGTATTCCAAAATCAGTAAAAATGACTTTTAGAGAAAGATTTTTAGAATTATTACCAATAACTAATAATCAACATTCAAAATTGATATTTTCTACTTTAAATGGTGAATTTAGAACTAAAACTGGATTTTCATATCGGGGGAAAGGTTTACCAAAAATTAAACAATATTCTGATGAAAAATTTGTAGATGATTTGGTTATTATTTCAAATAAAGGTTATGTAAATTTAAACAATAATGAACTTAAAGAACTTGAACATAAGTTCTATGGAACTTTATTGTCTTGGAATTTTATAAAAAAACAAATATGAAAAAAATTACAATTAATATAGCAAAAGATTATACCAAAACACCTGGCCCTAGATTTATTTCAGATGGTCCTTTCTCGGGTCAAGATTTTAGAGAAAAGTTTCTTGAAAAATATTTCGTATTGGATCATTTATTGAATATAAATTTAGAAATAATATTGGATGGTGTTACTGGTTATCCCACTTCATTTCTTGAGGAAGCATTTGGAGGATTAGCTAGAAAGTATGGAATAGAAACATGTCTTTCAAGAATTAATTTTATATCAGTTGAAAATCAAAGAAGAATTGATGAAATATTTAAATATATTAAGGAAAGTAAAAATTCATGAATAAATTTCTATATTTTCTAACTTTTTTAATTGGCGTACCGATTATTTTTTTATCATTTACAATAATATATCACTTCTTCAATGTATCATTAATTTATAATGGTATTTTTTGGGAATTCAACGTTGTAGATTTTTCAACATATCTTTTAACTATTTTTATATCAATATTTATTGCTATTATTTTAACTGAACGAAGTACAAAAATATATAAAAAAAAAGAATTAATTATCGATTTATTAAATAAAATTGAAGATTCTTTAAAAATTATTTATAGTCTTGCATTAACATTAAATAATAGTAAAAGTAAAAAGAAGGACAGAAGTGAAATATTATTAAATTTCGAAAATATTGATAGAAAATTTATAATTATTACGAAAAAAGGCAAAAAAGTGTTAAATTGTGACCTTGATAAATTTAATATTCAATTATTTGATTATAAGAAATTTATTACGGATAGTCCATTCATGTCAAAAGTACATTATTCTGATGAAAGATTGTATAAAATTAGGAATTGTTATAATTTATTATGCGAGACAATTCATTGTAATAGATTTCAATTATATGATTAGTTTTGATAAATATTAGGAATAAATTATTTTGTATTTTTGTTTTATAAATTAATCCTTTCCCCCTTGCTTTTTCCCTCCGCATACCATATATTATTAAGGTATATTAGCGTTCTTTCTTAAATGAGATTTTTTCTTCTGTTTTTCTTCGGTGAAACTTTCGGCAACGTTGTTGCTCTTGTTGCTCAAAATAACAACACTCGTTGCTCACGATTTTGAAAATAAAATATTGAAAAATTCAATAGTAATTTTGCAGAGCAACAAATGACAACAAATAACAACACTCAGCAACACAAAATCCGCTTTTTAAAAATCAATAACTTAAAATGAAGATAAAAAGTCCCTGTTGCTCTAATCCGTAATTACTTGTTTAATCTGCTTTTTATTTTTGCAGTTTTTACTCGCTTTTGCAATAGTGCAACAAAAGTTCAACAAAAGTTCAACACTTTGGATTTTTCAATCAGTTTTTTAGCGGTTCAGCTCTTTAAAATCGAATTTCCCTGATGTGATGTTTTTGATGTGGTTTTCGAATTCGCCGAGTTTCGAGAGCCGGACTTCGCAGAGCAGATTTACATTTTCGCCGGAGTTGTTTTCGAGTATATGGATTGAGTTTTTTTCCAGAAAATTCATCACACTGCCGATATATTTGTAGTCAAATGTCAATAATATACGCTTTAATACATATTTTTCAATAATTTGGGTGTTTTGAAGACATCCTTCTGCGGCATCGAAAAAAGCCCTTTTCAATCCACCGACTCCAAGCCTAACTCCTCCAAAATACCTGGTAACAATAATGATGATATCCGTCAGCTCGTATTTATCTATCGCATCGAGTATGGGTCTGCCTGCGGAGCCAGAGGGCTCGCCGTCGTCGTTGTATCTGAAATTATCCTTTCCCGTTCCCGTGCGGTATGCAAAAGGATTATGAGCGGAATCGAAATATTTTTTTTTCACCTCGGACTGGATTTTATACAGGTCATCGGGATTTGCGAAAGGAAATGCCTGAGCGATGAATCTGGATTTCTGAATTTTAAGTTCGAATGAATTTACGACCTGTATTGTTTTGTAGGAGTCTTCGGTTTCTTCCAATTTGGTTTACCAGCCTCCTTCCCATTGCAGAGGAACGAATTTGAAATCGCTGAACTTTTTGATTTCGAGTTTATAATCACCGTTCTTTTTAATTTTTTTCACCTGCCAGATTTTCTGAACGTAGCTGTCGCCTACCGGAATCACGAGCCGTCCGCCAAAATCGAGCTGTTCGATTAAGACGTCAGGAACTTTCGGACTTCCGGCTGTTACGATAATTCCGTCATAGGGAGCGAAATCAGGCCAGCCTTTCGAGCCGTCGCCGCATTTCAGGTTAACATCATAGTTCAGGCTTTCGAGTGTGAGTCTTGATTTGGCATAAAGCTCCGCATACATTTCGACCGAATAGACTTCCGCACCGAGCTCTTTCAGTATAGCCGCCTGATAGCCCGAGCCGGTGCCGATTTCGAGAACTTTCTGACCCTCCACAAGCTCGAGAAGCTCTGTCATAAAGGCGACGGTATAGGGTTGAGAAATTGTCTGGCTGCAGTTAATAGGAAGTGCGTTATTGTCGTAAGCGTATTTTTTAAATTCCTCGTTAACGAAAAATTCCCTTTTCACTTTTCCGATTGCATCGAGAACTCTTTTATCGCGAATGCCGCAATGTATAAGCTTTCCGACCAATTCCTTTCTTTTAAGTGAAGGTAAAGTAATCGCCATTTGAAATTAATCGTTGACGTTTTTAGAAGATTCGAGAATAGATTTTAAATTTTTAGTAACGTTCGTATTACCCATAACGTCCTTCAATTTTTCTTTGAGGTCTTCAATATTTTCCATCGGATAGAGCTGACCGTTATCGGCAATCGAAATAACCGAGGTTTCCTCCGAAACGATTACTGCAAATGCATCGGACTGTTCCGAAATTCCGAGACCTGCTCTGTGCCTTGTGCCGAGACTGCGGTTCCGCACAAGCTGGATTTCCGAAAGCGGCAGCAGACAGCGTGCGGCTTCGATTTTATTGTTGTTTATAATCACTGCCCCGTCGTGCAGGGGAGATTTCGGATTGAAAATCGACAAGAGTAATTCTTTATTAATTTTGGCATCCAGTCTCTCGCCGGAGTCGACGATATTTTCCAGACCGGTAGTCCGCGTAATAACAATCAATGCACCCCATCCTTTACGCTGAAAATCGAAGCATGCGTCTACGACCTCCGCAACGTTTTCATTTATATCGATTTTTAGGAAGAGACGTGCGAGCCTCGTTTTTCCAATAAGCAGGAGTATTCTGCGGATTTCGGGCTGGAACAAGATAATAAAAGCAATCACCCAGATATCGGTAAGTTTACCAAGCAACCAGCTTAATATCTGCAGGTTAAGAAACTGTGCAAGAAGTGAAAATCCGATGATTAACAGCAAAGCGATAAAAATCTGGAACGCAATTGTCCCACGCATTAATTTATAAAGCTTAAAAAATACGTAAGAGACAATCAAAACATCTATTACGTCTACAAACTTAACCGATATGAATCCTATTTTGAACAGCTCCATTTTTTAAAATAAGTAAAATAGAAAATTTAATAAACAGAATTCAGAATGCAGAATCAGAATGATTTCAGATGTTCTTTTTTAAAGTCCCATTCGGGAGTCTGCAATGTTTCACCGAAGTTGATTGAGTACCACGGTGAGAGCCCTGTATTCATCGGGTTTTTCAGGATTTGTATATTCTGAGCCGGCATATAGCTCTGAGCAAGAAGAAATATTTTTTCCCCGGTTTTTTCGTTTACAGCCATATCGACTACCAAAACAGCGTGACCGGGAGAGCCGCCTTTTATAAAAACATCGCCGATTTGGATTTCGGATAATTCTACCGGCTCAAGTTCTTTTGCGAGTGAAAGCGTTCCCGCATAAGTGAAAACGATATTCAGATACTCACGGAAATCTGCGTAGGAAGTTGATTCATTATATTTCTTCACCCACGAGGTAATATTTCCTTTCACACTAATTCTATAACCTTCCCGCCATTTAGAATATTGGGCGTTAAAACCGTTCGTAAAGTTAAAATGAATTTCGTCGAAGCGGTTCTGAGAATAGAGATACTCCGCACGAAGGCGCATTACGGCATCCGCACACTGCTGAAGGTCTTTATCCCCTACATCGATATCCACAACCGCAACATAGACATTGCGGGGTTCTTTAATTTTTCCGTTATAGGTATAAACGAGCGTGCCTTCGGGTTTGAGTTTAAGATTCTGTAAATACTCAGCGAAGGAATTTTTCACGGGAATTATTCTTTTATAATCTGCGGGGATGGTAAACCGAGTCGCTATTGTATTTTTTGTCGAATCGGATTTCTGAATATAATCGGATTTAAAAGTGCCGATATTTCTTTTCGATTCTTTTCCGCAGGAGAATGAGGGAAAGAGAAAAACAAGAAATAGAATATGTAACAGCAATTTCCGCATATTGTTTTTTACCTGCATTTTTCAATCAGTGGTTTCAGTTCTTTTTCAAAATCAGGATTTAACTCAATTGCGATATTCCAGTCTCGTTTCGCATTAAAGCAATCATTAATAGCATAATATGCATAGCCTCTTTCGTAATAAGCAAACGGATGTTCGGGAACAATCACCACAGTTTTCGCAAAATCGTAAATTGCTTTATAGTATTCGCCGATATCTTTGTATGCTTTCCCGCGGTTAAAATAAGCATCTGCATTAATTGTATTCAGTTCAATTGCTTTTGAAAAATCAGCGATTGCTTTTTCATATTCTTTTAAACTGTAATACCCGAGTCCACGACCGTTATAAGCATCCGATAAATCGGGGTTAGATTCGATTGTTTTAGTAAAATCATTAATGGCATTTTGATATTCTCCCAATTGACCGTAACATACTCCGCGGTTATAATATATTGCACCATCCTCTTTAATGTTCAGGGCTTTTGTAAACAGTTCTATAGCTTTGGAAAAATTATTTACTCCCATTTCCCTCACTCCCATATCGAAATAAGTCTGTGCATCCTGAGCAATCGCACTACTGCTAAGGAATAAAAGAACCGTAAAAGAAAAAATTATTTTTTTCATAATCAAATATATTTTCATTAAAAAATTTTAAGAACAAATTTAATCGGGTTTAATTTTGCCGAGTTCACCCTCGCTTTTAGCAACCGTAACCGCCGTGAAAGAATCGGACACGATATTAGGAACTGTTCTTGCCATATCGAGTATACGGTCCACACCGAGAATCAGAGCAATACCTTCCTCGGGAATACCGACGGAGCGCAGAACGATAATCAGCATAATAATCCCTACACCGGGAACAGGTGCCGTGCCGATTGACGCAAGCACTGAAGTGATAACGATAGTCACCTGCTTTACAATATCCATTTCGATACCATAGACCTGAGCAATGAACATTGCGGCAACTGCCTGATAGAGTGCGGTTCCATCCATATTCACGGTTGCACCGAGAGGTAAAACGAAACTGGCAATCCTGTTCGGTACACCGAGTTTTTTTTCTGCAACATCAATTTCAAGGGGAAGAGTAGCGGCAGAGGAACTTGTCGAGAAAGCGACAACCATAACCTGTCGCAGAGCTTTATAAATCGGCAAGACTTTTTGCCGTGCAATTGTCTTGATTAAAACAGGATATGTAAAAATAATCAAGAACAATAATCCCGATAAAACCGTAATGACATACATCAGCAGCGTCTGCAGGATGCTGAAACCGAATTCCGCAACGGTAGCGGAAATCAGCGCAAACACGGCATAGGGAGCAATCAGCATCACTTTTTCCACGAGTATAATCATGGCACTGCTCAAGCCGTCGAAGAAATTTATAATGCTGTGAGATTTATCTTTCGGAACCTGCGTAAGGAAAATTCCCGTAAGAATTGCGAAGAAGACCACCTGAAGGAAATCACCCTCCGCTATTGCCTTAAAAGGATTTTTCGGGACCAGATTAACGAAGAAATCAATAATATTCACGGAGACATCCTGACCGATTTTAGATGAAGCTTCTTCGCTGAAAGTCTGCAGGAGCATTGTCTTGGTTTCCGGCGGCATAAAATGTCCCGGCTGGAATAAATTTGCAAAGAGCAAGCCGACCGTAATAGAGATAGTGGTAGTCAGTATAAAAATTGAAATTGTCTTTCCGCCGATTCTGGCGACGTTTTTCAAATCTGAAAGCGAAGCCGCACCTACGAGCAGGGATGCGAACACAAGCGGAACGGCAATCATATTCAGGAGTCTGACGAAAATGTCACCGACGGGTTTTATTATTGCGCCAAGGGATTTTACTTTTGTTATTTCTATTACATTCGAAAATTCTTTTTCTTCGTTGCTTTTTAATGTGACTTTTACTTTTATTGCATCCTTGATTTTTTTATCGGTAACGGTTTTCAGGTATTTGATAATCGGGAGCTGTTCTCCGGAGTTGAAGGAGACCAGTACAGAATCGGCTTTCAGGAATTTCACTTCATTGAAATCCTTAATTTTCTCTTTTCCCGTTTTAGTTATAATTTCTATTTCGTTTGCACTCATATGAAAAATCGAGCCGAACACAGCACCGAGTACGAGACCGATAAGGATTTTTGTATGCAGTTTAATTTTGAACTTTTTCATAAGGTAATGCCAATAATGCCAAGACAAGTGAAAATAGGAATTCAGACAAGAATAAAAAATGAAGAAAAATTTTGCACACGGAAAGAGCGGAAAGAACCTGATTAGAGCAGATATTTTGAATTATTTTATCAATAACATCTTTTTTGTATCAATTAAATTTCCATCGACATACATTGAATAAAAATAAATTCCTGAAGATAGCGAATTCCCATCGAACGAGACTTCATATTCACCGGGTTGGAGTTTTTCGTTTACGAGAGTTGCGACTTCTTTTCCTAAAATATCATAAACAATCAGCTTAACTGGATTCCAGCTTAAAGCATGCTGGAATGACAAATCGGGAATCTGGAACTTAATGTTCGTAGTCGGATTAAAGGGATTGGGGTAGTTTTGGGAGAGGGAGAATTCTTTAGGTAAA
Source organism: uncultured Ignavibacteriaceae bacterium (assembly GCA_964501535.1). Classification (GTDB taxonomy): domain Bacteria; phylum Bacteroidota; class Ignavibacteria; order Tepidaquicellales; family Tepidaquicellaceae; genus FEN-1279. The sequence continues at coordinate 57,351 of CAZCSV010000009.1, read as the reverse complement.
TGAGAATTTATATTATTAACTGTAGTTTCTCCTCCGTTTGTAGTTTTAAAAATTTTTCCTCCCGAAGAATTTTCTGCCCCTACTGCAAAACCAATCTGATTGTTCACAAATTTCACAGCTTCAACATTACTCGCATATCCATATGATACATTATTCCAATTAATCCCTCCATTTGTAGTTTTTCTTACAAAACCTATTCTCGACATAGGTTCCGGTACGTAACCTTCAATACCTACTACATAGCCGCAATTTTCACTTAAGAAATATCCATCGTTTACCATAGTAAAATTCATACTTGAAACGGTATCGGCATAAACTGCATTCCAGTTAACACCGGTATTATTAGTTTTTAAGATATATGAAGAAGCAGGATTATTATTATAATTACGGTAACCGAATATCCATCCTGTGTTATCATTAAAGAATTGTACTTTTATAAAGCTCGAATTATAAGAAGCAGTATTAATCCAAGAAATACCTCCATCCAAACTGCGGCAATAAAAATTAATACCGCATGCAAAACCAGTTTGCGAATTAATAAAAAAGACAGAATAAGCTGTACTTTGAAAAGTAATTCCCGGATTAAACCAACTAATTCCTCCGTTCGTTGTTTTTCTTAATGTCCCTTCACCACCGACACACCATCCGGTAAACTCGTTAATAAAAAAAATATCAAAAATTCTTTTGCCATTAGCAGCTATAGTTTCATTCCAGTTCAAACCACCATTTGTTGTTTTTAATACGGTTCCTGAAAAAGTTCCTGCCCAACCTTTTAAAGGATCAGTGAAAAATATGCAATATATTATATTTGAAGTCGATGGTGAATAAACAAGATTCCAGTCGGCTCCACAGTTTGTTGTTTTAAAAACTTTACAATAATCCCCTCCTGACCATCCCGTATTTTGGTTAATAAAAAAGACGTCGAAATGTTGAGTATTTGCACCAGTATTATAAGTGGTCCATTGCGGAAAAATCAAATCTGCAAACAATAAGAAAATGACAAGATAAAATATTTTTTTCATAAATCCTCCATAATATTTATGAAAACGATAAAAGCGAGTAATGAAATATTCGTTATTTTATCTATTTTCATTTTAAATGTCAATACACATTTTGAAATAGTTAATTTATGAAAATCAGATAAGAAGAAGGAGCCGAAGCGGGCAGAAAAACGAAACACAGGTTTAATTGTATTTTCAATTTCATTTTTATTGCATTTTAACTTTAGTATATTTTATAATTATATGGAAAATCAGATTGAAACGATAAAGACCGAGCAGACCCCTGCTCACAGGACAAAGGAATACTGGGCAAAGCTCTCCGAATACGAGGGACCGCTGGACATCCTTCTTCACTTCGTGAAGGAAGATGAACTCGATATATACAACATACCAATCGCAAAAATCACGAAAGATTTTCTCGATTATTTAAATTACATTACTTTACTGGATATAGAGGTTGCGGGCGAGTTTCTGCTGATGGCATCGGAGCTGATGAAAATAAAAGCAAGAATGCTGATTCCCCAGATAAACGAATACGGAGATGAGGATGAAGAAGACCCGAGGCTCACATTAATCAGGAAACTGCTGGAATACAAGCGTTTCAAGGATGCGAGTGTTGACTTATCGAAGTTCGAAGACGAGGCACGGAAAATGTTTACGAGAGGATACTTCGACAACGACGAAAAGGTATTCGAGAAGGAATTCGAAATCGACCCGAGTTTAAAAAACCTGACTATATTCAACCTTATTAAGAGATACAGGGGTGCAGTATTGAATATAAGGAAGGAAGTCGTTCATCCGATAGAGCTATTGAATGTGACACCTGAGTTACAGAGGGAATTTTTGCTGGAATTTTTCGAAGAGCGTTCCGAAATAGATTTCAGCGAGCTGATATTGAACATGAACGAAAGGATGCTTGTAATCTGCACGTTTTTATCGATACTCCAGCTGGCGCTCGAAGGTTATTTAAATATTTATGTAGACAGGAAGGATTTATCAAAATTCAAATTATCAAAAACGGGATAAGAAATTGTTCAACGCAGGATTAAAAAACATTGTCGAGTCAATAATATTCGCATCGCAGGAGGAAATTTCCTCGAAGCAGATTAAGGAAATACTGGACAGTTTTAAAATCGAAAGCAAGGTTGCCGAGATAGATGAAATAGTTGAAGCCCTGAACATCGAATATTTAAATAACGACAATGCTTTCGAGATAATAAAGATAGCGGGCGGATATCAATATGCAACGCGTAAAAAGTTCGCACATTTCATAGGAAAGCTGTACACCGAGACGCAAAGGAAAAAACTTTCTCCTTCGGCTATAGAAACGCTCGCCATAATAGCATACAAACAGCCCATAACACGTTCCGACATAGAATTCATAAGGGGAGTAAATGTAGATTACATAGTAAACTCACTTTTGGAAAGGGATTTAATTTCGATTAAAGGCAGGGCAGGCGGACCGGGGAGACCGATACTTTACGGAACGACAAATAATTTTTTAAAAGTGCTGGGACTGAATTCAACGGAAGATTTACCGAAGCTCAGGGAGATAAACGAAATACTGAAGAATGAAAAAATCGATGGCATAACGGAGGCAGATATAGATTTATTCAATTCTGTCAACACAGAATCGAATCTTTTCAGCACGGGCACGCCAAATCCCGTGGGTGCGACTTTATATGAAACCGAAAGCGTTACAAACGGAAATGAAAACACGGAAAAAATCGAAGCGGAAAATGAAAAAGCAGAAAACGAATCGGCAGAAAATACAGATGCGAAAGTAGAATTAACAGAGGGCGATACTTCAGAGAACGGAGAAGAAGACACTGATGGAAAATAATCTGGTAAGGATTAACAAATTCATCGCCATGCACAGCGACATTGCGAGAAGAAAAGTAGACGAATACATTTTACAGGGAAGGATAACGATAAACGGCATATCGATAATGCAGCCCGGATTTAAAATCGACCCTCAAAAGGATAAAGTAAATGTGGATGGAATTCCGATAAAAATCAGCTTTAAGAAAATTTACATTATGCTCAACAAGCCAGAAAATGTAATCTCAAGTGTAAGCGACGAAAAGAGGAGAAAAACGGTAATAGATCTAATCAACATCAAAGAGAGAATTTTTCCGATAGGAAGGCTGGATTACGACACGACGGGATTAATACTCCTGACAAACGACGGAGAGTTTGCAAACAGGCTTATGCATCCGAAATTCAAGGTAGAGAAGACTTATCTGGTAAGAATTTCAAGACCTCTTGAGGAAAAGCATAAAGTGAAACTGATGAACGGAATAAAAATCGAAGGAAGAAAAACAAGTCCCTGCAGAATATCTTTCCCGAAGAGAAACGATTTTGCACTTGTAAGCATTACAATCCGCGAAGGGCGAAACAGGCAGGTAAGGAATATGTTCGAGCATTACGGGTATTTTATAAGGAATTTGCACAGGAGCGAATACGGAACTTTGAAGCTGACAGGTTTAAAGCCCGGAGAGTGGAGATATTTAACTGAGAAAGAGATATTATCTTTTAACAATCAATAATATTTAAAGGTTTTTTTAATATTTCAAAATTCTAATTTCAAAATTAAGTAAACGTGACAGAACAAAACGAATTAATAAAAAGGCGGCTTGAAGAGCTCGAGGAAATAAAAAAACTCGGTATAAATCCGTATCCTCACAGGTTTGATGTTACATCCACTTCCAGGGAAATAATAGCAAGTTTTAAGGACCCGGAAAGCGAAGAGGAAAAGGAAAAGCAAAAAAGTGTACTGGTATCGGTTGCAGGAAGAATTGTTGCGATAAGAAAAATGGGAAAAGCTACTTTTTGTCATATAAAAGATGACAGCGGAAGAATCCAGTTGTACATACGCAAGGATGATGTAGGCGAAATTCCTTACAGCACATTAAAGCTTCTAGATATAGGCGATATAATAGGCGTAAAAGGATTCGTATTCAGGACAAAGACCGGTGAAGTTTCGATACACACGACGGAATTTCAGCTTCTGACAAAATCAATTTATCCACTCCCGGTCGTAAAAGAGGAAATAACGGAAACGGGAGAAAAAATCATACACGATGCATTTGCCGATATAGAGCTAAGATACAGACAGAGGTATATAGATTTAATTGTAAACGACAACGTAAAAGAAACTTTCTTAAACAGAAGTAAGATTATCAAATCCATAAAGACAACGTTAGAAAAACACAATTTCTTTGAAGTAGAAACGCCGACATTGCAGACCATTTACGGCGGAGCGAATGCACGACCTTTTGCAACGCACCATAACGCACTCGATATTCAGTTATATTTAAGGATATCGAATGAATTATTTTTAAAAAGGCTAATTGTAGGAGGATTCAGCAGGGTATATGAATTCGTAAAAGATTTCCGGAACGAAGGAATAGACAGGACCCACAATCCCGAATTCACCCAGGTAGAGTGGTATCAGGCATACGGAGATTACAACGACAGCATGAATCTGTTCGAGGAAGTTGTCGAGAAAGCTTGCTTGGACGTCCACGGAAAAACAAAGATTGAATATCAGGGTACGGAGCTTGATTTCAAGCTACCATGGAAAAGAATAAAAATGACTGACGCAATTAAAGATAAAACAGGACTGGATTTATTCAAAACAAGTAAAGAAGATTTGATAAAATACATGAAAGACAAAAATATAGAATTCGACCCAAAGATGACGCACAGCAAAGGATTAGTAGTTGCAGCTTTATTCGAAGGAACATGCGAAAATGATTTTATTCAACCGACATTCGTGATTGACCATCCGATTGAAACAACACCATTATGCAAGCCTTTAAGGGAATATTCGCTGAAACAGCTCGAAGAAATGAAGAATAATCCTGAAGAAATTATATTTGTAGAAAGATTCGAGCCATATATCAATAAATGGGAAATGGGAAATTCTTATACCGAGCTTAACGACCCTATACTGCAGAGAAAACTTTTCGAAGAACAGGTAGAAAGAGGCAGAGGCGGTGAAGAGGAAACACATCCGATGGATGAAGATTTCTTAAGGGCAATAGAAGTAGGAATGCCCCCGACTACGGGTGTGGGAATGGGTGTCGACAGGTTAGTAATGTTACTTACTAATTCGGTTAACATAAGGGATGTTATTTTATTCCCTCTGATGAAACCAACTTCATAATTAATAATAAGTAATAACAAACATAAAATAAGAAGTGAAGCTAAAGAAAATGATATTTTATAGAAGCTATAAAATATTTTTCATTGTATTTTTAGTCTTCACATCCTCCCTCAATGCACAGAGAAGAGATTTATTACCTTTAAAACCAGACCCGGAAAACTTAGATGTCAAAATTTTTCGTTCAATCAACAACAGCCGTTGCGGATTTTGGGATGCCGTTATACCGGTTACCGATAAATCCATTTTATTAACATCAACAATAGTACCTGCAACATTATTCGGAATATCAAGAGCCGGCAAAAATTATTACGATGAAAACTCTTCTGTACTTTTGGCTTTATCAGAAGGGCTTTCGTCAGGAATAACATTCGGATTAAAGAATATCGTAAGGCGGAAGCGACCATTCGAAGTGTTATCAAACGTGAATTATGATAAAAGCAAATTTCTTTTAGACAGGTATTCATTTCCGTCGGGGCATAGCTCGATGTCATTTGCTATGGCTACCTCTCTGACTTTGAGATATCCGGATAAACCGATTTTAATTACTGGAATGTATTTATATTCTACTGTTATTTCACTTGGTAGAATTTATCTCGGAGTACATTATCCGTCCGATGTATTAGCGGGAATGCTTATTGGCAGCGGAAGTGCAGTGATAGTGCATTCACTAAGAAAGGAAATTATTAAAGGAAAGAATAATTTATTCGGGGAGAACAACAGAGATGATGTGAATGAGAAATCTATATCGACTGCTTTGATATTCACATCTTTGATTGCTACCGATATAATAAATTTTATATTGGAAAAAGTAATAGATAAAATCAATAATTCATACATAATCGGGCTGGATTTGAGAGGATACGAAAACAGTTTAAGAGTTAAATACAATTTATAGATTTCACACTCCCCTTTTATTTCCCCATAATTTTATTTGCAGGCGGTCGGTGAAGTTGAAATGATATTGTTTGCATAAATCTACGACCATTAATCTTTTTTCGGATAATTCTTTTTCCGTGATTCCTTCGGGCATTAGGAAAATATCTTTATCCTGGAATCCGATTTTCTTCTGAATTTCTTTTATCTCATTTATATCTGCTTCTGATGTTACAACGAATTTCCATTGTATATCGAACTTTTTTTTTTGATGTAGTTCATGATAGGAATTCAGAGATTCATAATTAAGTCGATTTTTTTCGTGTCCTTTTTCAAATTCGGTATTGAAGGGAACAGATGATTTCAGTTTAGGGCTAATGCTAGCCAAATCTATGTAATCGACATAATCACCGATGAATGTACCGTTAGTTTCGAGAGTGATAAAAATTTTCTTATTTATTTTTTTAATTTCCCGGCACAGTAACAATAATTCTTTTCCCTGAATAGTCGGTTCACCGCCTGTAATGACAACATCGCAGGGAAAATATTTTTTATATTCGGAAATTATTTCTTCAACTTTTAATTCGCCGAGATTACCGGGATTTTCGAAATCCCAGCTTGTATAAGGTGTATCGCAGAGATTTCCCTCCAGAAATTTGCATCTGAGGTTACAGAGATTCGTGCGAATAAAAAAGGAGGGGTAACCCGAGCGTTTACACTCTCCCTGAATCGAATAAAAGAGTTCCGAGATTTTCATCAAGGTTAATTCACTTTAGAAGTCAGTGGTCCTGCGAGGCCGGAATATTTTGTCAGTTCGACTTTCACAGCACCGATAATGATATTTACCTTCACCATCACGGGCATTTTAATAGCATCGTCAGTCACCCATACGACGATATCTTCCGCTTTAGAGGCAAGGTCACCTTCTTTCACATTGGGCTGAAGCATAATACATCTGAACTCGCCTGCCGACACATCGACTGTCTCCCTGCCGAGGAATTTCACGGGTAAAGAGACGGTAGAGCTTTTATGGAAATACGGGATATAATATATATCGCCCTCTTTAGAGCCTGAATAATCGAATGTCCTTGCAAAATAAAAAGCGCTTATTATATCGTGGACGTACTGCTGTATGTTATATTCTTCATCCGGCTTTTTATCGCCTTTTACCGTCGACGAGATTTTGACCTTTAAATTTTCCTGGTCGAAGTTTGCCTCGTATATTTTGCTGTAGTTCGGTTCATTAATTGTCTGCTCGAATCTCCACGGGAAAATTCCTTCCGCATCTATATAGCTTTTAAATCTTTCCGTAAACTTATAGACCCATTCGAAGCTTGCATTGGAGCTTATGTTAGCGAAAATATCAAAGCATTTTCTCCCGTTCATAATCTGATATTCCGGAGAAATTTCAAGCACCGCATTTCCGGCGGTAACAAAACCGTAATTGATTTCAAAACTAAGCCTTTCTCCGGTGGTGAAAGCTTTTTGATTGATTTTTCTGAATTCTTTAGCGGTTTTAATAGTATCATCCGCATAAATCAGGGACGAGACAATAAATAAACCCATTAAAACGAATAATATTTTCTTTTTCATAAATTTTATATTTAATATTTTAACTTTAGATTTTTTATTTTGTTTCTTTAATTTACATAAATTTTTTGGTTTCCGAAATCACATTTTCTAAGTTTATTTCGCTCATATTTCCGTCAGGTTTTTCCGGTTTCAATATAACGGCATTTGCGCTTAAAGGTCTCCAGCGTTTTTCCGTCATAGGAGCTTTATTCGTATAGAAACCGATAATATTTTTATTTAAAGCACCGGCAATGTGAATCGGTCCGGTCGAATTAGATACAAACAGCAATGAGCAATCGATAAAAATCAACAGTTCTTTTAAATTCAATACACCGCATAAAACAACAGCCCTATTTTTCAAAACATCCGGAATCGAATCTTTAATCCCTTTCAAAATATTTTCTTCCTCCTTTATTCCGGTCAGAGCAATTTTTATATTCCCATATTCTTTCAGAAGACTTCCGGCATACAACTTAAACTTTTCAACAGGCCAGTCTTTTGCAGAGCCTTTGCTGCCCGGGTGTAATACAATATATTTTTCAGACAAGCCGATATTATAATTTATTAATTTTTCTTCAAACTTTTGTTTTTCCTCTATTGAATAGCTGAAATAAAAATTTTTATTATATTTTGCTTCTTTTGCAATTGTTTTAAGTAAATCGATATTATATTCCGATTCATGTTTCAGAGCATATTTTCTGTGCTCGTATAATCTTCTATTATATAAAAAGGAAAACCAGCGATAACCCGTTCCGATTCTAAATTTGATACCGGCCAGAAAAAACGATAGTGCAAGTGCAAAGCGCGGAAATACATTTATGACAATTTCAAACCTTTCTTCGCGAATAAATTTCACCAAAGAAAAAAAACCTTTATAATTTTCCAACTCGACCAGTTTATCAAATGAAGGATAACCTTTCAGTAAATCCTTTGCAAAACTCTTCGTAAGAAAAGAAATTTCGCATTCGGGAAAGATTCTCCTGACTTCGGAAATCAGGGGAAGGGTCAGAATAACATCTCCGAGTTTATCGGTTCGGGTTATTAAGATTTTCTTTTTTGGAGGATGAGACATAAATAATAATTATTGAGGAATCTCGACTATTATTTTTTCATTCGATTCTTTTACTATGGAGCATTGGCAGCTCAATCTGTTTTTTTCATCATAAAAACCTGCAGAGGACAGCATTTCATTTTCCCGTTCGGTTTTTTCGTTCAGTAAAGCCAAACCTTTTTTTATGATAACCCTGCAGGAAGTGCACGCACACAAGCCGCCGCAATTATGTTCAATTACAATATCATTTTCAAATGCAAGATCCAGCAGGCTTTTACCTTTTGAAGTTAAAACTTCAAAATTCAAAGGCAAAAAGACAACTTTTTGCATTTTATTTATAAGTAATGACTATTTGCGTTACATTTTTTTCCTTATCTATACCAAGCAAAAAACCCACTTCCTTTTCACCTTTTTTATATCCCAGCATTGCACCGTTTTCATTCTGAAAATATTCGTTGCCTTCCATACTCTTATAGCCGTTTTTTTCCATATTTGTTTTATAGAACTCGAGTACGCTTTTCAGGTTGTCCGAGGATTCGAAAGTAACGACCGTTCCATCGGATGAGCCGAGGTATCCGTTACATTTCGAATTATTGGGCTGAGGAATATCTTTTGGGAAATCCTGAGGCAGTCCCGAGCTCAGACCAAGTCCTGTTTCATCGCCTTTTTTATCATCTGTTTTAACATCCCCTGTAGCGGTATTTTTATCATCAGGTTTCGATTCTTCCGTACCTTTTACGTCTTTTTTTTCTGTTTTATCATCATTATTCCCGCAACTTTGAAGCAATACGAATGTAAATACGACCAGAAGTAGAAGTAACTTTTTCATATAATTTTTTTGTTTAAATTAATAATCTAAATACAAAAATGTCATTCCCGAAAAAAGCATTCAGGAATGACATTAGAAATTTTTATTTTTAATTATTACATCTAACTGCCTCAAAAGTACCGGCCAACCAGCTTTTTAAATCATCTTTAAAACAGACAGCGATTTTACCTTTAACAGTTTTATCGTTAATCTCGGTAATCACCAGAGCACAATTCCAGGGGACGGATACTTTTTTAATATTATTATCCTGGTAATAATGGAATTCAGCGGAGTAGCCGTCGAGATTTTTATCAAATCCATCTTTAATGAATTCACCTTCTTCAAAATCCCCGCTCGCCTTTGTAAGATGGACAGCGACATCGTTTTCAATAAAACCGCAATTTTGTTTTGGTTTATTATTACTGAAATTTATCACGTTATCACCGCTTCCGCGCCATTTTTCATAGTTCACGTATTCAATACTAATTTCTTTTCCGTTCAATTTTCCTTTCAAAGGAATTTCAGGAATCTTACTTACGGACAGCTCTTCCATCCATCTAAATTCACCCTTAGCCAATTCTTTTTTATCGGCATTATCTTTTTTACCACAAGAAATTAAGACAAGAGACAGAGCAAAGAATAATAATAAATATTTTTTCACCTTACTTTTGTAAAATTTATTTAACGAATTTTACAAATCTATCATTTATTCTGCCCCAGTGCAAGTTATTAATAAAGTTATCAATATATTTCGCCCTGGCAGCACCGTCCTTGTGGTAATATGCATGCTCGAACACGTCGCAGGGAATAAGCGGTATTCCTCCCCAAACTGCACCGTAATGATGCTCATCAACGAGGATATTCAAAAGTCTTCCGCTGTACAAGCTGTCGAAAACGAGTACACCCCAGCCTGACAATTTAGCTGACAATGCAACCGCCTTGAATTCCGCTTTCCAGTTATCAAAGCTACCGAATTCTTTTTCAATTGAGGCAAGTACATCAGGACCTTTTTTCGGGTCGCCATCTCCGCCGAGAACCTCCCAGTATACATCATGCAACAAAGCACCGCCGTGATTCCATGTGAAACGTCTTTTCAATTCACCAATCTGGCTATAGTTACCGTTTGCCTTAGATTTATCGGCATTCGGCAGTTCGTTTTCAATATTATTCAAAAAAGCTACATAACCTTTGTGGTGTGTATTATAGTGCCAGTCGGTTGTTTCTGGTGACATAACATCCTTCAGCAGGGTTTTAGCCTCTTCGTCAGAGTAAGGTCTTTTATTAAATTTCCATTCATAAGCCATTTTTTTTACAGCTCCTTTCTTTAATTTATTATTATTTAAAAAATTATTAAAAACGGGCAGAACCGCAAAAGAAGACACGCCCATTGCAGACGTAAACAAAAATTTTCTTCTTGATATTTTATTTTTCATTTCTGTGTTGACTTAACATTTATTAAATCAGAAAAATTTCTATGCGGTTGAACTTCCGCATCCGCATGTTCTTTTAGCGTTCGGATTATTAAATATAAATCCCCGTCCGTTTTCATTGTCGATAAAATCAATCTGCGTTCCCGTCAGGAAAAGAAAGCTTTTCATATCGATTAAAACCGTTACGCCGTCTTTCTCTATTACATTATCCATAGGTTTTGATTCGGCATCGAATCCCAGGGAATAAGACAAACCCGAACAGCCTCCACCCTTCACACCGATTCTCAAGTTAAATTCAGCCGGTATATTATTTTCCTGCTTAATTTTTTTTATTTCTTTAATTGCATTATCAGTAACGTCAACATCTTCGGTTACTCCCGGGATAAATTCCTTAATTTCTGCCATAATTTTTTTATTTTTGTTATTAATTATTCTTATTTCGTATTTTATTAACTGCTGCAATGATTTTTTCCATTGCAAAATCAATTTCTTCGTTCGTTGTATATCTGCCGATACCGAATCTGACCGAGCATTTCGACTCGTCATCTGTTCTCCCGATTGCTTTTAACACGTGTGAAAGCTCGAGTGAAGCGGAAGAGCAAGCGCTACCGGAAGAGAAAGCAATTTCTTTAACTTCAGACATAAGCACGGTGCTTTCCCCATTTTCAAAGCAAATATTTACATTATTCGGTATTCTTTTGCTGTTGTCGCCGTTAAGACTCGTATACTCGAGCCGATTCAAGAAATTATTTATCAGCCTGTCTCTAATTACTACCTGAGTCTTATATTCATCAAACATTTTTTCCCGGCACAGTTCACACGCCTTACCAAATCCAACAATTGCAGGGACATTTAACGTTCCGCTTCTGAGGTTATTTTCATGTCCTCCGCCGCTTATTTGTTCGGTGATTTTAATCTTCGGATTTTTATTTTTTATATACAAGGCGCCGATGCCTTTCGGACCGTAAATTTTATGGGCACTGAAGCTCATCAAATCAATATTAAGCTCATTCACATCTACGGGAATTTTTCCTGCCGCCTGGGCAGCATCGGTGTGAAAAAGTATTCCCTTTTTTGTGCATACATCCGTCAGTTCCGCAATCGGCTGAATCGTTCCGATTTCATTATTCGCCGTCATAATCGAGACTAGGAACGTATTCGGAGTTACTGCTTTTTCTACATCCCCGGGATTTACAAATCCCTTTCCGTCCGCATTAACATAGGTTACCTCAATTCCGAATTTTTCAAGATATTTTAAAGAATCGAGAACAGCCCTGTGCTCTATGTTGCTGGTTATGATATGACTTTTTCTGCCGTTAAAACTTTCAGATATTCCTTTAAGTGCGAGATTCACAGATTCGGTTGCACCGCTCGTAAAAATGATTTCATTTGCTTCAGCATTGATCAGAGAAGCAATTTTCTTTCTTGCATACTCGACTGCTTCTTCAGCCTCCCAACCATACCGATGGCTTTTGCTCGCCGCATTGCCGAACTTATCGGTTAAATAAGGAATCATTTCCTTAAATACTTCGGGGTCTATCGGTGTCGTCGAATTATAATCTAAATATACGGGAATATTCATTTTATATAAAATCCGATACCATTTTAGTTTTCAATAAATTTTCCAGTTCGATTTGCATTTTACTAATCGGGTCTTTAATACTGCAGCAATCCGAAATAAAACAATCAGAAATATTATCCGAATTCATACATTCAACCAGAGCGGTCTTACCCTCGACTTTTTCGATAAGTTCGGACAAGGAAATTTCATTTAAGGCTCTGGATATCTTATAACCACCTTTTGCTCCCTGGTTAGATTCAAGAATATTTTCCTTTTTCAGTTTCTGCAAAATCTTTGCAAGGAGTTCATAAGGTATATTATATTTATTCGAAATCTCCTTTGCAGTAACGATTTCATCTTTTGCATTGGCAATATATCGCAAAGCGATAAGCGAATATTCTATTTTTTTTGAAAATCTAACCATTTAATAAATTAAACATTTAAAACTGGACTAATATAGTCGTATTTAAAAACAAAGAAAAGAGACAATTAAGTTCCTAACGAGCATGTAACTATTAAAATTATAGTTATTTATTTTTGCATACTTTTATGTAGGCAGTATGCATAATTTCTAAGAAATCAAAAAGGAGCTATAATGAGGAAGTTATTCTTTTTGATACTGTTATCATCAATAATTTCGATAATATTCATCTCATGCAATAAAGATGACGCAGTATCTCCCGGAGGAGGAACAACACCAGGACCGCAGACGGCAACATTTTCATCTAATCCGAACATTACAATTGCCCCTACCAGCTGGACATCCGATTCGCTGAATGCAAACATTACGCTCGGAATAGACGCATCGAATGTTTCCGATGTAAAATTAATTCTTGATACACTGGAGGGTGTTACAGTAAGCAATCTGCAATTCGTTTTAGAGCACAACGGGACGGAGATAATGGTAATAGATTATCTCACGAATGTACCGAGTTCGGGTAACATAACGAATCTTATTTTAAGTGATTCAGCGAGCAATCCGATAATGGGAGTAAGCGGTTATCCCATTTCGGGAACATACAGTCCGTTAAATCCGCTAAGCGGTTTCGACAATTTCGAGGCGTCTGGATACTGGAAACTACGCGTATACAATTCGGGTTCGCTGAGAACTGGAGTAATCAAATCATGGGGAATAACGATAACATACAACAGAGTGCAGACACCGACACTTCAGCTTTTTCCGACTGCAGTCGGAAATAACTGGGTTTTAGAGGGAAAAGATACCACAGGTTATGTTTACGGGTATGATTCACTAGCAATACCATATACATTTACTTATCAGAACAAGACATTATATCGTCTTTATCAGACTGACCAGCCCGATGATACGATTTATGTAAATAATGAGAGTGACGGGGTTTATATGTATAGATTTGAGAATAATGTATTAATGAGCAGGTTACTTATGAAATATCCCATTAATGTCGGACAAATGTACATAGGTGGCGGAGATGGAGAAGATACGGTATATTGCACATCGATTAACGAGACCGTTCAGACACCAAGCGGGAATTATTCAGGATGCATAAAATATGTATCATACCGTTATGGGCAAATAAAGTCAATTTTTTATGCACAACCTGGGACAGGAGTTATTGGAATCGACCATTATCAGAACAATGCGCTTTATGATTATGAAAGGTTACATTCATTCCATTTAAATAAATAATTTGAAATTTAATTTAAAAAACAGTTAAACGGAATAATTTCCGTTTAACTGTTTTTTTTATTGAACGAGGCATATAATTCGAAGATATTTAAGGGTTAATCCGTAATCATGGCGATAATATATTGCTATTAGCAAATTAATTATCTATATTGAAAGCAGAAAAAAGAAAAGCTTGATACATATACTAAATTAATTAATAAGAATCTCATTTCCTCGAATAATTTAATCACAATTCTTCAAATCTATTCATCGCAAATGATATCCTGTTACAGATTTCTATAGATTATTGTTAAGCAGACTTTTTTCTAATTATTTATTAACTATTTCAAATGCAGGTTCAGCATTTGCAAATTAAATTAAGTCCACGCGGACAGGAGTAAAAAAAATGAACATTTACATTGGAAATATTTCCAGAGAAACATCAGAAAACGAAGTAAGCACATTGTTTGAGGAATTCGGTAAAGTTGACAGCATCAATCTTATCAGGGATAATCACACTAAAGTATTAAAAGGTTTTGGTTTTATCGAAATGCCCGATTCAGAAGCGGCGGAAAAAGCAATTAAAAGTCTGAATGGTCAGATGTTTAACGGAAGACCGTTAACAGTTAACGTTGCGAAACCAAAAACGGAAAATTCAGGAAACAAACCCCGCAAATTCAGATACTCATATTAATATATATCGAGAAATATTTATATCCCTCGAATGACAAGCGTTATTCGAGGGTTTTTTTTTTATCATTAAAATTCCTTTGGATTCAATTTATTGACTGTTAATTAAATATAGAGATAAAAAAAGTCCTGTAAAAACTAAAATTTACACATCTTCATACTTGCACACATAAATGGGCTTCCTTCGCCCCGGAAAATTTTCAGCTTGAAAGAACGTAAAAAGAAGTAAAGAAAGCAGAAAATCACAGTTTAAAAAATTATTTTACCTGAATTCAATTCAGATTGCATGGACTACAGAGATTGTATATTTAATATTTTTTGTATTCTATTTAACACTTGACAATCTGTACAATAAATATTATTTTTATTTATCTACAAATAGGAATCATTCTTATTTAATACATATTATTATAATGACGAGTAAAACATTAAATCTTATATCTGAAAAAGGACTGAAGGTCACTCCTCAGAGGGTTGCTGTGCTTGATGCCGTCAGCAAATCAAACAACCATCCGACAGCTGACAATATAATCAGCTTCGTTACGAAAAATCACCCGAACATTGGAAAGGGTACGATTTACAGGGTGCTCGAAACATTGGTTGGCTACAAAATAATCAGCAAGGTAAAGACTGATTCCGGAATAATGCGATATGACCCTGTTATGACCAACCACCATCACTTGTACTGCATGAACTCGGAAAGAATTGAAGATTACGAAGATGAGGAGCTAAACAGGATTCTGGCAAAATATTTCAAAAAAAAGAAAATAAAAGGTTTTAAGATAGAAGATATTAAACTGCAGATAATTGGAAAATTCAAAGATACTTTTAATATAAGAAATAATTAGCTGTGAATTAAAGAAAAGTAACGATAATAGTATTTAAATAATAATTTTATAATTTTTAAATTTATATAACCAAAATATTAAACGTATGGGAAAAAAATCAGACAACAAATGCCCTGTAACCGGGGCAGCTGCAAAAGGCAGCGTTGGCACAGGAGGAACAAAAAACCTCGACTGGTGGCCGAATAAACTAAAATTAAACATTCTACGTCAGCACTCTTCATTATCCGACCCGATGGGTAATGAATTTAACTATGCCGAAGAGTTTAAAAAACTCGATTATGAAGCATTAAAAAAAGATCTTCAAAAATTAATGACCGATTCGCAAGACTGGTGGCCTGCAGATTTCGGACATTACGGACCGCTGTTTATCCGTATGGCATGGCACAGTGCAGGAACGTATCGAGTCGGAGACGGACGCGGTGGTGCCGGGAGCGGTCAGCAAAGGTTTGCACCGCTTAACAGCTGGCCCGATAATGTTAATCTCGACAAGGCTCGCAGATTACTTTGGCCTATAAAACAAAAGTACGGGAGAAAAATTTCCTGGGCAGACCTTATGATTTTAGCCGGGAATGTGGCTCTTGAATCAATGGGGTTTAAAACCTTCGGATTTGCAGGTGGGCGTGAGGATGTCTGGGAACCCGAAGAGGATGTATATTGGGGTTCAGAAACCAAGTGGCTGGATGACAAAAGATACTCCGGTGAACGCGACCTTGAAAATCCTCTAGCGGCAGTTCAAATGGGATTAATATACGTTAATCCGGAAGGACCAAACGGAAACCCAGACCCGATTGCGGCGGCAAAGGATATCCGGGAAACATTTGCGCGTATGGCAATGAATGATGAAGAAACAGTAGCACTTATAGCAGGCGGGCACACTTTCGGAAAAACCCACGGAGCCGGCGATGCAAAATATGTCGGACCGGAACCAGAAGCTGCCGATATTGAAGAGCAAGGATTAGGCTGGAAGAGCGGATTCGGTACGGGAAAAGGCGGCGATACTATTACCAGCGGACTGGAAGTTACCTGGACAACAACACCTACAAAATGGAGCAATAACTTTTTCTGGAACCTGTTCGGATATGAATGGGAATTGGAGAAAAGTCCTGCCGGTGCGAACCAGTGGAAGCCAAAAAATGAGATGGGTAAAGGTACGGTTCCGGATGCTCACGACAAGTCTAAAAGGCATACGCCAAAAATGTTAACCACTGACCTATCTTTAAGGTTTGACCCTGCTTACGAAAAGATTTCAAGGAGATTTATGGAAAACCCGGATGAGTTTACGGATGCATTCGCACGTGCCTGGTTCAAGCTTACACACAGAGATATGGGACCACGCTCACGCTATCTGGGACCTGAAGTTCCTAAAGAAGAGTTGATTTGGCAGGACCCGATTCCGGCAGTCAATCACGAGTTAATTGACGAAAAAGATATTGAGGCATTAAAAGAAAGGATATTGAATTCGGGGTTAACATTATCTCAATTGGTTTCAACTGCATGGGCTTCCGCATCGACTTTCCGTGGCTCGGATAAACGCGGAGGAGCCAATGGTGCACGGATTCGACTTGCTCCTCAAAAGGATTGGAAGGTTAATAATCCCGTTCAACTTAAAAAGGTACTGGAAACACTGGAAGATTTACAAAATAAATTCAACGATTCGCAGACTAAAGGCAAGAAGGTTTCGCTCGCAGACCTTATCGTTCTGGCAGGCTGTGTAGGAGTAGAAAAAGCGGCAAAAGATGCAGGTTATGATATAAAAGTACCTTTTACTCCCGGTCGTATGGATGCCTCGCAGGAACAAACAGATATCAATTCCTTTAAAGTGTTAGAGCCGGTTGCAGACGGATTCCGAAATTACCTGAAGACAAAATTTTCCGTGTCTGCCGAAGAATTATTGATAGATAAAGCACAACTGCTAACATTAACTGCACCCGAGATGACAGTCCTCGTTGGTGGTATGCGTGTATTGAACACTAACTATGATAACTCTAAAAACGGCGTATTCACAAACCGTCCTGAAGTTCTTACAAACGATTTCTTTGTAAATCTGCTTGATATGAAAACTGAATGGAAAGCGATAGACAGGAATAAAGAATTATTTGAAGGACACGATCGTAAAACCGGTGAACTTAAATGGACCGCAACACGTGTGGATCTTATTTTCGGTTCGAACTCGGAGCTGAGGGCATTAGCGGAAGTATACGGAAGTTCCGATGCAGGAGAAAAATTCGTGAAAGATTTTATTAAAGCGTGGGATAAAGTAATGAATCTGGACCGATTTTAGCTCACCGAATTTTGAACAACGGAAACCAAAATAATACATAATCGAAAAGGCGGGTGATGTAAAAAAACCGCCTTTTATTTATAATAATGAAATAAAAATGAATAAAGAATTTCAAATTCATTGAACATTAATAATTATTCATTGTATTCGCACGCCCAATCCCGAAACGGGATAATCTTTACCGTGAAAGGGTAAGAAAAAACCTCGAAAACAGCTTAAAATCTCACTTCCTGAAAATTATTTTACCTCAGATTGCACCTGATTACCTCAAATTGCACAAGAGTTACTCAAAAGAAAAACCGGAATATTATTAAACTAATATTAAACTGAAAGATTTTTCGATACCTTCTGTTATGAAATAAGATTAATGTATTTAATAATAATCATTATTTAGGTATTTTTATTAAATGATTGAAGCGAAAAAAAATATTTTGTTTCAGAAAATATTTTCTATTTACAATTCCCATATTATTAGAAAACATTTTAACAGCATACGAATAAAAGGAGAAAATAATTTAAGAGATTTAAAGGAAAATCTGCCTACAATTATATATGCGAATCACTCAAACTGGTGGGATGGTCTCATTGCATTTTATCTTTCATATAAAAGATGGAATAAGGATGCATACATAATAATGGAAGAGAAACAATTAAATATATATAGATTTTTTACTAAACTTGGGGCTTTTTCCATAGATAAATCGTCACTAATAAAATCATACGATGCAATATTATACAGTATAAATCTCTTGCAAAATTCGGAAAAAACTCTTTGGATTTTTCCTCAGGGTGAGATGCTTCCTTATAATACAAGACCCATAGTGTTTTATAACGGGATATCAAAGATTATTTCTAAGATTAAAGATGTTAATGTTCTTCCTTTGACTTTCAGTTACGAGTTTGTAAAAGAGCAAAGGCCTGATATATTTATAAATATTGGGCAAAGCATTAAATATGATGATACAAATATTAAAGAATTTACTGATTTTTTAAAAAAACGTATCCTTGAATTGCTCGATGATGTTAACTACTGTATTCTAAAAAGAGATTTTGGACAATTTTCAACAATATTCAGAGGTAAAAAATCAAGCAGCGAAATTATCGACAGAAGTGAAAAATGATTTATTATAATACAATAATATCTTTAATACTATTATCTTTACTTTTCCTTACTTTATGGAATTTAAAAATATTATCAAGAAAAAAAACAGAGAAAATAGATGATGAAAGGCTACCATTTATTTCTGTACTTGTACCTGCACGTAATGAAGAAGATAATATTGAAAACTGCTTAACATCATTATTAGAACAGAATTATCCGGAATATGAAGTAATTGTACTTGATGACAATTCGACTGATAATACATATAAAATTTTACAGGAAATCAAGATTACACATTCCGAATTAATAATTCTTAAGGGGGAAGAGATGCCCGATGAATGGACGGGAAAAAATTATGCCTGTCACTGTCTTTCACAAAAAGCAAAAGGTTCGTGGTTATTATTTACGGATGCGGATACAATACACAATAAGAATTCATTAAAGCTCTCGATGGAAACAGCAATATCAAAAAAAGCTGACTTATTAACTTTAATTCCCTATCAAATTACAAAAACATTTTCTGAAAAACTGATAATCCCATTGCTGCATTATATAACATTAACTCTATTACCATTTTATTTCCTCGAGAAGAAAGGGTATACAAAGTTCAGCATTGGAATAGGTCAGTTTATGCTTTTCAATAAAAATGTTTTCGATAAAATTGGGGGGTATGAAAATGTAAAGGATAAAATTGTAGAGGATGTCTGGCTTGCAAGAAAAATAAAGGAAGCGGGATTTCGCTTAATAGCCGCCGATGGAATGGAAATGCTGAGCTGCAGAATGTATAAGGATATTAAAGGTGTATGGGAGGGTTTTTCCAAGAACATATTTCCCGGGCTCAATAAATCGGTTATTTTCAGCAGCCTGGTGATATTAATGTTATTCGCATTTAACATATTACCTTTTATATTATTAATCAATTCTTATTTTTTTGAAATACATTTTCTTTCTTTTTATTTAATATCAACCCAGGTTTTTATTTTACTAATAACAAGATTGTTACTTTGTTATAAATTTAAAACCAGTATTTTGTCGGCATTTATTCATCCTCTGGGAATATTATTCCTTATTATTATATCAATTAATTCAATAAGATGGAATATTTTCGGGAAAGGTTCTAAATGGAAAGGTAGGATTTACGGGACAAAAAATGCTAATAGATAAAATAATTAAAATATTGTTTTTCATTGTACTTATAATGACCCCTGTGGGTTTGCTTATTATGATATTCGATTTGGGATTCGGACAATATTTATGGACTACTAATATTTATCTTTCTCTGCAGGCAATCACCACATTTTTATTTTTATTAAGGTTTTTTAACAGGAAAAAAGTTATCATTTTTAGTTTAATATTAATAACATCATCATTTTTAATAGAATATCTTGGAGTAATATTCGGTTATCCTTTCGGTAATTACTACTATACGGAAAGAATCGCGCCCTTATTATTCGGGAAAGTGCCGATAGCAATTGCATTCAGTTGGTATATAATAACAATCAATGCTTATATAGTTACAAAATTGATTTTTAGAAAATTAAATAACGATTTAGCAGTTTTAATAATTACATCTATTTTTATTCTTTTTATCGATATATTGCTTGAGCCTTTTGCGGCATTTTATAATCAATTCTGGATATGGGAAAAAGGAAGCATCCCTATAAATAATTATATAAGTTGGTGGATAATGGGATTTTTATATTCATATCTGGCAAATTATTTATTTAAGAAGGAAATGCGAGATTTACTAAATATTCATAGTAAGTTTTTAAAATTATTGTCATATTATATTTTAATGATTAATATTGTTCAGTTCATCATTATAGACATTATTTATTTTACTTCAGTCATCAAATGAAATACGAATATTTTATAGTATTATTAATTGCTTTTTTCTTTCCTTTTATCCTGAGTTTCAGCAGGGAAATTGATTTTTATAAAAAGCCATTGAGATTGATAATTTCAATTGGCATTCCGTTTATTTTATTTATAGCATGGGATGTTTTTGCAACCTATAAAGGACATTGGAGCTTTAATGATTCATATATAATCGGATATAAAATAATAAATTTACCTGTAGAAGAAGTGTTGTTTTTCATAATAATACCTTTTTGCGGGATTTTCACATGGGAAAGCGTGAAGTATTTTATAAAAAAATATCAAAGAAATATTAAATAATGGAATACACTTATTTAGCATTAATATCTATAATAATAATTTTTATATTGGATATGCTTTTAGGCACAAAATTATTTTTTAATAAAAGTTTCTGGATTTTTTGGGGGATAATGGCAATAATGATATTATTAATTAATGGATATCTTACATGGAGACCAATAGTGATATATGATAATTCTAACAATCTGAATCTGAGAATATTTACAATTCCTATAGAAGATTTCTTTTTTGGATTCAGTTTGCTTACATTTAATTTAATTATTTGGGAATTAACTTTAAAAAAATGGGTAAAAAAATAATTGTAATCGGCAGTGGCTTTGGAGGTCTGGGGGCTGCAATCAGACTGGCCGCAAAAGGTTTTAATGTTGAAATTTTCGAAAAGCTTGATAAACCCGGTGGTAGAGGATACGTATTTGAAATAAACGGATTTAAATTTGACGGGGGTCCTACAGTGATTACCGCTCCATTTTTATTTGACGAGATTTTTCAGGCAGCGGGTAAAAAAACCGAGGATTATTTCAAGATTGTTCCTGTGCAGCCTTTTTACAGGATATTCAATTCGGGTGGAAAATTTTTTGATTATAATAATGATTTTGACTTCACTTTAGATGAAATAAAAAAGTGGAATCCTAAAGACGTGGAAGGATACAAGAATCTGGTAAAAAATATGAAACCGATATTTGACAAAGGATTTATAGAACTTGCAGATAAGCCTTTTTCAAAAATTTCGGATATGTTAAAAATATTTCCTGACCTGATAAAATTAAAATCCCATAAAACTGTTTACAAATATGTTTCGGGATTCATTAAAAATGATTTTTTAAAACAATGTTTTTCCTTCCATCCTTTGCTTGTCGGAGGAAATCCTTTTCAGACTACTTCCATATATACATTAATACATTACCTTGAAAGAGAATTTGGTGTCCATTATGCAATGGGTGGGACAGGTTCCATTATTAAAGGGCTTGTCAAATTGTTTGAAGAACTTGGCGGAAAAATTCATTATAACAGTGAAGTCAAGGAACTTCTTGCCGGAAAAAGAATAATAAAGGGAATCTGCTTAAAAGACGGGAACACACATAATGCTGATTATATCGTATCAAATGCCGAAGTCGGCTGGACCTATAAAAATCTAATACAGGAAAAATACAGGAAAAAATATTCAGACAGTAAAATATCAAGCTTGAGATACAGTATGTCTCTCTTTGTAATCTATTTTGGAACAAAAAAGAGATTTCTTGATTCCAAGCTTGCGCATCATAACATCATACTCGGGAAAAGATACAAAGGATTACTCGATGATATTTTCAGAAACAAGATACTTGCAGATGATTTTTCACTATATCTGCACATGCCTACCATAACCGACAGTTCAATAGCTCCCGAAGGTTGCGAGTCTTTTTACGTTCTCTCACCTGTTCCTCATTTAGACGCTAAAGTTGATTGGAAAAAAACGAGAAAAATATACAGAGATAAGATTATGGATTTTATTGAAGAAAATTATCTTCCCGATTTACAGAAAAACATTATAGCAGAGCATATAATAGATCCTTTATATTTTCAGAATACATTAAATAGTTACAAGGGCTCCGCGTTTTCAGTGGAACCGATTTTACGACAATCAGCCTGGTTCAGACCTCACAATCAATCGGAAGATTTTGATAATCTCTTTTTTGCAGGTGCGGGTACACATCCGGGAGCAGGAGTGCCCGGAGTTTTATCATCTTCGAAAATTGTAGAGAAGTTAATATGCAGTAAGGAAAACATTAATTAACCTTTTATGAAAAACATTTTTTTATATCCCTTCGGTTTGTCGTTTTATGAATGTGAGCAGTATACTAAAACTTATGCCAAGAGTTTTTATTTTTCTTCATTTCTCCTGCCTAAGGGAAAAAGACTCGCTGCATATGCAGTTTATTCATTTTGCAGGTATGCCGATAACCTTATTGATATTGCAGAAAAAAAATCAATAAAAGATATTACAGACCAGTTTAGCAGATTAAAAAACGATCTAAGTACCATATATCAAAACAGAAATGTCCACAAGCATTGCGCATTCACAAAAACAGTTTTGAAGTATCAAATTCCCCAGGAGTATTTTCTTGAATTAATTGAAGGCGTATTGATGGACATTGAAAAAAACAGGTATAATACAGTGCAAGAACTTGATTTATATTGTTATAAGGTAGCTTCTACAGTCGGATTAATTATGTGCGAGGTATTTGGTTATACTAATACAGCAGCACATTGCTACGCAATTACATTAGGAAAAGCGATGCAGCTAACAAATATTATACGTGATATAGACGAGGATTTCAGATTGGGAAGGATATATATACCACAGGATATACTGAAGCAATTTAATTACAACGAAAAAGATATCAGAGAAAAAGTAATTAATGATAATTACACAGAGATGATGAAATATCTGATATTGCATACAAGGAGCCAGTATAGTGTTGCAGAGTATGGGATAAGTTACCTTACTGACGACGGTTCCAGAACTACTGCTGTAATTATGCTGAAAATATATTCTGCCATACTTGATAAAATCGAAAAAAAGAATTACGATATATATTCCCGGAGAAATTATGTAACCAGTTTAGAAAAATTAAAGATTATTGCTTCTTATGTATTTAATCCGTTTGAAAAGGTAAGATTAGCCAGGCTCAAAGAAGAAATTAAGCAGGGGCATTATTTAACATAATAAAAAATAAAATGAATATTTTACTAACAGGTGCAAACGGATATATTGGCAGACGTCTTTTACCAACCCTTATTAAAGAGGGTCATTTTGTATATTGTCTTGTAAGAGATGAAAAAAGGTTTAATGTACCAGTAGAATTAAAAGGAAGCATTGAAATAATAGAAGCAGATCTTCTGCAAGCATATAATACCATTAACTTACCTGAAGATATCGATGCGGCTTATTATCTGATACATTCAATGTCTACATCGAAAAGTTTTTACAATGACGAGCAGAAAAGTGCTGAAAATTTCATTAAATCTTTAGAAACAACAAAGGCAAAACAAATTATTTATCTCAGCGGAATTAGCAACTCCGATAACTTATCAAATCATTTATCCTCACGACTGAATGTGGAAAATCTTTTACGGGAGTCAACAATTCCCGTTACTGTTTTGCGGTCAGCAATTATTATAGGTTCCGGCAGTGCTTCGTTTGAAATTATACGGGATCTTGTTGAAAAACTACCCTTGATGATAACTCCAAAATGGGTAAATGTAAAATGTCAGCCAATTGGTATAAGAGACGTAATTAGATATCTTTTAGGGGTTTTGAACAGACAAGAAGCATCCAATAAAACATTTGATATAGGCGGAAAAGATATTTTAACCTATAAGGAAATGATGCTTATCTTTGCACGTATAAGAAAGCTGAAAAGAATTTTGATAAGTGTTCCCGTGCTTTCTCCCCGTTTATCTTCCTACTGGCTTTATTTTGTTACATCAACTTCTTATGCACTTGCAAAAAATCTTGTATCCAGCATGAAAAATGAAGTTATATGCAGGAATAATAAAATATTAAAAATTGTTCCGGGAGAGCCAATAAGTTATGAGGAGGCAGTAAGAAATGCATTTGAAAAAATCGAATACGAAGATGTTCTGTCAAGCTGGACAGATTCTCTTGTAAGCGGGAAAATTCGGAATGATTATACCAGCAGAATAAACGTTCCGTCATTCGGATGTTTTAAAGACAAAAAGCTGATTGAGTTTAATGAACCTATTGAAGATGTTAAAGATAATCTATGGCATATTGGCGGTAACAGAGGCTGGTATTATATGGACATTGCTTGGAGAATACGCGGATTCATTGACAAAATATTCGGAGGAGTAGGTTTAAGAAGAGGTAGAAGGCATCCATCAGAATTGGACTCGGGTGATGCTCTTGATTTCTGGCGGGTTCTGATTTCAGATAAAGAAAAGGGATATTTACTTTTATATGCAGAGATGAAGCTTCCCGGAGAAGCATGGCTTGAATTTGAAATAATAAACAAAAACAATAAAAATCTTTTCAGGCAGGAAGCAACGTTCAGACCAAAGGGTATTTCAGGCAGGCTTTATTGGTATATTTTATATCCCGTTCATATTTTTATTTTTAAAAATATGGCTTACGGAATCATAAATTATAAAATAAAGAAAAACAACAAATGAAAATTGCCGTATTAGGTGCGGGACTTGGAGGAATGAGTGCGGCAATCAGACTGGCACACAAAGGCAATGATGTTGAAATTTTTGAAAAAAACAAATTCACAGGCGGGAAAGCCCATTCATTACTAAACGGCGGATTCAGATTTGACGCGGGTCCTTCCCTGATTACAATGCCATTCGTAATCAGGGAATTGTTCGAATCAGTCAGTGTTGATATAAATGATTATTTAGAAATTAAAGAGCTTGATATAACATGCAAATATTTTTTCCCGAACGGCACGATTATTAATGCTTACAGGAATAAAGATGAGTTTGCAGATGAAATCGAAAGAAAAACCAAAGACAATAAATATAACTTTTACCGATTCCTGAATTATTCCCGCAATATATACGAACTGACATCAGATATATTTTTATTCGGAAACATACATTCGATAAAAACTTATCTTAAAAAATCTTCAATAAAATCTCTCTTCCAGATAAGAAAAATCGATGTATTCAGAACAATGGAGAAAGCAATTAGAAGCTTCTTCAAAGATGAAAAGATTGTACAGTTATTCAGCAGATATGCCACATATAACGGCTCGAATCCTTTTCTGGCACCTGCAACTCTAAACATAATAGCATACGTGGAAAATGAGCTTGGTGGACATTACATAGATGGCGGTATGATAAAACTTACAGAAGCCCTGGAGAAATTATCTATAAAAAAGGGCGTTAAGTTCAACTTCGATTCAAATGTAAAAAAACTGATTACAAAGAATAATCAGGTAAAAGAAATTAAAACAGATTATGCATCATATGAATACAATACAGTCATTTCAAACATAGATTCCATATATACAAATATCAATTTACTGGAAGAAAAAACCTGTCCGGTAAATACTCACCTTCTATCCTCATCAGCAGTTATTTTTTACTGGGGAATTAAAGGAATACATAATGAGCTCGAAACACATAATATCATTTTTGCTGAAAACTACAGGAATGAGTTTCATTATATTTTCAATGAAGGTATTTTTTCTGACAATATCACTATTTATATTTATATATCTTCCAAATTCAATAAAGCGGATGCTAAGGAAAATTGCGAGAACTGGTTTGTGATGGTAAATGCACCTGTAAATACCGGTCAGGATTGGCAATCGGAAATAAGCAAAATTCGTAAAAATATTATAGATATTTTAAACCGGCGATTGAACAAAAATATTGAAAACCTTATATCCTGCGAAGAAATTATCAGTCCACTCGATTTAGAAACTACGACAGGCAGCTATAAAGGCAGTATTTATGGGTTTTCATCAAATACAAAGAATGCAGCATTTCTCAGACAAAGAAATAAATCAAAGAAATATAAAGGATTGTATTACTGTGGAGGCAGTTCTCACCCCGGCGGAGGAATTCCACTCGTACTGCTTTCAGGCAAACTGACAAGCAATATAATAATAAATAAAATTGGAATATAATATTGAATTTGTATAAATTTTGATTTCATTTAACAAGGAACTAATACTTGAAATTAATTTGTTGTTAATTAGAAATAATACAGTAAAATATGAAAAACAAACTATTAATATTGATAATATTTAATCTAATTATTTCTTATAAATTAACTGCTGATGATGGTTTCAATGTATCAGCCAGTGTTAAGAAATCTATTGTTTTTGATTTAGAAATAAGCAAAGTTTCGGAATATATGAAGGATATATCTGTTTTTAAAAAGAATTTCCCGGGAATTATATCTGTAAAGAAAACAGGAGAAAAGGAAAGCGAATGGACATATGAAGTTGATGCACCTTTATCATCACCAATGAGGATGACATTTTTATTGGTTGAGAAATCAAATTCTGAAAATGATATTGTATATGAATCCAAAAATCCCAAACCTGATTATTTCAGATGTAATGCTGTGCTTAAAGAAGCTGTTAATAACACAACAAAAATGTCTGTTTCCATAAAAATATCAATGTCACGTGAAAGCGGAAGCGATGTGCACTTTCTTGCTCCGATATTGGGAGAGAAATTTATAAGTAAACAGATGAAAAAACAAATATCGGAGAATTTAGGTATATTTTTGAATAATTGCAAAAGGGAACTGAAATAATAAAAATTCCATTTTGACAAATAAAGGAATATTTATAGCAATATTGATACTATTATTCTGGATAACAAATCTGGTATATTCTTTACTTTATGTTGAAGTGGACTTTTTATCTCCGTTTCTATATTTGCACACAATCATACAGGCTTACCTTTATACAGGTTTATTCATTACGGCACACGATGCAATGCACGGTACTGTTACCAAATTTAAAAATATAAATTCTGCAGTTGGATGGATTTGCACATTCCTGTATGCCGGTTTATCTTACTCCAAGTTAATCCGCAACCACAAGAAACACCATGAAAATCCGGGAAGCATTGATGATCCTGATTATTGCATAAAATCACAGAATTTTTTCTATTGGTTTTTTTCTTTCTTCTCAAAATACGTGACAATCGGTCAAATTATATTCATGGCTTTGATTTTTAATCTGATGAAACTGTTTACAACCGAATTATCAATTTGGTTCTTTTTTGTTCTGCCTGTCATATTGAGTTCATTTCAGCTGTTTTTCTTTGGTACTTATTTGCCTCACAAACTCCCGCACGAACAAATTATGAAGCCTCATAATGCAAGAACTCAAAAAAAGAATAATATAATCGCAATGATTACTTGCTATTTTTTCGGCTATCACTATGAGCATCACGAATTTCCTTACCTGCCCTGGTGGAAACTATATTCAGTTAAATAGATGAAGTGATTTGAGTTGCATCAGCAGATAATTTTTTAGAAAGAAAAATACGAAAATATAAATACCCAAAGGTATCAAAGTAATTGTAATTTTAAGAGCCCTTTAATTGACAATATTAAAAACCCTGTAAACACTAATATTTACAATGCTTCAAAATTGCATACCCAACAGAATTTCCTCAGCGGTGGTTAAACTATATAGTATTAATTTTTCAAGATATGTTTAGTATTAACCGAAAATGTTTAATCGAGCACAATAATTATATTAGCCTCTATCAGACCGAAAATTTATCTTTAGCATAGCTTAATAATTCTTTAATATTTATTACCAAAGCATCGCAAACTCCCTTAGCAGCAAGGAATTTATCAACAGCAGAGCCGCCAATTATAAAATATGCACCCACAGCCTTCGATGCATCATAAATCTTCTTTACCTCTTTTTCAAACATTGACTTGTCCTCTATTATTGTTGCAGATAAGCATACCAAATCGGGTTTGTATGTCTCGATTCCGGATATAAACGATTTAACCGGCAGGTTTAC
The DNA here is from genome assembly GCA_964501535.1 of uncultured Ignavibacteriaceae bacterium. Taxonomy (GTDB): domain Bacteria; phylum Bacteroidota; class Ignavibacteria; order Tepidaquicellales; family Tepidaquicellaceae; genus FEN-1279. Next base: position 28,631 of record CAZCSV010000009.1, on the reverse strand, counting down.
TCCCGCGTAAATTGTATTCCATCCGTTATATTGGAGTGCATTGTTAACGCTAAGCAGGGGTAATTCGTGAAACTCTTTTTCAAGACACCCGCAGAATGCCGTCAGTCCGTTCTTTAGTTTCGACTCAAGTTTCCCGTGCAGCTTTATAAGTGCCTTTGTCATTTTACTGGTTAAAATATGCTCCTGCTCTATAGTTATTTTCTTTTTCTTCCACATCTCACCAACCATCACCATGGTTTTTCCTAAAACATTGTCATAAAATTCCGTTATACTCAGTCCTGTAATGTGCAAAGAATAAATGTAATCGAGTATTTCTTCTTCGCTGCACGTAATAAGTTTCTTTAAAAATACAGCATTTATTTTACCCAAATCAAAGGTTTGTTCCCCAGGAGTATCAGTGTATTGATCGAAAAGAGTATTGCGTTTAAGTTCATACGAATATTTTACACTGAACAACATTATGTCGCTTTTCTTGAATTTCCTGTGTCCGCCGGGTGTCTTATAGCAACCAAGCATACCGCTGTCTGCCCATCTTTTAACCGATGATTCATTTACGCCGAGTAATTTGGCAACCTGCTTTGAAGAGAATGTATTATCCATACTACTATAAACGTTTTGCACGTTATAAACGTTCCTGATTAACTTAGGAGGGTTTACTTGTTTATAAAACTATTTCGTTTAAAACGTTCATAACGTTTATAACGGGAACTTAATATTTAATAATTCGGTTATACCTTTTAAACCATAAATTAAAACTTAAATTAAAACTAAAGGAGATAAAAAAAATGGTAAAAATAAAAAATATAGTAGCTTCAGCTTTTTTAATCGCAATTGCAACAATGATTATGGGTTGTTCTGAAGATTCAAACCCTACTAATACTACGACCGTTTCGAAAGCTAACGTGATGGTTACACATGCTTCACCGGATGCACCCGGCGTCGATTTGCTTGTGGATGGAACAGTTGCAGGAACTAATCTTACATTCCCAAACAGTACGGCATATCTAAGTGTGAATTCTGGAACCAGAAACATTAAGGTAAATGTAACGGGTACATCAACAACCGTTATTAATGCAGATGTTCCTTTTGATAAGGATATGAATTATTCTGTTTTTGCAGTAGACAGTGTTTCGAAATTAAGCCCCGTTGTTGTTACAGATAATTTGACAACTCCGGCTTCGGGAAAATCACACATCAGATTCTTTCACTTTTCTCCAAATGCACCTGCGGTTGATGTAGCGGTTACAGGAGGACCGGTGCTGTTTTCAAACAGAACTTTCAACAAAACTGTTACCGGCACTGAAATGGCATTTACACCTGTGGATGCAGGGACCTATAATCTGGAAGTCAGACTTGCGGGTACAACAACCGTAGTTCTCAGTAAACCCGGAGTTATACTTGAAAACGGGAAAATATATACTGTGTTTGCATCAGGATTTGTTGGTGGCTCAGGAACACAAGCACTTGACGCAAAAATAATCGTAAATAAATAATCTTAACAAAGATTATTAAGAAAAAAAGTTTTAAAAACAAAATTCCTAAAAGCCGAATTTAAATGTTCGGCTTTTTTTCTACCATTAGTCTGATGTTGACAAGTCCGTTTTCGGGTATGTAAATAACAAAACTATTATAATAACAATGTTTAATTTTTATTGGTTCAAATAATGTTCTGTTATATAATAAACTATTTTCTCAACATTTTTATTATAAACTGGATAAGTGATAATAAAATCATTACAGCCAGTACCGGATAAATCAATATCAAATCTGCCCTGATTACAGGACCAATAGCAGGCTGAGATTGCTCCCAAATCTGGACTACTACCTCCCAAATCAAATACAAAATAACAAGTGTTATTGTAGCAATTTGTATCTTAGTTAATTTCTTCATATCGTCTGATTTATTTCAACCCTTAATTTGCAAATTTCAATATAGATATTTTTTAGATATTTGCAAATAATTATTTATTTTAAAATTCATTTACATTTTTTGCTACAAACTTCGGCATATTTTCACCTTTTTGAAGAGTGTACTCAATCTGGCGGAATTTACCGGTTTTGTTTCCGTTTTCAAAAATGGGGAAACGCTGGGAAAGATAATTTTCAATCAGAGTGAACTCATCAAAACCGTTATAACCTTTATTTAATTTTGGATTATCGGATACCTGGGGGAAACTAATCTGAACCATGCTTTTTCCTGCCAGTACACTCGCCGCATAAACATTGCCCTTTTTATTTTCACCAGTCTGAATATAAACCACTACTTCAGGAAATCCGTCTGCGTTCAGGTCTTCAACTTCAGCGTCTGTCACGGTACCGTCAATTATTTGTTTTATTGTCTGGTTATCGAGTTTAAGACCGAACGGATAAATTTCCAATTCAACTTTTCCGTCTTTTGGTTTTGCGGATACAGTAAAACCTATGCCTTGAAGTCTCAATACTTTTGTGAAGATTGTTTTATCAATTTGCTTTTCGTCGAGTGATTCGTTTATTTTATTATAAGTACCTGCAACGGTTGCACCACCGGAGCAGAAGAAATATAATGCTGATTCGTCTTCCGGTTTTTCTGTTGCAATTTTTATGCTTTTATCCGTGAATTTTATGATAACATTTTTTCCTTCAGCTACGGTGCTGTAAGTACTGTCGTTAACTTTTTTTGCTTTTGTGTCAAATGTGCATGTCGGTTTCTTCTGGTCTGCTCTGGAACGGACAGAGACTGAAATTTCATTTTCATTAATATTTTTTACTGAAACCGAAACCCAGTCGTATCCTTCGCCTCGCTTATCATATCCTTCGGAAACGTAGTTTCCGGAAAAATCCTTATTAGTTTTTTTGTTTTCCGAAGTATACTTATTTGTTTCCTGTGTAGTGTTTTTTTCAGTATTACCTTTATCTGTGTTGCTTTTACATCCATTGAACAAATAAACAGAAATAAAAACGATAATTATGAATGTTAATACTTTTTGCATAATGTTTTTTCCTTTATTAATTATTTTTTTAAAAAACTTTGTTAATTATGTTGTTAATTCTATACCTGCTTTTTTAAACTCGTTTTGAATAATATATAGAATTTCGCTTTTTAGCTCTGTAGCTTTAAAAATATCAGCCCAGAACAAAGTTCTGAATTCAACGGAAGTACTTTCTAATTTTGAAAGCAGTACAATTGGTTCCGGCATTTTTTCCACGAATTCGTTATTTTTAATTATTGATTCGAGAATTTCCTTACATTTCACTGTATCGCTGCCGCTTTTTACGTTTATCAAAATTTCAATTCTTCTCTGATTATTATTTCTGGTCCAGTTTACCACAAATTTACTCAGAAGATCTCCGTTGGGAATTATAATATCGGAGCCATCAAATGTTTCAAGTTTTGAACTTCGAATACCGATTTCCCTGATAATTCCTGATTTGCCTTCAACTTCAATCTGGTCCCCGATTTGAATAGGTCTTTCAAATGCAAGAAGAATACCGCTCATCAGATTATTCACGATCGTCTGCATGCCAAAACCAATACCTACACCTAACGAACCGAGAATTATTGTAAGCCTGTCTATGGGAATCCCCGTAGCCGCAAAAGCAATTAGCACACCTGCGGATACAATGGCGATTCTTATCAGAAGCAGCCAGTTCCCGAGTCCTCCGCTTCTCTTACCCGTCACAGGATCAATCCTGTCTTTACTAATCTGCGAATCCGAATAAAGTGAAATAATTTTGGATATAATTGTAGATACAATTATTATGAAAATAAATATTAAAACCCCTGCTAAAGTAAATTTGAAACTGCCGATTGTCTGTTCTGTACTAATGAAATACTGAATTCCGGAAATAATATAATCATAAAAGTAAAAATTCCTTCCAACCAATATTACAAACCCCAAAACTGTCAGAGTTTTCAAAAATTTAGGCAGCGAAAGATTCAGCTTTATTAAGTTTTGTCTGTATTTTTCATTTTCTGTGATATCAAAGTTGCTGGTTATGAATAATATCAGGTTTTCCAATATTCTCATCGATACATAAAGCATAACCGCTACAGCAATCATTAAAACACCTGCGGTCAGCAGCGTTTTGGACAGATTAAATCTGCCCGTGACATTTAAGATGAAAGACAGAAGAAACATCAGTAAAGGAACATACGGGAATATTTTATATTTAATATCTTTATTCAGCAAATCCTTCTGTTTCTTTATAACAATAATACCTGAAGCAAATGCAACAGCTGAAATTGCGAGTAAATAAAGGCGTTCTAACAGAGATATTTTCAGGAGAAGGTCACTGTAAACAATAATCATTGAGAATATCAGTATCAAAATCCATGTAATTATGAAATGCTTATTTTTACTATAGGTTAATAGAACTATCAGCAGTATTCCAGATACAAGCCATATTATTCCCGAAAATATAACAGGCGGGCTCGGAAAAACGAACTGGAATAAGTTTAAAGAAATAAAAATTGATGATATTAAAGGCTGCTTAATAATTATTTTAGTATAGAATTCCTGCAGAGAACCGGGTTCATTTAACAGCCTTTTTCTGATTTTTCTTATAAATAAATATACAAGCAGCGAAAGTATAATTATGATATATAAATTATTATTGATATAAACATTCAGATAGGAAAGAAATACCGATCTGTTTTTCCTGTATGAAAATTTTACAACTTCATTAAAGGAATTATATTTATCGAATTTTTCCCAGATATAGGGCAATTCCTGGCTGAAAATAATCTTTTCATAATCCGAACGGCTTTTTTTGATTATATTAATGTTATTGTATATACCGCTTAAAAGATTATTAATATTATCATCAATGTCATTCAGGTTCTTAATAGCTTTGTTCAGGTTAGAGTCAACCGGGTTCAGATCCTGCGATATTAATAACATTTGATTGAAATAATCAACCAGCGATGCTGTATCTTTTGGAAACTTGTATAAAATCGTATCATTAATGAGTGAGTCAAGTTTATGACGGAAAAGATTAACATCTTTCAGATAATCATTAACCTGTTTTTTATTCGATTCGAGTGACTTTGCAAGCTCATTTATAAGAATCTCTGAAACCTTTAAATTACGGGTTGTCTGGAGGTTGTCATTGTCGATATAAATTTCTTCTGAAGCTATTTTATTTCTATGCTTTATGGATCTTAATCTGTGATTTATTTCTACAGTGTCTATTCCCTTATCAAAATAATTTCTTATTCTTCCTGCTTCATTTCTAATAGCAGAAAACTGGATTGCCTGAAGAGATTGAATATGCTTCTCCTTATTTTTATCAATCATCTCGTTTATTAACTGCTCCTGAACCAGCTGAAGACTTTTCAGCAGCAATTCCTGAGGGCTTTCTTTTCCGGAGATAAAAGAAGTATCCGTATCTTTATTTTGCTTTTTTCCGGAAGTCTTATCTTGAGAATAAGCATTTAAAGTAAAAAAAAGCAAAAGCAGTATAAAACTCTTTATAATCTTTCTCATTTAAAAATTTGATTTAAGAAATTATTAAAAAATATCAGATTAATAGAAAAATGGAAAAAATAGTCAAATTTGCAACGAAAATCTTAATAATATCATATTTAACAGTAACTAATTATAAAAAGTTTCTTTAATAAATTCTTATGATTTTTCTTTATTATATTTAAATTTAGATAAAAAAATAAAAGCTTACACTCATTATTAATTATTCATTGAATTTGCACGCCCAACGAGACTCGAACCCGTAATCTTCACCGCGAAAGAGTGGAATAAAACACCAAAAATAGATTAAATTCGCACTTTTCAAAAATTAGTTTGCATCAGTTTACCTCAGATTGCACCTGATTACCTCAGATTGCATGTGAATTAAGACAAAAAAACAAATGATTATTTCATCATTTTATTCGAAACAACTTTAATGTTGCTGTATTAGGAAAGAGACAAATAGACTTATTTCTAAATTTTGTAATAAGTTTGCAGCAATCTTTTATAAATAAGACAGGAAATAATATAGCTAAAAATATTTTTAACATGTGTTACTTAAGCTTCGTATCAAAATCACCCCTAAGCCTAACAATATTAAGATAACTTCAGAATTCTCATTTATTGTATATGAATAATGATACGAAGGAGGAAGTGTTCATGTTTTAAAATAGTTATTCGGGTTTACTCCAGTTGTTTTGAGCATACACTTTGCCGTGTAAAATTGTAAAATGAATTATAAAAAAAAGAATAAATATTTTTTGTGTCCATTTTCAATTGGTTAAGTTTATACCATCTTAAGAAAATTACTTTAATTCAGATTTTATAATATATTGACAAGTTTATATATTTCTATTAGATTTAACATCAATTAAAATTAAAATTTTGAAATTTTCTTTTTTGTTATTCCTGACGATTTTTTCATTTTCCATATCTTATTGCCAGAGTATTCCATATCCTTATGACCTAGATGATAAAATTCCTTATGCAAAAAATAATGACACATATGCAAACTCAATTAAAAAAGGAACAGTATTTCTGGATAATGATATTTTTTTATTATCTAATAACAGAGAAAACATTCTGATTATGCAAACAGACGGGAATCTTGTACTTTACAAAAAGGGAAAAGCTGTCTGGAATACAGAAACTTATAAAAGAAAAAAAGGTACGACTCAAATGCATTTTCAGGAAGACGGTAACCTTGTTATTTATGAAACTATACAAAACGGAAAGATAGGAAAAGCACTTTGGAGCTCTCAATCGTACAATCAAGAAGGTTCATATTTAATTGTACAGGAAGATGGGAATCTGGTAATTTATACCGACAACAATAAAGCTATTTGGAATACGGGAACCTGGAATTATTAATTTTTCTTAAATCTCAAAAAAAATTTCCTTCTATTGGATACTTAGCGCCGCTCTCAAAGTGAAAGAAAAATTTGTACCGCTGAAATTTTTTCTCATGCCAACAGATTTATCGAAATCTGACATATACAAATCATCAGCGGATAATCAAAACCTGGATGATTTTATGTTATTAGAAAAGAATTAATTCTTGTTAGCACTAAACCGCTACCAAACGACTACCATCTCAAATTGATACAAAACAAAAAGCCTTGTAAACGTTAATATTTACAGGGCTTTAGAGTAGCACGCCCAACGGGACTCGAAACCGTAATCTTCCCCGTGAAAGGGTAAGAAAAAACATCAAAAATAGCTATAAATCGCACTTTTCAAAAATTAGTTTGCATTAGTTTACCTCAGATTGCACCAGATTAACTCTGTTTACTCGCTATTTATGTACCGGATATCATTGAAAAAAATGTTACATTAGTAAGTGTTCAATGAAAAGACTTGAATTGATCTTTACAAATATGAATATTGTATGAAAATATTTTTTCCTGGATTAAAAATTAAAGAAGTTAATGCGAATTCAATATTGTTCCGATTTACATCTTGAGTTTGAGCAAAACAGCAAATATATAATAAAAAATCCCCTTCCAGTCAGCGGAGAAATATTAATTTTAGCAGGAGATATAATTCCTCTGCATGATGAATATTTTAATAATTCCTTTTTTAAATTCATTTCAGATAATTACAAGAAAGTTTTTTGGGTTCCGGGAAATCACGAATTTTATTATAAAGATTTAAACGAATTCAATACATCATTTAATATTAAACTTAAAGACAACATTCATATTGTAAACAATATTGAATTACAATATGAGAACATTCAATTTATTTTTAGTACACTTTGGTCAAAAATCAGTAGTAGCAATGAAAAAAATATCGAACAAAGTGTATCGGATTTTGACTGCATAACAAAAAACAGCAGGAGACTTAAAGCTTCGGACTTCAACATACTACACAAAGAATGCTTAAAATTTATTATACAGGAGTTGACCAATAAAAAAAGAAAAACTGTTGTAGTTACACATCATTTACCCTCACAGTTATGTAATTCCTCCCAACATAACAGAAGTCCAATAAATGAGGCTTTTTGTGTTGATTTGACTGGTTTTGTTGATAAATCCGATGTAAATTTCTGGCTTTACGGTCACAGCCATTTCAATCAAAAGCCCTTATATATAGGAAAAACAATTATGCTGACAAATCAGCTCGGATATGTTCACAATAATGAATATAAGAGCTTTAAGCATCATGCTTATTTTTCTGTTTGATATTATTATATAAGTAAAATTAAGTCGATAATCTGAAATCAACATTAATTTTATTCTGATACGATGGAATTAAAGACAGTATTTTCTTTAGAATATTAAATTCTATTTCAATAAGTTTTTTAGGATTCAGTGTGTTGGATAACGGTAAATTATTATCAGATAAATAAATTTGATTTTTAAAACGAAGTTTCATTAGAAAATTATATGCAAATAAAATTTCATCGGCAGAGGTTGTATTAATAATGTTTTTTGTTTTCAGTGCATTTATTCTATCAATTGTATTGGAGCACCAAATATTATTTTGAAGAGAATATGTTCTTGCAAACATAACAATTGGATTAACTGCATTTTTCAAATCTATTGACTCAGTATTTTTATCCGATATAATATTCCCTGTAGATATTTGCTGAAGTTTAGTATTATACGTATTATAAGCAAGATGGTACAAGAATAAAGAGTGTTCTTTAATTAATATACCGATAGTATTCTTTAATCTCTGCGTGAATTCTTCATCACCATAAACACTTCTGAAATCAAAAAATATTGTAGCATCGAGAAGATTCTGCGGCTCAGGAGTTGTTATCCATTCTGTAAAATATTTTTCCCAAACACTAAAAGGCTGACACCAATGAGGATTTTTAGCCATTACATTTCCTTTACAAAACGAATAACCAATATAATTTAAAGAATCACACACTTTTTCACCGAGCTTATTAAAATAATCACAGGTTAAATTCTTTTCATCATCCGGTATATCTTCATAGATAATTGCATTGTCCTGGTCAGTAAATAAAGTTTCTTCTCTTCTTCCTTCACTTCCCATACTTATAAATGAAAATCCGGCGGGGGGATTACCAAGCTCTTTGATAGTCAAATCAATTAATCTTTTTGTTACTGCGTCTGAAAAAGACGATGTGATATTTGTTATATATTTTACCGTGATATCACTACTGATTAGAGGTTTAATAAGCAGTTGCAATTTTTTGTATAAATTTTTCAATTCATCGTTTGATTCTGCTTTGCCTATATTTGCGATAAAAAATGAAAGTGAATCCTTTAATACTCTATAAATATCATTAATTCTGAATATTCCTACAACTTCATCTATATCATTTCTAACAACGAGATGGCTTATGTTTTTTCCTTCGCAAATGTTTATACAATCGCAAACAGGAGTATTTTCTTTTATATAAACAACAGGTGAACTCATAATTAAATAAACAGGATTATCCAGATGTAAATTTAGCATGAGCACTCTTTGCTGAACGTCGCTGTTTGTTACTATTCCAAGATACTCTTTTCCATTATTAGTAATTAGTAAGTTATCTGTTTTCCTTTTAGATAATAAATTAATTGCATCCATTATAGTTGAATCTGAATCCAAAGAATGTAAAGGTGACAGGTAGTTTTTTACTGATTGTTCAATTAAAAATGAATTAGATTTTAATTCCGTAATTAAACTAATTGTATCTGTTTTCTCTTTTTCCTTTTTTGTAATATCTTCGATGATTCCGTCACAAATTAAATCTTCGGAATCACTATTATTATACGCAACAAGTGTAATTGCAATATAAGCTTCTTCTTTATTTTTCTTATAGATATTTAAAACTCTGTTTTTAACAAATCCGTCTTCTTCGAGATTCTTTTTAAGGTTTTTGCGGTCCTCAGATTTTGAGAACATATTAATAATATGAGTTTCCGATAGTTCTCTGTAATTATTATATCCCAATATTCTTATAGCCGTATCATTTGCAAAAATAAATTTACCTTTTGAATCAAGATTAATCCGGAAGAAGCCAATATCTAAAGTGCTTAATAACTTCTGGTAATTTAAAACCGATAAATTTAGATTTTTATCTACAGTAATATCTTTTGCAATTAGGATGTTGACTTCTTGACCATTAATAATTGCCGTTGAAGATGTAACCAAGACCTCTATATACCCACCGTTTTTCTTTTTCAAATTTACTTCATATTGTCCTTCTTTCACAATATACTGCGAAAATGTTTCAATAATTTCTTTGTTATTGTTTTCACTAATCAATTCGTTTAAAGCACAATTAACGAGTTCAGTATTTTCATAACATAACATCTTATTTAATACATTATTAGAAAAACTTATTTTTCCATCTATAAGCATTATTAAGCCTTCAGTTGTAGCTTCTACAAGAGTTTTATATTTTTCTTTCGAATCGTGCAATTCGTTATTTGCTTTAATTCTTTGTCTTTCGATTTTCAGGCTTTGCTGAGAAATGAATAAAAGCAGAAAAGCTATTAAGAACGAAATTCCCACTGAAATCCAGAGAAGTTTTTTTGTGAGTCCATCTATTTCTTTTTTTACATCTTCGATATAAATACCGGTTCCAATTACCCAACCCCACGGTTTAAAAATACTGACATAAGATAATTTGGGAACAATGTGAAGTGAATCATCTTTCCATTGCCACATATAATCTACATAACCGTGTTCCGATTCTTTGACTGTATTTACAAATTCCACGAACAACTTTTTTCCGTGCGGGTCACTGAAATTCGATAAATCTTTTCCATTTAAATCTGTTCTATACGGATGAATTATCATTTTAGGTTGCATATCGGTAATCCAAAAATAATCTTTGTTCTCTTCACCGTATCTAAGATATTGTATTCTTGAAACAGCTGTTTTTTGTGCTTCATCACGGGTAAGTAAACCTCTTCTTTCATCATTTTCATATTTCGATAAAATACTTAACGCAGAGTTGGTTAATTCCTTTATCATTTCCCGTTTACCATTCATAATATTCTGTTGAAAATGAGGTATTATAAACAGAAAAATGGTTAGAATGAATAGAAGTATAGATATAACGGAAGGTAGAATAATTTTTATATAAAATTTGCCCATATTATTTATATAATACAATATAAACAAGATTTCATAAAAATCAACATATAAATCCTAATGATAAATTAGCTGTAAATATAAATCTATTAAAAATTATAAATGAATGAAAGCAATCCTCTTGTATTGTTCATTGCATATCCGCTTGTAACTTTTCCTTTTTTGTCTCCGTTTGCAATTCCATACATAGCAAAAGTATATTCACCTTCTAAAGCAATATTTAATTTGCCCGATATGAATACAATTCTCGGAGATACACGGTAAACATAATCTACATTAGAGCCACGGGCATATATCGAACCATTAATTGAATCATTAGATCCTAAATTTTTAGTATAACCGGTGAAAAGACCAAACTGTATATTTTCACCTGTTGTTTGTAAATCAACCCAAAAAGAAATCGTATTTAAATTTGTAAATTCTTTAATTCCGGTTGCAGTATCCGTAATTCCTTTAACAGCATAACCTCCTAACATTACCATATCATATGCGTTTTGAGCAAATATACCTTCCAATTTCAGAGTTAGCGGCTTAAATTTCATATTTAAAAAACCAATAGTGGATAAACTTCCTAAAGTTTTGTCTGATACAAACTTTTTTGTAGCTGAAGTATTGGAAGTGAAAAGTTCAGGAGTTACAGTTTTATAATCTACACCTGCACCAGCCAAGAAATTAGAAGAATCTGATTTATACTGCATCTGAAAATGCAAATTTGGGATAGCTGAATTTCTTATATATTTCGAACTGGCGCCATCAGGTCCGGTACTTGTAAAATCCCTTTGGGAAAATATACAACCAATTAATTTCATTCTTCCAATAATTTGAGAAACACGAATTTGCGGATTACGTGAAAACGGTTGAAATGGGGCACCTGTATTGAATGATATTACTCCCGGGAATGATTCGACAATAAACATCGGATGCCAATACTGACCAGCCAATACCTCTGTTGTTTTCCAATTTAGTTTTACGAAAGCATGTCTAAGTCTGAAACCGTTTACATCACTGAAACTCGAGTTTTCATTTCCAAAGAAATCTGCTTCAATAACACCTGATGGTTTAGCATCGAAGACATCAGGACCGGTAACTGTAGCTTTTAATCTTGATTGAATTGAGAGAATATTGAAATTTGATTTTGCATTTATGTCACTTTTATTTGCGTCGAGTGAAACATTTTCGGGATACAACAAGAAATGTCCTTCCCTAATATTAACAGTTTGACGTGAATCGAAAAACGCATCTGTTTTTATGAAACCTGAAAATTTAATTCCAAATTTTGAATCGTCTTTTTTATCCTGTGCATTGACTGCAAATGATGCAGTAATTATTAAAACAATTAAAAATTTTTTCATATTAATTATAAAATTTTAGTTAAAATTATTTTGAAAAATCTTTTGTCGAATTTTCTTTTTGTGTCATTAAAGAAACAACGATTAAAGTTATAACTGCCAATGGTATAGAAATAATACCAGGATTATCCAATGGAATAAGAGCATCTTTAGGAGCCAGACCATATTTATCATACATAGTTGGAGAGAACATAATAATTCCAATGGAAGAAATTATTCCAACTATTATTGACCATGCAATTCCTTTTGCAGTAGTCTTTTTCCAGAATAAAAGGAATAAAATTGCAGGTAGGTTTGCAGATGCTGCTACCGCAAATGCAAGTCCAACCAGGAAAGAAACATTCATTCCTTTGAATAATATTCCTAAAATAATTGCAAAGATACCAACGCTAAGAGCAGCAATTTTTCCCGCTCTGACTTTTGCTTTATCCGTCATTTCGACCTGGAGATATTTATCGATAAAATCATGAGCAATAGCACCAGATGAAGCTACAATAAGACCACTGACAGTACCGAGTACGGTTGCAAATGCTATGGCTGAAATAATTGAGAATAAACCAACTCCAAATGATTTTGCCAGAAGCGGACCCGACATATTACTGCTTTCGACATCCAAGACACCATTTATCATAGAGCCGAGACCCATATAAAGAGTTAAGATATAGAAAAATCCTATTGCTGCAATAGCAACGATAGTAGATTTTCTTGCAGCTCGCTGGCTTGGAACTGTATAATATCTAATAAGTATATGAGGCAGTGCTGAAGTTCCTAAAAACAAAGCAAGCATAAGTGATAAGAAGTTCAGTTTATCCCAGATAGTTGCACCGGCTTCGTCTGAAAGTTTGTACAAAAGTCCGGGTTTCATTACATCTTCACCCTTAGTTATTTGCTGATACCAAACCGTAACTTTGTCAGTTCCATCAGGAAAATTTTTCTTAGTAAATCGAACTACTTCACTTTTTTCAATTGTTTTAATAAATTCAAAAGGACCAACAGGACCTGTTTTATCAACTTCTTTTCCGTCAACAATAATCTTGCTTAAATGTCCGACCTGATAGAATTTTTTTTCTGATTTTGGAGCTCCATTGTATAATTTTTCACCGCTTGCTATAACAGTGGTAGAGAGTATTTCATCGAGAGTTGTTTTACCTTCTTTCTTGCTTAATTTATACCAGCAAATAGAACCTTCTTTTTCAAGTTTAACAAATACAATTTTATCAATTACTTTTGTTGCCTTTACAATATAAGCGGGATTAGTAACATTTACTATTGTATCATTGGTAACGACTGCATTTATTTGGGCAAATTTATGATAGTTCTCGCTTGGAGACAAGTTTAATCCATTATTTAGTATATAAATTGTTAATATAGTAGAAAAAACAACTAACAATGCACCCTTAATAAATTGAACATAAGTCGTAGAAGTCATACCTGCTGTAGCGACAATAAAAATTACAATTGAACCTACAATAAGAACTCCCATCCAATGAGGCAGACCAAGTAAAGGAACAACAAGGTCACCTGCTCCAACCATTTGTGGAATTAGATAAAAAATTGATACAATTAGCGTGCTTATTGAAGCGGCTAATTTAATCGATTTGGAATTAAATTTTGAATCAAGAGCATCTGCAAATGTGTACTTGCCGAGTTTTTTTAATGGCTCTGCAACAAGGAATAAAGCAACCACCCAGCCTGCAAGATATCCGATTGAATATAAAAATCCATCATAACCGGAATATGCAATCATACCGCAAATACCAAGGAAAGAAGCTGCTGATAAGTAATCACCTGCAAAAGCAATACCGTTCACTGCCCAGTGAATATTCCCTCCCGCGGCATAATAGCCGGCGGAAGATTTTGTTTTTCTCGCATAGTAAAAAGATAAACCCAGTACTAATCCGACGATAAATAAAAATATTATTATGGCTAAATTTGAGACTTCGTAAATCATATTTTATTTTTTTATTTAATTTTAATTTTTATTCAGTTTATTTTCCATTTTTGTGCAGAAATAGTTATAGATAAAACCCATAACTATAGCAAGCACAATTAATCCAAAGCCATAAATAATGGCAATGTTTTGTCCTCCGATTAATTCTAATCCCATTAATTCGGGTTTGGTCAGACCAATCAGAACAAAACCTGAGTAAATAATTGTATAAACAAAAAATAAAATAATACCAAGTTTCGATTTTTTCGAAGCCGCATTATCGGTAGAAATAACGGCAGCAGGTTCGTGAAGCATTTTCCCTCCGTTCTATTTTTTAAAAAAACTTTTTAATAGAAAGATTTAAAATAGCAGAATCTATCAACAAAAAAAACTGATTTTATTTTGCGAATGCTAATCTATTTAAGTTACCGTTTCGACCTTCTTAAACAAATATGAAACTTTTCCTGTAATATTTTATAATTACAAATAAAAAAAAAACGTATTTGTTTATGCAGAGTCAGTTTTGCATGCTAAGCGGGATTTCCTTAACGGCGGACAAATCTTCATCGTGAAAGGTGTCCTAACTCGATTTGACTTTTAAATAGAAAAAAAACCTTGCATACGAAAATGCAAGGTTAAGTTGCACGCCCAATCCCGAAACGGGATAATCTTCACCGTGAAAGGGTGGGAAAAAACCTTAAATACAGCTTTAAATCACACTTTTTGAAAATTAATTTGCATTAATTTACCTCAGATTGCATTAGATTGCACCTGATTACCTCAGATTGCACGGGAGTTACTTATATAAAAAAGCCGGAAGATTGCTCCTCCATCTTTGACATTTTTCAGCTGTTACAGTACTTAATTTATCAACACCATCTTCTTTACCATTGAATTCTATTAAATTCAACTGTATAACGACCTGCTTGTTTAATTTCATTAACAAGTGTTTTTATTTCCTTGCCTGGAATATCATAAATCACAAGCTTTTTTCTTCCGTCTTTCGGGAGTTTGCAGTTTATTTTTGTTACGGGATTAGGACGGGATTAGGATAGTATTGCAAAAGATTATAAGTCCATACATTTTTAATTTGGAATAGGTATTCAAATCTTCTAACTTTCCACTTGATTATTAAAATCTTTATTTTTAGATTCTAATGGACAAATAAATACAATAAGTATAGATACTTACAAACAGAACGGATTAGTTACTTCATCCATACAATTAATAGATTTATGGTTGATTCTATTCTAAGAGAGAATATCTTAGGAGATTACAAATCATTTACTTACTACATAAAAAGATATAAAATAAGAGGTTGAAAAATATTACAACTGAAATAAAATATTTTATATTATTAAATGTAAACCCTTTTTAAATGGAAAAGCAAAAAGTAATAATTGTTTTACTATTCACTCTATTAGTTAATTTATGTCAATCTCAATATAATTGGTATCAATTATATTCTGGAGTTTCAGGTAATCTATGGTCGGTGTATTTTGTTAACGGAAATACAGGTTTTGTAAGTGGTGATATTGGAAATTATATTTTAAAAACGACAAATGCTGGAACAAACTGGATACAAAAGCCAATTCCCTCATCCATATTATATGTTTCATTTGGAGATATTTATTCTGGCTACGCAACTGGAAATGGAGGTGCTATTATTAAAACTACAAATTCTGGGGATAACTGGTTCAATCTGAGTTCTCCAACAAGTCAAAATCTTTTAGCACCTTTTATTTTAAATAATTTGACTGGTTGGATATTGGGTAGTTATGTTTTATTTAGTACAACAAATGGTGGTATTAATTGGATAACCTTAACTGCTCCATCGTCAAATCAATTTGGGATATATTTTTTAAATACATCAACCGGCTATTTATCCGGTTCTGAAGGTACATTTAAAACTACAAACGGAGGATTAAATTGGATTCTGTCATTAAGTAGCTCAGAAAAAACATGTGTATTTTTTCCTTCAATTACTACAGGTTATTCTGCACAAGCAGATTTTTTCAAAACTACAAATGCTGGTGTTAACTGGTATTCTGTTTACACTTTTGCTGGGCAAGCAAGAAGCATGTACTTTATAGATAATAATATAGGATATGCATCCACACACAATGGTCATGTTTATTTTACTTCAAATGGTGGAACTAATTGGGTTGATACGATATTAACCGGTTCTTTATGGAGTATAAACTATTCAGGTAGTTCTATGTATAGTGTTGGAAATTCAGGAATGATATTTAAAAAAGATTTACTTCATGCTTATTTAAACAATATTTATAAACCAAATATAGGAAGAATTGCTTTTGAACAAATTACATTATATGATAGTCTATGTTCTTTGCATGATTCTACATTTTGGTACATAAATGATTCGCTCGTTAGTAGTCAACATTCAATGACATATATATATCCTCAAGGAACAACAAAAATAAAATTAAAAATTTCTTTAAATAACGGAGCAAAAGACTCTGTTACTGCCACCGTTACCCGATGTATCTGGAAACGATATACTTCCGGACAAATATTAGCCGGTTTGAGTTTAATCGGTGATAGTGTTCTATATGCAGTTTCAACAGGAGATGCAGTCTACAGGATGGATATAAACGGGAATTTCATTTATCCACTTGTTGTTGGAGGCAGTGTGTTATCATCCTGTTCTATTGCAAATGATACAAGTGTATTCATCACATCAACCGATGCAAATCTTTACGGATTTAAAAGCGACGGTAGTAATTTGTGGGCGCCGATTCCTCTCGGAGGACAGGCATCGACAACTCCAACAGTAGATTCAATTAGTAACAGATTGTATGTAGGAATTTCAAATGGATTTTTCAGAGCAATTAACCGTCTTGCAGGTACGAGTGCCTGGTCTTATTTTTGTAATGCTCCTGTACGCAGTTCCGCTGTCGTCAGCTACGACAGAAAACTTGTTGTAGCTTCTTCGGTTGGAACGATTTACGGATTTAATCTGAATAATCCTACACCCGTACCCCCGAACTGGCAACTGAACCTTGCAGACTCTATTCTCGTTTCACCTGCAATAGATGCACAAGGATATTTTTATTTCGGTTCTCGTAGTGGTAAGGTATATAAAATATCGCTGACAGGAACTACAAACGCAGGTATAGTATGGCAGACTCCGCTTACATCTGCTGTAACTTCTTCCCCTACAATCGATGCGAACGGGAATATTTATGTTGGCACTGCAGACGGAAAATTTTATTCACTAAACAAAAACGGTGGAATAAGGTGGTTCTTTCAGACTCCCGCTCAAATCAAATCCACTGCGGCAATAACGACATATCAGAGGGTTTATTTCGGCAACGATGCAGGTGAAATTTACGGACTTGATACGAATAAGATTGTAAAGTTCTATTATATAGACAGTGCTAAAATAAGCTGTGCAATGCTTCATCACAAAGGGACACTATATTTCGGGAACGAGGCAGGCAGACTTTTTGCACTTTACGATTCAACCGGCGGCTCGAAAGGTCCTGTAAAACCGATTTGGGGAACATTCCAGAACAACGTTAGGAGAACAGGTGAGCAACTTGGAACAGTATCAAATTATAATCACTCTAGCGAAAATATTCCCGATAAATTTGAATTATTTCAAAATTACCCGAATCCGTTTAATTCAATGACCAATGTACAATGGACAATGTCCAAAAGTAGTAATGTAAAAATTGTAATATATGATGTGCTCGGACGTGAAGTTGTTACTTTAGTGAATGAAAAGTTAGGTCCGGGAAAATACAGTGCAGATTTTGACGGTACGAATTATGCAAGCGGGGTGTATTTTTATAAAATTGTAGCGGGAGATTTTTCGGAAATCAAGAAGATGGTATTGCTGAAATAATTCTCAGGCACAAGAAAACAAAAAACATTTCAAAATGGACTACAACAAATAAGTCCATTTTTTTATTAATAATTGTATTTTATTATTATTTGTTTTTTACGATTTTGATAATCAGGTATAAACAGATAATAAATTTTGTCACTGATAAAGCCAAAATTTTCGTTAAGCGGAAAAGAGCCTTCACCTAAAGCAGGAAAGCAGTTTACTGACAGGGAAGAATTTCTCGAAGCTTTTTACAATGCTTACGATTCAAAAATAAAAGATGAACATAAAATTCTCGTTTATTACGGCATTGGTGGCATAGGAAAAACCACACTCAGAAAAGAACTCTCAAGAAGAACAGACGAAGAAAAGCCTGAAACAGTCTGGACTGCTATAGACCTCGATACTCCGACTTACAGGGAACAGGAAACTGCTCTGTTTATTTTGAGGAATCAGTTAAATGAAAAATATAAAATAAATTTTCCTTCGTTCGATATTTCTTACACAATTTACTGGCAAAAAACACATCCACAGACACCTCTCACAAAAGAAAATTTTCCATTACTAACCGGTGCAAATGTTGTAGCAGGAATACTCAGAGTTGTCGGTGAAATGCCTTACATAGGATTTGTTCCAAAACTTACAAAAGCATTTATGACAGGTCAAAATGTATTCCGTGAGTGGTGGAAAAAAAGAGGTGAGAAAGAACTTGCAAACCTTCCAAATCTCGAACCTAAAGAAATTACCGAAAGGATGCCTATGTTCTGGGCAAACGACCTGAAGGACTATCTTTTAGAAAAAAATAAAAGGGCTGTGATATTTCTGGATACTTACGAAGCTTTATGGGAAAATGTATCTGCACACGGAGGTTTCTTCCTGCGAGATGAATGGATTAGGGAACTTGTAAGTCACCTGCCTGAGGTGTTATGGGTGATATGCGGAAGGGAAAAGTTAAGGTGGGAAGAGCAGAACGAAGACTGGAAGGAATATATTGAGCAACATTTGCTTGGAAGTTTATCCGATACTGATTCAAAATATTTTCTCAAGACCTGCGGTGTTGAGAAAGAAGATGTACAAGATGTAATAGTCGATGCAAGCAAGGGTGTTCCACATTTTCTGGATTTAGCAGTTGACACATATTATGAGATTAACAACAAATACAACCGCGAACCCGAGACAAAGGATTTCGCTAAGACACAACAGGAAGTACTCGAGAGGTTTTTAAGATATCTCGATAAAACTGAAATACTGACCTTGAATGTTTTATCCTCGGCAAGAATCTGGGATAAGGAAATTTTCAGTATCCTTGTAGAAGATTTCAAGACCGGTTATCCGGTAATGAATATGCACGAACTATTCAGATTTTCATTCATTTCGAAAGGTGAATATTCCAATACCTGGATTATGCATGATTTGATGAGAGAGAGTCTTCAATCAAAACAAAATAAGGAAATTTTATTTGCAGTTCATAAGAGGTTATTCGATTATTACAACAATAAAATTGTAAAAATTGACTATAGGAATATAAATGAAAACGACAAATCTGCATTAATGGAAGCATACTATCACGGTAAAATTTCTTTGAATGCTGATAAATTTATAAAATGGTTTATAAATGTGACTGCAGTTTTTGACAAAGCTGCTGAATGGAAAACAATAATACCGCTTTACGAAGATTTAATTGATTATATTGAAAAACCAAACGGTGAACTGAAAATAGAGCTTGCAAATCTGCAAATCAGCCTTGCAAGATTATATGAGTTATTCAATAAATTTTCAGAAGGTCAGGAATTATTGTATAAGGCGCTCGAAATAAGAAAAAAAATATTTGGAGAAAAACATAAGGACGTTGCAAGAATATTGAACAATCTTGCAGTTTTATACGGTAAACAGGGGAAATATTCAGAAGCTGAACCGCTTTTAATCCAGGCATTTGAAATGAGTAAATTTATGCTCGGAGAAAATCATATTGACCTAGCAAATTCAATGACAAATCTAGCTATATTATATTTTTATTCCGGAAAATATGATAAAGCAGAGTCGTTTTATAAAAAAGCACTTGAAATAAGGGAAATAAACTTAGGAAAAGACCATATAGATGTCGGGAGTGCAATGAACAATCTGGCTACACTTTACTTTGAAATCGGTAATTATATTTTTGCAGAAAAGTTTTATAAAAACGCATTGGATATTTACATAAAAAATTACGGGGAAGGACATGTTGTCACTGCCGGAGTACTTTATAACGTGGCGATTTTATATATAAATCAAGGAAAATATTTTCTGGCGGAACCTGTTTGCAAGAAAGTAATGGAAATATATGAAAAGGCATTCGGAAAAGAAAATAACGAATACGCTGACGCAGAAAACAATCTGGCAAATTTATATTATCAGCAAAAAAGATTTAACGAATCTGTATTATTATATGAAAATACTTTAAAGATAAAAAAGCAAATATTGGGAAATGAGCATCAATCAATTGCGAGATTACTGAAAGAACTTGCGAACAATTACAGAGAAATAGGAAAATTCAGACAAGCAGAGCAATTATATAAAAAATCACTTGAAATATACGGAAATACTATAGGAAAAAACCATATAGATGTTGCCGATACAGTAAGCAATCTCGGACAGTTATACAGCTTAACCGAGAAATTCGAAGAAGCAGAAAAATATTTTAAAGAATCACTCGAAATATACAAGCATACAGTAACATTGGAACATCCTGACGCCGCAAAAGCACTAAACAATCTAGGCGTATTATATGGAAAACAAAGCAAATATGAAGAATCATTAAAACTTTTATATGAAGCACTTGTTATATACAAAAAAAAATTAGGAGAAAACAATCCCAATTATGCAAACACTATATGTAATATAGCAATAGTAAAATACTATAAAGATGAAATTGTAGAATCGGAGAAACTGCACAGCGAGGCATTAAATATCAGGTTAAACCTGTTTGGTGAAGGACACCCGGATGTTGCAACTTCTTATAACAACCTAGCTCTTATTTATGTAAAACAAGGAAAATTAAAAGAAGCGGAAGAGATATATAAAAAAATAATTAAGGTATTTCAAGATTCATTTGGTGATTTACATTTGAACCTAGCAGATGCTTTATTAAATTTTGCAGAATTATATAAAAGAAAAGGTGAATCAGATAAAGCAACTGAATTATACGGAAAAGCTTTAGAGATTTACGAAAAAATATTAGAGCCGGATCATCCGACAATAAAAATAGTAAAAGAAACTTTAAATAGTATAACATCTTAAGTAATCATTCATCAAGTGCATTTTTGCTTATTGTACTTTTTGCTACCAACTTATTTTGAGAAAAACGAAAAGCCCTGTAAACGTTAATATTTACAGGGCTTTAGAGTAGCACGCCCAACGGGACTCGAACCCGTAATCTTCACCGTGAAAGGGTTGAACTTTTATGCAAAAACAGCAAAATTTTGAGGTTTTTAAAATTTAGTTTGACTAGATTTAAAATTGTTTTAAAACATTTCAAATTATTTAATCAAAATATTTAATAAAAAAATTAATCAAAAAATCCAATTAAATTAATAATATGATAAACGAAAATACACTAAATAAAAATATTGGTTCTGAACAAAGTGAGATTCAAGACGAATTCATATTATTGACAAGAAACAAAGTAAGAAAACTTCTTGGAATTTCATTCCTATCTCTTACTAAACTTATTGAAAAAGGAATTATAAAAACTATTAGAATACAAAGCAGAGAAAAAATATCTTTATTTGAATTGAAAGAATTTATTCACTGTAATGGGACCAAAAATAATGGCAATTTAGTAATTGAAAAAACTAAAAGTACTAATCACTTTGATGTTTTAGAAAGAAGTCCGGAATTTATACTGGAGGAATTAATAAAAGAATATAAATGAAGAAGATATTATTAAGAGCAGGGAAAACATCCTGCTTTTTTTATATACAAAGACTTTTTATTAAATAATAATAAAAAAAAATTATAGTAATTTCGAGCAATCCATCCAGTTATACACATTCGCAGATTCTCTTACCTGGTTTTCATTTCCACCATATACTAAATTCAGATTATTATTTTTAAGGGAATCGAGTTCATTCCAATGATAGAGATTTTTAAAAAATTCGGATTTTATAGTTTCAGAAGATTTAATTTCTATTGCCTTTGTTCCTTTACCATCCGTTATTATACAATCAATTTCATGACCATTTAAATCTTTCCAATAAAAAAGTTCATTACCGCTCCCCGAATTGAATTTACTTTTTATCAATTCCGAAATTACAAAAGATTCGAATATACCACCTTTAAGATAATGTAACTCAAATGATTCAGGTGAATTAATTCCAAGTAATGCACATACAAGTCCTGTATCATAAAAATACAACTTCGGAGATTTTAAAATCCTCTTATTAAAATTTTCAAAATAAGGCTGAAGGAAATAAATAATGTAACTTTGTTCTAACACCGATAACCATTTTTTCACAGTCTGATATGATATACCCAAATCACTGCCAATACTGCTCAAATTCAACACCTGTCCGCATCTACCTGTACAAACCCTTAAAAAATTTCTGAATGCATTTATATCCCCAACATTTAACAATTGCCTGACATCCCTTTCCAGATAAGTTTGTATGTATGACTGGTACCATTCGGTAGGATTCAAATCTGAATTATATAGCCTCGGATAAAAGCCCTTAACAATTAATTCAGAAAGTTTATTTATTTTATATTTTGTATTTCTTAATTCATCGTAACTAAACGGTAATAAATTAAAAATTATTACTCTGCCGGCAAGACTCTGTGAAATCTTTGCATGAAGCAAAAAATTCTGTGAGCCGGTGAGTATATACAAACCATTTTCTTTTTTATCATCCACTATTGTTTGAATATATGAAAAAAGTTTTGGAGCATATTGTGCTTCATCGATAATTAATTTCTGTCCATATGTATTAAGAAATCCTTTAGGGTCAGAAAGAGCGAAATCAAGATTGTCTGGATTTTCGAGTGAAATATACCTGTAATCCGGAAAAGTCATTTGTGATAGTGTTGTCTTTCCGGACTGCCTTGGACCAGTGATAGTTAGAATGGGTATTTTCTTTGAAAGCGATAACAGCCTGTCTGAAATAATTCTTTTTATCATTTTACGTTAATTAGAAGTTTAACTTCTGTTTAACATAGAATATTATTAAGAAAAAATCAAGTAATTAATTAAATCACTTTAAAAGAGCTAAAATTTGCAAGATCAAATAAAATTAAAAAGTATCTATTACCATTACCTGTGAAAAATGGAAAAATCGATTAATTATTACCTGTGAAAAATGGAAATTTCATTAAATTCTAAAATTAATAGTGCACTATATTACACTTTGCACTTGTTTTATCTCAAAAATATACATATATTAATTATAAGTGCATTATGACGCACTTTAATTGTTAATTATATGGATGAAATCACAAAAATCGGACAAATAATTAAAGAAAGAAGAAAATCTTTAAATGTTACACAATATAACTTAGCTGAGATATCTGGAATTTCGGTAAGGAGTTTAAAAGATATTGAAAATGGGAATGGAAATCCCACATTGATACAGCTAATTAAAATACTGAATTCTCTGGGACTGAAATTAAATTTAAAAATA
The DNA here is from genome assembly GCA_964501535.1 of uncultured Ignavibacteriaceae bacterium. Lineage (GTDB taxonomy): Bacteria > Bacteroidota > Ignavibacteria > Tepidaquicellales > Tepidaquicellaceae > FEN-1279. The sequence goes on along the minus strand of CAZCSV010000009.1, from coordinate 4,842 downwards.
AAAAATGAAATATAAAGAACAAAAAGCAAATGTTTATTTTAGAGAACACTTTGCTGGAGTATTGGAAAAGACAAAGAACGAATATATCTTCACATATGATGATAATTATTTCAACGATATTAGTAAACCTGCAATAGCAATCTCGTTTCAAAAAAATAAGAAACAATATCATTCAAAATTTTTATTCCCGTTTTTTTTCGGTTTATTATCCGAAGGGGTTAATAAGGAAATTCAATGCAGAACTCTTAAAATAGACGAAAAGGATTATTTTACACGATTAATAAAAACAGCTTACTCAGATACAATTGGAGCAGTAACGTTAAAGGAGGTAGCATGAAAATTAATAATTGCCCATCATGCTTAAAACCGGGTTTTGATACATTCTGTTCACCATGCAGAAAAAAGCTTTTTGAAGGTAAAAAAATCAGTCATATTTTACCATTTTCAAAACCTATTTACGAACAAACTGTTTTAGAACAAAACAGAATCTCAATTTCCGGTGTACAGCCAAAGTTTTCTTTAAAATTAACAGATGATATTTTACAGTTAACCGATAAAAACGGCGAATATATCATAAAGCCACATCCATATTCCCCTATGAATATGGTTGGGCAGGTTCCGGCAAATGAACATCTCACAATGCAGATAGCGTCACAGATTTTTAAAATTAATACTGCAAATAACGCCCTATTATTCTTCGAGGATACATTTGAGCCATGTTATTTAACAAAGAGATTTGATCGAAAAGAAGGTGGATCAGAATTTCAAATGGAAGATTTTACACAAATCGCAGGGAAAACAGAGGAAAATGACGGAGTTGATTATAAATACAATTTAAGCTGTGAGGAAATTGCTTTTTTGCTAAAAACCATATGTAATGCATATCCAATCGAAGTCGAAAAATTTTTTAAAATAATATTATTCAATTACCTTGTTAATAATGGTGATGCTCATTTAAAAAATTTTTCACTCATAAAGAATAATAAATTTGAAGATTATACATTCAGCCCTTTCTACGATTTATTAAATACACGTTTACATTATCCCAAAGATGCAGAAATCGCATTAAGTTTATTTAAAGATAATTATGAAACGGAAAGTTATAAAGTAAATGCAGATTTCTTATATGAAGATTTTTATGAATTCGGAATTAAAATCGGAATAAAAAAATCCAGGGTTGAAAAATTTTTATCGGAAATTGTATCCATGTCTAATGAAATCGAAACTCTCACAAAAAATTCTTTCCTGAGCTCTGAAGCTAAAGAAATTTATCTGAAAAATGTTAGATTAAGTATAGATAAGCTTTCAAAGAAAAAGTAATTATCTCTTATAGATTTTCATTAAACTGAGCATAAGTTTAGGAACTCACGCTTATGGCTAATGTATGTTGTATGTCTTCAAAACCTTTTGGACAACTACAGGCTAAAATTAAGAGATAGTTTTTACATATTCAAGTTTGTTATTTGATTGTTTTTGTTGATTGTTCCTTAAGTTTATTTTTCTTCTTAACGCAAAAGTTCTCTTCTTTATTCTGTCTCTTCTGGTAATGATTTTCCTGTCTCTGCCGTAGAAAACATCTCTTGGTATTAAGTTGTACCGTTTCATAACCTACCGGACCAAAAAGGGTGATTTTTAATGAGATAGAATTCATCAAATTAAACAAAAAAGGAACCAAATAATGAATTAGCTATCCTGCTACCAACTCATTTTGAGAAAAACAAAAAGCCCTGTAAACGTTAATATTTACAGGGCTTTAGAGTAGCACGCCCAACGGGACTCGAACCCGTAATCTTCACCGTGAAAGGGTAAAGAAAAACATCAAAAACAACTTAAAAACGCACTTTTTGAAAAATAATTTGCATTAGTTTGCACCAGATTGCATTAGTTTGCATTAGTTTGCACGGGAATTGCTCACATAAAAAAAGCCGTTCGGTAAGGAACGGCTTCTATTAAAAATTCCATTCAATACTTTTTATTTTATCAATACCATCTTCTTAACTGAAGAATAACTCTTTCCATCTTCAACCAGTATTCTATAGAAATATACTCCAGATGCAAAATTACTTCCGTTAAACTCAACTGTATATCTCCCGGCTTGTTTGAGTTCGTTTACAAGTGTTTTTATTTCTCTTCCAAGTATATCGTAAATCACAAGCTTAACCCTACCGTCTTTAGGAAGTTCATAATTTATTTTTGTCACAGGGTTGAATGGATTCGGATAGTTTTGTGATAAGCCATATTGTATCGGTATCTGAGAGTTTGTTTCTTTATTACCAGTAACCTTATAAATATTAAATACTTTTTTAATATCAGCATTTACAATATTCTTATGCTCAACAATATTTTTAGGTTTCTTTGTTTTAACAACCTCTCCAAGCACTCTTAGAGTATTTAACTCTTTCTTAGCTTCAACAAGAATTATTTCATTTTTCTTTTTGTCGGTTTTCGAATTAGAATTTGAAAGAGTTGTAATTTTCTTTTCAAGGTCTTTAAGTTTGTCGATCTGCTTTGTTCTCTCATTAGTAAATGCATTCTCAACATTAGTTTTAATAATCTCTCTATCCTGTTTTGAAAACTTTTTCTGGTCATAGTTTTTATTTGTATAAGAATTGATAACAGTTTTCTTGTTTCTTAAAGAATCTAAAATAATCTGCAAGAAATCAAAATCCATTGTTTCTTTTTCGTTTTGAGTGGTTTTTATTGCTGTTCCTTCGTTAAATTCACCTCCGCTTCCCATTAATAATGTTGTAGCAGCATAGTCCCAACTTGCAATCAGACCTTCGTAACTATAAGGATTTTGATTTATAATTTCCTGGAATCCCTGCAAAGCTGAAGAGTATTGTTTCAGTGAAACCTTACATTTTTGAACAAAATAATTTGCTCTCTTAATTAATGGAATATTATTGGGATTATTTTGAATTAATGTTTCGAAAAATGTTTTAGTTGCCTGAATATGGCTACCGGTGCTATCAAGTGATAAAGATGATAAGTAAAGTTTTGGAACAACACTTAAGCTTGTTACACTATCAGGATAAGTTAAAAGCATTATTTTACATTGGCTTTCGGTCAACACATAATTCCTTTTTCTTAAATTTAATTCAATCGAATCCTTTAATAATAAATACCCTGAAATTGTTTCTATAGCCATTGCCTGACCTTCTTTTTGACCGCCTCCTGTTCCACCTGTTTTATAGAATATAGTATCGTTTATTCCACCTGCAAGCGATAATATCTCAAATCCGGAAAATTCAACTGAACCGCAGTAATACGGGTCTGTATCAAATGAAATTCTGTCTCCGCTACTGCCTTGAGTAACATATATACTTGCAGTATCCTGTACTGAATTATTTTTAAAGCAGTTATATGTTGCTTTATAAAACTGATTTGCAGATGACGGGAAAAAGCCTGAAATGTGTCTCAAAGAATTCTCAAAATTAATATCAAATGTATTATACCCTTCATCAATATCAAAATAGGAATTTTCAACTTTAATATTTACTGAATTTGAATTTAAATTCGTTATTTCATTATATCCTCCCACAAAATTTCCGTTTGAAGATGGTGCACCTCCAAAATCTCCTAACACAAGATATATTCCTTTTGCATCTTCCGTATTACTAGAAATTGTATTTTCAAAGAAATCACAGGATGAAGATACAAGCGTTATGCTTGTTAAATAATTTGTAATCTGATTTTGTTTAATTGCTCCGCCTGTAATGTTTGATAAAAATATTCCGGATGATGAAGAACTTCCTGCCCCTGTATTAAATTGGTTTCCTTCAATAAATAGTGGGATTTCAGGACTTGCTGTAGATACAACCTGTACCGCATTATTAGAGCTTCCGTTAAAGCTAAAAGTATTATATCCAATATATTGGTAAATGCTATCCCCATCTCCATCCGGAGTTTCGCTAAAATCAGCATATATTCCACCTGAATTTTCACCACTTGCACAGTTGAAAAGATTATTCATAATTTTGAAATGGAAGCAATTTGTAAGGTTCACAGCCGGTTGATTTGGAAGTATATTTGAAAATGTTGCTCCGCATATCAGCACTGTATCGCAATCTTCAAGAATAAGTCCCTGCCATTTTTTATTACTCGATGTGCCTTTTATTTGTAGGTTTGTTCCGTATGTTTGTGATTCATTTCCGATTTTTAACACTCCCCCGTTCATATAAATTCCTGCTGAATCTTCGAAGCTGAGATTTGCTCCTGTTCCGAGTGTAACATTGTATCCATTATTATAAATATTTTTCTTAACGGTCAGACTGCTGCTAAAATGTTCATTACAAACAAGCGTTCCACCGGTTTCCGTAATAGGAACTATTTTATAAAGTTTCCCTTCTCCAGGCATAAAGTAATCGAGGTTTACATAACCGGGATTATGAGTTGGAAAAATCGCTATAACAGAATCTTTTTCACAATCATATATAGACCAATTATTCGAGACAGAAGATGGGAAGCAATCCGATTTTATATAAGCTCTTACTTTTCTTCGCCCTCCGATGCTGTCATCATTATAATCATTTCTATAAGGTGAGCAACGTCTGTTAATTACTATAAAATATTGCGAATTTGTTTCTATGCTTCCGAATGTGGCAATCTGAAGATATGTATCATATTGGCAATCATAAAGCCATCCAGATGGAACATATTGTGGTGTAAAATCTTCATTGCAATCTGTTTGAAGCCCAACCGGACCAGGTCTTAGCGTAACAAAACGGTCAAAATAGGAACTGTTATATAAAGAATTTCTATCGTCGGATTTTCTGTATATGTATGAGTTGTACTTCCCCCACTTTGATAGACACTTCGAATAACGTATTTTTGTAGAAGAAA
>CAZCSV010000008.1:0-80828 GCA_964501535.1 uncultured Ignavibacteriaceae bacterium | reverse complement strand
TCGTCTCTCAGTTCAGCGGCGCGCTCGAATTCGAGGTCTTTGGCGGCTTCGAGCATTTCGTGGCGGAGCTGGTCTATTAATTCTCTTCTCTGCTCTTTTGTGATTTGCTTGAAGAGCGGGTCGGTTACGACGCTGAGATTTGTTTTGCCGTATTCGCCTACGCGCTTTTTCTTTCTTGCATCGGTTTTTGATTTTGAATCGGCGACAATTGTGGTGGACATAATTTCCTCGTATGTTTTATAAATAGTTTTCGGCTCTATTTTATGCTCCCTGTTGTAGTCCGTCTGGATTTTTCTGCGTCGCTCTGTTTCTTCGATAACTTTTCTCATAGAATCGGTTACTTTATCGGCATACATAATCACGAGTCCGTTAACGTTACGTGCTGTTCTTCCTGCGGTTTGCAGGAGAGATTTTTCGGAGCGGAGGAATCCTTCCTTATCGGCATCGAGAATAGCGACGAGAGAAACTTCCGGCAGGTCGAGACCTTCACGAAGGAGATTTACACCGACGAGAACATCGAAATCACCGAGACGAAGTCCGCGAAGGATATCAATTCTATCGAGCGACTCGACTTCCGAGTGCATATACTTCACTCGCACACCGATTCCTTCGAGGTAATCCGTAAGGTCTTCGCTCATACGTTTTGTGAGAGTGGTAACGAGTACACGCTCGCCTTTTTTAGCACGGATGCGGATTTCATTTATTAAATCGTCAATCTGATTTTTTACGGGACGCACTTCAACTGCTGGGTCGAGCAATCCCGTAGGACGAATAACCTGCTCTACAATTGCTCCGCCGCTTTTTTCGAGTTCGTAAACGCTTGGTGTTGCGCCGACATAAATCACCTGCTTTACCATACTTTCCCATTCTTCGAAAGTCATCGGGCGGTTATCAAGCGCAGAGGGAAGGCGGAAGCCGTGTTCGACAAGAGTTTTCTTGCGTACGCGGTCACCGTTGTACATTGCACGGATTTGCGGAACGGTAACGTGCGATTCATCTATAATTAAAAGATAGTCTTTCGGAAAATAATCGAAGAGGCAATAGGGACGCGAATTCGGCGGTCTGCCGTCGAGATGGCGTGAATAGTTTTCAATTCCCGAGCAGTAGCCGACTTCTTTAATCATTTCAATATCGAAGTTTGTCCGCTGTTCGATTCTCTGTGCTTCGATTAATTTATTCTGGGCTTGAAAATATTCGATTTGATGCTGAAGTTCTTTCTGAATTTCAATAATAGCGTTATCTATTTTTTCCTGTGTTGTAACGAAATATTTTGCGGGATAGATAGCAACGCTTTCATCGGTCCGAATAATGCTTCCGTCTTTTCTATTTATATAACAGAGCCTCTCGATTTCATCGTCGAACAGTTCGATGCGGATTCCCGTTTCGTCCTCGTAAGCGGGAATAACCTCGATAATATCTCCGCGCACGCGGAAATTTCCCCTTCTGAAATCAACATCATTTCTTAAATAGTGAATATCCACGAGAGCGGATAATAATTTTTTTCTTGAAATCTTCTGACCTTTTTTCAGAACGAGCACCTGACGCGCATATTCATCGGGTGCACCAATGCCATAGATACAGCTAACCGAGGAGACTATGATAATATCTTTTCTTCCTTCGATTATAGCGGAAGTAGCGCGGAGTCGAAGACGGTCAATCTCCTCGTTAATTGATAAATCTTTTGCAATATAAGTATCGGTCGAAGGGATATAAGCCTCCGGTTGATAATAATCATAGTAAGAAATAAAAAACTCGACGCGGTTTTCCGGAAAGAATTTTTTAAATTCACCGTAGAGCTGGGCGGCGAGAGTTTTGTTATGCGACATCACGAGAACGGGTTTGCCTATATTCCGAATAACATTTGAAATGGAAAAAGTTTTCCCGGAGCCCGTAACGCCCACAAAAACCTGATGTTTCAGACCTTTTTCAATTCCTTCGGTAAGCTCTTTTATGGCTTTCGGCTGGTCGCCTGTGGGTTCATATGGTGCCTGCAGTTTAAAATCCATTTTCTTTTATCAAGTCTAAATATTTCTTTGCCTCTTTGTTTGATGAATCTATTTGCAACACTTTTTCAAAATCTGCCTTTGCTTTTTCATTTAGTTTTGCCATATAAAACGCTTTGCCTCTTTGAAAATATGGGTCTGCGAGAAACGGTTTATATTCAGCATATTGGTTAAACATTTCAGCGGCTTCGGTATAAGCGCCTCTTTCGAAAAACATCAGCCCCAGTTTTCTTGAAAAGTTAATTTTATCCGGAAGTTTGTTCAGACATTTTTTGAAATAATCGAGGGACTTCCCGAAAAATCCATTATCGAACAGAAGCTGACCGCCGATTAAATAAAAATAAAACAAATCATCTTTATTATCGGCGTATTTCAGTTTGGTTTTTTCCAGAACTCCGGGGATTGGCGAGGGGTCAATATATCGCACATTTATATTATACATTTCTTTATATATATCCTTCGGAATTTTCTTTCTCATCGCAATTATTTTGTCTTCGAAGGCAGAATTGAAACGGAAATTAGCGGTAATCTGCTTACTATCAGTTTCATAGGCATCAACATAAGTTTTAAAAAATTCGAGGGGACCATACATCAGGGCGTCGTTCAGAGCGGCTCTGCCAAGAGTTCTGTCAATCGAGTAAGCCATTTGTGTGCCCATAGTATAAAAAAGAAATCTGCCGCTGAATCCTACTTTAAGCAGACTATCAATAATATTTTTTTTCTTTTTGAAGAGAATAGCATTAGTTGTAGCTTTGAAATGAGAGAAATCTATTTCGAGGAGAGATAGCGGTCTGTTATCTTCGAGTATGGGAGCCATGTAATTAGAAATTCCCCCATCATAAACTTCTGTCATAAGAGAAAGAATAAGCGTGTCTTCGTCTTTATAAAGGTAAGGGAATACATCGAGCTGGGTGTTATATTTTTCGTAAAGGAAGAGTCTTCTCGTCAGGTATCGGGCAAGGTATTCATAATCGTCACCGATTGTACACAAATTTACAAGTAATCTCTCCCCGTATTCAATATCGTTGTTTTTATTGTTAAAATTACCGAAAAGGAAATCGACGTTGGCTTCAAGCCAGGCGCCTTTCGGGAAGAACTGGGATAAGAGATTTATGGAATAAAATTTTAGTTTCCCTTGGTTTATATCGATTGACTGTACGACGCTCTTGAATTCTTTAATATGGGTGGAAACGAACCCAAGACCGCCGTAACTATAAGGATTAAAAAGTTTATAAATTTCCACAAGAGGTTTTTTATTTTTTGACAGCCCGAGAAAATGTATGAACAGGTCTTTGTTAAATGTTCCGTTTTGATTCTTAAACATTGCATTCAGTGATTCGGATTCCCTGATTATTTTCAGGTGGTTTTCGGTAACATCTTCAGAGCTGTAAAAGTCCAGTATTTGCATCGCACCCGTGGTATTGACAGTTATACGCGAGGCAGTGTCAATTTTTTCCGTTATTTTCAGGTAAAACTTTCTGTTGTCAAAAAGTTTTCTGTTCTGAATAAAATATTTTTTTATTTTGGTAATGGTTGTTGCGGCATTTATCAGTCCCCTGAATGTTTCGGGCTCGTCGAAATATTTGAGTTCTTTCAATGCTATGATTTTCCATGTACGTTTGCCGATATTGGAGTCCGTATCGATAATTTTCGGAAGGTTAAGAACTTCGTTTATGGAATCGAGTTTTGCAAGATTGCGGAACAAAACGCGGGCTTCTTCTATTGACCACTCTTTAGATAAATCCTGAATATTTTTGATTAACTGATTTGAAATTGCGGGGTCGCTGGAATATAAATCGAACCACTCCCAGTTTTTATTGAAGTCGAATTCGTAATTAATTTGAGAATAAGCAGAGCGGGGCAGTAATATAAGGAAAACTAAAAAAAATGGATATAGGAATTTTTTTATCAAGAGAAAAATATATTATATAATTTCCGTTATTAAGTGTATTTCTTTCAGGACGCTGTCAATTTTTGCAAGTTCTTTCAGGGTTCCGGTCTTCACTGTTGCCTTGCCTTTTGTATGAGCAATTATGGCAATTTGTTCGCAATGCAATATATCATATTTAGTTGCCTTCCGGAGTTGGTTAATAACATCTTCCCAGAGGTGATTAGAGTTATACAGGATTAAACGGCGGATAACGTCCTTTAAATCCTCAGTTGTTATTTGTTCTTTTTCTTTAACTCCCATAGAGAAATTATTATCTTGAAAACTTACAGATTAATTCACAAATATCGTCCTGTTTTTTTCTATATGGCTTGCTATTATTTCCGAATCCGTTCATAGCAATATAAAAAATTATCGGTTCATTGTCACGGGAAATGGCATAGCCACTGAGGGTACTGACACCATTTATGGTACCTGTTTTAGCGTGTACGTTTTTTTCGGCTTCGGTTCCCAGCATTCTGTCCTTCAGGGTTCCGTCCACTCCGCCTATCGGGAGAGTTGAATAAAAAGCGTCGAAATTTTTTGCATCATCGTACATATATTTAAGAAGCTGAACGAACAAATCCGAGGTGACGAAATTATACCTTGTCAGTCCTGAGCCCTCTAGAATTTCGTAGTTACTTCTGGAGATACCAATCGAAGAGAGAAAATCTATAACCGCATAAGAGCCGTTTTTCAAATTTCCCGGAGGGGTCTTATAATTTGCTCCGATAACTTTAAACACGGTAATAGCCGACTGGTTATCGCTTACTTTATTCATATTATACAGCACATCTATCATCGAGCGGGACACATAAGTAATTTCCTTCGACACGCTGGGTGTTACCCCTGCGACCACGATTCCTTCGAGTTTTACATTTTGCACGGAAAGCTGTTCGGCAAGAAGTTTCGCGGCGGAATACGCGGGATTGCTGCTGCCTTTATTTTTGTCGAGACTGAGAGCGCAAACATAAGGCCAGTAAGCGATTTTGGTATCGGAATTGTAATAGTTTGCCAACCCGTAATATTCGTTGTCCAAATAAGTATCGTCATAAATAATATTGCCTGTTATATTTTTAATATTTTTTGCCGATATTGTTTTTGCAATCTGTACGATATCGTAGGAGCTCAAATCCGGGTCGCCGTAGCCTTTGATATATAAGTTGCCGTTTATAACTCCGTCGCTGATATTGTTATCATCCGTATATATTACCGTTTTAAATTCGTAATTTGCACCGAGGGTATAAAATGCGGTTGCGGAAGTAATTACTTTGGTAATAGAAGCGGGAATCATTTTTGTTTCGGGTTTGTATGAATATATCAGGTCATACTTTGAGGCGCTTGCTATTTGTATCGAAACGCTGCAGTTTACAGTTGCAACGATGCTGTCAATTTTAGAGCGCAGTATTTTTATATTTTCGGGCTCTCTCTCTTTTGGAAAAGACAGTGCCGAAGCAAAAAACAGTATTGCAATAAGTAAATATTTTGAAACTTTACTTTTCATTTATATATTTGGCAATAATTCTATCGGCTTTTTTTAATATGGATTTTGATTCATTAAAAGTAATTTTTTTCAGACCCTCTCTGAATGTGCACCATTTAAAATTCACGACTTCATTCAAATCGATTTTTACTTTTTTATTTTTTGCTTCCGCTATAAAATAATTAACTTTTTTTAAAATTTTAACACCTTTCCCGTTGGTGAATTTATACGATTCTCTCAATAAAATTCTTTTTTTCAGAAGCTGGATTTTGGTTATTTTTGTTTCTTCTTTCAGCTCACGAAGGGCGGATTCAAGTTTTGTTTCGCCTTTGTCAGCGTGTCCTTTCGGGAATGACCAGTGACCCTTTTTGTGCTTTATAAGAAGGAATTTTACCGAGCGGGGAAAGCGGAAGAAAACTATTACTCCCATAGATTGGTCAGTTTTCATTTGTATCTCCTTTTGCATTATTCCAGATTACATCCATTTCTTCGAGTGTCATATCTTCGGGTTTTATTCCTTTCGATTTTGCGAACTCTTCGATTTTTTTAAACCTGTTTGTGAATTTTGAAATCGTTTTTCTTAGAGCGTCTTCGGGATTTATTTTCAAAAATCTCGCATAATTTACTATGGAAAAAAGCACATCGCCGAACTCCTCTTCGATTTTTTTATGCACCATACCTTTTTCAATATTATGTTTCAGCTCACCGATTTCCTCGAGGATTTTATCGTAAACCGGTTTCGGGTCTTTCCAGTCGAATCCTACCTTTGCGGCTTTTTCCTGAATTCTGTATGCTTTAAAGAGAGCGGGGAGCTCGTTCGGGACGCCATCGAGAATGGATTTCCGCCCTTCTTTTCGTTTTAGTTTCTCCCAGTTGATTTTCACTTCTTCGCTTCCGGATACTTTCACGTCTCCGAATATATGCGGGTGGCGTGCAATGAGTTTTTCTTTTTCGATTTCGATTACCTCGTTAAGAGAGAAAGTGTTTTCCTCTTCGCCAATGGACGCGTGAAAAACCACCTGAAGAAGGATATCTCCGAGTTCTTTTTTCAATTCTTCAATATTATTATTATCTATGGACTCGAGCACCTCGTAAGATTCTTCCAGCAGACATCGGCGCAGGGATTCGTGCGTCTGCTCCTTGTCCCACGGACATTCACGCCTGAGACGTTTAACAATTTCGACGAACTCAATAAAGTTATCTTTCAGTAATTCTTTACTATTCATTTTTAAGTTTAATAATTAAACATATTAATAATTTGGAGTTTGTAATTCAATTGAATAAGAGAGGGAAAAGCAATAAAATATTTTTTATCTTTTATTTTGTCTATTTTACACTCTATGCGTGTATTTATATCATTAAATCTAGCAGAAGAGAAGAAGAAAGAAGTCCTAGAGATTCAGAGCGAAGTAAAAAAGCTTCTGGGTAGGGATATGTTCGAATCAATAAAATGGGAAGGACGGGATAAATTCCACCATACACTCTTTTTTCTTGGTGATGTCGAGGAAAAAATGGTACGGGAAATTTCGGCAGGTCTCGGGAAAATAAAAAGCGAAGTCGATTTTAAAGAGATGGAATTTATTGCAACAGGTATAAATGCTTTTCCTAAATTAAGATATCCGAGAGTGCTTATAGTAGAGCTGGAAAACGCGGACAATAATGCATTCCGGCTGTATGAAAAAATCTGTGAAAAACTCAATAACTATGGATTTAAGCCCGACAAACAATTTCATCCGCATATTACACTCGGCAGGGTACGAAGAGACAAGAAAATTAATCTGGAATTTTTAAAAGATAAAATTAAGACAAATTTAAGTTTTACTTTGGACGATTTTTATTTAATGGAGAGCAAATTGGATTCTCGCGGCTCAATGTATAAAGAAATAAAGAGATTTAGTCTTTGTTAGAGTTATAACAGTACTTTTTCAAAAGTATATCGGCATCTTCAAATCCGAGCTCTTTGGCTTTTTCCCAGTCTGCACAGGATTTTTTCACGTCATCGAGGATTCTGTAAGTTACGCCCCTGTCATAGTATGCCCGGGCATAGCCGGGTTTCAGTTTTATTGCTTTTGTAAAATCCTTAATTGCTTTGGAATATTTATGAAATTCCTTTCCAAACAGTAAACCCCTGTGATAATAAACCTCGGCAGATTTTGAGTTTATTTCAATAGCGGTGGAAAAATCGGACAGGGCTCCAACATAGTCTTTCATGTCATATTTTTCGAGTCCGTTTTTGAAATAGTCTTCCGAATTGTTCGAGTACCGGTATTTTTTCATAATAAATATATCGGTATAAACTAACGAATCTTAAATAAAAATAAAATTAAAAACAAAGGACATTAAACAGGTAAAACAGAAAAAGGAATAATATTTTTATATTGTTATGAGTAATAAATTTCGGAATTATTTTGTATAAAAATAAAATCGGCAAATAAGGTAAGGAGGATTAACCGTATTTGCCGAAAAGGAGGCGAACAATAAAAAAACTATGAAAACAAAATTTACAATACAAAATTACTGATAATTGAAAAATTTTTATATACCAAAATTTTTCTCTATGTTTGTATTATAAAGAATTTTAAAAAAGAACGTTGAATATAGTATTTATTTATAGCTTTCTTTTAATCTTTTCACATAGTTCAGATGAAAATCCTTTATTAATTTCACGAGTGCTTCGATTTCATTTCTCGGAGGAAGTATGGTTGTTCTGAAGTGAAGTGTCCCGGGCATTTGCCCGAAACCCGAGCCGGGCACGACGCAGATTCCGGTTTCTTCGAGCAGGGACATACAGTAGTCCGAATCTCTTTTCGCTTCATATTTCAGTCTTTCCTCTTCATTCATTTTTTTCGGGTCGACGCCTTTGGGATGCGGGAGTTCGAATTTAACATAGGCATACATTGCTCCCTGTGGTACCTCGGTCGACATTCCATCTATTTTATTCAGTTCGGTTCCGAGGATTTCCGATTTTGCCTTCAGTTCATCCAGAATACCGTTTTTTTCTTTTTCAAAAAGTTCATAAGATTCATCTCCCGGTTGAGGAGGATTCACCATCAGGTATGTAACAATTTGTCCGTCGACGTTTGAGCAAAGGCTTATTGACTGCAGTTTAATTATTTGTTCGAAGACGTCATCGGGAATATTTCTGATTTCAAAATATCCGCCTCTGTGCCCGCATTCCCCGAGATATCCTTTAGATACGGAATGGAAACTGAAGAGTGTAATATCTTTTTCATTCATTTCGTGCATGGCTTTTGCAAAAGAGTAAAACTTCAGACCTTTCAGATAGACATTTTCCTGATAGACTTCGTCTGCAAGGACTGACAGGTTATATTTTTTTGCGAAGCTAATAATCATTTTAATATTATCGAGCGAGAGAACTGCACCGGTCGGATTTCCCGGATTTATCACAGCTATTGCGACCGGATTGATTCCTTTTTTCTTTGCATCTTCGATGCTGTCGATTAGTATTTTTTCGTTAAGCTGCCAGGAATTATTTTCATCGAGATAATATCCGATTTGCTTGCCCCCGTAAAGCGTCAGTGTAGCACTGTACAGAGGATATTGCGGGATAGGAATCATCACACCGTCGTTTTCGTTTTTAAGCAACACGGTTAGCGCGGACTGCACCCCTTTGCTTGCACCGTCGGTTAAAATAATTTTATCCTTGTCGGAGGGAATACAGTCCCTTTTACGAATGAACTCGGCGATTGCCTGTCTGATAAAAGTAATTCCCGCACTCTGTGTATATGCACCTGTTCCGGTCGGATTTTTTTCGAGTATAAATTTTGCTCTTTCGATAAGGTCTTTCGGAAATATTTTTTGAGCTTCCGGTTTATCGATAAGTTCCGGATATTCAAGCAGGCTTAAAACCTGTCTTATATATGTAAGCGGTTTTTGTTTCAGAGCCTGAGGATTTCCGATGTTACAGTAAATAATTTTCTTTCCCTTTTCTTCGAGTTCCTGTGCTCTTAATACGATTTTTCCTCTGACCGCATACTGAGATTCAATGAGTCTTGTGTTTATATTTTTAAAATTTAACATAAAGTAATAATTTAATTTTGGTGTGATAATTTACAAAATTACAGGATTTAAACCAAGATTGAAAGTCTTTTCGCTGTTGCTGAATATAGTATTTTGCAGACAAAGGAAAATTCCTGAAGAGAAGGGCTTTAGCAAAAAGAATGGTGATATTTACAGAAATCTTTCTCAATTTGGGTCATTTGTATCAATATTAAACAGTATTAGCCAGAAAGATATTGAAATAAGTCATATTTTTAGTGTTTATAAGGCATAGTAATTGTATATAATTTAATATAAGACAATTTTTTCATAATTACGTATCCCTAGGTACCTCCAATACTCCTCAGGTTTTCTGAGGAGTATTCTTTTTTACAGCTGAAATTTTTAGAAAGAATAAAAACAGGAATTGGCAGAAATTTCGGTACACTGATAAAATGGTAAAAATTCTGAATTTCGGTAAGACTTTAATTTTGCTATTTTTACAATATAATACAAAAGTCATGACAGAAAAAATTATTACATTAAAGGACAGAAAACTTATAAACGAGAATACGCTTGCAATGTGGTTTGACAAGAAGGGCAGCGGATTCGAATTTGAGCCCGGGCAGTATGCAAGAATAACCATACTTGAGCCGATTTACAATGATGGCGAGGGAAATTCGAGGTTATTTTCAATCAGCACATCTCCAACGAAGGATTATTTAATGTTCACGACGAGGGCACTGGATACGGCTTTTAACAAAAACATTCTTGAACTTCCGATTGGCTCGAGGGTATCGATAGGTGAGCCGGGAGGAAATACCGTTTTACACAGAAACTCGGATATTCCGGCGGTTTTTTTGATTGGGGGAATAGGAATCACACCGGTCAGGTGTATGATAGAGTATATTATAGAAAGTAAATTACCATACAAGGCATATTTATTTTATTCAAATCCAAACGCAAAGTCTATGGCTTTCTTCGATGATTTTGAGCACTGGGCAATGACATATCCTGATTTTAAATTTATTCCCACGATAGACGATACAACCGACAGAGAATGGAAGTATGAGAAGGGTTATATAAACAAAGAATTGATACTGAAGAACGTTCCCGACATAAGCGAGCCTATATATTACATAGTGGGACCGCTTGTAATGGTAGATGCAATGGAGGAGCTTTTACTCGATTTAGGTGTAAGCAAAGAAAAAATAAAACTCGAAAGATTTTAAGTTATGAAATCAACATCAAGATTTACGGGGAGGGTGGCAAATTATATAAAATACCGCCCCGGATATCCGCTGGAAATTTTACATTTGCTTGAAAAAGAAATTGGTTTCGACCAGTTCAAGGATGTAGCGGATATAGGTTCGGGTCCGGGAAAGTTGTCGAGATTATTTCTGGATAACGACAATCTTGTTTACGGAGTCGAGCCAAACGATGAGATGCGCGAAGCGGGGGAAAAACTGCTGAAGGATTACATAAATTTTATCAGTATAAACGGCACGGCAGAGTTCACCACTCTTGCGGACCGGAGCATAGATATGATAGTATCGGGACAGGCATTTCACTGGTTTGATACGGAGAAAGCCAAAACAGAATTCAACAGGATTTTGAAACCCGGAGGATACGTAGTTTTATTGTGGAACAAGAGGGATTCGGAGATGTCGGGATTGATGCGGGAATACGAGAAGTTAATTTGCGAATGTTGCCCCGATTATAATCCCGGATTAAATCTCGGCGAGAAGGAATTTAATAAATTTTACGGTGTAAAAAATTTCCGCCTCGCAAATTTCAGAAACTGGCAGGTATTCGATTTCAATGGATTGAAGGGAAGATTGTTATCATCACCCTACACACCTTCGGAAAATGAACAGAATAAAGAAATAATAAGCAAGTTGAAGAATATTTTTGACAGGCACAATAAAGACGGTAAAATAAAATTTGAATACAACACGCAGGTTTATTTCGGAAAAATAAAATAAAAAAATCAGTATAACTAAATATTAAAATGAAGACTATAATAGAACCGTTTAAAATCAAATCGGTAGAGTATGTAAAAACTACAACAAGGCAAGAGAGAGAAAAAATATTAAGGAAAGCTTTTTACAATCCGTTTATGATTCCCGCGGAGGAAGTGTTAATAGATTTGCTTACCGACAGCGGAACTTCGGCTATGAGTGCGAAGCAATGGGCAGGTATACTGGATGGCGACGAAGCATATGCGGGTTCGAAAAGCTATTTCAGATTTGAAAAAATCACAAAAAAGATATTCGGGTTTAAGCATATAATTCCTGTCCACCAGGGACGTGCGGCGGAGAGAATATTATTCACGATGGTTTTAAGCAAAATAGATTCGGACGGGAGATTTATAAACGCGGGAAAAGGAAAACAAATTCCAAGCAATAATCACTTCGATACGACTCAAGCGAACATCGAGTTCAACGGGGCAAAAGCAGTCGACCTTGTAATCGAGGAGGGAAAGCATCCTTCCGTGATTCATCCCTTTAAAGGGAATATGGACATTAAGAAGCTGGAAAAGTTTATCAAGGATGTCGGGGTAAAGAATATTCCTATATGTATGCTTACGATTACGAATAACACGGGCGGCGGTCAGCCGGTTTCGATGGAAAATATAAGAAGCGTTAGCAGGGTTTGCAAAAAATATAAAATCCCGTTTTTCCTCGATGCGTGCAGGTTTGCAGAGAATGCATATTTTATCAAGAAGAGGGAAAAGGGCTACGCAAACAAGAACATACTCGAAATCTGCAGGGAAATGTTTTCTTATGCGGACGGATGCACGATGAGTGCGAAGAAGGATGGTTTTGCTAACATAGGCGGATTTATAGCGATGAACAGTGACGACTGGTACGGGAAGTGCAAGAATCTTCTGATAATTACCGAAGGTTATGAAACGTACGGAGGACTTGCGGGAAGAGATATGGAAGCAATAGCGCAGGGGCTGGAAGAAATTCTGGATGAAAGTTATCTGAATTACAGGATTGCATCCACGAAATATCTCGGAGAGAGACTTGTAAAAATGGGAGTTCCCATCATTCAGCCTCCGGGCGGGCATGCGATTTATGTGGATGCAAAAGGCTTTCTACCGAATATTCCTGTTGACAAGTATCCCGGTCAGGCACTTGTTGTTGAACTTTATAAAGTCGGCGGAATACGCGCGGTGGAAATAGGCAGCATAATGTTCGGCAAGTATGATGAAAAAGGAAAACTTATTCCCGCGAATATGGAGCTCGTGCGGCTTGCGATTCCGCGCCGCGTCTATACGCAGAGCCATATAGATTACGTGCTGGAAGTATTTGCGGAAATAAAAGCAAACAAGAAGAAAATAAAGGGCGTTAAGATAGTCTGGGCGCCGAAGTTCTTAAAACACTTCACTGCGAAGTTTGCACTGACAGCTTAGTTATAAAGTTTGTAAAGTTTATAAAGTTTGTAAAGCGAGAAAATAATTACGCGTTCCCGGTGTTCTTCTGAAGCGGTCCGGGAACGCTTTTTTATGTTTTCTTTACAGCTAACCACCGAACTATTCACTTTTTTATATTCTTTAATTTTATTAGAATATCCTTAACATTAAGCGATTCTATGAAAACCGGAAAAAATATTTTACTTTTTTCTATTTTTTATTTTCTGCTTTCGATTTCTTTGGCTCAATCTCAGGACAGTGTTTTCACTCTCGTCGAATCCGTTCCCGTCGAAACAAGTCTTGAAAAATCGAAGCTTCCCCGTGCGTCCGATGTCTGGCTCGATATGATAACCAACGCTCAGGAGACAATAGACATAGAAACTTTTTACATTGCAAACGAGAAAGGCGAAGTTTTAGAAAAGATTTTAAAAGCAATTAAAGATGCGGCATACAGGGGAGTAAAAGTTCGCATAATTATCGACGAGTCTTTTTATAATGACAATTACGAAAAATCGGCGGACGAGCTGAGCAACATCAAAAACATCACAATCAGAAAAATCCCGTTCAAGGAAATCGCCGGCGGGGTGATGCACGCAAAATATTTCGTCGTTGACAAAAAGGATTTATTCATAGGAAGTCAGAATATGGACTGGCGGGCGCTGAAGCACATTCACGAGATGGGAGCAAGAGTCAGAAGCAGGAAGCTCGCAAAAGCATTTTTGAATATTTTCGAAATCGACTGGGGGCTTTGTGAAGATTACAGCGAAGAGAACCTTGCAAATTTAAAAAAGAAATACAGCAAGAATGTCATCAGTTCGAGGAAACCGCTGAAACTGAAAACCGAAGAATTCAGGGATATTATTTTGTATCCCGCTTTCAGCCCTGCGGGATTTTCACCCGATAAATTCAGCAGGGAGGAAACGGAGCTTCTGAAAATTATCAGGAAAACGAAACACCGCCTCTTAATACAGATGTATTCCTACTCTCTGAAAGGCGAGGAGAAGGATGCGGTTTACGATAAAATAGACAAAGCTCTGCGTGATGCGGCGGGGCGCGGAGTGAAAATCAAAATTATTTTTTCCAACTGGGCGATTAAAAAAGTCGCTACCGAATCCATACAGAGTCTATCGGCCGTTCCGAATATAGAAATCAAGTTCAGCAGCATTCCGCAGTACAGCGGTGGATTCATTCCTTATTCGCGTGTAGACCACTGCAAGTATTTCATTTCCGACAGCACGCTTTCCTGGCTCAGCACATCCAACTGGGAGCAAAATTACTTCTACGAAAGCCGTAATGCAACTTTAATCATTCAAAATGAAGATATAAACTCCCTGCTGGAAGAAGTTTTCCTTCGCTCGTGGAACAGCGCGCTCACAGAGCCGGTGGATGCAAATAAAAAATATGAACCGGTAAAGAGGAAATGAAAATGAAAAAATTAAACTTCCAAGCCCAGCTTCTCCCTGTAAAAAACACCAAAAGCACCTGTTACTTCTACGTGCCTTTCAGCATTCCCGAAGTGTGGGGAAATAAAAGAGAAGAATATAGAATATAGAATTTAGAATTTAGAATATAGAATTCAGATTTTATTTTAGACTAACCACAGGGAAAGGATATTTTTGACATCTAACTATTAATATGAAACTACAAAAGTCTTCTTTTGCTAATCACTAATTTTCTTAATAAATTAATATATCAGTAATCTTAGACTTTTGTAGTTTTGTATTATGTAAAAAATTTTTGCTTTAATGTTTAAAGAATATAGTTTATTATAAAAATAAAAAACTTATGAAATACAGATTACTTGGAAAAAGCGGACTGCGTGTATCGGAAATTTGTCTCGGCACGATGACATTCGGAAAAGAGTGGGGTGCGATGGGTGCGGAGAAGGATGAAAGCCGGAAAATATTCGACGCATTTGTGAAAAAAGGCGGTAACTTCATAGACACAGCTAACCGCTATCACGAAGGCACAAGCGAGAAATTCACGGGCGAATTCATCGCCTCAAACAGGGATTCATTCGTACTTGCGACCAAATATACACTTTTCAATCCCGGCAGGAAAGACGACGTCTTAAGCTCGGGCAACAGCAGAAAAAATATGGTTTACTCTCTTGAAAAAAGTCTGAAGAGGCTGAAGACGGATTACATAGATTTATACTGGGTTCACGCGTGGGATTATATGACACCGGTGGATGAAGTGATGAGGGCTTTGGATGATATGATAAAAGCCGGGAAGATTTTATACATCGGAATTTCCGACACGCCTGCGTGGGTGGTTTCGCAAGCGAATACGCTTGCGGAGTTAAAAGGGTGGGCTCAGTTTGTTGCATTGCAGGTTGAATACAGTCTGATTCAACGTACACCCGAGCGGGATTTATTGCCGATGGCAAATGCATTCGGTTTAGCAGTGACTCCATGGGCGGCTCTCGGCGGGGGAGCATTAACGGGAAAATATCTGGGCAAGAAAACCGACGAGCCTCGCAGAGTTCCCGAAGGCAGTAAAAGATTGAGCGAAAAGAACACGGAGATTGCACGCGAGGTTGTTAAGGTTGCGGAGGAAATGGGTGTAACTCCCGGACAGGTTGCGCTTAACTGGGTAAGACAGCAAAAGGGAACATTCATTCCGATTGTAGGTGCAAGGACGGAAGCGCAGATAACGGATTCTCTCGACTGCCTGAATTTTACTTTGCCCGACAAGGTAATGAACAGGCTGGACGAAGCAAGTAAAATCGATTTGGGATTCCCGCACGATTTTCTCGAGCAGGATTACGTAAGGGATTTGGTTTATTCGGGAAGGTATAACGATATAATAAAATAATCGAGGGCATATTATTATAGTTTGCTTCCGGCTAAAAGCAGAAAAAAAATTTGGAAGAAAAAGAGTTAATAAAAAAAATCGTCGAAGGTGACAGAACAGCTTTTAAGGAGCTGTACGATGTATTTTCTTCGAGGGTATACAATACGACTCTGGGTATTTTACAAAACAAGGAAGACGCAGAAGATGTTACGCAGGAAGTATTTGTACAAATCTTCAGGTCAATAGAAAATTTCAAACAGCAATCATCACTTTCCACCTGGATTTACAGAATTACCATCAACAAAGCCTTTGAGTTTATAAGAAATAAAAAAAGAAAAAAAAGGTTTGCAATAGTAAAATCAATTTTCGCCAACGAAGAAACGGAAGAGCCGGTTGATTTCCTGCATCCGGGAATATTAGCGGAGAACAGGGAACGAGGGAAAATCCTTTTCAGGGCAATAGACAAGCTGTCGGAGAAACAGAAAACGGCATTCATACTGAGTAAAATTGAAAATCTCTGCCACAGGGAAATATGCGATATTATGGGACTTTCATTATCTTCGGTGGAATCGTTGATTTTCAGGGCAAAGGAGAATCTGAAAAAGGACCTATATGATTTTTATATGGAAAATTTATAAACCGCAAGTTTTAAAATCTAATATCATCTAAAGGATTAAAAGATGGAAAAAAAAGATTTAATAGAGAAGGAAGCGGAAAGGACACTTCAGGCAATTGAAGGAATCGGGAGGGCTGAAGCCAATTCTTTTCTATACGGTAAAATAATTCACGAACTGGAAGACGTCAAACCGTTTGAAAAAAAGTTCAACTTCAGGTTAGCTCTTTCGGTAGTGGTTATCTGTATTTTAGCGAATTTATCGGTGATGTTTTATGATACAGGAAATGGTGACTCTGTTAATTACGGCAGTTACAATTCCGATTCGGTGAGAGCCGTCCAGATTAAATCTTTTGCGACCGAATATTCTTCAATCAACAATTTTTATTTTTATTAAAAAAATTTTATTATGGAGCAGACAACAAAAACAAAACTCTTGTACATAACGTTAGCGGTGCTGGTGCTGTTAAACATTGTTTCTATAGGTTCGATATGGATGATGAAAGGGAGGGTTCATCCGCCTTTTATGCCGGGTACTCCGGGAATGCAGCCTACACCGGGAATGCAGCCTCCCGGTATGCAACATCAGGGAATGCATCCGTTTAGAGACGGGAAATTATTTCTTGCGGAAGAACTGAAATTCACTCCCGAGCAAGCAGAAAAATTCACAAAACTGAGAGACGAACATTTTACTGCCACAAGAAAATTAATTGACGAAATGCACAAGTCGATGGACGATATGATGGAGCAAGTGAAGACCAGTGACGGTGATGCAAAAGCGGAGGAATATGCGGCAAAGACGTCGGCAACGCAGAAAGAACTTCAGATAATGGCATACAAACATTTTAAAAGTGTAAGAGAAATATGCGATGATAAGCAGAAGGAGAAATTCGATTCGATATTAAAAGATGTAACAAAAACAATGGCTCCGCAAGGTCCACATATTCACGGAAAGTAACTTCCTCAGTAACACATACATAGCAGCAAAAAATGGAGTAAACGTAATTTGTTTACTCCATTTTTTATTGAACCATTATTAATATTAAATCATTATATAATAAAACGACGTCATTTTTAGTCTGTTAAAGAGAATTTCGTCATTTTTGACGAATCTTAATATAATAATACTATTGATTCCACGAAAACAGCAAAAAAGCGAGTTTTTTTTTGGTATGCAAATTGACTGTTCTATTAATAAAAATATTTGTATGATAATAAACAAGAAAATAGCAATCAGCGAAACCGGTTTTGTTTTCAATCCTACAACGGGAGATTCGTATTCCATGAATCCCATAGCTACGGAAATTCTTAATATGTTTAAGAAAGAGATGAAAGAAGAGGATATAATAAATGCTTTACTGGAAAAATATGACGTAAGTAAGTCTGTTCTTCGGAAAAGCTACGATGAATTTGTCGAGGCATTAAGAAAATTAAATATAATAGAGTGATGAAGAGAAGGAAAATAACCGTAGCTATTACAGGATTAAACAACACGGATAACCCCGGTCCGGGTATACCGGTTATCAGGGGAATTCTCGATTCGCAAGATTTTGACGCACGGATAATCGGGCTTGCTTATGAAAACCTGGAGCCGGGTATATACATGAAGGATTTAGTGTCCAGGTCATATCAAATTCCCTATCCAACAGCGGGTTCGGATATACTGTTAAGAAGAATAGAGTATATAAACGAAAAAGAAAATATTGATGTATTAATTCCGAACTTCGATGCGGAGCTTTACACTTTCATGAAAGCCTCAGATGATTTGAGCAAAATGGGTATTCATACTTTTCTGCCGACCCTGGAGCAGTTTGAGGAAAGGCAAAAATCATTTCTTCCTGCGTTCGGAAAAAAATATAAAATAAAGGTTCCGGACAGCAAACCAATTTTTTCCGAGAAAGAAATATATGATTTAAACAAAGATTATACATATCCGCTCCTTGTAAAAGGGAAATATTACGATGCTTATGTTGCATATACACCGGAACAGGCAAAAATGTATTATCACAAAATCAGCGGAAAGTGGGGATTACCCATTATCATACAGGAATTTATAGAGGGGACAGAAGTAAACGTCGTTGCGATGGGCGACGGGAACGGGTTAACCGTGGGAGCAGTTCCAATGAGGAAACAATACATAACCGACAAAGGGAAAGCATGGTCGGGTATAACGTTAGATGATACAAATCTTTTAAAGATTACCCGCGGTATAATAAAGAAAACAAAATGGCGGGGCGGTATGGAACTGGAGATGGTTAAGACAAAAGAGAACGAATATTATCTGATTGAAATCAATCCGCGACTTCCTGCCTGGGTATATCTGGCGGTAGGAGCCGGACAGAACCTGCCCGAAGCACTTTTAAAGCTTGCTCTTGGTATGGAAGTAAAGCCGTTTAGAAAATATAAAACCGGCAAATTATTTATAAGGTATTCATACGAACTATTGTGTGATATATCGGAGTTTGAAAAATTAGCGCATTATGCAGAATTTTAAAGGGTTAAAAAAATGGAAAAACTTAATTTCGAAAGACCGTCAATAAAAAAAATAAATATCGGACCATCTCATAAGTTCGGATTAAAAACCGAATTTGAACCTTTGACACATATAGACGACGTGCCTATAAAGGACTTGCTGAGTGAATACGGTTCTCCGCTTTTTATAATTTCGGAGAAAACCATAAGGAAAACGTTTGCGGAAGCGAAGAGGTCATTTGAGACGAGGTATCCGAAGGTACAGTTTGCATGGTCATACAAGACAAATTATTTAAATGCCGTATGCAACGTGTTTCACAGTGAGGGTTCATGGGCCGAGGTTGTATCGAGGTTTGAATATGATAAGGCTATTGAAAACGGTATAGAAGGCAATAAAATTATTTTCAATGGTCCGGAAAAGACGGAAGAAGATTTGGATGTTGCCGTAGAAAACGGTTCATTGATTCACATAGACCATTTTGACGAGCTGTATATGCTGATAGATATTGCGTCGAGGCACAAGAAAAGACCGAAAGTTGCCATAAGAGTAAATATGGACACGGGTGTCTACCCGATGTGGGACAGGTTCGGCTTTAATTTCGAGAATGGAGAAGCATGGGAAGCGATTAACAGGATTATGATGAGCAATAAGCTTGACCTTGTCGGTCTGCATACCCATATAGGAACGTTTATGATGACGGCGAGTGCATATGCGATAGCGGCATCGAAGTTAGCGGAGCTCGGAGTCAGTATAAAGAAAAAATATAACCAAAATTTGAATTACATAGATATGGGCGGAGGTTTCGCATCGAAAAACACGCTGAAGGGTTCCTATTTGCTTGGTATTGATACTTCACCTACTTTCGATGATTACGCAGAAGCTATCACGACTTCGCTAATCAATTCGCAACTGGACCCGGAGCATATGCCTATGTTAATACTGGAAACAGGCAGGGCGCTGATAGATGATGCAGGCAGCTTGGCAGGAACGGTAATAGCAAACAAGAAACTCTCTGACGGCAGGCATGCTACGATTGCGGATTTTGGGGTAAACCTGCTTTTTACATCTTTCTGGTATGAGCATAAAATAACACCTTCGCAGGAATTCACGCAGCACTCGGAAACGACAAGTCTTTACGGTCCTTTATGTATGAATATCGACCAGATTAGGGAGTCGATATATTTGCCGGCTTTGAAAAAAGGGGATAATTTGGTTGTGAGCAGAATTGGAGCATATAATATGACCCAGTGGATGCAGTTTATCACTTTGAGACCTAAGATAGTGATGATAGATATAAAAGGAAACGTTCATATAATCCGGAGAAACGAAACCAATAATGATATTGTGAATCTCGAATCCGTACCGGAACATTTAAAACTGAAATAATATCAAATGAATGTACGGCAATATATAAGAAGCATAATCAACAGTTATTCGATAATATTTTTTTCGGATAAATATCTCTTTTCTTTTGTTCTTATGTTCGTTTCTTTTTTCGACCCGTTTGCGGGACTGTGCGGATTGTTGTCTGTAATATTGACAACTTTAACAGCGGATATTTTAGGTTACGACAAGTATAACATAGAAAAAGGATATTACGGATTCAACAGTCTTCTAATCGGGATTGGAATAGGGCTTAATCTGCAGCCGAACTGGCTTGTTTTAATTTTTGTATTGCTTTCTGCATTTGTAACTCTTTTGCTGACCGTTGTGTTTGAAAACATTCTCGGAAAAAACCGTCTTCCTTATCTGAGTTTACCGTTTCTAATTCCTTTCTGGTTCATGTTACTTGCTATGAGGGAATTACGGTTTTTAAGTTTGAGCGAGGAGGGAATATTTTTTCTGAATCAGTTGTTTGTGTTCGGAGGATACAGGTTAGTAAGCATATATGAGTGGTGGAATAATTTTGAAATAATAACGTCTTTTAAAATATATCTCATATCGCTCGGAGCAATATTCTTCCAGTATAAAATTATTGCGGGTACATTAATTGCCGCAGCACTGCTATACTATTCCAGAATTGCTTTTACGTTATCTCTGCTGGGTTTTTATTCGGCGTATTCTTTTTATTTACTGATGGGTGCTAATTTTACGGAAATCGGATTTTCATATATTGGTTTCAATTTTATTCTGACTTCCATAGCGGTAGGCGGATATTTTCTGGTACCCTCTAAGGCATCTTATTTCTGGTCGGTATTACTGACCCCGATAGTAGTTTTATTCACATTAAGTTTAACCCAGATTTTCAACACCTGGCATATATATATTTATTCGTTGCCGTTTAATTTAGTAGTTCTTTTGTTCTTATACGCCTACAGGTTAAGAGTTTACAAGCCGGCTAAAACTTTAGAGGTTGAAGTTCAACAAAATTCCCCGGAGAAAAACCTCTATATGTATTTAAACAATAACCACAGGTTTAAAGATTATTCATTATATCCAATCAGGTTGCCCTTTTACGGGGAATGGAAGGTATCGCAGGGACATGACGGCGAATTTACGCATAAGTCGAAATGGAGATATGCCTGGGATTTTGTGATAACCGATACGGAGGGAAAGACATACAGGGATTTTGGAGCGGGCGTTGAAGATTATTATTGTTATAACAAAGCGGTATTATCACCTTACGACGGATATGTTGACGAGATTACAGACGGCATACCGGACAATCCGATTGGAGACGTAAACGTTGAGGACAACTGGGGAAATACAATTATAATCAGGCACGGGGAAAATTTTTATACAAAAATTTCTCATTTGAAAGCAGGTTCGTTTAAGGTGATGAAAGGTGAGTGGGTTAAAACGGGGCAGTTAATAGCTTTCTGCGGTAATTCAGGACGCTCTCCCGAGCCGCACATACATTTTCAGCTTCAGGAAACTCCTTTTATAAGCGGTGAATCCATCGAGTACCCGATTTCCCAATTTGTGAAAAAAGGCGAAAACAGTTATGAATATAAATCATATTCCCACCCCGAAGAAGGAGACCTTGTCTCTAATATCGAGATTAACGAATTGATGAAGAAGGCATTTCACTTCATACCGGGAGATAAAATCAATTTTGAGGTGGAATCTAAGGGAAAGGTTAAAAAAGCCCAGTGGGAAGTTTATACGAACATCTATAATTATTCCTATATTTATTGCAGGACATCGAACTCATATGCATATTTTGTGGATGACGGTAAGACGTTTTATTTTTACAATTTTGTCGGGAGCAAGAGAAGTTTGTTATATTATTTTTTCCTTGCGGCTTATAAAGTTCCTCTTGGCTTTTACAAAGATGTAAACATAAAAGATACCTTTGCGTTACATTTTGTATATAGCAAGGCTGGTTTATTTTTACAGGATTTTATTGCTCCGTTTTTTGTGTTTTTAAAATCCAATTATAATTTAACGTACGATAAAATTGACGAAGTAATAAATCCCTCTTATTTATCGTTGAATTCTTCGGCCGAAAAAATGTTTTTCGGAAGGAAGACGGGAGAAAAAAAGTTTTCAATGGAAATAGGTAAAGAGGGAATAGAGACAATAAAAATATTTTTAAAAAACAAAACGATAAATGCAACTTGTATAAAACAATAATAATATTATCAATAATTCTGTTTTACGGGACAACGGTAAAACCGCAAATAAAGCCCGACCCGAAAGAAGTAGATGCGAAAACATATTCGCTATACAATGCCGGTAAGTGGGTTATACTTGCGGAGGAATGCGAAAAAGCAATCAGTAACGGAATAGATTTCTTTTATTTGAGATTAAGAGCCGGTATTGCATATTATAATGTAAAAAATTATATATCTGCCATTTCGCATTTTGAAAAAGCAATGAAATTCAGTCCGACGGATTTGCTGACGATAGAATATCTCTACTATTCTTATTTATTTTCGGGAAGGGAAAGCGACCTGCTGTCGTTGATTTCGGTAATGCCGTTAACTTTAAAAAAGAAATTAGGTGTGAGCGAAAAATTTATATACGGAGTATATACGGAGGGTGGTTATACTGTGAACGGAGATTTTTCAGAACAGAAAAAAAAGAATAAATTAAACACTTCCAATGCCGGCAACGAGCAGGTTATATATGACAACGGTACATATATAGATTTCGGGTTAATGCATCAACTTGGAAAAAACGTTAAAGTTTTTCATAGTTACAATAATATATCGGTATCGAGAACAAAGCAGATATTTACTCAAACGGACGGACAAAAGGATTTTGATATTAAAACAAGGCAGAATGAATATTACTTAAATGTTAATTTCCGGCTTGGCAGGGGATTTGATTTAACGGCTGCGTTTCATTATTTAAACGTAAGCTATGATGATTATGATGTCGATTACAATTCGTCGCCGACAAAATATACGCTGACAAAAAGCACCTCAGATGATTTCGCCGCTTTACTTTCTTTATCTTTGTATACAGGGCATTTTAAACTTGGTTTAAAAAATTCGCTTGCCAATTTAAACAGAGCAACACAGGTTCAGAATACAGCGCAAATAATTTTCTTTCCGCTCGGGAATCTGAATTTATATACCGTGACGGACGCAACAGTTTTTTCCAACAGGAACTGGGGAGACCGCAAATTTATAAGCGACGGTATATTAGACCAAAAAGTCGGCTGGAAAGTTTTAGATAAACTCTGGATGGAAGCGGGGTATACTTTCGGGTATATTTACAATTATCACGAAAGCGATGCATTTATTGTATTTAATAATGTTGAAAGAATATCGAATCGTGTAAGTTTAAATTTTATAATACCCGTAAGCAGGCATATCGAGCTTTCACTAAGGTATCAATATTATAATCAGGAAGTAACAAATGCAAATAATAATGGTTTTGGAAATTCAAATATAAATTTAACAAACAATAGTATTCACAAAATAATCGGAGGTCTGAAATGGACATTCTAAAAAAAATCAAAAAATTAATTTTACTTACATTTGTAATTGTGGTGGTTTCACAAATCAGCGCGATGAGCGAAACCGACGCCGGCAAGGATGGCGACTTGCAAAAGGCATTTAAAGAAAGCTATGCATATGAAAGGAACCAGCAATACAGTAATGCAATTTCTGTTTTAAAAAATGTATATGCCGATAATGTTTACGAAATAAATTTAAGGCTCGGCTGGCTGTATTATCTGGATAAGCAGTATGACGAATCCGTATATTATTATCAGAAAGCGATAGATTTAATGCCTAATTGCGTAGAGGCGAAGTTCGGAATAGCTTATCCTTATACGGCGCAAGAGAAATGGGATAAGGTTGCGGAGCAGCACACTGCAATTCTATCGATTGACCCGCAGAATACGATAGCAAATTACAGGCTTGGCTTATACTATTATTACAAAGCAGAATACACCAATGCTTACAAGCTGTTCGAGAAAGTCGTAAATTTATATCCGTTTGATTACGGTTCTGTTTTAATGTTTGCATGGACGAACTTCCAGCTTGGGAAAAGCAAGGAGGCAGAACTTTTTTTCAACAGAGTTTTATTAATGAGCCCGGACGATAAATCTGCTTTGGAGGGGCTTGGCTTACTTAAAAGGAAATAACAATATGCTTTCATCCGGTTACGAAGCTCGCCGCGGCAAGCTTCGTAACCAGACATAAGTTATCTTCTCTATTCTTACTACTTTATTTTTACTCCTGAATTCTAAAATAAATCCCTTATTTTTTCCACAATAATATTTTATCTTTATTATGAATTGTCTTTTATATAATATTAGACGGATGATTATTTGGTCGAATCGGAATTTGCTTTTGCCATAGAGAATATGGCTTTAACAACTATTTAAATAATATGGGAGAAGACTATTTTAAAAACGCAGAGTCAAAGACTAACGAGTTTCTTTCGAAAATTTTTCTGACACCCGGGTACAGAAGAGTTAATTTTGACATAAAAGATACGGCACTTCTTGTGATTGACATGCAAAATTATTTTACGGATGAATCTTCACACGCATACATATCGGCAACGGAATCGATAATTAAGCCAATTAAGAAATTACTGTCGTTTTTCAGGCAGAACGAGAAAAATATAGTTTTTACCAGACATATAAACACGGTTGATAATGCGAATATGCTGTCGAAGTGGTGGAGCGATATTATAACGGAAGGATACATGAGCGAGATTACGAAAGAATTGGAAACAAAGGATGCGAAGGTGATTGCAAAATCGCAATACGATGCTTTTTATCAGACGAGGCTGGAGGATTTTTTGATTTCAAGAGGAATTAAAAAACTTGTAATAACGGGTGTTGCGACACATCTTTGCTGTGAGACCACAGCCCGCTCTGCGTTTGTAAGGGGGTTCGAGGTTTTCTTTCCTGTTGACTGCACGGCAACTTACGACGAGAACTTTCATCTTGCCACGCTTCGGAATTTATCTCACGGTTTTGCACATATAGTAAAATCATCGGATATATTAAAGCAGGATACCGGGAATGAAAAGGGCGTATGATGTAATTATTATAGGAGCGGGACCCTCGGGAATATCGTCGGCAATTCAGCTTAAAAGATACGGAACAGATTTTTTACTAATCGAGAAAAATTGTATCGGTGGTCTTCTTAAAAACGCTTCGTTAGTTGAGAATTATCCGGGATTTCCCAAAGGCATTTCGGGGCTAAAATTAATTTCTTTATTTAAGAAACACTTATCGGAACTTGGGATAAGAATTAAAAAAGAAACGGTTTTAAACGTTACCCGTAAGCAGAATCAATTTTTTGTAAGGACAAATAAAGCAATATATAATTCAAATTATCTGATAATTGCATCCGGGACAAAACAGAAAAATTTTATTGCAAGCGGTTCTTCTGCTGTTGATATTTATTATGATGTTTATGAACTTTTTAGTGTAAGAAATAAAAATATTGCCGTAATAGGCGGAGGGGATGCGGCATTTGACTATGCCGTAAGTATGGGGAGGCGCGGAAACTCTGTGTCTATTATTCAGAGAGGTTCGAAACCGCGATGCATTCCTGCGTTGCTTAAGATAGTATCGAAAATGAAAAATATTTCTTATTATTGTGATTTAAAAATAGTAAGAATTTATAAAGATAGGAAAAAAATACTAATCGATTGCGGTAAGAATAGGATTTTCAAGGCAGATTATTTGGTTGCGGCAATCGGCAGGGAGGCACAGCTTGATTTCATAGGGAAAGGGGAAATAAAAATTTTTAACAAGGAAAAGGATAGAACGGTATTTTTTATCGGTGACGTAAAAAACGGTATTTACAGGCAGTCGGGTATCGGTATCGGCGAGGGGATAAAAGCGGCAATGGTAATTTCAAAAAAATTAAATTTACACAATGAAAATAATTGCTAAAGCTGGCAACGAAAAGATAGCGACGGTTTATGTAGCAAAACTCGAAGACGGAGGGATGGTGGAATTTGTAGAATCCGTTCAGCCGCCTTTAACAATCGAGAAAAAATGGGTATTAATAGTATCGACATTATGCGGTTGCCCTGTTGATTGCACGTTTTGCGATGCCGGAGGAGATTTTAAAAAGAAGCTAACCGAAGAGGAAATTTTTTCACAGATAGATTTTTTAGTAACGAAAAGATTCCCGGACAGAGTTATCGATACGGAAAAATTCAAAATCCAGTTTGCCCGTGTCGGTGAGCCGTCTTATAATCCAGCCGTGCTCGATGTACTCGAGAAATTCAACACAAAATACAAGACAAAGAATTTTATTCCGTCTCTATCTACGATAGCTCCTAAAGGAACGGATAAATTTTTCGAAAGACTTCTTAATATTAAAAGAAGGCTTTACGAAAATAATTTCCAGCTTCAATTTTCGCTCCACACAACGGACGAAAGAAGAAGGGACGAAATGATACCGGTAAGGAAATGGACGTTCGGTGAGATAGCAGAATATTCGGAAAGGTTTTATAATACAAACGGAAAAAAAATCACGCTGAACTTTGCTCTGGCGGAAAAAAGTCCCTGTAATGCACGAGTCCTGAAAAAATATTTTAAACCGGAGATTTTTCTAATAAAATTTACACCTTTGAATCCGACATATAAAACGATAAAATATAATTTAAAATCATATATTAAACCGGATGCGGAATCGCATGAAATAGTCGAAAGAATCAAAGAAAAAGGTTATGAAACTATTGTTAGCATAGGTGAACTCGAAGAAAACAAAATAGGCAGCAATTGCGGACAGTATATTACAAATATAAAAAAAGCAGGTGTAACTGCCGAAGACAGCTACTCGTATAAAATCAAAGAAATTAATTAAATAAAAAAGCAATGAAAATTCCATCGGTTAGGCTTCTTCTTGAAGGCGCAAAGGAAACTTTTTTGAGATTTCCTTTTGTAATTATAGCTTCAGCAGTTGGTGCGGGATTTATGATTTACATTCTCGACTTGCCTTTTGAAAGGCAGGACGCGAATCAATATCTCTACAATGCGGTTATGGCATGTTCTCTGGGAATTCCCTTTTTGCTTTCGCTCGTTTTCGTATCGGAAAGAATAAAAAGTTCGAAAGCCATAGTATATGCGGTTCAGATTGTCGGGATAATCCTACTGACCGCATATTATTTTTCCCTGCCAAAAGAGGCGGGTGTTGTAGAAATAACGAGGTATTTGCTTTACGTGATTGGTTTTCATCTGCTGGTTTCTGTTTCTCCCTTCATCAGCAAAAAATTTATCACCGAGCAGAGAGGATTCTGGCAGTTCAATCAGAATATATTTATCAGGATTTTAATTACAGCGGTATATTCGGGCGTTTTATATGCAGGGCTGTCGATAGCGATATTATCATTCGATAAACTGTTCGACGTGAATATAGATTCAAAGAGGTACGGACAGCTTTTCTTTTTTATTCTCGGCATTTTTAACACGTGGTTTTTCTTATCGGGCTTGCCGAAGAATCTCGATGAACTCGAGAGCCGGGATGTTTACCCGAAGGGCTTGAAGATTTTCACTCAGTATGTTTTGCTACCCCTTGTCATCATTTATCTGCTTATATTGTATTCATACACAGGGAAAATAATTATACAGTGGCAATTACCGATGGGGTGGGTTTCGTATCTTGTACTCGGTTTTTCGATAGCGGGAATTTTTTCACTGCTTTTAATCGAGCCGCTCCGTGAGTCAGAGGGAACCAACTGGATTAAGAAATTTCAAAAATGGTTTTACATAATATTGTTTCCCCTTATTATACTGCTCTTTGTGGCAATACTCCGCCGCACAGGAGACTACGGAATAACCGAGAAAAGATATTTTGTTTTTGTACTTGCTGTCTGGTTAACCTTTATGGCGATATATTTTTCCGTAAGTAAAGTTAAAAATATAAAAATAATTCCTTATTCACTTTGTATTATATCTTTTTTAATTTCATACGGACCGTTGGGAGCGTTTAGTCTTTCGGAGAGGAGCCAGATGTCGAGGCTGGAAGAAATTCTTATTGGTAATAAGATTATCGACAACGGAAAAATTATAAAAGCTGTAAATTCCATATCCGAGGAGGAGAAACAGGACGTGAGTTCGATAATTCATTTTTTAAGCGAGAGAAAGTCTTTAGACAGAATACAGCCATGGTTTACGCAGGATTTAGATACGATAAAGGACGGTATGGTTAACGGAGTATTCAAATCGAAAGAGGCAAAGATTACCGATTTAATGGGAATCGAGTACACATTATATAAAAGGACTTATTACAACGATAATAAATATTTGTATTTAAGTTTAAAAGACTATAATTATTTGTCGATAAAGGGATATGATTTTGTAATCAAGCATAGGTATAATTATTACGAAAAGGAGCCGGGATTAAAACAGTATCAGGTCGATTCGCTGAACAGGATTGGTTTTGATTTTAATGCGGATAATTTAACGCTTACAATTAAAAACAACGATGCGATTGCCGGGGAAATACTGATGGAAAAATTAATTGAAGATATTAAGAAGCTTAAAACCGACCCGGGAATAAAAGATATGAGCACGGAGGGCGAGAACGAAAAAATAAAATATAAAATTATTTTTCAGAATATAAACAGTAACTTTGAAGAGGGGAAAAATAAAATCCAGTCTTTTAATTCCGAGGTTTTTCTGAAGATAAAATAAATCTCAGAATAAGATTCTTCGGGTCGGAGGAGTAGAGCGGAAATTATGGATGAAAAAATTTTGACTGTTGGATATATAATCTTTAGCAGAAAATTTGTTTTTTATTTTTTTATATTTTCATTTTCTTTTTTATCCGGATTATTACGCGGGCAGGAAATAGATACGACGGAATACAAGACACCGACTATCGAGGTTGATGCACTGAGAGGAATGGAAAAAGTAATATCCATTACTTATGACAACATAAAAAGGGAGACGATAGAGAAAAGATCCTGGATGCAGGATTTACCGATGTTTTTAAGCGGTAATACGAACATAAATTCATATTCGGAATCGGGTTCCTCTATAGGTTATACTTATTTTACCGTTCGGGGGTTCGACCAGAGAAGAATATCCGTTTTGGTAAACGGTACCACACAAAACGATGCGGAAGACCATCAGGTTTACTGGGTGGAATTATCCGACATAATATCCTCGGTTGAAAACATACAAATCCAAAGAGGTGTAGGAACGGCATTATATGGTACCTCGGGAATAGGGGGCGTGATAAATGTCCAGACACTCGATTTTTTTAAGTATAGGTTCGTTAATCTCAACGCGGGTTACGGCAGTTACAATTCGCAAAGATATTCACTCGAATACTCTTCGGGTCTGACCGGAAACGGTTTCGGGTTTTACGGGAAATTTTCCAAAACAAAAACGGACGGATACAGGAATTTATCCTGGTCAGACCACTGGTCATATTTTTTAAGCGCAGGGAAAATGCTTGGTGAAAGGTCGGTAATAAAGCTGAATTTTTACGGCTCCCCCGTGAAAAATCATCTGGCTTATAACGGAATAACCAAAGATTATCTTGACGGTAAAGTTACGGGAGATAAAAGGAAGGACAGAAAATACAATCCTCTTGAACAGCAAAACGAAACGGATAATTACTTCAAACCCCGCTATGAATTGATTTACAATATTCAGGCGGCAAAGGATTTGTTTATAACAAACACTTTTAATTATATCAGGGGTGATGGTTATGTTACTACGAATTACCCTCTAAGCAGGGGTTATGATTATTCTTACTATCACCTGTCTCCGTTTTTCTGTAAGGATACAACCACATTTAATTCCAAATATTATTTGCGCGGATACAAAAACAGGATTGATTCATTTCCGGGTTTAGGGTTCAAGATTGTAAGGAGCGATATGATTGTGAATTTGCACACAAACAGCAATGACTACGGCTGGTATCCGAAAATGCAATGGAAGCATTCGGGTGAAGAAGGGAGTCTGCTCGTAGGTGGCGAATATCGCCTGCACAATTCCGAACACTACGGGGAAATTTCTTTTGGTAATACACTGCCGCCGGGGACACCCGCAAATTACAGGTATTATTTTCATAACGGCAGGAAGAAGACAATATCTCTTTATGTAAACGAATTCAGCACTTTCAGCAAAAAGCTGGCATGTATGATTGGAGTGCAGTATACTTTTCATAAATATGCAATAGAGAACGATTTATACAAACCCTATAACTTCGATGTCGATTACAAATTTTTAACTTCCAGAATTGCATTCAATTACAGCTTCTTCGATAATTTCAGGGCGTTTGCGGGTTTATCTATCGCAAGGCGTGAACCGAGGCTGAAAGATTTTTACGATGCGAACAATCCGTATGCGAGACCTAATTTTGTAGTCGTCGATACGGTCAATCAGATATATTCGGAGGCGCTTGTACAGTATGAAGAGCTGACCGATTACGAAATCGGATTGGGATATACCGGTAACCGGTTGAAAGCAAATCTGAATTTTTATCTTATGGATTACACGAACGAAATTGTTGGTAACGGTCAGCTCGACAACATCGGTCAGCCGGTTTATTCGAATGCGGGAAAATCGATTCACAAGGGAATAGAGTTAGAGTTTGAATATAATATACTTGCTAATGTAACGGACAGGATAAAGCAAAAAAATCAGGTTCTTACATTAGTCGGAAATCTGAGTTTGTCCGACAATTATTTTGTAAAGTACATAGAAAAGCTCGGAGTGGATACGCTTGGAAATATTTTATACGGAAACGATAATTCGGGAAACAAAATTTTATTAAATCCTCAAATCATCGGGAATCTTTCGCTGAACTTCGGTTCGGATTTCGGACTGGGAGCATTTCTGGCGGTGCAATATATAGGGAAACAGTATCTGGATAACACCGAAAACGAAAAGAAAAATCCTTCTGCACGTTTAGCACCCGGTTATGTGGATAAAATAATTAACCCTTATACTGTTTTGAATGCCGGTGTATCGCTGGATATTATTTCTCTTGTTAAATCGAAAAGTATAAATAGGTATTTCCGTTCGCTTGAAGCATCGCTCAAGATAAACAATATTTTAGACAGGTTATATGAGACAACCGGCGGTTTGAATTCCGAAGGGGAGCCGGTCTGGATACCGGCGGCGGAAAGGAATATTTTTTTTAATTTAAGGATTGGGTTTTGAATCTTTTTTAACGGTTTAATAATTGCAGATATAAATTTTGTCATATGGAAAATTTCACTTAAAAAAATAAGATATTTATTCACTTGAAAATTTGATTTGTTGTGAATAACTTTGTTCAGTTCTTTTTGCATAAAACTGTATTGGGGTGCTTTTCATCGAAAGAGAAAGGCTGAGAAAACACCCATGGAACCTGATGCGGGTAATGCCGCCGTAGGAAACTACAAATGTATTTCTAACGCTTAAATTTTTCTTTGTTTTATCAGGTTCAGGAAAAGTTTAAGCGTTTTTTATTTTATATGGATTATGAACAAACAAAAATCTTTAAGTTCAAATAAAACCGGAAGAAACGGAGAAAAACCGGAGACCGGAAAATCCAAGCCGGAAAAAAGGGTAAAATATAAATCGTCTAAGATTAAGAATTCGGCTTTTCTTGCATGGAATTTCCGGAAGAAAACCACGTTACACATTTTACTTTTTATTTTTCTGTTGTTTACCGGAAATATAGATGCTCAGGATATTGATACGAACGAATACAAGACGCAGACAATAGAAGTCGATGCTTTGCGGGGCATAGAGAGACTTACACCCATTACTTTTGAAAACATAAAGAGAGATGCGATAGAAAACAGATACTGGATGCAGGACCTGCCGATGTTTATAAACGGAAGCACGAATATCAATGCGTATTCGGAATCGGGCGCATCGATAGGTTATTCATATTTTTCAATCAGGGGATTCGACCAGAAGAGAATATCCATTTTAATAAACGGCACCCCGCAAAACGATGCGGAAGACCACCAGGTTTACTGGGTCGATTTGTCGGACATAACTTCATCGGTGGAAAGCATACAGCTGCAGCGGGGTATAGGAACGTCTCTTTACGGTTCTTCGAGCATAGGCGGGGTGATAAATATTCAGACGCTCGATTATTTTAAAAATAAATTCATCAATCTGAACGGCGGATACGGCGATTATAATTCCAGGCGTTATTCATTCGAATATTCATCGGGATTACTGGAGAGCGGATTCGGATTATACGGAAAATTTTCCAAGACACAAACGGACGGCTACAGGAATTTGTCCTGGTCAGACCACTGGTCGTATTTTTTAAGCGCAGGGAAAATGTTCGGAACGAATTCGGTCATCAAATTTAACGCTTACGGCTCACCGATTAAAAATCATCTTGCATATTACGGAGTAACGAGGGATTATCTGGACGGAAAGATTACCGGTGACCAAAGAAAAGACAGGAAATCCAATCCGCTTGAGTTTCCCAACGAATCCGACAATTACAATCAGCCGCATTACGAGCTTGTTTACAATTTACAGGCGTCGAAAAATCTGTTCATTTCGAATACTATTAATTATATGCGGGGGGAAGGATATTTCATTACGAATTTTCCGACTTCATACGGATACGATTTCTCGTATTTCCGCCTGCCTTCTTTTTATACTACGGATTCAAATGCGTTTAATCCGAATTATTATCTCCGCAATCCCGACGGCACGTTCAATTACACGCCAGGAAAAGGATATCAAATTGTACGGAGCGATATGGTGGTGAATTTATTTGTAAACAACAACGATTACGGATGGTATCCCAAGGTTCAGTTGAAGCATTCGGGCGAAAGAGGAAATCTGATAGTGGGCGGTGAACTGCGTCTGCATAATTCGGAACATTACGGGGAAGTGACTTTCGGAAACGCTCTGCCCCCGGGAACATCGAGCAATTACAGGTACTATTATTACGAAGGAAAGAAGAAAACTTTTTCGCTTTACGCAAACGAGGTATACAGGTTTAACGGAAAGTTAACGGGTATGGCGGGACTGCAGTTTGCGTTTCACAGGTATTCGCTGGAAAACGATGCGTTTAAACCGTATATGTTCGACGTCGATTACAGCTTCCTGACTCCGAGGGTCGGACTGAACTACAACATAAATAACGATTTCAGGATATTTGCGAACGTATCCATGGCAAAGCGTGAGCCGAGACTTAAGGATATTTACGACGCCGAGAGCCCTTACTCCACACCGAATTTCAGGGTAGTGGATACTTTGAGCAGTACCTATTCAGAGCCTCTTGTAAAACCCGAAGAAATGATTGATTATGAATTGGGGTTTGGTTACAGCACCAACCTGCTGAAAGCGAATCTGAATTTCTACTGGATGAACTTCACGAATGAAATCGTAAGCAACGGTCAGCTGGACAATGTCGGTCAGCCGATTAACGGCAATGCGGGGAAATCCGTTCACCGCGGAATCGAATTCGAATTTGAATATGATTTACTTGCGCAGATTTACAAAAGTCTGAAATATAAAAATCCGGTTTTAACACTGAGCGGTAACCTGAGCCTTTCGGAAAACTTTTTCAGGGAATACCGCGAAATCAACGGTGTGGATTCCGTAGGAAATGTAATTTACGGGAACGACTATTCCGATAATAAAATCCTGCTGACTCCGCAGGTTATCGGAAATCTTTCCCTGAACTTCAATTCGGATTTCGGACTTGGCGCTTATGTCACGATGCAGTATATCGGCAGGCAGTATCTGGATAACTCCGAAAACGAAAAGAAAAATCCTTCTGCGAAACTTGTTGCGGGCTATGTTGATAAGGTTATCGAGCCCTATACGGTTTTCAATGCAGGGATATCGCTCGATTTTATACCGCTGATAAATTCGAAGCAAATCGGCAGGTATCTGAAAACTTTCGAGGCATCGCTTAGGGTTAATAATGTTTTCGATAAGCTCTATGAAACCACGGGAGGTATTGACTGGAACGGAGCACCGAACTGGATTCCCGCCGCGGAAAGAAATATTTTCTTTAATCTGAAAGTGGGATTTTAATCGGGTATGTTGTCATTCCCGAATGCTTTTATCGGGAATCCATAATAATATATGTTATTCCTGCAAGTTTTAGTCAGGGGTCACGCTCTTAAAAAGAATAAAAGGAAAAATTACGCTTTACTTTTGACTCCCTCGTTACAAAGCTGGGGCTTCGCAACGAGAAAAACTACTGCTTTTCGCGGGAACGACAATGTGTTTTTATTCTGTCCGCTGACTTCTGATTACTGCTTCTTAAACTTCTCCATCAGCATTTTCAGTTTTTTATCCGCTTCATCTTTTGTGATTTTTTTCGGTTTCTTTTGAACGGGTTTATCGGTGCCGAGCCGGAGCGAAAGCTGTATGCGTTTTCTGACCATGTCAACTTCGAGAACTTTCACCGTAACTTTTTGTGCAACTTTTAGAATATCTGCGGGATTCTTTACGTATCCGTCTTTTATTTCGCTTACGTGCACGAGCCCGTCCTGATGAACGCCGATATCCACAAATGCACCGAAGTTAGTAATGTTAGTAACGATTCCGGGAAGTTTCATTCCGGGTTTCAGGTCTTCGAGTTTTCCGACATCTTTTGCGAATTCGAAGATTTCGAATTTTTCCCTTGGGTCACGACCGGGTTTTGCAAGTTCCGCTTTAATATCTTCGAGTGTTGGCAAGCCGACTTTATCGCTGATATATTTATTCACATCTATCTTCGCCTGATTTTGCGGAAAGGTAATCAATTCTTTTACGGTACACCCTATATCGGTTGCCATTTTTTCTACGATGTGATAGCTTTCGGGGTGAACGGCTGAAGCATCGAGTGGATTTTCGCCGTTACGAATTCTTAAAAATCCTGCGGCCTGCTCGAATGCTTTGGTTTTCAAACGGGGCACTTTTTTCAATTCTTCGCGTGTTCTGAATGCACCGTTTTCATTTCTGAACTCGACTATGCTCTGAGCAAGTTTGGGACCGAGACCGGATACATACGTGAGAAGCTGTTTGCTTGCAGTGTTTACTTCCACACCGACTCCATTTACGCAACTCTCCACTACATCATCGAGTTTTTGTTTTAATAATGATTGATTTACATCGTGCTGGTATTGACCGACTCCAATCGATTTCGGGTCGATTTTCACGAGTTCTGCAAGCGGATCGATTAGTCTTCTGCCAATCGAGACAGAGCCTCTTACCGTAACATCGTAATCGGGGAATTCTTCTCGGGCAACTTCCGATGCGGAGTAAATCGAAGCTCCGCTTTCGTTCACCATTACTACAGGGATATTTTTAATTTCAAGTTTATCGAAAACCGTTCTCACAAATTCTTCCGTCTCTCTTCCCGCGGTTCCGTTTCCAACTGCCACTACTTCGGTTTGGTATTTTTTTATGAGTTCAATTATTACCTCACCTGCTTTGAGTTTCTGTGCGGCACCCGTGTGCGGATAGATGGTTTCGTTGTGCAAAAGTTTTCCATATCTATCGAGACATACAACCTTACATCCCGTTCTGAATCCCGGGTCGATTGCCAGAATATTTTTTTCTCCGAGCGGAGGTGCAAGCAGAAGTTGTCTGAGGTTATCTGCAAAAACAAGTATTGCCTGCTTGTCAGCTTTTTCTTTTAGCAGGTTTCTAAATTCTGTTTCTATGGAAAGAGATAATAAACGTTTGTAGCAATCTTTAACCGAGATTAAAACCTGTTCGGATGCGGAATTTGCAGGAAAGCTTTCTACGATAGAAAAATTCTTAATGAACATTTTATTCAGAATCTCTATAGCTTCTTCCTCTTCGGGATTTATATTGAGCCGCAGAAATCCCTCGTTTTCACCGCGATACATTGCAAGAAGTCTGTGTGAGGGTGCTGATTTGGCGAGTTCTTTCCAATCGTAATAGTCTTTATATTTAATTCCTTCTTCTTCTTTATCCTTTGCGACTTTGGAAAATATGAACGCTTTTCTTTCGAAGAGCTCACGTGTTTTTTCTCTTGCGAGTTTATTTTCATTGACCCATTCTGCAATTATATCGCGCGCACCTGCAAGTGCTTCTTCTATTGATTTTACACCTTTTTCTTCATCTATATATTTT
Source organism: uncultured Ignavibacteriaceae bacterium (assembly GCA_964501535.1). Classification (GTDB taxonomy): domain Bacteria; phylum Bacteroidota; class Ignavibacteria; order Tepidaquicellales; family Tepidaquicellaceae; genus FEN-1279. Next base: position 44,664 of record CAZCSV010000008.1, on the reverse strand, counting down.
TCTGCTTCCGCATTTACATCTATACTTTCCTGTTCAAAGATAGTTGTAGCAAGCGGCTCGAGACCTTTCTCTTTTGCAATCGTAGCACGTGTTCGTTTTTTCGGACGGAAGGGTAAATATATATCTTCAAGTTCGGTTAGTGTTTCTGCGGCTTCGATTTTTTCTTTTAATTCGTCGGTAAGTAATTCACGCTCTTCGAGAGATTTTAATATTGCTTCGCGTCTTTTATCAAGCTCGTCGAGTTGGGCAATGCGGTCACGGATTGTGGTTATAATAACTTCATCGAGACTTCCGGTTAACTCTTTTCTATACCTTGCAATAAAAGGTACCGTGGCATCTTCATTTAAAAGCTTAGCTGTTGCGAAAACCTGATTTTCTTTCAGGTTCAGTTCTTTGCAAATCTTTACAATGTGTTTATCGTTCAAAATTTAAATATTAAAAATTAAAAATTAAAATTACATATTAAAATTAAAAATGTACTTTATCCTGTTTATTTTATTCTTTGAATAAAATTTTTTTATAGTTACTCCATGTCATTCTTTTCTGATGGTTTGTATGCCTGTTATACGGTTTATCGAATAAAATGTGCTCCCATACGGGTTTTGCCGCGCCTGTGATTTCAGGTTTATCGTCAATCAAAATATCTCCCCGCACAAGTGTTTTGTCTTTGGTAAGGATTAGTTTTTTAGTCCATTCGAATCCGAGATGTTCTTCTATCCATTCATATTTTTCCTTAACGCAATTCTGATATGCGTTCAGAGGAGTTGTACAAATAAAAACAGTGTGACCTCTTAATGCGATATCTTTTATTCCATTGATGCTTCCGGGTATTTCCGTAAGAGATTTTACAAAGCCTGGGGCAGTATAAATTGCTCTAATTAGTTCGATATATCCCTCGGGAGATTCATCGCTCAGATAGAATTTTTTTCTCTCGTGCGGAGGTGTGATATATTTATCCGGATGAATTTCATTCCATTTTCTGTAAAACTCTCCGTCGAAGTCGGAGAGTACGTCGTCCATGTCTATTAGAATCAACATAGTTTTAATACAATTTAATTATATATTATTTATAAAGACCGTTCTTAATTTTAAAAAGTAGATAGTAGTTAGTAGTTAGCATAAAACTTTCCATTTTAAGTTATAAAATATATCTTCTACTAACTACTATCTACTGACTACTAACTACTTTTATTATAAATTTTTTTCTCTTTCTTTGTAAATTTATTCACAATAAGCTCGTACGAATGGTCAATCATTCCGAGGATTTCCTTAGAGGGAACCGAACCGTCCACATCAATCATGTTCCAGTGCTTGTTATTCATATGATATGCAGGTCTAATTGCACAATATCTTTCCCTCAGTTCGACTGCCAGTTCGGGGTCACACTTGACGCTGATTTGGAACGGGGTTTCAAAATTCATCATCATAAAGATTTTACCGATAACCTTATATACTATGACATCGTCACCAAACGGTTGTACTTCGCTGACACATTTTTTCTTCAGGGCATATTCGCGGAAGAATTCGATATCCATATACACAATTCTTTATATTACAACTTAAAATATTGATTGGAAAATTTAAAGGCGAATAAAAATTTCAGCGTAAATAAAAAAGGCTGTCCGGAAAGGACAGCCCTTAATGTTTGTATTATGTCAATTGTTTATTTTATTAATATCATTCTCTTTATATCCGTGAAGTCATTGGAAGTTATTTTGTAGAAATAAACACCGCTTCCGAAATTCGATGCATTGAAATCGACAGTATAATATCCCGGATTTTTAACTTCGTTTACAAGCGTTGTAATTTCTCTTCCCAGAATATCGTATATCTTAAGCGATACCAGACTCTGCTTGGGTATAGCATAGTTTATGGATGTAACAGGGTTGAACGGATTCGGATAATTTTGAGAAAGCGAGTAAGTAACCGGAATTTCATTGTTATTCACAATACCTACAGCGGAACCGGATGTAATTCTGATATTTGGTCTGTAGGTTCTCGAGTATGCCGTAGAGATTGTACAACCCGAGAGTGAGGATGAATAACCCACTCTATTCATATTACTAATCGAAGTTGAATTTACGGTCGATGTTGTTCCGGAAGAACTGTTATCGAAGCAGATTTCGATAAGGAGATTAGATGTCCCGTTCCAGGCAAAAGGTTGAGTCAGGGCGATATCCTGCCAGCCTGTATTGGGGACGGTATAAGTACCAGAATAACAATTCGTCCAGCCAGAGTTTGTAAATCCGGAAATGGAAGTTACGGAAGTATTCTGCATCTTCACTGAGAATCCGTTCATAACGGTTGAGCTTCTTGTAATAACATTAAAGCCGAGATGGGTAATATAAGAAGCGGTTAAACCGGCCGCGCTAAGTTCGGCGGCAGTGAACAATATGTTTTGTCTTGCGTCAGCATAAGAAGTATAGAACGGATGGGTCGAAGAAGTAGTACCGTTTCCGATTATAAAGATGTTTTGACCGATTGTAACGTTAAAGGTATCTATAACGGGACTTCTCATATTGCATGACATTCTATAGAAGAACTGCGCAGAATGACCGGCTGGAGTGCTTGTCGAGGATGTAGCACTGTATTGTTTTATTACCGAGCCTCCTGCAGGAATGGTACCATAGATAATACTGTCGGTATTCAGTGTAACGTATGCGCTGTTTTTAATTAATTTTCCTGCTCCGTTAGTCAAACCCGATGTTCCGCTATTTTTAAATTGAATTTTTAGCATAACGGTTTCGTTTATATCCCACCTTCCATTGTTATTACCTGCGGAGTCATTTACAACCACGGTTCCCATTTCCATAACGGGAGCATGCGCCTGAATTGCAAAAGTGCTTGTCCAGGTGTTTGTTCCGCTTGTTGCCGTGAAATTGAAATTAACGGATCTTCCGTCTGGAATCAGCGGGGATACGTTATAAGCGAAAGCATCGTTTTTATTTACTGTTGCACCTGCGTTTATGGTTCCGTAGCTTTCGGTTGAGTCTGTCATTGTAATATAAGGATCCGAGGTAGTTATTTTAACATTTACGTTGGTTGCCGAGACTGAGCCGACATTTTTAACTCTTACGTTTAATTTATTTGTTTCACCGTAATCCATCATGCCATTGCCGTTTCCAAGCGGAGCAGCATCGTTAATTCCCAATGTATCTTTGACTATATAAGCACCGGAGTTCGGGATTACCTGAACGTTGGCGGTATAGCGGTATTTATCCTGTTTGGTGGCAACTACTTTCATAATTTGCGGAGGAACCTGTGTCCCGGGAATGGTAATGCTTAATGTCGAACCAGTGCTTGTTCCTGTTCCGAGTATGGTCGTATCGATTGTCAGGGCAATGAATGCTCCGGCTTCGGCAGTAACGTTGAACGTGGTAACGCCCGTAGCTATTGTAGAGGCATGTGATATGGTCATGTTAGTCGGAACGTTTGCATAGATATCCAGAAACGCATCACTGTGATGATGGAATAAGTGATATGTAACTTCCTTGTTACTTGTATTGTAAGGCCAACTCGACTGATACAGAAAATATTTACCCGCGGCGTTTCCGAACGCAGGTTTGAAATCTCTTGATGCAGGCGTGGTGCCGTAGGTCGGCATGAACTGTGGCCAGAAATTATCCATCATACCCCAGACATAGCAGTCATTGACAAACGAATAAGAAGTTTCTGATGCCGCAATTAAACCGAGCGCCCCTGCGTTTAATCCGTTATATTTATATCTGTGGAATTTCTCCGTAAAACACTCGGAAGAATTATTGTATTTTCCCGTTAAGCAGTTAATCGAGAAAATAAAACAAAGTTTGTTGTTATTATTGGTAAGCTGGTCGATGTTTGAACTTTGGAAAGCGGGTTCGCCCCAGCCTGATGTTGATCCGTGGTCTCTATGCTGGAGGGCGAAAGCACCGGCGTTTATAGCGTTAACGACCATCTGTGCTGTACCACCGCTCCATCCGCCGAGTGAATCGGGAGTCAGAGGAATATAATATGTTCCCGCAGGTCCAAAGTAATTAACAACCGTTGCAGTGTTTGTTGCGGTCGACCATATCGTACTTGGTGTTCCCGAATAAATTGCATTAATCCTTGTGGGATTCTTTCCCATGATTTTCTTCCAGAAACCGCCTACAGCTTCCGAACAAATCTGGAACCATCTCTCTGTCTGCCATCCAAGTGCAGTGATTGGTTTGAGATAGTAGTTTGCATCTGTCGGGGGGTTTCTTTCATAGTCCAGAAATTTCGTAATCATTGTCTGTAGCTGTGTGGCATCCTGTGCCGTCATACGTGCCATTATCAAATCCGGCAGTTGATTGTTGTCTATATCACCGAGCATGTTATCCGAAACACAATAACTGTTGTATATCGGAGAAGTAACAGCGTTTGCTGTAACCGGAGGATTGTAATCGCCAAGCATCAGAACCGCAACCGGTTTAACCGGCCAGTTGTTCCAGGCATTGGTCAGGAAGTTCTTTATGATTGTTGCATCATTTCCGCCGATTTGCGTTAGAGTGAATATTCCGGTTTTTATTCCCTGTGCAATTCTGAAGTTCCGTATCGAGTCTGCCCATTGTAAAAACTCGGGAACGTTTGGACAGATAATTATATACTCGTATCCATAAGCTCTTGTATTTTCCCATTCAACGTTTCTCTTTCCGTAATCAATTTTTGGTAAAGAAGAACCGTTAATAAAAGCATCCTCCAGTATCGGGTCGAACCATCTGCTCCTGTATGCATCGTTTCCGAAATAACCTGTTCCGCCGACAAAGTTAACTTCAATTTGCAGGTCTCTGTATACAATAAGTTCTTTTGTCTGGGGATTATACTGGAAAGGAGTAATACCAAGAGTAACGAAATCGAGTTCTCTAATTTTAGAGATTTCGGATAATAAGACCGGATTGTCCGGATATTGGGCGTTTTTAGAGTATACGCTCATATTCTTATTATACTGCAGTGGTCCCGGTTCGGTATCTTTCGGTATTCTTGGAGCGGGTGCAACTAATACATCTTTAATTATCTCCGTTCTCTTGGAAATAATTTTAAAAGTTGCATAAGCACCTTTTGGGACAGCTATCATACGGCTTGTCCCGGGCAGGTCCGGATAGCCTTCGTTATTAGGCAGGAAAACATCCGGCAGATGAACAGATTTCATATTTATGCCGTCGACATTGACATCATTGAAGTTGAAATTTTTAATGGAGTAATTCACGACAATGCCGGACGGATTCTGCTTAACAATGTTTATTCCGGCAGGACCCCAACTATCATAGTAGTTGTAAACCTGGGAATTTACATCCCCAAATGAAATTGAAAGTAACAAAATTATTAAAACAAATGATTTTGTCACAAAAGAATTATATTTTTCCATGTTTATTCTTTGGTATTTAGTTTTTAAAAATATTAATTATATCTAAAGTTAACATAAAATTTTTAAAAAGTAAAAGTAAAACAGAAACTGTAATATAATCAAAAAGCTTTAAAATCTCCCTATTTTTAGTATTTTTTTTTAAGATAATTTTAAATAATTTCCAAATAGTAATTTATTAACACATTCCAAAAGTCAAATTTATGAGTGAAACAGCAGCAGCAAAGAAGCCCCGTAAAGTTAAAGGCAAGACAGTAGTTGACATTCAAAGGTGCAAAGGGTGCGAAATATGTATAACAGCCTGCAATGAAAATGCGATTAAGATGTCAAAAGACATTAACAATTTTGGATACAGATATGCGGTAATAATAGATGATCTTTGCACGGGATGCACGAATTGTGCTCTTGTTTGTCCGGACGGGGTAATAAAAGTATATCGCACAAGTCCGAAGAAAAAGGAGCTTGTTGCGGAAGTAAAAAATGTTCAGTCAGATATGAAAATCAAAATAGACCGTTAGCAGTCGTTGATTTCTATTACTGATTTTACTGATTACGCACAGAGGGGTTTGGGATTAATAAAGTAAGTTATTCCGGTAAAAACTTCCTTGTTATCAGTCAACAAAATCAAATTTTTAATAAATACAAACTTAATAATTTTATATTATGGAAGAACTCGATATTAGATTAATGAAGGGTAACGAAGCAATGGCGGAGGCGGCAATACAGGCGAAGTGTGATGCATATTTCGGTTATCCTATAACCCCGCAATCCGAGGTATTGGAATATTTGTCGCGTGAGATGCCGGGCAGGTATGGAATTCCATTACAAGCGGAAAGCGAGGTTGCATCAATTAATATGATTTACGGCGCAGCGGGAGCAGGCGCGAGGGTAATGACTTCATCTTCATCACCCGGTTTTAGTTTAATGCAGGAGGGGGTATCTTACATTGCTTCGGCTCAACTCCCTTGTTTACTGGTAAATGTAAACAGAGGTGGTCCGGGGCTTGGTACTATTCAGCCTTCCCAGGGGGATTATTTTCAGGCGACAAAAGGCGGCGGTCACGGAGATTACCACCTGATAGTGCTTGCACCGAACAGCGTTCAGGAGATGGCGGATTTTGTTTTTCTGGGATTTGAACTCGCCGACAAGTACAGGAATCCCGTTTTAATGTTATCTGACGGTGCAATCGGGCAGATGATGGAAAAAGTAATTTTCAAAAAGAGGGAAGTAAAGCCGATAAAAAAAGACTGGGCAACAACGGGAAAAACAAAGGACAGGGAAAGAAATATAATTACGTCACTTTTTATACAGCCGGAAAAAATGGAGCAGGTTAATTTACTCTTAAATAAGAAATACGAAGAGATTTGCAAGAATGAGGTAAGGTTCGAAGAGGTGTTGACGGATGATGCGGAATACCTGATAGTAGCATACGGATTATCATCGAGGATAAGTCATAAAACGGTATTACTAGCAAGGGAAAAAGGAATTAAATTAGGATTGTTGCGGCCGATAACATTATATCCCTTCCCGTATGGTAAGATAGATGAGATATCCAGGCATTTGAAGGGAATACTGACCGTTGAATTAAACGCTGGGCAAATGGTGGAAGACGTTAGGTTAGCAGTCGAAGGAAAGGTACCTGTGTGGCATTACGGAAGAATGGGTGGAATAATTCCCGGACCGGATGAAGTGCTGGAAAATTTCGAAAAATTAGCTAAAATAAAATAAAAACAAAAAGTTTAAAAATTTTAAAAAGTATAGATTATGGAAAAAGAAATGTTAACCGGCGAAAAAGATTGTATTATTGACGGTGAAGATATATATGAACTGGTGTATGAGAAACCGTTGACTACTTTAACGGGAACGAGGATGCATTACTGTCCGGGGTGCGGACACAGCACGGCGCACAAAGTTATTGCGGAAGTAATTGAAGAACTGGGGATACAGGAAAATACGATAGGTGTAGCTCCGGTAGGATGCTCGGTGTTTGCGTATGATTATTTAAACATAGATATGCAGGAGGCGGCACACGGTAGGGCAACAGCGGTTGCAACCGGAATTAAAAGAGTATTACCGGACAAATATGTATTTACCTATCAGGGTGACGGGGATTTGGCGGCAATAGGTACGGCAGAGACGGTTCACTGTGTAAACAGGGGTGAAAATATAATGATAATATTCATAAACAATGCGGTATACGGAATGACAAGCGGACAGATGGCTCCAACGACGTTAGCCGGTATGAAGACGACGACAAGTCCTTACGGAAGAGATGTAGGTTTTGCGGGTATGCCTTTAAAAATGTGCGAACTGTTAGCTCCCTTGAAAGGTGCATTTTATGTATCAAGGCATTCCGTACATACGCCTGCAAACGTGAGGAAATTTAAGAAGGCAGTAACGAACGGGTTTAAGTACCAGCAGTTAAAAAAGGGAGTTACTTTCATAGAAGTGATATCGAACTGTCCAAGCAACTGGAAGCTGACGCCCGTAAAATCGAATGAGTTTATTGAGAAGGAAATGCTGCCGTATTATCCGCTTGGGGATGTAAAGGTTCCGTCTAAGGAAGATCTTGCCGGATTAAAGTAGAACAAATTTATAAAACAAAAAAATGAAACCTGAAAGAATTCAGGGATTAAAAGAATAATGGAAGGAAAAGAAGTTATGACCGAAGAAATTATAATAGCAGGTTTTGGAGGACAGGGGGTACTGTCGATGGGGCAGACACTCGGATATTCGGCGATGGTAGAAGGAAAAAATGTAACCTGGATGCCGTCATACGGGCCTGAGATGCGGGGCGGAACTGCAAACTGCATAACAATAATATCCGACGAAACAATAAGCTCGCCTATCCTTTCCACTTTTGATACTGCGATAATATTAAACCAGCCGTCGATGGATAAGTTCGGAAGTAAAGTAAAACCGGGCGGATTAATAGTATACGAATCGACAAATATATTGCACGCATCGGAGAGAAAAGACATTGAGATATACCCGATACCTGCGGCGGATGCGGCTAACAAGTTAAACAACGTTAAAGTTGCCAATATGGTATTGCTTGGTTCATATTTAGCAAAGCGACCGATAGTAAAAATCGACTCGATTATTGAGGCATTAAAAAAAGTATTGCCCGAAAGATATCATAATTTACTTCCGTTAAACCGTGATGCATTGATGAAGGGCAAAGAGTTAATGGAAGAAGTCTCGAAGTAATTTAGATAAAAACATTTTATTCGAATCCGCAGTCATTTTATATGACTGCGGATTTTTTTTATTTATAAAAAGAATAATTTTACGTATGTAATTAAATTGATTTCGCGGCGATATATGCGGTGCTCCATGCAGATTGAAAGTTAAAACCCCCGGTGATGCCGTCTATATCGAGAACTTCGCCGGCAAAGTACACCCCTTCGCATATTTTACTCTCCATAGTCCGGAAGTTGATTTCTTTCAAAGATATTCCGCCTGCTGTAACGAACTCCTCTTTGAATGGTGTTTTACCGTTTACGTGAAAGATACTGTTGGTTAAAATTTTTTCAAGCTTTAAGAGTTTATCTTTTGAAGCTTCCGTCCATTTCAGATCATCGTTAATTCCCGAGAGCAAGACGAGTTTTTTCCAAAATCTCAAGGGCAGATTAAAACGGGAGTGAGAAGATATTTTTTGATTATGGGAATCGGATTTTATTTCGGAAAGGTGTTTCTTCACATTTTCAAACTCGGGAATCCAGTTGATTTCAACAAAAAAGTCATAACCCTTTTCGTTTATTGCTCTCGCTCCGAAAGAAGACAATTTTAAAATTGCCGGTCCGCTAAAGCCCCAGTGTGTAATCAGGATTGCCCCAACCTGAGCGAGATTTGTTTTTTGAATTTTGATTTTTGTTTTTTCGAGACTAATACCTTCGAGTCCTTTTAGAGGATGATTTAACACATTAAAAGTAAAAAGTGAAGGCACAGGCGGGATAATTGTATGACCGAGTTTCTTTACAAAGGAAAAAGATTCGCTCTTTGAACTTCCCCCGGTTGCAATTAAAAGTTTATCGAACGTGATGGCAAATTTAGACTGAGGATTTACAGTAAAGCCGGTATTTGATTTTTTAATTTCATTGACGGTATAGTTTTTAACAATTTCGATATTATATTTTTTCGCTTCGCTAAGGAAAAGATTAACGACTGTTTCGGATTTATTGCTTAAAGGGAAGACCCGGTTATCATTTTCAATTTTCAGTTTAACGCCTTTTGTTTCGAACCAGTTAATAGTATCGGAAGGATTAAATTTTGTGAATACACCTTTTAATTCTTTGAAACCGCGGGGATAGTTTTTTACTAATTCATCGACATCGAAACAAGCATTGGTGATATTGCACCGCCCGCCGCCCGATATTTTAACTTTCGAAAGCAGTTTATCAGATTTTTCGAGGATGGTGATTTTATACATAGGATTGCTTGAGGCAATTTCCACTGCAGCGAAGAATCCAGCCGCACCGCCGCCGATAATCCCGATATTTAAGTTTTTCAAGTAATCAGTTTTGATTAAAATATTTTATTTCTCTCCCGGGTTTTCTTCTTCCTGTTCCGGCGGAAAATCCTCGACATCCTTAAGCAGTTCTTTTGCATACTCTGCATTATCTTCGAGGACCTGAAATTCCACGGGACCTGTTATCGGGTTATACCCGACACCAAAAATACCGGCACCAATTAAATCCTGTACTTGTTCTCCTTTTGCGGCATATTCTATGCCCGCCTCCTCCAGAATGGATTTAACAATGGCAATTGTTCCGTGATGCCCCGTTTTAAATACTGTTACGAGTTTTTCTTTGTCTTGAGCTTCCATAGTATTTATTGTTAGGTTTAGCGAAAAATAATTTTTGGCCGAAAAAATTCATCCGATATTGCATCTTTATAAATATTCAATGATTCAGGGGAAGAATCAAGTCTTAAATTTGATATTGACCCGTCTTCATTTTCCCATTTTTCGTGCCAGTATGCAATTCCTTTTATACGGGAATATTTTTCCGATTTTACAAGGTTGAAAAAGTCTTTAATCCATTCCGGTTTTTTGGGATGTTCCACAACGCCAAATTCAAAAACTGCAAGAGGTTTATTTTTAGAAATTTCCGATAATTCTTTGTAAGGTTTTTCAAAAGCATTTATAATATCTTCCCATCCGTCACCAGGTCTTTGTGCTCCGTATATGCTCATTCCAATCCAGTCGATATATTCGTCGCCGGGATAATACGCAGACATAGTGTTCCATTCTTCTTCGGGTGCGGAGCCGTAATTCACATGATATATAAAAGTAATATTGTCGGCATCAACATCTCTGAAAATTTCTATTATACGTATATAAGCTTTTTTATATTTTTCGGGATTTTTTTCGTTATACACACCGCTCCACGGAAACCAGTTGCCGTTCATTTCCAGCCCGAATTCAAGCATAAGCGGATCGCCATAGTTTTTTGCATCGGTTGCCCATTTCTTTAAATCACTGTCGAATTTACCGTCGATGAAATTTTGTAATGAATATACAGGGTCTTGTTTATATTCCGTAAAATCAGAACGCGGCATCAATCTGATAAAAGGTATTGAGCCGAAATCTTTTATTGTCTGAACTTCTTTTAAAGGGAATTGGATTTTTTTGAACCAGTTATTTGAAAAGTAAACCCAAACGGGTTTTTGTCCTGTTAAGTTTTCAAAAGCTTTCAATCTTTCAAATGTAACGCTGTCTTCAGTACCCCCTAAATTGGGAAAAGCACCGACGTAAATGCCGTTTTCAGGAGGAGCAATTTTTTTATTTAATTGCTGGCAATAAGAAACACAAGGAGTGATAAAGAAGATTAGAAAAAGAAAAAGAATGAAATTAACGCACCCCGGCATAGTAAATAAAGCGTTGTTTTTCCATTTATTAAATATATTATTCATACAATTTTAATTTTGTCAAAACTTTTAAAACAATCAACAGCTAAATAATATAAAAAATCAGTGTGGAAAAGGAATTTTTGTAATGCTTTTTAGTTAAATGCAACGAAAGATTCGAATTGAAAGTATGATGAAAATTAAGTATTTTTACTTTTTGTAAATAAAAGACATAAAATGCCATTAAGACATAAATCGGCTCAAAAAAGAGCAAGACAAACAAAGAAAATAACCGAAAGAAATAAAAACATAAAAGTTATAATTAAGGGCTCCATAAAGAAAGTATCGACATCGAAGGACAAGAAGACAGCCGAAGCCGAATTTAAAAATACAACAAGAGTACTTGACAGAGCCGCCGTGAAAGGTGTGGTACACAAGAAAAAAGCGGCTAACGTAAAGTCCAAGCTTGCAAAGCGCATCAACAAGATGAAATAAAGTAAATTTTTATTTTGTAAACCAAAGAGCAATTCTCGTTATAGAATTGCTCTTTTTTTATAATCCAACGGAGACGATAAAACCGATTTCAAAAATTTCCACACACGAAGTTTACTGCTGATAAGCGATTACATCCATTTCTATTTTAACGTCTTTTGGCAATCGGGCAGCTTCGAGCGTACTGCGTGCAGGAGCGGACACGGAAAAATATTCGTTATATATTTCATTCATTTCGGCAAATTCAGCCATGTCTTTCAGGTAAACCGTGGTTTTAATTACCTTATCTATGGAAGAGTTATTTTCTTCGAGGATATTCTTTAGATTTTCGATTGTTTGTCTGGTTTGTGTTTTGATATCCTTACCAACGATGTTTCCCTGACAGTCAAGAGGAATCTGTCCGCAGGTAAAAATCAGGTTCCCGTAGCTAACAGCTACGGAGTATGGACCTATGGGTTTTGGTGCTTTTGAGCTTGTTAATTTTTTCTTCATATTATATATATTAAAATTTTTATATTACTATACAGGCAAATGTAAGAAACGAAAACATAAACTGAGTCAGTCAGGTATAAAGGAATAAAATATACACCGGATTATTTCTCGCATTTTTCCAAAATTCTTTCCAAATCGTCATCGGAATAATAGTCGATAATTATTTCGCCCGTAAATTTAGTTTTACTTTTTATTTTTACTCTTGTACCGAAAAACAATCTCAGTTTTTCTTCTATAGTTTTAAAGTATGCGTCGTTTCCGCTTTCGGATTTTGGTTCTTTTTTCCTTTTTGGTTTAGCATGCGGTTTGGTAATGTTTTCGAGTTGCCTGACGGAAATATTATCCGAAATTATTTTTTTCCATAGAACAATTTGTTCATCTATGTCTTCGAGCCGAAGCAGGGTTCTGGCATGGGCTTCCGAGATTTCATTTTTCCGCAGGCTGATTTTTATGTCTACGGGAAGTTTTTGTAATCTGAGGTAGTTTGCAACGGTACTTCTTTGTTTGGAAACTTTTTCGGCTATTTGTTCCTGTGTCAGGTCGCATTCATCCATCAGTCTCTGGAATGAATCAGAGAGTTCCATCGGATTTAAGTCATCACGCTGAATATTTTCAACAAGAGCCAGTTCGAGCATGTTTTCCTTGCTGTCGTCTTCTGTTTTATAAATGTAGGCGGGAATTTTCACCATCCCGATTTTTTCTGCCGCTCTAACTCTTCTTTCTCCGGAGATTAAGTCGAAACTTTTTCTGTCTTTGGAAATTTTAACGGTAACCGGCTGCAGCAGTCCTTTTTGTTTTATAGATTCAGCAAGTTCGTTAAGCTTTTCTTCGTTGAAGTCTTCCCTTGGCTGAAAAGGATTGAAATTTATTTTATTAATTTCAACTTCAAGAAGAATCTTATCCTGTCCGATATCACCTGGGACAGAAATCGAATTAACGTCGACATTTTTCTGGTCGAATAGAGCCGAAAGGCCTTTACCAAGACCACCTTTAGTTTCCATGATATTTATTTCTTTAAGTAATACTTTTAAATTATAATTATTAACATATAAAATGTCTGATGTAAAGTCAAATAAAATATTAACCTTTGTTTTTTACCGAAAGTTTATGGATTTCTGCGAATGAACTCTTCACCCAATTCCGTATAATTTTTTGCTCCAACAGACATAGGGTCATAAATTGTAATCGGTTTTCCATAGCTTGGAGCCTCACCGAGTTTAACGTTTCGCGCAATTTTCGTATTAAAAACCTTATCACCGAAATATTTCCGAAGCTCTGCTTCAACCTGGTTTGACAGTCTTAATCTCGTATCGAACATTGTTAATAGATAGCCTTCGATATTCAGTCCAGGATTAAACGTGTTTTTCACCATTTTAATGGTTGTGAGAAGTTGTGTCAGCCCTTCCAGAGCATAATACTCGCATTGAACAGGTATTAAAACCGTATGTGCACAATTTAAAGCATTCAAAGTTATCAGGCTCAGTGAAGGCGGGCAGTCTATAAAAGCATAATGATATTTTCTTTCGTTTGAGTCATTTTCTATAAACTCATAAATTTTATCTTTAAGTATTCTCTCTCTTGATGGAAGCCCGACCAGTTCGATTTCCGCCGCAACGAGATTTATGTGCGAGGTAATTATATCGAGACCTTCCACCTGTGTCGGTTTTATACACTGGTCAGCTTTCTGGTCCGATATCAGCATTTCATAAATTGTTTTGCCATCGTCTTTTGCCTCGATACCGATACCCGTAGTAGCATTTGCCTGCGGGTCTGCATCGATAAGAAGCACTTTTTTCCCCAGGGCTGCGATACAGGCAGAGAGATTCACAGCTGTTGTGGTTTTACCAACGCCGCCCTTTTGGTTCGAAATGGAAATTATTTTTGTCAATTAGTTATCCAGTATGCATTAATGTTCGGAAATAAAAACTATATTTCAATACTCTCGCATATTCCGATGACTTTACACTTCTTTCCGATTGATTCAACTTTTCTTCTAAAGTCTTCGGGATTGGCGTTAATAATATCAAATGTATTATAATGAATCGGGACGGTGATTTCAGCGTTTACAAATTCTGCGGCTTTAACTGCGTCATCGATACCCATAGTAAAGTTATCGCCGATTGGCAGAAAGGCAACTTCAACTTTATTCATTTCTCCGATAAGCTTCATATCATAAAACAGCCCTGTATCGCCTGCATGGTATATTGTTTTTCCGTCCATAGTAACGAGCACTCCTGCGGGGTTTCCCGCATACGAGCCGTCCGGGAACGAGGAAGAATGATGCGCGAGTGTTAATTTGACGCGACCGAACGGAAAGTTATATCCTCCGCCGATACCCAAAGGATGGGCTTTTATATTATTTGATTCCGCATAGTTTGCAATTTCAAACGAGCTGATAATCATTGCATTATTCTTTTGTGCAATTGTGACTGCGTCGGAAATGTGGTCTCCGTGCCCGTGAGTAAGGATTATGTAATCACATTTTAATTCTTCGACTTTTGTTTTCGTTGCCGGATTACCGGTGATAAACGGGTCAATTAGTATTGAATATTTATCGTTTTCCAGTTGAACAAAAGAATGTCCGTGATATTTTATTTTCATAACCTTTTAAACTTTTATTTTTAAAATTATGTTAAATTAATATTAATAAGGATTTATTTCAATTTTATTATGATTCCACAAAAAGTTAACATAGCTCTTTAGTTAATAAAAATAAATATATAATTAGCTCCAAAAATTAAACAATAAAACCTATGATATTAAAAGACAGAATTGCAGCGCAAATCCCGAAACTGAGAGAAGAAGCAAGAAGCATTGTCGAAAAAAACGCCTCGGCGGCAATAGGAGAAGTAACGATAGAACAGCTTTACGGAGGAATGAGGGGTATAAAAGGTTTACTTTGTGATACATCTGAGGTAGGGTTAGATACGGGATTAATAATTAGAGGTATTCCGATTCTCGAGCTTACCGACAAATTACCCGAAGAAATTTTTTACCTTTTATTGACAGGTGAACTTCCCGGCAACGAGGCTCTGATAGACCTTCAAAATGAATTGAAGCGAAGGATGGATGTACCGTTTTATGTATGGAACGTAATCAATGGTCTGCCTATGGAAACCCATCCGATGGTAATGATGAACACAGCCGTACTGGTAATGGAAAACGAATCTTTTTTCAAGAAACGGTATGAGGAGGGAATGCCGAAAGACCATTTATGGGAGCCGATGTTCTGGGATGCGTTGAATCTGATAGCAAGGATTCCCGTGATAGCGGCTTATATTTACAGAAGGAAATTCAACAAGGGCCCGAGAATAAATCCGGACTATTCGCTTGACTGGGGAGCGAATTACGCAAGATTACTCGGCGTGAACGACCCCGACGGTTCGTTTGCAAAGCTGATGAGGCTTTATCTTGTTTTACACAGCGACCATGAAGGAGGAAATGTAAGTGCAATGGCAACTCAGACGGTAGGCTCGGCATTGTCCGATATGTATTTTGCTATATCGGCAGGACTGAACGGACTTGCGGGACCCTTGCACGGACTTGCCAATCAGGAATGTCTCAGGTTCATTTTAAAATTACGGGATGATATCGGGCATCCGCCCAGTGACGAAGAAGTAAGAAACTACGCTATAAATCTTCTAAACAATAAAAAAGTAATTTCTGGTTACGGGCACGCGGTGCTCAGGGTTACAGACCCGCGATTTACAGCTTTTGTGGAGTTTGGCGATAAAGTAATGGCGGACGATGAAATTTTCAAAATCGTAAAGCAGTTATTTAAAGTCGTTCCGCCGATTTTGAAAGAGAGGGGAAAAGTAAAGGACCCGTGGCCAAACGTAGATGCGGCGAGCGGTGCATTGTTATTCCATTACGGTATGACGGAGTTCGAATACTACACGGTGCTCTTTTCCGTATCGAGGATAATAGGGCTTGCGGCTCAACTTATAATTAACAGGGCAATGATGGCACCGATTATCAGACCGAAGTCGGTAACGACAAAGTGGGTAAAGAATACTATAAGCTCAAAGAAGGAAGAAAAGAAAACCAAATAAAGCAGTCCATAAAGTCGGTAAGGTTTATAAAGTTGTAAGGTTAAATAACTTTACAACTTTTTTTTTTATAAAGATATTCTCACGTTAATTTTTCTCTTGATAGTATGGATTAAATACCATATATTAATATGGTATATCGTCTGTTCTCTGAAATATCGGATTTTCTATAAATAAAAGATTTTATAATCTTAGATATTAATCTTGATGTAGCCGGTTTTTAAAAAAGTTCACCGAAAGATTTTTATTGGTTTGAAATTTAAAATTGCACAATTTTTTCACTTTTTTTCTAAAAATTTGTGCAATTATTATGTAAAGTTGCTCTCTAAATTATTGTAAATTAATAAGTTCTTTTTCTGCGTAGAAATCGAAACAATGATACAAAACTGGTAGTAGATTTACGGTTTTTCTTATCAAACTTTATAAACTTTATGAACTTTATAAACTTTCAAACTTCTATATTTTCCACGATTGCATTTCTTCGTACATCTTATAATCTGTAAGGTCGTAGTGTATGGGGGTTACGGAGATATATCCTTCGTCAACGGCTCTTACATCGAACTCTGTTGTCTTGTCAATTTTCAGCATGCTTCCTGTAAGCCAGTAATATTTGCGGTTTCCCGGGTCGAATCGGATTTCGTAAGTATCATCCCAGGAAGATTTTCCCTGTTTAGTAATTTTAACACCTTTTATTTTTTTGAAAGCGGGGACATTAACATTCAGAAGTGTTCCTTTCGGCAGTCCGTTTTTAATTACCGCTTTAGCCAGTTTGGATGCAAATTTTGCGGCGGCGGAAAAATCTTTATAAGTATAGCTTGTAAGGGAGATTGCGAACGAGGGAATACCGAGGATTGTACCTTCCGTTGCGGCGGAAACAGTACCGGAGTATATCGTATTGATTGCCGTATTAGCTCCCTGATTAATACCGGAAATCAGCAAATCGATTTTTTTATTTTTCAGGAGTGTATGAACCGCCAGTTTAACGGAGTCTGCTGGTGTACCTTCGACAGCATATCCGTAGAAGTCCCTGAAAATCAATTCTTCTTTAACGCGAATCGGGCTTGACATAGTAATAGAATGTCCGACGGCGCTTTGTTGCGTATGCGGTGCCGCCACGATAACGCTTGCAAATTTTTTAATTTCCTTTGCGAGAGCTTTAATTCCGTCCGCTCCTATACCATCGTCGTTACTGATTAATATCGTAGGTTTAGTTTTCATAAAAATTACTTCGGTAAATTTTTCCAGATTAAATCTTTCAGTTTTTTAAGGTTTTCGCCTGTTATTGAAGAGATTAAAATCTTATTAATATCGGTTTTTGTTTTTTCGAGTTTAGTTTTAAGTTTGTCCGTTATAGCATCAATTTTAGTAAAGCATAATATTCTTGGTTTATCGAGCAGGTCTGCCTCATAATTTTCCAGTTCTTTTAAAAGAGTTTTATATTCCTTAAGGAAATTTTTTTCATGACCCGAGAATTTTGTCGAATCGATTAAGAAAATCAGAAGTCTGGTTCTTTCTATATGCCTGAGGAACTGTATTCCCAGTCCTTTTCCGCTCGAGGCTCCCTCTATGATACCGGGAATATCCGCGACCACAAAAGAATTGTAGTTTGCATATTTCACGATACCGAGATTTGGGACGAGAGTAGTAAACGGATAGTCTGCAATTTTTGGTTTAGCGGACGATATTTTAGAAATAAGAGTGGATTTACCCGCGTTTGGGAATCCTACCAATCCGACATCGGCGATAAGTTTTAATTCGATGATGATAGTTTTTTCTTCGCCCGGCTTACCTTTTTCGGCTGTACGGGGTGCCTGATTGGTGGAAGTTTTAAAGTGTGTATTGCCCTTTCCTCCTTTTCCCCCTTTCAGAATAATATGCTCTTCTCCGTCTATTAGAAGTTCCGCAAGCACTCCGCCGGTCTCGAAGTCTTTTACAAGACTTCCGCAAGGAACTTTTATTGTTACATCCTGACCGTTTTTACCTGTTTTATCTCCTCCCTGCCCATGCCTGCCCCGTTCTGCTCTATAATGTGCTTTATATCTAAAATCAATTAATGTCGATAGCTGGGAAGATGCCTTAAAAATAATATCGCCGCCTTTTCCTCCGTCTCCGCCGTTAGGTCCTCCACGGGGCACATATTTTTCCCTGCGGAAGCTGACGCAGCCGTTCCCCCCATCGCCTGATTTGATATATATTTTCGCGTAGTCTAAAAACAAAATTTATTTACCTTTCTCGATTTTTGAAAAATGGTCATTAAGCAGGTCAACAAATAAGACCGTATATTTATTATATAAATCCACTTTGTTTTTCAGAAAGATTTCTTTGAGATAATCCGATGCTTCCTGCCACGTTTCGTATTTTTCAAGTTCTCCGAAGGCTTCGTACATCGCCGATTTACTGTCCTTAAATATTTTTTTCCTGATATAAATAATTTCTTCCTGTTTAAAGAGATACTTTAATTTTTCTTCCCCGTATGGTTTTTCTTTTCTTACGTGGATTTCTTTTTCAGCGGGAGGTCTTTCGGTCTGTACTTTTTTGGTTTCTTCCGCGGATTTGATGTTCCCGACGGTTATATTTTTTTCATTGCGGAGTATTTTTTTTGTCGGGATATTCTTAATTATTCTTATTATTCCCTTTGGTTTATCCTCTTCTTCCGAAACAGTTTTCTCGGGGATAGTTCCGGGTATTTTTTCTTCTGTTTTTATTTCTGACGTTAAATCGATTCTTTCCGACTGAATATTTTTTTCTGTTACAACTGTTTCTTTTTGTTTTTCCTGCTTTACTTCGGTTATTTCGTTTTCTGTATTTATTTTTTGGGGTTCGTCTTTTATGACAAAGAGGTCACTATTCACATAATATTTATCGGTTAGGACTTTAATAGCGGTTTTCATTTCTATTTCCATTGTGTCATCGAGACCGGGAATAATGCTGAATTTTTCGAGCAGTTCAGTAAAGCCTTTATCTTCGAGGAAGAGTTTTATGAAAAGGAACGGCACGCTCCAGTCGAGATTAATTTCTTTATCGTCCCCATATTTTAATTTATATACCTGCGAAAAGAAATTTTTTATTTTTACGCTTGAAGTGTTCTTTACCAGTTTTTCCAGGACTACTTTATTAGCTTCGTCGGCGAGGTATTTTACCTCATCCTGTGTCAGGAACATCAGCGCGTTATCGTTGATATGATTTGTAATTAAATCGATGTAATACCTGTAAAAGCGGAAAACCTCGGCTTTCCTTAATATTTCATCTGCAGGTTTGGAGTCAAATCCTCCAAAGAAATAATTAACGATAGTCCATTTTGGTCTCAGGGAATAGTTTACGATTAGCTTTACGGATTTTTCGAGCAGAGTATCGAGGGTGTTTCTGTCGTTAATTTCTATTTGTTCGGCAGAAAGGAAGTTGATTGCATAAAGGGGCAAGTCGCTGTTTTTAATTGTATCGAGGGATATTGTTTTTAACTCACCGGTAATGATTTTCAGCGGATTGTATTTTTTCTCAACTATTTCTTCGAACATTTAGGCAAAAGTAATTATTTATAGCAATTTAGTTTAAACAAATGTTTTTTTAAATGTAAATCAAAAAGAAAAAAAGGCAGTTATTAGAGATATTTTTATATCTTAAAAGCATAAATATATATTATTTCTTCGAATAATATTATAAATTTGTCGTGAATATAAAATTATTAAACACTATTGATTGAATAAAGCGGAATATTATATTGCTTTTTTTATTTTTCTCTTTGCGGGAATTACGTATTCTCAGCAATACTGCATAACCGGAAGATTCGACACCACATATTATTTCGGTTTGGAGCAGGTAGATACGCTCGGAAGCATATCATACGGGCAAAACACAGACTGGCTCGGCAATCCCGTGAATTTAAAATTTATTATTTCATACCCGAAGTTATCCATCGACCCGTTGCAGAAACGGCCGTTCATACTAATGTTGCACGGAGGAGGCTTTTACGCAGGGGACAAATATGATTTAAAAATACCGATGTTGGATTTTTCCGCACGAGGATATGTTTGCGCATCAATCGATTACAGGGTTGGATGGAATACGGGGGGAAATCCCTCTCTGTGTCTTGGCAGCGGGCTTTCGCTTGCAAAAGCAGTGTACAGAGCGATGCAGGATACAAAGTCGGCGTTCCGTTACTTTAAAGCAAATGCCAACTTATACGGAATAGATACGAATTATATGTTCGTTGCGGGTATAAGCGCGGGAGCGGTAACGAGCTTAATGATATCGTTTGCCGCGCAGGAGGATATGAATAATTACAACCCTGCTTTGGTTCAGGAACTCGGGCTGCTCGACACTGCAACGAATTCGTACAGAAATTCTTTTCGAATAAAGTCGATAGTGAGTATATCGGGGGGTCTGCTTGATACAGCATACATAAAAAACCCGAACGTAATACCCACATTGATGTTTCACGGAACAGCCGACGCAGTTGTACCATATGGAACGGGTTACGCATACAACTGCACGAATTATATTAAGACGATGGGTTCCGATGAAATCAGGAAACGGTTCAGGAATCTGATAAGACCGTTCGAGCTGGACTATGTACCCGGGGCAGGGCACGAAAACTATTATCCGATAGAATATTTTCAGATAAGGACGGTTAAGTTTCTTAAAAGATATTTATGCAACCAGGCAAGGCAGATAGTAATAGAGAATTATACGACATTGTTGGATACTCTGCTTGGTTCTTTTATTAATATTTCAAGGAGGAGCGAGGAATTCCCCGCCGGTTATAAGCTTTACCAGAATTATCCGAACCCGTTTAATCCGACGACAAAAATCGATTTTGATATTCCGCTCGACTGCTATGTATCGATAAAGCTTTACGACATAACCGGCAGAGAAGTAAAATCAATATTGAACGAAAGAAAAACCGCGGGATTTTACACGGTCAGTTTTACGGCAAACAACTTGGCGGGAGGGGTGTATTTCTATAAGCTGGTTGCCGGGGATTTTACGGACGCGAAAAGGATGGTGTTAATAAAATAAATTTTTATTATTTTTTGTTAACTGTAGACTTAAAAAATTTTTTAGTAAAAAAATTTCGGGAGGTTAAAAAATGAGAAGGCTGATTTATTTATTTTTAGTTTTTGTATTTATTTTTGCTGCTTGCGGAAAGAAGAGCGAAACAAAAAAAGAAGAATCTGAAAAGGACAAACAAAAAGAAGAGCAGGCAGAAAAAGAAAAGAGGAAGCAGGATTCTTTAAATGCATTGAAAGAGCAAGCGGGCAGAGAGAAAGCAGTGAAAGAGGCACTTGATGAGGACAAGATATTAAAAGACACGCTCGGGCAATGGGCGGTGAATGCGGAAGCGAGTTCGTCATATGGCAACAACACCGGCAGGGAAAACTGGTCTCCCGCACAAATGACGGGAGCTCCCGACGTCGAGAAATACGCAGATGACGGCAGGGCGTGGACGTCGTTTGAAGCGGAAAAGGGAATTGAATGGGTATTACTGACTTACGGCAAAGCCGTTAACGCAACGGAGGTAAGAGTCAGGCAGACATACAATCCGGGTGCAATAATAAAAGTAGAGTTAATCGACGACAAGGGAAAGAGCCATACAGTATGGGAAGGAATAGATAAGACAAAATATGAGAAAGAAAAAATTCAGTATTTTATTGCGAAGTTCGAGAAAACAGAATTTAAAACGAAGAAAGTCAAAATAACGCTTGCGATGAATTCCATCGATGGCTGGAAGGAAATCGATGCAGTGCAGTTGGTGGGAAATTAAGATTTGATATTATATAAACCGGATGATTTATTTTATATAAAAACCAAAACAGAAAATTAAATCGCGTTAAGGTATTTTTATTAGTTTTCGTTTTTAATAATTTAAATTCAGTTTGAGCAAAACATATTTAAATATTGCCAGGTTTTTTCTGATACTTTTATTTTTATTGCCTGATTTTGTAAAAGTAATTCATAGTCATAAAGAACACTGTATCTGTGAAAGCAGGAATTGCTGTTCTCAGGAAGAAAGTTTTCATAACAAAATAGATATAAAAGAAGAGTGTAAGATTTGTAATTTTGAAAAATTCTCTTTTGAAGAAGTCCCAGCTTTAAATGATTATTCGTATGAAAAATTTGTTTGTGAATATTTAATAAGTTTTAGAAGTTCAACTCAAAAAAGTTATTTATTAGACCAAAAATTACTTCGCTCTCCTCCGATAATTTAGTTTTTAAATACTATTTTTAAAACTAAATTATAACCAAAATGAAAAACATAATTATTATAATAATTACGCTTTTTGCCGTTAATATATTTTCGCAAAACCAAATATCCGGAATTGTTACGGATGAAAACAACGGGAAACCTTTAAGTAACGTTACAATATATGCAACCGAAATTAACAAAGTAATTAATACCGATAAAAACGGAGAATATTTGCTGAAAGATATTCCAAACGGGAAATTAAAAATTCAATTTTCTTTAATTGGCTATATAAACCATGTGGAAATAATTTTATTTGATAATTCAAGTAGAAAAATAAATGTTGCACTCGAAAATGCAATGATCAAAACAGAAGAAATAGTTGTTACGAGCGGCTATAATTCTACACAGCACGAAAATGCAGTTAAAATTGATGTATTTAATATTGATGACGTTTTAAAAAATGCAACCCCGAATTTTATGGAAACAATTACTTCTGTTCCCGGGGTTGATATGATTTCTAAAGGAAGCGGGGTGTCGAAGCCCGTGATAAGAGGTCTATCAATGAACGATATTCTTGTTCTTAATAATGGGATAAGAATAGAAAATTATCAATACTCAGAAAATCATCCTTTAAATATCAACGAATTCGGGTTAGACAGGGTTGAGATAATTAAAGGTCCCGCTTCGTTATTGTACGGCTCTGACGCAATTGGGGGTGTCATTAATTTTATTAAAGAAAAACCTGCACCAGTCGGAAAAATTATTGGAAATACAAAGCTCCAATATTTTTCAAATACACAGGGATTTTTAGGGGACATTAGCCTTAAAGGAGCATCAAATGAGATTAACGGAGGAATAAATATCGGCGGAAAATCAAACTCAGATTATCTTCAACCGGGAGGAGATTTTGTTCCTAACTCAAGGTTTAACGAATGGTCTTTAAAAACAAATTTAGGTTTGACAAGAAGATACGGTTCGTTTAACATATTTTATGATTTTAATAAACAGGACCTTGGTATGACGGTTCCTGCCTCGATATCTTTAATTCAAACCCGTGATAGAAAAAACGATATCTGGTACCAAGACCTTGGAAATCATCTGGTTTATTCTCAAAATAAACTGTTCATAGGAAATTACAGTCTGGATTTAATTGCTTCTTTTCAAAGTGTAATAAGAAAACTTCAGACTACCTTGACTGTTCCTTTTGTTGAAATGAACCTTGCTACTTTTACTTATAATACAAAATTAAATTTCCCTTCATCTAATAACACAGAATACATTATTGGTACGCAGGGAAAAATTCAAAAGCATGAAAATATAAACAATCGCCCTTCACAGTTTCTGCCCAATACAAATACAAAGAATGCCGCTTTATATGTACTCATACAATATACTTTTATTAAACATCTGAAAGTTCAGACAGGAATTAGGTATGACTATAACGAAATAAAAACGGAAGTTCTTGGAACTCAGGCGGCTATTTCAAGAAATTATAATAATATAAGTGGCTCTATCGGTGGAACATATAATTTGAATACGAATATTATTTTTAGAACTAACTTTGCATCTGCTTATAGAACTCCTAATCTTTCAGAACTTACCTCAAACGGAATGCACGGCAACAGGTTTGAAAAAGGTAATCCGGATTTAACCACGGTTCATACTTATGAATCCGATTTTAGTATGCATTATCACGGAAAACATATTTCATTTGATTTGGCGGGTTTTTATAATATTATAGATAATTATATCTTTATTTCCCCAACAAGCGATACAGCTTCATCGGGTTCAAAAATTTATAAATTTTCGCAAAGTAATTCTTCGTTGTTTGGAGGAGAGTTTGTGTTCCATATTCACCCAAGACAGATTGGATGGCTTCATTTTGAAACAAAATTTTCAACTGTAGTTGGTAAGCAGGAAAATGGTGATTATTTGCCTTTTATACCTGCAAATAAATTGAGGATTGAGTTAAAAGCCGAAACCGATAAAATATGGAAACTCCATAATCCTTTTATAAATATTAATTCTCTAACAGCTTTTAAACAGGGCAAAGTTGCTTTTTCGGAAACGGAAACAGACGGGTACACGATAATAAACGCGGGAACAGGTTTTAGTCTTCCGGTAGGTTTTCAAAAATTAAATTTTAATTTATCGGTGAATAATATTTTTGATATTGAGTATTATGACCATCTTTCAACGCTTAAACCATTATACTATAATATAGGAAGGAATTTTTCATTTTCGGTAAATATTCCTTTCACGGTTTTATAAACGAAGAAGTAGGTATAGAGTACTATTTTGTTATAAATACAGGCGGGAGACACTGTATTTAAAGTTGCGAAGAGAATGAACCGAATTTTTTAACAATATCCTTTTTAAGCTCATCTGGTTTGGGAGGGAATAGATAAGACAAAATATGAGAAGGAAAAAATTCAGTATTTTATTGCAAAGTTCGAGAAAACAGAATTCAAAACGAAGAAAGTCAAAATAACGCTTGCGATGAATTCCATCGATGGCTGGAAGGAAATCGATGCAGTTCAGTTGGTGGGAAATTAAAAAGGTTTAATAGCAAGATTTACAGAAAATCTTTTTTATTCAGTGAACGGAACAGGCTGTATCTTTTCACGATTTCATCTTCAAGCTCGTTAAGGGAAACTCTTGGGACGGTAGCGCCCGCGGCGTTTTTATGACCCCCGCCTCCGAAAAGTTTTGCAAATTCGTTAATGCTGATATCACCTTTTGACCTGAATGACATTTTAACGCTTTCCTTAAGTTCAACGAGAACCAGGCCGGCTTTAATGTTTTTCAGGTTCATAATGAAAGACGAAAACCCTTCGACATCCTGAACGTCCGAATGAAAATCCGAGAAATCTTTTTGAGTTACTTTTCCGATTACAACCTCACCATTAAAATGGAAAGAATAGCTGTTAATAAATCTTGAAAGGAGCCGGATTTTTCCCGGAGGTATATTGCAATATGTTTTGTCATAGATATCGACCGGGTCGGCGCCTTTTTTAACCAGGTCTGCACAAGTTAAGAATGTCCTCTCGTCGGTTCTGGGATAGCGGAAAGAACCTGTGTCGGTCATAATTCCTGTATACAGAGCGGTTGCCACGAAAGGGGTAATAACATTTTTTTTCTCGTCGATCAGAAAATCATACAGGATTTGGGAGGTTGCGGGATAATCTGTATTCGAAATAATTAAATCGAAAGAATTTTTTTCTGTTCCGAGGTGGTGGTCGATGCATATTTTTTTTGCTTTTGATTTTCTTATACATTCCTCCATAGATTTTGTTCTTGCATATTCATTTGTATCGACGATAAATATCAGGTCTGCCCTGCTAATAAGCTTTTTACTCTTTTCGATTTGTTTGAGATAAATTTTAATAATTTTACTGGGGTCGAGAAAAGCGAGATTATCCGGAGTAACGGAATGATTTAATATTGTTACATTTTTTTTCTTTGACTTAAGGAAGCAGTACAAAGCAAGTTCCGAGCCGATTGCATCGCCATCGGGTATCAGATGTGTGGTAATAACCGAATTTTTACTTTCGGAGATAAGTTTTCTAAGTACTACAAATTCTTTTTTCATTGGCTAAAATTAGTAAAATTACATTTTTATAACAACTTAAAAGAAGTAATTGTTTCGGGATTTTATTAATATTATTTTAGGTTAATTATTTTAAAAAAGAATGGGAAAAAAATTAGAGAAAAAAGCAGAAAGTCTGGGAATCGGCAAGATTAAAAGGCATATTTTCATTTGTTGTGATGCAAAAGATGATAAATGCATAAAAAGGGAAGAGGGGGAAAAGGCATGGAAATATTTGAAGAGGAGACTTGTAGAGCTTGATTTGGTTGGCAAGGGAGGTATATACAGAACCAAAGCAGACTGTTTCAGAATTTGCACCAAGGGTCCGCTGATGGTAATTTACCCGGAAGGTATCTGGTATCACTCCTGTTCACCAAAGATAATCGAGGAAATTTTGCAGGAACATATTATTAAAAACAGACCAGTAAGTAAATATCAGATTAAATTGTGATTCACAAAATCTTTTAACCTTAAGAATCAGTGATGGAAGACGATAAAGCAAAAGTAAGGATAGGTTTGATAATAGCATCGATTTTACTTATAATAATCTGGCTGGTAAAGATATTCGAAGTATACACGGGGTTTGAGCTGACAGAATACGGGATTTTTCCGCGTAAGCCAAGCGGTTTAAAGGGAATAATTTTTTCTCCGATAATACATTCGGATTTCGGGCATCTGGTTTCGAATTCTACCTCCTTATTTATTCTGACTTTTTCGCTGTTTGCGTTGTATACCCGTTCGGCATTGTTAGTGTTTCCGATTATTTATCTGTTTCACGGGCTTGCAGTCTGGGTTGTTGCGCGGGAAGCATATCATATAGGCGCGAGCGGATTGGTTTACGGGTTTGCGAGTTATTTATTTTTTATGGGATTATTCCGAAAAGATTCAAGGTCTATAGCATTATCTTTGCTTGTAGTATTTTTATACGGTGGTTTGGTTTGGGGAGTATTACCAACCGACCCTAATGTATCTTTTGAGGCACATCTATCGGGAGCAATGATAGGATTGTTGTGTGCGGTATTTTTCAGAAAGTTTGACCCTGTTCCTTCGAGAGATGAAGACGATGAAGAAGAATATGAAGATATTGATTATGAGTATTTAGATTATGAAAATCCTGACGAAGTAAAAGTTAATGAAAATGCAAGACCCGTTTGGTTTGTGAATTCATCACTTCCTAAGAAAAAGAACAAAATTAGAAACAAAAATAATATATGAAGAAAAAAGTAACCGGGCGCTGTCCTTGGCCGTCGAATAATCCTTTAATGATTAAGTATCACGACGAAGAGTGGGGAGTTCCTCTGCACAACGACAGAAAGTTATTTGAATTTATCATACTCGATGCATTTCAGGCGGGTTTGAGCTGGAGCACAATAATAAACAAGAGAAAAAATTTCAGGAAAGCATTCGATAATTTCGACGCAAAGAAAATTGCAAAATACGATTCGAAGAAAATAAAGGAACTGTTGAACGATGCGGGTATAATAAGAAACAGAATGAAGATTAACGCCACGATACAAAACGCAAAAGCTTTCCTCGGGGTGAAAAAGGAATTCGGAAGTTTTGATAAGTATATCTGGCATTTTACAGGCGGGAAGACAATCGATAATAAATTGAAGGATTTAAAAAAAATGCCTGTCAGAACAAAAGAATCTGATGAGATGAGTGCGGATTTGAAAAAAAGAGGCTTTTCTTTCGTCGGCTCAACGATTTGTTATGCATTTATGCAGGCGGCGGGAATGGTTAATGACCATTTAACCTATTGCTTCAGGTATAAGGAGGTTAAGAAGATATAAGGTTTATAAAATAAAAAGCAATTATATATTCTATATATTATTAACCAATTCTCTTCTTCCGATTATCATCACAGACATATCGTCTTTTTGTTCCACATCTTTTGTAAAGCTGTTGACATCGGCAATCAGCAGGTTTAGCAAGTCTGACGGGGGTTTATCCGCGTTAGAGTTTAAAAACATTTCTAACTTTTCGAAACCATATTCCTTTTTTTCCGAATTCATTGCTTCACTAACGCCGTCTGTATATAGAATCAGCTTATCATTTTTCTTAAATTCAAAAACGACTTCGGTATCACCCATATCAAGAGAAATATCGTCTATGGCGCCGAGTGTGATTCCGTGCCGTTTGATTTTGAAGAGTTCAAAAGAGTCCCCGGAAATTTTATACGGAGGCAGATGACCCGCATTAAATAACGAGCAGGTGTTTTTTTCCAAATCGATCAACGCAAATATTGCGGTAACAAACATTTTTTTATTCTGGGTTTTTCTAATCATACGGTTCAGTTTTATGAATACTTCTTTAGGATTTGTGGTTTCTTCAAGGATTAAATGCATGCAACTTCTCAATCCGGAAAGTAAAAGAGCGCTTGCTACGCCGTGCCCCGAAACATCGCAGATAAAGACACCGATAAGATTATCCGATATTTTGAAATAATCATAATAATCGCCGCCAACTTCGTAGGTCGGTATTGATGTTCCCGCTATTTCGAGGTCCGAGAAATTGGTTTTACCGGGCGGAAGCATAGAAAGCTGGATTTCTCTGGCATAGCCCAATTCCTTTTTCATCCTGTAGGTTTCAAAGTGTCTTTTCGTATAGGTACCGAGAAGGGCGATAAATTTTTTCTTTCTTTTAGTTTCGGCGGAGTAAGCTATAATAAAAAAAGATAGAGCGATGAACAGGCTGATTACCTTATCCCAGACGGAAAAATTATTATAGACAAGCAGTTCCGTAAGAATGGGGATTCCGAAAGCTATGGTAAACAGCTGAATAATTTCGTTACGGGATAATTTAAAAAACAGGATTGACAGGCAGAAGAAAAAAACCAGAGAAGTAACGTTATTCTTCGCTTCCGTTTCATCTGCATTTATAACAATACCCGATTCCTTTTTTTGTTTTTCGATTTTTTCTGTTTTATTTTCATTATCGGATTCAGGAAGTGTATATACTTTTACGATATCGATAGAAGTTTTTGAAACAAACACGATAACGAGCACCATAAACAAATACATTCGGATATTTTCGAGATTTATAGTTTGTTTATAGACTATTCTAAAAACAAGCGCGGATAAAAAAACGATAAGATAGCAAATAGTTGAGGCCTGGAAAATGCCGTGTTCCAATGCCGAAATCAGAAAAACCACACCGAATATGGCTCCGACAATATTTACGTAGCGTCTGAGCACGACAATATTCCTTTCATCTCTATACCGGTTATAGGCGTCTGCCGGGACCATATCCAGATATTTATCGAAAGCGTAAGACAGTTCTGATAATTTTTTCACAATAAAAAAATTTTTTATTTATCCGGAGTAAACTGTTCCGGCATTTCTTCTCCTTTGCCGAAGAAGTATTCTCTCATCTGGTCTTCGAAGATTTTATCCGATTCGGGTGATGTCAGGTCAATTCTATATTCGTTCACTATAATTTTAAAGTAATCGAGGAACATTTTAAATGCTTCTTTCGACACTTTTTCATAAATCATCTGACCGAGCTCTCCGGGAACGGGAGGTTTATTCAGTCCCGGTAAATCTTTATTGAGTTTTATGCAACGAACTATTCTTTCTTCTGCCATTTCATTTTTATTAGTTCAATAAATTATTCTTTATCTTTATCCACTATTCTCTTTTCGAATACGGGATTTATTTCTTTTTGTTTCTGCACTGCTTCGATAATCAGGTCTCTGTCGAGGATATTTGTATCTTCGGCTTTAATTTCTTCGGGAATTTCGCCGAAGTATTTTTTAAGTTGAGACACCATATAATTGTTTGTCGAGACGGTATATACGGAATTTTCGTCAAGATTTTTTCCGTTGACGGTAAATTTCGTAATGAAGTCATTTGATTCCGGTGTAATTTTTCCGGAGTTAAACTCGACGTATAAGCCCGACACTATTACATTATCATAGTCGGGATTATCTTTCGATTTAGAAAGTTCCCTGATGCTGTTAGCGAGCATACCTTTCAGTGTTTTTCCGCTGACAGAAAATTTCATCATGGTATTTCCGAACGGATTAATTTCCCAGACATCGCCTATCGTGATATCGCCCTTTATCATAGCTTTTCTGATACTGCCTGCGTTCAGGAGCGAGATATCGGACTGTAATTTATCGCGGATAGCATCGGCTTCCCACTGACCGAGACTGTTTTTTTTCCAGTCGGAAAGCACGGTGCCAATGGGTTTTTTCATTTCCTGTTCGATTGCGGCAAGCATATTTTCGACTTTTTCCTGAGCGGGTTTATCATAAACGGAGGAATCAAAAATAGTTTCATACAGCTTGCCATAGCATTTTATCACGGTGTCTTTTTTTACATCGACTTTCACGTCGAGTTTACCAAGCCATCTGCCGTATGAGCCCGCCTGGCAGATGAAAGTTCCTTCAACGATTTCGGGTCTGAAAATCGGTGTGTGCGAATGTCCTCCGATAATGATATCGATATCTTTATGAAATTTTTCGGCAAACTCCTTGTCGTTATCTACGCCGTTATGGGATAAGAGTATTATCAGGTTACATTTTTCTTTTTTCAGTATGTTCACATAAACCGGGATTATGGAATCAATATTCAGAATCTGCAGGTCCGAGACATTTTTCGGAACGGTGAGAGTCATCAAATCCAATGGCGACAAGCCGATGATACCGATTTTAATGCCGTTGACTTCCTTTATCAGGTAAGGGTTTGCGAAAGGTTTGCCGTTTGCTTTGTAAGATAAATTCGCGGCAAGATAATTGAAGTCAGCACCTTTCAAAGCGGAGTCGAGTGTATACATCCCGTAATCGAAGTCGTGGTTACCGAGCACGAAAGCATCGAGTTTAAACAGGTTCAGGAGTTCGATTTGCGAGAAGCCCTTAGTGATGGATGAAATCGGAGTTCCCTGATAATCGTCTCCGCCGTTAAGGACGAGCGATTGAGAATTCCTGAATTTATTCAGGTATCCGAGCATACCCGATGTGCCTCCGACGAAGGCCTGATACTGGTTTCCGAGGGAATCTTTTTTATTTATTTTATAGGGCATATTCCTTGCGTGGAAATCGTTCCAGTGGAGTATGGTAAACTCTTTGATGTTGCTGTCATCGGAGTTCTGGGAAAACACCGGTAATGCAAGTGCTGTAAATAAAATAAATACTATATATTTTTTCATATTTTTGTCTTTAGTTGCTTTGTAAGATGTAACAAATTTTAAAGATATAAAATGAAAAAAATATTCAGAAATCGGTATTCAGAAGTCAAATGAAGAGCGTTTTACAACTTCTATATTGTTGGTGACATTCGATAAAACGAACTAAACACGAACAACGGCGGGAAAAATTTAATTTTTTAAAAATATATAAGTTATTTTAAAATATTCATATTTCTACCGAACATTTTACCTGAATCCATATTTCCAGAAAAATTAACTGTATCGAATTTAAGTTTTGTACCAATTTTATTAATTAATTCATGACCCTCTAAAGTAGCATATTTTATTAATTGTTTTTCCAATTTAACAATTTTTTTCTTTTTTGTTTTTAATCCTCCATCAACTAAAAAATACATTAAGAACTTTTTCCCATTCATATAATTCTTTATTCCCATCATGAGCCGTACATTATTCAATTGCTCTTTTATTCTTGATTTTAAATTATTAGCTTTTCCTATATAATGCATACTTATAGAACCAGCATATTTAGTATAAAAAACATAACAACCTGGTTCTTCAGGAATATTGTCAAGATTGATATAATAAATTAGATTGTGTTTTTTTCTACTTAAAAGTTTAATAGGATAAGACCATGTAGCTTTGGTTTTCATAATTGTATTTTTTATTTATTTGTATAATGAATTATTAATTTTTAAAATACAGTATTCAGCTTTATTTTTTATTTCGAAATCCCAAAATCTTAAAACTTTCCAGCCTTGTTTTTTAAGTTCTTTGTTTATTTTTTTATCTCTTACGATATTTTCGGTAATTTTATTTTTCCAAAAAGTTTTGTTGGATTTGAAATTGTGTATTTTGGTTTTCATACTGCGATATCCATGCCAAAAAGCACTATCGCAGAAAATTGCAATTTTGTGCTTTACTAAAACAAAATCGGGTGTTCCATATAATTTTTTATATTGTTTCCTGTACCTTAAACCATTCGACCAAAGAGCTTTTCCCATTATTTTTTCGATAGAAGTGTTTTTACCTCTAACTCGGGACATTTTATATGAGTTTTTATTCAAGTATAAATATTTAATTCAATCCTGCGAGCAAATTTCTTATTCTACTTTTTATATTATTATAAATTGAGGTCAACTTTGTTTTAGCTTCATCTGTCAATAATGCCGTATGCATTAGAGCATCACGAACTGGTTTGTATTCTTTAGCATCGTTATTAATTGTATTTTGACGTCCTCTAACGTCTGCTATTTTTGACAAATTTTTCATATCTAAGTAACTTAAATCATCATTATTTTTTCTGATATTTATGTTTATATTTCCATCTCTTTTATTATCACTTTCTCTATTTTTTTTATTTGTAATTTCTTCTGTAATTTCAAGAGGATATACTATATTTCTATCTTTAATATACTTGCGAATGAGATTTTCTGATGCAAAACATTCTGCGTAAGAACCGAAATTAAATGTAGCGTCATTCGATAATTCATTTACCCAAGAATCAACTTTATCCTTTTCATCAGAACTTTTTGGCAAAATAAAATCTTCTGTAACAATATTATATAATTCTTTTGATTTTCTATCTCTTTTTTTAATTCTAAGGTTTTCAGTATCGCCATCAGATCTATGTTTGATTCTCCATTCATCCCATTCTTCTAAAATAATACTAATAACTCTTTTTAATTCATCAAGTAGATATTTAAATTTGGGATCATCAGAAATAAATCCTTCTCTATTTGTGGCAAATCTATCAATTTCATCATCCAAACCATCAAAATGGATTTGACCGTATAAATAATTTTCAACTATTCTAGATGTAGGTATATGCTTTAAAATATCTTTTTCGCGTATTCTTCCATTAACAAATAAATCAATTGCTACTCTTTCATCAGTCGTTAATATTTTTAGATCTAGTGGTTTTACAACAGACGCTATAAAACCTTTAATATTTTTATCAATTATATAATTATTTTTCTCTTTTTCTATTAATCCATTTTCTTTAAGGTTTTCTTTCTTTAGTAAATTTTCTACAAAAGGATCAGATAATCTATTGATATTCCAAAGAAACTGCGATTTACAAGCTAAAGCATCTAAATCTTCATAAGATATTGGATTTTTATTTACGAAAATATTAAATGAATTGTCTATAAGAGAAAATTTAAAATTTAAAGCTAATACTTTTTTTAAATAATCTACTTTATTTCTTATACCTTCTTTAATTTTCTCAAATTTAATTATTGTTCCTTTTTTATGGTTATCAACTAAATTACCAAATATTTCTAAATCAATATCAGCTAATACATATTCTCCTGGCTTTAAATCTTCTTTTATAGCTTCATCAAGACCTCTATTATCAATAATTCCACCTACATATTCACTTTCTTCTGTTTTAGAAATAATTATTATTCTTTCTGCACATGATAACATTGCTAATTTGCCTATTCCTTTTCGCCCAATATATGATCGACCTTTCTTTGATTTTACTTCGCCATCTTTTCTTTTTGAATAACCAATTTTCAAAAATTTATTTTGAAAATCATCACTTGTCATTCCGTCACCATCATCTTTAATAAAAAAACTATCATTTTCTCTA
Organism: uncultured Ignavibacteriaceae bacterium; assembly: GCA_964501535.1. Classification (GTDB taxonomy): domain Bacteria; phylum Bacteroidota; class Ignavibacteria; order Tepidaquicellales; family Tepidaquicellaceae; genus FEN-1279. The sequence goes on along the minus strand of CAZCSV010000008.1, from coordinate 10,902 downwards.
TCTATATCTATCCATACATTAGTAGCATCTGCATCCCAAGAATTAGATATTGCTTCACCAAGAACAGTAATAAAGCTTCTATATAAATTTCTACCTAAATGATTTAAGACGCTTAAAGAAATTTCAAATGTGAATTTGTCTTTCTCTGCCATTTTGTTCCTCCAAATGTTTTTTAATAGTTTTAGCTATTACTTTTCCTAACTTCACAGGAACGGCATTCCCTATATGCGTTCCATATCTACCTAAGGAAAATGGAGTATTAGGGTTAATTATTTTATAGTATTTTGGAAAGGTTTGTAAAAGTGCGGCTTCTCGTAAGGATATTGCTCTATTTTGTTCGGGGTGTCCGAATCTACCATTACCTAATCCTGTAGATTGAGTCGTTATCGTAGGTGATGGTTCTTCCCATTTCATTCTACCATAAACGCTACCGTATGATTTACCCGAATCTTTTTTATGGCATTTCAATTTTAATTCGTCGCTCCAATCTTTCCAACCTCCACCATAGGGCGTATTTTCTATTCTTAATTTATTTATCGGTGTCAATTTTTGAGAAATATGTAATTTATCTTTTTTGTATTGCTCTCCATCGGATATAGGTTCGAGTTTTTTAATCGTATCGGCAACGGTTTTATATTTCCCCTCTTTATGAGTAGCTTCTAAAAAATTTATTTCTCCAAATTTTGAGGCAATAAGAACAAGTCGTTTTCTATTTTGAGGAATACCATATTCAATACATTTAATTACAGAATAAAAAACGAAATAACCGTTAATTTTTAGTAATTCAACAAAATCTTCGAAAACTTTTTGGTCTTTTAATTGCGGAACATTTTCCATCGAGATAATTTCGGGTTGAATATCTTTTATCAAGCGACCGAATTCATATAATAAACCCCACTTTACATCTTTATCGTATAATCTCGTATAATTAGAAAAAGGTTGACAAGGAGCACAACCTATTAAAATTTTTATACTGTCTTTTGGATATAAGGAATTTAAATATTCGGAAGAAACATCTTGAATTTTTTTATCTATGAAAGTAGAGTCATTATTGACTTCGAAAGCATATTTGCATGTATTATCGCAATCTATTCCTGCAATTACGTCGAAATTTTCTTTATAAAAACCATGGGTTAAACCACCTATTCCACAGAATAAATCGACTACCGAATATTTAGATTTACCGTTATGCATATCATTTTTTTATAAAAATAAAACAAAATATTGGTACATTAAATGCAGAAATAGTAAGTGCAATTACAAATTAAGAATACTTTCAATAAAAAACAATATACGTTTTGTATCTTTAAATATTAGATTTTTCTTTTTTATTGCAATGACTGGCTTCCCTTTTCTATATACTCCGTCAGTTTGTTAATAAATCTCACCATCGGGGCGCCGTCGATGGCGTCGTGGTCGATAAGGATTGTCATATTAAGGATATCCCTGATTTTAATTTCATCTTTTATCACGACGGGTTTTTTTATTACGGAGCCGATGCCGAAGGACAGGGGATGAACGGATTTATGGACGAACCAGCCGTTTATTTTTCCCATAGCCCCGAGAGAGGTAACGATTACGTTTCCCATTTTTCCGTACGCAAATTTCGGATGCGAGAGCATATACCGCCAGAAGAATATTCTTAAGAATTTCGGAAGCCTGTAATACAGTCTTTCGTTTGTCTGAGATTTTTTATTCAGTATGATATCCTTTTCGGAGAGTTCGCGGGTTTTTGCGTTTTCGATTTCACCGGTAATTTCTTCGACATTTTTTTCGTTGGTTTTTTCTATGACTATGGGCATCGGGACTTTTTTACCGCCGATTGTTTTTTCGACTATGAAGGAAATATTTATATCTTTAAAAACGATTAATTTCTTTTTGCTGTATATGTATGCGGCGGCTTCGGGGTAATGTCCGAGAGCCTTGCTGATTGCTTTAATGAGGAAAGCGTTGAACGAGACTCTTGCGCCGGTTCTTTTAAGTTCGCGGAGTTTGGAGCGGGTATCGGTTACGTCGAACTCGAGCAGAGCGGGTACGTGGTGTTTCCGCGAGCCCATTTCATAAACGTCGAAGGTGGCAATTCTGGATTTCGGAATTTTTTGGAATTCGTATTGTTGGTTCATTTTTTATTCTCCTTGTAAAAATTAGGATAAAATTTGTGTAATTGAAATGGAAAATGAGACACTGCCGGGAGGAGAATTCTCTCGTTCCCAGCGGGGACACCGGGAACGAGAGAATATTTGGAAAACGATTTGAATTTTACAAAGATGACATATCGATTACGAAGCGATAGCGGACGTCGCTTTTTAGCATACGCTCGTAAGCTTTGTTAATATAGTCAATGTTTATAAGTTCGATTTCGGAAACTATGTTATGCTCTGCGCAGAAGTCGAGCATTTCCTGAGTTTCAGCAATGCCGCCGATTAAAGAGCCTGCCAGAGATTTTCTTCCTAAAATCAAACCGAAAGCGGAAAATTGCGACGGCTCGGCAGGTGCTCCGACACAAATATGCGTGCCGTTTGTTTTTAGTAATGATAAATATGAGTTATAATCGTGCAGAGCCGAAACCGTATCTATTATAAAATCGAAATATCCCGTAACGCTTTTAAACTGATTTTCATCCGATGTTACGATAAATTTATGTGCACCGAGTTTCAGTGCATCATCTTTTTTAGAAGGGGATGAACTTAATACAGTAACTTCCGCTCCGAATGCCACACCGAATTTTACTGCCATATGTCCGAGTCCTCCAAGACCTATAACGCCGAGCTTATGACCTTTTCCGACTTTCCAGTGTCTTAAGGGTGAATAAGTTGTAATTCCCGCACAAAGCAGTGGAGCAACTGCGGGGAGATTCAGTTTTTCGGAAATTCGTAATACAAAATCTTCATTAACAACAATTGTATTTGAATATCCGCCATAAGTAGGAGTTTTCTTATCCTGCTCAAAACCGTTATAGGTCATGGAATTGCCGTTTGAACAGTATTGTTCCTGCCCTTCCTTACAGCTATCACAGGTTCTGCAGGAATCCACCATACAACCGACGCCAACAAAGTCACCGACTTTAAATTTTTTTACGTGATTACCGACTTTAGTTACTTTACCAACAATTTCGTGTCCGGGAACCATCGGGAACATAGAGAATCCCCATTCATCTCTTACCTGGTGCAGGTCGGAGTGACATACTCCGCAGTATAAAATATCGAATTGAACATCGTGAGAACCAACTTCGCGTCTTTCGAAATTCCATGGTGCCAAGTTGCTTTTTGCATTTTGTGCGGCATAACCTTTTGCTTTAATCATAATTTAAGTATAAAATTAATTTTTAATAAATAAAATTATCCACTAAAAATTATTTTACTGTGGATAATGAAATATTTAACCGAATTATTTTACCTTAAGTTCAAAATTTTAAATAAAACGTTACAAATTTTTTGTAAAGAAATTATTAAGGGAATATTTTTTCACCTGCATTTATTCCGCCCCATTCGACTACTGTGAAGCCATTTCTTTCAGACTTTGTAATTGATGGTTCTTTTAATTCTCTTTTTTCAAAAACCGGTTTGAAATAAAAGTTCAGGCGAATTAATGTTTGCGGTTCTGGTGAAATAATTAGTTTCATATTCTCTTCGAGGAATTTATTATCGAGAAGTTTTATTTCGTAATAATTAGCTTTTTTCAAATCTTTCAGCCAGTATTCTTTGAATTGTTCAGTTTCTTTTGAGTTCAAGCCGAGTTGAGGAAGATATTCATCGAACCAATTTTCGAGTTTTTTAAATTCCACAATCCAGCCTTCATCGGGAAGTTCGATTTTATTCAAGTCTGCTTCGTAGAAAAGATAATCGTATTTATTATCTATTAAACCATCGGGTGAAACGTTTACGTTCCATCCGTTGTCATACAGCGGTTCGGTCAAAGTCAGTTTTCCTTTTACTTCTACTTTTACCTGAATGTTAGAGGTTTCGAGAGGGTAAAGATAAACTGCGGGTTTTTTTACGGGTTGCGGTTCGTGTATGTTCTGTTTACAATATTTATCATATACTTTTACCAAATCACCATCAATAGCATATTTCTGGTCAACGCTGTAAGAGATACCGTCTAAAGCAACGTTTTTTGCATCTTCGGGGGTATCTGCATATAAGGTGCAGGATGTTCCGATGAATTTTTTGTAATTTTTTCCGAATCCCTTGCAACCCGAAACCATAAATCCAAGAACTGAGCCTTCATCATAAAAACTTTTTTTCTTACCCTTTTCGAGACCGGTGATTTCAAAAGTAACTTTATATACAGAATCCGGCGAGGTTATGAGAATAACGGTTGCAATACTTTTTTCAACGAGAGAAAATTCGTTTATATAAGATATTTTTTCTATTGAAGCGGAATGCCCGGATTTTATGGTTTTGTAAAGTGATTCATAAGATTTGCATTCTTTGATTTCTTCCTGGGAATACATTAATCCGTTAAAAAGAAAAATGAATATAAATGCAAGTTTGCCAAATGATATAAAATTGATATTTCGCATATAATTAATAGTTTATTTTTTAAACTAAAAATATATATATTAGTTTCCAATTAAAATCGGGAAATTACAATACATTTAATTCTGTTGTCTAAAATAAAAAATACTTAAATTCAAAAAAATATTATTTATATGGAAATCAAAAAATTTGTTTGTATTGTACCGTTTTATAACCTACCGGACCAAAAAGGGTGATTTTTAAAGAGATAGAATTCATTAAATTTAACTAAAGAAGAAAGGAACAAACAATGAATTCAAAACCGCAGGAAGATACACGGTTGAGTTTAACGGTTCGCAGTTTGCAAGTGGTGTATACTTTTACAGGATAAAGGTTGAAGGAGGGAAGGGATTTACAGCAGTGAAGAAAATGGTACTGGTGAAGTAAGGTTCACGTTTAGGTTTGATAAATTAAAGCCGGTTGAGAAATCTTCCGGCTTTTTTATTGAAAAAAGTTTTTGACTCCCTTTTTAATAATTATTTTCATAAATTTGTTACAATTTTTAAGAAAAGTTATATTAGCAGGTAAATGTTTTTGTGCATTTTTTGTGCTAATTTTGTGCAAGAAAAGTTTCAACTAGGTTAATTTAGACCAATTTTAGTGGTTTTGAAAACGAAGAAGATATTTTGAATTGATGAGAAATTTACCTGAAATAGTTGATTTTTACGTGTAATATAGCTTTTATTAAAATATCGGGATGTAGCGTAGCCTGGTAGCGCGCATCGTTCGGGACGATTAAAATAGAGATTTTAAAACTACGAGATAAAGCCCAGTAAACCAATAACTTACTGGGCTTTTTTAATGGATAGTTTTGTCGAGTTCTGCTAAAGTTCTGCTAATAGAATTTGCTACATCTTGTTTATCATCATATTCGTCCATTTTATTCCTAACATTATCAACAATAGTGTTTGCATAATATCCTTTTGTTGTCTCTACTTCATCGTGCCCGAGTAAATAAGCAACATCCTGAATATTCAAACTTTTTGCATAATGAGTTGCAAATGTTTTTCTGAATGTCTTGAGTGTAAACACATATTTCACTTTAATACCTAATTTCTTTTTGAGTTTACGAAAACGTCTTCCCACTCTTGCAACTGTATAATCTTGAAATATTAACTGGTCACTATCTAACTCCAAAATGTATTTCATTTCTTCAGATATATAATTGATAAGAGTTTTTGACATCGGAATATTTATTTCTTTATCGGTTTTAGTCATTCTGATGTATATTCTTCTTTCGGCAAAATTAATATCACCTGCTTTGACTTTCATCAAATCTTTTGGTCTTAATCCGGTTAAAAGCAACAAGACTAATATATTATAAAACATGATATCCGTTTCTTTAGCTGTTGATAAAATTTCATCAAGCATTTCTTTACGAAAAGGTATTATAATCTTTTTCGACTTCCTCGGTAACACATCTGAATTTATAGGTGAATTCGTTAAATGTTTGTGCTTAACCAGAAACAGAAACAGCACTTTTACGTGTTCAAAATATGTTCTTACAGATGCATTACTTAGTTTCCTATCCATCAGAAACTTTACAAAACGTAATGAATGTTCGTAAGTAACCTTGCTTACTTTAATACTCGGAGGAACTATTTTATAGAAATGATTCATTGCCATGCCAAATCTGTATTGATAACTGCCCGATGTTAATGCTAATTGATACTTATAAACCTCAACTGCTTTTTCAATTGTTATATCTTTAACACCGTTATTGTTTTCGACAACCTTCATAATATCTCTATATTTCAAATCAGTTTTCTTAATTTCGACTTTTTCTTATATTACTGTAAAAGATTCTTCAAACAGAATTACAGGTTATTTTAACGATACTATTTATTGTAATATACCAAACTCCTTACCAATAATTGTCGAAGACGGAAGTGAAACACCCCCAATAGGTTATTTTTTACCTCAAAGTAATTATAAATTATCTATAGGAAATTTTTTAGAAGATACTATTCATACAATTTTTTATGCTGGAAATAATGTATTAATGTATGAAAAATTCAATTCTACACAAACTCAATCTGATAAATTATTTTATGATGGTGGCTTAATGGTGCAGAACAGTGATGAAATGGTAAAAATAATGAATCTATCATACATAATAGAAAACAATAATCAGAAAAAATTCATGTCTATTAATTCGATACATTTATCACAAAATGATTCTACGAAAATTATTAATTTGGATAGTAATAGAAATAAATTTATTAATTACGGAGTTTCAAAACAATTTGATATTGAAATTGATTTATCTTCAGATATTGGATATAGCAGATTTGTCGCTTTAAACATAACGATACCTGCGAATTCATCTCATATCTTTGTACCACAATGGACGAATTTGAATAATAGCCAACTAATAATACTTGAAGATCTAGGAAATACCGGAACAATTTCTGATACGATATATGTTAATAATCAATTTATAGGAATTGAAAATAAAGAACCAGAAGTTCCAACAAAATTTAGCTTATCACAAAACTATCCAAACCCATTTAATCCATTGACTAAAATTCGATATACTTTACCTAAAAACATATTTGTTAAACTCAAAATATTTGATATTTTAGGAAAAGAAATTGAAACACTTGTGAATGAAAAACAATCCCCGGGAACTTATGAGGCAACATTCGATGCAAGTAAATATCCAAGTGGAGTCTACTTTTATAAATTAGAGACAGAAAATTATTCTGAAACAAAGAAAATGGTTTTGATAAAGTAGATTAATTAACTTGTAATATAAAAAAATAAAGCCGGAAGGTTTTGTTTTCTGGCTTCTTAATGCCATTATATTAAATTGTTAAACTCTATCTGCTTAATCCGTCCAAGACCTTTGTCATCGGACGTCCTTGCTCTTTTGCTAATTTGTACAACCGAGGAACAAGGTCCTCTGATACTTTAGGTGAATACATATTGGGTGGCTTCTTTTCTTTTTTAGGGGGAAAAGACGGGAAGTCTTTTCTTATAGGTATTATACCAGAAAAAGAAGTATTAAAGTTAATATTATTTTGTAAATTACTCTATTTGCTTTATTTTTTATGTAAGAATGACTTCTAATATTATAATTATTAATTGTAAATTCGATATAAAATAACTAATTTTATATACATTATTATGATATTCTACACTTTTTTAAAATTACTTTTCCTGTACAGCTTATACTGCCCATAAGGGATTTTAATTGATTAGATAATCTCATAAATTATTTTAAATCTACAAATCAATGTCAATCTTATATATTAAGTTACTGTTAAAAAGTGCAATTATATATATTTTAATGTAATAAATGAAAATATAAATATATATATTAATTAGTTAGTAAAAAATCACTGACAATACTATTATTGAAGTTACAGTAAAAAAGATAATTATCGTATAAACAATTCAATAAACGAATTATGTAATTTTCTTTTCGATAATCCCGCTAATTATGTTTTTACTTGATATTAAAAAAGAATCATTGTAATATTGGATATATACAAATTTTCATATACTTTTATTAAAAAAAATTGTAATGAAAAAAAATACAATTCAAAGAAAAACGGTCGTTTTTTTATTATATATATTAATATTAATATTTTTCGTCGCATTCAATTTTCAAGATACCCTTGTCGGTAGCTGGAATCCGCAGTATATTTATAATACAAACGGGCAGTCAATAAGAGATATGGCATTTTCGGATAGTTTAACCGGTTTTATCATTACGTGGAGACCATATAATAATGATGGGAAAGTTTTAATTACAACAAACAGCGGTGATAATTGGTCTGTAAGTTTGAGTTACGATACAATCTCTTTAAAAAAAGTTCAACCATTAAATAAAGACACAGTGTTGATATGTGAATCTAACTCTCTATTAAAAACCACAAATCACGGATTGAACTGGTCTCGTTTATTTTATCCCGGATACCCATTTAATCAAATTAATGCTTATTATATGCATTCATTAAATTATGATACTATTTGGATTGCCGCGGGCACAGGATTTGGTCAACCACAATTGTATTTAACAACAAATTGTGGTATAAATTGGACTTTGAAATTTCAGTTGTCTTCAGGCTCGCAATTCGATAGAGTATATTTTTATAATAAACGAATAGGATTTTGTTGCACCGGTTCAAATACATACAAAACCACAAACGGAGGAGAGAATTGGCTTCAAATTATGTCAGAACCATTTTCTAAAATGCAATTCATTGACAGTCTGACAGGTTGGAAATGTGGAACTGCAATGAAAAAAACAACAGACGGTGGATATAACTGGACTATTCAGACATTGCCGTCAGGAGGTCAAATTAACTATTCCTGGATGTTGGATTTTTGTGTTTTAAATAGAGATACAATTTGGGGATGCGGAGGTCAAATGTATATTAATCCATTTTATAGTAGAAAAGGGCTTATTTGGAAAACAACGAATGGAGGAACTAATTGGGGCTATCAACTTCCGGATACAAATATAGTAAAATTCTTACAATATTATTATATTAGTTTTACTAATAAAAACAATGGATGGGTATATGTCAGTGATATTGGACCAATAGCAGGAATGGGTGGAGTGCATACGACAACTGGAGGTCTTGATACTACAATATATTTAAATATAAAAGAACAAATAATTAATAACGTATCAGATTTTGTTCTTTATCAAAACTATCCTAATCCATTTAATACCATAACAAATATCAAATACCAAATATCAAAAACAGAATTTAGAAGCCAGAAATTAGAAGTTAGAATAGTTGTTTATAGTATTTTAGGAAAAGAAATTGAAACATTAGTAAAAAGAAAACAAGCACCGGGAATATACGAAGTCAAGTTTAATGGTAATAATTTTGCTTCAGGAATTTATTTCTATACTTTATTTGTAAATGAAATGATAATAGATACTAAAAAATTAATTTTAATAAAATAGGTTTAAATATTCAGAATTCATAATTAAGAATTCTGAATTGAAAAAAGGGCAGGGTTACCAAATATAATTGTCCGGGCAGGATTTTATAAATGGATTATTTCATTTGACAAAATGAAAATGTCCCGCCCTTTTTATTACTTTAATATAATCATTATGTAAATTTTAAGAAAGGAGGTTATGAACAAATAACACGTTCTTTGTGTCTACCGTGGCAGACAGATAATCCCGATAAAGAACATCGGGACGCAAAGAACGCGCAAATAGTAAAAGCGTTTAGTATTTCACTGTATTAAAGTATTTAATAATTTTTATTAATCTTTAAATTTTATTTTCATGAAAACAAAAATCGATCTTTTATTTGTATTTGTATTATTAATGGTATTAACCATTAATTTTTCTTTTTTGAAAGATGTAAATGCACAAGACCCGAGAAATATGTTTAGAATAGGTGCGGTTGATAACGGATGGATGAAAAATAATTATAGTCAGTTTCAGGATTTAGGTGTGAATACCTGGCATAAATACTCAGGTTGTTTAAATACAACAAATAACGGCTGGCATGTAATAGATGTGACGGGGGATTTAAGAGAAACTGGTAATGGATATATTGGTGCAGTAAATCAAAAAATTGATGATAATTATAATAGTTCTTCAACAAATCACTTAATCACCGAATTAGACAGGGTGAAAATCAATTATCTCGGCTTTGGAAAACGAAGTGATTATCAGTGTGAAATGTCTTTGTTAAATAATAATTACTATTTATACGGATATAATAATTATGAACAAAATTATAGTGTGGATTTTGAAATGACAATACCATCGGGTCCGGGAACAGAGTTCATAAAAGGCAGAAAGTTTATTGCCGCCATACCACCTGTGATTTTTCCTGATGGGCTTTTAATGATCTCAGGATTAAGAGCGAATACTGAGCAATGGAATAATGGTATAGATGTAATTGATGATTGGTGGTATTTAATGCCGAGGATGAAAATTAATACTGATGTATTTATATATCATGGTGATTGGCCTGTTTGTAAAATAAGAATTGTGAAATATAGTAATAATACATATGTAGGTGAATTGCCATCAATTGTAATTCATGCTCAAGATTTTCTACAATCATATGGTAATTATTACGGTGAATTTATTCAAACTTATCCAACAATTCAAAATACATTAAAACTTCTTCCTTCAAATTTTACAAGCACAGAAGATAATTTTTATGACCGTCTTGATTTTGAAATTTATTGGTATGGATACTGCGATTTATGGATAGATAGAATTAGAGTTGAAAATGAAATTGCTTATAATTTATTGGGAGATAATCCAATCCCAGATAGACATAATGAGCTTATGGACTGGTTAAACTGGGAAGTGAACGAAATAGCAGATAATAAAATTGATCCTCCCCCGATATTTAGTACACATCGAAGAGCGTAATTCTTGATATTTTTA
>CAZCSV010000007.1:0-88249 GCA_964501535.1 uncultured Ignavibacteriaceae bacterium | reverse complement strand
ACCTCGCGGTATTGCAGCCCTTTGTAATAGCCATTGTAGCACGTGTGTTGCCCTAAGCGTAAGGGCCATGCGGACTTGACGTCATCCCCACCTTCCTCACTACTTGCGTAGGCAGTCTCCTTAGAGTGCTCAGCATTATCTGATGGCAACTAAGGACAGGGGTTGCGCTCGTTGCGGGACTTAACCCAACACCTCACGGCACGAGCTGACGACAGCCATGCAGCACCTGTACAAGTTCGCCTTTCGGCACACGGACTTTCATCCGCTTTAACTTGCTTTTCAAGCCTAGGTAAGGTTCTTCGCGTTGCATCGAATTAAACCACATGCTCCACTGCTTGTGCGGGCCCCCGTCAATTCCTTTGAGTTTCAACCTTGCGATCGTACTTCCCAGGTGGAATACTTAATGCGTTAGCTGTGATACTGACCTCAAAAGAGACCAACATCTAGTATTCATCGTTTAGGGTGTGGACTACCAGGGTATCTAATCCTGTTTGCTACCCACACTTTCGTGCTTTAGCGTCAGTATTGAGCCAGCGAGCTGCCTTCGCCATTGGTGTTCTATCTGATATCTACGCATTTCACTGCTACACCAGATATTCCACTCGCCTCTCTCAAACTCCAGGATTGCAGTATCAAAGGCAGTTCCGAAGTTAAGCTTCGGAGTTTCACCTCTGACTTACAAACCCGCCTGAGCACCCTTTACACCCAGTAAATCCGGACAACGCTTGCCCCCTACGTATTACCGCGGCTGCTGGCACGTAGTTAGCCGGGGCTTACTCTGAAGGTACAATCAATCCCGGTAAACCGGGATATTTTTCCCCTCTTACAGAAGTTTACAAGAAAAATCCCTTCATCCTTCACGCGGCGTTGCTGCTTCAGCCTTTCGGCCATTGAGCAATATTCCTTACTGCTGCCTCCCGTAGGAGTCTGGACCGTGTCTCAGTTCCAGTGTGGCTGATCATCCTCTCAGACCAGCTATCCATCGTTGGTTTGGTGGGCCATTACCCCGCCAACTGCCTAATGGACCGCAGGCTCATCTTCAGGCACCGAAGTTTTGACAGCAAGCTGATGCCAGCTCACTGCATTATCTGATATTAGTCCAGCTTTCGCTGAATTATGTCAGTCCTGAGGGTAGATTACCTACGTGTTACTCACCCGTGCGCCACTCTTCTTACAATATTGCTACTATAAGACAAGTTGACTTGCATGTATTAAGCACGCCGCCAGCGTTCGTCCTGAGCCAGGATCAAACTCTCCATAGTAATTTAAACTTGGGAGTTTAACCTGATGCTTTAACTCAATTCACATTGACACGAAAAATTATAATTATAAGTTTTTTTTAAAAACTCTGGCTTATCTTAAAGAACGTTTTTCGTTAGGAATTACAAATATAAGAATTTTAAATAATTAAGTCAATGGCTTTTATTTTAGACCAAATAACTTTTTTTAATAATTTATTTGCATTTAGTTAATAATTTGATATAAAGAAATCAAGGATATTTTTTCTATACATAAAACAGGATTAACCGGTATTGTTAATCAGTTTCCTGTTTAAGATTTCTCTGCATTAAATTTACGGCAGCCTGGTGCGGGCTTCTGTCCTCAAACAGAATGGCATAGACTTCTTCAACGATTGGCATTTCTATTTTAAATTTTTTTGACAGTTCAAATGCGGATTTAGTAGTAGCTATACCTTCGGCAACCATTTTCATTTCCTTTAAAACGACACTCAGTTTTTTTCCGCTTCCTATCTGTTGACCGACGTATCTATTTCTCGAATGTTTCGAATTACATGTAACAATCAAGTCTCCGATACCGGACAAACCGAAGAAGGTTTCTCTTTTTGCTTTCAAGACAAGGCCTAATTTCATTATTTCATTTATACCTCTTGTCATAAGAGCTGCAATTGTATTATCTCCGAATCCGGCTCCTACAGATATTCCTGCGGCAATCGCAATTACGTTTTTCAATGCGCCTCCAATTTCGGTTCCGATTAAATCCGAGCTGGAGTAGGCCCTAAAATAGTTATTTGAAAAAACCTCCTGAACATTTTTGGCGGTTTTATGATTAACAGCGGCGCATACCACTGCAGTAGGTACTCTTCTGGAGACTTCTTCCGCATGCGATGGTCCCGAAAGCGAAACAATTTTTTCTTTTTTGGAATAACTGAATACATCCAGAATAATATCAGACACGAGCATCAAGGAATCGTTTTCTATTCCTTTTGCCGCACTGACTATTATTTCATTTTTAAAACGAAAATTCTTAAGAGGGCTCAGATTATTTCTTATGAACTGTGTAGGGGTAGAGACAAGTATAATATTTTTATCACGAGCGGCATACTCAAGGTCATTAGTAATTTTAATGCCTTTGGGAATTTTTATTTTCGGCAGGTAATAAAAATTTTCCCTGTATTCTTCTAATGTACTTGCATATTCGCTGTTATACTCCCATAATGTTACATTATGACCGTTTCTATGCAATAATATAGCGAGAGTTGTCCCCCACCCACCGGCACCAAGTACTGCAATTTTCATTTTGTAAATTTATTTTTTTGCGAAAGGAGCTTTTATCTTGAAAATCCTAATGAGCCACAAGTTATCAAACCTGTTTTCAGTTCCGATTAACAATCTTTTTATATTCGCCCTGTGGTTATAAATCAAAAATACCGATACTGCTATACTAAAAAATATCAGGGTATTATAACCGTAAATATCCACGTTAAAAATATTTTCACGAATAAACATAGTCATCGGAAAAATGAACGATGCGACAACGGAGCCTAAAGACACATACCCCGAGAAAATCAAAACAAGTAAAAAGAAACCAAGGCTTATGGAAACATCGACGGGAGACAAGGAAATCAGCATACCAAGAGCTGTATTGATTCCTTTTCCCCCTCTAAATCCCATAAAAAACGAAAAAGTATGCCCTATAACGGCTGAAATACCGGCAATAATTTTTAAGACCGTTATATCATCAAACGGAGTTAAATTCGTAAACGGCAGATTATGGTAAAAGAAACTCGACAACAGCAGTACAACTATTAAACCTTTTCCAATATCAAGAATCTGCACAAAAATACCAAGAGGAGTCCCTAATACTCTGAAAGCATTGGTAGAGCCGAGATTCCCGCTTCCGTGTCTGCGTAAATCAATATTCTTGAAAACTTTACCGACAAGAAAAGCAAACGGAATAGAGCCGACAAAATAACTGACTAATATTAGGGATATTAAATATAACATTATTAACGCTAGTATTTATACAAACAACAAAAATTAAGTAAAAAGTTCAAGTCAAATGAAATATCATTATGAAACAACCAGTTCTTTTCTATTTTTAAACAGCAATTTCAAAAAGTTTTCATCGACGACGAATATTTGTTTTTTATCCGACACTTTCAATAAAAATTTCGGATTAGGGCCTTCTCCGATTTTCAAGAAATTAATCAAATAAACCTTATCGGCATTTACTTTCACAGTATAATCAAATTTAGTATCATCGCTGATTGTTGTGTCTTTAAAGCCCTGCGTGTTAAAATTTTGCAGCATAGAAAAAACACCATCAACGACCTGTGTATTCAAGGAATCTTTTCCCGAACGATATGTACCCGCAGAATCACGCGTAATTGAATATTTTTCAGATTGAGATATAAAATCAATCGAAGTTATGCTTGCTTTTGATATACTAAGTATTAGCTTATCCCTCCAGTCATCGTAAATACTCTCTTTAGCAAAATTGCTACGCAGGAAATCATTAGCAAGAAATATCTCGTTAGATTCGGGACTCTTTATAAACGTCTGTGAAGGACCGTTTGCCGCATGCCCGATTATCATAGTTCCCATCAGGTTCTGTCCCTGATATACGGTTACTTTAACAAGGTTTGTATCATTAAAGCCGAATCTGTCTTTATTGCTCGGATTATCGGAGACCTTGCTTTCGAGTTTATATTTTTTCAAATCCGATAAAGCAGCAGCGACAAACTGAGGATAAGCAGAATAGTCGACGGGCTGCGAAAGCCTCCATTCGACTCCTGATTTAACCAAAGTAACTTTCTTTCCGTTTTGTTCGATTTCCAGTTTATCGATTAAAGCAGAATCAACCTCAAAAAGTTGTTTCTCAAGTTTATATGTAGCTGTCTTTTCTCCCCTGTCCGTCGTAATAAAATAAGCGAGGACAGCAAGGACCACGAATACAGCCGCTAATATATAAGTTTTATTTACCTTCATAATTTATTTTGATTGCAAATTTTTCTTTCTTAATTTTCGTTTATTCCAGATGAAGAATCCGACCACAAGAACCAATGCAGGCGGAACTATAAGGTTAAAATACTTTACAAACTTTTTGGTCGCATCGGATGTCTCTTCGATTGGAGATTCCGATGTGTCTTTTCCTCGAATTTCCGAAAGACCGATATCATCCGCAAGGAAATCAACCATATTCACAAAAAACACCAGATTGTCTTTAGGCGGTCTTTGTTCTTCATTAGCAAAATCACCATCACCGAAAACAACTTGTTTCGATTCTTTTGTCGAAAAATCAATTTTCTGTCCGGTAAAAGGGTTTGCATCCTGAGCTGTGTCCTTTGGTATTTCCTTCCCGCCATAGAAGCTACTGAACTTACCTTCATATACTGCACCAACCACAAAACCTTTCTGATTGAAAAGGGTATCGGCAGCTTTTTTGGTCAGGTTCTGGTATTGCTCAAGATTCAGTATAAAAAATCCTTCAGCTTTGCCTGATTTGTCAGAGGTTTTTAATAACGGCTTTACGGAAATATTTTTAGCGGCGGCCTGGTTTATATCCAGAGAACTGACAAACGAAAGAATTACAGACTGAATATTTTTAAAAGCAGGATTTTCCCTGTCAATATTGGTTACGCTCGGGAAATACGGATAACTGATGGAAATCGGAATTCCGATTTGCGACTGAACCTGAACAGCCGAGCATTGTAAATCCCTTATCAAATCATTCGAAATAACTATGCCGTAATTTGCAAGCATATCATCCAGATTTGTTTTTACAATATCTCCTATTACAATCTGCTGTTGGAAATTCGGAACAACTTTATTAATCATCCACGCTATATTACCTCCGCGCATAATAAACTGGTCAATCATAAATTTATGCGATTCGGGAAATTCGGATTTCGGACCCATAACAATCAGAACATCAACATCGGGAGGTACCGGCGTATTTTTACTAACTTCAACCCTTACGACATCATACTGCGAGTTCAGGACTGCATTTATCTGATTGAATTTTGTATAATCATATTCACCGTGGCCCTGTAAGAAGCCAATTTTCTTTTTCTTTTCAACCGTAAGTCTTTTTATCATGCTTGTTATTTCATATTCTATATTTCCCATCGACTGTATAACAGGAATCACATCCTGCTTGCCCTGATAAAGGAAAACCATTCCGAGAAATGCCTTTTTCACTTCAAGTTTATCGTTATCGACAACCTGTATCTGAACGGGTTGTATTCCATATTTAGATGCTTCCTTTTCCAGCTCACCCTGCTCTGTTTCACCCTCACCCGATGGATTCAGAAATTCATAATTCAAGTTTCCATTCGAATACGACCTGTAATCGTTCAAAATGTCCTGCAGGTTTCTCCTTAAATTATTGTAGGGTGACGGTAAGTTATCGCTAAAATATGCTTTAACGACAAGTTTATCGCTCAGATTCCTTACAATATCCTTACTAATTGCAGAGAGAGTATAACTTTTATTTTTTGTCAAATCCACTCTGGTAAATATTCGTTTGGATATAACATTTACCACAATAATAATTCCGATTATTATCGCGACTTTAATCAGAATATCTTTTTTAATATCTTTTTTATTCATAAAATTTTTATTTGCTCTTAATTTATTTAAGAAATAAAATTAGCTTACCATTTACGTCCTTCGAGTGAAGTCTTAGTAAGCAATAACATAATATAAATACCGCTGAAATAATAAATCAGGTCTTTTGTATCTATAACGCCTCTTGAGATACTTGAAAAATGAAAATCCGT
This sequence comes from uncultured Ignavibacteriaceae bacterium, assembly GCA_964501535.1. GTDB lineage: Bacteria > Bacteroidota > Ignavibacteria > Tepidaquicellales > Tepidaquicellaceae > FEN-1279. Next base: position 82,227 of record CAZCSV010000007.1, on the reverse strand, counting down.
ACTGATAAATTCTATAATAGGAACAAGAATCGGCGGTACGAACATTAATATCTTGTTCATCATAAAAAGGGCAAAGATAATCAGAAAACTTATAATGAACGCAACAACCTGATTTTCAGTCAATGATGATGCAAAGAGTCCGATACTGATATACAATCCAGCCATTAAGACTAATCCCAAATAAGCACTGAATATCGAGCCTATATCGAGGGGACCAAGCAATTTCAGGCTGACCACATAAATAACGGTAGGAATAAAAGTCAAGACCGCAAGCGTCAGCGTAGAGAAAAATTTGCCAAGGATAATATCATAGTCGGTTATTGGTTTTGTTAAGAGTAACTCTATCGTACCAGATTTCTTTTCTTCCGAGAAAGTTCTCATAGAAATCGCGGGAATGAAGAATAACAGAATAAACGGAATGATATCAAAAACATTCCTCATTGTAATCACGCCTGCCACGAACAGTGTGCTCGTAAAGAACCATCCTGTTATAATAAGAAAAACCACGATAACAATGTAGGCTACAGGCGAATAAAAATAGGATTTTAATTCTTTTTTAAATATTGTTAATATATTATTCATATTTAATAATTATTGAGTTGTTAACTTTCTGAAAATATCTTCCAATGATGTCTCTTCCTGATGCAGGTCGAGGAGAACCATATCGTTCGATACAACTTTTTTAAAGATAGCATCGCGGACATCCGAGCCTTTATTAGCGGAAATATCGATGTTCCAGACTTCCGGAGTATCGGATGTAATTCTAACCTTTTCGACCCCGTTAACAGATTCGAACATACTGATAATTTTTTCTTTTCCTGCTTTCGGGTCTTTTTTCAATGTCAGAGAAATCACCAGCTGTCCCTGGAATTTTTTCTGCAGGGAATCGGTAGTTCCGTCGGCAACTATTTCACCGTTGTTAATTATTATAACTCTACCGCAGGTAGCCTGCACTTCCTGGAGGATATGAGTCGAGAGTATCAAGGTTTTTTGTTTTCCGAGATCTCTGATAAGTTTTCTGATTTCAATAATCTGATTCGGGTCAAGTCCCGAGGTCGGTTCATCGAGTAAAAGCACTTCGGGATTATGAATCATAGCCTGAGCCAATCCGACTCTCTGCCTGAAGCCTTTCGAAAGCTCACCAATATCTTTATGCCTGACATCTTCGAGACCGCATACTTTCACCATTTTTTTTACGGCATCGTTAATTTTCGATTTTTCCACGGACTGAAGTTCAGCCGCATACTTCAGATAATCGATGACATTCATATCCGAATAAAGCGGATTTTGTTCCGGAAGGTAACCGATTTTTTTTCTTACAGCCAGCGAGTCAGCCTGTGTATCAATTCCGTCAACGAATATTTTTCCGCTGTTCTGGGATAAGTAAGTAGTAATAAGCTTCATTGTCGTGGTTTTTCCGGCCCCGTTAGGACCCAGAAAGCCGACAATTTCACCTGTTTTCACTTCAAATGAAATATCTTTAACTGCGGGATTATTCCCGTAATACTTCGTTAAATTTTCAATCTTTATTGACATAATTATTTTAGTTTATAATCTATGAATTTAAGACCTATATTTTTAATTTTCAAACCATTTTTGAGGAATAATTCTTTTCATAATATTTCATATATTCCCCGCTCATTACCTTCCGCCACCAATTTTCATTTTCGACATACCATTTTATGGTTGCTTCTATGCCATTTTCAAACTGAAATGCAGGCTTCCACCCGAGTTCATTTTGTATTTTAGTAGAATCTATAGCATATCTTCTATCGTGACCGGGTCGGTCTTTTACGTAAGAAATCTGGTCTTCGGATTTCCCGAGTAATTTCAAAATAATCCTTACGATATCAATATTATACCATTCGTTGTTTCCGCCGATATTATAAACTTCACCGATTTTACCTTTATGAAGGACTTCGCAAATAGCTGAGCAATGGTCTTCCACATAGAGCCAGTCACGGACATTTTTCCCGTCTCCATAAACGGGAAGTTTTTCTCCGTCGAGTGCCTTTGCGATCATAAGCGGGATAAGCTTTTCGGGGAACTGGTAAGGACCATAGTTATTTGAACAACGCGTTACCAAGACAGGTAATTTGTGTGTATGATAATAGGCATTGCATAACAAATCCGCTGATGCTTTACTTGCAGAATAAGGACTGTTCGTAGTTATTGGAGTATTTTCTGTAAACTTCAATTCTTTTTTATCTTCAGGCAGTGAACCATAGACTTCATCCGTGGAGACCTGCAGATATTTTTCGATTCCGAGATTTTTTGTAATATCGAGAAGAGTCTGTGTACCGAGAACATTGGTAACTATAAATTCTTTTGCACCGAGTATGCTTCTATCCACGTGCGATTCGGCGGCGAAATTTACAATAGTATCGACATTATTTTCCTTAATTATTTTCTCGGCAAAATCCTTATCGCATATATCGCCTTTCACGAATTTATAATTCGGATGTTTTTCTATATCAATAAGGTTTTCAAGGTTTCCCGCATAAGTAAGTTTATCATAATTTATGACCTTATAGTCATATTTTTTCAGGACAAATTTTACAAAGTTACTTCCAATAAATCCGGCACCGCCGGTGATAAAAATATTTTTCATTATCAAAAAAATTAAATTTACATCAGAATTTAAATTACTTTAATCCGTGAACAGCCCGAAGTTTATTCCAAGATTAAAATTGAATCCATCGGCTTTGATTCCTGACGGAACACTTTTAACAACCAGCACATCCTCGAGTTTCCAATCTCCTCTGAGAGTCAGCATATATCCTGCATTTAATTTCAGATACATGAATTTTGTAACAAAATAACCGATGCCGACCTGTGGATTCAGGGTGAATGTTGTAGATGAATAAGTATTTGTATAGCTATTGGTCAAGAGTGTGTCATTAGTAACATTCCATATAGAAGTATTCGAATTAAACTGCGATAAAGCAAGCTTGGTAGTTCCGACTCCAAAATTACTTCCTATAGTAAAATCGAAGTGTTTTGAGATTTTACGATTATATTCTATCGAGATGGCCGCATAACGCAAAGAAAATTTAGCTGTTTTAATCGGATTTGCCGAAGCCGTTGGGGTCGATACTTTATCTTCTGTAAATCCCGTGCCGAACGCACCGACTCTCAAGCCTGCAACGAGCGGGATGTCGATATAACCGCCACCGCCAAGGGTTAAATATCCGCTGCCGGAAAATTCAGGAATACCGATTTTTCTCATTTCATCATTCAAATCGGTTACCTGAGGCACCTGCCAGCCGACCATAGGACCTCCGAAAAGCGAGAACTTGTTAAAAAACTGTGCCGGAGAAATATTGGTCAAAATAAACAAAGCAAAACCAATAATAATATATTTTTTCATTATACTATTTATTTAATAATCAAATAACCTAAAAAATTTAAGGGAATTTTTAAAGAGAGAAATAAATACGCGGATAAATAAATTCCGAATTTTGAATGCTGAATTCTGAATGAGACACTTATAATAGAAATTATATATTTTGCCTTTTGAATTCTTTATCCTTACTTCTAACTTCTAGCTTTTGCTTTTAAAACATCGCATTTATTCCGACAGTCGGAAAAACACCCAAGCTCTTATTCGATTCGATTTCTCTTGTATATTTATTCCATTTATAGCTTGTAATATTTTTCTTTCCCGTAATATTCTGTATATCTATATATGTTACGAGAGACCACTTTTTAAAGCTCCATTTTTTATCTACCCTTATATCGAGGCTGTAATAATCCGGCAACCTGTCGGAATTATATTGTGTAATTAATTGCGTCCCGTCAAACTGATTTATCGGTGTAAAAGGTCTGCCGCCGACGTATCTGAATTTCGAAGAAATCTCCCAGCCCTTTCCGGCAATATAGCCTCCGTTCGCAATAAAAAGCACACCATTATCAAAATTACTTGCTCTTTCAATTCCGTCGAGGGAGGTATATTTAGCCATGAACAATGAAAGATTAGCCGTCGCATAAAATTTTTCCGAGAGGGTTTTCTGGAAAAATAATTCAATTCCTTTTGCGTAACCGATACCCTCCGATACGAGAGGTTCAAGTCCAAAATTCGATGTATTCTCATAATCTCCGCCGTTATTTGCAAGAATAAAGTAAGGTCTCAATGAACTCGCAGGATAGTCCTTATATTTTTTATAATACACTTCAACGGTTGCTCTTGAATCTTTTCCTAAGATGTATTCAATACCGGCGATATAATGGTCTGCCCTGATATTCATCAAATCACGGTTATTGGAATTCGAGACGAGCCAGATATACGAAGGTGACTGGTAAAAAATACCATAGCTGAAATTCAAATTGAAATTATGCAAAATGCTAATGGTTGCGGATGCTCTCGGTGAAATATAGTTTTTCTTATTGATGAAATCGAAATAATCATAACGCAGGCCGAGATTGATTTTTATTCTATTTAAAAGACTCTGTGTCAGTTGGACATAAGATGCCAATTTAAAAGTCGTATTCGTAGTATTAAAATCGAGTGCAGGAATTACATACCGGTTACCTGTCTGAGGGTCGATTGTATACAAGGTATCCTGGGCAGTTTTAATTTCATTTTTGAAATTAATCAATTTACCTTCGGCGCCGAAAGAAATCTCGCTGTTACTATTAGGTATCAGATTATACTCGGCTTTCAGAACCGTTTGTCCTTCTTCAGAGAGATTCTTGAATTTTTCGACAAAATTTGCATCTCTGCCCGAATAGTCATAATTCGAATAGCTTCTCGATAAAATTATTCTTGAAAAGGATTTATTCGACAAAAGCGATTTCAGTTCATATGAATTAGTGTAACCATACTGATTATTTTTCAAAATATTTTCGTTATTTTGTTTATCCTCGATATCATCATTATTGAATCTCACTTTATCGATATTACCTATGAAATTCACAGTAAAAATATTATTCTGATTAATATCATACACTCCTTTTAACTGCAACGAATTATATTCAGGAATAAAACCAAAGCCCACCGCATTGAAAACAAAATCCAGATAACTTCGCCTGATACTGAAAAGCCAAGAACCTTTTTCTGAACTGCCGATGGGACCTTCGAGAATTCCACCGAATCCGGTAGCACTGAGATTAATATTACCCATAAATCTGTTCCTGTTACCTTCTCGTAATTTAATATCGAGCACGGATGAAAGTTTATCGCCATATCTCGCAGAAAACCCGCCGGTCAAAAAATTCACTTCACGGATGAAATTCAAATCAATGATGCTCGTAGGACCTCCCGTCGTACCCTGAGAGCCGAAGTGATTTATATTAGGTATCGGAGCACCGTCAACGAGGAAAAGATTTTCTGCCGGTGAGCCACCTCGAACGATTAAATCATTTCTTCCGTCATTGACGAACGATACACCGGGTAGAGTCTGTATTACCCTTCCGATATCTTCGAAGCCGCCCGGGCTTCTTCTTATTTCCTCGAAAGATAAATTTTTAAAGGAATTTGAAATATCTATGGGCTTTTCGAATCGCAGCGCCTCAACATTTATTTCGTCCGTAGATATAAGTTCCAGTTCTGCAAGAATATTCAAAGATGAATTTGAGTTTACAGAAATGAAATCTTTAATCAGAGGCACATATCCGACAGAGCTGAACTGAACCGAATAGACCCCGGCAGGTATACCGGATAAAATAAAATAACCGTTGTCGTCCGAGCCTGTTTTCAATTTAAGCTGAGCAATTTCGACAATCCCGCCGATTACGGGTTGTTGAGTCATCTTATCGACAATTCTTCCATTTATTTCACCCTTATCCTGAGGAAACAGGTTTATATAATAAGCAATACCGATAAATATTAATAAAATTCTCATTTTCATTTTTAAATACATTAATTTACAAGTTTTAACCGTAAAGAAAAATGTAAAGTTCCGAAAATACGACTCTTACTATCGGATTTAATAATTTACTGTTAATTATATCTTTTATTTATAGAATTAAAAATTTGAATCAATAAAACCAATAACAAAAAATTGTAAAATATTTTAGAATTAATAACATTTATACACTGAAATAAAAAAATATTTTTGGTATAATGAATGATTTGTTAATTTTCACGGATTATTAATAATATATGGAATCAAAATACATTCCAGTCGATAAGGTTAAAAAAGAAGAACTGATTAGGGATTTCCGTAGGTTTGAAAGTCTGGAAAATATAAAGGAGATTGTCAACTCGTTACCGTACATTGCTTCAATTTTAAATCCTGAAAGGCAGATAGTATACTCGAACGACAGATTACTCGAACTTTTAAAAGCGAATTCGCTTGAAGAGATACTTGGATATAGGGTGGGTGAAGCCATAAACTGTATTTATACAGGAGGGTCGGGGAACGGATGCGGGACATCGGAAAGCTGTAAGCACTGCGGAGCGGTTAATACGATAATAAAATGCCAGGAAACAAACTCACCCGCAAAGGACGAATGCAGGATAGCTTCAGTGATTAAAGGTCAGACAATAAATTTCGATATGTTAGTTATGGCAACTCCGTTTTTCATAAATGAAAAGCAGTATATCATTCTTTCCTTAAACGATATCAGCAGCGAGAAGAGGAGGAAGGCACTGGAGAGGATATTTTTTCACGATGTAGCAAACACGGCAGGTACTTTAAGGGGTATAATCGAAATTATGAAAGGCATAGAGGATGAAAAAGAGCTGAAAAAATTCATCAGCTTAGCAGATACGATGAGCGGAGAACTCGTTGAAGAAATTACAGCTCAGAGAGAGCTGATAGCCGCAGAAAACAACGAACTGCAGCTTAAGAGGGATAACATATTATCAATCGATTTGATTAGAGATGCAGTCGTAAAAATTTTATATAATCCGATAGCGACAGACCGTTCAGTAATAATAGACAGAGATTCCTCCGACATAACATTTACAACCGACGTAAAATTATTAAAAAGAGTAATAACCAACATGCTAAAGAATGCGCTCGAAGCCACACCGAAACACGGAAAAGTAAAAATCGGTTGTTACAATGACGATAATGAAATCACGATATGGGTAAGCAATCCCGCATACATACCAAGGGATATTCAGCTGCAGATTTTTTTAAGGTCATTTTCTACGAAGGAAAAAAACAGGGGACTCGGGACATACAGCATGAAACTGCTTACCGAGAAATATCTGGGAGGAAAAATCTCATTCGAATCAACAGCGGAGAGCGGAACGAAATTTTTCGTAAAGCTTCCTCTTTAAAAAGCACATCACTGCTCTTCGAACCTGCGCACGTCGAATATAAGCTCTCGGCAAAGTTCTCTGCCTTTTTCTTCAATTTTATACAGAGGCATAATTTTACCGGCGTGTACTATGCACATATCGAGCCCTGCTTCGATTGCATAGTGGAGAAAAACAGAGTTTAAAACGTGTCGGATTTTTGTATTCAGACCGAAGGAACAGTTACTGATTCCGAGGATTGTTTTAGCCTTCGGCATTATTTTTTTAATTTCACGGATTGCATTTATCGTATTCATGCCGCTTTTTCGAAGGTCTTCCTGACCCGAGCCGAGCGGAAAAGTAAGCGTATCGAATATTAAGTCATCCTCCCTGAGTCCATGCACATTAACGGCGTGGTCACGGATACGCTTTGCAATCGAAATTTTCTTTTCAAGTGTATATGCCTGCCCATCTTCATCTATCGAGAGGCATACCACAGCCGCTCCGAACTGCTTTGCGAGATTCAAAATCATATCGGCTTTTTTGGTTCCCTCCTCGAAATTTATCGAATTAATAATCGCCCGACCTGCATACAGTTTCAGGGCAGTTTCGATAACATTTACCTCTGTAGAATCGAACATAAGGGGAATGCTGACCGAAGTATTAAATCTTTTTACCACTTCAGCCATATCCTTTACCTCATCCCTTCCCACGTATGCCACACACACATCGAGCACGTGAGCACCTTCCCTGATTTGTTCCTTAGCCATATTCACCATTGCGTCGTAATCTTCTTTCATTAAAAGCTCTTTGAATTGTTTCGAGCCGTTTGCATTACATCTTTCCCCTATCAAAATCGGCGGAGGTTTTATAGTCATCGGCGAAATCGAATAAAGAGAAGAAACAGACGGAGTGTATTCGAATTTTCTTCCCCTCGGTGTAAATCTTTGTGAAACTTGAGCAAGACGTTTTATATGCTCTGCATTTGTTCCGCAGCAGCCGCCAATAATGTTTACCCCGAGTTCGTCTGTAAAAATACTCATCCAGTGTTCCATTTCATCTGGAGTCAAATGGTAATGTGCCTTTCCTCCAATGTTTTCCGGAATTCCCGCATTCGGCATACAGAATACAGGCTTCGGAGAATTCTGACAAAGATACCTGATATTTTCTTCCATCTCTTTCGGACCGGTGGCGCAGTTCATACCTATTACGTCTATTATATCATACGGCTCCAGTGTTGTAAGTGCAGCGGAAATCTCCGTACCCATCAGCATTGTACCCATTGTCTCTACCGTCACGGAAACTATTACGGGAAGTTTTTTCCTTTTCTTCTTAAAAATTTTCATCGCCGCCGAAAGTGCGGCTTTTGTCTGCAAAATATCCTGGCAGGTTTCAATGCAAAAAATATCAGCTCCCCCGTCGAATAATCCCGACATCTGCCTATAGAAACTTTCCGACATTTCATCGAATCCGATATGTCCGAGCGAAGGAAGTTTTGTCGTCGGACCAATCGAGCCGGCGACAAACCTCGGTTTTGCATTAGCCGAAAATTCATTTGCACACTGTTTAGCAATCTCAGCGGCTTTTCTGGAGAGTTCGTAATCCATATGCCCGATACTATATTCATTCAGCACTATAGAAGACGAGCCGAAGGAATTTGTTTCGATTACGTCAGCACCCGCATTTAAAAAATAGATATGAAGTCGTTTAACCGCTTCGGGTTTTGAAATACACAGGTATTCGTTACAGCCCTCGAGTTCTTTACCGCCGAAGTCATCCGCATTCAAATCATAAGTCTGCAGAGTCGAGCCCGTCGCACCGTCGAATACAATAATTTTTTCTTTTATATATTCCAGAAAGTTTTTCATCGAATGCAAAGTAAAGATGTTCTAGCTAAAAATAAATGGAGAAAAAATGAAATAAAACTTTAACCGTTCCCAAACTAACATTGGGGACGAGGATTTTTTTGGAGTTTGGGAACGAGGATTTTTAATTAAGCTTGGAAACAAGTTTTTGTAATATATTTGTAAGCGAGTGTTATTCGAGAAAGTGCAAGTCACCCTAGCCTGCCATAGGCAGGCCGGGATGACATAGAAAATTTCTATTTTATTTTTCCGTTTCGGAGTTCGTATGCGAGGCGTTCGATTTTATACATATTCTTTACGGTTTCGAACAAGCCTTCCGAGTCCACAGAGACTGTATGCGGTTTGTCGTCGAGGTAAATGATTTCATCCGTCAAGCTCTCGATATTACCGTCGAATGCGAGTCCGACGATTTCCGAATTTTTATTTATAACGGGGCTGCCGGAATTTCCACCGATGATATCGTTAGTGGAAATGAAATTAAACGGCACGGACATATTGAATTCCTTCGGAGGATTGACCCATCTATCCGGAAGCACCCACGGGTATTCTTTGCCGAAAGAGTAATATCTGTCGTAGATGCCGTAGAACGTGGTTTTCGGCGGAGCGATGGTGCCGTTGTATTCGTATGATTTAATTACGCCATCCGAAATTCTGAGCGTGAAAGTAGCATCGGGCGGAATGGAGGTTCCGAAGACATCATAAATTGCCTGACCGAGGAGTTCGATATTAGCTTTTTCGATGACTTTCTGCTCTTCTATTTTCTTGCTGATTTCATCATATTTTGCTCTGGAATTAGCGATGTAAGAAATCACGGGGTCGGAGGAATTCAAGAAAGCATCTGAGCCTTTATTAACGAGCTCCATAGTTTTTTCGTAGGAAGTAAGAACGGTGTTATTCAAGATATAATTTACGGCATCCACGCCGGAATTTCCGCCTGTCAAGGTTTTCACGTTTGCATTATCCCTGCCGAGTTTGGCAGCAAACAGCTCCACGAAAAATTCAAGCGATTTATCGTCGAACATTTTATCCGTATTAGCGAAAAGAGCCTTAACGTCTTTTTCGGCAGGAGTTTTATCAGCCTTGAACATCGAGATAATCTTATCTGCGATTACGAAATAAGAAGGACTTAAATTCGGATTTACTCGATAGCTGAAAATTTCGGGATACACTTTAGCATATTCTTTATTTGCATTCGAGATATTATCCCAAACGCCGGCATATTTTTCCTTGAGTGTCGGATTTGCATCTATAGCCGCTCTGAAATTCTTTTCGAAGTCTTTTTTCTTAGCCATAATCACTGCATTATTGAGACCTTTCAGAATCCCCCTATATACTTTCTGAGAATTCGTATAGGAGAATAGTCTATCGTTCAATTCTTTTGCTTTCGAGGGGTCTTTAGCGATTACGTCTTTATAATAATCCACCATAAAATCTATGAACTTAGATACATCCGGATATGCAACATCGCGTTTATATTCGAGCTGGGCAACTGTATTCAGCCGGCTGGTTCTTCCGGGATTACCGACGACGAATATCGGTTCACCGACAGTAGCTCCGTTTTTACTCCATTTGAAATAATGCTGGGTTTTAAGTGGTTTTCCGTTTTCATCATAGACTCTGAAGAAAGTGCAGTCGAGATTATATCTCGGGTAAGTGAAGTTATCGGGGTCGCCACCGAAGAAACCCGCCTGGTCTTCGGGAGCAAACACGAGCCGGACGTCGTTATATCTTTTGTAGATATAAAGAGAATAAAGCCCGCCGCTATAAAGTGTAACAACCTGAGCTTTCATACCCGGCTGAGTATTCTGGGCTTCAATTTCCTTAATTTTCTTTTCTTTATTTTTGATTTTTTCTTCGTTTGTCTGTCCGGTATTAATTGCATCGTGAATTTCCTTCGTCACGTCAACAATTTTCACAAGCTGGTCAACGAAAAGTCCGGGTACTTTTCTTTCGTCTTCCAGTTTCATTGCAAGGAAACCGTTTTTATGAAGGTCTTCGCCTTTTTGTTCCACGCCAGTAACCGATTCACGTCCGCAGTGGTGATTTGTCATAACCAATCCATCAGCAGAAACGAACGATGCCGAGCAGTAGGTAGCGAAACGCAATGCTGCCATTCTAACATTATCCAGCCATTCCTGTGAAGGGCGGAAGCCGTATGTTTCGTTAAGATAATCCGCAGGCGGATAATCGAAAGTCCACATTTTACCGTTGTCGAATTTTCCTGCTTTTACGGTATCGAGATTCTGAGCATAAGTAAATCCCAGAGAAAATACAAATAATACCAGTAAAAACGATGAGAAGATTTTCTTTGTCATATTTAATTTTTTAATTTTTTATAAAAATATTATGAAATTTATTTCGATATTTTTCCGTTTTTTAGTTCATTGCTTAATCTATCTGCTTTATACAGATTTTTTATAGCTTCTTTCAGACCTTCGGAATCGACAGACACCATAGTAGGTGTTTCGGAAGTATAAATAAAATCACCGGGCAGACTTTCTATGTTGCCATCGAAAGCGAGGCCTACAATTTCTGCATTTTTATTGATTACAGGACTTCCCGAACTTCCTCCGCTGATATCGCATGTAGAGATAAAATTAAAGTAAGTTTCGAGCCTGAAATTTTTAGGAGGATTGAGCCAGAGAGCGGGTAAATCCCAGGGGTTTTTCTTGTCAAAAGAATAGAATCTGTCGTAAATGCCGTAGAATGTGGTTTTCGGCGGAGCGATAGTTCCGTTATAATCATAAGGTTTAATAACGCCATCGGAAATTCTGAGCGTAAAAGTTGCATCGGGTGGAATGGAATTTCCGAAAACTTCGAAAATTGCATTACCGAGTTTTTGATTTGCAACTTCTTCCGTCATCCGGAGCTTGCGGCTTTTTTCACTCAGCAATTTTACCGTATCCGCAGTATTTATAATAAAATTAATGAACGGGTCATTTGAATTTAATATTTCTTCGGGAGATTTTTTAATAAATTCCTTTGCTCTCTCCTGGGTAGCAAGTGCGGAATTCTTAAGCAGGTATTCCGCGGCTTCATCAACAGACCTTGTACCAATAAAATCGCTGACGGCTTTGTCATCATAGCCGACATTATCTATGATATTCTGCAGTTCAAGTTTCAGGACATCCTCGCCGAACACATCGTTTCCGTACACTGAAGAAATAAAATTCTTGCCGAGCTTTTCATTCTTCCTGGAAAGTTTAACCAATGTATCCGCAACAAGCATATAGACGGAAGAATTCACATCCACTCTGAATGCAGTCAGCTTAGGATTTATTCTTCTTATTTCATTTCTAATTTCGGAAATTTCTTTCCATACGTTACCGTATTTTTCCTTAAGTATCGGGTTGGATTCAACGGATGATTTAAAATTTTTCTCGAAATCTTTTTTTCTCGCCATTAATACAGGGTCGTTAAGTCCTTTTATCATCCCGATATAGACTTTTTGTGAATTTTTAAGACTGAAAATCTGGTCGCTGAAATATTTCCTCATCGGAGGATTTTTTTCGCAAAAATCTTCGAGTATATCTATATATTTATTGATAGTAGCAAGACCCTGCGGATATTCAATATCACGCTTGAATTCAAGCTGGGCGATGGTATTGAGGCGGTTGGTTGTGCCGGGATTTCCGATTACGAAAATCGGCTCACCGATTTCCGCGCCCTTCGGGCTCCATTTAAAATAGTTCGGGGTTTTCAGAGGATTTCCTTTTTCGTCATAGACCCTGAAGAAAGTGCAGTCGAGATTATATCTGGGATAAGTGAAGTTATCGGGGTCGCCGCCGAAAAAACCCGCCTGGTCTTCGGGTGCAAATACGAGCCTGACGTCATTATATCTCTTGTAAAAGTAAAGTGAATACTGGCCGCCGTTGTAGAAAGTAACGACCTGGCAGTTCATCCCCGATTCCCTGCAGTTTGATTCTTCGAGTTCCTTTATCTTTGCTTTTTTATTTTCGATTTTTTCATCGTCAGTTTTACCGGATTCAATTGCATCCAAAATATCTCTTGTAACATCCGTAATTTTCACGAGTTGTTCGACATATAAATCCTTTATCCTTCTTTCTTTTTCCAGTGTTTCAGCATAAAATCCGTTTTTATGCAAATCCTCGCCGGGCAATTCCACGCCTGTAACCGATTCCCTGCCGCAGTGGTGGTTTGTCAAAACGAGTCCGTCTTCGGAAATGAAAGACGCAGAACAATAGTCCGCAAATTTCAGAGCGGACATTCTGACTTTATCGAGCCAAACTTTCGACGGTGTGAAGTTATAAGTTTCCGTAAAATAATCAACGGGGGGACAATCGAAAGTCCACATTTTGCCCAAATCGAACTTCTGAGCTTTTACGGTATCGAGGTCGATTCCGTTGTACAGATTTTGCGAATATGATGTAAAGGAATACAGTAAAGAGAATAAAACTGCTATGTTTAACAGGAACTTGAATTTTTTCATAAAAAGTTAGGATAATTTATAAAACAGAACAGCAATGAATTTACAATAATTAAAAATTGTATACAATTCTACAATTTGGGGATATTATTATCAAAAAAAGAAAACGGGGTCGTGGGGGACCCCGTTTGTGGGAGATTGCAGGATTCAACCTCTCTCGGCAGAGGAAAGGTTGAAGTGCAATTTATTATGAGAACAAATTTCTTAATGTACAATCAGCAAATGTACAACATAGATTTTTTATATTCTCAATCTACTTTTTAAACTTTGATTTCCTCTCTCAAGTTTCAACTATTCATTTATGCCTCAAGTTTTTTTCTATAACTCAATTTAGTCCATCTGGCGTCTGAGGAAACCGGGAGTTTTGAGATATTTTTCCTCGTCACCGATGTCGAAACCGATATCATCGAGCGATTTTTCTTTTTTCTTCGGAACATCCTCGCTCAAATCGTCACTGATATTAAGCGCACTTTTTCTTCTGAGCCACGCGGGTTTATCGAGTTCGCTGTAGCCCTTCTGGTCATTGGGAAGCTCTGTAATAACGGTCTCATATTTTTTCGCATGGACTTCAGCCTCTTCAGTTTTTGCAGATTCAGATTCTTTTTTGAAACCCGTTGCGATAACGGTTACCATAATTTCGTCCTTCATATCCCTGTCGTCGACAATTCCGAGAATATACTTTGCATCTTCACCGGCTTTACTCTGTATGATATGGTTAATTTTTCCGATTTCGGACATTTTAATCGAGCCGTTGCTGGAGATATTCACCAGCACGCATTTCGAGCCTGTGATATCTATATCATCCAGCAGCGGATTTGAAAGGGCATCGAGTGCCGCTTTTTCAGCTCTGTTCTCTCCTTCGGCTATGCCTGTACCAATCATAGCGTCGCCCATATCTTTCATAATGGTCCTCACGTCTGCGAAGTCCACGTTTATCTCGCCGGTCTTGGTTATTATCTGGGAGATTCCTTTCGTAGCATTATAAAGAACCTTGTTAGCCAGTTCGAAAGCCTGTCTCTTATCGGTATCGACGCTAATCAGTTCGAATATTCTCTGATTCGGGATAACGATAAGGCTGTCGACTTCCTCTTTCAGTCTTTCCAGTCCCTGATTTGCGAGTTCCATCCTCGGTCTGCCCTCGAATTCGAAGGGTTTCGTAACGATAGCGACTACAAGAGCATTCTGTCCCTTTGCGATATGAGCGACTTCAGGAGCACCTCCGGTACCGGTTCCGCCGCCCATACCCGCGGTAATGAATACCATATCGCTTCCCGCAAGAGATTTTTCTAAAGCGTCGCGCGTTTCCTCGACCGCTTTCATACCGACATCATCTTTCATACCGGTACCCAGACCTTTGGTAATGCTTTTACCAATCTGGATTTTTACGTTTGCCTTGCTGATATCAAGTGCTTGAGCGTCGGTATTAACCGCGATGAATTCAACACCCTCGATGCCTTTGTTGACCATCGAGTTAACGATATTACCTCCGCCACCCCCGACACCTACTACTTTAATTTTCGCACCGTCGAGACTATCAGGTATTAATTGGATTGGCATTTTTTGACCCTTTCTATTTAATTATTTATATATTGAAATTTCTTTAAAATTCATTTTTTATAATTCGTCGAACCATCTTTTAATTTTCAGAATAAAATCTTTCGGAGTAAGTTTTCTCCGGGCTTTACCCTTTTCATAGGAAGTCATCCGGTTAACTTCGTCCATAGTTTTAATTCTGTGTAAAATCAAACCTACGCCTGTAGCGAATATCGGGCTTTCGACTTCTTTGATTAATCCCCCTGAGAGACCTGTCGGAATTCCGAGGTTAACTTCCATTCCCAGGATATCTTCCGCTAGCTCCTTTGTTCCTTTTATGAGGGAACCGCCGCCTGTAATCACAACACCTGCGTGAAGTTCATTCATTATCTGTGAATTTTTAATTTCTATAGCCGAGAGTTCGAAGATATCCTGCATTCTCGCCTGAATAATTCTGGCGAGTATGCTTTTTCTGGTTTTCTTCGGTATTTTTCCTTTAATGGATTCGACTACGATTTCATCGTCGCTAAGGATTTCCGAGATTGATGCATAGCCATATTCCCTTTTGATTCTTTCCGCTTCTCTATCGGAAATACCGAGAGCTTCCACTATATCGTTTGTCACAAGGCTTCCGGCGATACCAATTCCCGCGGTATACTTGAGTATACCCTTTTTAAACACAGCAATATCGGTTGTTCCGCCGCCGATATCGAGCATTGCGACGCCGACTTTTTTCTCGGTTTCATCGAGAACCGAATAGGATGAAGCAATGGGTTCGAGCACTATATCATCGAGGTCGATATCACAGCTCATTACACATTTAGTCAAATCATCTATAGACGAGACAAGTCCGGATATGATATTGACTTTAGCTTCGAGGCGGACACCGAACATACCCACGGGGTTTTCATATATACCGTCTTTTCCGTCAATAATATATTCCTGCGGAATTACATCAATAATTCTCGAATCGCTCGACATTCTGATTTGTTTTGCCTGGTCAATGAGTCTCTGCATATCTTCTTCGGTAATTACCCTGTCGGGATTATTGATTCCGATTATGCTTGAAGACTGAATACACCTGATATGATGCCCGGCGATACCAACGGAAGCGGATGTGATTTTAACACCGGAATTGAGTTCGGCATCGGCGAGAGCGGCTTTTATGGATTCAATCGTTTTGCTCGGATTAACTACCAGTCCGCGATGAAGTCCGTCAGACGGGGCTTTACCGATACCGATAATATCGACACTATTATTGCCTTTTGGTCTTGCGACTATGACACATATTTTAGTAGTACCGACGTCGAGACCGACTATCACATCAGCTTCTGCACTTTTAACTTTTTTTGATTTTGACATAGTGTAAGCTTTAATTTTTCAAAATTAATTTGTTTTTACGATTATCTGATTATCGAACCTTAAGTCAACATAGTCCAGCTTTTTCTGATTCAGAGAAGCATAAGATTTCTCGAAAAAATTTTTCAGAACTACGAGTTTCGAAAGAATTTCGTTCTGATAAATCAAATCAGAAATATTTTTTTCGGCATTACGGGGAAAATAAACAGGAACGGATTTATCGTTTGTATACAAAATTATTTTTCCCGTGTCAGCTATATTGATTTCGGAAATCTGGTTATATAAAAATTTACTTTTCTTATAGGCATTTACCGTAATAAAAACTGCTGTTTTCAGGTCATTCATATAATACTTATCTTCGATTTGCTGAGAAGCGACCTGTTTAATTCCCGTAATGACAGGCAAATCGAAAAGTTTTTCATAATTTTTAAACGGGAACATTTCGCATTCTTCGTCGATAAGATTGAGCTGATAGCCAAGGTTCACTATTGCCAGAGGTCTTTTTTCCACAATATCTATCACAAGTTCATTCGGAGGATTTTTGCTTACGAAAACTTTTTTAATCTCCGGATGTTTAGAGATTCTATCCTGAATGAACACAAGGTTCAGTTCTTCGATATTAATAACGGTATCCTGTTTAATATTTGCCGCCAGCAGGATTTCTTCCTTTGTCAAGGTGAAATTTCCCCTAACGGTAATCTTATCATAAATAACATTTGTCCTCCACCTGTTGGCATAGAAAATCACGACAGCGATAATGACAGCCATCATAAAAACGAATAATATTATTTTTCCCTTTCTCAATTTTCCTGTTGTTTTAAATTTTTTACATATAAACCGCATAAATCTGTTATATCGCCAGCTCCCTGAAAAATCACGGTATCATTTACACGAATTATTTCACTTAATTTTTTCAAAGTTTCATCAAAACCCTTCAAATAATAAATTTCATTTTTACTCATTTTTTTCAGTTCATCGAATATTAATTTTGAACTTACACCTTCAATCTCCTTTTCACGAGCAGGATATAAATCGATTAATACAGTAACGTCATTATTTTTCAGAGCATTTGCGAAATCCCTGTAAAAATCTCTTGTTCTTGTATAGGTATGAGGCTGAAAGACCGTAACCACTCTTGATTTTGCGATTTGCCTTACCGCATTAAAAGAGTAAATAATTTCGGTCGGATGATGAGCATAATCGTCGTAGACTCTAATATTTTCATCATATTTCAATTCGAGTCTTCTTTTCACCCCAAAAAAACTTTTTAAACTTCTTACAGAACAGTTTATACCGGCATCAAGCAACAAGCTCATTATAAAAGCAGCTGAAGCGTTAAGGATGTTATGTTTACCGGGAATGCTAAGTTCAATATGATTTTCATTAATTTCGAACTCAACTGCCTTCTCCGAAGAATCCGTTTCGCTTATCAAATAATTATTATGAGCCTCAAAGCCATATGTAAAGCAGTTTTTATTTTGCACAGAATTCATCAGGTCAACAACATTTTTATCGTCACCATAACCAATTACTTTAAAATCTTTTTTTCCTAAAGAAAGAAATTTCTTAAAAGCATTTTTCAAATCATCCAGATTTTCATATATATCGGTATGGTCCAAATCGATTCCAGTGATTACGGCAAAATCAGGTTTCAGAGTCAGAAAGCTTCTATCGTATTCATCGGCTTCCACTACTGCATATTTACCGTCACCAATTCTCGAATTTCCACTTTCAAGGAAATCGACAGCACCTCCAACGAAGACTGTCGGGTCAAAGCCGCAATCTATCAATATTTTCGAAATCATAGCGGTCGTACTCGTCTTACCGTGAGTACCGCTGACTGCAATCAAAATTTTATCATTCACGATTTCACCAAGCATCCTCGCACGTTTAATCGTATTTATGCCGAGTTTTTTTGCCTTAAGCAATTCGGGATTATCAGCTTTTATTGCCGCAGAATAAACAACGAGATTCACATTTTCCGACATATTATTTTTGCTATGCCCTACAAAAATCTCCGCCCCGATTTCAGACAATTTTCCCGTAATATTGCTCGGAGTCGAATCGCTGCCGGACACATAAAAACCTTTTTTGAGAAGATATTCAGCTATTCCGCTCATTCCGATTCCACCTATTCCGATGAAGTGAACCTTTTTTACATTACGCAATATTTTCAAATTATTATCAGTCACTGATTCTAGTTAGTATCATTTTAGAGACATTTTTAAATTCCTGCACCAATTTTTTTTCATCCCAGAATTCGCTAAGGCGGATTCTTAACAATCTTTTTCTTTCTTTCAGCTTTATTCCCACCCTTCTCACATTTCCCTTTCTTTTCTGGCCGTATTTTTTTTCTCTGGAAAATTTGATACCCAGAATATCAGAGAAAAGGACTTCTCTTTGCCCGAACCTGTTTTTAATGATAAATTTATCTTCTTCGAAGATTATTTCTTTTGCCCTTATCATATTTTTCAGCAAAATAAACAGGGTATACAGGATAAAAATCAGACTGATATAAATTATCGGGTCTTTGTACAGGTCATTGAACTGTCTGGCAAAGAACACTCCGTTGATAGCCGCATAAAAAATGAGAAAAAGCATATAGACTATTACGGACTTATAATAGAAGTCGAGCTTGTATTTATATATTCTTCCGTCCATGACTTTTATTTTAAAGTTAACTGAAAAATTAAATTTGCAATTTTTTTTGCCGAATCAGGATCTGAAAATCCGGAAATATTTTCGCCGAGAGAATTCAAAGTATCGATATTATTAATAGTATTTATGATTACATTTATTAGTTTTGATTCAAGTTCATTTTGTAAAATCAAAATGCAAGCTCCGTTTTTTTCCAGAGTTCTTGCATTTTTTTCCTGATGATTATCGGCTGAATCCGGCAACGGGACAATAACTGCAGGCATTTTCAAAAGCGAAAGCTCCATAATACTGCTCATTCCTGAACGGCAGATTACGAGGTCTGATGCGGAATAGGCATACTGCATATCATTAATAAATTCAAAAACTTTAATTTTATCATCAAAAGGTTTGCATAATTTGCACATTTCGTCATAGCTTGTTTTACCCGTTTGCCAAATCAAATTAATATTATTGTTATAGATGAATTTAATATTATCCCTTATTGCATCATTTATCCCCTTAGCGCCCTGACTTCCTCCGAACACAAACAACGTTTTATAATTATTATTCATGCCGAAGAAATTGAGAGCTTCGGATTTATCAACTTTATTTAGGATATTCCTCACTGGATAGGATATTTTGCTTACATTATCTTTTCTTTTCAGGAAATTTTTTGTTTCCTCAAAGCTGACGATAACCTTGTCCGCTTTTCCGGCAAAGAACCTCGTAACTTTTCCCGGAAATGAATTTCCTTCCTGTACGACTGTCGGGATTTTCATTCTTACAGACGAGAAAATCATCGGGGCACTGGCAAATCCTCCCGTACCGATAACCGCATCGGGTTTAAATTCCCTTAATATTTTCTTACAGTCTCTCAGAGCAACAAATATTTTAACCGGAAGTTTAATATTTTGAAAAACTTTTCTCTTGCTGAAGCCGGATATATTAATAGTTTTCAGTTCATAATTATTAGCAGGGACTATTTTTTCCTCTATTCTGCCTTTAGCGCCAACAAACAGAATTTGAACATTTTCATAATTTTTTTTCAGCTCGTCTGCGACAGCAATTGCCGGGAATATATGTCCTCCTGTGCCACCACCTGTAAAAATTATTTTCATATCCCGTCCATATTTGATTCTTTAAAAATATTGTTTGATTCGGAATTGTCATCAAACGATTCGGGTGATTCATTTCTATACGAAGAGATATTCAACAAAATTCCCACTGCAATCGAATTAAAAATCAATGCCGTTCCACCATAGCTTATGAAGGGAATAGGAACGCCCGTAGTAGGAATAATACCGCAAGCAACGGACATATTCACAACGGCATATGCCGTAATTATTGTTGTAATACCGAATGCAACATATTTGCCATATTCATCAGGAATTTTCTTAGCCACCTTATATCCGCGAATCAGCAGCATTGCAAAAAGAAATATAACAGCCAAGGTACCGAGCAGACCGTATTCTTCCCCGATGATTGAGAAAATGAAATCGCCATAGGCTTCAGGAAGGAAGAACTGCTTTTGCAGTGAATTTCCCCCTCCGACTCCGAAAATCCCGCCATTACCCAGTCCAATGATAGCCTGGTTGAGCTGATGCTGAGCTGTTCCGCTTGAAGTAAAATCAGCATAGTTTTCAAATCTGCTTCTAATATATGATTTCGTCAGAATGAAAAGCAGCACGACGGGGAGCAGGGACAAACCCGTAATGAAAATGTGTTTGAACTTTACCTGTGATATCAGCAGCAGTAACACAGAAGAGCCAAAAATAATAAGTGATGTAGAGAAATTAGGTTGTGCGGCTACCAAAAAGCTGATAATAATTATCGTAATAATCAGCGGCAGATACCCCTTATATAAATCAGTCAGTTTATTTTTCTTCTTAACCAGCATGTTCGCAATAAAAAGCACCAAAGTATATTTAGCAAGGTCGGAAGGCTGGAAACTGATTGGTCCGAAGTTTATCCATCTGTTGACATTCTTAACCGAAACACCTATAACAAAAACTAGAATTAGGAAAAAGACGGATATCAGCATCAACCATTTGCTGTATTTCTGATAATATTTATAGTCGATTTTAGCAAAGATAAAAATCAGCACGAGAGCCATAAGGACTTTTATCAGATGAAGTTTAAACATATAATTCACATCCTTGAACTTCGAGACAGAATAATCCGAACTCGCGCTATAAACCAAGCCAATACTGAACATCAGCAGTAAAAGCACCGGTATGAGAATCCAAATATCTATTTTATATCCGCCGATTTTCATTTTTTCGGATTTAAATTATTAACAGCTTTTTTAAATTCGTTGCCCCGATGTTCAAAATTATCGAACATATCAAAGCTCTTATATCCCGGAGAAAACAGCACGACATCATTGGGAGCGGAACATTTAAAAGCACCGGTTACGGCATCGCCGAGAGTATCCGTTATTTCCACTTTTACCGATTTCGAAAAATAATCATAAATTGCACGGCTGCTTTGTCCGATAGCAAAAATTTTCTTAACGCGGTTTTTTATAAAATCCCCGACAAGCTCAAACTTGTTATCCCCTTTTTTTCCTCCCATTATCAGGATAATATTCTTTTCGAAGCTTTCAAGAGCAACATAGAGAGAGTCGAAATTTGTTGCCTTCGAATCGTTATAAAACTTCACTCCGTCAAGTTCTCTTACAGGTTCGATTCTATGTTCGACGCCTCTGAAATTTTTTAAAGTATCTTCAATCACTTCATTCGATACTTCGAATATTTTTGCGGCAGAAATTGCAGCAAGAGAGTTACAAAGGTTATGTTTACCCCGTATAAATATATCATCGGTATTCATCACCACTTCGCGTTCATTTTTTTCCCTGTTGAAATAAACGATATCACTCCCGCATAAATAGCATCCAGACGACAAATTTTCTTTTTCAAGATTTTTCTTTACACTAAAGGCGACCGTATTACTTTTGAATATATTTTTCTGCGAATATATTTTCTCGTCATCGAAGTTATACACTATAGCATCATCACCGGACTGATTCACATTGATTTTCAGCTTTGCTTTCATATAATTTTCCATAGAGCCGTGCCAGTCGATATGGTCGGGTGTAAAAGTAAGGAACATCGAGACCGCGGGTTTAAAGCTTTCAATACTTTCGAGCTGGAAGCTGCTTACTTCGAGCACGACGACAGAATTCTTTTTCACCGTGTCGGTTACTTCAGAAAAGGCGAGCCCAACATTTCCGCATACTTTTGTATCAATACCTGCGTTTTTAAATATTTCTCCCGTTAACACTGTGGTTGTAGTTTTACCGTTTGTTCCCGTAACGGCAACAATCGGGCAGTTACAGAACCAATATGCAATTTCGATTTCGCTCAATACTTTTTTATTCAGTTTTACTGCTCTTTCAATTACTTCACTGTTCATAGGTATTCCCGGGCTTTTTACAAATATGTCGTAATCAAATATTTTATCCGAATGCATACCGAGTTCAAAAGGAATATTCAATTCCGACAAAGTCTTTTCGTCAAAATACATCAGTTTATCGGGTAATGAGCTGTCGCTCAAAAAAACTTCCGCACCGTTTTTCTTCAGCAGTTTAGCGGCACCAATACCGCTTCTTCCGGCACCGAGAATAACATAAGAGTAATTATTTATTTCTTTTCTTTTCAATTTTATCTGATTTTAAATGTTGCCAAAGTCATAAGAGCAAGCAGAACAGCTATCAAATAGAATCTCACGACAATTTTCGGTTCGGGAATTCCCTTCATTTCAAAATGGTGATGAAGGGGAGCCATTTTAAATATTCTTCTTCCCTCTCCGTATTTCTTTTTTGTATATTTAAAATAATATCTTTGCAGTAGCACGGAAACCGTTTCCGCAAAGAATATTCCGCCGAGAAGCGGGAGCAAAAATTCTTTTTTCACGAGTATGCACAGGGTACCAATGGCACCGCCGAGCGCGAGCGAGCCGGTATCGCCCATAAAGACCTGAGCGGGATAGGAGTTATACCAGAGGAAACCGAGTGAGGCACCCGCTAATGCGGCACAGTAGACTATTAGTTCCCCGTTTCCTCTCAGGTAAATGATATTCAGATACTTTGCTATCTCGATATTACCCGATACGTAAGCAATGATACCGATAGCAAAGACAACTATGCCGACCGTTCCCGTTGCAAGACCGTCAAGGCCGTCAGTAAGGTTCACTGCATTAGACGTTGCAGTAATAATGAAAATGATAATCGGAATATAGAACAGAGCAAAATCGAATTCGTAATTTTTCAAGAAAGGAATCGTCGTGATTGTATTAATTCCTTCGAAATGCGGATGGAAATAGATTATAGCGCCTACGATTATTCCGACAACGACCTGTCCGAGCAGTTTATATTTTGCCAGCAGACCTTTTTTTAATTTCCTGACGACCTTCAAATAGTCATCGAGAAAACCGACGAGACCGAGCGCAACGGTCACGATTAATATTATTATTATATAAATATTTTTCAGGTCACCCCATAGGAGCACCGGAATCAAGACTGAGAACAAGATAATCAGACCGCCCATAGTAGGAGTACCTGCTTTTGACCAGTGGAATTGTGGACCGTCTTCTTTTTTCGCTTCACCTATCTGATGATTCTTTAAAATTTTAATAATAACCGGACCAATAAAGAAACTGAACAGGAGTGCAGTAATTGCCGACACTGCCGAGCGAAAGGTTAAGAATCTGAAGACATCGAATCCCGGAGGACTCCACAAATAATTGATATATTCTGCTAAATAGTATAACAAGGTTAATAATAATTTATAATATTAAAAATAATTTGAAATACTCCGATTAATTTTTTTTAAAATTTCTTCCGCGACCTCTTCGAGTTTCATACTGCGCGAGCCTTTCAAATAGATTATATCTTTTCTATTAATCTGCTTAATAGCGAATTCAGTCAAATCGTGTTTATTATTAAAAAAGAAATTATTTCTTACTCCCTGCGCACCCTTAAAAATATTTTCAGCTTCTTTTCCGAAAGTATAAAGATTATTAAAATTCATTTTCTTTATTAATTTCCCAATTTCATAGTGTTCTATTTTACTATTTTTGCCGAGTTCCAGCATATCTGAAAGGATCAAATGAACATTGCCTTTGGGATTGTATTCCTTAAGTGTTTCAAGACCTAATATGACCGAATCGGGATTGCTGTTATAGGCATCGTTTATGATCAAGACACCTCTTCTCTCGAGCACCTCCATTCGCTTCGAGCTAACGGGAACATAATTTTCCAGAGCTTCTTTAACTTTCTGTAAACTTATTCCGAAATAAATTCCCACAGCAGCCGCCGCGACTGCATTGAATACAGAGTGTTTGCCGAAAGTATTTACATTTGCGACTATTTTATCGCCTTTATATTTTAGCTCGATAACGGGTTTAAAGCCTTTTGTATATCCGATAAATCTTGCTTTTATATCAGTTTTGTAATTATAGGAATATGTAAAACAGTTTTCAGGTCTGTATTTTGAATAATATTTTCTGGTATAATCATCATCAAAATTCATAAAACACACGCCCTTATCACTTCTATTTAAAAGATAATCGAATAGCGAAAATTCTTCTTTTGCGACACCGTCCAGATTTTTGAAAAACTCAAGATGTTCTCTACCAATATTGGTCACGAGTCCGTATTTCGGTTTTCCGATTTCACACAGGTATTTAATTTCGTTAAAGTGGTTGCTTCCTGCTTCGAAGATGCACATGTTATGATAGCTGTCGAGATTCAGTATCGACAAAGGCAAGCCGATGTGATTGTTCAGATTTCCTTCGTTTCTCAGGACCCTGTAACCTTTAGCAAGAACCGAGGCAATCAAATCCTTTGTAGTAGTTTTGCCGTTACTACCACCAACGAATAAAACCGGAATGGAAAATCTGCTCATATGAATTTTTGCGAGTTCACCGAGTGATTTTACGGTGTCCTTAACTACGATGAAAGCATTGCGTCTGAATTTATTTTTATTCCTTCTGTACCAGTTTTCGTTTACCATTGCCGCAAGGGCTCTGTTTTGAAAAACCTCATTCAGATATTTATGTCCGTCAGTATTATCACCCTTTATTGCAATGAAGAGATAGTTAGCACCGATATTCCTCGAATCAATAGATACTGACGGGAAATTCTTAATAGTAATCCTATCAAAATTTACCGTTTTACAATTCAGTTTTAATATGTTATTTACATTAATCATTTACTATTTAGCCAAATGAGAATATTTTTCTACAATTTCTTTATCATCGAAGTGTGATTTAACACCTTTGATTTCCTGATAAGTCTCGTGTCCTTTACCGCAAATCAATATGATATCTCCGCTTTTCGATATTTCAATGCCTCTTTTGATTGCCTGTTCACGGTTCGGGTCGATTTCATAATTATCTTTCGTTTTCACGCCTGTAAGAATTTCGTTAATAATATCCATAGGTTCTTCAAATCTGGGATTATCCGATGTAATAATCGTGTAATCGGAAAGAGAAGTTGCGGTCTCGCCCATCACGGGACGTTTTGTCCTGTCTTTATTTCCGCCGCATCCGAAAATTGTAATCACTCTGCCCTTAACGGTACTTAAATTTCTGATTTCGATTGCAGATTCGACTGCGTTTTTCAGCGAATCCGACGTATGAGAATAATCTATAACGGCATAAGCCTTATTAGGTAATTCTATCTTATTAAATCTTCCGTTCACCGTACCAAAACTTGAAATTGCTCTTTGAATTGTTTTAAAATCAATATTCATCGAGCGGGCCAGAGCGATTGCGGCAAGAATATTATAGATATTGAATCTCCCAGTGAGTTTAGAATTAACGGGATATTTACCATCCCTGCATATAATATCAAATTCAAGTCCATCCATGGAAATTTTTTCATCAGAAGCTTTGTAATCGGCATCGGAATTCACAGCATAATATATTTTTTGTGCTTTTGAATCCTTAATCATATTAAAGCCGTATTCATCGTCCAGATTAGAAACCGCAAAATTCGCATCGGACAGGTAATCGAACAAAATTTTCTTTGCATCAAAATAGTTATTCATATTTTCATGCAAATCGAGGTGTTCGCTTGTCAAGTTGGTAAAAACTCCCGCGGTAAACTTCTGACCATACACTCTGTGCAGTACGAGGGCAATCGAAGATACTTCCATAAAACAATATTCGATTTTGGAATCCGCCATTTCTTTTAACATCAAGTTTATCTCCACAGAATCGGGAGTAGTCAGTTTAGATTCTTTTTTACTGAAGCCTGTCAGATAATCGATTGTTCCGATTAAACCGCATTTAAAATCTGCGGTCTCAAAAATATGCTTTAATAAATAGGTGATGGTAGTTTTTCCGTTCGTTCCGGTTACACCGATTAATTTTATTTTTTCGGAAGGTTTATCGCAGAATGCGGAAGCCATCCGAGCCATTACTTTTCTTACATCATCGACACATATGAGATTGACATTCCGGTTTTTGAAAATATTTTCCGATTTATTATCCGTTACGACGGCTTTAGCACCGTTTTCAATCGCTTTTAACGCATATTTATTCCCGTCGTCCTTAAACCCTTTTATTGCAAAGAAAATGAAACCTTCTTTTATATTTCGGGAATCATAAGCAAGACCCGCAACAGTAAAATCATTTGTTATTTCAAAATTAAGACCGGCAATATTTATTAATTCGGAAAATTTCATATTACAATTCGTTTTTACAGAATAAAATTACCTTAGTTTTTTGTTTTACCTCATTTCCTGCTTTCGGCAGCTGGTCTATAACTTCGCCGCTTCCGACAATTTCCACAAAGAATCCTTCAGAGACTATTTTATTAATGGCTTTTCTCAGGCTCATGTTTTTTACATCGGGCACTTTCAGGGATTTCGACTGGCTGAAATAAACTTCTTTCACTTTTAATTTTACAATGATATTATCTCCGTCATTAATTTTTTCTTCGGCTTTCGGATTCTGCTCACATACAACATATTTAAACGATGACGATTTATCCTTTTTTACATAATTTTCAACTTCAAATTTTATTTTCTTTTCCTTCAATATATCCACCGCACTTTCTATATCCATATCAAGCAATGAAGGAACGATTTTGTATTCATTCCTAGCATCCTGAATATTTGTATGCTGAATATTTTTATCGAAAGATACGTTCAAAAAATCCGTGCTATTTATATTATTTCCCGCATAATTCAAAATTTTTGCGGCTATTTTCTGAAATACCGGGGCGGCAACTTTTCCGCCGTAGAACTCTCCTGATTTAGGGTCATCCAAAACCACGGCTATGAGAATAACAGGATTCTCGACAGGAAAATAACCGATAAAAGACGAGTTATGAGACCTGCTTGAATATTCTCCTTCTATGATTCTCTGAGATGTACCCGTTTTTCCTGCAACGTTCACGCCATTGACACGAGCATCAGTACCGGTACCTCTATCCACGACACCAGCGAATATCTGAGTCAGTCTTTTAGCGGTCTGCTGGGAAACGACCTGTCTGACAACGGACGGATAATTTTCGAGAACCGTCAGACCATCGGGTGATAATTCTTTTTTTACGACCATAGGTTTCATGAGCATTCCGTTATTAGCGATACTTCCATATGCCATTGAAAGCTGCAGGAGATTAACAGCGACCTGATAACCAATCGACATAAACTCCAGCGAACCCGGGGTAAAATCGACCGGGCGTTTCAGATAGCCTTTATTTTCCCCTCTTAATTCTACACCCGAATATATTCCGATTCCGAAATCGCGTGCATATTTATAAAATCTTTCGACACCGAGTTTTTGGGACAACTTCGAGACTCCGACATTGCTGGAATATTCAATAATTTGCTGAAATGTCATAGACGAGGAGCCGTGCGAATCGGAAATTTTCATACCATAAACAGAATAAGAGCCATTATCGGTAGGGATGACGGAGTTTTCGCTTAAAATATTTTCTTCAAGAATCCCTGCGGCGGTAATAATTTTAAAAGTGGAGCCGGGTTCATAGATATCCGATACGACGGAATTTTTCATACCTATTGTGTCTTCGGTTCTAATAGTGTTGGGATTGAAAGTGGGATATGACGACATAGCGAGTATTTCTCCGGTCTTAACTGAAATCACAACGACCTTACCTTTTTCAGCATTGAAGTATTTGACACCGTTTTCGAGTTCTTCTTCCGCAAACTGCTGAATGTTTTTATCGATAGTCAGAACCATATTATCTCCCTGCACGGGTTCTCTCTGCGTATAGCTCATATCGGGTCTTTTATTTCCTCTCCCGTCTTTTTGCATTATGAAGTAGCCTTCCTGACCTGTAAGCTCCTTATTAAATGCAAGTTCGACACCACTGACACCTTTATTCTCGATGTTAGTGAAACCGATTATTTGCGAAGCAAGAGAACCAAAGTTATAGAATCTCGAGGGTTCTTTAATGATATTAAGTCCGTCAATTTTTACGGTATCGAGTCCCTTTAAGTCCTGAAGGTCTGATTTTCTCTCCAGGAAGACATTAGGACTGTTTTTATTATCAAGCAATTCCAGATAAACATTTTTATCCTTGTTGAATATTGAGGATAACAAAGACGCGACGCTATCAGGAGATTTAATTCTATAAGGGTCGGCAGATACCGTTATTTTATATTGATTGGTTACAAGCAGATTCATATTCCTGTCGAAGATTAAACCTCTGGGAGGGACAATAATATCTCTCGACTGCGACTGCTTTTTTGCGACGTATGTATATTTTTCAGAATCGAACACCTGAATTTGAATTAACCTTGCAGTGATTCCCAGAAAAGCAATTACGAATGCGAAAAGAAAAATGTTCATCCTTCTTTTTTTATTCACTTCTTTCTGCGGTTTATTTTGAAAATTATACATCAATCAGAAATCGGATTTATTAATAATTAAGAAATCACTGTTTTTTACTACAGTATCAGATAATCTCAGTCCGAATTTTTCGGATGCCAATACTTTAATTCTGTCATATCCGGTTAATCTTTCAATCTCGATACGGTAAGAGTAGTTTGTCTGGACCGCTTTATTTATATCATCTTTCAGTTCGTTATTTTTACTTATAAGCTGGTTTACAGTAATTATATTATTTATATAAAAAACGACAACGGCAGACAGTATGAAAAGGAAAATAAGCAGCTGGAAAATCGAGATTCTCTTTTTAATTTTTTTGTCCTTTTTAAGTAAATTACTCATACACCTCTGCAACCCTGAGTTTGGCGCTTCTGGATTTTGGATTAGAACTCACTTCAGTCCAATCCGGCAGAACCGCCTTCTTTGTTAATATTTTTAATTTTTTTGCTGGTTTTTTCTCCTCGTTGCCGTATTTAGAAACCGAAGGAGTAAAAGCCTTATCTTTTATAAAACTCTTTACAATTCTATCTTCAAGCGAGTGGTAAGAAATCACAACGAGTCTTGCTTTATTTTCCATCAACCCGAACGAATCATCGAGTACTTTTTTCAAATCATCGAGTTCACCGTTTACTTCTATTCTTACCGCCTGATATATTTTTGACAGAAATTTATTCAAAGCGACTGACCTTATTTTGTATTCGTTTTCAACAACCTCATTGAAATCGAACGTGGAAGTAATTTTTTTCTTTTTTCTCGAAGAGATTACCGCATTTGCAAGTCTCTCTTCATTTCCAATTTCACCGTAATACTTGAAAATCCCGATTAATTTTTCCTTGTTATAAGAGTTAAGCACATCTGCCGCAGTGATTTTACATCTTTTATCCGCTCTCATATCGAGGTGAGTATTTCTCAGGTAGCTGAATCCGTCTTCATCAGTCAGCTGGTAATTCGAAAGTCCGAGGTCGAGAATCAGACCGGAAATTTTGTTTATTCCCAAATCTCCGGCGACCTTTTTAATATTTGCGAAATTTTCGTTTACGAATCTTACTTTTTCAGAAAATTCATAAAGATTTTTTTTACCGAACTCAATGGCATTTAAATCCTTATCAAAGCAGACCAACAATTTCAGAGAATCGCATGTTTCACAAATGCGTTTTGAGTAGCCGCCTCCGCCCGCGGTACCATCCACCAGAATATGAGATTTTATTTCGGGATTAATTAAAAGTTCAACCGCTTTATTTAAAAGAACGGGGATATGAAAATCAGTATCCAAAAACTTTTATTAATTTTGAATATCAAATTTTTTATTAAGAATTGTTTCAGAAACCTTCTGGGCAATGTCCTCATAAGTTCCGTAACGTTTTTCATCATAAGATTTTTTCGTAATCGGGTCCCAGATTTCAATTTTATCGAGCATTCCAAGGACTATGACTTCTTTTTTGATATGAGCAAACTCAGTAAGCTGAGCGGGAAGGAGTATTCTATTTTGTGAATCAATGTCGCATTCATTCACAAAGAAGAGAAACTCTCTCATAAAATATCTCTGCTCTGCATTAAAGACGTTATAGTTTGAAAGCACGGTTTTAACCTTATCCCATTCATCCTGCGGATAAACGAGGATGCATTCATCCATACCCCTTGTCAAAATGAGTTTATTGTTCGCTTCAGTTTTGATATATTTGCGAAACTTCAGGGGTAACACGAGTCGTGATTTTGCGTCGAGACTACATATTGAATGCCCTTGGAACATTAGTTAAAATTCAGTTTATTTTTGAACAATTTTTGGGAGGTTCTGCCACTTTCTCCCACTTTCTCCCACTTTATACAAAAATAAGCATTTTTTTATTAATGTCAAATGGTTTTTTTCGGTTTTTTAAAGTTTTTTTGGGAAAGGTCGTAATCTGATTATTAAGTTAAGTATCATAAAAAAAAACAACTAACTTAAAATCAACATGCGTGGAAAGAAATAAAATATTAACAGAATCAGTCAGAATAAAAAAAGCTTTGCCGATATTAATCAGCAAAGCTTTTATTTTTTAATTCGTTTAGAGAATCCCCTAATTTAAGATGCTACGAAACGAACAATTTATACTTATTATTTTTCGGTTTCTTTTTTACTTTTTGTTTTTCTTGTTCTTTTTGTTTTTACCGGTTCTTCTTCTTCCACCGCAACTGTTTCTGTTTCAGTTTCTTCATCCATCAAGTGTTTATCTTTATGAGATACTAGAATATCACGATATTTCTTGAGTCCCGTACCTGCAGGAATCAGCTGACCGATGATAACATTTTCTTTCAGACCGTTAAGGGTATCCACTTTTCCTTTAATAGCCGCATCGGTAAGGACTCTTGTGGTTTCCTGGAACGATGCCGCAGAGAGGAAACTATCGGTAGTAAGGGATGTCTGAGTAATACCGAGCATAACCGCATCCGCTGTAGCAGGAACGGCTTCACGGGATTTTATCAGGTCTTTACCTTTCTTCTTCATCGTAGTATTAATTTCCTTCACAGTTTTCTTAGGTAATTTTTCTCCTTTTATCACTGCATCGCTACCACCCTTATCGGTTATCACAACCATACCTTTTAATTTTTCGTTTTCATCAGCAAAGTAATTTTTATGAACGACGTCGCCTTCGAGGAAGTTTGTATCGCCAGGACTAGTAACTTTAACTTTCTGAAGCATTTGTCTTACAATAACTTCGATATGTTTATCGTTAATCTTCACGCCCTGAATTCTGTATACTTCCTGAATTTCGTTCACGAGATATTCCTGAACTTCGGAAACGCCTTTGATTTTCAGAATGTCAACCGGGTCGAAAGCACCGCCTGTAATCGGTTCCCCTGCCTTCACGATATCGCCGTCACGGACGAGAATATGCTTACCAATCGGGATTTTATAATCAACAACTTTAGAGCCGTCGAGACTTGTAAGCGAAAGTTCGCGGCTTCCTCTTTTCAGGTCACCGATTTTCACCTTACCGTCAATTTCAGCAATCCTTGCAGGGTCATTTGGTGAGCGTGCTTCGAAAAGTTCTGTAACACGCGGCAGACCACCCGTAATATCGCGGGTTTTACCCGATTCACGAGGTATCTTCACCATAGTAGTTCCTGCTTTCACCTCGGTTCCGTCATCGACGAGCAGGTTTGCTTTAGCCGGAATCAGGTAAGAGCTGAGGAGTTTATTATTTCCTTTAGGACTGAGTATCTGAATAGAGGGACTCTTTGTTTTATCTTTACTTTCAATAACAGTTTTCTGGAAGTGTCCGGTTTGTTCGTCTTTTATAAGTTCATATTGTTTTCCTTCTTCCATTTCGGAATACTGAATAATTCCGTCGTGCTCTGCGATAATCACAGAGTTATAGGGGTCCCATTCATAAAGAATTTCATTTTTCTTTACTTTCTCATTATTTTTCACCTTTAAATCGGAACCGTAGGGTACCTGGTATTTAGCAATCTGGACATTGTGCTCGTCCACAATATTTATAATTCCGTTTCTGCTAAGGGATTTGGAAGAACTTCCGACCACGCCTTTATATTCAATCAATCTGATATTTTCGAATTTCACCTTTCCGTCAAATTTAGTCGGGATTTGCGACTGAGTAATAATTTTACTTGCGGTACCGCCGATATGGAACGTACGGAGAGTAAGCTGTGTACCAGGTTCACCTATCGACTGAGCCGCAATAATACCTACAGCTTCACCTACCTCAACGAGTTTACCGGTCGCAAGATTTCTGCCGTAACATTTTGCACAGACACCGCGTTTGCTTTCGCATGTCAACACCGAGCGTATTTCGACAGAATTAATGGGACTGTCGGAAATCAGCTGGGCTTTTTCCTCGGTAATTTCTTCGCCTGTCTTAACAATAATTTTTTTCGTAAGCGGGTCGACCACATCGTGAACGGTAACGCGTCCGAGAATACGCTCTGAGAGCGATTCTTTAATATCTTCACCTTCTTTTAATGCTTCGGTCAGAACTCCCCGGATAGTACCGCAATCCGTTTCCGAAATGATAACGTCGTTAGCTACATCAACAAGTCTTCTAGTAAGGTAACCTGCATCCGCAGTTTTCAAAGCGGTATCGGCAAGACCTTTACGTGCACCGTGAGTAGAGATAAAGTACTCGAGAATCGAGAGACCTTCTTTAAAGTTAGCAATAATCGGGTTTTCAATAATTTCACCCGCCTGACCTGTCAACGATTTCTGCGGTTTCTGCATAAGTCCTCTCATTCCTGCAAGCTGTGAAACCTGTTCTGCCGAGCCTCTTGCACCAGAATCGATCATCATATGCAAAGAGTTGAAACCGTTTTTGGAATTCTTAAGATTTTCCATTAAATCGTTTTTAACGGCATCGCGAACGTGAGTCCATATATCAATAACTTTATTATATCTTTCGTTTTCGGAAATTATTCCTCTCGATTTAGACCTTTCGATTACTTCTACACGTTTATAAGCATCTTCAATAATCTTTTTCTTCGTCGCAGGGACTTCTATATCGTCAATATTTACGGAAAGTCCGCCTTCGGTAGCGAATTTATAACCGATTTCTTTCAACCTATCGAGGAAGTGTGCGGTTTTCTGATTACCGACTTTCTTATAAATGCTTCCGATTATGCTAATAATTTTTTTCTTATTTAGGAGTTCATTTATATAGCCAATTTCCTCAGGGACAATCTGATTAAAAATAATTCTACCCGTAGTAGTAGAAATAATTTCCCCGTTTATTCTGACTTTAATTCTCGCATGCAGGCCTAATCTTTTATTGGTTCTGGCAATCAATACTTCTTCGGGTGAAGAAAATATTTTTCCCTCTCCGATATCACCCCTTAATTCCTTAGTAAGGTAATAACATCCGAGAATCAATTCCTGGTTAGGAACAATAATCGGGTTACCGTTTTGAGGAGAAAGGATATTATGTGTAGAGAGCATTAAAATCGAAGCTTCAAGTTGTGCATCGGCAGAAAGCGGTACGTGAACAGCCATCTGGTCGCCGTCAAAGTCAGCATTGAACGCAATACAAACGAACGGGTGAAGCGTAATTGCTTTACCTTCTATCAAAACAGGCTGAAATGCCTGAATACTGAGCCGATGCAAAGTAGGAGCACGGTTAAGCAGGACAGGATGTCCGTCAATCACAGATTCAAGTATATCCCACACTTCCGGCGTACGCTTATCGATAAGTTTCTTTGCGCTTTTGACAGTTTTAACATAATCCCTGTCTATCAACCTTCTGATAACGAAAGGTTTGAAGAGCTCAAGTGCCATATCCTTCGGTAAACCGCACTGATGAAGTTTTAATTCAGGACCGACGACAATAACTGATCTGCCCGAATAGTCAACTCTTTTGCCGAGAAGGTTTTGTCTGAATCTTCCCTGTTTTCCCTTCAGAATATCCGAAAGAGATTTCAAGGCACGGTTTTCGGACTTAACAGCGGTCACTCTTCTTGAGTTATCGAGTAATGCATCGACTGCTTCCTGCAGCATTCTTTTTTCGTTTCTCAGAATAACTTCAGGAGCTTTAATATCTACTAATCTTTTTAATCTGTTGTTTCTGATAATTACTCTTCTATACAAATCATTTAAATCGCTGGTAGCGAATCTACCGCCTTCCAGGGGAACTAATGGTCTCAATTCGGGCGGTATAACCGGTACCACATCAAGGACCATCCATTCGGGTTTATTAGGTTTGCCGCCTTCTTTCAGTTTAAATGATTCAAGAACTCTTAATCTTTTGATATTTTCAGTTTTTTTCACAGCTGATGGGTCGTTCATCAATTCAGCTCTGAGTCTTGCAATTTCCTCCGGAATATTGACTCTTTTAAGGAGCTCTTTTATAGCTTTTCCACCCTGGTCAACAATAAACTTTTTCGGGTCCTCATCATCAAGAGTTTTTTCTTCTTCACTAAGAGCATTATGCACTTCAATATATTCTTCTTCCGAAATCAGCTGTAGTTTATTGAACTTAGTCTTTCCGGGATTAATGACCACATAGGATTCATAGTAAATAATTTTCTCAAGGTCTTTGGAAGAGAGACCAAGTACATATCCGACTTTAGAGGGTAAAGACCTGAAGTACCAGATATGAACAACCGGAACGCAAAGAGCGATATGACCCATTCTGTCCCTTCTCACATTTTTCATATTTATCTCGACACCGCATCTGTCACAGACTATCCCTTTATATCTTATTCCTTTATATTTGCCGCAATGGCATTCCCAATCCTTAACAGGACCAAATATTTTTTCGCAGAATAAACCGTCTTTGTCGGGTTTAAAGGTACGGTAGTTAATAGTTTCGGGTTTAGTCACCTCACCAAAAGAATTAGCAATAATCGAATCTGTGGATGCTAAATTAATAGTAATCTTCGATACCCGTTTTCTTTTTTGTTCTACTTTAACTGGCATAATATATTTTTAAAGTTAAAGATTAATTTTAAAATTTATTTATTTGACATAAATTTTATTCCATATTTATGTCGAGACAGAGTCCCTGTAATTCCTTTAAAATCACATTAAACGCTTCAGGAACGCTTGGTTCAGGCAGATTATCACCTTTGATAATAGACTCATAAACCTTGCTCCTGCCCTGAACATCGTCACTCTTGACCGTGAGCATTTCCTGGAGAACATGGCTTGCGCCATATCCCTGCAATGCCCAGCATTCCATTTCCCCGAACCTCTGACCACCGAACTGAGCTTTACCTCCGAGCGGTTGTTGAGTAATCAAGGAATACGGTCCTATCGACCTTGCATGAATTTTATCATCAACAAGGTGGGAAAGTTTTAACATATAAATAAAGCCTACAGTTACTTTCTGGTCGAATTTCTCGCCCGTACGTCCGTCGTATAAATCGGTTCTGGAATTCGAAGGCAGTCCTGATTTTTCAAGATACATCTGGATTTCATCAACTGTAGCGCCATCGAAAATCGGTGTAGCGAATTTCACTCCGAGTGTTTTTCCGACCCAGCCCAGAGCCGTTTCATATAGCTGTCCGAGATTCATTCTCGAAGGAACACCAAGAGGGTTTAACACAATATCGACAGGAGTACCGTCCGGCATAAAAGGCATTTCCTCAGGGGGAACTATTTTAGCAACGACACCTTTATTACCGTGTCTACCCGCCATTTTATCGCCAACCGATAATTTTCTTTTTTTCGCAACATATACTTTAGCAAGTTTAACCACTCCGGTTGGTAGTTCATCGCCCAACGTGACTTTTACTTTAAGCCTCTTGTACTTTTCTTCTATTTCGTTGTATTTATAGGAATAATTTTTATATATATCAAGAATCAACGAGTTAGCTTTTTTACTGTTTGACCATTCTATTTCGTAACTAAAATCCTTGAAATCGTAGCCGCTGTTTTCAATCAGGTTCTGGAATGTTTCGCGTTTAAAAGTAACACCGCTTCTAAGAATCAAATTACCTTTCACATCTCTAACTCCTATAGATTCTCTGCCTTCGAGCAATATGCCAAGTTTTTCGGCAAACTTGCTATTTAACTCTTTAATTTCTTTTTTTCTTTCAGCTTCAAGCTTATCTATTCTTCTTTTTTCTTCTTTTTTACTCTCGGTATCTCTGGTTTTGCGGGAGAAAAGTTTTTTGTTCACCACTATACCTTTTAATCCGGGAGGAGCTTTCAAAGATGCATCTTTTACATCACCGGCTTTATCTCCGAAGATAGCTCTTAACAATTTCTCTTCCGGTGTGGGTTCGGTTTCACCTTTCGGGGTCACTTTACCAATTAATATATCCCCTTCTTTTACTTCGGCGCCAATTCTTACGATACCATTTTCATCCAAATCCTTGGTGGCTTCTTCGCTGACATTCGGAATTTCTTTTGTCAGTTCTTCCTCACCGCGTTTGGTATCTCTTACTTCAAGGCTGAACTCTTCGATATGAACCGAAGTAAATACATCCTTCGCAACGACTTTTTCGCTGATTACGATTGCGTCTTCATAGTTAAAACCTCTCCAAGGCATAAACGCAACAAGGATATTTCTTCCGAGAGCAAGTTCACCTTTTTGAGTTGAAGAGCCATCGGCAAGTATATCGCCTTTTTTTATCCTCTGACCTTCCCTTACGATAGGTCTTTGATTAATCGAGGTATCCTGGTTAGTTCTTAAGAATTTCACCAGTTTATATTCAACCGTTCGTTTATCTTCGAAGCTCAACAGACTTTCTTCGGAGTCTTCTTTAATATTATATTTAACGATAATTTTATCCGCAGATACATATTCAACGATTCCATCCGCTTCGGCAGCGACCATTGTCCTGGAATCACGTGCAACAATTTCTTCGAATCCAGTACCAACGATTGGAGCCTCAGGTCTTAACAGAGGCACAGCTTGTCTTTGCATATTGCTGCCCATAAGAGCTCTGTTGGCATCATCATGTTCAAGGAAAGGAATAAGGGATGCGGCGGAGCTTACAATCTGGTTGGTAGCAACATCCATATAATCCACTTCTTCACTTGCTACTATTGGGAAATCACCTTTGAATCTAGCCTTTACTTTTGCATTTTTGAAATTACCTTTTTCGTCTATCTGTTCGTTTGCCTGAGCAATTATAAAAGCATCTTCTTTATCAGCCGACAGATAATCAATTTCATCAATGACTCTTCCGTTTTTTACTTTTCTATACGGCGTTTCGATAAAGCCCAAATTATTCACTCTTGAATGTATGCAGAGCGAAGATATAAGGCCGATATTCGGACCTTCAGGAGTTTCAATTGGGCATAATCTACCATAGTGAGTATAATGAACGTCACGAACCTCAAAGCCAGCTCTCTCCCTGGAAAGACCACCCGGACCCAACGCGCTGATTCTTCTTTTATGAGTCATCTCAGCCAGCGGATTCGTCTGGTCCATAAATTGCGAAAGCTGGCTTGTCCCGAAGAATGATGCGAGAGCACTGGTGATTGGTCTCGAGCTAACTAGTCTAGACGGTGTTAAATTCTCCTCGTCATGAATACTCATTTTTTCCCTGATGGTTCTGGTCATTCTGGATAATCCAAGCGCGAATTGCTGTGAAAGCTGTTCATTAACCGTTCTTACTCTTCTGTTTCCAAGATGGTCAATATCATCCACTTCTTTTTTTCCATCTACGAGGTCTTTAATATAATGTATGATAGCCTGAATATCTTCTAGAGTAAGGATAGTTTTATGTTCATCAATTTTCAGTCCAAGTTTTCTATTAATTTTATATCTTCCGACAGAGCCCAGGTCATATTTTTTAGGATTGAAAAACAACTTTTCGATATAGCTTCTTGCGCTTTCGCCTTCGCTTTCTAACAGAAAGAGGTTTGCTTTCTTTTCTTTAGCTGTAAGTTCAACCTGCGGTTTTTCAAGCAGCATTTCAGTGTCTTCTTCATCGTTTATAATGGTATTAAAAATAATCTTCTCCCCATCCGAAGGTTCACTTTTTAAAAGCACAATAGATTTTACTCTCGAATTAAGTATTGATACCAAAAGTTCGTCCGTAAGTTGAGTTCCTTCAGTTATGCCCAGGTCGTCTCCGGTTTCCTTATCGACTATATTTTCGGCGACAATTCTATCGACATAATCGAGATAGTTTTTATTATTAATATCTACTTCTTCGACGAGGTCAAAAAGCTCTAGCATTTTTACTTTATCGGTATAATTTAGAGCTCTTAGTAACGTAGAGAAATAGAATTTCTTTTTTCTGTCAACATAAGCATATAACAATTCATTGATATCGGTTGTAAATTCCACCCAGGAGCCCTTATACGGGATAACCCTTGCAGAATAAAGCTCTGTTCCGTTAGCATGAATAGATTCATTAAACACGACGCCCGGTGAGCGGTGTAGCTGGCTGACGATAACTCTTTCCGCCCCATTTATGATAAAACTGCCTCTGGAGGTCATATAGGGTAAATGTCCGAGATAAACATCCTGTTCGATGCTATAGTTATATTCTTTTGCGGCCGCATTCGGTTTAGTAGATAATCTCAATTTCACCTTTACAGGAACGGAATAAGTCAGTCCCTGTTCCTGGCACTCTATAATGGAGTAAGGTGGTTTTTCAATATAGTATTCAATGAATTCCAAGACAGCAGTTTCTCTTGAGTCTGTAATCGGGAAGTTATCTTCAAACACCTTTTGCAATCCCAAAGATTTTCTTTTACTAATAGGAACATCTTCCTGTATAAAATCCTTATAGGACTGTAATTGTACATTTAACAGGTCAGGCGGTTCTCTTTGGATATCAGATTTTGAGAAAGTCAATCTGTTATTTTTTCCGCTGATTGCCTTAAGACCTAAAGTATCTCCTTTTAAATCCATTTAAATAAATTTAATGTTTGTAATTTAAGAAGGGTTTTAAAAAAACATCTAAAAAAAATTAAAGGTTAAAGGTTTAAGAAGTGAAAATCAAAAATGTTATTAACAAGTCTTAAACCCTTAATCCAAGTAATTTAACAGTGAAAACAGCTATTTAATTTCAACTTTTGCACCCGCTGCTTCCAATTCAGCTTTCAATTTATCTGCTTCAGCTTTTGGGATATTTTCTTTTACCGGTTTTGGTGCGCCTTCGACCAGAGCTTTAGCTTCGGTCAGACCGAGTCCGGTTGCAGTTTTTACAACTTTAATGACCTTTATTTTTTCCGGTCCTATATCAGCAAGAACGACCGTGAATTCGGTTTTTTCTTCTTCAGCTGATGCAGTCGGGGCTGCCGCCGCACCTGCCATCATAACCGGTGCTGCTGCCGTAACGCCAAATTTATCTTCGAGAGCTTTCTTCAATTCAGATGCTTCAAGTAAAGTTAGATTAGAAATTTTATCTAATAATTCTTGTACTACTGACATATTATTATCCTTTTGTTTTAATTTTAAAATTTAAAAAATCAGGCTGCTTTTTTCTTTGCAACCTCTTCAATAACGCTTGATAAATCTCTGACAACCGCATTCAAAGTTCCGACAATTCCCGAAACGGGTGAATTGAGGCTTGAAAGAATACCGGCTATCAACTCTTCTTTAGAGAGTAATGATGCCAGCTCGTTCAGTTTATCCGAGCCGTAGAACTGATTATCAACAACAGCGACCTTGAACTTTGGTTTCTCGATTTTTGAAAAAGACTTTTTCAAAATCTTTGCGGGAACGACGGGGTCTTCGTCCGCGAACACTATTCCCGTAGGACCTACGAGAAAATCTTTCAATTTTTCCTCGAAAGAGGCAAAATTATCAGATTCTCTCATTGCCCTGAGAGCCAAAGTATTTTTAACTACTTTATATTTAACTTTCGATTTGAAGAATTCGGACCTCAATTCATCCACTTCTTCAACGGTCATACCGGTGAAATCGGTTAAATATAACGCAGAAGAGCTGTTCATCAATCCTTTAATCTCATCAATAATCTCTTGCTTTTTAGCTTTATCCATTTTAACCTTTTATATTAGTTTAACATTTGAAGCAAAATGAACCAGTCTTCACAATACCGATTCATAATATATAATGTTGAGTGCGTAATTTCAAAGTTTAAGCTGCAGATTTCAAATCTGCCAAAGTTCTGTCAATTTTAACTCCCGGACCCATAGTACTGGATACGGTAAGACTTTTGATATAAGTACCTTTTGCAGCAGCAGGTTTCAGCTTGATAATCATATTGATAAAAGCTGAGACATTATCCACAAGCTGTTGTTCCGAGAAAGATGCTTTACCAATCGCAGAATGAACCGTTCCATTTTTATCAACTCTAAAATCTATTTTTCCTGCTTTAATTTCTTTTACCGCCTGAGCCAAATTTGGCGTAACAGTACCGCTTTTAGGGTTCGGCATTAATCCTCTTGGTCCTAAAATCTTGCCGAGTTTTCCGAGTTCGCTCATAGTATCAGGAGCGGCAATAATGACATCGATATCTGTCCATCCCTCCTGAATTTTTTTCAAGTAATCCTCAAAGCCCACATGGTCTGCACCTGCATCTACGGCTTCCTGTTGTTTCTCGGGTTTTGCAATGACAAGTACTTTTACGGTTTTCCCTGTGCCGTGAGGAAGCGAAACAGTTCCTCTAACGACCTGGTCGGCGTGTTTAGGGTCGACACCCAGATTGACAGCCAGGTCAACCGATTCATCAAATTTCGCTTTTGCGAATTTTTTAACGATAGCAACAGCTTCAGCTATTTTATAATCTTTATTTAGCTCGACGTTCTTTTTAATTTCTTTTTGCTTTTTGGTCAATTTCATAAATAAAAAAATTGGATTTTTAATAATTATTCTACAGTTATGCCCATACTTCTTGCAGTACCTGCAACCATACTCATTGCGTGTTCGATATCTCTTGCATTAAGATCGGCCATTTTTGATTCAGCGATTTCCTTTACCTGTTTTTTGGTTACTTTACCTACTTTAGTTTTATTCGGGACACCAGAGCCCTTTTCGAGACCTGCCGCTTTCATTAACAAAACAGCGGCGGGCGGAGTTTTAGTAATAAAGCTAAAAGATTTATCAGAATAAACAGTAATAACTACCGGAACTATCAATCCTTTTTTATCCTGAGTTCTTGCATTAAACTGCTTACAGAATTCCATACCATTGACACCTCTTTGTCCAAGAGCCGGTCCGACAGGCGGTGCCATAGTGGCTTGCCCTCCCGGAATCTGTAGTTTGATGAAACCTACGATTTTTTTTGCCATAAATTAATTTTATTTTTCTTTTTCTATTTGAGTAAATTCTAGTTCAATAGGGGTTTTTCTTCCGAAAATGCTAACCATCACTTTAACCTTCATTTTCTCCATATTTATTTCCAGCACATTTCCATTAAAATTATTGAAGGGACCGCTTGTAACTTTTACAGGGTCACCGACGGATAATTTAAAATCGATTTTTTCGCTTTGGTTTTCTTCATTCAGAATTGCTTTTATTCTTTTCACTTCAGCGCCTCTGAGAGGAATAGGCTCTAGTCTTTTCCCCGATACGCTTTTAGCGCCGACCATATTCAGAATAGACGGTGACTGAGAAATAAAGCTTCGGATTTTATCGTCCAAATCTGCTTCCACTAAAATATAACCCGGCAAGAAATTTTTATACTTAACTTTCTTCTTTCCGCTTTTTACTTCGAAAACCTTTTCAAGAGGAATCAATACATTTTTAATTTTATGTTCAAGTCCTTCCTGCTTAATTTGCGCGTCAAGATATGCCTTTACTTTATTTTCGTGACCAGAAATAATTCTTACTGCATACCATTTATATACACCTGACTGCTCACTATCGTCACCGGTTTCCAGGTCGGCTGGTTCTATTTCATTTCCATTCTCGATATTTAAATCTTCCGACATCATATTAGATTAAAAAATTACTTTTAAAAACTCACTAATTCCTTTATCTACTACGTAAACGAACGCGGCGAAAATTATCATGGTAATTACTACTATGATTGTAGAATCCTTCAATTCCATTTTTTTCGGCCATGTTACTTTTTTCATTTCCTTGTAAATATCCAGGAAAAAATTAATAATTTTTTCTTTCATATAAAATTTGCATTTAAAAGTCTGCACGGGTGGGAGGAATCGAACCCCCAACCGACGGTTTTGGAGACCGCTACTCTACCAATTGAGCTACACCCGTAAAAAACAAAAAAAAAGAACTTATTTAAGTTCATTTATTAAAACAAAAAAATACCGGAAATAAGCAGATACAAAAAGAAGAAAATTTATTTTCCAATATATGACAAAAAATTGTTTTAAACATCTAGAGCTGATGACCGGGATTGAACCGGTGACCTCTTCCTTACCAAGGAAGTGCTCTACCAACTGAGCTACATCAGCAAACCTTTTTCGCTCTCATTTCAGAGCGGGAGACGAGACTCGAACTCGCGACCAATCCCGTGAACGGGATAACTTATCCTTTATAATTTCCCACTTGTTATTTCGGAAATCCTATTTTTTACACTTCCGATATTTTTCAAGAACCTTTCTCTCTTTATAGCATCACCTCTTGTTTCATATAACTCACTGTGTATTAATTCCCACGGATGATACATTTTTTCCATCGTGCTTTTATACTATTATGTAATTTTATTCTTTTCTCTAAATCTTTAGTCTGACCTATATAATATCTCCCATTCTTCAGACTTCTCAAAATATAAACATAATAGTTCATATCTTTTTTTCTTGAGCGGGAGACGAGACTCGAACTCGCGACCAACAGCTTGGAAGGCTGTGACTCTACCAACTGAGTTACTCCCGCGTTATTATTAAAAAACTATTTTACCCAACCAATCCCGATTGAATCGGGATGACTTATACAACTGAGTCACTCCCGCGTTATTATAAAAAACTTCTGTGTGGGTAGGGAAGGATTCGAACCTCCGAAGACATCAGTCGTCAGATTTACAGTCTGATGCGTTTAACCACTTCGCTACCTACCCAAAAATCCTTTATGCAAATGATTAATATAGGAAAATCAATTTTTTAAATCAACATAATAATTAGCATATTTTAATAAAAACAGAATATTTTTAAGGTTAAATCGAAAGATAAAAACACCGTATTTTTTTAAAAGCCCAAGCTAAACAAGCTGTCTAATTTATTTTTTTGTGATTTCAAATATTCCAGTCTTTGCATAAGGGATTCCAAATCGTATGCCGATGAATAGCTGTCATCTTTCGGCAGATTTCCGAATTTATAAAGAGGAACGCTGATTTCACCAAGATTATCGTCTTTAATATTTACTTTTCCGGATTTTTTACATTCGAGTATAACGACATCGCCGGTTTTATAATTCGTTAACTCCGTTGTTTTTAAGGCAATTAGATTGTTATCGAAAATATTCTTTGCCAGATAATAATTCGGGCTTTTTTCCTGAGTAATTATTGCATTAATTTTAACAAGTCCTCCCGTTTCGAATTCCCTGCTCTTTTTCAGATCTTCGGTCTTTTCTGCCAATTCTTTTTCTATATCCTTGTATTTTACCAAATAGGAAATTTTCTTGTTTAAGAGATTTAAATTCGAGTTCAACACTGATTTCTCGCGTTCTATATTAGTTCCCGGAAAATAATCGGCGATACTAATCGCTTTTTCTGTTTCATTTTTAGCTTCTACAAACTTTTTTTGAGAATTCAGTTTTTTTGCACTGGACTTATATTTTACAAATTCCGATTCAGCGGTACCATACAGAGACAAGAACAAATCATTATAGAGTTTAGGATTAGAATTTTCATTAATTTTATTAAGATATTTCAGTGCAGTTTTCCAATCATCCTTATAGATTTTCCGGATTATCGAAGCGGAGAGCAGGTTAATTTTTTCGGCTGCTTTGAAGCTGAATTTTCCGTTTTCATATTTCCTTAAGAAATGCTCATAGCGTGATATTTGATTTTCCGTAGTATGTACATCATTTATTTCATCTTCTTTTTCGATTGCATAAAACTCTCTGTCCTCTTCAAGATACAAATAATAATATGCAAGGAACAAGAATGCAAAAAAAATCAAAACTGACAGGCTGTAAACATATATTTTTCTATAGAAAATTTTCCTTTGCAGAGCAGGAATTGCTTCTTTAATAATCTGAAGTTTTGATTGTACCATACTCAATTCATCATCACTCAAATATCCAATAGAATTTCTAAAATACACTTCGGCATTCATAAAGTCCTTTTTATTAAATGCATTTTCTGCATCCTGAAGAATTCTCAGTTTCACGTTATACGAAGTAACAGCCTTATTATACAATTTTTTCGCCTCAATATCGTCAGGGTCAATGTTAAGGATTCTATTGCATTCATTTACGGCTTCACCATATTGTTTTTTATTTATGAAATACTCGGCGTTTACGAGTATATTTTCGGCGCTGAAGATTTTTTGTTCCTTGTCATGATTCTGCAATTTATAATCACACCCG
Organism: uncultured Ignavibacteriaceae bacterium; assembly: GCA_964501535.1. Classification (GTDB taxonomy): domain Bacteria; phylum Bacteroidota; class Ignavibacteria; order Tepidaquicellales; family Tepidaquicellaceae; genus FEN-1279. Next base: position 37,482 of record CAZCSV010000007.1, on the reverse strand, counting down.
TAGACTGCACAACCCTTATTTTCATACCAGCATTCGATATGATAAGCAGAAAGGCAGGAGGGACAAGTAATAAAATCTTCTTTAGATTTTATTTTTGACTGGCAGAACTGGCAAATTCTATTTTGTTGTATTTGAGAATTATTATTCTCCAATTTACCTTATAACAAAAAAATTATAAAAAGATAAAATCAATAGCTTTTATTAAAAGAAAAACACCAAGCAAAATAAGAATAACACCAACACTTACATTAATTTTGTTCAACATTCCGGGATTAATCCTGTGAGAATTTTTGGAAACGAACTTCACGATTACATAAAACCAGACGGCAGTGCCGAAGAGGACTCCCACTGCCAGAGCCAGACCTGAAAGGAAATGCGAATCTATTACGCCGTAGCTTTTCAAATATCCGACAATAGCAAACCAGGATGCAGGCAGTGTAACAGAAGACAAACACAGCAGAATACCCGTTAGAAACTCACCAGTAAGTCCTGATAATCCTTTCTCGAGTTTTTGAGTATGTAAGATTCTATCGAGTTCTTTTTCGGTTTTAATCAGTCTTGGTTCAGCTTTTTCCGAAATTACTTCTTCTATTTTATCTTCGGTCAGGGGGACATTGCTGTTGTTTCCGTTGAAAATTTTCATTTTCATTATTTTAAATCCATAAAAAACAACGACAAAACACCCTAAAAAAGTCAAAATTATCTTAAAAGTTCTTTCATTATTACTGAAGAACTCATCAACAGACATAGGAAGGAGGGTTTTTATAATCGTAACGCCGCCATAGGCGATGAGAATATAAATGAAATCCATAAATGCGGCACCTGTACCAATTGCAATCCCTTCTTTTTCCTCATTTTTAAACCCCTTAGCAATAATAGAAAAAGTAGTAGGACCTAAAGGTGGCATAGAAATCACAAATCCAATTATAAAACCGACAATTAGCCCTATTATCAATTCTTAAAAATTTTGAATAATTAATTTAATGATAAAAGAGGATATAATCAATTTATATATTACGATAAAACAGAAAAATGGAAATTCTATTAGTTGAAAATTCCAAAAAAAATCATTACTTTAGTTTATGATAATTAAGAAAGTAATATTATTAATATTTATATTAATATCTCTCAATTCGTTTTACCAGCCCGTGCAGCCGAATAACATCAGGCACAGGCACACAATTGTAAGGCAAATCAATCTAGATGATGATAGTTTGACACAGGAGGTATTAGAATTAAATAAAAAAATCCTATTTCAGGAATTCATATCCTTGAAAATACAGATAATGGTTGCCGACAATGTAATTGAATTCAATAATACTTCATAAAAATAATCCTGTATTTAAAAGAATATAAACACAGGATTATTTTAAATAAAAATTATTTAACCAATATCATCTTTTTTGTACTCACAAATCTATCGGAGAATAATCTATAAAAGTACACGCCGCTGTTATATTTTGTTCCGTCAAATTCGATACTATAATATCCTGCATTTTTAAATCCATCTACAAGTTTTAACACTTCCCTTCCGAGCATATCATAAACAGTAATATTAACTAAGCCCGATAATGGCAACTGATATGATATTTTCGTTACGGGGTTAAAAGGATTCGGATAATTCTGCGAAAGATTAAATTCCGTCGGTATACCGGAATTGTGATTTCCTATACCCGAAGCCAGCCATGAATATTCATAAACACCGGTTCCTGAAGAAGCGGTAGCCGTTCCTCCGTGTCCCGCAAAAAGTGTAGGATTACCCGTTGTTTTGTATGTGAGTGCTCTAACTGCGTATGTATTAAGCATCACGCTACCGTTGAAATCCGTCCAGGTATCACCTGCATTGGTCGTTCTGAATACTCCTTTCGAAGTCGTCGTCGAGCTATGGTCGAGACCGACAAAGAATTCAGTAGAAGAACCCGGTACGATTAAACAGGACCTCGGTAATGAACCCGTAGTATTGAAAAGACCTGTGTGTTTTTTAGTCCATTGCTGACCGCCATTCGTGGTAACATACATCCCGCCGGTTAAGGCTGATGCGTTCATAAAAAGCCCGGCTAAAACCACACTGGTATCCGATGTACTGACGCTCAGACATCTAACGGGATTATTATCTGTCGATGCCTGAGGGATACCATTGACAATTATCGACCAGGTTGTCCCTCCGTCATAAGTTTTATATATTTTAACCGGTCCGGTACTACCGGGCAATATTAAAGAAGACCCTGCGTAAAGGACATTCGAATTCAGCGGATTAAATACAATGGCTAGTATTTGTTTGTTATCCATCCCTGTATTTGCGACAAACCAATTAATTCCACCATTCGTAGATTTCCATAAACCCACTGAAGATGCAGCTAAAGCATTGAATACGCCGCAGTACACAATATTCGGATTTGTCGGATGTACAGCAATCACCTGAACTCCTTTTGTATCATAAATATCCTGAGAAACCAAAGTCCAGTTTGCACCTGCGTCAGTTGTCTTGTAAATCCCGCTGGTGGCCCATCCGCCAAGCGAGTCAGTTCCCGCAAACAATATATTCGGATTTGAGGCACTAATTGCGAGGCATTGGACATGTGTATAAGTCATTCCGGTATTGATTTGAACCCAGTTGAATCCCCCGTTTGAGGTTTTATATACGCCGTTATCCAGTGTTCCTATATACATGATATTTTGATTATTAGGATTTATCACCATAGCGTATACCCTATCGGTGGTACTGTATGTTTGGGACCAAACGCCAATACCATCCTGACTAAACGTAAAACTTACTGAAATCATAAGCAAGAATAGAGCAGAAAGAAGTGATTTCATAGTTACCCCCTTATATTAATTATTAAAAAATAATTTTGAACGAGAATAAATGAAATATTATTTTAATGTATAATTATTATTTTCTTATGTCAATACAGAATTAGAATCTCATTTTATCAGGCACCGACTATGGAGAATATGCAAAGCATTATCAAATCAAATCGGAGAATACGGAATCAGATATTTTTGCGATATCAAAAGGGGAAAGTCTCAATTGCATTCCTCTTGCACCCGCGCTTACGAAAATTTTATCGAAGAGCTGTGAGGTTTCTTCCAGATATGTAGGATATTTTTTTATCATACCGGCGGGAGAGCACCCACCGCGGATATAACCGGTAACGGAGAGTAAATCTTTAGCTTTTATCATTTCGACACTTTTATTACCGCTGGCTTTTGCGGCTTTTTTCAGATTGAGCCCGGCGTTGCCGGGAATGATAAAAACGACATAACCTGTCTTGTCTCCGACCGCAACAAGAGTTTTAAACACCGTTTCCGGAGGAGCATTAATTTTATTTGCAACACTGACCGCATCAATTTCGTCCTCACTGAATTCGTATTCGAATAATTCGAAAGGTATATTATTGTTTTCGAGAATTCTGACTGCGTTTGTTTTTTTCATATTGCATTATAAAAATTAATTGTAAATAAAAAAAGGTTTTTACTAAGTAAGTAAAAACCTTAAAAAAATTTTCACGAAAATTGTTATTTTTTCTTTCTGTTTATAAAATAAAAAAGGCTTAATAAAGGACTTAGTCAATTATCAAACCACCTGCAGAGAGAGAGGGATTCGAACCCCCGGATACCGTAGGCATCAACGGTTTTCAAGACCGCCGCTTTCAACCACTCAGCCATCTCTCTGTATAACTATACAAATTAATTACTTTTTTAACTTTATTCAATCCATTTATATGACCAAAAATATGACTAATCGGTTCAGATACACTTATTTTTCCCGGTACAAATCCACTCTTCAATTTTTATAAATAAAAAGGAAATATCATTCTTTATGATACTTATATAAATAATATACGTGTAATTAAATAAAAATGTTTTCGATTATTTTTTTAAATCAATCAAAAAATCTTAAACAAACCGATAAATATCCCATCGGGAAGTATCAAATTACGCGGTAATATATTTCTCCGATTTTCTCATTCAAATTATTCAAATCATACTCACCAATTCTTGTTCTTTTCAGTTCCTTCAGATATCCGCCGACACCGAGCATTTCGCCTAAATCATTTGCAACAGAGCGGATGTAAGTTCCTTTACTGCAGACAATATTGAAAAAAATTTCTTCAGAGTTCAGTCTTTTTACTTCAAAAGTTTTAATCTCAATTTTCCTTGGTTTTAATTCCACGGTTTTGCCTTTCCTGGCAAGTTTATAGACAGGTCTTCCGTTTACTTTTATTGCCGAGTGCATAGGCGGGACCTGTTCTATAACGCCAAGAAAAGAAGAGCGGGCATTTTCAATCATTTCGTCACTTACTTTTGAGATATCCTTAAAATCCTCTTCTTCCGTTTCAGTATCAAAAGACCTCGTCCTTGCTCCAATTCTAATAATTCCCTGATATTCCTTTTCGTAATCCATAAATTCGTTAATCTTTTTAGTTAACCTATCCGTGCAAAGTATCAGAAGTCCCGTGGCACGCGGGTCAAGGCTTCCGGCGTGTCCAATTTTTTTTAAGGACAGACTTTTTTTAAGAAACCTAACGACATCGGTGCTTGTCCAGTTAAGCGGTTTATCGGTTAAAATGATTTTATCGGTAAACATTGAAAAAATACTTACAGGTAATTGAGATTATTATTCGTCTTTGTGTTCTTCTTTTTTCACTTCGTTTAAAAGCTTATTAATCTTATCCGCATAGTCGAGCGTATCATCATAATAAAAATTCAAATCAGGGATATATTTAATTTTCAGATTTTTAGCAAGAAGAAAGCGAATGTGTTTTTTCCGGAAATTGATCCTTTCCAGGCATTTTTCGGCAGGTTCTTTATTTCCGAGGAACGTTACATACACTTTTGCAATTCTAAGGTCAGGAGTCATTATTACTTTTGAGATTGTAACAAGGCCAAGATTAAGTTCCATTAAATCCTTTGACATTGCGGAATTCAGCTTATGCTTAATTTCTTCGGCTACCTTTTCGGTTCTGTGTGTCATAACTTTTCGTTAAAAGAACTAATTAATTAAATCTATTTATTTATTACAAGCTTACGTTTAGTTTCAATTATCTTATATGCCTCAATGATATCACCCACTTTGATATCATTAAAGTTTTCGAGACCTATGCCGCACTCATATCCCGATTCAACCTCACGCACGTCATCTTTTATCCTCTTTAAGGACAAGATATTGCCGTCGAAGATAACGAATCCGTCTCTAACGAGCCTGACTTTATTATTTCTAACAATTTTTCCGTCCTGCACATAGCATCCGGCGATATTTCCAATTTTAGGTATTTTAAAGACATCCCTTACCTCGACCGTTGCGGTAATTTCTTCGGAAATTTCAGGTTCGAGCATTCCTTCCAGTGCCGATTTTACTTCATCTATCACCTTATAAATAATATTATGAATTCTAATATCCACTAAATTTTTTTCTGCAAGCTTTCTAGCATTTAGATTCGGTCTGACATTAAAACCTATGATAATTGCAGAAGATGCTTCGGCAAGCAGTACATCCGATTCACTGATTTGTCCCAGTGCTTTATGAATGATTCTGACTTTAGCTTCGTTAGTCGCAAGTTTTGCAAGAGAGTCCGCAAGTGCTTCCGCTGAGCCGTCTGTATCGGCTTTAATTATAATATTCAGTTCAACCTGTTTTCCTTCTTTAATCTGTTTGGATATATCGTCGAGTGTAGCAAACCTGACCTGTCTGAAATCCTGTTCGCGTTTAAGCTGTTGTCTTTTCTGGGCGATATTTTTAACGTCATTTTCAGAATTCATCACGACAAACGTATCGCCGGCCTGCGGCATTCCGTTAAAGCCGAGCAATTGAACGGGTGTTGCAGGTTTAGCAATTTCAATTCTGTTTTCTCTCTCATCGAACATTGCCTTAACGCGTCCCCAGTATATTCCTGAAAGGAAACAATCACCAATTTTCAGCATTCCTTTTTGGACGAGCACTGTTGCCATGATTCCCTTTCCCCTGTCCAGACGCGATTCAAGCACAACACCTCTGGCGTTTCTATTGGGATTAGCTTTTAATTCAAGCAAATCCGCTTCGAGCAGGATTTTTTCGAGCAATAAATCAATATTCTTTCCAAATTTTGCAGAAATCTCAACGGACTGATATTTACCGCCCCACTCTTCAATCAATACATTATTATCGGCAAGCTGTTTTTTAATTTTTTCTATATTAGAATTGGGTTTATCAATTTTATTTATTGCAATCACAATAGGAACATTAGCGGCAAGAGCATGGTTAATAGCTTCGACGGTCTGAGGCATGACACTGTCATCCGCGGCAACTACCAGAACCACAATATCCGCGGCCTGACCGCCTCTTGCACGCATAGCGGTAAAAGCTTCGTGTCCGGGTGTATCAAGGAAAGCAATTTCCTTTCCGGAGTCAAGCTTCACCTTATAAGCACCGATATGCTGAGTAATTCCTCCTGCCTCACCGGCAACAACATTGGCTTTTCTGATATAATCCAATAAAGAAGTCTTACCGTGGTCAACGTGCCCCATAACGGTAACAACGGGAGGTCTTGATTTCAGAGATTCAACCGGGTCGGCTTCATCCTTTAAAATATCTTCCTGATATTCCGTTTGAAATTCTATTTTAAAGCCAAACTCTTCAGCGAGCAGAACAATCAAATCCTTATCTAATCTTTGGTTTATAGAGACCATCATACCGAGGTCGAAGCATTTTTTAATAATATCGGCAGGCTCTATGCTCATCAAATTTGCGAGTTCGCTAGTGGATAAAAACTCCGTCACTTTTATTATATTTCTTCTCGACTCTTCATATTCCAGTATTTTCTTTTCTTGTTCGAGTCGTTCTTTTTTCTTTCTTTTCCGGGCAATACTTCTTGCGGACTGTGAGCCCTCATCATCGAGTTTTGCCATAGTTTCCCGGATAGCATCATCAATTTCTTTTTGCGAAAACTCTTTTGCTTTTTGACCTTTTACAAATTTCTTCCTCTTTCTTTCATATTCGAAATCAGCTTTCGATTTTTTTTCTTTATCTTTTTTCTCCTGAGACCATTTTTCAGGCTTAACAGGTTTAACGGTCTGCTTAAGAAATGCACCTTCCTTTTTAACTTCTTTCTGCTTCTCTTCTTTTTCCTTTTGGAAAAGTTTTTTTTGCGGCTTTACATCTTTAAGAGTTACCTTTTCATATTTAGCTTTTTTGGGCCTATGGTGTTCGAAAGGTTTTTTACGTTCCTTCTGCTCCGTTGTTTCTTTCTTTAATTGTTCAGGTTTTTTAGCGTATGTAAGAACCGGTTTCTGTTTAATTTCTTTTTTATCGGTTAATGGGAAAGCAGTTTTTTCAAACTGTTCAGTTTTTTTCTGTATTTCCTTAGATTTTTCGGCAATAGTTTTCTTTGTTTCAGGTTCTTTAATTTTCTTTTCAGGAGTCTTTACGTCAATTATTTTTTTCTCTTCCTTCAGCTTTGCTTTTTTCTCTTTAGCAATTTTTTCAGCTTCGGTTTTTTCTTTATCAAGTTTAGCTTTGAGCTCTTCTTTTTTAGCTTTTTCCTCTTCCTTTTTCCTTTTAGCGGCTAATATTTTTTCGAGGCTTTCCTTCTTATCTTTTTCGGCCTGCTCTTTTAATGCTTTTTCCCTTTCAAGGAAAGATTTCAGTTCCTGTTTCTTTTTCTCCTCTTCTTTTCTTTTGGCCTCTTCTTCGATTATTTTCTTTAATCTTTGTTCTTCGGCCCTTTTAATTTTCTCTTCCTCTTCACGTTTAATACGTTCGTCCGCTTCATAGATTTCGACCTTGTTTTTCTGAACAAAGTCAACGACCTTTTTCAGATGTTTTTCCTGATCTTCAATGTCTTTTCTAAAATGGGAGAATACTTTTGCCACTATTTCGGGTGCCAATGAAGTATTAATCGTTATTTTTTCCACTCCGATAGAATGCAGATAGTCTATAATATCCTCTTTCGACCGGTTTATTTCCTTCACCAGCGTAGCGACCTTGTATTTTTTTCCTTTTGAATCTAATGCAGACATTTACGATATATAAGATTTTAAATTAATAACTATTTTTCGCTTTCAGTCTCAGTTTTCACTTCCTGTTCATTTGTTTCTTCCTCGTTTTCCCTTATCACATCAATCTGATATCCGGTTAGTTTTGAAGCAAGTTTTATGTTTTGTCCGTTCTTTCCGATAATAAGGCTCTTCTGGTCCTCATCGGCATAAATTTTCGCTATTTTATTATCTTTATCAATATAAATATCCTGAAGTTTAGCAGGAGCCAGAGCGCGAGCAATATACAATGCGATATCATCGGTATAGTTAATCACATCAATATTTTCGTTGCTTAATTCACGTACAATAGAATGAATTCTCATACCTTTCATTCCAACGCAAGCACCAACCGCATCTATTCTGTCGTCATTCGACAATACAGCAATTTTTGCTCTTTCACCGGGTTCACGTGCAATAGCTTTTATTTCAAGGATACCGTCGAATATTTCAGGAATTTCCAGTTCAAATAATTTATAGAGGAATTGTTCATCCGCTCTCGACACAATAATGGATGGCGGACCCGAGCTTTTCTTCTCTATGCTTTTTATAATGGCTCTGATTGTATCGCCTTTTTTATATCTTTCTTTAGCAATTTGTTCGGATTTCGGGAAGTGCACTTCGTTATGGTCGTGAATCAACAAAATCGAATTAGGTTTTATCTGATATACTTCACCCACTATTATTTCACCGACAATTTCCTTATATTTATTGAATGTTACTTCTTTTTCGATTTCCCGTAATTTCTGATTAAGGTTTTGTTTCAGGTTAAGAACAAGTCTTCTTCCGAAATCGATTATAGGTATTTCCTCCACATATTCATCGCCCGGGTCAAAATCCTCTCCGGATTTTTCCTTTGCAGTTGCGACATCAATCTCAAGTGAAGGGTCATTGACCTCTTCAACGACTATTTTATTTAAAAAGATTTCGATATTACCTTTTTCCATATTAACCACGATATCAAAGTTTGCTTCCTGGCCGTATCTTTTTTCCATCATTTTCCTGAATGAATCCTTTATCACGCTTTCAAGAATATCCCGGTCGATATTCTTCATTTTTGCCATTTGTGCAAAAGCTTCGACAATATCAGATTTCATAATAATAGAATTTTATTTTTTAAAACTTAATTTTATCTTTAACTGCAATAACTCACCGAACAAGAATTTCAGTGATTTTATTTCTTTTTTCTCTTTTATTTCAATCTGTAATTCTTCTTTTGCCATATCGGTCAATTTTAAAAGTTTACCCGATACGACATCGCCCGTTTTCAATTTCAATTCGACTTCCCTGCCGATATGTTTCTCCAGTTGCCAGTAATATTTAACCGGATTTTCAGTCCCCGGGGACGAGACAATAATTTTCATTATTCCTTTATTTATATCTTCAGATTCCAAATATTTCCATAAATTTCTATTGATTTCAGCAAGTTCATCAATCCCGAAATTTTCTTTTTTATCCACAAAAACTTCCAGGATATAATTTCCTTTATTACCCTTCTGTTTTAAGTCAATTAAAACAAAGGAATTACCGAAAAAAAATTCATCAACTTTTTTTAAAATGCTTTCCATTTTTTTAAAAAAAAAGTGGGTCACAAACCCACTCTATAAAAAATTTTGCTCACAAAATCTTTGTAATATACAATTAAAATTATGAAAATTCAAGCACATTAAATTTCTGAAATTTATGTGTTTTTGAATATATAAACACTTTAATTTTAACTAATTTGATAATATGGAATACGAGCCGCTAAAAGCAAGTTTTTTCAGAAGAGATACAATTATAGTTGCCAAAGAACTGCTTGGAAAAATATTAGTAAGGAAAATGGGAAAAAATGATTTTATTTCAGGAAAAATAGTAGAAGTTGAAGCATATATGGGCGACCATGACCCTGCCTGCCATGCTTACAAGAAAATTACGGGAAGAAGCAGTACTTTATATGAAGACGGAGGAACAATATACGTATATTTTATTTACGGTAATTACTATTGTTTTAACATAGTTACCGAGAAGAAAGGAATTGGCTCGGCTGTTTTAATAAGAGCCGTTGAACCTTTGAAGGGAATTGATATTATGAAAGAATTTAGACCAAAAGTAAAGAGTATTCATGATTTGACCAACGGTCCATCCAAATTTTGTCTTGCATTCGATATAGATAAAAAATTTAACGGGAAAGAATTATCCAAAGAGAGTATATATATTTCATATCCACGGAAAAAAGAAAAATTCGAAATAGGAACATCAAAAAGAATAGGAATAGTTAAAGGTGTGGAGTATCCTTACAGGTTTTTTATAAAAAATAATCCATTTGTCACAAAACATAAATTCAATAAAACAATATGAAAATACAATTTTGCGGTGCGGCACAGACTGTAACCGGTTCACAACATCTGCTCGAGGTTAACGGAAAAAAAATACTGCTGGACTGCGGTATGTTTCAGGGCAAGCGGGAAGAGTCATTTAAAATGAACAGGCACTTCCTGTTCGAGCCTAAGGATTTACACTGTGTAATTCTTTCACATGCACATATTGACCATGCCGGAAACCTGCCGACACTTTATGCCAAAGGATTCAGGGGAAGCATATACTCCACCTTAGCGACACGGGATTTATGTTCAATAATGCTTCAGGACAGTGCTTACATTCAGGAAAAGGATACGATATTCGTAAATAAGAGAAGAGCCAAAAAACACGAACCGCTTTTTAATCCTCTTTATTCGATTGAAGATGCAAGGAATGTACTTCAGTGTTTCAAGGCATTTTCTTACAATATGAAAATTTTCATCGACGGATTGGATAATAAAGTTGCGGTAACTTTTATCGAAGCCGGTCACATACTCGGCTCGGCGCAGGTTTTATTGGAAATCGAAGAAAACAAAAAGAAAACAGTACTGGGATTCACGGGGGATTTAGGGAGATATCATCTGCCGATTTTAAAGGACCCGGATTTTCTTGGCAATGTCGATATTCTTTTAACGGAATCCACATACGGAGGGAGAACGCATCACAATGCCGAGTTAATAGAAACCGAACTCGAAGCAGCGATAAAAGAAGCTCTCGATGCGGGAGGTAAAATAATAGTCCCTTCATTCAGCGTGGGCAGAACGCAGGAGCTTGTATATGCATTAACCGAACTGCAGAACAAGGGTAAGATTCCGGAATTTCCGATTTTTGTAGACAGCCCGTTGACGGTCAACGCAACGGATATTTTCAGACTCCATCCCGAATGCTTCGACAAGGAAACCGCCGATTACCTTGCAAGAGGAGTAAATGTATTCGGACTGGATAATGTACTGTATATTAAAGACGTTACGGAATCGAAAAAACTGAATGAATATAAAGGAACCTGTATGATAATTTCGGCATCGGGAATGTGCGAAGCGGGCAGAATTTTACATCACCTTGCTAATAATATTCAGAATAAAAACAACATGATTTTAATTATCGGATTCATGGCAGAAAATACGCTCGGAAAGAGGATAGTAGAGGCAAAAGATACACCGGGAACGAGAGTGAAGATTTTCGGTGAGGAGTACAGAGTAAACGCAAAGGTAAAAATATTAAATGCTTTTTCGGCTCACGCAGACCAGAATGAGCTCTTAAGATATATTAATAAATTCGACAAGAAAAAATTAAAGAAACTCTTCCTTGTGCACGGAGAAGCCGAGCAACAAGGGATATTCGAGCAGAAATTAAGAGAAAACGGGTTTAAGAATATATTCATTCCTAAAAGAGGTGATGTGTTTACGGTTTAAAAATGAAATATAAAAAGCTGTCGGATAAAAAGCACCGGCAGCTTTTACTTATTGTAACTTAATTCTTTCATTCTCCATCGTATCACTTAAGCAGAATCATCTTTTTTGTCTCTGCATAATCACCAGCTTGAATTCTATAGAAATATATCCCGCTGGGAAATTGTTTTGCGGTGTAATTATTAATCGAAAAATTTATTTCATACTCACCCGCATCGAGTTTCTCGTTAACCAGTAAAGCGACTTCTCTTCCTAAAATATCGAAGACTTTCAGTGTCGTATAACTATTTTTCGGTAAAACGAATTTAATTTTTGTCGAAGGGTTAAACGGATTCGGATAGTTCTGGTACAGTTTATAATCCGAGGGAATGTTATTCCCGGTTTTATTAATCCCGATATAGATTTTATGCAGATAAAAATTCACAGAATCGATATTACTGGTTGGGGTAACAACTACCATCGTACTGTCACTCTTATAGCCCAGACGGTTTACAATAATTTTTATGTTACCCGACGGTAAAGACAGCAAATGATAGACTCCGTTCTCATCGGAGACCGTGCATCTCACGAATGCATCTCCGTTCTTCGCATAGACAACAGCATCCTTAATATTTTCGGTAATGATACTATTATGCTGCATAATTTTTCCGTTCACGGAGTTATTTGCAACGGTATTCAATAGCCTTATAGCCCTTATGTTAATATCGTTAAGATTACCCGTAGGATATAATACAGCCGCTTCCTGCCAATAAATTGTGGAAGGATAATAAGTAATCACCCAGTCATTAGGGGGTGTGGAATTTGGAAAGACACCGATATTCACCGAATCCTTCGGGACCTTACCGAGTATATAAGTGCCATCAGGTTGAATCTGAGCCGAATCGAGTACGACAATATGACCGTTAGATTTATCCAGTTTAAAGGCTTTCACCATACCGCTGGTCACAGGCTGATTATTATCGTTATATTTTACGTTTCCCGCGACAGAAAAAGCAGTAGCGGAAAAATATTTTATAACATATCCGTATGAGCAGACACCTATACCGAATGAACTACTTTTAAACACTAAATCGAAAATTTTTGTGGTATCAGGAGAATCAAGAATAGACCAGGTACTTCCGACATCGGTTGTCATAATAAAATTCGGCAGATAACCCATCGGAGCCCAGCCTTCGCTATTTGTTCTAAATGTGAGAGCTCTCGGAATGCCGTACATTTCGAGGGTTTTATAAACCCAATTAACCCCTCCATTAGAAGTTCTTAAAACGCTCGCACCATACTCATAATCCCCGCCGACAGCAAGATAGTTAACTGAATCAAATAATTTAATATCATTAATAGGTTCAGGTGCAACTATGGCCGATGACCAGAACTGCCCGTAATTGGTTGTTTTCCATACCACCCCTGCAATATCGATTGCGCCGCCGACGGCAATACCGATTCTGCTGTTCAAGAATCTAAATCTGTTTACAGGAAAGCCTGAAGCGATGTTTGAATCCAGATTGCATTTTGTCCAGTTCATTCCACCGTTAGTCGTTTTATGGAATATTCCGGGAACACCCCCGATATAACCCGTCAGCGAGTCAAGAAAAATTAAATCCTTAACATAAACATCATAAACAGGGAACCTCGCAGTATCCCAGACGACTCCCCCGTTAGTGGTAGTCAAGATATAAGTCCCGAAGAAACTCTGATCCAATCCCCAGCCAACTGCCCATCCCAATCTATTATTCAGAAAAAACACTGATACCATATATGCGTTTACTTTGGAATTCTGCATAATCCAATTATATCCCCCGTTACTCGTACGCATAATCAATCCGGAATCGCCCACAGCCCATCCGTTCAGAGTATCTACGAATGAACATCTCCATAAACTTTGGTTAGTCGGTCTGCTGATTATACTCCAGTTTTGCTGGGAGTATAAATCCGACACAAAAAATACAGTGAAGACAACCAAAGAGATTAATAATAAAATCCTCTTTTTTAAAAAAATTTTCATCTTATTAATTATAATAAATAATTTAGCGAATTTTATTTATATTATCTATTTTAAAAATACCATTTTTTTAGTTGCAATAAAATTATATTCCGTTCTATCCGAATTCTCGATTTGCATTCTATAAATATAAACCCCCGATGGTAAATTGCCTGCGTCAAATGTTATCTCATATAATCCCAGCTCCTGCTTTTCATTCACAAGTGTTGCAATCTCTCTGCCAGTAATATCATACAATACGATTTTAACATTTCCTGCATTTAACATTTGCCATTTAACATTTGTCATTGAATTGAACGGATTCGGATAATTCTGATACAACTTATATTCCGAAGGCAGTTCTGTCGAAAGATTTTTCACTGATGTTATCAATTCGGAAACTGGACGACGCCATATTGAAGTTCCCCACAATCCTGCAAATATATAATTATTTGCAGTCATTAAAGTATAAATTATATCCGAAGTAATTATACCTTCATTTTTCTGAGTCCAGTTTACCCCGTTGTTTGTTGAAAGATAAACCCCAAATGCATCTGTTCCCGCTATTATACTACTTCCATTCACTACTATAGAATAAACTGATTTATCATCTAATCCTACTAAACTCCAATTGTTACCATTATTCGTTGTGCGATATACCCCATATAATGTCCCCGCATATATGTTACTTCCGTTTGCACAAATGGTTGTAACAGTTTGATTAATTAAAGATGTTTGTGTCCAATTTGCTCCGTTATTTGTAGATATATAAACACCATTATTACTTCCACTCCCTGCAAAAATGTTACTTCCGCTTGCTGCAAGTGAATATATATTCTGGTTGTTGATTGCTGTTTGCCCCCACGTAGTTCCATTATTTGTAGAAATATATATACCATTTGCTGTTGTCCCCGCATATACATATCCCGCATTGTATAATAGTGCACGAACTGTTTTGTTGTTCAATGTTGTTTGAGTCCAGTTTACTCCGTTATTCGTAGATATAAAAACACCATTATTTATTGTCCCGGCATACATATTTCCCATCCCGACTGTAAGACTGTGAACATCTTGATTGATAAGTGTTGTTTGTGTCCATAAACCTCCGTTATTCGTTGACATCCAGACTCCATTCGGATAATATATTATCCCGGTATATAAATTAGTTCCATTTACAATAATCGAAGAAATCCTCCGAAAGTCACCCAAACCGCCGGATACCTTTACCCATTGCCCTAAACATTCTTCGATCTTGACCGTGCTCATTATAGCTAAAAAAAACAAAATTGTGCAAATGATTTTTTTCATTTTTTTATCCCCCAGATTTTTGTTTTTATAATTTTGATTGATTTATTTTAAAAATTTATAAGACATTTTAAAATTGTATGTAATACTATAAAAGTGATTTTTGCTTTTCTTCCTCGATTAATTTTAAAACAATAACTTTTTTCAGCCTCAGGATTTATGCGGAGTAAATTATTCGCTGAAAAATAAATAACTTCTTGAATGCAAAATTAATATAATAAAAAATTATAAATATATATATATATTTTACCGATAGCTTCAAAAAAAACCTGTCTAAAGTAATTTAATCCAAACCATAACGTAAATGTTGCAAGCTCATCTTGTTTTTACATTACTTATAGGAATCTAAATATTCTATACTTTCCTATAGTTTACCGGGGAGAATAATTACAAACTGTTTGTGCTTTATTACTATATAATATAACATTTCATACCTTATGCTCCCCGCCAAAACGAAACCCTCCATAGCAACTATTTTGTTATTATAAATCGCTAAAGTATTTACCTGACTATTAAATCCATTAATTAGAGACGTCCAGTTTGTTCCGTTCCATTTAGCATTGTGATTTGCCGGAGACCCACCTGCTATTGTAAAGTTACACCCGACAATCAATTCATTATTTTTTTGTGACAGTCAGGAGTTGCCTCCTGACTGAAAAAATGAGATTTTAATGCAGCCCACGGTTAAAACCGTAAACTACAAATGTTTTTAGAGACTCAAAACGGAAAATTTTGGAGGACAGAAATCAAAAATTATTTTCTTCTACTAATCGCAATTTCATAGATTTCCAAATATCTCTTGGCTGATTTATTCCAGGAAAAGTCTTCATTCATTCCGGATTGAATAATCTTTTTCCATTTTTCTTTATTTTTGAAATAATTTAATGCACGGTCGACAGCATTCAGGAACTGATAAGAATCGAAATCGTTAAAAGTAACGCCGTTTCCGGTTTCACCGAATTCATCGATGTCCTTTACAGTATCCGCGAGCCCGCCCGTTTTTCTGACGACCGGAACTGTTCCGTATTTTAAGCTGTACATTTGATTAAGTCCGCAGGGTTCATACTTTGATGGCATCAGGAATATATCGCTCGATGCCGTGATTTGATGTGCAAGTTCATTATTGTATTCGATAAAGGCGGAGAATTTTTCCGGATATTTTTTTGCGGCGTTTCCGAAGAATTCCTCATACTTGCTTTCACCTTCACCGAGAGTAATGATTTGAAGATTTTTAGAAAGCAAGACATCTAAAACCGGCTCGAAGAGTTCAAAGCCCTTTTGCCAGGCAAACCGAGAGACAATTCCAAGCAGAGGGGTGTTTTCACTGAATTCGAGTTTTGTTTTTTTAAGAAGAGCTTTTTTGTTTTTTAATTTATTTTCCAATGCGGAAAAATTATAATTATATGATATCAGCTTATCTGTTTCGGGATTCCACAAGTTCGTATTTATACCATTCAGGATTCCATACAAATCATTTTTTCTTTCATTCAGCACGCCTTCCAGTCCGGCTCCGTATTCAGGAGTCTGGATTTCGTTAGCATAAGTCGGGCTTACGGTTGTTATTATTTCCGCAAAACCGATACCTGTTTTGAGAAAACAGAAGAGGTTGTTTAATTCAAAAGGACTGAACGGCTGAAAATCTTCAGGGGGGAAATTTGTTTTTGCGAAAGAGGATTTATCGAACAGCCCCTGATAGGCAATATTATGAATCGAAAAGACCGTTGATGTATTTTTAAAAAATTCATCTTCTGAATAACTTTTTCTTAAAAATGCGGGAATCAAACCCGTCTGCCAGTCATTGCAGTGAATAATATCAGCAGACCAGCTCAGTTTTTTTAGTGAAACTAAAACGGCTTTTTGGAAAAGAATGAACCTCTCGTCTTCATCGGAATCGTTTGTATAGACCTTTTTTCTGTTAAAATATTCGGGACATTCCACAAAAAAAACATCCACAGAAGTATTTAATAATTTACAGGTGTGAAGGTTAAAGGGAACGGATTTCTCCCCTATTTTCACTTCCTCATTCTTTATTTTTTCAACCGTTTTTATATTATATTTTGCCGAATCAATTAAATCATAAAAAGGAAGAAAAACCTTCGGTTCACACCCGAGTTCATTAAGGGCAACCGGCAGGGAGCCGCTGACATCAGCCAGACCGCCTGTTTTAATAAACGGGTCACATTCGCTGGAAACAAAACAAACCTTCATTTTTTAAATAAAAACTTGAAAAAAAAATAATTTATTGTAACTCAAGATTAAGAGCATAAAATATTAATATGAATGAAAAAATGAAATGTAGTAATTGAACATTCATTGACTTGTTATTAAGTATTGATTTTAGTAAAATTATAGATTGTAATAATCAAAAATATAAAATAATGATGAAGAAAAAATATTTTTTTTATGGTTTTAACCTACTGGTAATTGCTTTGATCGCACTTATTATTGGGTGTTCAAGCAAGAAAAAAGATGTCATTGCGGAATTAGGTGATGAAAAAATATACTTGTATGA
Organism: uncultured Ignavibacteriaceae bacterium; assembly: GCA_964501535.1. GTDB lineage: Bacteria > Bacteroidota > Ignavibacteria > Tepidaquicellales > Tepidaquicellaceae > FEN-1279. The sequence continues at coordinate 19,925 of CAZCSV010000007.1, read as the reverse complement.
ATTCGAAAACCAGTTTTTGAAATCAATCGGGAACAATCTCGATACCGCAAGGAACAAATCTCTTACAGAGCGGAAAGAGTATCTCGACTTGATGATAAAATTCAGATTAAAGGTAAAAGATGCGAAGGACAAAGGCTATCTTAATTCACCTGAAATACAAAAAGATCTAACCGAATACAAGAAAAATTTTATTTCGACTTTTCTGGTTGACAAGGAACTGGTCGAACCAAAGATAAAAGAATTATGGGAAAGAAAGAAATTTGAAGTAAGGGCTTCACACATATTAATAAACCTTCCCCAGACGGCAACTCCCGAGGATTCGTTAAAAGCATATATGAAAGCGGACACGATAATAAAAAGGCTGAAAAACGGCGATTCGTTCGATGTTGTGGCAAGAGAAATGTCTGATGACCAATCGGCAAAGACAAACAGCGGCGATTTATATTATTTCACGGCAGGGATGACGGTACCGGAGTTCGAGGATGCCATATACGATTTGAAAGTCGGGGAATACACGAAAAAACCTGTTAGGACAATGTTCGGACTTCACGTGGTAAAACTTACAGATAAAAAGAAAAGGAATGAAAGCATAAGAGCGGCGCACATATTGATTCAGGATATAAAGGACAGCACGGGAAAGGTATTAGATTCCACTACATCATACAACAAAATAAAAGAAATTTCGGATAAGTTAAAAAACGGCGAAGATTTTTCGAAATTAGCAATGGAATTATCTGAAGACCCGGGTTCAAAGCCGAGAGGCGGAGATTTGGGATTCTTCGACAGAAGAAGAATGGTACAGTCTTTTGACAGCACGGCATTTTCGCTGAATGTAGGACAGGTTTCGGATATAGTAAGAACACCATTCGGTTGGCACATAATTAAGCTTCTTGAAGTAAAGGAATACCAGCCATTTGATAAGCAAAAAGAAAATCTTAAATCCGAATTCAAGAGAGGTCCGATGTACAAGCAGGAATACATTAAGTTTCTCGAAAAAGTCCGTAAAGATTACAAATTCGAATTTGTAAATGAAGGATTAAATTATTTTGCCTCAAAATTGGATTCAAGCAAAATATTCAACGACATAAAGCTCGACAGTATCTTCACAGAACAGGACAATCAGAAGGTTTTAGCAACGTATAAAGGCGGTGAAATAAAAATCACGGATGTAATTCAATACTTTTCGATGAACAAGGAATTTGCATCGAATGCCGCAAATTATACTGCTGTTAAAAAGATAATAGAGGGAAGTTCGGAAACCCCAATTTTAAATCTTCTGGCAGTAAAAGAGAAAATTGAAAAAGACGATGATTACATAGATTTATTCAATGAATATCAGAACGGATTACTGAGCTTCAAAATTGACCAGGAGGAACTCTGGAGTAAAATAAAAATCACAGATGAGGATATTCAAAATTATTTCGAAGCAAACAAGCAAAAATATACATACACGGAAAACAACGAACAGAAATATAAAGCCATAGATGAAGTAAAATCGGAAATTTCACAGGTATTACAGCAAGAGAAATTCAAGCAATTAGAAAAGAATTATATTGACGGATTGAAGCAGAAATATCCCGTAAAGATATATGACAATATAATTGAAAAGGCATTTAAAAATTAATTAGAACAGTTTATTTCCTGTCCTCTGTTATACAGGGGACAGGAAAAATAAAGATTTCATGGGCTTTACAGAAAGTCCAATTTTCATATGATATACAGATTAAAAGTTACAAGAATTTTATTGGCTTTGATATTGATATTGCTGATAAACAATATATCCTATTCACAAAAAGAGGGCGACAGAATTATTGCCGTAGTGGGGTATGAGATAATACTCGAATCGGACCTTCAATATCAGGTGCAATTATATGCAAAGCAGAATCAATTGACACAAATCAATCCTATGATTGCACAGCAGATATTTCAGCAATTACTAACCGAAAAAATCATATATGCAAAAGCCGAGCAGGACAGCATCACGATAAAAGAAGATGAGATAGGAAAAGAGCTGGATTACAGGATAAAAAACATGGTCGACCAAGTTGGTTCGGAAAAAAGGATCGAAGAAATTTACGGAATGTCCATAGGTAAAATAAGGATGTTACTGAAAGAAGATTTGGTGAAGAAGATGAAATCCGATAAGCTCAAACGTAGGAAGTTCGGTATGATTAAAGTATCGGACAAGGAAGTAACGGAGTTTTACGCAAAATACAGAGACAGCCTGCCACCCGCAAAAGAAGAATTTGAAATTGCACACATTTATCTACAGAGAAAAATTTCCGATACAGAGAAGCAGTTAGCTAAGGAAAAAGCATTAAAGATTCTCGACAGCTTAAAGCAGGGTGCTGATTTTTCAGAACTGGCAAAAAGAAATTCTGACGACACACAAAGTGCAATAAGCGGAGGAGATTTAGGATTTTCGAAAAAGGGAGTTTACGTAAAGGAATTCGAAGAAACATTATACTCACTCAATGTCGGGGAAATATCAGACATTGTGGAAACAGAATTCGGTTATCATTTAATCAAGCTGAACGAGAAAAAAGGCGAGCTTGTGAGAGCCCAGCATATTCTGGTTGCATATCCGAAGCTGGAATCATCAGACTTAGAGACGATTTCATTTTTAAAGGATTTAAAGCTTAAAATCGAAGACAACTCATTGACTTTCGAGGATGCGGCGAAGAAATATTCTCAGGATTTAACTACAAATCAAAAGGGAGGATATATAGGTTTTGTGCAGTTGGACGGATTAGACAGCATTACATACGATGCGATTAAGAGCATAGATACGGGAAAAATAAGCAACCCGATTAAAACAGGTGAAGACAGGAATTACGGATATGAACTGATAAAAGTACTGAAGAAAAATCCAGAACATACGCTGACTATGGAAGGAGATTACGAAAAGATTAAGAAGCTCGCATTACTGTTCAAAGAAAACACGGAAATGGAAAAATGGATAGAGGAGATTAAAAAATCTATTTACGTTGACGTGAAATAAAAAGTAGATGAATTTTACTTCAGAATATGGCATACTATATTTTGTATTATCTTTATTAACGGCCATAATAATATCTTTTCTACACTATAGAAAAACAAAAACAGCATTCCCGACAAAATTCTTTTTAATATCACTGAGGGCACTCGTTATTTTTCTGCTTTTATCGGTGATTTTTATCATTTACATAACATACGAGAAAAAAACCGGTGAGGAGCCGATAAACGTTTTTTTAATCGATAAGTCCAAGAGCATGTCTCTCGAAAACCGTGGAATCGAGACAGATAAATCGCTGGAGCTGATTAAGGATATTAAAAACGACATTTCCAAAAATATGTATTTTACATTTTCAGGCGATATTCTTGAAGAATTTGACGTAAAAAGTTTTTCTAATCTGAAAACGGATGGATTCGACCTCGAGAGCACAAATCTTACAAACACGCTGAATAACATATCAAACATTTTGGACAACAAAAGAATTTCCACCGTAAATATTGTTTCCGACGGAATCATAAACGAAGGGGGAAATCCGGAATACCTGACTCAATATACAAATACGCTTTTTAACTACTTATTAATCGGAGACACAATACAGAAAAACGATTTATCGATAAAAAATGTCTTCTTCAATCCCGAAGTATATGCAGGAAGCCAGACAAAAATTCTTGTTGAATTTTATTCATACAATTTCAACAAGGAGATAAAAATAAATTTACTTGAAGAAGACAAGCTAATAGAGGATAAGAAAATTAACGTAAACACAGAAAAAACGGATTACACATGCACATTCAATATAAAATCAGAAGAAGAAGGGATAAAAAGATACAAAGTCATTATCGTAAATGAATCAAGTGAAATTACGGATAAAAACAATACGGAAGAATTTTTCATAAAATACACGGATAACAAGCTCAAGCTGTTGGTTTTATCAGGCAATCCGAGTGCGGATTTTTCGTATTTAGCAGAATCTATAAAAAGAATAAGCAATCTGGAAGCCAAGTATTTTGTACAAAAAGCCGCGGGAATTTTTTACGAGGGTCAGTTACCTGCAATGGATGAATTTAATTTATTACTGCTTATTAATTTCCCCACGCAAGCGACAGATTTGAATCTTCTGAACGGAATAAACGAAAACTTAGGCAGTTTGAATCTGTCAGTTTTTTTTATTTCAGGCAGTAATACGGATTACGAAAGGTTAAAGATTCTGAGCAAACACCTCCCGTTTTCTTCTTACAGCAGAGCCGGAAATGATAATACGACATCATTAAAATTAACAGAAGGAATATCTCTCGAAAAGGAAAATTCACTACCACACTTGAAATTATCCGATAAGCTTCCGGAAGTATTTATCCCCGGCAATAATTTTGCGCTTGTTCCTGAAGCCAGTACATTAATTTACTCAAGTAAATTTTCGAGACCAGTTTTAGTATTGGCAAGAAATAGCGAAAGGAATTCGGCTGCTTTTTTTGCATATGACTTTTACAAATGGAGACTGAATCCTGAAAACACGGACAGCAAAGATTTACTCGGAAAAATAATTTCGGATATCACATACTGCATATGCGAAAAGGAAAAGAACAAGAAGATATATATTTACATTGATAAACAGATATTTTCTCCTTACGAGGTTATAAAATTAAGAGGAAATCTTAATATATCGGAATCATCATCGAAAGTCGACATTAAGATGCAGGTATACAATAGCTCATTCTCCAAAGAAATCGGAATAACAAAAACATCAAAGAACAGTTTTTCGGGGGAGATAAAGAATCTGCATGAAGGCGAATATTATATAAAAGCAATTTTATATTATGACGGAATCGAAATAGCAAACGACATAAAAAAAATTCTTGTTAAAGAATCAAACCGCGAATACATCGACACAAAAGCCGACAACAGTATTTTAAATATTTTATCGTCGCGTTCGAGCGGCGGATTGATAACGGAGCAGGAACTCCACGAGATAAACAAAAAAATAGAATCAAAGAATGAAAAAGATATAATATTTAAGAACAACATTCAAAAAAAATATCTGAATTCTAGTATCTCTTTATTATTTTTTACAATAATAATTCTTATAATAGAATGGTTTATAAGGAAAAGAATTAATCTGCCTTAACCCGGAGGAAATCGCAAGTTTACTGTTTTGTAAGACAAATATTAAAGAATATTTAAAAAAAATTGATTATATTACAATACACGGGATAAAATGAAAAGAACAATAGGAATATTATTTATAATTTTCTTTTTTACAGGAGTAAAATCTTACTCTCAGCAATACTGGTTAAGCGCGGGTAATGCATCGAATCAGAATTTATGGAGATGCTCGTTTGTAGATACGCTTTACGGATGGGCAATAGGCGACTCGGGGGTAATAGTTCACACTACTAACGGCGGTATAAGCTGGACAGCACAGAATTCAAAGTTAAAAGAATATATGGTAAACGTTTTCTTCCTGAACAGAAGACTCGGATGGGCATTATCATGGGGATTAAATCAGAGCTATTACGGGACCTACATTCTAAAGACAACAAACGGCGGAGCAGACTGGGATACAACCAGTTATCCGATACCGGACACATACATCAGAAATATTTATTTCAGGGATTCACTTACGGGATATATGGGAGGAGGACCCGCTATATTATTAAAAACCACGAATGCAGGAGTAAACTGGTTGCCTTGTCAGGTTGATACAACGACTATTGTTTCGAGATTTCCGATTTCGAGATTCAGATTTTATACAAACAATATCGGAGTTGCGATGGGCGGGGTAATGGACATTGCCGGTGTATTCTGGAAAACGACAAACGGAGGATTATTTTGGACTGCGGCAGCAATTGCTCCCGAACCGATAACCGATATAAAATTTTATGATTCTTTGAACATGCTGGCAGTCGGAGGAGATTATGAATACGGAGTGAGCGTATTAAAGACCACAAATGGCGGAATAAACTGGACGTACAAAACTATGGGTGTATATGGAATACCCCAGACTCTTACGTTCAGAACTGAATCAGAAGCATGGTGTCCGATGGGATATTTATATGTATTATATATGACATTCAACAACGGTCAAGACTGGCAAGAAATAAATACTCCTGACAGCGCACAGATTTTTGATTTAGTATTTATGAGCAACAGATTCGGAATCGGAGTGGGGCTTAATGGTAAGGTAATAAAATTTAACCCCGAAGCGGTAAACATAAATAACAATACTTCTCCCGCAAACAGTTACAAACTCAGTCAAAATTATCCCAATCCGTTCAATCCGGCTACTAATATCGAATACAGCATATCCGAGATAAGTGAAATTGATTTAAAAGTATACGATTTGCTGGGAAAGGAAATAACGACTTTATACAAAGGCATAAAAAGTGCGGGGAAATACAAAATAAAATTTTCAGGAATGAATATTCCATCGGGAATATATTATTACAGGTTAAGTTTAAAGAATTTAAAAACAGGCATTACAAATTTCGAAACAAAAAAAATGGTATTATTAAAATAATTTTTTCAACTTAAAAAATAAAAAACTTATGAAAAAGATCATTATCGTTTTAATCATTCTACTTCTCAGTGGAGATTTTTTATTTTCGCAAAGTTTCACGCCTACCCAAAAATACAAGAACTTATTCAACATCGATGTAAGCGGCGGATTCTGCCTGCCAATAATGAACTTAAGGGGGAGTGAAGGTCTTGGAGGATTTTGGAGATTTTACAATTATGGTATGAGCAGCGGTTTCGGAACTACGGTCAATACAAAAATGGCTGTGTATACAACCAAGATGACACAGCTTAGAATATATTTATTACTCGGATATTCTCATTTTTCGACCGAAGATAACGTAGCATATAACGTCGGGGTTGTAAGTTACGGTTGGCCGTCAAAAACAACATCAAATCCAAATATCCCATTTTATGCGAAAGACACAGCAGGAACTTCTTATTTGAGATTGAATATGCCGAATATGGGTTTTGGTCTGGAATATGCCGTTTATACTGACAGAAAAAATACATCTGCGTTTAATTTCGGTGCAGATTTTAGCACACACATAATAACAGGAAGAGCTTACGAGACACTTGGAGTCGGAGGAGAAACTTTCAATACAATTAATTCTTCATTGCGGTTCGGATTCGGTGTAAATGTAGTTTATGCATATAAATTTGACAAATATGTCGGCTTTCACGTTGGAACAAGATTTACGATGCCAAATTTATTCGGAAAATCTTCCGATATTACTGATGACCCCGGTTATATATCACTGATGGATAAATCAAACACTGTTTTAAATCCTCTGCTTTCCGGAAGCAGAACGATGGGATATTTCAATTTCTTTGCCGGAATGTCATTTTACATGGGTAAAAGATAAAGTTTAAATAAAATATTATATAAAAAAAGGGGACTCTATAAAGGGTCTCCTTTTTTTATATTAAACTTTTTATATTTCTTTACAGTTTAAAATATCGGAAATTAATTATTACAAATGATTAGTTATTGCAGATGAAAGATTTAAAACCATTAATCCCCTATTTAAAGAAATACAAATCTAAAATATTAACAGGTTTTCTATTTGTAATCATAAGTATTTTTCTGCAAAGCATGTATCCTTTAATAATAGGTAATGCGGTAGATGATTTAACTTACAAAACAAACAAAGATTTTTTAGTTTATTATTTTATTTTAAGTGTGGGAATCATATTAGCAGGTGGTGTTTTTCTTTTCCTAACCAGAAGGACAATAATTGTTGCATCAAGAGAGATTGAAAACGACATAAGACACGACTTCTTCGCACACTTGCAAAATCTATCCAGGAATTTCTTCAATAAAATGACCACCGGCGACATAATGGCACACGCTACAAACGACATCAATAACGTAAGAAATCTTTTGGGACCCGGAATAATGTATTCCATGCAAACAGTGCTAAGAACAATAATAACGCTAATAATTCTTTTCAGCATTGATGCTGAAATAACTATAATCTCGCTTATACCCCTGCCTTTCATTTCTTATCTGGTCTACAAGGTAATGAGAAAGACATACGGACGGTCGATGAAAGTACAGAAAGCTTTTTCAAACTTGACCACAAAAGTGCAGGAGAATTTTGCCGGCATACGGGTTATAAAATCATATGTAAGAGAACATTTCGAAATAGAGCAATTCAATAAAATATCAGAAGATTATCAGAAAAAAAACCTTTCACTGGCCAGAATGCAGGCATATTCTTTTCCGATTATGTTCTTATTAACGGGATTTTCAATCATTATTGTAATATACTTCGGCGGGATGAAGGTTATCAACGGTACATTTTCGGTTGGAAACATTGCCGAATTTGTCGTATATCTTGGTCAGTTGACTTGGCCAATGATTGCGTTCGGCTGGGTCATAAGTCTTGTGCAAAGAGCGGCTCCTTCGATGAAACGTATTTCGGAGATAATGAACACAAAACCTGAGATATATTCGACCGAAAGTCCCGAGGTTATAAACGACTTTAAAAACATCAAAGGTGAAATTGAATTTAAAAATGTTTCATTCGGATATCCGAATTCTGACGTAAAAATATTAAAGAATATCAGCATTAAAATTCCTCATGGAAGTACGTTAGGCATTATTGGTTTTACGGGTTCTGGAAAAAGCACTATGGTAAATCTTATACCAAGAATTTTCGATGTTTCCGAAGGAGGGATTTTTATTGACGGTATAAACATAAAGAATCTGCCCTTAAATATTTTAAGAGAATTGACAGGAATAGTTCCGCAAGAATCATTTTTATTCTCGGATACAATTTCTAATAATATTGCATTTTCACAAGAGAAAAATCAGGACAGGATTATTAATGCTTCACAAAAAGCGGGATTATACAAGGATATAATACTGTTTCCCGATAAATTCCAGACGGTAATAGGCGAAAGAGGAATTACATTATCGGGTGGACAAAAGCAAAGGACGGCCATTGCGAGAGCAATTTATAAAGACCCTAAAATATTGATTCTCGACGATTCATTATCTGCTGTCGACACGCACACCGAATCTGAAATTCTGAAGGAGTCAAGGGAATTAATGAAAGGCAGGACAAGTATCATAATTTCTCACAGAATATCTACTTTACGTAATGCAGACAACATTATTGTACTCGACGAAGGAATAATCAAAGAGCAGGGCTCACACGACGAATTAATAAAACTCGAAGGGATATATTACAATATTTACACAAAACAAAGACTGGAAGAAGAGATAGAAGAGTTATAACATCAATATGACTGTACATAAGATAAAATATAAGAAAGAAGAGGAAGTTTTAGAAAAAGCTATTGACTCACAATTATTCAGAAGGTTGTTGTCGTATTTCAAACCTTATAAACTGCAGATTGCATTAGCAACGATATTGACAATAACGATATCGGCTTTAGCCGCAGTAAGACCAAGATTAACCCCTATTGCAATTGACGATAAAATTGTAAACAAGGACATTCAGGGTTTGCAGTTGATAGTAATAATATTATTGGGGACATTAATTCTGCAGGGCGCAATTCAATATATTATGGCTTATCTTACGAGCTGGATAGGTCAAAAAATCATTTATGATTTAAGAAAGAAAGTATTCGAGCACACGATAAATCTGAACCTCAAGTTTTTCGACAGTAATCCCATCGGAAGGCTGGTAACGAGAGTAACCAATGACATCGAAGTTCTCTACGAGGTTTTTTCATCCGGTCTTGTAACCGCTTTCGGGGATATTTTTACCATAATATGGATTTTGTATTTTATGTTTACGCTTGACTGGAGGCTGTCTTTAGTAACATTATCGGTACTGCCGTTTCTGATATATGCGACATCCGTATTCAGGAAAAAAGTAAGAGCGTCTTACTCGAAGATAAGAATATTAGTGGCTAAGATGAATTCTTACATACAGGAGCATATTACAGGAATTTCAATTGTTCAGTTATTCGTAAAGGAAAAGAAAACCGTAGAAGAATTCGAAATGATAAACCGGGAGCATACGGAGCAAAACAAGAAGAGCATATTTTACTATGCCATATTCTTTCCGGTTGTCGAATTACTAGGGGCAACTGCAGTCGGATTAATAATATGGTACGGAGGCGGTCAGGTATTCAGTGATATTGTTACGGTCGGAGTAATAATTTCTTTCATTCAGTATACCGAAATGTTTTTCAGGCCTATAAGGGATTTATCAGAGAAATACAACATACTTCAGACAGCAATGGCATCCAGTGAAAGAATCTTCGCTTTACTTGACCAAAAATCTCCGATTACAGACCCGAAAAATCCCGAGTCTATTAAGAACATCAGGGGAAATATAGAGTTTAAAAATGTCTGGTTTGCCTATAACGAAGAGGATTTTGTTTTAAAAAATATTAATTTCAGTATAAAAGAAGGTGAAAAGATAGCTTTCGTAGGAGCCACGGGTGCCGGAAAAAGCACTATCATCAATTTACTCTGCAGATTTTACGATGTAAGCAAAGGTTCAATTTCCGTGGATGGTATTGACCTTCGGAAATTTAACCAGAGAGAGCTGAGAAGCAACATTGCAATAGTATTACAAGACGTGTTCTTATTCTCGGGTGACATAAAATCAAATATCGATTTAGGGAATGATTTAATTTCCAACGCAACCGTAGATGAATCGATTAGGAATACGGGGCTTGTGGATTTTATCGAAAGTTTACCCGAGGGAATATATCATAAGGTCAATGAAAGAGGAAGCACTTTATCCGTAGGGCAGAAGCAGTTGATTTCATTTGCGCGTGCTCTTGCTTACAATCCGAGAATACTTATTCTGGATGAGGCAACATCGAGCGTCGATACGGAAACTGAACTGCTGATACAGGATGCTATCAAAAAATTAATAGAGAAGAGAACCTCGATTATAATAGCGCACAGGTTATCGACCATTCAAAGCTGTGACAAAATAATCGTATTGCACAAAGGTGAGATAAAAGAAACGGGGACGCACCAGCAGTTACTGGAAAAGCAGGGACTATATTACAGGTTGTATCAGTTGCAATATCAGGAAAAGGAGGAAAATGTACAGAGCCACAAAACGTTGTGATATTAATTAAAATTTAGATACGGAGGGACAGAAAACTAGGATTTTTCTTCAGTTATTTTATCATTATTTTTAATTAAAACATACTGATATTAAAGAGACATAATCATCATATTCTCCAAATGAAAAGAAAACCAACGGTCATTAATATTATTTATCATCCTCCTGCTTATGAATTAATGAATAAAGGGCATAAGTATAATTATGACTGGAATACTCCGTCAGGTGAATATATCGGCTTCGATGCAATAGACTGGCCTGATGTAATAACGAAAGAGATAATAAAGAGGACCGACCGATACGCTTTCGAAGTATGGCAGCCTGATTTCAAAGCGGACAAAATATATTCTAAAAAGATCAGCGAGAATTACGTAAGAAAATTATTTCCCACGAAAAATTATTATTATCCTTTCAGTTTTCGTCTGAGAAAGGATAATTTATCCGAAAGTATTATTAAGGAACTGCGGAAATATGCATCTGAAAATAACATTTTAATTCACCTGAATTCCTTAAGAGGAATCCTGACATATAAAATTTGTGAGACATTTAAGCGTGATAATATTCCTATCTTGGTTACCGGGCATGGCTCCGTTGTTACTCCAAAAGACCAAAGGAAAAACATCACAAAACACCCCTTAAAAAAACTATCGTTATTAATGGAAGAGAAGTTGTTTACTTCATCTGTCAATCGATTATCTTTCATATCCGATGAAAACATATCGCAAATAAATTATCTGAAGAAAGTCTTAAAACGGGATATTGAGTTTTTAACCATAGGAATTAATTTCAGCGAATGGGACAGAAATCTCGCAGGAATAAACAAGGATATATCTAAGCTAAAAGAAGAAGGTAAGAAAATATTCTTAACCGTTGCGCATATAATCCCAAGGAAGCGAATAGATTTAATGATAAAACTATTTCTACAATTAAAAGAGCGAAAAGATTTCTGTTTAATTGTCGTGGGAAACGGTGCGGAAGTATATGAGAGGTACTTAAAAAAACTCGGAAGCGAACTGGTTGAGAGGAATCAATTGATGTTTTTAAATTACACGACCGGAGAAAGGCTCAAATCCATTTATGCGGGTTCGGATTTCTTCATCACTACATCGACAAGCGAAGGGACACAGGTCGCTTCCATATACGCAACCGCAATGTCCATTCCCATAATCTCGACTGAGAGAAACGGAATTGCGGATTTGCTTAAAGAAACATCCAGCGGGTATGTAATAAATAATAAGGATATAAAGATATGTGAAAAAGATTTCAACGATATTTTGAATGGTAACAAAATAATCGAGCCCATTCCTTATGAAACCGCAAAAAGATATTTTAACTGGGATTCCCTGGTTCAAAAATATTTGCAGATATATGACAAACACATAATAATTCAAAAAGATAATTAGAATAATTTAATGGATATTTTAATAGCGACAAACAACAGACACAAAGTGAATGAAATAAAAGAAATTCTGAAAAGTAAAAATTTTATTTTACATACATTATCGGACTTAAAAATTGACATAGAAGTAGAGGAAGATAGAGATACACTCGAGGAAAATGCCTTAAAGAAAGCGGAAGAAATGTATAATATTTCAAAGATTTCCACTTTAGCAGACGACACGGGTTTATTCGTCGAAGCTCTTAACGGCGAGCCGGGTGTTTTTTCGTCAAGATACGCAGGTGAAAATGCAACATACGATGATAATTGCAAAAAGCTTTTAAAGACTATGAAAGATATTCCCGAAGGGAAACGCAATGCTTATTTCAAGACTGTAGTATGTTTTTATGAAAACGGAGATAAGCATTATTTTTTCGAGGGAATATGCAACGGACACATAACTACCGATAAACACGGCAAAAAAGGTTTCGGCTACGACCCTTTATTCATTCCCGACGGACTCGGAAAAACATATGCGGAAATGTCGGATGAAGAAAAAAACTTAATTTCGCACAGAGGCAAAGCTTTCAGAAAAGCAGGAGAGTTTATAATAAATAAATATTTATAATTCCTTTTTTATTATTTCATAAAATTTTTCTTTTGCACAAACCTCATTCCACGGATAGTGGCCGCAGTCTTTCAGTAAAATAAATCTGAAATCTTTCACTGTTTTTGAGAGGGGTTCCTCGACGCCTTTATACGGGTGCGGGTCATAGTCACCGTGAATCCCAATTACAGGGCAGTTCAGTCTGCCGGCCATTTTTAAGAACTTTCCGCTTTTCCTGAGGTATACTGCTTCTCTCATTAATGTCTGAAAAACGTCGGGCTGATAATCCAAAATATAATTTGAAAAGTCAATCTGTTTGTAATAATCCGCTTTTGAACTTAAATCTCCAAATCTTATAAAGCTCTCTTTCTTATTTGTAGAATTGGGATTATTTAAATTATTTTTAAGCATATTTAATTCTACGACTTCACGCTCAGAGAGGCGGTTTAGTCTTGTTGAATTTATATTTTGTGCATATTCATCCTCGAACGGACCACTGCTGGTTAAAATAATTTTCTTGACAAAATCCGGATTTTCGAATGCAAATATAACGCTAAGCCATGCCCCCCAGGAATGTCCGATTAAAGTAACCGGGATTGAGCATTCTTTTTTCAATATTTCTTTTAAATCATTTATTATTTCGTCTATTGTACCTTCGGACTGTAGCGGTTCAATAATGCCGCAGATTTCGGAAAGTTCTTCCGCAACAGGTTTCATATAACCGGGAGCACCCGGTCCGCCGTGAATAACAGCTACTTTATAAGGTTCAATACCATATTTTCTAAATGAATTCACGTTTATATTAACTTGAAAACAGCAGTTCTGCTAAAAAATATTTTTGGAGACTCAATTAAAGAAAATCCAGCACTTTTTATGATTTTTATTTCTTCATCAAATTGGTTTTTATTTACATGCCCCTTTGGCTCTACAAGCATATATGTACCTTCGTTTTTCATTAATTTTTTAATTTCATCGATAAATTTTTTCTTATTTTCAACTTCGTGCAGAACATAAAAATTCAGAACAAAATCTACTTTATCATAAATACAAACAGAATCATTTTCTGTCTTTAAAGGATAAATAATTTTTTCATAAATAGTCCCTTTAGTTTTCTTATTTATAATATTAATTGCTTCTTGTTGAATATCCGTTGCATATATACAACCCTTTTCACCAACAATTCTTGCTAAACCAATCGTGAAAAAGCCCGGTCCACATCCTATATCAGCCACCTTATCACCAGGTTTCACAAATTTTGAGAATATCTTAACAGGGTTTTGAAAAATTTTACGGAATTTCGATTCCAGGCTTGGATATTTACTTGATGGACAAACACGGTTACTCATTGAAATTATATTATTTTATTATTTAATTATTATAAAGCAATTTGATTTTTCGATATTTTTCATATAATGCTACAAAAGTGAAAAACTTTTTACTTATTTTTATGATTACATATTCTGTTCATCGGCAGTTGGACCATATACACCGGGGAGCGGAATATCAAGCAACCTTAAATAGACGGTCAGTTGACCCCTGTGGTGATAGAGATGATTATAAGAAAAATCTCTTAGAACATCATATTTTGGATTCGATGAATATATTATTTCATTATTTCTCATCGTCCACATTTCAGAAAAATCCTCATCGCTTGTTTTTTCAAGAGATTTGATTGCTTTTTCAACACTCCCATCGTGAACTTTAAGTAAATCAGTTATATTTGAAACTTCAGATGGAACATATTTAAATTCAGCAAAATCAATTCCCTCAGAATCCAGAATAAATGCAATCCACCCTGGCAATTCGGCTACGTGTATGGCGAGTCGTACAAGAGACATTGATTTTTCGTGAGGTTTCCAGTCGAATGACTTTTCTGGAACACGCTCGAGGAGTTTTCTTGTTTTACCGGCTTCCTCTTTTAATTCTTTCAAAAACGATTCATAAATTGCCATAAAATTATTTTTTTTATTTAAAATTCCCTGATAATTTGATATTTTGACATTTGAAATTGATGATTGAATATGGTACCCCGTAGAGGATTCGAACCTCTAAAGACAGGACCGGAACCTGCCGGTTTATCCATTAGCCTAACGGGGCATATTCAATTACAAATTATCAATTTTCAATGTACAATTAAAGAGCGAAATTATTCTAAAGAACTTATTTATCAAATTCTTTCAGAATATTTTTAAATCTTGTACTGCTAATATAATGGTCTTCTATTAACACTCCGTCTTTAACCAGACTGAATACTCCGAAACCGGATGGTGCAGATTGAGATTCTCTTGCTTTTTTCAGTTCTATGACATTTATTTTAATATTGTATTTCTTTGCGGTTTCGGTTAAATCCTTTACGGATTTGTAATGCCAGGGACATTGGTTTGCATATATCAGATTCCAACCTTTATATTTTTTTAATTGCAGATTCCAGTTATTAAATTTTGGCGATGGGTTTTTTACTTTAAGCTTTTTCACATAAAGTTCGAACCTTCCAAGTTCATCGGCTTTTTCATAATTATTTTTTTCGAATATTCTTTTATCCGCCATCCACCTGCCGTCACTTGTCATCACACATACCCCGGATTTCTTTCTTCTCTTTGCTTCTTCTTCACAAGCCTTTATTAATTCAGTCCCGACACCACTTCCCCTTATTTCCTTGCCGTAAATTACAATGCAATGAATAAATAAATAATTTTTCGCATTCACAGGTCTCCATGCACTTTCCGAATCCGTAAATTCTATATACCCGATACAATTATCTTTATAATCTTTTGCAAGATACAGCTTCAGATTTTTGTTACATTTTAATCCCGACCATTCTACTTTTGCATTATAACCTTCAGCTCTTTTATTTTTAGAGCAACACATTCCTTTCTCAAGGATATTATCGCTGTTTACTTCAATTATATTTATGTCATTCATATTTATTCTGCTTTTTTAAGGATATAAAAGATTGATACTTGTTGTGAAGGATTTTTTTTGCATTCTTCGATTTCAGCTATTTCTTTTTTAAATATTTCCTTTTCATTTGAATCTTCAATCTTTTTTATAAGAGGAAAAAAATATTCATTCCACCAAACTTCAGCATTAAGTATGAATGAATCGATAAGCAATAAATTATTGTTCTTGAAAAGAATTCTTTTCTTTTCGTCATCTTTTAATTCATCGTGAATAATAATATAGCCGCCATTTTCAATATTTTTCAGTAGCACAGTCAAACCAAATTCAAAGCCGATAACATTTAGCAAACCCTCGGCAATGATAATATCGAATTTATTTCTAAACCTTATCGGATTTAAAGCTGATGCATTAATTATTTCGATTCTATCGCTTAATTCCGTAGCATTGGCCTTTTCCTTTAATCGTGTTAATGCCAAAGCATCCGAATCCAATGCAGAAAAATTTCCATTACAAATCTTCATTAAAGCCAAAGTTGTTACACCGGTGCCGCACCCGATATCCAGGATATTTGGATATTCCATTACAGGAATTATCGAAAATGCTTTAACAGTATATTTAATTAAGTTTTCCCGGCAGGAATCAATAATTATAAATTTTTTATTCATCACAATTTATCGAGGATTCTTTTTGTCAGCTCACTCTGGACATTGCCCGTATTTACGGCTGTACGCGGTTCGAATACCATAACGCTAACTTCCTCTTCGGCAACCGAGCGATGTTCTATACCTTTCGGTACGATAAGGAATTCGTTTTCTCCTACCTCGATTTCCCTGTCGCGGAACTGCATTTTAAATTTCCCCTTTATAACATAGAACAATTCATCTTCGTTTTCGTGAAGATGCCAGATGAATTCTCCGAGAAACTTGACCAGCTTCACCTGCTGTCCGTTCAGCTCACCCACGATTTTAGGGTCCCAATGGTCGGAGAAAAGAGACAGTTTCTGTAAGACGTTTACTTTTTCCATTTTAAATAAATATATTTTGGAAAAAAATTTTAAAAAAATTAATTACGCTTTACATATTTTCCGTCAAACGGGCATCTATAACCGTGCAAAGCCGTGCAATCCTTTTCCTCGACTATTAATTCATCAGAGTTACAAGTAATTTTTATTTCGGCGCAGTCCTTGGATTTATACACTCCCTCATAATCATCATTCAGTGATATCAGTTCTTTCACAAAGCCGTTACAGCCGTTTTCATGAACCGACGAGATACAAAAAAGAAAAATATCGTCGGCAATGTAAAACATTTCCACGTCTCTGAAGAGAGTTCTCGAATTCACAATATCCTGATAAAAGCCCTCGACCTTTTTGTATTTACTAATATATTTAACACCGGATTTGGTTGTTTTCTTTAAAAATACACCGAGATTTTTTTTGTCCAGCGAATCGAACCAACAGCCTGTCAATTCATTTTTAAAAGACTCGAGTTTAAAGCCTTTTTTATAGCTGAACTCAAAGTCGGGATATTCTTTTATCACGTAAAGATTATCCTCGACGGTCCCCTCCAAAGGAATTTTAATATTATATTTTTCGTAAAAGTAATAGCCCACAATTTTGTTATCTGCTTTTTGCGAGAGCACCATTGTGATTTCATATTTATCGTCAATTTTACCCGAATAAGTATGAATCTTGCTTTTTTGAGGGAAACAATTTTGTGACAGGAAAATCAGAACTAAAAAAAATAACAACTTTTTCATACTCGATTTGTTTTTATTTCTTATAAGATACTTATTGAAATACAATAAATCCATATAATTTTTTCATAACAAATCTGAGATTTATTCTGTTTCCTGTTTCGTCTTAATCATAGAAAGCACAATACTCATAGTCAAGATTGCGGCAATCACAAGCAGGGATATGTATGTGGGAATTTTAAAAACATCCACCAGCAGCATTTTCAGACCGACGAACATCAGTATCACAGCCAATCCGTGCGAGAGATAGATGAAGCGGTGCACGATGTGAGCGAGTGCGAAATACAGCGACCTCAGGCCGAGTATGGCAAAAACATTGGAAGTGTAAACGATATACTGGTCCTGAGTAATAGCCAGTATTGCTGGTATGCTGTCGACGGCAAAAATCAAATCCGTTACTTCAATCAAAACCAAAACGAGAAACAAGGGGGTTACGAACTTTTTTTTATCGATTTTAACAAAAAATTTATCTTCGTGGAGGTGTTCTGTAACGCTGAAAATTTTCCTCGAAAATTTAATTACGGGATTTTTTTCCGGTTCAATTTTTTTATCCTTCTGGGTAATCATTTTAAAACCCGTGAAAACCAAAAATGCACCGAATATGTAGACAGTCCAGTGGAACTGCTGTATAAGAGCAACTCCGGCGAATATGAATATAATCCTCATCAGCAGAGCACCGAGTATTCCCCAGAAAAGCACCTTATGCTGGTATTTTCCGGGTATCTGAAAATATCCGAAGATTAGCACAAAAACGAAAATGTTGTCCACGGAAAGAGATTTTTCGATAAGGTAACCGGTAAGGAATTCAACTGCTTTCTGCTCACCGAATTGGAAGTAAACAAATCCATTAAAAATAAAGGCAAGCGTAATCCAAACGGCAGACCAAATTGATGCTTCCCTGATGCTGACTTCGTGAGCCTTTTTATGAAATACGCCAAGGTCTAAAGCAAGCATAATAAAAACAAACACGTTAAAGCCAATCCAAAATATTAAATCTGTTTGCATATATCAGTTATTCAAATTATATATTTTTTTTACTTTTGTTAATAATTTTTCAAAATCTATATTTAAATCTTTCAGGTATCCGCTGCGCATATCATATACCCAGCCGTGGACGACGGGATATTTATTTTTCATATAGCTCTTTTGCAGATAGGATGTTTTGATGATGTTGTTACACTGTTCGATTACATTAAACTCAACAAGCCGGTCATACCGCTTGTTTTCATCTTTTATTTTTTTCAGCTCCTTCTCGTACAGGCGGTAAACATCCCTCACGTTGCGAAGCCAGTTATCGAGCAAGCCGAAAGATTTGTTCATCATTGAAGTCCTTACTCCCCCGCATCCGTAATGCCCGCACACCACAATGTGTTTCACCTCAAGCACTTCTATTGCATACTGAATAACAGACATAGCATTCATATCGCTGTTGGAAATTACATTAGCGATATTCCTGTGGACAAATATATCCCCTACGTCAAGACCCGTTATCACATTAGCAGGTACGCGACTATCGGAGCAGCCGATATAGAGAAATTCTGGATTTTGCTCTTTATAAAGCCTTGTGAAAAAATCTTTTTTCTTATTTATTTTTTTACTGACCCATTTTCTGTTATTCTCGAATATTTGATTATATTTATCCATATTTGGGAGTTAACATGTTGAAAATATAAACATTAAAATAATTAAAAAAGTTAAAATGGAAGAGATTGAAATAAAATTAATCCGATACTATTCAGGGGCTTCATAAGGAGGGAAAGCATTCTGAATTATAGTTTCATCAAAAAAAGCACCTAGTTTAATATATATTCTTTCTAATATATCACGAAATGCATTCAATATCAATTAACAATTTGGATCAACTTTTTCTCTCTTTATAATTACTATATTTTTTTTAATCTCGAATTCTATAATCATTGAGATTTAAAAATCAACTCCGGTTTGTTACTTATCAAAAGTGTCCAATTTTTTTTCGTAACTTGAATAGTATAATATGGATGACTCATTACTGGTGGTCTATTACCTTCTAATCTATAATATCTAGATGATTCTCCTTTTATAATTCCAATTACATTAAATGAACAAAATCTTTTATCTTTACTCAGAATAACAAAATCATACGTACCTTTCAAAAATCCATGCTTAACAGTATCATAAGGGTGTACTTCCCCCACTTTGATAGACACTTCGAATAACGTATTTTTGTAGAAGAAA
>CAZCSV010000006.1:0-170873 GCA_964501535.1 uncultured Ignavibacteriaceae bacterium | reverse complement strand
AAATATCAAGAATTACGCTCTTCGATGTGTACTAAATATCGGGGGAGGATCAATTGTTTATTTTATTAAAAAAGGGTAGGACATTTTCATTTTAAATGAAAAAATCCATTTATAAATATCCTGCCCGGAGATTATATTTGGTAACCCTGCCCTTTTTATATACGTATGTTTATTTTAAAAATATCATCTTTTTAATATCTGCTTTTAGACCGTTTATTTGCATTAAATAAAAATATACGCCACTTGATAAACCATCAGCATCAAATTTCACCTCATAAGTTCCTGGTAATTTCTTTTCATTAACTAAATTTTTTATCTCTTTTCCAGAAATATCATAAACTTTCAATATTATATTCGTATAATATGATGTTGTCGCTGTGGGTATCTGATATTTAATTTTAGTTACAGAATTAAATGGATTAGGGTAATTTTGATATAGTTTGAATTTATTCGAAAATGAAATGTTTATGCCATTAATCACAGTATAAATTATTTGCCCTCCTCCATTTGTTGTAAATAACCCTGCTGGTCCGGAATATACCCATCCTGTATCTTCATTAACAAAATCAATTGCTTTAAAAGGACCTGAATGAAGGGATGTATCAGGTTTCTGATATCCCCAGTTATTTCCGGCATTGGTAGTTTTCCAAATTACTGGCAATACTCTTTGATGATTTATATCTAAAGCCCCTCCAACTCCATATATTGTGTTTTTGCTTACCGATTTTATCGATGTAATTCCAATAATTGAAAAAATACTCCCCCCAGGTAAGTTCTGCTTCACCCAATTTTGTCCTCCATTATAAGAGATATAAATATCTTGTGGATTTAAAGCATTTGTATAAACATTTGTTACCCACCCGGTATCTTTATTTATAAAGCATAATTCGCTTCCATATTCCACCTGTAAAGTTGAAACATATGACCAATACAAGCCACTATTTGTTGTTTTTAAGATCCCATTTCCGGAAGAAGCTAACCAACCGTAATATTCTCCATTAATTTTTTCTTTAAGGAAAAATAATCTACCATATAATAATGAAGAAGGGTTTGAATATGACAAAAATGTTACCCCGCCATTTGTCGTTCTATATATTTTGCTTGTTGTCCAATCATATACACTTATCCAGCCGGTATCACTATTTACAAAATAAAATCCAGCATATGATAAACTACTTGTTTTAGATACACTGTCCCAGTTTAATCCCCGATTATATGTTCGATAAATAGCAAGATAACCATTATTTCCGCCTCCTGCATATATTGTAGTGGAATCAATTTTTTGCAAAACAGATATTCCTGAACCTGTTAAACTATTTACTATATTCCAATTGTAACCAGAGTTTGTTGTCCGAAGAATATACCTTACATATCCTTGAGCAACAGAAATTACTCCTGTATTCACATCGAAAAATACAAGCGAAGACGCTTCAGCACTTATAGGTAAAGTCTGCTGAATCCACTGGCTCATACAATGATTAAAAAATAATGAGGAATGAATGATAAAAATGATAAAAATAATATTATACGTTTTTTTCATTGAAATATTTTTAATTTATAATAAAGTAATACTAAATTATTTATAATATCGTTTATCTTAGCTTTATTAGGATTTATAAAGAAATTTATTTAATTAAGACAAAAGTCATCAATGTTTTATTTATCAAAGTTAACAATAATCAATTTTTATTTCCAATCCTTTTATTTGCCTGGTGGTGAATCCATAATACCTCCAATAATTTTTTTATTTATTATTTTTAAATTTTCTATTTTCGATGTTATCCGGAATAATAAATATAAAATTTGCTTATTCATTATACCGTATACTTTCTCCGATTTTTCGTTTTTTATAAAGATATACAAGTGAATCTATTAAATAAATAGTGCAACAGGATGAAAAAAGGACTAACCCGAAAGAATTAGAAATATACTAAACTAAAATTCACTTTCTTTATACTTACCTTTATTGCGTATTCTTATAATCTTAAAGATTTCTAAAAAACGCATTATCAAATATAACGGGTCAACTTCATACCATTTAACTCCGAAATTTGCATTCGACGGATATTTATGATGATTGTTGTGATAATTTTCTCCGAGCATTAATACATCAATCGGAATAAAATTTCTTGACGTATTATTCATTTTATAGCTTACCCTTCCGTATTTATGTGCAAACCAGTTAATAATAGAGCCGTGAACCGGTCCCATTAAAATATGAACAGGAATCAATGCAAACATCCACCAGTGATGTGCAAACAGTATGTAAAAACCCGTATACAGACAGGCAAACAAAATCCTGTTTGGAATTGACTGGCCCCATTTATCCATTGCAGGCCAGTCGGGAAGATTTTTTGTAAATCTGATTTCAGGTTCAACCCTCTTATCCATAATATCTGCATATACTTTCTTTGTATGCCACATTAAAGCAAAAACATTTGAAAAATATAACGGGGAATGGGGATCTTTTTCCGTATCTGCATATGCGTGATGCATCCTGTGCATTATTCCGTATGCGCGGGCACTCATATAAGATGAGCCTTGCGTGATATAGGCAAAGATATAAAAAAATCGCTCCCAGAATTTATTCATAGAAAAACTCCGGTGCGAAGCATACCTATGCTGTAAAAACGATTGCGAAAATAAAGATAAATACCAGTGCGATATAAAAAAGATTAAAATTATCATATGTCAAGATATGTGTGATTGCACGGAAAAGCAATCGTACAAATGGATGGAAAAAGAACTAATCCGAAAGGATTAGAAATGAATATATGCAGGAATATCAGAATAAAATTTTATTATTATAAAATATTTGTGAGTAAATTTACTGACAAAACTGCTAACAAACTGCTAACAAACTGCTAACGGCTCAAATTGATACTAAACAAAAAGCACTGTAAACGTTAATATTTTCAGGGTGTTAGCGTGGCACGCCCAATCCCGACGTCGGGATAATCTTCACTGAGAAAGGTGTCCTTTCTGATTTAACATATAATTTTAAACAAAAAAACCCAGCATTAAGAATGCAGGGTTAAATTGCACGCCCAGCGGGATTCGAACCCGCAAATCTTCACCGTGAAAGGGTGATGTCCTAACCGATTAGACGATGGGCGCAAAAATAGAATTATTAATTTACTAAATATAGGAAAAAGTTTCAAGACAGTTAATAATCAGTGTTAAATGTTAAAATTATAAATATCAAATTGTTCATTTATTCGTTGAGCAGTTTAATTATTTTTTATTTATAAGTTTTAATCAATTAATGGAGATAAGAGTTAATTTTTCATATAAACTAAATTAATTTTTACTTAAATTATGAAAAAATTATTAAGTATTGAGAAAATTCATATCCATTGTCGGAGCTAGGCCGAATTTCATGAAAATGGCTCCAGTTCACAAAGAATTACTTAATTACAAATCAAAAATAATCCACAAAATAATACACACTGGTCAGCATTACGACAAAATATTATCCGATATCTTTTTCAAAGAGCTTGAATTACCCAAACCTGATATTTATCTCGGGGTCGGTTCGAAATCACACGCCGAGCAGACAGCATCGATAATGATTAAGCTGGAAAAGGTTTTAGTAAAGGAAAAACCGGATTTGGTAATTGTATACGGGGATGTGAATTCAACGGTTGCGGCAGGGTTGGTCTGTGCGAAGATTTACAAGAAAGACGGGAATTCGATTCCGCTCGCTCATATAGAATCCGGATTGAGAAGTCACGACAGAAAAATGCCGGAAGAAATTAACAGGATTCTGACAGACAATATTGCAGAATATTTATTCATCACAGAAAAAAGCGGATACGAAAATCTGATTAAAAGCGGATTTGACAGAAAAAAAATATTTTTTGCCGGTAATACGATGATAGATTCTCTTATTTATTATTTAAAAAAATCCTGTGAATCGAATGTATTAAAGGAATTATGTTTATCGAAAAAATCATATGCCCTGGTTACTCTGCACAGGCCTTCGAATGTGGACAATAAAAATAGTCTTGAGAAAATTTACAGGATTCTGAAAAATATTAACAGTATTAACGATGCAACAGATATAGTTTTTTCAATGCATCCCCGGACTTCAAAAATGATAAAGAGGTTAAAGCTGAGTAAGAAATTCGACGGAATAAAAAACCTTATTATTACAGAGCCGTTCGGATATCTCGATTTCCTCGAACTTATAAAAAATGCCAAATATGTACTGACGGATTCAGGGGGATTGCAGGAGGAAACGACGTTTCTGAAAATTCCATGTCTGACCTTAAGGGAAAATACGGAAAGACCCGTTACAATTTCTGAAGGAACGAATATATTATGCGGATTGAACGAAGAGAAAATTAATTCTGAAATAAAAAAGATTGAATCGGGAAGATACAAAAAAGGAAAGATACCGGTGCACTGGGACGGAAAAACAGCAAAGAGAATAGTAAAAGTTTTAGTGTCAAAAATTTAAAAAGTTGATTTAACAAATCAAGTAAATATAAATTTAATTTCAAAAAAACATCAAGGAGAAATCTATGACCGAAAACAACAACGAAGTCATTAAAGGTTTACCGGAAAACGCTTACAAGGAGCTGAAAGACGGTGAGACATATTTACCGATAATGTCTCCGGATAAAATTTATCCCGAAGTAACACCATGGTCATTATTTTGGGGATTATTGATGGCTGTAATATTCTCGGCTGCAGCAGCATATCTCGGTTTGAAAATTGGTCAGGTATTCGAAGCAGCTATACCAATAGCAATAATAGCCGTCGGTTTATCGTTTATAACCAAAAGAAAGAACGCATTAGGTGAAAACGTCATTATACAGTCCATCGGTGCGAGTTCGGGAGTGATAGTAGCAGGTGCAATATTCACACTACCTGCATTGTATATTTTAAATCTGGAAGCGGAGTTTTATCAGGTATTCCTGTCATCATTATTCGGCGGTATTCTGGGAATATTGTTTCTTATTCCTTTCAGAAAATATTTCGTCGCGGAAATGCACGGGAAATATCCATTCCCGGAAGCGACCGCGACAACAGAGGTATTGGTTTCCGGAGAAAAAGGCGGAGACCAGGCAAAGTTGCTTTTAATCAGCGGTCTTATCGGAGGAATTTATGATTTCATAATTGCGACATTCGGTTTGTGGAGTGAGGTATTCACAACCAGAGTAATCGGAATCGGTGAAGTGCTTGCTGATAAGGCAAAAATAATTTTCAGATTGAATGTCGGCTCGGCAGTACTGGGACTCGGATATATTGTAGGACTGAAATATGCCGCAATAATTTGTGCAGGTTCTTTTGTCGGCTGGTATGTTGTTATTCCTATCTTAAATAATTTTGCTCCGGCACTTACAGCACCCCTCGGAGCAGGAATAACTAAAACAATTACTGCAATGTCTGCGGAAGAGATATTCAGAGCATATGTCAGACCCATAGGCATCGGCGGAATAGCAATGGCGGGTGTAATAGGAATTATCCGTTCATCAAAAATTATTAAGAGTGCATTCGGACTAGCCGTCAAGGAAATATTCGGAAAGCATAAAAGTGCGGAAGGTGTGGCAAGAACACAAAGGGATTTACCCATGGGCTTTATAGTCGGAGGAATATTAATAGCGGCAGTTTTAATATTTGCATTCTTTGCATTCGGTGTGGTAAATGACATGGGTTTTGCGATAATAGCCTTGTTGATTGTTATTATAATTGCATTCCTGTTCACTACTGTTGCGGCAAATGCTATTGCAATAGTAGGAACGAATCCTGTTTCGGGAATGACCCTGATGACGCTGATATTGACATCAGTAGTGATGGTATCGGTAGGTTTATCGGGAACAGCGGGTATGATATCCGCTCTGGTTATAGGCGGTGTGGTTTGCACGGCACTTTCCATGGCGGGAGGATTTATAACAGATTTGAAAATCGGTTACTGGCTGGGTTCATCACCATACAAGCAGCAAACGTGGAAATTTCTGGGAACGCTGGTTTCCGCGGCAACCGTAGGTTTTGTAATAATTATTCTAAATAAAACATACGGCTTTGTAGGACCGAATGCCATGATAGCTCCTCAGGCAAACGCCATGGCAGCGGTAATCGGACCTATGATGTCCGGTCAGCCGGCTCCCTGGATGTTATATCTCGCAGGTGCATTTTTATCGTTAATACTGACCATGATTGGTGTTCCGGCTTTGGCATTTTCACTTGGTATGTTTATTCCTCTCGAGTTAAATACGCCAATATTAGCCGGCGGAATAATTTCACATTTTGTTTCCACAAGAAGCAAAGACGAAAAAGTAAACAATGCCAGAAGGGAAAGAGGAACGTTGATAGCTTCAGGATTTATAGCGGGCGGAGCTTTAATGGGTGTATTGAGCGCGGTACTGAGATATTTCAATATCAATTTCGTAAATGAAGAATGGTTCAGTTCTCACCCCGCAGAGACAATAGCTCTTGTTATGTTCCTGGTAATTGCAGGTTATATGATTTGGGATTCAATGAGAGCAAAATCCAATGAATAATAAAATAAATCTGAAACCATCAGTTATTCCTGATGGTTTCAGATAATAAAAAATAATATCTTGAAACAAAAATTTCTTTCAATATTTATAATCATTTTTTCGTTTTATGCAAACGCGCAAAACGATTTGTATGTTCCGATTGAATTTCAGAAGGCATTTGAAAAAGGAACGCGTTCGACAGACGGTAAACCCGGAACAAAATACTGGCAAAACCACTCGGATTACAGAATAGAAGCACAATTCAATACCGCAACGAGAACCCTGACAGGAAAAGAAAATATCACATATCACAACGAAAGTCCTAATTTTATAGGCTACTTTTTTTTAAGATTGTATCAGGATATGAATAAACCCGAAAGCGAGAAAGACTGGATTTACAACAAGGAAAGTTTTTCCAGTGGGGTTACGATAAACGCAATCAGAATTGACGGAAATGAAATAGATATTGCCAGACAAACAAGCAGGTCAGGAACAAATCTCAGAATAACATATCCAATTAATTCGGGGGAAATACACGATTTGTATATCGAATGGTCTATACAACTTCCCGAAGCCAGACTTCCCAGAATGGGCAGGTATGATTCGACCACGTATATGATTGCATACTGGTATCCACAGATGGCGGTCTATGACGACATTGACGGATATGATGCGGTAGATTATACGGGACAGGTGGAATTTTACAATGACTTTTCGAATTATGATGTAACTATTTCAATCGATAATACGAACTGCATAGTCTGGGCGACGGGTGAACTGCAAAATCCCGGAGAGATATTTGCAGAAAAATATTTAAGTATATTTAGGACAAAAGAAGAAAATAAAATTCTTAATTTTATCGGTAAAGGAAACATAGGTGAAAAAATATTATTAAATAAAGATAAAATTATCTGGCATTATAAAGCGGAAAAAGTTCCTGACTTTGCATTCAGTTTCAGCGACCATTATTACTGGGATTTTACCGATTTGAGAGTCGATTCAATCAGAACGGTAAGAATAAATTCGACATACAATCCCGAATCGAAGGGATTCGAAAAGGTCTGCCAGATTGCAAGAGATGCTATAAAATATTTTTCAACAGAAATGCCGGGAATACCCTTCCCCTACCCTGCAATGTCTGTTTTCAACGGTTCCGGTGGAATGGAATTCCCGATGATGGTAAACGATTCAAAAACCGATTCATATTCATCGGATGTATACTTAACAAGCCACGAAATATTGCACACATATTTTCCGTTTTTTATGGGAATAAATGAAAGAAAATATGCCTGGATGGATGAAGGCTGGGCGGTTTATTTACCTCACGAATTTCAGACTAAAAATTCGGAAAATGTCGATTCAAGGGAAAGATATACGGAAAGTTATTTGGATTTTTCCGGAACATTATTCGATGTACCGCTGATGGTGCAGTCTTTCCAGTTGAAATCACCCTCATACAGAATAGCGGCATACCAAAAATCCGCATGCGCATACGACATATTAAATGATATTCTCGGAACAGAATTATTTAAAAAGTGTCTTTATGAATACATTAATAGATGGAACGGAAAGCATCCGACACCTTTTGATTTCTTTAATACATTCAAAGATGTATCGGGACAGAATCTCGACTGGTTTTTCAAGCCGTGGTTTTTCGAATTCGGATATCCCGATTTGGCCATAGGCGATGTGAAGTCCGAAAACGGAAATTATAAAATCGAAGTGGTAAAGAAAGGAAACTATCCGATTCCGGTTTTTATTACCATCAGGACAGAAAATAATGAAAATATTGAGATATACGAATCTGCAAAAATTTGGAGCACAGGAGTAAATAAAGTTACTCTCGAAAGGCAAGTCGGCAAAAAAATAAAATCAATTGAATTAGGGAATAAATACATTCCCGATACTGACAGCAGAAATAATACTCACAAAATTAATCAATAATAAAGGAATATTTATGAAAAAAACAATTTCAGACAGGTTTCTGAAATACATAAGCTTCGACACACAGTCAGACGAAGCCTCTGAAACCTGCCCAAGCACAAAAAAGCAGTTCGATCTTGCAAATTATGTCAAAGATGAACTGATGAAACTCGGATTGAAGGATGTTACGCTCGACGAAAATTGTTATCTGACGGGAACTCTTCCTGCCAATACCGATAAAAAGATCCCTGTAATTGGATTTCTCGCACATTTCGACACTTCACCGGATATGTCGGGTGCAAATATCAAACCGCAAATAATTGAGAA
This sequence comes from uncultured Ignavibacteriaceae bacterium, assembly GCA_964501535.1. Classification (GTDB taxonomy): domain Bacteria; phylum Bacteroidota; class Ignavibacteria; order Tepidaquicellales; family Tepidaquicellaceae; genus FEN-1279. The sequence goes on along the minus strand of CAZCSV010000006.1, from coordinate 162,135 downwards.
TTACAAAGGCGAAGATATTGAGCTAAAGGGAAATAAGCTAATGCTTTCGCCCGATATTTTTCCGGAATTAAATAATCATATCGGTCATACATTGATTACTACGGACGGGACAACACTCTTAGGAGCCGATGATAAAGCAGGAATAACGGAAATAATCACAGCAATAGAATACATCGTAAAGCATCCTGAAATAAAGCACGGAACGATAAAAGTCGGGTTCACTCCTGACGAAGAAATCGGAAGGGGTGTAGACAAATTTGATGTTGAGAAATTCAAGGCTGACTTTGCATATACAATGGACGGAAGCGGACTTGGCGAGCTTGAATATGAAAATTTCAACGCCGCAGAAGCAAAGCTGAAAATCAACGGCCGTAATGTTCATCCAGGATATTCAAAAGATAAAATGCTGAATGCAATATTAATCGGAATGGAATTGAATGCACTTTTACCCGTTAACCAGAGACCGGAATTCACTCAAGGTTACGATGGATTTTTCCACATTGTTAAATTTGAAGGAACGGTCGAGACAGCATCATTTAAATATATAGTTCGCGACCATGACAGGAAAAAATTCGAGCAGAAGAAAGTATTAATTCAGGATTGTGTCAATTTATTAAATAAAAGATACGGCGAAGGTGTAATAGAACTTACTTTAAAAGACCAGTATTTTAATATGAGGGAAAAAGTCGAGCCGGTAATTCATATAGTCGAGACGGCAAAGAAGGCAATGGAAGAACTGGGTATAGAGCCGGTGGTAGTGCCTATAAGAGGCGGTACGGACGGAGCGAGATTATCGTATATGGGACTTCCCTGCCCGAATATATTCGCCGGCGGGATGAACTTTCACGGAAAGTTTGAATATGTATCGCTGGATGTAATGGAAAAAGCGACGCAGGTGATATTAAAAATTATAGAACTGTATACAAAGAAATAAAATCCTATCAAAAACAAAGTAATAAAAAAGCGGAATAATATTTCCGCTTTTTTATTTACTAATTATACACTTGATTTAACGACTAAAATTTTCAAAGTTTTAGCAAGAGGTATAAAATTTCCTTCATTATTCATACTTATACTTTTATGTAAGTGATTTATTATAAATTTAACATAAAAGAATATGAAAAAAATAATTATTGAATTAATTTCTTCACTGCATCTAAAAAATAATGTAATTCGGATTTCCTTTTTTATAATACTTTTCATTGCAAACAACTCTTTGTCCCAATGGATTTGGCAGAATCCTTTACCCACAGGACAACATTTGATAAGTATAGATTTTGTTGATATAAACACCGGATGGATTACAGGTAATTTCGGAACAATTTTAAAAACGACAAACGGAGGCGGGAACTGGAAAAATCAAATAGGATGGACAAATTCTTTTTTACACGCAGTGTTTTTTATGAATTTAAATACAGGCTGGGCAGTCGGCTGGGGCGGAAAAATATTAAGGACTACAAACGGAGGCTCAAACTGGATTACTTTAGCAAGCGAAGAAACAGTATACTCATTCATTTCAATATTTTTCCCTTCACCCGATACAGGATGGGTTGTTGGCAGTAATGGTCTGATTAAAAGGACAATCAACGGAGGAATTAACTGGGCGACACAAACAAGCGGAACAACTTCCCAGTTAAATAAGGTTTTTTTTATGAATAATAATACGGGATGGATAGCAGTATCGGCAAACGGAGCAGTTTTAAAAACAATTAACGGAGGTAATAACTGGGTTTTACTGACTGCCGGAGGAACGAATTTATTGGATATAAAATTTATCGATATAAATACAGGTTGGGTTGTTGGAACTGCCGCAGTAATTAGAAAAACAACAAACGGAGGCATGAGCTGGTTGATGCAGAGCGGGGGTACGGGAATACTTCAAAGCATATCAATGCTGAATGCAAATACTGGATGGATTGGAGGTGATAATATATACAAAACTACAAACGGCGGGAACAACTGGGTAATTCAAAATTTAAATGGTGCTAATGAAATACTATTTTTAAATGATAATACCGGCTGGTTTGTCAATAGTAACGGGATATATAAATCGACAAATGGTGGAACAATCTGGTATTCACAGTCTTACAGCATATCTAATAATACATTATATTCAGTTTCCGCAAATAATGTCAATACTGCTACCGCCTCGGGAAATACCGGAACTATAATCAGAACGACGAATGGTGGAGCAAACTGGAGTCTTCAGACGAGCGGTACAACACAAAACTTAAAATCCAATTTTTTCCTGAATCCAAATGTCGGTTGGTGTGCAGGAAGTTCGGGAACAATTTTGAGAACAGTAAACGCAGGCGTGAACTGGACTTATTATTCAAGCGGAGTCGCAGATACGCTTAATTCAATAATATTTGCCGATGCCAGTACAGGCTGGGTATTCGGTAATTCGGGCATAATATTGAAATCCACGAACAGCGGTGTAAACTGGACTCAGCAGGCAAGCGGAGTAACACAGAACCTATATTCGGGATTTTCGACAAGTTTAAGTACTTGTTACGCAGTAGGAGAATCGGGTGTCTGCATAAAGACAACCAACGGAGGAACAAACTGGAATATATTACCGACAGGATTAAGCAGTAAATTAAGTACAATATATTTTACAAATGCCAGTACGGGCTGGTTTGCGGGAAATAACGGGATAATCAGATGGACAACAAATGCAGGAAATAATTGGATTACACAGCAAAGCAACACTATTTTTAATTTAAATACAATTTGTTTTTACAATAGTGATTCGGGATTGGCAGGCGGAGACAACGGAATAATCTTAAGGACATCAAACAGAGGAATAAACTGGATTTCGAAGCAACTGACTGTCGGAAATAAATTCCGCTCGATTGCATTCGCAGATTACAGATATGTCTGGGGTGTAGGGGACAACGGAATGGTGATAAGAAATGTAAACAGCGGACTGGATGAATTCATAGACATAACAAATTACAGAAACAACCTCAATCAAAACATCCCTCCTTTTTCGACAATATATGATTCTGTTTATATTAATGCCCCTGCTAACACTACCATCGCAACGGTAAATTACGAACTTGATTCTGTAATTTATTCACCGGATTCGAATCTCGTATTCACTCTGATACACGCTGGAGTTTATGATACATTAATTTATATGGCAGGCGGGGGCGGAAGCAATTTTATCGGAACTTTACTCAGCGATACTTCAACAATTTCCATACACAACGGAACTCCTCCGTTCACTGACACTTACAGACCATACAGACCTTTGTCGCAATTCGCCGGCACTCCTACGGGAGGATGGTGGATATTAAGGATTAACAGTAAAGGAACGGTGTTCAGAACAGGTGTGATAAAATCATGGGGTATTACCGTTTCTTATAATACAATCACCGGCATTAAAACCGTTTCACGGACTATTCCCGGAACATTCAAATTATACCAGAATTATCCGAATCCTTTTAATCCGGAGACTATAATTAAATACGATTTAAAAACTAATTCCTTCGTAAGATTGAAGGTATATGATATACTTGGCAGGGAGATAAAATCTCTTGTAAACGAAAATCAAGTAGCAGGGAGTTACGAGTTTTTATTTGACGGCAGGGGATTTGCAAGCAGTGTATATTTTTATAAACTTGAAGTAATAAACGAAAAAAACGGCACCGGAACATTTACTGCAACAAAAAAAATGGTGTTGATAAAATAAAAATTAAAAAATTAGATTTTTAGTTCAAAGTTAAAAACAAGACCTTCAATTTTAAATCTAAATAAAAGATTTAATAATTAATTCTTCTACCCTATTTATTTACTTGATATTTAAAAAGAATTTAAATAAATATATAGAAAAACGAGGGATACCGGCATAAAAATTTATACACCTGTATTTATTTATATTAAAACAGACTAACCAAACAGAAAGAATAGAAGCAATTATGTAATTGTAATTACATAAAGAAAAAAATATACACCGCCGGAAAAAGCTATCATACTGATTCCCACATTGTAGAAATTGTTTTAGATAAGTTTATATTTTATTAATTAAAATCATAAAACTATGAAAAAAGCAATTTTCCTATCATTTTTAATTTTGTTGCTTGTAATATCGGTTAACGGACAGCTGAAATTCAGAAGCGGGACATTTTTTCACCATTCGACGGGACTTTGTATTTGGGGACCGAACGGAAGCAATACAAGCATTCCCGCTCAAATGACAATTTACAACAACGCTCACGGATATACAGGAGTAAATGCTGTCACAATGAACGAGCTCTGGTTTCCTGAACAGGATGATAATGAATGGTACAGGTGGCATAGGATATTCGAAAATCAGGACCCGACAGCAAATATACAACCTTATTATGCTGGTAACAGAGTAATGGTGGTAAAATCATGTTTCCCGTCATCGAATGTGGAAGCCTGGGGAGACCCGTCCGACACACTGTATCCCGACTATAAAACGGTGTTTAATTACAAATGGCACTGGAGACATATAATTAAAGTGATGAAGAGTCATCCTCAGAATTTTTTTGCGATTTGGACAAATGCACCTCTTGTTGCAAATCAGACGAATTCGACCGAAGCATACTTATCACACTGTTTCTGCAAGTGGGCGAAAGATACCTTAGCAAAAAGTCTTGACCCGTTATTCGGGGCTTTTCCCCCGAATGTATATGTCTTCGATTTTTTCCATAAATTGGTTAACTCAAGTTATATGCTTAACCCCATCTATGCTACGGGAATAGACGACAGTCATCCGAATGCAGCGGCAACTACTCTTGTTGCACCACAATTTGTAAACGAGATTTTCAATGCTTCGATTTTTTATGAATCACACTACGGAATAAAGCAAATAAGCAGCACTGCAAATGACTATAAATTATACCAGAACTATCCCAATCCGTTTAATCCTACGACAATAATAAAGTTTCAGATTAAGAATAAATGTCATGTAATTTTAAAAGTTTTCGATATTATCGGTAAAGAAGTAAGTATTCTGGTAAACGAGAAAATAAATCAGGGAGAATATGAGGTTACGTTCGATGGAAACAAACTTGCATCCGGAATCTATTTTTATAAACTGGAAGCAGGAGATTTTAAAGAAATAAAGAAAATGGTTTTAATAAAATAATAAATTTTAAATAAAAGGATACCACGATGACAATTATATTTTCAAAATGGAAAAAATTTATTTTCCGATTTTTGTATTACTATTTGTAATTCAAGTTCCAAATTACAATTTCGCTCAGGGCTGGTCTGCATTAGGAAGCGGAATGAACAATAACGTTTACAGTTTACATGTTTTCGGAGGAAACTTAATTGCAGGAGGTGATTTTACAATGGCAGGAGGAATAATTGCCAACCGAATTGCAAAATGGAACGGTATTTTGTGGGATACTTTAAGAAGCGGAGCTAATAATACTGTAAGAGCCCTTTATGCTTATGATATTTATCTTATTGCGGCGGGAAGTTTCGGACAAATAGGTGGAATTACTGCATCGCGCATAGCAAGGTGGGAAGGAAGCAGCTGGAGTTCTCTGTGGACAGGATGCAACAATTTGGTATATGCTTTGACAGTATATTCGTCGAATCTAATTGCTGCAGGTGATTTCACTTCTGCAGGTGGTAACAGTGCAAACAACATAGCCAAATGGAGCGGTACATCGTGGTTGGCTTTAGGAACAGGTTTGAATTCCAATGCGAATGCAGTAACCGTTTATAACGGGGAACTAATCGTCGGCGGAACATTCTCAACTGCAGGTGGTAACAGTGCAAATAAAATTGCAAAATGGGATGGAAACAACTGGTCAACACTTGGAAGTGGTATGAACGGCAACGTACGAGCACTGACGGTATACAATGGTGTACTTATTGCTGGCGGTTCGTTTTCCACAGCGGGAGGCGTAAGCGCCAACAATATCGCTAAATGGAACGGTAGCAGCTGGTCACCTTTGGGAACAGGGTTAGACAGTTATATGGATGCATTAACGGTTTACAATAATGAACTCATAGCCGGAGGAAACTTTCAAAATGCAGGAGGTGTAAGTGCCAATCATATTGCCAAATGGAACGGAAGCAGCTGGTCAGCCTTAGGAAGCGGTATGAATTCGGGGGTATACACTCTGACAAGTTATAACGGCTATTTAATTGCAGGAGGGAGCTTTACAACAGCCGGAGGTGTAAGTGTAAACAGAATTGCCAAATGGTCGGGAGCAGTAAAAATAAGAAATATCTGTGAGAAAACTCCCGATAAATTCGAGATGAAGCAGAACTATCCGAATCCGTTTAATTCTATGACAAGAATACAGTTTAAAATTGTGAACACTGATCAAATAAAATTAGCAATTCACGATTTAACAGGTAAAGAAGTTGCCGTACTTATCGATGAAAAATTGAATAAAGGCGAATATGAAGTAAATTTCGATGCTGACGATTTATCATCGGGAATTTACTATTACATACTGGAAGCAGGATATCTAAGAGAAACGAAGAAAATGGTTTTAATAAAATAAATTTTTATTTAAAATGAAATACCGTAATCAACGGTAAATTAATTTAAGGAGGAACTGGAATGAAAAAAACATTCTATCTACTAATTGTATTTACTTTCCTTTTAGTAAATCAGCACATTGCACAAATAAACTGGGTGCAATTAAGCAGCGGTACATTTGAAAATCTTAGGGATGTATATTTCTATGATGTTAATACGGGCTGGGTTGTGGGAAATGCAGGGCAGGTATTAAAAACGACAAACTACGGTCAGACCTGGAACGTAAATTCATTTCCAGCATTGACCAATAACAACTGTGTATTTTTTGTTAATGCAAACACGGGTTTCATCGGAAATTCGAATGGTAATGTTTACAAAACCACGAATGGAGGAACAAACTGGGCTTCATATCCGTCAGGAATTTCATATGAAGTAACATCACTCTTCTTTACGTCGGAAACCATCGGTTATCTCGGAAGTTCTAACGGACAGATTAGATACACTTCTAATGCTGGAGTAAACTGGACTTATATTGGTCAGGTTCCGGGAAGGGTAAACAAAATAAATTTCGTTGATGCATTCAGAGGATGGGCTGTGGAAAATTACGGTTTCATATACAGAACGACAAATGCAGGAGCAAATTTTTATTACACGAGACCGTCCAGCAATGCAATATCGGGAATACAGTTCATTTCTACAACTTACGGATATGCATGCGGAGACAGCGGTAGAATTTACAAAAGCACGAACGGAGGAGTAAACTGGACAGAAATCAACACAGGTTATACATCCGTAAAACTTAACAAAATAGCGTTACTACATCCTGAAATAGTAATTGCCGTAGGGTCGAGCGGAAACATATTACATACAATAGACGGCGGAACGAACTGGATTGGTCAGCTTCCCACCGCATATACTCTGAACGGAATATTTTACATACCAAATTCCATTTACGGGTATTGTGTCGGGGATTTAGGTATAATTCTGCGTTCATTCACAACTCCCGGAGGCGGAGGATGCATCGGAAATTCTACTACTCAAGTGGGATATCCCTTCATTTCAGGTTATATGGACGGGAGAACCGATATGCTGTTTTTGCGAAATGAGATAGCCCTGGTAACCGGTATGAATGCCGGATACATACGTAGTATTGGTTTTTATTTTACGAATTATTCAAACCAGGCACTTAATAATTTCAAGATAAAAATGCAGAATACCACTATGAACTCGGTGACTCAGTTTACTTCATCCGGTTGGATGATAGCATACGACAGCACTTACACGGTTCCGGGAACAGGTTTAAGAACCATTAATTTGCAGGTTCCGTTTTACTGGAGCGGGAATAATATTTTGATGGAAATCTGTTTTAATAATTCCGCAAACAGTACAAATTCTACTGTCTACTCGACTTCCAGTCCAAATCGGACTTATTACAACAGGGCAAACCTACCAACAGGAGACGGGTGCGTAGATATTACAACAGGCTCTGTACAAACTTACAGACCGAATGTGTGTTTTTATTTGACTGTAATTTCAGGCACAGGAAATTCACATAACTATACACCGGATAAATTTTCGCTTCACCAGAATTATCCGAATCCGTTCAATCCTGTTACGAAGATTCAATACGATATAGCCAAGAAGAGCGATGTCACTCTGAACATATACGATATTCTCGGGAAACACATTGAGACTATGGTCAATGAGACGAAAGACGCAGGCAGTTACATCGTCGAATACAATGCATCGGCATTACCGAGTGGATTGTATTTTTACAAGCTGGAAGCGGGAAACTTCAGTGAAGTAAAGAAAATGATATTGATAAAATAATATGAAATTAGTTATAAAATTCGGAAAAGGAGCAGAAATGTAAATTTCTTTTTTATAAATAAATAAAATATTTTCACTTTTTCGTTTGTATCATTTTGATATTTTCTTTAGTGTTACAATTTTTTCCTATAATCAATGGAAATAAATAAAATATTGAATAAAAATATTACAAAATTTAAACAAAAAATATTATATGAAAAATATTGAAAAGATTTATTTAGTAATTGTTTCCTTTTTCTTAATTAATTTAGTTTCATACGGACAAATTGAACTTAGCAATACGATAAATAGCGTTACAAAATATCCAAAATACGCGGATACAGAAGGAAAAGAAATTAATCCACCTGCCCCAAGGAATGTATCTCTTCAAGAAATTGTTATTTTAAAAGAAATGGAACAATTAAAAAGTTCCGAAAATAAAAATGGTGAAAAGTTAATACAGCTACAGCGAAAGCTTGACTTATTAACAGGTGAATCGGTAACAGTTCAATGTGGATACTATCCAGGTAAAATAATTTTTAGTCAAAACAATCCTCCTTTTATTCAACCATTAATGATTGGAAATTCAAGAATATATAATGGTAATATGATTTCATCGATAGCAACTGCCACCGAAACAAACGGCGCAACTGCCGGGAGAATTTGGTTAGCATTTTCGGTGCGAGGTTCGAATACAACTTCTGATTCAGTGAAATTTTACACATCCGTAAACGGAGGATTAAGTTGGACGTGGTTTGCAACGTCAGTATTATGGTTAACCGACAGGGTAAATTTTTATGATATGGATATTGAATTAATCGAGCCTCCAACCGGTGATAAATATCTACATGCAGTTTACGGGATGAGAGAATCAAACGGAACAGGAAGATGGATTACAGGTGGAACGACAATGAGAATAACCGGCACAATATCAGGAAATATTTATCAGTTTGTTTGGCCTGGAGATAACCAAAATAACAGATATTATAATATAAAAATAACTTCGGATAATGGCTGGTATCCATCTAATTCTTATACTTATATCGCAATTTCTTTCGATTCCGTTTATTCATCTAATTTGCATTACAATGCACAAAAAATAGCTCGTTGTTTAGATCCAAACACATTACCACCCGTAATTACCTATCATGGATCTAAGATTGGCTGGTCTCAATCAGGTAATGCGATTGAAAGGAAATTATATACTGACATAGCTTATTTTAGGAATTCTCAGGATTCTTTAATTATTGTTTTTTCAGGTATACCGGATAGTACGAAACTATTTTTCACAAAAACTAATATTTCCGGAATACTTCCGGGTAATTTGACAGGACCAATAGGAGGAAGTGTCCCGAATCAACATAAAAATCGCGCAAGGATTTCTTCAAATCAAAATAATAATGGAAGCATTATTGTTTATTTCAATGAATATATTACAGCAACAACTCGTGGTTTAAAATATTTCAGAACAATAAATTATGGGAATTTCAATAATATTGCCGGAGAGTCTATAATCTGGACAGGTAATTATAATTTGGGATGCGGTTATCCTTCCATATATGGTATTAAAAACTCGGATAGACATAGATTAGCTGTAACACTATGGAAGAATGGTTTCGATAGTGTTTTTACTTTTACTGTTAATTCCAGTGGTCAATTCTTCAATACATCTGGAAGAATGAATAATTTGGAAAATGTATCAGGGAATTTTACACCTGAGGTAGGGATTAGAAATGTAAACGGTGATAGCTGCCTGGTATTTTTCGGTTCTCTTTATTTAGATACATTATGGGCAGCATTTGGATGTTCCGGAGCAATATCAGGTATCGAGAAAAATTTAATTCCATTTAAATTCTCTTTATCGCAGAATTATCCGAATCCTTTCAATCCTGTTACGAAGATTCAATACGATATAGCCAAGAAGAGCGATGTCACTCTGAGCATATACGATATTCTCGGGAAACATATTGAGACTATGGTAAATGAGACAAAAGACGCAGGCAGTTACATCGTCGAATACAATGCATCGGCATTACCGAGCGGATTGTATTTTTACAAGCTGGAGGCGGGAAACTTCAGTGAAGTAAAGAAAATGGTATTGATAAAATAAATTATCATTCTCAAAAATAAATTTATACAGAATATTCCCCGGAAATAGAAATAGATTTATATCTCTATCTTTTTCCCAATACCTTTTTCAACTGCTTTTTCATAAACAATTTTAGCAGTTGCAACATCCTGAATTGCCAAACCGTTCGATTTGAACAAAGTTATCATAGAATCATCAGTTCTGCCGATTTTACTGCCTGTAATAATTTCCCCAAGCTCCGCATAAAAGTGAGAATCCTTTATTGCTCCTTCGCTTAGAGGAATCATAATATCTCCCGCCTCGCTGAAACATGCTTCACGCGAATCACCAACAAAAAGTGAGCGTTTAATAATTTCAGTATCGAGTTCACGCATAGCCGGAGCATGGCTTCCGATTCCGTTTATATGTGTACCTGTTTTCACAAGCTTTCCATCAAAGAGCGGTGAAGCAGAAGACGTTGCAGTGCAAACAATATCTGCTTGTAATACATCTTCAGGTGATTTTGCCTTTATAATTTCTATATTCAGCTTCGGGCTCATTTCAGAAATAAATTTATCCACCGCATCAACTGAAACATCATATACTATCGCTTTACTTATATCCCTGGCAATAGTTACTGCCCAGAGCTGCATTTTTGCCTGAACTCCTGCACCGAAAATACCTGCAACCTGATTCTTGTCTTTGCGGGCAAGGAATTTTGTGGCAACGCCGCTTGCCGCTCCCGTCCTGACCGCAGTCAGATAGCCTCCGTCCATAATACAAATTACATCACCGGTATTTATGTCCTGCAGAAGAACCTTCCCTATCGTTGTCGGCATTTTGTGTTTTACGGGATTATCTTTATAAACCGTTACAACTTTACAGGCAAGTGCTCCCATTCCTTTAAGGTACGCAGGCATATACAGGGAAACACCGTCAGGTGGTTTTATTCCCGTTCTCAGCGGCAGGACCGCGGTACCATTTGCAAGTTCAGCAAATGCTTTTTCGACAACCTCCATGCAATCGGACATCTGAAGCACAGATATCACATCATTTCTGTTCAATATTAATGTCATAATTTTTTACTCCTTAAACAAAATATTAAAATTTAAATATTAAAAATTAAAATTGAAGAGCATAATTTATTATGCTCTTATTATTCATTAAGCATTATTAATTATTCATTAATTGCTGTATCTTCCCACAATTCGATATAATTTCCTTCAGGGTCGTTTATCCAGGCAAATTTTCCTTCGGGATAAACTTCTATACCCTTGACTTCCACGTTCAGAGTCTTCAGATAACTTGCCACCAGTTCCAGATCACTTACTCTGAAATTGATGCAAAATGTTTTTTCGTACAAATAAGGTCTGTTTTTATTTTCCAGTATGGAAAATACCAGGTATGCTTTTTTTCCCGAAGGAATCTCATTATAGAAATAGCTTTTATAATAGATATTTGTTTCACCTCCGTGAGATTCAAATTTTATTCCGAGATGCTTGTCATACCAGTCTGCCAAACTCTTTGGGTCGTTCGAATAAATAAATGTACCTCCAATGTGAGTAACGAAGTCTTTTGGTTCCATTTTTTTTAATGTTTAATGTAAAAGTTAAAAAATTCTATTTAATAATATAATACCAAAACGCCAATGTGATAAATGATAACGGTATCCCGATTCCTACCATTAAATTGGACAATTTGGGATTAAGATTGAAACTTGACGCCAGCACGGCACCCATAACCATAGGCGGCATTGCAATTTCAATTAGACTCACCTGTACATCGAGACCGCTTGCATCAAAAAACACAAAGAACAAAATATAGATTACAAGCGGAGCTAATATTAATTTGTACATCAGTCCGATAAAAAGTTCTCTTTTAGGTAAATCATTCACACTCACCTTTAGCTGCAAACCAACCGAAATCAAAGCCAGGAAAGCCATTGGGCTTCCCGTTTTTTCAAGCAGTTCTTTCATCGTACCTTCAAAACGCAGGTCAAAAATATTCATTACAATTCCAAAAATAAAAGCAATAAAAGATGGATAAATCAGGATTTTCTTAATGATATTTTTAAATTCAACTTTCCCGTGGGAATAAACCGATGCTACAATAGTGCCAGCAGTAGCCAGAAGTACAAAGCTCCCGGCCTGGTCTATCAGCACACCCACTTTTAATCCTTCCTCGCCGAACAGAGCTATCAAAACCGGAAAACCTACAAACGATGTGTTACATAATCCCGCGGTAAGTATCAATGCTCCGACGGTTGCAGGTTCGAGTCCGAATACTTTTCCCATCATTACAAAAAATAATATCGCCATCCCGAATACAATATAAGTTACAGATAACGGATAAATAATTTTCGGACTTATCTTCAGCTCGGGGATATAAAGCAGTGCAAGAGCAGGAAGACAGATATATATTACAATATTATTTAGTATTATATGGGAATTTTCGGGCAGTAATTTGGATTTCCTGAACAGTATTCCCGAAACCAAGCAAAGCAGAAGCAGTAGAATATTTGCCAAAATTAAAAAAAGTATAAATTGTAATGATTGTTAAGTAATTTATACTTTTTCAAATGTATATAAAACTCATAAACTGAGTTTAAAAACAAGAACAATTATACCCTGTAATAATCGGCTTTCCAATTTTTAATTTCCTTTTTTATATCCTCTTCCGGCATTCCCGATTCTGCGGCTTTCATTGCGAGTTCGGGAAATTCCTCGTCTGAAGCAAATCTCAGCCCGATTATCTGGCGGATAGTTAATCTTGTATCGAGTGGTTTACCCGTTAAAATGTAGTGTCTTAAATTTTCTTCCGCCTTGATTGCTCTGTCCTGTGCTTTCAGTGCAAATAATCTTGCGAAAGCAAACAAGTTAAATAAAACAAAAGAAATCAGAAAAAGAAAAAGTCCGGGTTTCATAGAAATACCCTTCACTGCTTCATCTATGGTATAATAAATAGACGATATAAAAAGAACCAATATTATCGTAAAAGTAACGAGATGATACATCAGGACATATCTTCTGTGATTCGAATAGTTTTGCTGCTTCATATATTTCTCCTTAAATTATTTTATTTGTTTTGAAATTTCCTTGATTACTTCCCATGCATTATTTGCGTTGTCTTCACGGACATTGGTCTGCCCTATCACCATACGCAGAGTATATTTTCCGTTGAGTTTTGTATGGGAAATATAAATTTTTCCCGAAGCATTTATTTTATGCAAAAGCTGCTCGTTTATAATATTTAAATCCTCTTCCGATGCCACACCGGCAGGTTTATATCTGAAGCAAATCAGATTAAAACTGACCGGTGCTAAAATCTCAAATTCTATATCTCTGCGGATTTTTGTTTCGAGATTTTTTGCTACAGAAATCTGATATCTCAGTTTTTCCTGCAGACCTTTCACACCAAAGCTTCGGATAACGAACCATAGTTTTAACGCTCTGAATCTCCTGCCGAGAGGAATCCCCCAGTCACAGTAGTTGTTCACTTTCGAATCAGAAAGAGTCTTCAGATATTCGGGAATAATTTCGAATGTCCTTACAAGATATTCTTTCTCCTTAACGAAGTATGCGGAACAGTCGAAATTGGTAAAGAGCCATTTATGCGGATTAAACACAAAAGAATCCGCTTGCTCTACACCGTTCAACATCCATCTGTATTCAGGGAGGATTAATGCAGAGCCGGCAAAAGCCGCATCCACATGCAGCCATAGATTATATTTTTTACAAATCGCAGAGATTTCATCGAGAGGGTCGACAGCAGTCGAGCCGGTAGTACCGAGTGCCGCAACGACACAAAAAGGCTTAAATCCTTTTTCTGTGTCTTTTATGATAGCATTTTCCAATTCATCGGTTTTCATTCTGTATTCATCATCCACACCAAGTTTCACAAGATTATTTCTTCCTATTCCGGAAATCTTCACCGCTTTTTCTATTGAGGAGTGGGTTTCGGTCGAGCAATAAAGTCTTAGCCCCTCAAAATCCTTAAAACCGTTTTGATTTATCCTGAAGCCGGAGAATTTCTCCCGAGCGCAGATGATGGAAGCAAGTGTCGAAGTAGAGGCGGTATCCTGAATTACCCCGGAAAAACTTTCTGGTAACCCGAGCATACCTTTCAGCCAGTTCATAACTCTCTCTTCAAGCTCCGTTGCGGCTGGAGAAGTTTCCCATTTCATACCCTGTACACCGAGAGCGGTGGTCAGCATTTCCGCAAGCATCGAGGAATAGCTTGAATTTGCAGGGAAGTAAGCATAAAAATTCGGGCTCTGCCAGTGTGTTATGCCGGGCATTATAATTTCCCTGAAATCTTTAAATATTTCATCAATCGTTTCGGGATTATCGGGAGGCGCATCCGGAATCTTATCAAAAATCTCTTTCGGTTTTACCTGAGATTTTACTGGAAAGCTTTCTATGTTTTTATAGTAATCAGCTATCCAATCTATAAACTCGTATGCATATTTTTTAAATTCGTCAATATTATCCATCAAAGAAAAATTTTTATTTGATTATCTTAAACTCCACACGCCTGTTTTTTTGTCTTCCCTGCTCCGTATTATTATCCGCAACCGGCTTTGAACTTCCGAATCCTTTAGCGGTAAGTCTGCTTTCCGGTATACCGTTCGAGACAATATAGTTTAAAACCGATTCTGCTCTTGCCTGTGACAAGAGCATATTGTAATCATCCGTTCCAACATTATCGGTATGAGCGGATATTTCAATCCTGATGCCGGGATTATCGAACATCAGGCGAACGATTTTATCCAGCTCGGGATATGATTCGACCTTTATTTCAGATTTACCAAAATCAAAATAAACATTTTCAAGTGTTATTATTTCCGGTTCCTCGGCAACCTCGATTAAGGTCTTCGTTTTCAGACCGACATTAAATTTTATTTCCTTATAACCCGTAATATTTGTATAATCAACGAATCCCATATTACTTTCAAAACCGGGAGAAGAAAATTTAAATTTAAATCTCTTCCCGCCCGGAACTATCAAACGGAATCTTTTCTTCTCGGGATTAAATTTGGCATAATATTTCTCCGTCTTATCCGTCATCGATTCAAACGTTATATCAGCAGGTATCGGCTCCGAACTTTTGAAATCGGTTACTTTACCCGTCAGGACAACTATGGGTTTTGGAAGAAACCTCGGATTCAGTTCCATACGGAAAATATCGTTGTCCCCTATCGCATCATTGCTCGAAACGAAATAGCCGTATTTCCCGTCGGGCGAAATCAGGAAATATCCGTCCCATTCGTCCGAATTCACGAGCTCACCAAGATTTATCGGTTCAGACCATCTCAGCCAGGAGTTATCGAGCCTTTTGCTCATATATATATCAGATTTACCAAATCCCCCTTTCCTGTCGCTTGCAAAGAAAAGTGTCACTTCATCGGGTGCAAGAAAAGGTGCGAAATTTCCCTGTACACCGCTTTTTTTATTTACAGTTTCGTTTACTTTAACAGGCTCGGTCCAGACAGTATCATTTTTAAGGAATGAGACGAAAATCTCACTGAACGCGGACTCCTTGGATATGCTCTTATATATAAACAATACCCTTCCGTTTTTTGCCAGATGCACACCCCAGGTGTTTGTATTGGAGATGAATTCCTCGAAATTTGTAATGTTTATTTTTACGGGTGTGTCCCAGCCGTCCGAATATTTATATGCAAGATACAGCCCGTTTATTTTATTCATCGTATCTTTTTTGTTTACCGCCGCCAAAATCACGCTTCCATCCGAAGTAATCGACACAACCTGGCATTTCGTATCCTTACTGTGGTTAAAAGGCAGTTTCAGTTTCTTTGCCTTACTGCAATATCCATACGCATCTATATCCGAATACCAGGCTTCCTGCACAATCCCCTTTCCAGGTCTGAAAGCGCTTCTGATGAAATATAAATTTTTCCCGTCCTGAGAAATCACAGGACCGAGCTCGTCTATTTCCGTATTGACATTTTCACCGAGGTTTTCCTTTTTTTGCGAAAATGAAATCGGGCTGTAAAAAAGGGACATGCAAAAAACGAACAGGAGTATTAATGTTCTATGTGTCATTAATAATTTTTAATTACTTAAACATATAATCTTATTGCAAAAGATTCAAGAGATAATGTTTAATATTATACAGTAAAAAAAAATGCTTCGCCTTTTTCATAGACGAAGCACAAAAAATATAATTATTATTTTTTTCAGAACTTCAGATATTCCACTCCCTGTCTGAATACTATATCGACAGGAATTCCGGCGGAATTGATTCTGTCGAGGTCTTTCTGCAGTTCAGGTTTAATGCTTCCGTCTTTATCCAGAATTGTTTTTGTAGTCAAGTAATCACCATCCCCCTGAATTCTCAATATAAGCTGAACGGAAGAAATCACAGCCGATTTCATTTTATCGAAATTTATAGAATAATATCCGTCTTCACTCCTGTCGAATGCGCCGATCTGTTTGAAGTATTCGAACTGCATCATATTTGCTTTCCCGTGAGCGGAAGCCGCACCGAACCTGCAGGAGCGGAATATACCCGCGAGGAATGTAACGTAATTATCCATCACTTCACCCGATGATAGTTCACCCATTTCATATAATCTGGTTACGAGATAAAGTCCGAGAATATCTGCTTTTCTTTCCTCGAGTGCCGCATATAATTCTTTCAGTGCATCACGGACAGTTCCGCTGCCGTTTATCGTATTTTTAATTCCGAGACCGTGTGCGACCTCGTGGAATGTGACATTTTCAAAAAAAGCATCGAACTTCACATATTTTCTCTGCTCGGAAGAAATAACAAGATTTGAAATCGGTACTAAAATACTCTCAAATTTTGCCTGCATCGAGTTTTTAAGCTGAAGTCGGCGGGAGCCTTTTTTCAATTGCACCTCTTCGTCGTTAGGAAGGTTTATTGCAATCGTCTTGCTTCCCGAATTGCAGTCGCCCGCATAATATAAGGCGTAGTAGACGTTCATATCGGATTCCGTGCTCGGCACTTCTTTTTTATAAGCATCATCCACAGGCAGACCGCTTTGCAGAGCAGGTAGCAGAGCCGTGAACTTCGCAAGCTTTTTACTCCAGTCGGGGTCTTTTACAAGCACGAAAGATTCGAAAGCAGATTTATAGCCGAAAAGTCCGTCCTCATAATTTTCAATCGGACCGACCACGATATCTATATTTGAATTTTTCATATCCATCCATGCAAAATCACTCGGCTGGTAGTTGTTCGTAATCAATGCCTCCGCACGCAAAGTAAGATATTTTTTCAGACCTTCGTCTTCCGCAAGAGATGCGGCTTGTTTCATCAATTCGGATGCCTTTGTCAATTTATCTTTATATGCAACCGAATAAGGCAGAACTTCGAGATTTCTATTATTTTTGTTTCTGATTAAAATTGTGTACTGACTTTTTTTATCCTTGTGTCCGAATTTCTCGAACTCTTCTTTTGTCATATCGGCCGGGTAGAAATTAGCTCCTGCCGGTTTTTTGCCAAATCCTTCCAGGAAAGGCTTATCGTTGTTAAGGCGTTCCCACGGACCATAGTTAATATCGACGAACTTCTTTGTTTCTTCATTGTCGAACAGAGTATACAGTTTTTCTTTATCCCCGTATGCCTGTTCCCAATAAAGATCATCCATTATTTTTGCAACCTCGATTAAAATCGGAATTATTTGTTTCTCTTTCGGAGAGAGGAAAGAAAGGTCAGCCGTCAAAGTGACTTCCTTATACATATTCAGCTTTTCGGAAATGCTGATCTGGGAATATATGCTGTTGCTTAACATAGCAAATAGAATAATTATTAGAACTGTTTTTTTAATCATATTTTTATTTTTATTTAAACAAAAATAGATTTTTATTTTGATTAATTAAATTACAAACATAAAGAATATTTTATTGTCAGACATTATAATCTTTTGTTCTCCCTAATACTTTTACGGGCTCGACATAATTAAAATAGTTGTTATAAATTCTTAAATATAACAGTTCTTCTTTTGACCTTATCTCGAGAGGGCTCTTTACTCTTTCCGAAAACAATTCATCATCCTGAATTCTTGATTCAATATAATTTCTAATAATATCTGACGAGCCTGCACCTTCGGAAAATTTCGCTTTTCTCCTCCAAAGAATTTCTTCGGGTAAATATCCTTCAAACGACTTTCTCAGCAAGACTTTACCGATATTGTTTTTATCCTGTATTTTTAAAATGGGAGGGACTTCGAACATAAGATTAATAAATTTGGGGTCGAGAAACGGGACTCTGGCTTCAACAGAATGTGCCATGGTCATTCTGTCGGTTCTTTGCAAATTGCTGTTATGCAAATTTGCAGTAATTCTGAATAGTTCTCTGTTGATATTATCCAGGTCAAAGTTTTTAAGATAATGATATCCGCTGAACAATTCATCGGCACCCTCACCGGTAAGAATCACTTTTACATAATCAGATGCAAGTTTTGAAACAAAATAGCACGGAATAGAACTTCTTACCAGCGGTGCATCGAAAGATTCCAGATGATAAATCACTTCAGGTAACGATTTCAACATTTCCTTTTCGTCATAAACATACTCATAATGTTTAGTACCGAGAAAATCGGCAGTTTTCCTGGCTGCGAGTAAATCAGGTGAATCTTTAATACCGGTTGCAAATGTATACAGACTATCTGAAAATCTTTTCATAATTGCCGCAATTATACTGCTATCCAATCCACCGCTTAAAAACACACCGACAGGAACATCAGACACCATTCTTTTTTCAACTGCCTTCGTTAATTCGAGATTTATTTTTTCTTTTATAATTTCAATGTTCAAATTAATGTTTCTGTCACTCATTTCGGGCAAGCTGTAATATTTAGAAAATCCATTTTCCGAAGTGTAAATATAACCCGGAGGGAATTCTTCAATGTTGATACATTCATTCAGAGCTTTATATTCCGAAGCAAAAAAAATATTTTCTCCCTGATAGCCGTAATAAAGCGGTTTAATACCGATTCTGTCCCTTGCAATAAAGATTTCTCCACTATCATAAACCGCAAAACAAAACATGCCTTCAAGAAAATCAACACATCCCGTACCATATTCTTCATAGAGGTGTAAAATTACTTCCGTATCGGTTTTTGTGTTGAAAATATGTTTACCCTTCAGCTTATCTAATAGTATTTTAAAATTATAAATTTCCCCGTTTAAGATTATGCATTTGTCTTTTGTTTCATTGAAGATTGGCTGTTTTCCGGTTTTTAAATCAATTATGGATAATCTTACGTGTCCCATTGATATATTATCACTAAAAAAGACACCATCTTCATCAGGACCGCGATGTTTCATCCTGTCCATCATTTCGTGAATTTTATCCGGATTTTTTTCTCCTAATATTATTGCTATTCCACACATAAATATACCTCACTTTTTCATTTGTTTAAAAATTTCAGACACCTTTCCCTTTCGGTAACTTTTTCTCCCGTTTCTTCAGATACCGCATACCATGCTCCGTCAATTAATCTTGTAATCACTTTTCCGCATAAAAATTTATTTCCCCTGAAATGCGGTGCATCGAGTATTCCGATACTTATAGCTTTGGATATCACATCAGGACTCGACCACGGATCTTCGCTCATAGATAAACCGAATTCTTTAATAATATTTAATAAATAAAGAGATTCCTTAATAAGTAAGTTTTTTCTTTCCATAATTTTCGGGTCATATTCTGCATCTATCATTCCATACAAACAATCATTCAATACTCCTTTAATTATATTACAGCTCTCTATCAATTCATCAGGATAAGTTGCATGGTCACCTTCACTGAAACCAACAACGTGAAGAATATGAGGTTTTAACGTTAAAGATATTAATGCTGATGATGCAAGTTGTCCTTTTGCTTTATCTGATTCACTTGAAAAATGTGCTATACCTGCTCTTACTTCCCTGTATACATTAAAATTTTTATCAACTAATGAATTTATCAATTCATTTTTAGCCACCATTTTTGCAATATCCATTTGCGGTGATGTACCCGGTGGAGTATTAAACATATATTGCGATACGTAATTTTTCACACCCATCTTTTTTGCATTATATGCTGCCAGAAAAGCCATAGCTACAGCAAGCGAATCATGGGCATCCCTGAGGCTCCACTGGTGTGATTCGTTAACCTCTACAGGAATTCCTTTCTCTGCATACCATCTCATAACAGACTGATTTTCAGAAATAGCATCTTTCAGTAATCTTTCCGACCTGCCATCCATAACGCTGTACCATGTTAACGGAATTGCCGCCCATGCATTTTTTATTGTTTCAACGCTCATTTCAGCCCATTTCAATAAATCGTTTGTCCCACTGTAACACCTTACCAGCGGATAATTTCCGCATCTGGTCGCCTCATAAATTGCTCTTAAATCTTCAGGTTTTCTAACCGGCACTCCACCTGCTCCATCGAGGGATTTTTTCATCCTCTCAGGTCGGAAAAAATGCTCCTGTGCATTCTGGTCTGTACCAATGGACAGAACGTCAAGAACTTCGGATTCGGCAATTTTTTTTGCTCCTTCAATTGTTTCTTTAACCGAGGGTCGGCCGAAATGATGCCTTATTAAAGGATAAGGAAATTTTCTTTCAATTCTTTCATTGAGGTTGTCAGGAAAAATTTCAGGTATATTATCATCTCCGCTTCCGCGTAAATATTTTATGATTTCCTCTACGGGTTCTGTTCCGTTAAATACTTTATCAAATAAATCCGATTCTTTTGCTTTCTCGGCTACGGGGGGAGTTCCTCCGAAAATAAATCTCATGTCATTTATACTATTTTTGGCTACGGCATTCTTAAATTCTGCAAATAACTCTTCGGCAACCTCCGGGGTTAATCTGAAACTTACGGCAACAACATCAGGATTATAATTTTTAATTTCCGTAATAAATCTGTTTATACTAACCGCGGGACCTAATGATAAAGTATTATATCCTATTTCTTCGGCAATTTTCAGGAAATGATGCAGTCCTCCTACGTGAACACAATTCCCCAGCGCACCTCCTAAAATTAACTTCTTCCTCATAAAAGAATCCCCCTTTCTCTTAAATATCTTCCCCGATTGCCATTCTTCTCAGGTCTTTCAAAGATAAATCTTTCAGTTTTAATTTTTCAACCGTTCTTCCTTCGCTCCAATAATCCTGTTGATTCAATACTGAAGCCAGTTTTATTAACGAATCGATAACAGGTGTATCGACATTAAATTTTTTACCGAGTGAAGATATTGGTACAAGACTCGTAGGAATATCTTCGTTCAAATATCTCATATCGAGAGTTGTAGGAGCATTTATTCCCCGATATCCCGGATTGGCTCTCATAGCATGCAATAAATTTTTCCCCGCCGCACCATAAGCCAAATAAAGCCATTCTCTCGTGGTGAGAGCCCTGATACCAAGCGATTCAGCTACATTTACTCTTTCCTTGTCAACTTCCTCTAATACTTTAACAACGGATTCGGTAACGCCCTGCACATAAAATTGAAATTCGGATATGTCTTCTATCCAGCCTGCATTCAGGATACATAAAGTCGGATGAAACACGGCACCAATATTATCAAAACTCGTTTTAAAGACATTATCTCCCGGAACAAACTGTGGATAAGCAGTCCTGAGAATTTTTATTACTTCCGGAATTTTATGCGCTCTTATGGTTGCTACCGGTATTGAGTTTTTAATCCTGAAAATTTTAGCATGCCCGGGTCCCAATGCTCTCGATGCATAAATGAAAGTCTGTGCCTCTCCGATAACAACATTTTCATTAGATTTATTTTCCTTGAGAACCTGCTTAAATTCGATAGCACCAAATGTTCTTCCCGGATGTAGTATTACAATCTGCCCGTCTTTTAAATAAGGCGCACATTCCTGAGCAATAAATCTATGCGCTGTTGCGGGAACAACAACCATTATTAAATCGACATTTCTTATCGCTTCCTGAATATCATTCGTTACTATATTCAACTCACCTGCACCTTCAACTTCACCTTCGAGTACTATTCTTCCGGTCGACTTAATTCCCCATAGTCTCTCTTCACTCCTGCTATAAATATTAACAGGGAATCCCATCATTGCCAAGTGCCCTGCCATAGCCATTCCGCCGTGCCCTGCACCTAAAACCGCGAATTTTATATTTTTGTTTCCCATATCCATAGATTAGTTAAATTTTATAAAGAAGGGATTATTAATTTTAATATAACAATAAAAATGCTATAATGTCAAGAGTTTTATTGCAGATAAATTATCGAAAGAGTATCAGTATTAAGTTTTTCTGTTAAGAATTTATAAATTTTATTTTTTATTGGATTTAAATCTGAATTTTTGGGTTTCTTATCCCATTTAATTGTAACAACAGACATTTTTTTCAAATCATCAGAATCATTTACCGTTGATTTGTTCAAATAATTATTGGAAAATCCTATTTCGTCAATTCCTGGATAAAATATTTTTAAATCATTCGATATATTGGAAAAAACGAGTGAATCATTTTTAAATATATTTCTTCTGGCAATGCTGTCTTTTGTTTCTTCTGATTTTTGCATTATTTTTAACACAGATATCAAATCAGTTTTCAGTTCACCCCTAACATCTTCAATACCGCGTTCATCACTTAATAGCGAGATATCCAACCGCGTATTTGTTATTCCATAATCGGGAAGCAATGAACTTATTGAATCGAGTTTTTTTTGAGGTATTTTATTTCCGACAATATATACGTTTAGTATGTTTTCATTATTTTTATCCGCAGTTTTATTCCAATCTATAACCTTTATATTTTCTGTTTGAATTTGCTCGCGGATGAATTTATTGAGGTTTTTATCGAGTCCAGCATCTTCAATAACACCGTAAAAAATTATAAAACTGGGGATTGCAACCGCAAAGACAAATGAATAGACAATTACTCTTGTTAGAACTAATTTTTTTTTGTCAAGATATTCTTTAAAAGGGAACCTTAGATATCTGACAATCAAATAAGCAGAAAAGGAAATGAAAACAGCATTAATAAAGAATAGATAAAACGCACCGAAGAAAAACTCGAACCTTGCCGTTGCCAATCCGAAACCCGATGTACATATAGGAGGCATTAAAGCAGTAGCAATAGCAACACCCGGAAGTGCATTTGCGATTTTAGACCTTGTAATTGCAACAATGCCGGCCACACCACCGAAGAATGCAATTAAAATATCGAGTGCGGTGGGTTTAATTCTTGCTAGGATTTCAGAAGTAGGATGTCCTAAAGGAGTAATAGAAAAATAAACCGAACTGACCAATAGGCTTAGTAACACCGAAAACAAAAATTCCCTTAGTGAAATGAAAAAATTTTCTTTATCGTGAATCCCGAGCGATAAACCAATTCCTAAAATCGGAGACATTAAAGGAGAAATTAACATTGCACCTATGATTACAGCAGGAGAGTCTACATCCAGACCGATGGAAGCAAGTATTGCCGAGCAAATAAGATAAAAGACGTTGGCGCCTCTTAAATATACGTCCTTTTTTATTTGCTCTATTGCTGAAAATTTATCGGTATCAATTTTGATATCGATAAAATTTTTTATCTTTTTAATCCAATTTAAAAACATAAATTAAAATAAAATTTAAAACCGAATAATAAAACGTACAAATCACTATATTATTCAAACATATTTAATTAAATTTATATTGATTCAAAAATCTTATCAATTTTTGCAGGTAAATATAAAAAAATAAAATGGATTCACCAAAAAAAAGAAAAATAAATAAAATAAAAATCGTTGATAGTACCCCACTCGATACAATTCTGAATCCGATTAGAAAATTCTTAAAAATCCAGGCATCCGGTGGTATTATTTTAATTATTGTAACGGTTTTAGCTTTGCTGTGGGCTAATTCTCCGTATTCCGATTACTATTTTGCTTTATGGAATCTCAAGTTATCTGTTGGTTTTGAAAAAATATATTTCGATAAATCCATTTTATTCTGGATTAATGACGGTTTAATGGCGGTTTTCTTTTTCTTGGTCGGGCTTGAAATAAAAAGAGAACTATTACTGGGAGAATTATCCTCTTTTAAAAAAGCATCGTTACCATTCGTTGCTGCTTTGGGAGGTATGTTTTTCCCCGGCATCATATATTATTTTATTAACTTCGGAACCGATACGGTAAACGGATGGGGAATTCCTGTCGCAACCGACATAGCTTTTGCATTGGGAATCTTATCATTAATGCAAAAACGCGTCCCTTTTTCATTAAAAGTTTTTCTTACTGCTTTTGCCATAATTGACGACTTAGGTGCTGTTTTAGTAATAGCAATTTTTTATTCTTCCGGCATCGTATATGTAAGTTTAATTATTTCTTTACTATTGTTTTTCTTGCTAATTTTCTTCAATATCCTGAACATTAGAAAACCGGTTTTATATATAATATTTGGTGCATTAATGTGGATTGCATTTTTAAATACTGGTATACATCCAACGATTGCAGGTGTTTTGCTTGCTTTTGCAATACCGACCGTCGCGCGTATAGATTATAAGAACTTTATTTTTTCGGCAAAGGGTGATTTAGAGAAATTGGAAAAATCAAAAAGTGAAGGCGATGAAGAAATTTTTAGTAGCAAGCTTAATTCGACAGTTTACAGGATTGAAGAATCATGCGAAAAAGTACTGGCACCGGGTCATAGAATAGAGCATAAATTACATCCTTATGTCGGGTATTTCATTATTCCTCTATTTGCTTTTGCCAATGCCGGTGTTGCAATAGAAGGTGAATTTTTCGAAACACTGCTAAAACCTGTAACACTCGGAATTATACTCGGATTATTTTTTGGAAATCAGATTGGAATTACTTTGTTTTCGAAAATCGCTCTCAAGGCTGAAATATCGGAACTGCCAAGCGGAGCAACATTTAAACAATTATACGGTGTTGCATGTTTAGGAGGAATAGGCTTTACAATGTCACTTTTCATAGCAACATTGGCTTTTAGTGATATTCAGCATTTGAATGAAGCAAAAATCGGTATATTAGTCGGCTCTTTAATTTCAGGTATTACGGGTTTCATTACATTATTTTTATTGAACAGAAAATCTAACAAAGAAGAAAAGACCTATAACGCCGATACAGAAATGTAAAGGGTATAGTAATTAAATTGATAAATTCCTCTAAAATTATGAAATTACGGTAAATTTACCCGTTATGAAAAAATTATTGCTGCTTGTTATATCTTTTCTATTTCTATCATTTGCGGATTATATCTCTGCACAGTGGATACAAAATGGTCTCGAGGGCGGGATAGTCAATTCACTTTCAATCAGGAGCAACGGAGTCTTATATTCTTCAACTTACAAAGGAGTTTATTTTTCGGTTAATCTCGGTAACAGCTGGGAAAGAGGGAATAATAATCTTGACCAAGAAGGACCGGTTGAATCTATAACATTCGGAACAACGGATGTATACGCAATAGCACATTCAAGTTCTACTTCAGTTGTATTCTGCAAATCAACAGATAACGGATACAATTTTAACGTTATGTCTACTCCGTTTTTTAATGGAAACATTATACTTGCTTCGGGCAATATCATTTATGCAGGCAACAAATCAAGTACACAAACGTATTACGGCAGTGTTTCATATTCGACAAACGGAGGCTCGAACTGGGCACAAACAAGCTTAAGTAAAACTCTGGCAATTTACGATTTATATATATCAGGCAACTCGCTTTATGCAAGCGGGGATAGCGGCGTTTACGTAACCACAAATACAGGAACAAGCTGGACAAAATTAAGCAATGGACTACCGGGGAAGATTACTGTTTATTCATTCAGAATGAACGGAACAAATTTATACATCGGAACAGACAAAGGAATTTATATGTCAAGTAATTCGGGCAGTTCCTGGTCTGATATTTCAAACGGTCTTCCGAAATACAAACCGTATTTTGCAATCGAATTAAAAGACAACATACTTTTTGCGGCGAACTATTCAAGAGGCATTTATAAAACCGCAAACAACGGAACAAACTGGTACAGATGCGAAACAGGTTTAAACGATTTACTGATAAATAAATTTTTAGTTTACGGAAGTTATATATTTGCCGCTTCGCTCGGAGGAGGCGTGTATGTTACGGTAAATTACGGAGAAAACTGGTATCCGAAGAATACAGGATTTCAGGGACATTGTGTTTATACTATGATAAATAACGGGACAATGCTATATGCAGGCACTCAGGGCGGAGGAATTTATTATTCAAACAACGGAACAACATGGTCAAATTTAAGTTCGGGAATGGCAAGCACGATAGTTTATTCCATTATATATGCAAACAGCAGTCTGTTTGCGGGTACTTACGGGGGAATTTTTAAAAGCACGAACAACGGTAATAACTGGTACGCTGTGAATAATGGTTTACTCGATTCAGTCACACTAAGTTTAACATCGAACGGAACTTCGGTTTTTGCGGGAACACAGGGCGGAGGACTATATAAATCCGATAACTGGGGGGCAAGCTGGTATAAAGCAAACAACGGAATAACGTGTGACACAGTGTATTCACTCGCATATCTTAACAATATTCTTTTAGCCGGTACACGAAGAGGTGTATTCCGCTCGACTAACGGGGGACAAAACTGGATACAATGCAGCAACGGAATTTCATCATACGCTTATTGTCTTTCATTTTGCTCAAAGGGAACAACAATATATGCAGGTAGTTACAGCCCCACCGGATTATATTCCAGTACGGACAACGGAAACAGCTGGAATAACATTATGCCGGGTTCATCGAATTATGTACTTACTTCGCTTACATACAACAACTCAATTGTAGCAGGTGTATATAATTACGGAGGAGGTAAAATAATGGTATCGAAAAACGAAGGTGCAAGCTGGCAGGATGTAAGCTCGGGAACAGGCGGATACCCACCTTGGAAATACACAGACATCCGCTCGTCGTTAAGTTACAACGGAAGCTATTACTTAGGAACATATGGAAAATCAATATATTCAATACCGTTCAGCCAGATAATCGGAGTAAAACAGATTAGTTCAACGATACCTGATAAATATATACTATATCAAAATTATCCAAATCCGTTCAATCCGGCTACAAAAATCAAATATCAGATATCGGATAAGAGTAATATCTCTTTAAAAGTTTTTGATATAAGAGGTAAAGAGATAACTGTATTGGTAAATGAAAAGCAGTCCGCGGGTACTTACGAGCTCACATTTGACGGAAGCAGTCTGAACAGCGGAGTTTATTTTTACAGGTTAATTTCGGATAATTTTAATGAAACAAAGAAGCTTATTTTAGTCAAATAAAAATTCCTGCATTAAACATTAATTTTATCACTGATACATATAAGAAGAAGAAAAATCAACGCGGGGGAATATGCCAACGACAGTAATTCACTCTTCAATACTAATTACTCTTGCGTTGATTTTTTATTCGCTCGGAATATGGTCTGAAAAGTTTGCGAAATATCTGAAAACATGGCACGTGGTAATGTTCTGGCTTGGACTTACATTTGACATACTGGGTACCTGGAATATGCATCTGCTGGCAACAAAGCCGTTTAATTTTTTTGAACTTCACACATTGACCGGCCAGGTAGCGTTATGGCTGATGCTCGTGCACGCAATTTGGGCAACATGGGTAATAAAGAAAGGAAGTGAAAAGGCAAAGAAAAGATTTCACAAGTACAGTATTTTCGTATGGCTTGTCTGGCTAATACCATACTGCGGAGGCGTGTATTTAGGAATACAAAGATGATTTTTTACTTTAAGATTTCAAAGTTACACTATAAAATACTTATTAATTAATTTAAAAACCATTATGATTACAAGAAAATTTGTACTTCTTTGTTTTTTTATTTTTTGTTATTCAATTTCTTTTTCACAAAACGGGACAAGAGCGGTGGATTACAATACCCGTTCAATAGGAAGAGGCGGAACCGAAATAGGTTTTTTTGACGGTCCTTCCGCAATGCTGATGAATCCTGCGGGTCTTTCTTTCATTAAAAAACCGGTTTTGAATGCAAACGCGATATTTATGGTTCCCCCGACACACTTTAAAAACTACATAAAAGATGCAAACGGTAATGTCACTTCTACAATTTTGAATGATGATGACGGTGATAAAATTCTGTACGTTATGCCGAGCCTGTCATATGTACATAATTTCAAGAACAGTAAATTCACACTCGGAGCAGGGGTTTTCACAACAGGAGGAATGGGAACCGAGTATAAGCTGAATCATCAGTTGTTTGTTTCTCCTGCTTTCAGCACAAATTACCAGAAGCAGGTTTACCGTTCAAGATTTGCCGTAATAGAAAGCTGTATTTCAGGTTCATATTTAATTACACCGGAATTTTCTATTGGCTTGACAGGTGAATTCGTTTATTCAACGCTGGAAATAGGTCAGCCGTTCAGTCTTTCACCGGACTATTTAAAAGGAACACTTGTAACAACTCAGGGAACTACAACGTATGGTAATTATTTCAAAGCTTCGCGTCCTGTTTATGGACTAGGATACAAGGAGTTAACCGCTGCCGCAGAAATGACAAATTTAAAATCATATACATTCGGCGGAAAGATAGGATTGGCATATAAATTATGCGATTGTTTTTCGATGGGTGCAAGCTACACATTATCCGTTCCTTTGAACTTTAAAGATGGAAATGCAAAGATGGATATGTCAGCACAGTTCAACGAAGCATCCACTATAGCCGCACAAAATTTAGTAACTACTATGGGAATTTCCATAGACTCAGCAGCAAAACTTGTTTCAGCTTTATTTGGTCAAAACGGAATTCATCCCTACGAAGGTTTTATTGCCGATTATACAGTAACTAATGAATTCAAGACTCCGCAATCTGTCGGATTCGGTTTTATGTATTCACCCATGCCGAAACTAAGACTGGGATTTGATTTCGAATGGCTTAACTGGTCAAAAGCATTCGATAAAATGAAGCTCACGCTAACCAACGGAACAAATTCCAACATAAATAAAATGCTTGTCAACGGAGCCCCGGGAAACGAAGCACTTTACGTGGAATTCCCAATGAACTGGAAAGATGCGGTAATACTGAAATTCGGGGGTGAGTATGATTTAAGCAAAGTCTTAACATTAAGAGCAGGATATTCTTACAGTTCGAATCCTATTCCGGAAGAAACAATAATTCCAATTATGCCTGCGATTTTGGAGCACCACATTATGGCAGGATGCAGTTATGATTTACTGTCAAAATTGACTATGAATATAGCTCTTGAATACGGGTTGAAAAACAGCGTTACAGGGAGCAATCCTCATCAGGTTGCAACAGAATATATAACAAGCGAATCATCTTTGCAGAATCTTTTAGGACACATATCACTCAATTATAATTTCTGAATTATCACGTTCCCAAACCTGCTGTCAGCAGGTTTGGGAACAAAAGATTTTCTCATCACTCATTTATATTATTAAATACCGATTGACAGATTTATTATTCTATCACAATTTCGTCGATAAAAATAAATGAAGGGTCCCCTGCACCGGGATGCCATTCGGGAAGTTTGCCGTAATTCCTGGCTTTGATTTTTATATATCGGGTTTCAACATTAAGATTCAGTCCGAATTCTTTTATTTCGAGAATCTTGCTTTCAATATTCATATTTGTTTTTACAGTTCCTGCCTCTTTGAATTTCTTTCCGTCATCGGATATTTCAAATTTAATTTCGGTCGGGAAGCAAATCCACGAGCGTACGTCCTGTAAAAAGTTAGGCGAAATCTTTTTAACAAATTTCTCTTTACCAAGGTCAACTATTGCCTCGAAATCCACTCCGAGATAGCCCTGCCAGAATCCGAGTCTCCAGTTTTTCTCCCCTCTCTGCAAATCTATCAGTGCATCGTCACCTCCCGCGGTATATTGAGGACTGTATTTCGTCAGTATTTTAATACTTCTACCTTCGGGCAATTTTATGAATTTGCCTTCTATGGTTTTACTCTTTCCCAAATCACTGCTGAATGCAAATGCTTTAATAATAGTTGTATTATCGAGTCTGACAGGTTTTGTGTATATACTCGAGTTCATATCCGGTTCGGAACCGTCCAAGGTATAAAATACTTTTGAATCGGGGTCAATAGATTTGAGCATAATAAACAGATATTTCTTGAATGTTTTGCTGTCGGAAACTATATACGGAACAGGATTAATCAATTCATCGTTTATGGAAGTTATCGGTACATCGAGTTCGCCGTTTCCCCATCTGGGATTCGGCTCACTACCCATGCTGAATATTACTTCTCCCCCGTTCATAATGTCATTATGGTTTAAATAACATTTCGTATATTCCTTGCCATTCAAAGTTGCAGACTGGATATAATAATTTACCGGGGAAACATTATCGGCTTTAATAACGAATTGTTTTCCGTTTTCAAGATTTATGATAACCTTTTCGAATATCGGTGTCCCTATCGCATACATCAGTTGCCCGGGACATACGGGATAAAATCCCATTGCACTCATCACATACCAGGCCGACATCTGTCCGCAATCTTCGTTACCGATTAAACCATCGGGGTCATTTTTATAAAATTCAGTTAAAATCCTGTTGACATAGAATTGTGTTTTCGCCGGTGCACCGATATAGTTGTAAAGATATGCCATGTGATGCGACGGTTCGTTTCCGTGTGCATATTGTCCTATCATACCGGTAATATCGGTCAAGTCCATTCCTGTCATTTTCGAATCAGCAGTGAAAAGCTCATCAAGCTTCTGCTCGAAATCTCTCTTCCCGCCCATTAAACCGACCAATCCTCTTATGTCCTGAGGAACATAGAAGCAATATTGCCAGGCATTTGCTTCGGTATATTTATTATTTACCTCATACGGATTAAACGGATGATACCACTCCCCGTTTGTCTTAGCTCGCATAAAGCCCGTTGAAGGGTCGAAAATATTCTTATAACTCTGAGCACGCTGTATATATTTTTTAAAACCATCATTATATCCAAGAGATTTTGACATCTGTGCAATACACCAGTCGTCATAACCGTATTCGAGTGTCTTTGAAACTGATTCGTGCTCTTTATCCTGATTCACGAAGCCGAGATTTCTATAGCTCTCGAGTCCGTATAGATTTGTTTCACTGCTGTGTTTCATGGCATCATAGATTTTATGCACATCATAATTCCTGATACCTTTTATATAAGCATCAACAATAACAGGAGCGGAATGATACCCAATCATACAGAATGTTTCGTTCGCGGAGAGTTCCCAGACGGGAAGCAGACCTCCGTATTCATAATGTGCGAGGAAAGTGTTAATAAAATCATTCGTTCGTTTCTGGTCAATAATGGTGAACAGAGGATGCTCGGTCCTGTATGTATCCCAGAGAGAAAACACGGTGTAGTTATCGAAACCTTCTGCTTTGTGAACATTCAAATCCATTCCCCTGAAACTTGCGTCAACATCCGTATACAAATTCGGAACCAGCAGACAGTGATACAATGCGGTATAAAAAATAGATTTTTGTTCATCGGTTCCGCCTTCCACCATAATTTTCCCAAGTTCCTTATTCCATTCCGCATTTGCATTTTTCCGGACTTTTTCGAAATCCCAATCAGGGATTTCGGAATTCAGATTGTTCAAAGCTCCTTCTATGCTCACGCCCGATAATCCGACTTTAACTAAAATTTCTTCGTCTTTTCTTGTATCGAAAGTAACGTAAGCCTTCAAAGATTTACTGTTCATTTCAAGAACATCGGGAAGCAGTAAATCATTTTCGGCGATTCCGAATTCTTTAAAAGGCTGTGAAAATTTTATTGCAAAATACACATACTGATTTTTTGCCCAGTATTTTGAGCGTCTCAATCCCCGGATTTCGCTATCACCAATTATTTGTATTGAGGATTCAAGCACTTCATCCCTGTGAACCAAATCAAGAATTATGTTTGCGGAATTCGATTCGGGAAATCTGTATTTGTGAAATCCCGCCCTTTTTGTTACGGTTAATTCCGCAAATACATTATATTTATTCAATAAAACCGAATAGCATCCAGGTGATGCAGATTCATTTATATGACTGAATTCCGACGAATATTCTTTATTGCTGAAAAAGATTTTCCCCACTGTAGGCATCAACAAAACATCACAGTAATCAGGAACACCCGTACCGCTGAGATGCGTATGAGAAAATCCATACATAACATTATCCGAATAATGATATCCCCCGCATCCGTCCCATCCCGAAAGTCTTGTATCCGGACTTAATTGTACCATACCAAAGGGCATAGATGCGCCGGGAAACGTATGCCCGTGTCCACCAGTCCCAATAAATGTATTGACGTATTTTGTCAGGTCCTGAGCATTTAACTGAAGGCAGTATATGAGAAGAAACAAAATAATTTTTTTCATAACAAAATATTAAAATTGAAGTATGTATAAGCTAAAACAAATTAGCGAATAGCGTTTATTTTCAAAAGGTAAAATAATGAGGACTTCTCGATAATTACTGTAGAATAATTAACAATGCTTGTAAAATAAATTAATTGGAAATTTTCGAGACCCTGATAAAGCCGTAATTTTCAGGGTCCTTTTATTTATATTAATTCATCAAGAATAATACATACATCCTTCACATACCCGTTGCATTTATTTTCATGTATGTTCAATGTTTTATACAGTTCCCTTCCGTCTTCTTTATTCATATCCACGCCTGTTAATTCAAGACAATTGACCGTTTTATGCATCTCGTTAAATTTCAGTATTAACTCCTTTACTTTACTGTAAACAATTTCTTTTGAACCTTTGACATCATTTTCATCATAATACCTGCATCCCAACACCATCACCGCACCCGTTACCGCACCGCATATATTCTGCGTCCTGCCGATTCCCCCTCCGAATCCGGTTGCCAATCTCAGGGCATCTTTTTCCTTTATACCGAATTTTTCCGAGTATGCCGCAAAAACCGATTGTGAACAATTGTAAGAATTTTTAAAAAACTCCAATGCCTTTTCAGATTCATTCATTTGATTTTAACGATTATTTAAAAAAATATATTTTAATTTCTTCTCAAAATCCCCCTTACTTAAACTTGTCTTGCAATACACTAATTCAGCATTATTAGGAAGTATGTCAAAATAGTTTTTACTGAAATATATGTCTTCATCTGAATATAAAAATAGATTCTTCACGAGCTTATCCGAATTTATCATTAATGTAATACCACTGCCTTCCTCTTTAATAATGATTGATATTTCAGGTCTCTGTAAATTCATTTCCTTCGGACGGACAAAATATAAATGGTTTTTGTATAAAGAACCCGAAAGTAATTCAAGCTCAGTGGAAAGAACTATTTCATTTATATTATATTCCGAAATTAATTCTTTTTTATTAATACTAAAATATACACCGCTGGAATTTTCAGGAATTTTGACATCTGTGTCTCTATACCAGAGAATATTACCTGAAAAATCCTGCAGTTGCATGTGAAGAGTACCATATAATTGATTTAAATAATCGGAAACAATATAAACATTTATATGATTTTTTTCTTCTACAGGAGAAACTAAGATCTGCCGATAGGCATCTTTTACGAAATACTGCAATGCCTTCCACCTTCCAAAATAATCCGTGCTCGACCAGGAAACAACAGGCCAGCAATCATTCAACTGCCAGTACATCGTACCCATGCAGTATGGTTTAGCTCGCCTGTGCGATTCTATCGCAGTCCGAACTCCATAAGCCTGAAGAAGCTGAGAAATATAGATATATTCTTCAAAACTCTCCGGTTGTCTATATTCATATTCAAGATACTTTTGAATTGTCTCATATCCTGCGGGATGTTTCTGGTGATTTTTCATAACATCGGAATACAAGTACTTGTCAACCGGGAGAGTAAAACTTTCGATGGTTTTTAAATCGGGGAAACTCTGAAAGCCATATTCGCTCATAAAGCGGGGAACTTTATTTTTATAAATTTCAAACGGCTCGTTTCCCCACCAAACACCCCAGTAGTGTGAATCCCCTTTTTTCATACTCTCGGGGTTACCCCATCCGATTTCGGGAGATGAGGGAATATAGTTCGACGAAGGCAAAATATTTTCAAGAGCTTCAGGAATTATCCGATTAAATATTTTTTGATAGTCATTCCATATTTTCACAGAATCTTTTTTCGAATAGCCATATTCTTTTTGCCAGCCCCAGTTGTTCCATCCTTCATCGATTTCGTTATTTCCGCACCAAAGAGCAATACAGGGATGATTCTTCAGACGCGAGATATTCTGAAATACTTCGACCTGTACATTTTTCAAGAAAGCAGAATCTCCGGGATACATTGCACAGGCAAACATAAAATCCTGCCATACAAGTATTCCGTTGAAATCGCATTGACTGTAAAATTCATCATCCTCGTAAACTCCACCACCCCAGACTCTAAGCATATTAATATTTGAGCGGTAACAATTTTTTATCAGCATTTCATATCTTTCTTTTTTCACACGCGGAAGAAAATTGTCCTGCGGGATGTAATTCGCACCTTTTATAAAAAGTGGGACATCATTTAATTTGAAATAAAAACTTTCTCCGATTGAATCTTTTTCACGAATAAGCTCGATTTTTCTTATTCCAATATGATAAATTTTTTCATCTACCACATAATTATTTCTTCTCACTTCAAATCTAAACGAATATATTTCCGGAGTTCCAAGTTCACGGGTCCACCACAGACGGGGATTGTATAAATTGAAATCGAAAAAATCCAGATTATATCCTTCGAAAAGCGAATCTGATTTCTCGGCATAGATAATATTATTACTTACATCTTTTACGGATATGGTGTATAAATCTTTTGTATAACAATTTAAGAAATATGGAACGTGAAGTTCTGCTTGTTCACGCGTTATTTTTCTCTGCTGGAAAGAGACGTCTTCAATTTTTATATCGTTCCAAGCTGAAATGTAAACAGGTCGCCATATTCCAGATGTAACGAATCTCGGGCCCCAATCCCAGCCGAAATGATACGGTGCTTTTCGAATATAAACATGGTTACCTCCGGGAAGTTTTACGCCGTAAAGTGAAGCCAGACTGTCTGAAATTCTGATGGGGGAAAAAAACTTTATATTTAATATATTATCCTGTTTTTTTAAAATTTCCTTGCAACTGCACTGCCAGGAGCGGAACATATTATTTGCACGAATGAAAAGAGAATCATTCAAATATATATGTGCATAAGTATCGATTCCCTCGAATACTATTTCGATATTATGTGCTGAAAGCGTTTTCTCATCGACGGAGAAAACGGTTTTATACTCCCAATCTTTTTCTTCTATCCATTTAAGGGTTTTTTCATTCTCACCGAAAAAAGGCTCGCTAATAATTTTATTATCATGCAAATCTGTATGAACGGTCCCGGGAACGGTGGCAGGCATCCAATTATCAGCACCCATTTCCGTGAATTGCCAGTTGGTATTTAAAAATATTCTTTGAAAATTTTGAGAATAAGCAGTGGATATTGTAAGCAAAACCAATAAGAAATACTTTAACATAATAAATAAATGATTTAATAAATTAGATATTAGAAATTAGTATTTCTATGCAGTTTTAGATATATTTTCTTGTATAATTATTTAGGATAATATCTGACACCAAGTGCACTATTAAAAGTAAGTCTCGTGTCAGGACTTAAATCCATAATAGGAACAACTTCAAGAAATACATCAAAAGGAGCCGTTGAAAATTGATATGACAGTCCTACGGGAACACGAACACCTATACTGTTACCTTTGGATTTATCTTCGCCTTTAAACTTCAGTCTTCCCCCGATACCAAAATAAAAAGGTATTTTAGCATCTGATATTTTAATCAAATCATAATTGTGATAAAGATAATCGGCGTGCAAATGAATGGAACCATTTTCGGTAAAAGACCAGCCCATCCCTGCATCTATAGCATTTGAGCTGTTCAGCCACTGCTTCATTGATAATCCGGTCGGTTCACCTATCATAATTCCGATACCGAAGCCGCTTTCCTGAGCTGATAATATTTGATTAATAAAAAAAATACCGATGAATAAAAAAATTAGTTTCTTCATATTTAAGAATACCTTTTATTTTGTTATTATATAATTTTAAACAAATTAACCCGACAAATGTTCCATGATTTTAAAATTTAATTCCCGCATGTAAATCTGAGGAATAATTTCTAACTTAAAATATTCTCCTAAAAATCATTTCATTTTGAATAAACGAAATATTAAAAAATATTATTGAATTTTCCATATATTAATTACTATACTAAGATTAGTATAGTATAAGAAAAAAATTCAGGCATAATAATTTTTTATTTTCATTTTCTCTTTAATAAATGGAATTCAATTTGTAGATTATAATATTCAAAAAAATCAGGCAGAGTTTATTTTTATGAAAAGGTTTTTACATATCGCTTCCCGATTTTTCTTTTTCACTCTATTAATTTCAGGTTGTAGCACGAATTATATTGGCATGAGCGAAAACGAATTTTGGAATGTTTACGAAGGAAGAATAAAAATAAAAACGGATTCTTCATATATATATCAGGTTGAAATGTTCGACACGGAAACCGAATACAAAAAAATCGATATTCTCGACGAACCGAAAGTAACAAGTAATTTTACACGAATATTGGATGTAAACGATGAAGCAAATTTTGATACATCATTATTTTATACCGTAAGAATAGTTCAGGAAAATGAAGGATACGGAAGAATAACAAAGCCTATTAATAAAGAATTATATCTAATGGTCGACAAAAAACCATTTGTTTTCGATATACATTTCATAAACGTCAAATATATACCTCCAAAGCGTAATATTGACTATGAATACAGATATGGATATTATTTATGTGACGTAATGTGCAAGGTTAGTTACGAGGAATTTGTAAGATTAGCAAATGCAATAACATTAGAGGGATATTTATTTGTAAATACGACTGTAGTCCGGCAAAATAAATCAATAGAGGGTAGAATAAAATTTACTAGTTCCGAAAGACCAGGAGATTCACAGATAATAAACAGGTTTTATAACACTAATCCGAGAAAACTGCATTAAATCTCAGTTACGACAAGCCCTATTAAAATCTGCTGTTTGAATCCTTTAAGAGATTTTTTTCGTCATTGGAATAAACTGCATACTGAAAACCTTTGTTCACCGCATAAGCACCGTATTCCCCGTTTTTATTCAGTGCAAGAAATCCGACCTGAAAATCTGAATCAATTTCATTCTTTTTATTTTTAACGACACGCATAACGGCTTCTTCGCATGCTTCCTGCGGACTTCTTCCCTGTCTCATAAGCTCAACCACAAGATGGGTTCCCGAAATACGGATTACTTCCTCTCCTATTCCGGTTGAAGTTGCCGCACCAATTTCTCCATCCACATAAAGACCTGCTCCGATAATCGGCGAATCCCCGACCCGTCCGTGCAATTTATAGCTCAAACCGCTCGTCGTACATGCACCGGATAATCTTCCATTCGAGTCCAGAGCAATCATCCCTATGGTATCGTGATTAGTTTCATCAATTTCTGGCTGGTAGCCGGAATTATTTAACCATTCTCTCCAGATTTTTTCCGATTCCGGTGTAAGCATATTTTCTTTTTTAAATTCGTTTTCCATTGCGAATTTAAAAGCACCTTCGCCCACGAGCATAATGTGAGGGGTTTTTTCCATAACCAGTCTTGCGACAGAAATCGGGTGCATAATATTTTCAAGAAATGCTACTGAGCCGCAATTCATTCCTTCATCCATAATGCAGGCATCAAGTGTAACATGTCCATCCCTATCGGGAAGTCCGCCATAACCAACCGAGCGTACATTAGGGTCACCTTCGGGAATTTTCACCCCTGCTTCGACCGCATCCAGCGCCCAACCATTACTGTTCAAAACCTTCCATGCCTCTTCATTTGCAGGAACACCGAATTTCCAGGTTGATAACACAATGGGTTTCGTTCCTTTTCCGGAGAAAGGAATTTTATTAACCGCTTTAACTTTCAAAAAAGGGAATAGAGTCGTTATTAAAGCGGATATTTTTAAAAACTGTCTGCGTGTTTGCATATTTTTTATAATTTATTAATGTTAATTAATAGAGATTTCATCTATAAAAATCCAGGCATCCGTCCCCTCTCCGGGTTTATCTTGAGGAATTTTCCCGAAATTTTTTGCCACGATTTTCACAAATTTTGCATTAACTTTTTCAAAATTTATTTGAACGTTCCTTTCGTATTTACTAATGTATTCCCATCCGACTATTTTTACAGATTTATAGTGTAACCCATCGGATGAAACCAATATTTCGATTTCCTTCGGAAGATAAATCCAGCTTTCTTCTGCACTGAGGACATCAACAACAGCCTCCGATATTTCCTGTTCCCTTCCCAAATCAATCGTTGCAATCATATCGTCACCGAGAAATCCGAGCCAATCCCTCCCACTCCAAGGTAAACTTCCCTTAACACCGTCAACAAGGGAAAAAGCCCCACCCACACTGTATTTTTTTCTTGGTTCAGTCAATAATTTTATATCCTTTCCCGTAGCCTTATTTAAAATAAATTCCTGTATAAAGATATTTCCATGTCTCATACGGTCTTCAAAATATATTGCTTTCAATATCGATGATTTTTTTAACATTATCGGAGATAAATATTTTAAGGAATTTATATTCGGTTCCGAGCCGTCTGTTGTAAAACGAATTTCCGAATTCGGAAAAGGAGATGATAATTCTATCAAGAGACCTTCTCTGGTATCAGACTGCCTGCACTTTGAACCAATATTAAAAATTGCCTTTGAATAATTAATACCAAGTTCATCGAACAAATTAAAATGAAATTTTAAGCGGTTTTTAAAATCAGTAAAATCTTTTTTTTCTACGGGGCTCCAAAGTACTTCAGAGAGAGCGCACATTCTTGGAAATATCATATATTCAACTTTTCCGGGTGTGATTATATACTCTGTCCAGACATTTCCCTGTGCACCGAGAATTTTACTTTTTTGCTCATTAGACAATTCGCTTGGTGTCGGTTCAAATGAATAAACTTTTTCCACAGTTGTATAACCTCCGAAGGCTAAAGGCTCATTTCTCGGGTCTGCCTGATAATGGTCTAAATAACAATACTCTCCCGGAGTCATAATAACATTGTGATTTTGTTTTGCGGCTTCGATACCGCCTTCGGTTCCCCGCCAAGACATAACAACAGCATTTGGTGCAAGTCCACCTTCGAGAATTTCATCCCACCCTATTATAGTTTTGTTTTTTGAATTTAAAAATTTTTCTATGCGTCCGATAAAATAACTTTGCAATTCGTTTTCATCTTTAAGACCTTCCCTTTTGATTAATTCCCGGCAAAGGCTGCAATTTTTCCATCTGATTTTCGGAACTTCATCTCCGCCTATGTGAATGTACTTTGAGGGAAATAATGATACAACTTCGGATAAAACATCCTCTAAAAATTTAAAAGTCTCTTCCTTAGGACAAAAAACATCATCGAATACACCCCATTCACGTGCGACCTCAAAAGGTCCTCCGGTGCAGGAAAATTCCGGATAAGAAGAGAGTGCGGCAAGTGAATGTCCCGGTATTTCTATCTCAGGTATTATTGTAACGTGTCTTTTTGCGGCATATTCTACTATTTCTTTTATATCATCCTGCAAGTAATAACCACCGTAAACCGCTGTGTCACCTGAACGTGATTTATCCTTATATTTTCCGGTTAAGATTCCCTTACGCCATGCTCCGATTTCGGTAAGCTTAGGGTATTTTTTTATTTCAATCCTCCATCCCTGGTCTTCAGTCAGGTGCCAGTGAAAATAATTCATCTTATACATTGCGATGTAATCGATGTATTTTTTTATAAATTCCTTCGGGAAGAAATGCCTGCACACATCCAGGTGCATTCCGCGGTAATTATAACGCGGATAATCAAATATATACAGACATGGAACCTTAAAAATTCCATCATCATCTTTCGTTAAAAGTTGTTTTAAACTCTGAAGTGCAAAATGAGTCGCATTACCGTATATTAGAATCTCAAATTTCGTAATTCTCATTTCATAACCACCTTCGGGAATATCCGTTCTGTCACCTTTCGATATAAGAATTACATTACTTTCAATTGCAGAATTCATTTCTATCTTCAATTCAAATCCGTAAACATTTTTCAGATATTCATTAAATATTACAGCATCATTATATGTATTGTCATCATAGGGTGAGATTATTGTGGATTTACTGAGAAAAAAAAATCCTTCATGAATATCCATCTGAACGGGTTCAGGTATTATATTCTGAGAAATGAGATTTTGAAACGAGAAAACAAATATTACGGATAGAAAAATACAGAATATATTTTTTTTCATAATGTTATGTCTGATTATTATTTATTCCAGTGTTTTCCAAACTAGAGCGCTTGCTCCAAGAACTGCGGCATTTTTTCCGACTATTTGAGACGGTAATAATTTTACTTTGTCTCTAAAAATATTAAGCATATAGTATTCCATATACATCTTAGTAGGTTTGAAAATATAATCACCCGCGAGAGCAAGTCCTCCAAACAAAATAATGGCTTCCGGGCTTGTTAATGCAACAGCATTGGCCAGCGAAAAGCCGAGAACGCGCCCCGTAAAATCAAACGCTTCCAAAGCTACGGCATCATTCTGATGTGCAGCTTCGTAAATTAATTTGGAAGTTATTTCTTCAGGCTTGTAATTTTTCAGTATACTGTCTTCGGTTGTCGATTCCAGCATTTCCAGAACAGTTTTCACAATTCCGGTAGCCGAAGCATACTGCTCGAGACAACCTTTTCTGCCGCACCCGCACTGACGCCCTTCGTGGAATATGATTGTATGTCCGAGTTCACCGGCAAATCCGTCATGTCCGTAAATCATTTCTCCGTTTGATACGAATCCGCTTCCGAGTCCGGTTCCCAATGTGACAACGACAAAATCT
The DNA here is from genome assembly GCA_964501535.1 of uncultured Ignavibacteriaceae bacterium. Lineage (GTDB taxonomy): Bacteria > Bacteroidota > Ignavibacteria > Tepidaquicellales > Tepidaquicellaceae > FEN-1279. The sequence continues at coordinate 120,840 of CAZCSV010000006.1, read as the reverse complement.
TTCATACCTTTTGCAGCACCGTAAATCATTTCTCCGATTGCGGCAGCATTTGCATCGTTTGTAAGTATTACGGGCAAGTCAAAATGCTCTTTGAACAATTCAGCAAAATTAATTATACCTTTCCATCTTAAATTAGGGGCAAATTCAACCGTACCCTTAAAAAAGTTTCCATTAGGCGCGCCAATTCCAATTCCTTTTACATCATTATCAATACTTAGTTCGTATAAAATTTTATTTATTTCATCGGATAATTCTTTCACGAAATCTTTTACTTCTTCAAACTTATCGGTTCTTAATGAGCCTTCTGAGATGCAGTTACCCTTTCTGTCGACAAGTCCAAAAACTGTATTTGTTCCGCCTATATCTATTCCGATTGAGTATTCCATTTTAATTTACTTTACATTTGAAAATTTTATTTTATAACCGCTGATTCCGTAAAATATCAGGTAAAAATAAGCTGATAAAGGAACAAACAAGGAATAATGTACTCCTGCTACATCAGCCAAAGCACCCTGTAATAACGGCAGAATTGCTCCTCCGACTATCATCATAACAAGCAAAGACGAGCCTTGAGAAGTATATTTATCAAGTTTATCTATTGCTAGAGTAAAAATATTCGACCACATAATCGAATTAAACATACCGATTCCGAGCATAGACCACATTGCAACCTTCCCTGTTCCGAAAATTCCAATTAAAAGCAGTCCCATTACAAAAAAAGCGAAAATCGTCAAGGTTCTTGCGGGAAGTGATTTTCCGAGCATGAAAGCAAAAAAATTTATGACCAGAAATATCAGGAAATACCAGACGAGTATAAATTCAATTTTAGTGATAATGAAAATTATTACAAATAATACCACGGCGATCACAATCATAGAAAAATATTTTCTAGCTCCTTTAGCTTCGCTGAGAGATACAGAGCCCATAAATCTTCCTATCATAGCACCACCCCAATAGAAAGCAAGGTATCTGCTTGCATCTGCCTCGGCAAGCCCGGCAACATCAGGCAGTTTTAAGTATGCAACCAAATTACTGCCGATTGATACTTCCGCTCCGACATAAAAGAATATCGCAAATATTCCCCAGAATAAATTCCTGTGTTTAAGAGCTTCGGGTTTTCTTTCGATTTTTTCTCCGCCTGTAAAAGCAGGTAAATGGACAAAAGCAATCAAAATGGCAAGCAACAAAAAAGCTCCTCCGAAAATAATGTAAGGAATTTTTACCGAGTTTGCTGCGGGATTTTCACCGGTTAAAAAAAACTTAAAAATTAAAAATCCTCCAATAACGGGTGCAATCGTATGTCCAAAAGAATTAAACCCCTGTGCAAGATTTAATCTGCTCGATGCCGTTTCCGGTTTACCGAGCAAAGCCACATAAGGGTTTGCTGCAATCTGTAAAATTGTCAGACCAAAGCTGATACAAAATAATGCTCCAAGAAAAAATCCGAAAGATTTAAAATGCGCGGAAGGAAAGAACAAAAAACATCCGAGTGCGGATAACAATAATCCAAGCACTATTCCGTTTTTATATCCCATCTTAGCTATCGGGTCACCTATTGTAATCGAAGAAATAAAATACAACAGCGAACCAATAAAATATGCACCGAAGAAAGAAAACTGGACAAGATTTGCTTCGAAGTGAGAAAGTTCAAAAACTCCTTTCAGAAAAGGTGTAAGAACATCGTTCAAACTCGTGATGAATCCCCACATAAAGAAAAGCGAAATCATCACTGCCAGAGATGATGTAAATTTGGGAGCAGCAGAATTGTTTTCCATATATTGTATTTATATTTCAGACGGATTATTAAAATTAATCCGCCTGATATTACATAAAATTACTATCCTGTTTTATTTCTTAATATTGGGAAGTTCCAGTCCGTAACCTTTTTTCTTATCTTCGAGTTTCAAAAGAAAAGCGAATACCAAGCCGATAATTCCAAATCCCATAAAAATCAGCATCGGAAGTGTATAATTATAATTGGACACCGTTTTCCCTTCAACTACTACTTCATTTATGATACAATATTTTTCGAGCACCCATCCAATCAAAGCTGGAACTGACATCAGGGCAACTATATTCTGTACGTAAAATATCAATGCATAAGCCGAGCCCAACTGTTTATGAGGAATAATTTTAGGTACCGAAGGCCACATAGCAGACGGAACAAGTGAAAAACCAATGCCAAGTATTATCATAAGCACTATTGCAACCAAATAATGATTCAATACAGGAACTGCAAATAACAAATGAACTATGATAATAAGTACTGAACCGAAAATCATTATTGAAGCACCCCTGCCCTTTTTATCATACATGCTTCCGAATACCGGTGTAAGAAGAATCGTTCCGAAAGGCAGTAAACCCGGAATAATGCCTGCAAGGTTTTCGTCCACACCAAATTTATTAATCATAAGTGCTGTTGCATACTTAAGGAACGGAAATACAGCAGAGTAAAACAGTGCGCACAATATTGAAATATACCACCAGCCTTTGTTCGATAATATAAATACCAAATCCTTGATTTTGAATTCCTCTTCGGATGTATCAGCATTTCCGGTATCAGGTTTGGTTTCTGCAATTGACCTGTCGAGCCGTTTATCATTAAAAGTATAAACAAAAAAAGCAAGCAAACCTATAACCAGCATTATAAGACAGATTAAAACCGGCATGGAAACTGTACCTACAGCCCTTGCGATAGGAAGCGATGTGGAAAGAGCAAGAGCAGTCCCCAGACGGGCAATAGCAAGCTGAAGTCCCATTGCAAGTGCAAGTTCGTGACCCGTAAACCATTTGACTATAACCTTGGAGACCGTAATACCTGCTACTTCAACCCCAACACCGAAAATCGCATATCCAAGAGCAGCCATCCAGACCTGAGCAGGAAAATCCCATACTATAAAAGTCCAGGTTTTTCCGTCCAGTATGTTTGTTGTAATCGCCCAGTATTTAAGTCCGGCACCGATTACCATAACCACAGCCGAGGCAAGACCTGTAAAACGCACACCCATTTTATCGAGTATAATTCCTCCTAAAATCAGAAAAAATAGAAATACGTTAAACCAACCATATGCACCTGTATACCAGCCGTAATCAGATGCACTCCAGTGGAGCTGCTCTTCAAGCATTTGTTCAAGAGGAGACATAACGTCGGCAAGATAATAGCCAGCAAACATTGTAAATGCTACAATAAGTAAAGCAGTCCAGCGTGCCGCCTTCGAATCGTTTAATGCCTTTTTAATTTGTTCAGTCATTTTTCTATAAGTTGTTTTTGAGAATTCCGTAATATTATCGTAATTTAAATATTTTTGGAATGATGTGAAAGGTTGAAAGAGAAGACTTCAGTCGTTAATAATTTAAATAATATTTGAATAGTCTTTTTGATAATGTTTCTTTTTACTAAATTTAAACATAAATACTGGGGATAAATTAAAATATAACTATTCTTCTATGATATTTCTTAGTTGTGAAAATAATTTTTATATATGAAAAACAAATCTGCAAAGAAGACTTTAACAAAGACAGAAAAAATAAAGAAATTCGACATAGACAACAAAATCGATTTTACTTCAGCCGTAAATTCCTCCATATACGGAATATCAATTGCAGATAAAGACGGTAAATTTATTTTTGTAAACGATGCGGCGGCGAAAATTTACGGCTATAAGAGTACAAGAGAACTTATCGGTAAGCACTGGAAAATCCTGTATGACGGAAAAGAAATGGAAAGGTTTTTAAAAGAAGTCAGCAAGGAATTAGATTCATACGGATTCTGGAGCGGCGAAGCAATAGGAAAAAGAAAAGACAATAGTAAATTTTATCATGAACTTTCCCTTTCTCGCTCAAAAGAAGGAAACACAATTAGAATTGTCAAGGATATTACACTCAGAAAAAATTTCGAAACGGCATTAAAAGAGAGCGAACTAAAATACAGAACCCTGATAGATAACCTTCACGAATGCATTTTCTATGTGGACAATAACGGTGTCATGATGTATGCAAACAAAAGGACTTGCGAAATATTCGGATACAATTTAGAAGAGCTAATTGGTAAAAGCAGCTATATGCTTCTGTATGATAAAAAGGATGCGGATTTTATAGTAAAGAAAAACAAGATGCGTGAAGAGGGAATTTCCGACGAATATGAACTTAGATGCAGGAAAAAAAACGGCGAGTTGATATGGTGTTATGTTAAAGGAACACCATATTACGATTTAAAGGGTAATATAATCGGTTCAATAACGAGTGTCACGGATATAACAGAGCAAAAGCTTGCCGATGAAGCCCTAAAGGAAAGTGAAATAAAATTTCAGACGATATTTATGTTTTCGGTAGACGCTATTGGTGTTACCAAGGACGGTATCAATTTACTAGTAAATCCCGCATTCTTAAACTTATTCGGCTACAAAGATTACGATGATATTATAGGCAAGGATGAATCTATGTTGATGGCTCCAAGCGAACGGGATACAATAAAAAAATACACAAGGAACAGGGCAAAGGGGGAATACGCACCTACGTCTTATATCACAAAGGGTTTAAAAAAAGATGGTTACGAATTCAGCCTCGAGGTGCATGTATCAAAGTTTAAGGTAGACGGTGAAGTATTTAACATTGCTATAATGAGAGATATCACAGAACTTGAGCTTGCTCAAAAAGCACTGAAGGAAAGCGAAGAAAATTACCGCACACTGGTTAACACATCACCCGATGCAATTGTCGTCACAGACACAGAACAAAAATTAACTTTAGTAAATCACCGGGCGGTAGAAATGTTCGGCTATTCAAATTACAAAAGAATAATTGGTAAAGAATATACAAACTTCATTTCAAAAAAAGACCATTATAAATTAAATTCAATTTCAAAAGAGATATTAAAGAAAGGATATGTAGTAAATAAAGAATTTGAGATGGTAAAAAAAGATGGTTCTGTTTTTCCCGCCGATTTAAGTTCATCGATTATTAAAGATTTCGAAGGGAAACAGAAAGGTTTTGTGACTATCATCAGGGATATAACAAAAAGGAAACATGATGAATATCTGCTCCGAAAATACGCAGACGAGCAGGTAAAATTAAATGCTACGAAAGATAAATTCTATTCAATCATTGCTCACGATTTAAGAAGCCCGTTTCAGACACTGCTCGGATATTCTGACATGCTGAGAAATAACGCAAAGAAATTTATACCCGATAAAATCTCGGGATATTCAGATAATATTTACAAGGCAACAACGGAGACTTACAGCCTTCTTGAGGATTTGCTTCAATGGACAGGCTCACAGACCGGAAAGATAAAAGCCTCTCCGGAAATGATTTACATTATTGAACTGTTTTATTCAATAATTAAGATGTATAAGGATTCGGCAAAAAGTAAAGATATTATTCTTTATTCAAATATTATTGAAGATTTATTTATATATGCTGATAGAAATATGGTAATGACTATTCTGAGAAATTTTGTTTCAAATGCGATAAAATTTACAAAAAGGGAGGGTCAGATAGTGCTGGATGCAAAAGATACCGAAAACGAGATCCGGATATCGGTTAACGATACCGGAATAGGGATTGACAAAGAGAACATTTCGAAATTATTCAGAATAGATTCGGCATATTCTACCAAAGGGACGGAGAAAGAAAAAGGAACAGGACTGGGATTGATTATTTCCAAAGAATTTGCAGAGAAGAATAACGGAAGAATAGAAGTCGTAAGTGAAGTCGGAAAAGGCAGCACATTTTTCCTAATATTACCGAAAGTGAAGAATTCATAAAAGCCTGTTTAATAAATCTGTCTTTTATTCCTCCTTGATTAAAACATTTTCTGCATTTATCTCATAAAGTGAATACAAATTTCTATTACACACTCCTAAGATTTGTTATAAAAAAAGCTAAAAAAGATATGACCGTTAAAATATTAACAATCAATTATTTAGAATAGAAATCAGTAATCCCCTTTTTCGACTGCATCGTCAGGAACCTGCTCCCATTTTTTCGCTTCTTTTCCAATGTTATTTATAAATTCCTTATACAATTTATTCTGGTCAAATTCAAGTTCGGGAAATTCCTTTTTTATGGTATTGGTAAGCGAACGCTTAATTTCGTAACCGAGATGAGCTAAAATGTCTTCGAGTTTAATTCTTGCCATAACTTTATTTTAACAAATATACCAATTTATCATATTTTTTTCATCACAAAAATTTTAAATCAATTAGTTTTATGTCTCAAAACTATTTTTCATCTCTCAATTTGATACAATATTTATTACTCACCAGCAAAAAAGTAAGAGAAAAGCAATGCAATCTTTTGCATAATACTTGCAGTCTTTTTTACGAATAGTTTTCTCAATTTTTTTCTCTCAGGGACAAAAGGAAAAAAAATAAAATATTTAAAATAACAAGCTTTTCTGAATTCCGATTTTTCGGTTTTGGTTTTAAATAATTTCCTGAAACCATTTTTAAAAAGCGTTACCGGCCGAGGGAGACGGCTTTTGGTAGCGATATATAAAAAAGTGCCGTCGGAGAACTATAACCGGTGGCACTTTTTTATTAGAATTTTTGTACTGAAAAATTTATTGTTTTCGAATATAATTAGCTAGCTAAGAGAAAAATTAGTACTATACAATAAAAAAACCGCCGGTCTTTTTAAACGGCGGTTTATATTTGATAAAGTATAAAATATTATTTCACGAACTGCTGGGCATAATATTTCGCCGTAAGTTTTTCACCCGTTGCTTTCTCTATCATATCATTCCAAAAATATTTTAGACCTGGACCGAATACTTTTTCGTTGAGATACTTTCCTATTTCTGGTTTATTCGTGAAGCTCTGATTTTTATAATCTTCTGATTTTATAACATTTTTCACGATATAATAATAGAGTTGTGAAGCAAGTAGTTCTCCCATCAGATAGTTATGATAATAGCACGGAGCCATTACAACATGGATTTTAGATGCCCAATCGGGTTCGTTTCTGCCTTCGGGTTTTTTGAGTAACTGATATTTTTCAACCAGTTCCCACCATAGTTTATTTAAATCCTGGTCGGGATTTTCATACATGGATTTCTCGAAACGGTACATAACCTGAGCCCAGCGGCTGAATACAAGCTGTTGAAGGCGGAGTGATTTGAACCCGTCGTCGGCAACTTTTTTCATTTCGTCTTCGGAGATACCCAGATTATCTTTTAACCAGGGAGCGCTTGTCGAGAATCTGCCGAACATCATTGCAATAGCTTCGGTACAAAAAGTTTGTGCTTCGTTTTTCAGATAGAATGGCAAAGAATGCTCAATATTTTTCGAATATACTGCATGTCCGAATTCGTGCAACATCGTATTCATCCATTTTTCGTTTGGAACTATATTACACAAAACCCTCACATCTCCGTTTCTGTCGATATCGGTACAAAAAGCGTGCTGATTTTTTCCCGGTTTTTCATATAAGTCGCTGTTCTTGAGCATATCGTCTATATTCAAACCGATACTCTTGTAAAATTTTCCTGTAATTTCATCGAGTTTCTTTCCTTCGTAAAATTTATCGAAGTCGACCTTGTAGATTTTCGGAGCTTCCTGGAAAAAGCGGTTCTGGTAATGCCACGGCATCAGTTCTTCTTTTTTAATTTTGTATCTTTCCGCAAAATAATTATCGATATTTTCTTTTTCCTTCGCAAAGGCATCTTTTGTGAGGGCATCGAGTTCATCGAAGAGTTTTGAAATTTCTTCCGGGTCTTCTTCATTGACTTTCAAGCTCATCTCGTGATAGTTTTTAAACCCGATTGACTTTGCCAGTTCATTTCTCATTTTAACCAGTTTAATAATATCTTCCGCAACTACAGTACCGATTTTCTTTTGGGCAGTCCAGACATCTTTCAGTTCTTTCGAATCGGTTGATTTAACAAGCTTTTCTTCGACCTGGTTATCTGTCAGCTTATTTCCTCCGACTTCGGTTCTGAAATTTCCGTATTTTTGTTCGAGTGTATTTTGAAGAATATTAATGGCGCTAAGTTTGGTGGTATCGGCTTGTTTCTGCTGGAACATATTAAAGAGTACTGTTAATTCCCTTTTAAGAATTTCGTCCTTGATTTCACCCGATTCTTTAAAACTTTTTAATTTTTCGAAAGAAGACTTATCGGCAAAAATTGCATCGTATTTGTTCTGCATTTCGGCATTTTTTTCGAAATCCTCTTTTTTACCTGAAATTGCTGCATTCCAGTAGGCAAGATTAGCTTGCTTGAAAATTGGAACTGCTTTGGTTTCCAGAGCTTTAACGAATTCAACGAATTCTTTTTCGGCTTTGGAGTCACCCGCGGGCATTTGCTCTTTTTTACCGCAAGAAGAGAGAAGAATAGCAAACATAAAGATAATAATTAAGTATCTCATAAAGTGTATTTAAATTAATAAAGAAATCGGGTCAGAGAAAAATTCTCCGACCCGATTTTTATAAAATATATTATTTTGTTGGAACGTTCATTAAAGTCTCAACGAGATAATCCCAGAATTTTCCAACTGTCTCGATATTGCACTGCTCATCGGGAGAATGCGGGAATTTAATCGTCGGACCGAAAGAAATCATATCGAGGTTTGGAAACACACCGCCGATAAGTCCGCATTCGAGCCCTGCATGTATTGCTTTAATTTCCGGTTTCTTTCCGAACAGTTTTTCATAAACACCAAGCATAGTAGTAAGAATAGGAGAATTTGGATTCGGTTTCCAGCCGGGATATTGACCGTCGAAATAACAGTCGGCGCCTGCAAGTTCGAACAGTGCCGCCATTTTCTGTTCGAGTGCTTCTTTCGAAGAATCTACCGAACTTCTCAGCAGACACTTTATAGTTACAGTTTTTGTTTTATCATCAGATTTAACTATTGCAAGATTTGATGATGTTTCCACAAGACCCGGCATATCGTTGCTCATACGAATAACATTATTCGGGCATACAAAAATTGCATTTATCAGATTTTTCTGCGTTGATTTGTCGAATACATTTTTCGGGGCTTTGGCTTTTTCTGCAAAGATTGCCAAACCCGGTTCAACAGCAGAAAATTCTTTTTTAATTGTAACCTCATACTGCTTCAATGCTTCATCGAATGCTTTTACATTTTCCTTTGGAATCAGAACCGTGGCAAAGGCTTCCCTTGGAATTGCATTACGCAGATTTCCGCCTTCCACAGATGCCAGTCTCAGTCCGAATTCCTTTTCAGCCTGTTTCATAAAGCGGAAAAGAAGTTTATTCGAATTTGCCCTGCCAAGATGAATATCGCAACCCGAGTGCCCGCCTTTTAAACCTTTAACAAAAATTTTAAAAGCAGAATGCTTTTTCGGAGCCGGTTTTTTGTTGTATTTAAAAGTAATGTTCGCATTCGTACCGCCAGCGCATCCGATGAAAAGCTCCCCTTCGTCCTCCGAATCAAGATTCATCAGAATATCGCCTTTCAGAAATCCGGGTTTTAGACCGAATGCGCCGGTCATACCTGTTTCTTCGTCAATTGTAAAAAGCGCTTCGATTGGTCCATGTACTAAATCGGTCGATTCAAGAATCGCTAAAGCGGTCGAAACACCGATACCGTTATCGGCGCCGAGTGTTGTGCCTGTAGCTTTTACCCATTCACCTTCAATCCTTGGCTTTATCGGGTCTGTCTCGAAATTATGGTTTGCATCGCTGTTTGCCTGCGGTACCATATCGAGATGCCCCTGTAAAATTACCCCTTTGCGATTTTCCATTCCCGGGGTGGCAGGTTTTCTTATTATCACATTTCCCACTTCATCGACTTCATATTCGAGATTTTTTGATTTTGCAAAATTCACGACATAATCTATCATTTTTTGTTCGTGCTTTGAAGGATGCGGTATTTCGCAAATTTCTTCAAAATGCTTCCAGATTGCTTCCGGTTTTAAACCACTAAGAATATTACCCATAATATTTTCCTTTTTTTTATTTTTTTATTAAAACTCTTTTTGTTACTTAATCCCAGAATAGAGATTTAAAATATATTTTTATTTCTTCTGTAACTCTTTAAAACTCAAGAATTTATGTGAATTCAACTGGGTCAGAAATTTTGTTATTCTTTCCTCCGCCGGATGAATTTTTTCACCGAGCTTTTCTCCTAATATCTTTACGATGTCATCAACCTTTTTGTTGCCATCGATTTCAGACCAAACTGCAGAGCCAAGTTCGTCGAAACTGATTTTAATGTCCTTTGATTTATTTTTCGGAATTAATTTTTGAAAAAAGGGAGATTTGAATTTCGGAATCAATATGGTAACGATACCGTTTTCCTGAACTGTAAATTTTTTCTCCCTTACAGGTGTTAATTCCAGATAGTTAACTACTTCTTTTTTATTAAACAAATTTTTTCTTTTAAAAATTATAAGAAGGTCAAAGGAAAATCCTTTGACCTTCCGGTATAAAAATTACATTCCAGCAGCAGGAGGAGCCGGTTCATCGGCCGCACCAGCATGCTTTATGGGAATAAATATCAAAATTAAAGCAATAATAATGAGAACAGAGAAGCCAATCAATAAAGGCGGTTCTGAAAATATTGATGGGATATTAAACTCTGCAATTCTGAAAGGAGCAAATCCAAGACCCGTCAATGCTTCACCTGCGATAAATCCTGATGCCAATAAAATTCCGATGTTTTCAATTCTGACTTTTTGTGCTTCGTTAAATCCTTTTTTCTTGACCACCAGTTCGAGTATGCCTTTTATCATACCTCCGATAAAAATTGCAAAAGTCGTTTCGAGCGGAAGATACATACCAACACTTACAAGCATCGGGCTTTTTACCTGCATTAAAATAAAAGCAAGACCCATAAGCATACCCACGATTATGAGCGGCCATGCCATTTCTCCGCCAACTATTCCGTTCGATAGCATCGCCATTAAACCTGCCTGAGGTGCCGAGAGATTTTTGCTTCCGAATCCTCCGGTATAATTCTGCTGCATACCCTGAGCAATATCTGCCTGGTTAAGCAGATTTAATACAAAGAACATAACCAATCCTGCGATAACAACACCGATTATATCACCAACCTGCATTTTCCACGGCGTACCGCCGAGTATATGTCCAGCCTTTAAATCCTGCAACATTTCACCCGCTACTGCCGCCGATACGCATACGATTGCGGCGACACCAAGAACGGCCGCAACACCGCCGGAATTTGCATCAACACCTATTAATACAAGTATCAAAGCAGTCACAACCAATGCTGTTAAAGTCAATCCGCTGATGGGATTGTTGCTTGAACCGATGATTCCTACCAGGTAACCCGAGATTGCCGCAAAGAAGAATGCGAGAATAATCATGACTGTAGCGGCAACGAATGCAGGTAAGTAACCAGTATTAAAAGCAAATTTAGTAACAAAAAACGTTGCAATTGCGACAATTCCGATACCAACCATTATCCACATAAACGGTAAATCTTTTTCGGTTCTTTCCACTGAATGTCCTCCCTCTGTGGCGGCTTTTTTCACGTCACCAATCGAGCGTTTCAAACCCGTGAAAAGACTATTTCTCATTTTAAACAACGTAAAACCCGCACCCATCAACATTCCGCCGATGGCAATTGGTCTTACAATGAATCTCCAAACCTGATTTATCTGCCATCCTGCATCGCTTACTTTTTCGATTGTTGTACCTTTTAATGTAGCCCAGGCTTGCAATAAATCGGGAGTAAAATACGGTGATACAAAATAATAAATTATCGGTGCAAGAAGACCCCACGCAATTAGTCCACCGCTGAAGTTGAGCGAGGCATATTTCGGTCCGATAATATAGCCCACACCAACATAAGCAGGGCTGATACCCGGAGAACTGATAAGCATTCCGCCTTTAGCCTTTAAGGATGTTCCGGGGATTTTTACTTCACTGAAGAAATTATAGAATTTTTCCCAGCTTGCGGCAAAGAAACTTAATTGACCAAGAAACTGAATTACTGCTCCGAGTCCCATGGCACCGAATAAATACCTTGAGCCGCCGCCGCCCTTTTGTCCCGATTTATGAATTTCAGCTGCCGCTGTCGATTCGGGAAAAAGCAAATCTACGTCTTCAACCATAACACGTCTTAGAAGAGCGACGAACATAATACCAAGAATACCGCCCGCAACAAGAATTATTGATGCGGTTAAATAGTTATTCGGAGTAAAGAACGGATTCCATATTCCCGCAATAAAGAATGCAGGAAGAGTAAAAATAGCTCCCGCGGCAACAGATTCACCGATGGAGCCGACCGTTCTTGTAAAGTTTTCTTCGAGAATGGAGCCTTTTAAAATTTTCAACAAAGCCATACCAAGAACTGCGGCAGGATATGTAGCGGCAATGGTCATACCTGCCTTTAAGCCAAGGTAGGCATTCGCCGCTCCCAAAACAACCGAAAGCACAAGTCCTATAATAAGTGCTCTGATTGTAAATTCCGCCATGCTTGTCTCGGCAGAAACAAATGGCACAAATTTTTTTTGTTCACTCATAATTAATTAATTTATTTTGATTAAATTGGTAGGAAAACTATTTAAAATCATAAAAAAATACCGCAAAATTTAATATTATTAATCAATTAAGTTATTGAAAATAAAATAGGATTTCAAGACAAATTAGGCTAGAGTTTATAGAGTTTACCGGTACTAAAAGAGTGAAAAAATGCAGTATTTTGGTTATATTGTTTTAATTATTTGATGTACTATTTTATTAATACCATTTTTTTCGTTTCCGAATAATCCCCTGCCGATAATCCGTAATAATATACACCGCTCGGATAGTTTGCCCCGTCCCAGCTGATTTCATACGTTCCGGGAGATTGCTTTTCGTTGACAAGAGTTTCTACTTCCTTCCCAAGAATATCGAATATTTTAAGTTCTACATATTTGTTATCTGTTATTTGATACTTTATACTTGTAGTCGGATTGAAAGGATTCGGATAATTCTGATAAAGCATAAATCTTTCCGGCACATTTGAAGAAATTGTTTTTACTCCAATGGTAAAAGTATCAATAATGGCAGTCCAGAGATTGCTATTTCCCCATCCTATGGAGGTTGTCCATACAGGTCTGACTTTATTATTATGGGCTGCTATTCCGATATAATCTCCAAGCCAATATCCTGTCAGTGTTGATGAATTTGCATCGGATACTTTTACATTTTGGAATGAATTTCCCCCATCTGTCGAGCGGGCAACATAAGTATCATAACGTGCACCGGTCGGGTAATTCCTTCCGTCATAAAAAACAATCCAGATGTAACCTGTAACCTGGTCGACACAAATCCATGGTAAATACTGATAATTACCTGGTGAATCATTATTAACCCGCAGAGGATTAGTCCAATGGCTTCCCCTATCGGTTGACTTTATAAACCAGATATCCCTGTCGCTCGCGGATGTTCTTAAATCAGAAAAACAAATATAAACATTTCCGCTAAACTGAGAACCGGAAAGATCGCAGGCAACCACAGGCGAATGAGTATATAGCCACCCTCCCACCTGATTTGAAGCAACTATTTCACTATCCAACCAAGAAGTTCCTCCATCAGTCGACCTGTTAAAAAGTATTTTTTGGTTGTAGGGATAACAAACATAAACCTCTCCGTTCGTACCTGTACATGGCACAGGACCTTCTGGTGTTGTAATATCCCACACGCTGTGTCCTGCTATTTTACTTACACGAGCCGGATTGCTGAAAGAACTTCCCGCATCAGTCGAGCGGCATATATATACTCGTGAGCTGTCTTCCGGAGCAGAACTATTCATGGAATCGATTAATGTCCAAGTAACATAAATATTGTTTCTATATTGACTTTGCGAGAAATCAACACAAGCCATCGGCATATCATCAAATTTATTGAGCAAGGCAAACAACACTCCGTTATTCCAGTTCATTCCTCCGTTCGTCGATTTAGCGCATAATAATTTATCGCCGCTGGGTGGTGTAAGTCCCCAGTTTGTAACACAGATATAATAAAAGTTACCTGATGTATCGACAATAATTACCGGATCAGCACCCGGTTGTGCAAGGGAAGATAAGAGTGTTCCACCCGTCCAATTCAAACCTCCGTTCATTGTATAAAAATAACCCATATTACTTTCCTGATTGCTTATCTTTATATGAGTACCCGTTACAATTTGGTTTGTATTTTTTGGATTCATTGTAATCCATTCTTCACCGAACACGGGAGTAGAATTTATTTTAACATTTACATATTGTGCATTCAGCTGATTAAAAACAAGAAAAAATACTAAAGAAAAAAATATTATGCTCTTTTTCATAATCCGATTTAATTTTATAATTTTTTCAATAATAAAAATTAAATAAAATGAATTACTTTTAGTGGCGTGTGATAGAAATAATTTTCTCCTCCTGTAGAAAACTTTTCTTTTTTTCAATATGTATTCAATCGTAATATATGAAAAGCGAATTAAAAAAAAGAGATAAAATAATACCCTAAACATCTAAATAATTTAAATACCAATATAATTAATTAACTTTTCGGAATTATATTTTGTCCGGATATTAGTATTTGGAAATCTTAATTTTTACGCTTTTTTAACATATTAATTTCAAGGTAAAAATATCGAGTTTATAAGTGCTTTTATGTATCTAAATTACATATTAATATTTTTTTAACCACAATGAAAAGAATACATCTTCGATAATGTATCTATCTTTATAATAAACTATTATGTTTTTTTCAAGTAATGAGGTTATTGCTCTTGTAACACTGCTTGGAGAACTTAAGTTGTGCTCTTTTATAAATTTTATCGAAAACGGTTGTCTTACTTCATTTTCTGCACTGATTGCTTTTAATACCATCCACTGCAATTCCGTTAATAGGTTTTTATAATTCTGATAAACAGGTTCGTTTTCATGCAGAATCTCGAATAATTTTCCCGCAATATCTTCTTTTGTAACATCTTTCCCCTGTGAATACAGTCTATTGCATAAAAGCTGAACATAATATGTATGTCTTCTACATATCGTCAAAATTATGTCAATTTGTTCATCTGATATTTCAAAATTGCTTATTAAAAAGTGATTTTTAATAAATTTTTTGTATTCATTATATTCAATTTCTTCCAGCATTAAAAATTGCGTACTTTGATAAAATGGACTGGTTTTATTCGCAAATAGAGATTGCATAATCCTATTATTACTGCCGGAAAAAATAAAATTAATATTTTCGCATTGCTGAAAATATGTTCTCAGAAGTGCAATTGTATTTTTTTCGGGATAGTTAACAACCGTTTGAAATTCATCTATGGCAAGATATATTCTTTTTTTGCTTTTTTCTAGAAATTCAATAATTTTTAAAAAATTATCTTTCTGCTTTTCAAAATTTCCCAATCCAATTTTAATTTCCGGGTTACCTGTAAAACCGTCGAAAGATATTGTTGCATTTAAAGATTTTACTAGATTCGAAAAATTGCTTAAATACTCTTTTATTTTATATCCATAAAATTTCGTCAAAGAATTCGCAAAAATTTGAACAAAATCCTGAAAATTATTAGAAGGATAAATATCAAGATAAATGCAATTTGTGTTTTTTTTTCTCTCTTCAAATAAATACTGAATTAATGAAGATTTACCCATTCTCCTTATGGAAAAAAGAGTAATGTTACGGTTATTAGTAAAAGCTTCTTTTAATTTTTCCAGTTCCTTTTTCCTATCACAAAAATATTTGGAGCCTGCAAAACCACTTACTATAAAAGGGTTCATTACTTTAGTTTTATATTACGCAAAATGCGTAATGCAAAATGCGTAATACAAAATGCGTAATACTTATTTAAAAGTCAAGTATAATTCAATTACTATACCTTCGGTAATTTTGAAGATGGATTTACGTTGGTTTTTAACATATTAATTTAAACGTAAAAACGTTAAGTTTACAGATATTTTTTGAAATTTGAGACTTTATATAAATATTTTTTAAAACTTTAAATTCAAACTATGTTTAAAGGACATCCAAAAGGTTTGTACGTCCTTGCACTTTCCAATATGGGTGAGAGATTCGGGTATTACACTATGCTCGCAATTTTTACACTTTTTATCGAGGCAAAACTCGGTATTCCGGAATCGGAAATCGGACAGGTGTGGGGTATATTTTTAGCGGCTGTTTACGGACTGCCCATAATTGGCGGATTGCTCGCCGACAGGCTTGGTTACGGCAAGGTAGTAATTGCTGGTATTATCGTAATGTTTTTGGGGTATGTGTTATTATCATATCCGCCTGCGGGAACTGCTTTGCTTTTCGGTTCGCTTTTCATCATTGCACTCGGCACGGGATTATTCAAAGGCAATATGGTCGTGCTTCTCGGGAATTTATATGAAGACGAACTTTACAGAAAGCAACAGGATACGGCATTTAATATTTATTACATGGGTATTAACGTGGGCGCATTTTTCGCCCCTTTCGCTGCAACAGGAATGAGAAATCTGTTTTTATCGTTCGATAAATATTATTACGATGCAAACATACCGAGATTTGCAATTAATTATTTGAAAGACCAGAGCAGTTTGAGTGCCGACGGTTTGGTAAAGTTCAAACAGATTGCGGCGCAGATGACCGGAAATGCAAACATTGATTTGATAGCCTTCTCTAAAGATTATCTTGCATCGCTTAGTTCGGCTTACAATATGGGCTTTGCGGTTGCGGCTGTTGCTATAATCATATCATTCTTGATTTTCATTGTTTTCAGAAAATATTATAAACACGTTGATTATATACATAAAAAATCTGTTCAAGCGGGAACAACGGTTGAGCTGACTCCCAAACAAACCAAGGACAGAATAGTTGCATTGATACTCGTGTTTATAACGGTAATATTTTTCTGGATGGCATTCCATCAAAACGGACTTGTGTTGACACTTTTTGCAAAAAATTATACAGCAGGTTATGTTACAAATCTGACTTATACATTATTTGATTTACCGGCTCTTTTATCATTGATTGCAGTAATTATGGGTCTAATCTTTTTAATATTAAAGAGTTCGACTTCAGTGCGGAGAATTATCGGGTTAATATTAATGGTAGCAGGTGCAATAGTGTTGTATATGAGATTTATAACATTCGGAGCGACAAACAGGATTGACCCCGAAACATTCCAGGCATTCAACCCGATATTTGTTGTATTCCTGACTCCGGTGGTAATTGCATTCTTTACATCATTTATAAAAAAAGGAAAAGAAATTTCTTCTCCGAGAAAAATCGGTTATGGTATGTTCATTGCAGCAATAGCATATGTGTTAATGGTAATTGTAGCTATTGTAGGAAAAGACGGAAGTGCACTCGACAGCCCGCTTTTAATAAAGAGTACTACAGGCGGCTCGGTTTCGAGTTTATTGGTTTCACCTTATTGGTTGATATCGACATACTTCACTTTAACCATAGCAGAGTTGTTTTTAAGTCCAATGGGACTTTCATTTGTAGCTAAAGTTGCACCACCAAAACTCAAAGGATTAATGCAGGGCGGGTGGCTCGGTGCTACGGCGCTCGGAAATTACTTATCGGGTGTGATTGCTGTACCGTATGCAAATCTCGAATTGTGGCAGACGTTTGCACTGCTTGTCCTTACATCGGTTATATCAGGTGTGTTTATATTTTCAGTTTTGAAACGACTCGAAGCTTCAACGACATCGTAAATTTTATTTATATCCTCGTTCCCAACGTCCGCGTTGGGAACGTTGTTTTTTATGTCGAATAAAAAAAAAATAAATAATATAATTTCCTCTTTTGAAAAGCATTACAAAGAGGAAAAAAAAGTAAAAAAATCTTCGGATATTCTGGATACGCTCATTGCCACTAAGCTTTCGCAGAACACTACCGATAAAACTTCGAGCATTGCATTTAATAATCTCAAGAGTGAATTCAAAAACTGGGACGATACGGCAGATGCTCCTGCAGGTAAAATAAAAAAACTGATAAGAATCTGCGGATTGGCCGATACAAAAAGCAAAGACATAAAATCCCTGCTGAAACACATAAAAAATGAGAGAGGAAAAGTAAGCTTGGATTATTTGAAAAATCTTTCGGATGAAGAAGTCTACAAAGAGTTAACAAAGTATAAAGGTATCGGTGTAAAGACTGCTTCCTGCGTGCTTGTATTTTCACTCGGCAGGAAAGTATTTCCCGTAGATACTCACATTCACAGGGTTTTAAACAGACTCGGGATAGTAGAAACAAAAACTGCGGAGGAAACATTTAATAAGGCAAAAAATTTAATTCCGGGAGAAAAGAAATATTTCTTGCACAGAGCAATAATTATGTTCGGAAGGAATATTTGCAGAGCTAAAAGACCTTTCTGCGGCTCATGCTTTTTATACAATGAGTGTATGTATAAATCCAAGGATAAATCAAACAAAAAAAATTCGGAAACGGAAAATAATTTTTTAATACTCGACAGTATATAGAAATTTGGAAATAGATAAGGAAAAAATAAAGAAAATTCTTGTTATAAAATTCGGAGGTATAGGAGACGTACTCCTTTCCACACCGGTTCTTCCGAATTTAAAGAGCTTCTTTCCCGATGCAGAGATATATTTCCTTACCCATACGAACTGCAGGGATATATTCATAGACAATCCGTTTATCACAAGATATTTCACATACAATTTCGGAGAACCCGACTCGAAACGTTTATTGAAGAGCATGCGGAAACAGAATTTCGATATGGTGATAGATTTATTCGGCAACCCACGCTCTGCCTCTGTAACTTTTTTCAGCAAAGCAAAATACAGAATCGGATACAATTACAGAAACAGAAAATATGCATATAATAAAGTTGTTGAAGGACGTCCTCACAGTATTCACAATGTTGAGTATAATCTCGATGCGATAAAAGGAATTGATATTCCAATCGTATCGGATAAGCTGGAATTTTTCATAAACGACTCAAACAAATCATTCGCAGAGGATTTCGTAAAGAGAAACGGAATAAATGAAAAAGATATTTTAGGTATACTTATTTCAGGCGGATGGAAAACGAAAAAATACAAAGATAAGGATTTCTCCGAATTGATAAAAATAATCCGCGAGAAGTATAATGTGAATTTTCTTTTGATATGGGGAATCGATGCAGAGAGGAAGGAATGCGAGACTATTAAGAACAATACCGGTGATTATGTTTACATTTCTCCGGAAACCGACTTAAAATATTCATCCGCACTGATGAGAAAATGCAAAGTAATAATCGGAAATGATTCGGGGCTGTTGCATCTCGCGGTAGCATCGGGAGTTCCCGTGCTCGGAATATATGGGCCCACGAATCCGGTTTCACAGGGACCTTACGGGGAAAAGAACATTGTTGTCAGAAATGAAAATTTGGAATGTTTGAATTGCAATTTGCTCGAGTGCAAAATAGGAAATATTTGCATGACCGAGTTGCCTAAAGATAAAATAATCGAAAAGTTGAATTTATTATTAAACAGAAATTGAGCAAGAGAATATTAATAGTTCGGACTGACAGAGTCGGAGATGTTGTAATGATTACGCCTATGGTAAGGGAAATCAGGAAAACATTTCCAGATTCTTTCATTGCAACATTAACACAGCCCAATACAATAGCGGTTCTTGAAAACAATCCATATATAGATAAAATGATTACTGATGACTTAAAAAAAGAATCTTACAGGAAAGTCATCGAAGAAATTAAAAATTGCAGATTTACGGACGGATTATTGGTACTGCCAACCGAGAGAGCTGCTTATCAGATGTTCAGGGCGGGAATCAGAAACAGAATCGGTGTCGGCAGGAAACTGTACGAAATAATTACATTTATGAAAAGTGTTTCGAGGAATAATTATATTCCGCTGAGGCATGAAGCGGATTACTGCATGGACGTCGCAAGGAAAATAGGAGTCATAACAGATAATATTCAACCCGAAATTTTTTTAACAGAAGAAGAAAAAAACTGGGCGGCTAATTTTTTCATTGAGGCAGGAATAAACGAAAAATCATTCAAAATAATATTGCATACAGGTTCGAAAAATTCGGCTCCGAATTGGAGCGAAGAAAAGTATTTCGAGCTTCTTAAGAAAATAATAAATAGATTCCCGGGTGAAGATTACGTAATAATGCTGACTGCACTTGAAATGACCGAAGATTTCAAGGAAAAAGCAAGAAGTTTAGAAGATAAAAGGATAATAGATATCTCGAAAAGAATTTCAAATCTCAGGGATTTAATAAAAGTAATTTCGAAAATTGATTTAATGATATGTTCATCAACGGGTCCAATACATCTTGCGGATGCTTTGGATATAAGGTGCATCGGTCTCCACTGCTATAGGAATGTAAGTAGTGCGAAACACTGGGGAGTAATTAACAGAAAATCGGTAAATCTTGAGGTATCCAAGGAATACTGCGATTCGCATTGCAGTACTGACAGGAATATTTGTAATTTTGAAGACGGAATATCCGTAGAAGAAGTAATAAAATACATTGAAATAAAAAGATGAAAATGAATTTAAAAGATTTAAAAATCCCAAAATGTAAAAATTACTCGGGATACAAACCATGCAAGCCGTATTTCAACTGCCTTGAAAACGGATGCTCTGATGAAAACGGAAATATGGGAACGAAGATTTTAATCATTTCGCTCGATGCTCTCGGAAACGTACTGGATAACACCCCGATTCTACACGCAATAAAAAGAAAATTCCCCGTCAGCACAATTTACTGGATTACGTTTGAGAACGCGGAAAAGATTCTTTGGTACAATCATTTAATCGACAAAGTATTCACCTGGACTGATGAAAACAGAATGATATTGAAAAACATCGAATTCGATTATGCAATGAATGCGGATAAATCCGTATACGCATGCGCTTTCGCGAATGAAGTTAATGCAAAAAAGAAACTCGGTTTTCTACTGAACGCAGACGGAAAAATAATTCCGGCAAACGAAGGAGCGATGTACAGTTATATCCTCGGAATCGATGATAAGAAAAAATTCAGGGAGAATACAAGAAGCGGAGTGGACATAATTCACGAAGTATTCGAACTCGAATATCAATATGACCCGTATGTTTTTAATTTTTCTGACGAAGAAAAAGAGTTCATCGAAAATTACAAGAAAAAAATTAAATATAACGATAAGTATATTTACGTCGGTTTCAATACGGGATGTTCGGAGCTATTCCCGAATAAGAAAATGACTATAGAGCAGCATATAAAAATAATAAAGGATTTATTAAAAAATAAAAATCTGCGGATCGTTTTGCTTGGAGGCAGAGAAGATACTCAAAGAAACGAAAAAATTTTTAAAGCATTCAAAAAAGAACAGAGAAAATTTATTATAAATACACCTTCAACACTAGGATTAAGACGCGGAGCCTGTTTTATGAGTATTCCGGACATTGTCGTTTCGGGTGACAGTTTCGGAATGCATCTTGCAATTGCTCTGCAGAAATATATAATAGCATGGTTCGGGCTGTCATGCTGGGCTGAGATTGAGCTGTACGGAAGAGGTGAAAAGCTGTATCAGAAAGACCTTGCGTGCTCACCATGCTGGAAAAGGGTATGCCCGTATAATCTTGAATGTATTGAAATGATTGACCTGAAAAAAATTGTTGAATTGGTAAATAATTACAAAAAGAAATGAGTATCAGAATTCCAATTTACCAGCCATGGCTGGGGGGAAACGAAAAGAAATATGTGAATGATTGTCTGGATACAAACTGGATATCATCAAAGGGAAAATACATACAAAAGTTCGAAGAAAAATTCGCGGAATATCTCGGAGTCGAATATGCAACAGGGATTTCAAACGGTACGACGGCACTTCACCTCGCACTGGAAACTTTAGGCATTGGAAATGGAGACGAGGTAATCGTCCCGACTTTTACATATATTGCTTCAGTGAGCTCTATTTTGTATACGGGGGCAACACCGGTTTTCGCAGACTCCCTTTCATCCACCTGGCAAGTCGACCCGGCTGACATCAGAAAAAAAATAACATCAAAAACGAAAGCTATAATGCCGGTCCATTTATACGGACACCCTTGCGAGATGGATGAGATTTGCAGGATTGCAGAAGAGCACAAGCTTTTCATAATCGAAGATTGCGCCGAAGCATTCGGTTCAAAATTTAATGATAAATATGTCGGAACATTCGGAAACATTGCGGCATTCAGTTTTTACGGAAATAAAACCATAACTACCGGTGAAGGCGGTATGCTGATAACAAATGATTATTATCTTTACGATAAAGCATATCATCTGAAAATGCACGGTGTATCGAGAGACAGGGAATACTGGCATGATGTTATAGGATACAATTACAGGATTACGAATATTTGCGCGGCAATAGGTTTAGCACAGCTTGAAAAAGCAAATGAACACATTAAACTCAAAAGAGAGCTTGCGGAGAAATATAATAATCTTCTTAAAGGACTGCCGGTCACGCCGCACAAAGAAGCACAAAACGTCTTTCACACATACTGGATGTATTCCATATTAACCGACAATGTAAACACAAGAAATTCGTTGAGAGAATATTTAAAGCAGGAAGGAATCGAGACGAGACCTACATTTTACCCGGTTCATACTATGCCTATGTTTTCACATCAATATCATAAATTCCCCGTTGCTGAAGACATAGCAATCAGAGGTATAAATCTTCCGAGCTGGCCGGATTTGCCCGATGAATCTGTCGAATATGTTTGCAGTAAAATTTCCGGTTTCTTCGGGAAATAACTGATTTTCAAATTAATAATATATAGAACAATAAATCTCAACATTATTTTATATTTCCCGAAGTAAGTATTTCACTGTTCATAAATTACAATTGAATTAATCTTTTCAAATATATAATTTTGGTAAACAAAATTTTCTAGAAAATGCCGAACCTAAAAATTTTTTCGGGAACGAATTCAATCGACCTTGCAAAAGATATAACCAAGAAGTTGAATCTTGAATTGGGAAACTGCGACATAAAAACTTTCTCCGACGGGGAAATCTGGATAAAGTATAATGAAAACATAAGAGGTTGTGATGTGTTTATCGTACAGTCGACCAATTCTCCTTCAAATAATCTGATGGAACTTTTAATAATGCTCGATGCGGCAAAACGCTCATCAGCATCGAGGGTTACAGCGGTAATCCCTTATTTCGGGTATGCCCGGCAGGACAGGAAAGACCAGCCGAGAGTTTCAATTTCTGCGAAGCTTGTTGCAAACCTCATAGAAAAAGCGGGTGCAGACAGGGTAATCACAATGGACCTGCACGCCGCACAGATTCAGGGATTTTTCGATATACCGGTTGACCATCTATACGGCTCGGCGGTTTTTCTTAAGCATTTTTTCGATTTGGGAATCGATAATCTTGCAGTGGCATCTCCCGATGTCGGTGGAATCAAGATGGCACGTGCATATGCTAAAAGACTTCATGCGGAATTATGCGTAATAGACAAACGCCGCCCGAAACCTAACGTTGCCGAAGTGATGAATATAATCGGCGAAGTGAAAGGAAAAAACGTTATTATTGTTGATGACCTGATTGACACTGCAGGCACGTTTGTAAACGCCGTAAACGCGCTGAAGGAAAAAGGTGCACTGGAAGTATTCGGTGCTTGTACACATCCGATTTTATCGGGCGAGGCAATAAACAGGATAAACAACTTACCTCTTAAAAAATTATTTGTAACGGATACAATCCCGTTAAAAAAAGGAATAGATAAAATCGAAGTTAAATCCGTCGCTTCGCTTTTTGCTGAAGCAATTAAAAGAACTAATTTAAACGAATCGATCAGTTGTCTGTTTGAAGTAGTTTAATTGAATTTTTTTGGATTTATTTTGTTTTAATGATTAAATAACATAAAGTTATTTTTTTTCCAATAAATTAATACAGTTATGACAGTTGATATTATAATGCCCAAGATGGGTGAATCCATAATGGAAGGTACAATTCTGAAATGGCTCAAAAAAGCCGGCGATAAAATCGAAAGAGACGAGCCGATTCTCGAAATCTCCACCGATAAGGTAGATACTGAAGTTCCGGCACCCGAGAGCGGTGTACTGACAGAGCTTCTGTACAAAGAAGGTGATACGATTGAAGTCGGAAAAGTAATAGCCCGGATGAGCACGGATTCCGATGCAGTTCCGGTTACGGAAACCCCTGCAAAAGAAGAAAAAGTTACCGCTGAAGAGCCGAAAGAAAAACCTATAGAAGTCAAAAAAACTTCTGAGAAGAAAGAAGAAATTCCCGAAGGAGGCGGTTTCTACTCACCGCTTGTTTTAAACATAGCAAAAAAAGAAGGTGTTTCCTTTGCCGAGCTCGAAAAGATTAGCGGTACCGGTCAAAATGGCAGAGTTACAAAAAAAGATATACTCGATTATTTAAAAAACAGAAGTGCACAACCCACGTTAAAATCGGAACAGCCAGCAAAAGTAGTTACAGCCGTTCCGAAAAAGCCTGCCGAACTTCAGAAACAGGATTTTAATTTCGACGAAGAAGGTTTGTCCGTAATGGAATTCGATAACGTAAGACAGAAAATGGCAGAGCATATGGTGGCATCGGCGGGAATTTCACCTCACGTGAACTCCTTTGCTGAAGTGGATATGTCCGCTGTGGAAAAAATCAGAAAATCGATGCTCGACGAATTCGAAGAGAAAGAAGGATTCAAGCTGACATATATGCCGTTCATCTGCGATGCAGTTGTTAAAGCTTTAAAAGATTTTCCGCTTGTTAATTCAGTCATAGATGATTCTTCTGTTCCCTTCAAAGCTATTTCGAGAAGCAAAATAAATCTCGGTATGGCAGTTGCTATGGAAAACGGCGGATTGATTGTTCCCGTTATCAAAGAAGCCGATGGTAAGAATTTAGTCGGTCTTGCTCGCTCTATAAATGATTTGGGAAAACGTGCGAGGGTAAAAAAGCTCACGCTCGATGAAATTCAGGGCGGTACGTTCACGATTTCAAATTACGGTGTATTCGGAAACATTGCGGGAACAATGATAATCAACCAGCCGCAGGTTGCGATACTCGGAGTCGGAGCGGTAAAAAAGCGTCCGACAGTGCTGGAAACAACCGAAGGCGATTTCGTAGTGATTAAGCCGATGATGTATCTGACATTATCATTCGACCACAGGTTGATAGACG
This sequence comes from uncultured Ignavibacteriaceae bacterium, assembly GCA_964501535.1. Lineage (GTDB taxonomy): Bacteria > Bacteroidota > Ignavibacteria > Tepidaquicellales > Tepidaquicellaceae > FEN-1279. The sequence goes on along the minus strand of CAZCSV010000006.1, from coordinate 95,774 downwards.
GTGCACTCGGAGGAAGATTCGTAATGAGAGTAGCACACTACCTCGAGAACTACACGCTATAATAATAAAACATAAAGATTTTTTTTATAGAAAAGTCATTCCTGAATAATTCGGGAATGACTTTTTTATTTGAAGAAAAAACCTGTATTTATTATCAAAATTCTATCTTGACAATACAAAAAAGTCTTACTAAGTTTCGTTATGCGATAATAACGAGGAAACAAAAATATATACAGGAGCAGACACCCGCGAATTAAAAATTAAACTGTTTTCTAATTTAAAAAATTGGAAATGAAAAAAGTAATTTATAAATTCGTAATCTTTTTTATTATACTTATTTCTCAAATCTCATTTTCTCAATCAGCATGGAATTGGTATCTATCATATCCGACTACAAATAATTATACATGTGTAAAATTTATTGACAAAAACACGGGGTTTATAACGGGTGAATGTGGGACACTTTTGAGAACAACAAATGGAGGGACAAACTGGATTTTTATTGAAAACAATATAAATTATTTGTACACCGGAATTTGCCCAATCAATACATCTATAGTATATTCGTTAACTAAAAATACCCATAGTCCGGAATATGGAAGTAATTTGTACAAATCTACTAATGCGGGCATAAATTGGATGATGAAAAAACATTTCGCAAATATTTTAAAAACAATTTATTTCATAGATGAAAATTCGGGATATACAGCTGGTGATGGAATCTTAATTTATACATCTGATGGTGGCACAAGTTGGATAAACAAAAATTTCCCATCCTTATTAGGACTTCAGTCGATTTTTTTCATAAACAGCATGACAGGTTTTGCAGTTTCTGGGAATACATCCGGTTACTGGTCTACAGGTCAATTCATTAAAACAACTGATGGAGGGCAAAATTGGACAGCATATTATTTAAATGACTACACATTTTACTCATCAGTTTATTTTAAAGATGCAAATATAGGTTTAGTTTGTGGTGGATCCATAAAATATTATCCCCCACCTCCATATCCCCCACATACAACTTATCAAGAAAAAGTATTTAAAACGACAAACGGAGGATTAAACTGGGATTCAACACTATTCGGAACTTCAGGGATATTCAGAACAATGAGTACATTTAATGATCATGTATTTGTTTATGGTGAAGCTTCCTCTAAATATTCGACTGACTATGGAACAACGTGGATAAATTTAGGTTATACGATTAATCCAACCCCAAGATCTTCATGCCTAATCGATTCAACCAGTGGATTTGTAGTTGGCGATAATGGAAGAATTTCAAAAATAACTAACGGCTGGTTAAGTGCTAATCAAAACCAGACATTTTCCAATCTCCCAATCAGTTCCATTTATTTCACCAGCGTAAATACAGGATATATTTTAACATATGATCCTTATAGCACTCAAGGTTCGCATATATATAAAACAACTAATGCGGGATTCAATTGGAACGAAGTTTATTATGAAAGTTTTCCGCTTTTCAAAGAAATGAAATTCAATGGTAGCTGTGGTGCTGTAGTTGGAAATAAATATTTACTACTTACCAGCAACGGTGGAATTAACTGGAATTACTTATTTCGACCAGGCAGTATTAATCTTAATCAGGTATGTGTATCATCAAATCCTAAAGCATTTGCCGTAGGAGATAGTGGACTTGTTATGCAATCCGAAAATTTTAGTACATGGGTATCATATCAGATATTAAATGTAGGAAATTTTATTGATATTACATTCCCAGATGCAAATACAGGTTATATTTTAAATAATAGTAACATTTTACTAAAATCAACAAACTCTGGTAACAATTGGACTCCTTGTAATCTCCCTTTTAATAATGTAAAATGTATGTTTTTTTTGAATGCTAATACTGGATTTATTTCTATTTTTGGATCAAAAATTTTTAAAACAACTTCTGGTGGAACATACTGGGACTCAATATACAACAGTGGTGGATATAAATCATTTTCAAAATTTTATTTTCTGGATACAATAAAGGGATTTGCATTCAATGATTTAAGCAATATTCTGGAATATACAACAAATGGAGGTTCAAACTGGAATTATATTTTATTGCATTATCCGTTTTTACCTAATTGCATTAATTTTATAAATCAAAACACAGGATTTCTTGGGGGTATTTACGGCACAATATTTAGAACAACAAACGGAGGAACAATTTGGATCAACAATCATGAGAAAAATCTTCCAAAATCTTTTTCCCTCTCTCAAAACTATCCCAATCCCTTTAATCCGACTACGACAATAAGTTTTAAAGTTAAAAGTTATCAGGTTATAAGGTTAGTGGTTTACGATATTCTCGGAAAAGAAGTGGCTGTGCTGGTAAATGAGAAACTGCAACCGGGAGAATACGAAACCACATTCGACGGCAGCGGGTTGGCGAGCGGAGTGTATTTTTATTCTTTGTTCGCAGATGGAGAGCGGGTTGATACAAAAAAAATGGTTCTCCTGAAATAGAAATCAGAAGTTAAAGAAGTTTAAAAGTTAAAAAGTATAAGCCTTTATGAAACTTTTTTGTTTTATAAAGGTTTTTTTTATATAACTTGAATATTTGGAAACATTGAAATATTTTGTAAAGTTATTTTTATTAAAAAATCAGACGACCATAATGAAAAAATTAAATATTATTGTATTTATCCTTTTTTTAAGTTCTATACTTTATTCGCAGGATAAAGCGGATACGAAATACTGGATTATATTCAAAGATAAGGGCAAATATACTTTTGAAGATAAAATCATAAAAGGCAGTAATGCATATAATACAGGGCTGGCAACGCTTTCCGACCGTGCAGTGCAGAGAAGACTCAAAGTGTTATCGGAAGATGAGCTCATCGATTTCGGTGATTTGCCGCTCGAAGAAAACTATATCAGGGAAATCGAAAAGCTCGGCATAGAAATAATCGGTAAATCGAAATGGTTTAACGGGGTAAGCACATATCTTACCAATGAACAGCTTCAAAAAGTCAGGAAGCTCGATTTTGTTTTACACCTGAAATTGGTAAACAAATTAATCAAACAGAATATTGTAAGCTTAGCTCCGATAGAGTGCGGAGACTATTACGACAATAAGCTGTTCGGCGTGAACGACTCTAAAAATATTTTAAACTACGGGAAGTCATTCGACCAGATGAATCAGATTAACGTGCCGAAAGTTCACGACCTGGGAATAACGGGAAAAGGCGTTCTGGTAGCGAGTTTTGACGACGGCTTCGACTGGAGAAACCACGAGTCGCTTAAGGATTTAAAGGTTATCGAGGAATATGATTTTATAAATAAAGACGAAAATACCTATAACGAGCAGACTCAGAAATATGAAGACTCGCGTGACCAGAGCGGACACGGCACGGGCACATTTTCTTCGATGGCAGGTTACAAGGAAGGAAAATTAATCGGACCTGCATTCAATTCAGAATTCATACTGGCAAAAACCGAATATGTATCATCCGAAACTCCGATGGAGGAAGATTTCTGGCTCGAAGCCGCCGAATGGGCAGAAACAAAAGGTGTGGATATAATCACAAGTTCCCTTATTTACAAGGAATTCGATGCACCTTATACTGCAAATTCATACAAATACGAAGACTACGACGGAAAGACCGCAATAACGACTCTTGCCGCTACAAGATGCGCACACCTGGGAATTGTAGTGTTGAATGCAATTGGAAATTACAACCAGACTGCAATCCCCTCTTTAGGCTCTGCGGCGGACGGGGACACGATAATATCGGTCGGAGCGGTACTGAGCGACGGAAACATAGCATTTTTCAGTTCAAACGGTCCGACAAGCGACGGAAGAACAAAGCCCGACGTGCTCGCAATGGGAGTGAATGTATATACGGCATCGAAAGAAGGAACAAGCAGATATGAATTTTCCAGCGGAACATCTTATTCAACCCCGATTACAGCGGGTGTTTGCGCTCTTCTGCTTTCCGCTCATCCGGAGCTTACTCCGATTCAGGTCAGGGAAGCTTTGAGAATGACGGCAAACAACTTTTCAACACCCAATAACATAACGGGCTGGGGAATTATAAACGCTTATGAAGCGCTTCTATACTACGGTATGGCCTGGAGCAATGAAGCAAAAATTAGTAAAGAATCCGAAAATCTAAAAGTATCAATTTCTCTAGCATCGAAATATTTAATTGAAGGGGCGAAAATATTTTATTCCACGGACAACGGAAATTCCTTCAGAGAGAAAAATTTAATTTATATACAGGGAAATGAAGACGGAAACAAATCTGGATTGTATTCTGCGGAACTTACCGATTTACCCTCGCAGGGAAATCTATATTATTATTTTTACGCAAAAGATTTTAATAATGACGTATCAGTTTACCCTCTTGATGCAAATAAAAAATCTGGAAAGTGTTTCGTTTATAGCTATTAAAAACAATTCCCTTTCCCCTGCTGTCGCTTGGAAAAGTAATTAATTATGTTCCTTTAGCTTCTTTCGAAGTAAAATACCTGTAAATCATCAAAGCAATTCCCGCGGTTAATGCAATCCCGGCAAAGTAGAACCAGATATAATAAGCATTATCGTAGGCGTGAACGAGTGCTTCGGTAGAAAGAGTTTTAGGGTCGGGACAATAAGCCGTTAAAAGGTATCCCGAAATTCCGAACCCGAGTATATTGGCAAAAAATGAATACAGGTAACCGAAACCTATATAAAGTCCTTCCTGTCCTTTCGGTGCCTGAAGCGAAAAATACTCGAGGTATCTGGGCGAAATAAAACACTCCGCAATACCCTGAAATATAATTCCTATAATCATCATAACCGTTATCGGGTGAGCAGAAAAGACTCCAAAAAAATTCACTGATTCACCAGTAATATTCTGAAGCCAGTAACTCGATGCCATCAGCAGGGCGGAAAAAGGCATAATAAACATTCCGATATTCATGGAAGTAACGGCTTTAATTTTCTTTGTAATGCTGGTAATCCATACGACAGAAATCATTACTACAAAAGGATTTACGTTGGCAATCCATTCGGGCGAAGCGGTTACACCTACAGTCCTTGTAACATACTTTGGCATTGTGGCATAAAGCTGGCTCTGTATAATCCAGAATCCGCTGACAATCAGAATTAAAGTAATCAATCGTAAATTTGTAAAAACCCTTTTAAATCCTTGTAAAACTTCTCTAAATGTTCTCTTTACTTCTGACTCATCAAAATTTTTATAAATTACATACACAACAATCAAAGCAATAAAAGTCATCAAGGCGGAATAGAAATTAATGGATTGCAGACCGAGATAAATCCTCAAAGGGAAAGCAAAAGTTTTTCCGAGAAATGCTCCGATATTTACGATGCTGTAAAATATGGAATATCCTTTTGCTCTTGTCTCTTCGCTCGTAGTTTTTGCAATCGTTCCGGTTATTACGGGTTTAATTAAAGAGCCGCCAATCATCACTATTAAAAGCGAAGGAATAACGATAGCCTTATACGGGAATGCACCGAGAGAAAAATATCCCAGCGTTAAAAGCGCAAATGCCAATATAATCGCTTTTCTAAATCCTATTCTGTCGGCAAAGGCGCCAGTAAAAGGCGGAAGAAGGTAAAGCCCTGCAGAGAATACTCCGCTAATCCATGCCGCCCAGACATCATTGAAACCTACCACGTTTGTTAAGTACAGTGTAATTGCGATGAAAACCGCATAATACGCCGCACGCTCAAACAATTCTACTGTATTCGCAGTCCAGTATATCTTTGAAAATTTATATTTTATCTTTTCCAACGGTTAATCCTTTGTTTTTACGGAATAATTTAATTAAGTTTTTAAAATACCATAATTTGAATTTCTTTTTAATACAAAAAATCAGATATTTATTAAATTTAAATTTTAAAAATATGAAAAGTAAAATTACAAAATTCTTTTTATTAATTGCCTTTATTGTTTCCCTGGTAGAAATAACAAATGCAGGCGACAGAATGATGTTAATAGAATTTTTCACAAGCACTACATGTGGTCCCTGCGCATCAAACAATCCGATACTAACTGCTTTTATAAATTCAAAAGACCCGGAAAGAATTACCGCAATAGGATATCATATGAACTGGCCCGGACTCGGAAACGACCCGATGTATTTACACAATCCGACCGATAATACTTCAAGAAGAACCTATTACGGTATAAATTCAATTCCCCAGGCACAATTCGAAGGATACATAAACGTGCAGCCGGCATATTCGCAATCGACCTTTCAATCATACTACGATTTAAGGAAAGACAGTTTAAGCCCTGTAACAATTATTGTAACTGACAGTACAATCAGCACCGATAGTGTTATGGTAAGAGCCAGAATATATTGCGAGACTTATCTGCCAAACCCTGCGGCTGTAGTGCACATCGCAATGGTAGAAAATCACATTCATTATACATCCCCTCCGGGAACAAACGGTGAAATGGATTTTTACTGGGTTATGAGAAAAATGCTTCCAAACGGAGGCGGAACTATTGTATCTTTACTGCCGGGTCAGACAGTAACGGTTCAGCAGAAATTCAGAAAAGACCCTGTATGGCAGTGGAGCGAAATGTACCCGCTTGTTTTCGTACAAAATTCCACAACAAAAGAAATTTTAGGTGCTGCAAAAAAGACATTGAACTTCACTCTGCTGGCAAATCCGGGATATGTTTCCGTACCCCAGGGACAAGCATCAAGTAAAAATTTCAAGGTATCAATTCCTTTGGTTGCAAGCGGTTATAATTCACCGGTTACATTCACCGCCGCGGTTGTTCCGAATACTGCAGGAATAACAGCGACTTTCCCAAGCGGAAATGTCATCAGCAGTTTTCCGGATTCCCTGACCGTACAGGTATCTTCAACGGCTTCGGTCCCGACAGGCTCATATAGAATTGTGGTAACGGGAACCAATGCGGCAAGCAAGACTCACAAGATTGCAATGGATTACCTCGTGGGAAAAAATTATATTACGGTTAAGACAAACATAAACGGACTTGAATATAAAGTCAACAATGTATCGTATATTTCCACAAGGCTATTCAACTGGGATATCGGCTCTACCCAGACATTACAAGCGGTTTCTCCGCAAATTTCGGGAGCATATAAATATATTTTCGACAAATGGAGCCACAATAACGATACCGCATTAACTCAGGTAATTACGGTAAATTCCACAACATCCACTTATGTAGCAAACTTTAAAACACAGTACAGACTCTTTGCTATGGCAGACCCTTCGGGTATACCGGTTACCATTACTAATTCATATAACTATTTCGATTCGGGAGCTGTAGTAAACGTTACGGTATCTCCCCTTCAGCTTCAGTACAACGGACATATGTACTATTTCCAGAACTGGTTCGGAACCGGAAACGGCTCATATTCGGGAACGAATCCCATATGTCAGGTAACAATGCTCGGACCCATTAACGAAATGTGTTTCTTTGATACTATTAATGTAGGTATAAACCAAATCAGCAGTGAAATTCCGGATAAATATAATCTCTATCAGAATTATCCGAATCCGTTCAATCCCGAAACTAACATAAAATTCGATATAGCAAAATCGGGAACGGTTAAGCTGAAGATATACGACTTACTCGGAAAGGAAGTTGAATCCTTATATTCGGGTAAACTGAATGCAGGAAAATACGAATTCAAATTCAACGGAAATAATCTTGCATCAGGTATTTATTTCTATAAATTGGAGACGGAAAATTACAATAAAATACTTAGAATGGTACTAATTAAATAATTCAAAATTATCCTTCGCTGAGGATTGTAAAAATCCCGCTCTCACGTAAAATGTGAGCGGGATTTTTTTATTTTACTATTCTAAAGAAAAATAATTTTTCCTGAAATATTTTCGTAAATTAAGAAGCAATATACGCCATTTAATTTGTATTAATCATATATTTAAAATTATCGCTTATTATCAGGTATAATATTAAAAGTTCCGTTTTTTAGTATTCATTTTTTATTTTATAAGAGTTAATTTTGTATATATTGAATATTAAACAAAAAGGAGATTTCAGTTTTGGCAGTTAAGATAACCGAAGAATGCATTGCTTGCGGAGCATGTGAAGCTGAATGCCCAAATAATGCAATTTATGAGGCAGGAAATCCATACACAATCGGCGGTCAGGAATTCCCTGCATTATCAGAAGATTACACATACATTGTACCCGATAAATGTACAGAGTGTGTCGGATTTAATGATGAACCACAATGTATTCCAGCTTGTCCGACGGAAGCTATTGTTATGGATCCTGACCATCAGGAGACCAAAGAACAGCTGATGGCAAAAAAAGAACACTTAGACCAGGTTGGAAGATAGTAAGAATTAATTGATTTTTTTCATAAACCCGGGAATTTAATAATTTCCGGGTTTTTTTGTATACAAAAAAGGCTGTAAAAGTCTTTGAGACTTTTGCAGCCTTGCTTTAATCTTAAATTCAAATCCTAAATTCAAATTTCAATTTTCTCTCAATACATACTCATCATATTCAAGCTCGAAGCGGAGTTTGTGTTTGGATTCTTCCTGTGCTAAATCCAAAAATATAGCCTGCAATCCCGGGTCTGCAACTTTTGTCGAGAGCCTCATATAAAGTTTGAAAGCCGCTTTTTCCTTTGCCATAGCAAGAGTAAGTGCTTCGGGATAGCTCATATCCGGATGGGGAACCGTATGGACAACGTAATCGGAAATATTCAAATCCATTATTTCCTCTTTTTTAAAAGTAAATATTCCTTCGTCCCGGATTTTCTTTAATCTTGCTTTATGCTTAACTTCTTCCTGAGCAAACTCTTCGAAAACAAGCTTCATTTCTTCACTCTTCGAACTGACAGCAAGGCGGGAATAAAAATCAACTGCTTCCTGCTCGTTTTTCATCGCAAAGACCAGGATATCGTCTACAGAATTAAATTTATCCATATTTAATTTATTCAGTTTTCAAATGCTTTGTTAAAGTTTTCTTCAAACCGTTTCGTTAAATTGTCGCATCCATAGTCAAATATTCTTCCCTCGTTATCGGTCTTCGTATATACCAGATTATATAATTTATCCTTTTTAACATCAATTTTTTTATTTAAAAGTGATGCTATTTCATTTGTAATGTTTTGTTCATCGTTCGATTTTATATCGAAAGCATTCATCAAATCCGATAGCTGCTCGACATTTTTCTTTTCTACTTTTGATTTTAAAGCTGCATCGAAATTCAGTATATATTTCTGACTATTCGTAAAGCTTCCTCCGCTTTCTATCGGAAGTGATGCAGGCAAAATCAAATCTGCTTTTTTCGCAGTATCAGTTATGAAATAATCCTGAACCACGAGGAAATCTTTTCCTGACAGCAGTTCATCCGCAATATTTTTATCAACCGCACATCCGACCGGGTCTTCACCAAATATGAATATGTTTTTTATTTTCCTCGCTTTGAGAGAATCATATAAATCAACATTCCCGGAATTAGCATTTGCTATTCCGCCGACTCTTAGTTCGGGCGATATACCCATATCGAATAAACCCTGGGAGTTATTTTTCTCTTTCAGGGAAATCAGACCGCTCGAGGTCTTTCCTAGCTTTCCGGTAATCAACGCAAGATTGAATAATTCCTTCGATGCATTGGAAGATATATGTTTTTCGGAAAATATTATTATTGCATTCATTTCGTTATTATAGTCGGCGGCAAAATCCGCCAATCTCTTTTCATAAAATACACCGGATTCATTTAACAACGAATTGAAGTTTTCGAATAACAATGTTTTTTTGTATTCTTCGTATCCTTCGACATTATCTTTTATGAATAAATCGTTTTGAAGATTGTTAGATAATATATAATGGTTAACTGCTTTGATGAAATGATAATAAGATTTCACAAACAGCGTTCTGTCTGCTTTTTGAATCATACTACTATTTTCATCGCTTGTGATTAATTCAAGTTTCGTTTTATTGTAATATCTTGCATTATTTATCATATATCCCACAACGGCATTCTCATAATTGATTTCCGAACCGAGCAAATATATTTTCCCTGCTTTACCGATTTGAGAGAACGGCACGTTTGCTATGCAGTTACCGGCATAGCCTCCTCCCCTGTTCAAATAGTGGAAACTGGAAATATTATTTGTCCTGACACCGGCTCTGGCAAATTTCTGTATAAAATATAATTCTTCGTTTGTCAACCTTGCACCTGCAAAGAATGCATTTTCATCGGGTTTCACGGATTTGATTTTCGATATAATAATTTCATAGGCTTTCGAAAAATCTATTTCCTCGAATTTTCCGTTTACATTGAGCAATGGTTTTCTTATTCTGGTACCGTCATTTAAGTAACGGTAGCCGAATTTAGCATAGCGGCAGATATTAGTATCGGTATTAATTATACCTTTTTTTCCTTCAGCTTTCATAAAATATCCGTTAACATGCTGTAACGTAACTTTACAACCCGTAGAACAATAGTTGCATATTGTATCAACCGATTCAAGCTTTACCGGACCTGGTTTGAACGGAACGTTTTCGGTAATGGCACCCGTCGGGCAGGTTGTTATGCACATTCCACAGGATTCACAATTCGTTTCGGTTAATGCAGCACCACCACTCGGCGAGACATAAGTTTCAAAACCACGATTCACAAGTCCGAGGGCATTTGCTCCTACAACATCTTTACAAATTCTCACACATCTGGAGCAAAGAATACATTTGTTGTTATCTATCTCAATATAAGGATGCCTGAAATCCACATCATATTTCTTATATTCTCCGCTGAACTTTGTCTGAACCGCTTCATATTCTGTCGAGTACTTTTTCAGGTCGCATGTGTAATAAACCGAGCAACCGCATTCAAGACACCGCAATGTTTCCTCCAGTGCCTGTTTCTTCGTATAACCAAGTTCCACTTCATTGAAATTTTTTCTTTTATCCGGGTTTATTGTCGGCATCTCTTCTCTTTCCTGTACTGCATACTTTCCTTTGTAATCTTCATTTTTCTGAACTTCGAAGTTATCTCTTTTACTGATAAATTCGTAAGGCTCACCTGTAACTGGCAATCCCGTTATCAACTGATGGCAGCTCTTTGCAGCTTTTCTTCCCTGGGCTATTGCTTCAATCAATGTTGCCGGACCGGTAACCCCGTCTCCTGCAGCAAAGATATTCTTTATTGAAGTTTGCAGTGTCTTTTTATCTGCTTCAATATCACCCCACTTATTTACAATAAGCTTTTCATCAGAATTGTTATTAATATCGTTAAGAAAGTTTACATCTGTTTTCTGACCAATGGCGGCAAGTATTATATCGAGTTCAATTTCAAATTCCGAGCCGTCAATTTTAACAGGTCTTCTTCGACCGGAAGAATCAGGCTCACCAAGCTTCATTTTATAACAGCTTAAAGTTTTCAATCTGTTGTTTTCATCAACATTTACTTTGGCAGGAGCTGTCAGGAACATGTATTCTATGCCTTCCAGCTTTGATTCATGAATTTCAATCGGATTGGCGGGCATTTCTTTTTCCGTTCTTCTGTAAATAATATAAACCTTATCGGCTCCGCATCTCATTGAAGTTCTGCAGCAATCCATTGCCGTATTCCCGCCGCCTATCACTGCTACTTTTTTCCCACGAAAATCATATTTCTGACCCGTCATTTCCATATTTCTCAGGAAATCAATACCGGATAAAACATTTTCCGCTTTGTCATTTTCGCATCCTATTGATGTACCATTCTGAGAGCCTATTGTTAGAATAAAACTATCGTATTTCGATTTAATATCTTTGAAGCTTAAATTGCCTCCGAGCTTCTGATTATAATGAATTTTCACACCCATATCCGTAATGCTTTCTACTTCCTTATCGATTATTTCATTCGGTAAACGATACGGTGGTATGCCATAGCGGAGCATTCCGCCGGGATGAGGACTCGCTTCGTATATATCCACATCGTGACCTTCTTTCGCAAGGTAATAGGCAGAAGTAAGACCTCCCGGACCCGCACCGATTATGCATACTTTCTTGCCCGTCTTAGGTTTTACCTCAGGCATATATTTATTTCCAGATTCGAAATCCATATCAGTAGCGAACCGTTTCAGGTAATCAATACCGACACCCTTTCCTTCCAATAGATTTCTTCTGCAGGCAACTTCACAAGGTCTTACGCAAACCCTGCCGCAGATAGCAGGAAGAGGATTAACTTCTTTTATCAATCCGACTGCTTCCCTGTACATTCCTTTATTTATAAGTGAAATGTAACCCTGAACATCGACACCTGCAGGACAGGTCATTTTGCAGGGAGCAACACAATCCGCATAATGATTGCTCAGAAGCAGTTCCAGTGCAGATTTTCTGGACAGCCTGACTTTTTCGCTGTCTGTAACTATTTTCATGCCTTCTGATATCTTGGTCGAACAGGAAGGTTGAAGACCTCTCATACCCTCTACTTCCACTACACAAACGTAACACGAAGAAAATGGTTCCAGTCTCTCATCATTGCACAGAGTAGGAATTTCAATTCCGTTTCGCTTAGCAAGCTGTAATATTGTCTCGCCTTTAAATCCTTTTACTATTTTTCCGTTAAGTATTATATTTAATTTTTCCATAATCTTTTTTCCTTTGACTAAAATACTTTAATAGCATCAAACTTACATTTGGAATAACAGTCACCGCATTTAATGCAGAGTTCCTGATGAATAAAGTGAACGGCTTTTTTCTCTCCTTCGATTGCCTGCGTTGGGCATCCTTTCTTACATACCATACACCCAGTGCATTTATCAGGAACGATTTCGTATGTCAGAAGCTTCTTGCAATTTAAAGCCGGACATTTTTTATCCCTGATGTGTGCTTCGTATTCATCACGGAAATACTTTATTGTCGTAAGAACGGGATTCGGCGCTGTTTGTCCGAGTCCGCAAAGCGAGCCGTCCTTAATCTGATGTGACAACTCTTCAAGTTTTTCTATATCACCATCCTTTCCTTCACCTTCGGTAATGCGAGTAAGGATTTCCAGCATACGTTTCGTCCCGATGCGGCAGAACGTGCATTTACCGCAAGATTCTTTCTGTGTGAAATCGAGGAAGAATCTTGCAATATCCACCATACAGGTTGTTTCATCCATAACGACCATACCGCCCGAACCCATAATTGCTCCCGTAGCAGTAACCGAATCATAATCTACAATTGTATGTGAAAGATATTCCGGTATGCAACCTCCGGACGGACCTCCAAGCTGAACAGCTTTGAATTTCTTATCGTCTATTATTCCTCCGCCCAGTTTAAAAATAATATCTTTTATGGTTATTCCCATCGGAACCTCTACCAACCCGCCGTTTTTAATCTTTCCCGTTAAAGCAAATACCTTTGTACCCTTGCTTTTCTCCGTTCCGTATTTAGCATAGGCAGCAGCACCATTCAAAATAATCCATGGAATATTTGCGTAAGTTTCAACGTTATTAATATTTGTTGGTTTTCTCCAAAGCCCCGATACAGCTGGGAAAGGAGGTCGTTTCCGGGGCATACCACGCTCACCTTCTATCGATGCTATTAAAGCTGTCTCTTCTCCGCACACGAAAGCTCCGGCACCTTCCTTAACAGCAATATCAAAATTAAATCCTTCTATGCCAAGTATATCTTTTCCCAGATATCCTTTTTTTCTTGCCTGTTCGATTGCAATGTTTAGACGCTTTACCGCCAGAGGATATTCCGCACGGCAATAAATATAACCGAATGAAGCTCCGATTGAATAAGCACCTATAATCATCCCCTCAAGGACAGAGTGCGGGTCACCTTCCAGTACCGACCTGTCCATAAATGCACCAGGGTCGCCTTCGTCCGCATTGCATATGATAAATTTTTCATCCGAGATGCTGTCATTAGCGAATTTCCATTTTAAACCCGTCGGGAATCCGCCACCGCCCCTGCCCCTCAGTCCAGAATCAAGTACTGTTTTAATGACTTCCTTTACACCAATTTTCTCGTTTGCGATTTTTTTAATTGCATCATATCCGTTCCTCGCTTCATACTCGTCAATCGACTCCGGGTCAATATTCCCGCAGTTCCTTAAGGTAATCTTAACCTGCCCTTCAAAGTATTCCTTATATTGAGTTCCGAACTTGTCCGATTTAACTATGTATTCCGGTATCGGTGAAAACTTGACAATATGTTTATCTATTATCTCATCAATCTTTTTCACGTTCACTTCACCATAAAGATATGCGCCGGTTTCATCAATTACTTCAACCAACGGCTCCTTAAAACACATCCCGATACAACTCGTTTTCTTAAGTTCGAAGTCCAGATTGTCTGCTTCTTTTATTCTTACTATTTCGTCATAGACTTTACCCGCTCCCGCCGCAAGCCCACAACTACCAAGTCCAACTATTACTTGTACTTTTTCCATTAAGCGTAAAATTTAGTTTCTTATTATTATAAATTTATAATTTTAATTCTTGGAAATATTATCCGTTAATTTTTCTTTTGCCGCCAGCGATTCCCTTCTCTTAATATCTTTTATCACATCGACAGTTTTCTTTTTATTCAATTTCCCGAAAGTATCGTCGCCAATCATCATAACCGGTGCAAGCGAGCAGCATCCCAGACATGCAACAGATTCAAGGGTGAAAATCCTGTCTGGTGTGGTCTCGCCGTCCTTTACCCCGAGAAAGCTAACGAGTTCGTCTGTTATCGCAGTTGCTCCCTGAACATGACAAGCTGTTCCGTGGCATACCCTGATAATATATTTTCCGACGGGATTCAGCCTGAACTGTGCATAAAATGTTGCCACACCGTACATGTCGTTTAAATTCAAACCCGTATCCGCTGAAATCTTTTCAAAAACCTTTTTTGGAATGTAACCATATATATTCTGTGCACCCTGCAACAAAGGAATTAAATTTCCCTTTTTGCCCTTGTATTTCTTTATCAGTGGTTCAATTAATTCCAAATCGATTGATTCATCGGCTTCTATTACAGTATTTGTTGTACTTATTCTGTTTATACGCATAATAAATATTAAATAATTATTTTATTAATAATAATTTGATTTTATTGAAAATGAAAAAATAATTTTAAATTGAGATAGGAAGGATATTTCAAAATAATTGAACAAATATTATTACGTATTTTTAAATCCTTCTAACATTATCTTTCGTTAACATAAAGACCTACCACTCCATACTGTTTTCCAATTTAATGTCATTAATATCCTCTTCGCTCAATCCGTGCCACCTGCATCCTTTTTTAGAGCAGATATAAAAATCTATAAGTTTAGACCTTGCGCTTATGTAAATCCTCGCAACCTGCGAACCGCATACCGAGCAATTTTTATCCGTAATCATCAGACTTTCATCGCAGTGATAGCATCTTAAATCACCGACAGGTTTTCCCTCCGCAAGAAATATTGACGACTTTGATGAAAAAATATTCAGAAAAGGACTTAACATAACAAATCCCGATTCGTTTTTCTCGTTCACAATCTTAAGTTTTAACATGTCATCGTCAATCAGACTCTTCTTGCAGTGCGGACAATATGCATGAAGAAAAGTACCCGTTTCAAGGATTTCATGATTCTCATCTATTTCAGGCTCGACTATCTCCATAAATTCTCTTGCTTCAGGCGTACTGTCCTGTATATAACCGTATTCCTGGTAAAATTTTGTCAGCGCAAGCGTCAAATCATTGAACTCAATCGTATGATTTTTACAACCCGACCTTGAGCAAATACAAACCTTACCTTCCAAATCAAGACTTAAAGAAACCATCGGTGCTTTACATATTTTACATTCTATACTGAATGGCAATTTTTCTTTGCAATGCGGACAGCTGAACTCTGCAATGACGTCTTTCGGGGTATCAATCGAGCAAATATAATTGTAACTTCCGTAAATCGAGCTTAAATTAATTGTGCCTTCTTTTGACCCGATTTTAATATTTAATTTAATGCTGAGTTCATTGTCTACCAGACATTCTCCATCCATAAAAGATGCTCCGCAGACCGGACATTTGACATTTAAGGATACAAAATTAAACATAAGAAATCCTCCGTATTTGTATAACCTTTTTTAGATAAGATTTTAAAAAAATATAATGCACAGGGAAATCCCTATCGAGAGTCATTATTTTATTAATATGCGAATATAGTCAAATCGGATAAAAACAAATATGAAAAAATTTTAAAATAAGACAGAAAATGTCCGATTTGATGAGAACAATATCATCACCGGCTAAAATTATTAATACATAATTTTATTCGAACAGATATCAAATATCATATAATTTTATTCCCCGAAACAGTAAAGATAACCATCTTTTGATGCAATATAAATTTTATAATCATATACAATTGGTGTGGCTTCGAATACATATGGCTTTTTATCGAGTAAAGTAAACTCGTAATTCTCATCGAATCCGAATAAAAATATTCCGCCATATCCCGCTGCAATCAATTTATCTTTAAAAAACACAGGCGTGGATATCGAAGAGCCGATTTTATACTTAAATACTAATTCCGGCATATCCACAGTCGATTTACCGTCATAACTCTTTGTTGTTTTGCTGAAGGTTTTATAATTAACAACATATATATAACCGTCTATTCCTGAAAATGCCGCAAGTGACTTTTGACCAGGGGATTTATACTTATCGTTTATGCATGCACTGCCTATTATTCCTCCGTTCCAGTCGAGCAGACGCAAATTATTCACTGGGAAATACCATTCGACTGCGTTATCCGGGTCTTTTCCCGGATTCAGTTTTAACATCCCGCCATAACCGGCAATGAACTGCTTTTCCACAGGTACAAGCAAACAACTATCTTCAGTTACAACACAGGAACCGTTTAAATCAGAACCGATATAAAATTCCCAGTCGATTTCTCCTTTATCTATGTTATAACCGTATACATAACCCGAACCTGCGGCAATATATATTTTTCTCCCTAACAATGCAGGCGAGGATTCCGTAATAATATTGCAACCCCTTCGCGAAATGTCGTTCGAGCTGTATAATTTTAGTTCATTATAAATTTCAGGCTCATAGAAATTTTTATTCTTCGCTGAATAATCATCATTCGGATTGAACACTTTAAATAATCCGTTTTCAAATCCGATATATGCCGTATCATTCACGATTAATGCCGAACCGTCGACATCACGGCTGCAACTGGGAGTTTTTTCTACCTTCATTCTGAAAAGCTCTTCACCCGTAACAGCAGATATACACTTAAAATTATGCAACGAAAAAGAATTTTGTCTGCTTCCCTGAAGCACAATCAGTTTTGATTCTTCCCTCTCGGTATTTTTATTCAGCCATAATGTTCCCGTTCCTTTAATTGCATCATCGAATCTGTATTTCCATACTACCTCGCCGTCCTCTGCACGGATTTTCCTCAAATGATAATCATACGAACCCTGCAGTAAAAACAATTCATCTTTTTCTCTGAAAAGCAATGGCTGCCCCGTCCAGCCTGCACCGTATCTTTGACTCGTGCCGTTCTCATTATATGGCATATGAGAATTTCCTCCGCCAAGCCAGCACTTCCAGATTAAATCGAGTGATGACGGCGGATTGTCTCCATAATAACACCTTTTTTCATCACCGAGAAAAGACGCAACTATAATTTCATAATCGGGATTTTGGGCTACAGTATCTTTAACTTCAGGGATTGGTGTCTCGACTTTTTCATTTTTTTGGGTTTCTTCTTCACAGGAAAAAAAGGTGAATAGATAAATTGAAAGGAAAAATATTTTTATGAGAGAGTTTTTGTTAATCAAATTAAAATAAAGTTTCTCAAAACTACAAAAGTCTCATTTTATAAGAAACTGAAATCATAATATCATTAGAAACTACAAAAGTCTTACTCTATAAAAACTTATTATTTTTATTGACGAAAATTATTTATTAACTCAGACTTTTGTAGTTTTTCCTGTTTACTCTTTTTTAAATAAAAAATCCCTATCCTCGGCTAATGTTGAATAAAATTCATGATATTCTTCAAATTCCTTTTTACTATTTCCAAAAAACTCAAGCACATCATTTCGTTTAACACTTGTTTTCTTGTTACTTATAATTGCTGAATAGGAACTGTATTTCCAATCTGAAACTTTTTCACATAGCTTATTTCTAACCGGATTATTATGAATATATGCGATTACCCTGATAAAATAATTAATATCCGTTATTACTTTTCTTTTAAATTTATATTGGAAAAGGCTTCCGGTTCGGGAATACATATTATTAAATGATTTTGAATAAACAATGAAAAAATCTCTAAATGCTTTTACAATTGGTCTTAATGTAGTCTTTGATGTGCTTTCTGTTTTATCATATTTAACATATTTTTTTACTTTTATTAGAAAGTGAAAATGATTAGGCATTAAACAATATGCATATACCTCAACAAAATTATTCAAATACTTATAATATTTCTTCAAAAAATATTCATAATTAGCATCACATAAAAAAATATTTTCTTTGTTATTACCCCTGTTATAAATATGATAGAAACAGTTTTCTTGCATAACAATTTATAGATAGAAAACTACAAAAGTCTTTCCTTATAGAATGCTAAAACTTTTATAGTTATTTACTCTTTACAAATTAAGACTTTTGTAGTTTTAAACTTATTTAATTAAAATCATCCGCTTTGTTTCAGAAAAGTTTTCTGCTTTCAATTGATAAAAATACACACCGCTCGGGTAGTTCGAGCCATTCCATTGAATCTCGAAAGTTCCGGGTGATTGCTTTTCGTTCACTAATGTCTCAACTTCTTTCCCGAGAATATCAAATATTTTAAGTATAACAAGAGTATTACTTTTAATCTGATATTTTATATTTGTTGAAGGATTAAACGGGTTAGGATAGTTTTGGTTAAGAATATAACAATCAGGAATTGTGATTCCATTATTTATTATACCATTTATTAATTGACCTCCTCCATCTGTTGTTCTTTCAATTAAACCAAAACTCCCACATACAAAACCTGAATTATTATTTACAAATTGAACAAAGTTAATATGTCCCTGATAGATTCTTGCATATCCCGGAAATCCGGCTGAATCTTTTGACCATCCCCAATAGTTGCCATTGTTTCTTGTCATTCTAATTGTATTGTTATTTCCAACAATACACAAAGAAGAATCGTTATACCATTTAGCGTAATTTAATTTTTCAGATGTCACTAAATAATTTTCTTTTTGCCAGTTTATTCCACCATTCGAAGTTTTATATGCGGTTCCAGTATCTCCAACTACATATCCGAAATTATCATTCTTAAATGCAACAGAGTTTAAATGTTTTGACGAGGGTGTTGGAATAAAATTCCAATTTACTCCTGCGTTTGTAGATTTTAAGATAAATGACGTATCACCGCAAATGAATAAACTTCCTGTAGGTGTTTTACAAATTCCATTAAGATTTAATGCGCTACTAATATTAATTGTTGTCCAGTTCGTTCCTGAATTTGTCGTTCTTAAAACAGTTCCATTTTTTCCAATTACAATTCCTGTATTATTATCCAAAAAACAAACTCTTTTTAGATTTGCAATTGTACCGGTTGTAATTGTTGTCCAACTATTAGCAGAATCATTTGTTATAAATATTTTTCCGCTATCGGACAGAACAATACCTCTTTTTAAATTGAAAAAACAAATATCATTTATAGAAGAACCTGCAAAATTATTTTTTATAATCCAATTTACATCACTCCAGTTTGCTGAGCCATTCGTAGTTTTATAAAGATTACCTATTGTCCCTCCGCTGTATCCAGTATTTTCATTTATCATGTTTATCGATTTGAAATTATCCCTTGGAGTTTCTGTGTACCAGTTATTTCCTCCGTTCGTAGTTTTCATTAAATCTCCGAATTCTCGATATACATAGCCCTCATTTTTGTCGAAAAAATGGAAATAATTAATTTCATAATATTCAGGGACTTCAAGTTTCATTTCCCAACTTAAACCACTATTAGTGGTTTTTTGCAAATGACCTTGATAATTCATATTATTTGAAAAACTTACATATCCCGTATTCTCGTCAAGAAATTCGTTTTTTCTAAAATGCTCATCATTATAAGTATATGTCGTCCAATTTTGTCCAATATTGGTTGTTTTAGCAATTCTTCCGTGATTACCTGAAACAAATGCGACACTGTCATTTACAATGGAAATGGAATAGAATATTCCAGCATCAGTAGAATAAACAAAATTCCAATTATATCCTCCGTTTGTTGTTCTCAATAAATAATAATAATCTCCACAAAATAAACCCGTCATTGCATTAAAGAATTTTATATCGTGCATTGATTTATACCATCCGGGAATATTCGGATCAATATATTGCCAATTATCTCCACTATTCGTTGTTTTTTGTAATTTTGGCCCATATTCAGATCCACATACAGAGTACCCTGTAGATTCATTTACAAAAGTTATAGCTGTTGAACTGTATCCACTCTTAAGAATCCAATTGTTTCCACCATTTGTAGTTTTATAAATACCACTATTAGAAATATATTCACCCATCGAACAAAAACCAGTATCAGCATTTAAGAAGCAAAAAGAACCAATACCTGAATTTGTACTTAGATTCAATCTAAACCAATTTAAACCCGCATTAGTTGTTTTATATAATACTGTATAACTATTAATATATGAAAATGAATTTACCGAATATCCAGTATTTTTGTTCGGAAAGCAAAATTGAGATACATGCTCTGTATTATTCGGATACGGTCTTAATAATAACCATCCTGATTGAGAATAAAGATTTGAATTAATTAATACTATCAAAAAGAGTGAAAATGTAAGAATTATCTTTTTCATTTTTCCTCCGATAAATAAATATATTTATTTCAATTATAGAGAAAATAATATTTTAATACAAGAATAAAATATTTATGATGTATCA
The DNA here is from genome assembly GCA_964501535.1 of uncultured Ignavibacteriaceae bacterium. Lineage (GTDB taxonomy): Bacteria > Bacteroidota > Ignavibacteria > Tepidaquicellales > Tepidaquicellaceae > FEN-1279. Next base: position 74,908 of record CAZCSV010000006.1, on the reverse strand, counting down.
TAAATATATCGGAGTTCTTATATATTTCTCAACTTCTCCGCCGATAGTACTATCACTTCATTCGTCGAAGGCAATGAAAATTCAGGTTCGGTTTCGTGATTTCCTACCGCCGAAATTGCATCTTTTATCGCAAGCCAAACGGAGAATGCAAGCATCAGAGGCGGCTCGCCGACTGCCTTACTGCTCCTTATAGTATTCGGATTCGGATAGCCCTCAAGAAGTTCGACTCTGAAATCAGTTGGTATATCCTGAATTGTCGGGATTTTATATGTGTCCGGAGAATAATTCAGAAGATTTCCCTTTCCATCCCACTTTATATCTTCGGTCGTGCACCAACCGGCACCCTGTATAAATCCGCCGACAACCTGACCTTTATCAATTTCTTCATTCAGCGAATTTCCAACATCGTGAAGAATATCCGTTCTTAAAATTTTATGATAACCTGTCAGAGTATCAACCAATACCTCCGACACAGCCATTCCGAATGCGAAGTAATGAAAAGGACGACCGATACCCTTTTCCCTGTCGAACCATATATCGGGAGTTTTGTAAAAACCTGTCGCACTTAAACTTACTTGATTTAAATAAGCCGTAGATATTAAATCCTTGAATGCAATTTTATTACCGGTACTGGTTTTATCGAAGACATAATTTTCTTCGAAAGTAATATTTTCAGGTTTTGCATTTCCGCCAAGCATATCCACTGCAACTTCAGCTAATCTCCCCTTTAATTTATCTATTGCTTTTTTCACCGCGAATCCGTTCATATCGCTTCCGGATGATGCCGCAGTAGCGGATGTATTCGGAACTTTGGAAGTATTTGTCGCATCCACAATTATATATTCAGGACTTATTCCGAGTTCGGCAGAAGCTATGCCGAGTATTTTAGTATACAGTCCCTGCCCCATTTCCGTTCCGCCGTGATTTACAAGCACGGAACCGTCCTTATAAATATTTACAAGTGCTCCCGCCTGATTTAAGAATGCTGTTGTGAAGGATATCCCGAATTTCACGGGAGTTATTGCCAGACCTTTTTTTTCAAATTCATTTTTTGAATTGAAATTATTTATTTCCTCTCTTCTTTTTTTATAATCAGATGATTTTATAAGTTTATCAAAAATAATTTGCAGCCTGTTATTTTCTACTTCCTCTCCATAATGAGTGATATTATTTTTAGAGGACTGATATAAGTTTTTATATCTTATTTCGGATGCATCCTTTTTTAGAAATCTCGCAATCCTATCTATTACAGCTTCAATTACAACAATCCCCTGAGGCCCGCCGAATCCGCGAAAAGCCGTATTGGACGGTAGGTTGGTTTTATATGCTTTTCCAATCACACGCATATTGGGAATGTAATATGCATTATCTGCATGAAGCATGGCTCTCTCGAGAATTGCCATGGATAAATCCGTTGCAGCTCCTGCATCACTGTTCAGTTCTACCGAATATGCATTAATAATTCCCTCATCATCGAAACCGGATTCGTATTTCGACAGGAACCTGTGACGTTTTCCGGTCATAATCTGGTCGTCGTCCCTGAAAAGATGAATCTTTACAGGTTTCCTCGTTGCATTACAAAGCAATGCACACCATGAGGAAACATGATTTGCCTGTGTTTCTTTTCCGCCGAATGCACCACCGATTCTTCTCACTTCGACCTCAACTTCATTCGATTTCAAACCGAGCACTTCCGCTATAATCGCCTGTGTTTCGCTCGGATGTTGTGTCGAACTATACACTTTTACGCTTCTATCTTCACCCGGTACGCAAAGACAGCTCTGCGTTTCGAGATACCAGTGCTCCTGAGCACCGGTTTTCAATATTCCGTTTATTTTATGCTTGGAATTCTTTAATACTTTATCAAAATCTCCTCTTTCGATTTTTCTCCGCGGTGCAATAATATTTTCTTTTTTTATCGCGGTTTCTAAATCGAGTACGGCATCCAGTGGTTCATATTCAATATCGATTAATTTTTCAGCCGCTAATGCGGTATCTTTGTCTTTTGCCGCAATAAGAAAAATCGCCTGCCCTATAAATGTTACCTCCTTCTCCGCCAGACAAGGTTCGTCTTTAATAACCGGTCCCATCTGGTTCTCGCCGGGAATGTCTTTATAGGAAAGCACTGCATATACTCCGGGCAGAGATTTTGCTTTATCCGTATCGAAACTTAATATTTTAGCGTGAGCATATTTACCGTAAACAATATGTCCAATTAACATTTCACTGCCGATATCAATATCGTTTACGTAAATCGCTTCACCGGTCACATGTTTTTTAGCGCTTTCGTGTAACAGCATAAACTATTTTTTTATACTTTCAATAAACTTGATTTAAAAAGTCGCTTCCATATAAAATTTCATCAACAGATTTTTCGCCGCTACCCTCCTGAATTCAGCCGATGCTCTTGCATCCGAAATCGGACTGAATTCGGTATATAATACTTTCATTGCCGAGTCTATATTTTTCCTGTCCCATTGTTTACCTCTCAGTAACTCTTCCGTTATCAATGCACGTTTTGGTGTTTCGGCCATTCCCCCGAATGCCAATATTATTTCTTTTACAGTCCCTTTTTCCTTAAGCAATCTGCAGGAGAGACTCACGGTTGAAATATCGAGGTCTTTTCTTTTTGAAACTTTATAAGATTTTATTATCACATTTTTTTCGGGTTTCGGAATGAACACTGAAGTAATTATTTCATCAGGTTTCAAATCAGTCTTTCTGTATCCCTTTATGAAATCTTCTACATAAAGCTCTCTCTTATTTTTACTGCTCTGCAATATCACTTTTGCCTTGTAGGCAATCAGCACCGGCAACGTATCGCCTATAGGCGATGCAGAACCAATGTTTCCGCCTATCGTTGCTGCATTTCTGATTTGCAGGGAACCAAACACCTTTAAGATATCGTAGAAAGAGCGGTATTCCTTTTCACACAAATATTTCATTTTTTCAAGAGAAATTCCTGAACCAAAATAAAAACCGTTTTCTTCTTCGTCATAAATTTTCAGTTCATCCACACCGGAAATGTCGATTATTTCCGTAATCAATTCATTCTTTTTAGTTTGCTTTAATGCTACGTCTGTTGCACCGTTAATCACAACAGCGTTTTTATAATGTTTCCTTAACATTAATGCATCATCGAGTGTTAACGGACGGAAATAAGTCTGTTTTTCCGTACTAAGCATTATCATCGTTTTATTTCTGCCGATTTCTTTTAATATTTTTAATGTTAATTCCTCATTCTCGGAAAAATGGTCAATACCGTTTTTATTGCATGCATTAAACGCTGCTTCCAGAATTTGCTGATAACCGGTACAACGGCAAAGATTCCCGCTAAGAGAGTCCTCGATAACTTCCCGCGAAGGATTATTATGATTTTTATACAGTGCGAAAAGTGACATAATGAATCCCGGAGTGCAGTACCCGCATTGACTTCCGAATGAATTAACCATCATTTCCTGAACAGGGTGAAGTACCTCTTTACCGTTTTCTCTCTGAGCTAAATTTTCAACTGTAATTAATTGTTTACCATGAATCATAGGTAAAAAAATCAGACAGGAATCCACGGCTTTATATTTTAATTTTCTGTCAGCATCTCTTTCCCCCAGAACAACAGTACAGGCACCGCAATCACCTTCCGCGCAACCTTCTTTTACACCTTTGTGATTGCTCAGACTGCGGAGATAGTTCAATACGGTTGTTGTTGGTTTTAAATATTTTTCCTTTGAGAAATCAATTTCAACGATATTATCATCAAGTATAAATTTTATTGTATTATTCATATAAAAATTAAATATCAAAAATAAAAAATCAAAATGAAGAATAAACTACAAAAGTCTAATTTTATAAAAAATTAACTACACATTAATACTTTAATCTTTACCAAGACAGACTTTTGTAGTTTTATTAGTTATCAAATTTCAAAACAGTAACTTTCTTTCCTCTTGTTTCGGGAAAGGTCCAAATCCACAAGCCTGTAAGCAATGCAAAAATTGCCGCAATGGAAATTCCCCCGCCAAGCCCGTAGTTTATTGCAACAACAGCAATAATCACCGGGGTAAAGAACTGAACTCCACGCGCAAGATTGAAAGCCGTGCCCATTGCCGTTCCCCTGATTTTAGTCGGAAAGAGTTCCGAAAATAACGGTCCGTATCCGCCAAACATACCTGTTCCGAAGCCGACTAGAAACATGCAGACCAGAATTAATTCATTATGAACCGCAATCAAATTCCACATTGTTGTTATCATTATCAAGCCAAACGCCATTATCACTGAGTAAATCGTATAAGCAGGACGCCTTCCGAGCTTATCCGCGACAAAGCCGAAAGTAAAATAACCGAGAAATCCTCCCGTTTGTGTAACCAGCATGAACAATGCAGATTTTGCCATCGAAAATTGTCTCTGCTGATTTAAATACCCCGGCATCCATGAATATGTAAACCAATATGCAGACATATCGAAAATTGCAAGTACCAAAGCAAGAATAAAATATTTTCTGTTTTCAGGGTCGAAAAGGGCGGAAAGTTTATTTTTCTTTTCTACTCTGATTTCCTCCATTGATAATCTGCCGGAATCAATAAGTTTTTTTCTCTCTTCCCATATATCCGATTCTGGTAATTTTTTCCTTATATAAATCACGAGAGCCGCAGGTAAAATAGACACGAAGAAACACATCCTCCACCCGATTTCGGGAGCAATATAACCTCCGACGAGCGTTGCTATTGCAATTCCGATTGGTGCACCGGTCTGCATAAACGCACCGTATCTTCCTCTTACTTTAGCCGGAAACGTTTCTCCGATATATGTCTGACCTGTTCCCCATTCGCCGCCGACACCAAGACCTGTAATAATCCTGAAAAGTAAAAGCAACTCTATGTTATAAGAAAATCCGCTTAAAAATGTCCCGATACTGTATGTTATTATTGTCCACTGCAGGACTCTTTTTCTTCCATACTTATCAGAAAGAAAACCGAACACTACCCCTCCGATTGCAGTTGCTGCAAGGCTTGCACCAAGAACGAAAGAAATCTGAACATCCGAAAAATTCAATTCATGCTTTATGGGTATCATTAAAAAAGTATAGAGTATCAAATCGTAAAAATCGAATACCCACCCCGCCCAGCTAAGAAATAAAATTTTGTAATGCTGTTTTGTTGGTTTTTCGTATTCATTTAATAGTTTACTCATATTGCATATTTACTTATTCTATTAACTAAAAAAACACGCTGCAAAATGCTCTTCCCTTTTCATCTCAAGTTCAGGAGTTTTCACCGCACACTCCGGTTTTGCAATCGGACAACGAGTTCTGAATCCGCACCCGCTCGGTTTATTCAGAGGCGTCGGAATATCGCCTTTTAAAATTATCCTCTCAACCCTCTCCTTTTTCAAATTCGGCAATGGTACTGCAGACAGAAGAGCCTTGCTATACGGGTGAATCGGATTATGATATACTTCACTGGAAATTCCGGTTTCGACAATATTGCCAAGATACATTACCGCTATACGTGAACTGATATGCTCTACCACTGATAAATCGTGAGCAATAAATAATATGCTTAAATCAAATTCGCTTTGAAGCTCCTGTAAAAGATTTATTACCTGTGCCTGAATGGATACATCCAGAGCCGACACGGGTTCGTCAGCTATTATCAGCTTGGGATTAGTTGCAAGAGCACGCGCAATCCCAATCCTCTGCCTCTGTCCGCCCGAAAATTCGTGAGGATATCTTTTTGCCTGCTCCGTCTGCAGTCCGACTTTTTCAAGAAGGTAATTAATTCTTTCTTCTCTGTCCTTTTTGGCAATTTTGGAATGATATATCATCGGCTCTTCTATTATCTGACCAACAGACATTCTCGGATTCAGCGATGAATAAGGGTCCTGAAAAACTATCTGTATATATCCCCTGAATTTTCGCAGCTCTTTATCGCTTAATTTTAAAACATCAATTACTCCGTCTTCAGTATTTATAAAAATTTCACCCGAAATTTCGACATCGTGCGTATTAAATTCCAGAAGCTTGATAATCGCTTTTCCGATTGTGGATTTCCCGCAGCCGGATTCTCCTACCAATCCTAGAGTTTCGCCCTTTTTGATTTCAAGATTGATGCCGTCGACTGCATTTAAATCCGCAACTTTTCTTTTGAAAAATCCGCTCGTCACCGGAAATCTGACGCTTAGATTTTTTATTTCGAGTATTTTATCTTGATTCATAAAAATTCTAATTATAAATAATGACACCTTACAAAATGACCGTTTCCAGTCTCCTTCAATTCAGGCTCTGAGGCTCTGCATTCATCGGTTGCTTTTGTGCATCTGGTACAGAATCTACATCCCTTCGGTAATTCTAATATATGCGGAATCAGACCTGGTATCGATTTAAGTTTCTTTCCGGTTTTTACATAAGGGTCAGGTAATGATTCGAGAAGTCCTACTGTGTACGGATGTTTCGGATTGTTAAATAATTCATTTACATCTGCGATTTCCTGAATTTTCCCGCCGTACATAACTATTACCCTCTGACACATTTCCGCAACAATACCGAGATTATGAGTAATTAAAAGTATAGCGGACTTTTCCCTTTCGCTTTTTATCTTCAGCATTAAATCTATTATCTGTGCCTGAATCGTAACGTCCAGAGCTGTTGTCGGCTCGTCAGCTATCAGAAGCGAGGGATTGCACGCAAGAGCCATTGCTATCACCACTCTCTGCCTCATACCACCGCTGAATTGGTGAGGATAATCCTTAATTCGTTTTTTCGCGTCCGGTATTCCGACAGATTCCATCAGTTCAATCGCTTTATCGACAGCATTCTCTTTCAATATTTTTTCGTGATACAAAAGGACCTCTGTCAGCTGAGTTTCGATTTTTAAAACCGGATTCAGCGATGTCATAGGTTCCTGAAATATCATGGCAATTTCTTTTCCTCTATAATCTTTTATTTCTTCGAAGGATAATTTCAGCAAGTCGGTTCCTTTAAATAATATTTCTCCCCCGACTATTTTTCCGGGAGGATCCGGGATAAGCCTGTTTATTGAACAGGCCGTTACCGATTTTCCCGAGCCTGATTCACCCACAATCCCTAAAACTTCTCCTTCATAAATATCGAAACTGACATCATCGACTGCTTTAGCGGGAACTTTACCTCTCAACCTTTTATCACTATAAAACGGTTTCAACGTCTCATCAATTTCCGGTTTTGATTTATAATCAATCGGTTCGACGAAAAAGTAAGTTTTGAGATTTTTTATATCAACTAATTTTTTATCCTGCATCACAATTAAAAGTTTTTTGAAAACCGAAAAATCAACGCAGCCTCGAATATACCTTCGGGTCAAATGCCTCTCTGACCGCTTCACCTATAAATACAATCCCAATCAGAGTCAAAAACTGTATCACCAATGGAAAAGACAGAAGCCACCAATAATGAATTTCTTCCATACCCTGTGCAATCAGCTGTCCCCAGCTTGGAGTTGGTGGAGGCAATCCAAAACCAAGAAAATCAAGACTGACCAAAACTCCAATATTCCCCACTATTGCGAATGGTGCAAATGAAATTATCGGGGTCAGGGAATTCGGCAGAATATGTTTAAAAATAAGCTTACGATTTGGTGCTCCCATTGCTACCGCAGCAGAAACGTAATCTCTTGATTTCTCCCTGTAAAACTCCCCGCGAATATAGTAAGTAATTCCCGTCCATCCGAATAAAGTCATTATCAGACACAGCAAAAAGAAATTCGGAACAAGTAGTGAACTCACAATAATAATGACATAATAAAATGGCAGTGTCGACCAAATCTCGATAAACCTGTGAAATATTATATCCACAACACCTCCGAAAAATCCCTGAACTGCACCTACAATTATGCCTATCAGAAATGCAAAAAATGTAACCGACAGTGCAAATGAAATTGATACATTAAATCCGTATGCAACACGCGCAAGAACATCACGCCCGCTCGTATCTGTGCCAAGCAAGTGCTCCAGCGATGGAGAATGCGGCGGGTAACCTTCTGTTTCATCAAGGAGACTTTCATTCGGTCCGAAAGGATATAAAGGCATCAATACCCAGTTCCCGCTGTTTTCTTCCTGAAACTGTTTTTTAAGTAATCTGTAATTTGCCTCGCCGTAAATATTCTGATTAAATTCACTTGCCTCGTAATAAGAAAAAATCGGAAAATAATACTTGTCACTGTATCGGACAATCAATGCATTCCTGCCTATGAAAACAGGAAGTATGAATGAAATCAAATAGAGACAAATCAATATCAGGAAGGAATAATATCCTCTTTTTATAGTTTTAAATTTTCTCCATCTTTTTTTAAACAGAGAAACAGAACCATGTTTTTTATTTATCTTGTCTTTCTTCATACTTTATTTGAATCTTATTCTGGGGTCAACCCAGGCATATATCATATCCGATAGTATGTTCCCCAACAACATTAAAAAGCTTGATATCACCAGTATCCCCATTGTAATCGGATAATCCCTGTTAATTATAGAATTAAAAATGAGCAGACCCATCCCCTGTATATTAAAAACCTTTTCTATCAATATACTGCTTGTTAAAATTATTCCGAGAAAGTCACCGATGCCGGTAACAATCGGAATCAGAGAATTTCTCAATACGTGAACAAATATGACCCTTCTTTCCGAAATACCTTTTGCAAAAGCCGTCTTTACATAATCCTGGCTTAAATTTTCTATAACCGAATTTTTTGTAAGTATTGTCATCGTCGCAAAATTCCCTATCATAAAAGCCAGTACGGGCAGAATGGTGTGATGTAACTGGTCGAAGACCTGCTGGAAAAAATTCATAGAATCAAAATCATCGGACCTGAATCCGCTCAGAGGAAATACATTCAGAAAGCTTCCTCCTCCGAAAAGCATCAGCATAAATATGCCAAAAGCCCAGCCGGGAATTGAGTATCCAAGGAAAACGGTAAACGATGAAATGAAATCGAACTTGGAGCCGTTTTTAACTGCTTTTGCTACTCCCAGCGGGACGCAAATAATGTAAGTGAGTATAAAACCAATTAATCCGAAATAAACAGAGACTTTAAACCGCGATGCTATAACATCCCATACAGGTTCTGCATATACATAAGATTTCCCGAAATCAAACCTGACAATATTTCCGAGCCAGTTTAAATACCTTACGATGATTGGTTTATCGAATCCGTAGAATTCTTTCATTTCTTTTAATGCGGACTCGGGAATGTTTATCGCACCCGTCCCGCTTGTTGATGAGCCGACCTCTCCGCTTTGACTACCCGTACGCAATTTCATCAACTCCATTTCAAGCGGACCACCCGGGACAACCTGCAAAATCAGAAAAGTTATAAGTGTTATTCCGATAAATGTAGGTATTATCAGTAAAAGCCTGCGTATAAAGTAACCCGTCATCTATTAAATAAGAATATATTTTCTAAATATTTCTACTTAGTGTTTTTCTTTTCTTTCAGGTTAAGCCAGTATTTATTCTCTTCATCTCCCGAAGGGAGAGTTTTCGTTTTATCAATTACAGCCGCATCATATTCTGCCGCTTTCTCGGGATCATTAAACCACATATAAGGCAATACAGTAATAGCACTGAAATCCCTTGCGACTATGCCTTCCGGGAAACCGAATTTATTATGAAACGCTACTCTTAAATAAGGCGGATACCAACTGAAGATATACCCGAATTCATTGCAAGCTAAAATATCTATTTTCCTTAATATGTTAATTCTCGTTTTTATATCGAATACAGTATCATAAGCTGTACATAGCTCATCAATTCTTGGGTTTTTTATTCCGGGCCAGTTTGCACTCCCTTCCTGGTCGGCTGTTGTAGATTTTAATGTATTTTCGGGATTCGGAATCTGTGTAGCACCCCAGGTAATCGGTAACAACTTGAAATTTCTTTCGTTGCCGAGTTTGAACATTGTTGTCGCATCAATTTCCTTGAGATTCAATTTTATTCCGACTTTTTTCAAATCTTCCTGATATATTGTAAGATACCTGTCCATTCCTTTTTGAAACGGCAATTCGACCTCAAATATTTTTCCGTCCTTTGTTAAATATCCTTCCTTATCCTTCTCTTTCCAGCCCGCCTCTGAAAGAAGCCTTTGAGCAGAATCTATATTAAACCTGATTTTCGGATTATTCGGATTTTCGTAAACTGTTCCGGGAAAATAAGAATCCATCGGAAGATATGCATTAAAGAAAAGTTTTTCATTAAACTTATTTCTATCAAACATAAAAGCGAATGCTTTTCTAATTCGTATATCATTGAAAGGTTCTTTTCTTATATTCATTGCAATTCCTGATACACCAACGGGATTCTCATTAAATATTTTTCTTCTTATTATCAAACCTCTCTTATAATCATCGAAATCGAATTTCTCAGCCCAGATTTGCGCCCTGCTTACTATGTTTATATCTATTTCACCTTTCTTGAATTTTTCAAACTCCATATTTTCATCGTTGTTCACTTCAAATCTCACCAAGTCGAAATTATACAATCCCGTTGCAAATCTTTCTTTCTCACCCCAGTAATCGCTTCGCCTGCGTATCATTATGGACTGGCCTTTTTTGATTTCATTTTTATCCACTATATAGGCACCTGTACCGGGAATAAACTCAAATTGGTATTTTTCCATAAAATCTTTTCCCGATATCCCGCCGATTATATGCGCAGGTAAAATTTTCATTCCTGTTGTAAAATATGTAAACTGTCTCCAGTTTTTTTCCTTCGACTTTACCGAAATGATATACTTACTCTCCGCTATGGGTTTCTCGAAACTGCCGAACACCTCACTCATATAAGGGTCGAGCGTTTCCGGGTCTACGAATTTATTCCAAGTAGCAATTACATCCTCCGCAATGACAGGTTTTCCGTCCGCCCAGCGTGCATCGGGGTTCAGCCTGAATTTATATGATACCTTATCATCCGAAATTTTCCAGTGCGTTGCAAGTCGAGGAATAAATTCACCCGTTACAGGGTCAACATCCAGCAATGCCTCATATAACATATTTTCAGTCATCAAATTAAATTCCGAGTTAAAATCTTTTCCAAGTATCCTTAGCGTTGCAGGAAAATTTTTCATTGACATTATCAGACTGCCGCCTTTGACAGCTTTTGGATTCCCGAGTATGTTGTAATCGGCTTTGGTTTCCCATCCTTCGCCCTTGAATCCGCTGCCGCCCAGTTCAGCACTTACAGAAGGGTCTGCTCCGGGAGGAGTATCGAACTGCTTGATTGATACCGGTGTTGTATCGAATTTCTTCTTCGGCTTTTCGCTTTTTCCGCATCCCGAAAAAATAAAAGCAGATAAAATAATAACTAAAAAAACTGACGTGATTTTGTTCTTCATATTAAAATTTCCCCCGATTTTATTGTTTAGCTAAAAATATGAAAATCAATATTATAAATAAATAGTCTTTTGAGTGATATGAAAAATTATTCAGTTTACTGTTATCTCACTTTATAGTAATTTTATCTGCGTATGAAGAAAAGGGAAAATAATTTATTACACCTACTCGATGCCACTTATGTTGTATGCGATGTGGAAACGACAGGGCTTTCCCCTCATTATAACCGCATTACTGAAATTTCCCTCGTGAAAATTCAGGACGGAGAAATCACGGATAAATTCTCGACTTTAATCAACCCGAAACAGCATATACCTAAGGAAATTACATACCTTACGGGAATTACTAACGAAGACGTAATAGATAAACCCGTATTCGACGAAGTAGCACCGAAAATCATAAATTTCTTCGAAGATATTAATTATGAAAATACAATTTTCGTCGGGCATAACGTCTTGTTCGATTATAAATTCGTTTCGGAATCCTTTAAAAGAATGGATGAGCCGGTAAAGTTTTCCGTCAGAACACTCTGCACATGCAAGCTCGCAAGACGACTGCTCAGGCAGCTGAAATCCAAATCGCTCGGAAATGTTGCAGATTACCTCGGCATCACGCAGGATAGAAAACACAGGGCTTTCGACGACACTATGGCAACCGCAAAAATACTTCTGTATTTTCTCGATGTTCTGCAGGAAGAATATGAAATCGAATCGCTCGACGAATTACTGACTTTCCAGAATAAAAAAATCTATACCGAAGAGAAGAAATCACCCGCACTTAAACGCGTAAACATTAAGCTGAAAGACATTCCGAAAAATCCGGGAGTGTATTTTTTCAAAAGCGCTTCGGGTGAGATACTTTATATCGGCAAGGCAAAAAATCTGAGGGAGAGATTATCGTCATACTTTCGGCATAACTCCGAACTGCCTTATAAAATAAAACGACTTCTTGCTAACATCCAGAAGCTCGAATTCGAAATCACCGATTCGGAACTTTCCGCTCTCATACTCGAATCGAAATTAATCAAGAAGCACAAGCCCCGCTTCAACACAGCCATTAAGCGTTTCCGCTTTCACCCGTTCCTGAAAATCGACGTGCAAAACGATTTTCCGAAAATCGAAAAAGTTTATGAAATCGAAAACGACGGGGCAAATTATTACGGACCGTTTTCAAGCAGGCGTACTGTGAACCAGCTTTTAAGGGAAATAAAAGAGAAGTATAAAATCCGCAAATGCGAAAGCAAAAAAATCAAAGCGTCGAAAAACAACTCCAACTGCATGTACTACGACATCGGCCAGTGCGATGCTCCCTGCAACCTTTCCGTTTCAAAAGAGGAATACAGAAAAGAAATCATTAAAGCGCATAACTATATCACCGAACTCGACAGAAACTCGTCAAGAACGCTTTATAAAAAGCTTATGACAAAGCTTTCGGAGAGAATGGAATTCGAAAAAGCGGCTTCGCTCAGGGACAGGCTTCTGGATTTGGAAAAAGTGATGAGCTTCCAGAAAGTAATTACTTCGGCAATCAATAATAAAAAAATAATTATCAAATGCGATACACCGCAGAAAAGAGAGGTGTTTTTCATTCATAACGGCAAGCTTATGAATACATATACAATGGATAAAAACGGAGACTTCGACCAGAAGAATTTTCTTGAAGACATTACCGAAACAACCGAATACCTCTACTTTTCATTGAGTAAATACATAAAACATAAATACACAGCCGAAGAGCTGGATGAGATAAAAGTAATTTCCAACTGGCTTGCACTGAACAGGGACAGAAATTCTTTCATCGAGATAAACGATGACCATACAAAGGAAGAGCTTGTAAGATTTATATTCAAATAAATTTAAATTTTTATTTTAATATTATTTAACTAATTTCCATAAACAAATCAAACGGGGGTAAATTATGAAAAAAGTTTTTTCGGTTTTTCTTCTTGTTTTTGTAATCACGTCTTTTGCTTTCTCTCAGAACCTCGAGAACAGGATGAATAAATACACTGCTGACTTTGGAAAAGGTTATTCTCAGCCGATAGTGGATGCGTTGGGACTACTGATGAACAACGGCTGGGTAAGCGTAAAGGCAATGAAGGATTTATTCAGCCTGGATATAGGAGTAACCGCAGTTTTCGTTCCTGTTCCAAGTTCTGACGAGCAGTTCCTGGTTCGTTCGCCTTATGATAATTCACTGCAAACAGTATCGACAGCCGTCGGACCATCGACTCAAACCTTAATTAGCGGAAATCCATCCGGTTATGACCCAATATATTACCCAAAAGGATTTGATATTGGAATTATTCCTGTCGTTTTCCCGCAGGCTTCAATCGGAAATGTTCTGGGAACACGTCTTACATTAAGAGCATTGCCTAAGATAAAAACAGGTGACCTCGGGCACATTTCGCTTTTCGGTATTGGAATTCAACACAGCATATCTGATGATTTTGTAAAAGAGATGCCTCTCGATTTCGGAGTTGGTTTTGCTTATCAGAACCTTAACCTCGGGGATATTATAAGTGCAAATTCATATACTATATGCGGAATAGCCAGCAAAAGAGTATGGAGAATAAATTTTTATTCGCTTCTTGGATACGATTACTCGAAACTGAAATTTAGCTATAAGACCAAATATTACGACCCGAGTAAAAATCCTGCAGGTATTTATGAGACAACTGCGGCATTCGATAGTGAAGGTGACAACGGTGTAAAGTTTGGTATCGGAGGCTCAGCAGAAACGAGATTTGCAAGGTTCAATGCGGGTATGACATTCCTGCCGAAATTCTGTTTCAATTTATCGATGGGTGTCGGCTTCGGATTAAAAAAACCGTTTTAAAAATTTGAATACAGAATTGATTTTTGAAATAGATTTTTTTTACTAAATATTAAGAATTTTTTAATAACTAGTTCCTGAAGTCCTCTTCGGGAACGTTCTTTTTATATTTAATTTTTGACATTTAATATTTAATTTTAATTAATCAGCACCTATCGTCTAACGGTTAGGACATCGCCCTCTCAAGGCGAAGATTACGGGTTCGAATCCCGTTAGGTGTACAAACCACTTACCGTTTTGCAGTCTATACTATTCTGCAACTTTTTAATGATGAATACGTCTAAAATCATATAAATTATTTAGCATCCAAATTTATTGGTATTTAAAAATAATTTTCACAAAATAAAACCTGTTATGAAAAAATTTTTAATTATTTCATTTGTAATTTTATTACAAATTTCCGTTGTTTTTTCCCAATCAAACAGCAATAATTCAAAAAATTTACAAATACGATTTACATTTACAGAAGAAGTGAGCAAAACACCTGTCAGCGGAAGGATAATTTTAGGATTTAATTCCGACACGGCAAAATCTGTAAATAATCCGGATATCTTCAATCCTCAACCTACTTTTGCGTGGGATGTGAAAGAATGGAAACCTGCTGAAACTATTTTGCTCGACCGCACAAATGCAATTTGCTGGAACGGGGATTTGGATTCATTAAACGGCTGGTATGTTGTTCAGGCAGCAATAAAAACAAACAAAGAAGGAAGAACCCTAAAAGCTTTAGGAAATGCTGTTACTTCAAAAAAAATTATTTATCTCGAGAGGGGGAAAATGTCAGAGCCTCTTGAATTAATATTTAACATCTTATGGAGAGGACCTAAGAAATTTAAAGAGACCGAATTATTAAAAGAGATAAATGTCAGAAGTGATTTGTTGACCAAGTTTTATGGAAAGCCGGATTCAATACAGGCAGCAGTTATACTACCGGAAAGCTATTTCAAGGATAATTTTAAACAATATCCTTCGGTTTATATTTTCGGCGGATGGGAGTCATCTCATTTCGATGCACTGTATAATGAACCACAGAAGCGATACGGGATGAAAGGATTTGGCGAGGAGAAAATATACATTTTTGTAAATCACGAATGCAGGACAGGTTACCATGTGTTCTGCAATTCGGAAACCAACGGACCCAGAGAAGAAACTTTTTTCAAAGAGTTAATTCCCTTTATAGAAAATGAATTCAGGGTAATGAAAAATCCGAAGACGAGATTTTTAATGGGGCAATCCTCGGGGGCTTGGGCTTCTTTATGGCTTCTAATTAATTACCCGGAAATGTTCGGCGGTGCCTATGCCGGTGCTCCGGACCCTGTTGATTTTACCGATTTTATTGGTACAAACATTTATGAAAAAAATGCTAATATGTTTTTTGATGAAAAGGGAAATATTAAATATCTTGTAAAAGGTGTAAAGGAAAAATATCCTTCCGTTACGATGAAAGATTTCACAGGAGTTGACCTGATAGAAGGATGGGGAGAGCAGATGTATTCCTTCGACGCAGTGTTTAGTAAAAAAGGCAGTGACGGAGAGCCGCTCTATCTTTACGATTGGTACACGGGAAAGGTTAATCCGGAAGTTGCCGAATCTTGGAAAGCACATGACTTAAGCAAAATAGTATCTGGATTAGATAAACAAAAAATAAAACTTCTTCAAAATAAAATTCACATCTACGTTGCAGATAATGACCCGTTCGGATTAAACAGACCCGTAGCGTTGTTCCAAAAAACTCTGATAAAAAAAGGAATATTAGCGGATATACGAATCCTGCCCGAAGGCGGTCATATCATCTGGACTGATGAATTGCGGAAAATAATACACGATGATATGGATAGGAAAGTTCAATCAGAAATAAAATAATGAAAACTCATTTTCATGTTACTATGATAGCTTAGTAGCATTTGTAAATCGCTAAATTCCTAACAAAACTTTTGAAAATAACAAAGATGGCTTTTTATACTTACTCTTTGCGTCCTTCGTACCTTTGTGGTTTGAGCTCTTAAAAAATCTTCCTCCACCCGTGGCAATACGGCTCGTGACCGTTTTTCTGATAATATTCCTGATGGTAGTCTTCGGCTTTCCAGAATGTGGTTGCCGGTCTGAGCTTGGTTGCTACTTTATAACCTTTATCGGTTAAAATCTTAATCAGTTTTTCCGCAATCTGTTTCTGATTTTCGTCAAGATAAAAAATTTCGGACAGATACTGCTCGCCTATATCGGGTCCCTGACCGTTTGTCTGCGTAAAGTCGTGAATTTCAAAAAAGAGTTTTGCCAAATCTTCATATGTGGTTTTAGTAGCATCGAAAGTAACTTCTATCGCTTCTACGTGTCCCGTAGTTCCCGAGCAGACTTCTTTATAAGTCGGATTGTCTTTATACCCGCCGATATATCCGACATCAGTGGAGAACACGCCTTTTGCTTTCTGAAAATAATATTCCACACCCCAGAAACATCCACCCGCAAATATAGCTTTTTCTGTTTTCACTTCGGTTGTATCCTTTATGAATTTTAATGAAATAGAATTTACACAATGCCTCGTATTCTTTCCCGTAAAGCCCTCGCCGAGAAAAACGTGCCCGAGATGAGCACCGCAGTTATTACAAATTATTTCAGTACGCATACCGTCGCTGTCTTTCACTCTTTTCACCGCACCCGGAATTTCATCATCGAAACTCGGCCATCCGCATCCCGAACTGAACTTGCTGTCCGAGCGGTAAAGCGGAGCATCGCACCTTTTGCAAATATAAGTTCCCTTTTCAAAAAAATCCTCGTACTCTCCCGTGAAAGGCCTTTCCGTACCTTTGTGCAAAATCACTCTTTCCTCTTCGGGCGTTAGTTTATTATAATTCATATTCTTTTTTGTCGAATCTGCGTTTATAGTTTGTAAATTTTGATTTTTAATTTGTGTACATCCCAGCAAAATAATTGCCGTGAGCAAAATTATATATCGCATTTTTTTATTTTATTAAACAAAGAAAAGAGTTGTAAAGTTTATAACTTTATAAACTTTATGAACTTTACAAACTAATCCTTCGTTTTTTTCGGATTAAAATTATCCGATTTAGATAGTTCTTTTAAGAGGTCTTTTTCTTTCGAAGATATTTTTTTAGGTGTAATTATATTCACTTTCACAAGCTGGTCTCCCCTGCCGTAGCCGTTGAGGTGCTTTATTCCCTTTTCTTTCATCCTGAGAACGCTTCCCGCCTGTGTCCCCGCTTCCACCTTCAACTTCGCTTTTCCTTTTAAAGTAGGCACCACAACATCCACACCCATTACGGCATCGGGAAAACTTATATCGAGTTCATAAATAATATCATCGTTCAGACGCGCAAAAAATTTATGCTGTGCTTCCTCTATGAATACAAGCAGGTCACCGTTTTCACCGCCGCGGCCACCCGAATTTCCCTGCCCCCGCAGAGGAATGTAATTACCTTCCACTACACCCGCAGGAATATTTACCTTAATTGTAGATTCGGATTTAATTCTACCTTCACCGGAACAGTCGGGACATTTTTCTTTCACTATCCGGCCTTCACCATTGCAGTGATGACATTCTGAAACATTTATAAACTGCCCGAATATTGAGCGGGTTGCCTGCCTTATCTCTCCCGTACCGTTGCAGTAAGTGCAGGTTGTATAACCGCTTCCCGATTTTGCTCCCGTCCCTCCGCATGTTTTACAGGGTTTATATTTTCTTACCTTTAACGTCTTTTCGATTCCGTCTGCAATTTCCTCGAGAGTAAGTTTCAGACTAATTTTCAGGTCCGAGCCCGGAATTCCCCTTGAACGGCTTCTTCTGGAAGAACTCCCGCCGAAGAAATCGTCGAAAATACTTCCTCCTCCGCGCCCGAATCCGCCGAAAATATCGCTGAAGTGCGAAAATATATCGTTAATATTATCGAACCCGTGAAAACCTGTTGAATCCACACCCTGATGCCCGAATTGGTCGTAACGCTGACGTTTCTGCAAATCGGATAGCACCTCATATGCTTCCGCACATTCCTTGAATTTTTCTTCCGCTTCCTTATTTCCCGGATTCCTGTCCGGATGGTACTGCATAGCCAGTTTTCTGTAAGAAGATTTTATCTCATCACTCGATGCATTTCTGCCAACCCCGAGAATTTCATAATAATCGCGTTTAGTCATTTTCCTTTTCTTTATTTTCCTCTGCTTTCGTTATTTCTGCCGATACAAGTACCTTCGCGTGTTTTATTACTTTATCTTTCAGAAAATATCCTTTTTCTACCACATCAATAACAGTGTGGGGTTTAACATCATCCTTTGGAACCTGAAGCAGTGCATCGCAGAGATTCACATCGAACTCTTTTCCCAGAACATCCATTTCTTTTAAACCTTCTTTCTTAAGAATTTTTTCGAATTTATTAAAAATAAGTTCAACGCCTTTTTTCAGGGTCTCGAAATCTTTTGTCTCTCCCTTCTGTATCGAGTCGAGCGAGCGGCTGATATCATCATATACAGGAATCAGCAGTTTTATCAAATGCTCGGATGCGTATTTAATATAATTTGAAATTTCACCTTCTGTTCTTTTTTTATAATTCTCGAATTCCGCCGCTTTCCTTAGCAGAGAGTCCTTGTAAATCTCCAGTTCTTTTTTCACCTTCTCTATTTCAGTTTTTTCATCGGCTATTTTTGCATCTTCCGATTTTACTTCCTCGGTTGCATCTTTGATTTTTATTTCTTTTTTTTCTTCCTTATGTTTATCGTGTTTCGTCATGGATTTTATGTTATCAAATTAGTTTTTTAGATTCTGTCATTTACTTCTCTGATATTAATTTCGAAGTATACTCGATTAAAGAAATCATTTTTTTGTAATTCATCCTCTTCGGTCCGATTATGCCTATGTTGCCTTTTATTTCCCCGAAGCTGTACGAAGTATATACCACGCTGTAATCTTTTAATTTTCTTTCCTGGTTTTCGGAACCGATAGAAATTGTAATCTCGTCAACACTGCTTCCGGGTCTTTGAAAAATATGAACCACAAGATTTTTATCTTCCGTCAGGTCAATAATATTTTTAAAATTTTTCGGGTCATCGAACTCAGGTTGTGTAATAATATCCCCTGTACCGCCGACAAATATTTTTCTGCCTTTTTCCTCGTCGAAATATAACTTGTCTATCGAGTTAATGAACATCTGAATCAGTTCCGGCTCTTCATATTTATAATCGCTCACTCTCTCTTCAAAGGTTTCCCTTATCTGCTTTAGAGTCAGCCCCTGAAGCCTTTCGTTCAGAAATGATGTCAGTTTGTCGAGTTTATCTCGGGATATCTCGCTCTCAACCTCCATTATCACCGTTCTTACATATCCGGATTTTATATTCAAAACCACGAGTATCTTTTTCGAAGAGATATTTATCAATTCGAGCTTTTCAAAGACACCCGAACTTAAAAACGGCTGCGTAACAACAGCCAGCTGATGAGAAATTTTGCCCAGGATTCTTGATGTTTCAATGAATAAATCCTCGTTATCCACAACGGAGGTTTTAGAATCTTCAATCTGGTTCTTTATGAAGTTTATTTCGGCTTTATTCAGTGATTCCTTGTTCATTAATGAATCCACGTAATATCTGTAACCTTTGTCAGTCGGTTTTCTGCCAGCGGAAGTATGCGGAGTTTCGAGTAAATCCAGATCCTCGAGATCGCTCATTACATTTCTGATGGTAGCCGACGAAAGGTTTAAATCCGTCTGCTTGGAAATTGCCCTCGAGCCGACAGGTAGCGCATATTTAATGAAATTTTCAACAATGTACCGTAAAACTTCTTTCTCTCTATTCGATAAATTTTCCAGCATCAGCTAAATTTAAAATATCAATAAAAATAATTATTTCAAAAAATTTATAAAATCCAATTCTTCCGCTTTTTTCAAGAAAAAATCTTAACGAAAATAACTCTAACAAAACCAGTAGTTTTTAATACAATATACAAAAAAAAGTGCAGTAAGGAATTATAGCCGTTTTTCCTGAAATACTTCAGGCAATCTTTGTTCCAGGCTTTTATCATCCTTGCTCTGTCTTTAAAAATGCTTTTCCCCATTTTATGATAAATCTTCGCATCCGGATTAAAATATATTTTGTAACCGAGATTGTAAATCTGCTTGCATGTATCGATGTCGTTAAAAAACATATAAAACCTCTCGTCCATGTAATTTATTTTTTTCAGCAAATCATTTCTAATCATCAGCGCTGCTCCCATCGGCTGTTCGACCTCGGACAGCTCCTCATGGCTAAAATATCGCATTTTCCATCTTGCAAAAAATTTGCTTTTAAAAAAAACTGAAGAAAGCAGACATATTTCAAAAAACATATCCGTGTATTTTGGAAATTTCCTACAGGAATACTGTACATTATTATCATTATTTAATAGCTGAGGAGCGACAGCTCCAACATCATTTCTTACCTGCAAAAAATCAACCATTTTTTGCATAGCATCGTTCCTTATTTTTGTATCGGGATTCAGCAGTAAAACAAATTCCCCGGAGGCAATTTTCATTCCCTGATTACATCCCTTTGTATATCCGGCATTTTCTGAGTTTTTAATCAGTCTTACATTATAAGGATTAGCTCTTATGAAGCTCTCTACGATAGCAGCGCTGTTATCGGATGACTTGTTGTCTACAACAATCGTTTCGATTCTCAGTACCGATTCATTATAAAACGAATTATAAATCGAACCAAGACATTCCTCAATGTCTTCCTCGCTGTTCCATGTCACAATTACGATTGATAAAATATTTTTCCTGACTTCCTGCATTTTATCGGCTGTTTTTCTTCATTATTATCGTGTCTTTTAAAAAATTTCTGTCATCTCTTTCGGGAAAATCCAGCATGTAGTGCAGTCCTCTGGATTCATTCCTGTTTAGTGCGGATTTAATTATTATAAAAGCTGTCAGGACTAGATTTCTCAGTTCGAGCAGCTCTACGGTAACTTTCGTTCTGTTGTAATATTCTTTTATTTCCTTTTTCATCATTTTAATCCGCGTCAGCGCTCTTTTTAAGCGGTATGTATTCCTTACTATACCCACGTAATCGCTCATTATTTCCTTTATTTCTTTTTTGTTGTGCGATATCAAAATCCATTCGTCGGCATTAGTCGTTCCCGAATCGTCCCATTCGAATATACCTTCGGATAAATCTTTTAATTCCTGTCCTGTTAAAAATTCATGCTGCTTAATTTTCTTTATGTTCGATTTTACGTACTGATAAATGCTGTCCGAAAATACAACCGCTTCGAGAAGTGAATTCGATGCGAGACGGTTTGCCCCGTGCACGCCGGTCATGGTTACCTCTCCGCAGGCGAATAAATTTTCGATATTTGTCCTTCCGTTCAGGTCTGTCTTTACGCCCCCGCATGCGTAATGTGCCGCCGGAACTACGGGTATCATTTCCTTTGTGATATCGATTCCCCTTTTCAGGCAGGTTTCGTATATGTTCGGGAATCTATCCTTTATTCTTTTTACACCTATGAGGCTTAAATCAAGATAAACAAACTGCTCGCCGCTTTTCTTCAGCTCGTTATCAATTGCTCTCGCCACTATATCCCTCGGAGCGAGCGATTTCCTCTTGTCGTATTTATGCATAAACTCTTTCCCGTCTTTTCTCCTCAATACCGCACCTGCACCCCTTACTGCCTCTGAAATCAGAAAAACCTGTGTATCGTCCTCTACTTCCTTTTCATACAATGACGTAGGATGAAACTGTACAAATTCCATATTGGCAAGCTCGCATCCCGCACGGTATGCCATTGCGAACCCGTCACCGGTTGCAATCGCCGGATTAGTAGTATGCAGATAAACCTGTCCCAGCCCCCCGGTAGCGAGAATTGTTTTTTGCGAGACTATCTTTATTACTTTCCCTCGTTTGGCATCGAGCGCGTATATGCCGAAACACTTTTTACTGCTGCCCGGAGAAGTATGAGTTCTCAGATTTTTTTCGGTCAGAAAATCTATGGCAAAAACATATTCGAGTATTTTAATATTCTTATTCTTCGATATATCGAAAAGCAATGCTCTCTCAATTTCCTTTCCTGTTAAATCCTTGGCGTGTACAATCCTGTTGCGTGAATGCCCGCCTTCCTTACCAAGCCTTAGATGTCCTTCTTCCTTTGAAAATTTTACGCCGTAATCTATCAGCTCGTTTATGCGAATCGGACCTTCGAGGACGATTTTTTCCACGGCTTCTCTGTTGCAGAGACCCGCCCCACAGCCGAGCGTATCCTGAATGTGAAGCTCGAAGTTATCATCCTTTCCCAGAACGGATGCAATTCCACCCTGCGCATAGTTCGTATTCGATTCGGCTTTCTTCTTTTTTGTTACTATCAATACCTTGCCGAACTCGCTGAGTTTTAATGCAAGTGAAAGCCCGGCAATTCCGCTTCCGATTATTAAAAAATCCGTAACCATATTATTTAAAACTAATTTAAATCACTGTAAGTTCAGAAAATTAATCCCGATAAATCGGGATTTTACTTAACTCGTTATTGTTATAAATTTACCATTCTTTATGAATTATTAAAAGGGAGATATAAAGTAGTAATTGTAAGATTAATTAACTTGATACAACCTTTTGCTTAGTTGAAATAATAAAAAAAAGCATCCCGTAACTGGGATGCTTTTTATACAACTAATTTTTATACGATCTTACAATACGTTTTTAATTCTATTTATTGCTTCCTTGATATTTTCTCTTGAGTTCGCATAGGAGAATCTTAAATATCCTTCTCCGAATTTACCGAATGCAGTACCCGAAAGTGCGGCTACTCCGCCATTATAGAGCAAATGGTCATTCAACTCTCTTGAATTATAACCTGTCTTCGTTATATTCGGGAATGCATAAAATGCACCGTGCGGCATAATGCAGGAGAAACCTTTAATCGTATTCAAACCTTCCACTATAATTTCTCTTCTTGCTATGAACTCTGCTCTCATTTTATCCGCACCGTCCTGCGGTCCTTCTAAGGCTTCGATGCAGGCTTTCTGTACCATAGCATTCGTGCAGGAATTGCTGTTTGTCATCAGCTTTGCAACTTTCTGTGCAAGGTCTGCATTCATCACGCCGTAACCCGCTCTCCAGCCGGTCATTGCATAGGTCTTGGAAAAACCGTCGAGTATAATTGTCCTCTCTTTAAATCCGGGAACCTGTGAAATGCTGAACGGCTCGCCTTCGAAAATCAAACGGCTGTAAATTTCATCGCTCAGTATTACTATATCTTTATCTTTTATTATTTCTGCAATCTTTTCGATGTCCTTTCTTGTCAGAATTCCGCCAGTCGGATTATGAGGAGTGTTTAGAATCAGCATCTTTGTCTTGTCATTAACCAGTTTTCTCAGTTCTCCCGGGTCGAAAGCAAATTCCTTTTCTTCTTTCAGCTGAATAGGAACAGCCTTCCCGCCCATAAAGTTAATCATTGATTCATAAATCGGAAAACCCGGATTCGGATAAATCACCTCGTCCCCTTCTTCCACGAGCGCTATGATTGAATAAAACATAATCGGCTTTCCTCCGGGTACCATTACAACCTCATCCGGAACAAAGTTCAATCCGCGGGTCTTGCTGACATACTTTGCAATGGCAGTTCTCACTTCCATCGTCCCTGCTGACGGGGTATAATGCGTATCACCTGCCTGTAACGACCTGATTGCGGCATCAACGATGTTTTTCGGTGTATCGAAATCGGGCTCGCCGATTTCGAGGTGAATAATATGTTTACCTTCGGCTTCGAGCTTTTTAGCCTTAGCCAGTACCTCAAAAGCTGTTTCAGTTCCGAGGTTGTTCATTCTTTTTGCATATCTCATAAAATTAATATTTAAATTTTAGTAAAATTGCTAATTTTAATTTTAAATAACTTATAAATCGGTAAATAATTCTTAAGAGAAGGAAAAACCTGTAAAATTTAAAAATATTACGTGTGGGCGATTAAGGATTCGAACCTCAGACCCCTTCGGTGTAAACGAAGTGCTCTAACCAACTGAGCTAATCGCCCGATTAATTGGACTCATAAAATATCGTTTTTAAGAGTAAGTATCAAACCAAAATTTGAGTCTAATTTCAAATTGAAAATAGATTTTAAAAATGGTATTTTTCAATAAATTAAATAAATTTAAGGAGATTTTTTGATGTTTAAAAAAATTAGCAGTGGATTCTTGTTTTTTTTTATTATTCTCGGTTTAATTTCATTGGCTTCATGCGACAAGAAGGATGATAAAAATAAAACCGATGACGATAAAAAGACTACAAGTGAATTAATTAAAAAGGACGATAAAGGTGAAAAGGCGGACTTAAAATATGCACCAAAAGTCAATGACAAGTTCAGATATAAGATGTCAGCAAAAACTGTTTCCAAAGAAAAAAGTCCCGCAACCCAGGATAAAGAAATCACTTCGGAACAGATTATGACATATTATTATTCCGAAGAAGTCTCTGAAGTTAACAGTTCAGGAGTAATAACATATAAAATGAAATTCGACAGCATTTCAATTACTTCGAAAGTTTCAAGCGGAGACTCATCACTGGCACAGATATTCAATTCGAACATAAAAGATTCGGTTCATTCCATGCCGGATTTCATTCAGTATAACGCTTTAATAGGACAGGATTTTAAGATGCGAGTCTCGCCTACAGGTGAAATCTATGATGTATATGAACTCGAGCAGATTCATAATAATATCTTTAAAGCTCTCGGTGATACATTAAGTCCGCAGGACAAAGCCACAATTAAAGAATCAATGGGTGCAGAATCATTGAAAAGTATACTCCAGAACCAGTTTCAGAAATTTGGCGGTGGTGAAGTATATAGAGATTCAAGCTGGTCATTCAACGTGGAATCGAGCTTACTCGTATTCCCGATAAAAAATGTATTAAGTTATAAGATAAAGGAATATCAGGTCTCAAACGGTGAAGCCATTGCCAACATCGAAGCAAATCTCGGAATCGATTTTATCAGCAAGGAACAGAAAGACAAGACCGGTCTGAATGTTAAAATAAGCGACTCAAAAGCCGGAGGAACAGGTACAATAGTATTTAATATAACTAAAGGATGCATAGTCAAAAAAGAAACCAGCACAAATATTATGCTGGATTTAAAAATTTCTGCTAAAGGTCAGAGTGCCAAATCCGTACAGAATTTAACAACTGCGCTAAGCGTAGAATTATTATAATATTTCCTTAATACTTGTTCCTAAAGCCCGGTTGCAGCGGGCAATCCTGCTTTGGGAACAGGTTATGATTAAATAATATCTTTTATGATTAACTACACAATAATCGAACACCCATTGGTCTCTCATTATCTGTCGGTATTGAGGAATAAAAATACTGTGAAACACGAATTCAAAGAATCACTCGATAAGATTTCATTTTTATTGGCAAGTTTTGTTTACGCAACTTTGAAAACCGAAGATATTACTCTTTTAACACCCCTGAAAAAATGTAAAGGTAAAGCCGTAAAGCACAAAGTGGTTCTGCTTCCGATATTAAGAGCAGGGCTTGGATTATTGCAGGGCTTTACAACTCTGCTTCCCGGTGTTAACGTCAGCCATATGGGTTTATACAGGGACGAAGAGTCATTAAAACCGATTAAATATTATTTCAAATTCCCTGAATTTAAAAATAAAGATAATTTAAAAGTAATTATACTCGACCCGATGGTGGCAACAGGCGGGAGCTCGATTTTCACCATTGAATATCTGCTGAATATGGGTATAAAAGACATAGATTTGGTTTCACTCCTGTGCGCACCCGAAGGATTAAACGCAATAGAAAAAAGATTTAATAATAAGCAGAAAAAATATATAAAAATAATGACTTGCAGCGTGGATGAAAAACTGAACGACAAGGGTTATATCTTACCCGGACTCGGAGACGCTGGTGACAGGCTGTTTGGTACATAATTTATAAGAAGCAATAATTAAAAATGTTAAGTAACTACTACAGAAAAAAACTCGATGAACTCTTACAGCAGTGCAGAGCAAATCTGTCAACGAAAAAAATTAATGAAAACCTGATTACAAATGCTTTTCGGTTTGCACTCGAAGCTCATAAAAACGATAAAAGAGCATCGGGAGAACCTTATTTTTCTCATCCCTATGAGGTTGCTCTGATAGTTGCTAAAGAAATCCCTCTCGATGATATTTCTGTTGCCGCCGCATTACTGCACGATGTGGTGGAAGATACGAAATTTACAATAAAAGACCTGCTGGCGGAGTTCGGTAACGAGGTTGCGGAAATAATTGACGGTGCCACCCAAATAGAAGGTTTGGCTGAAAACTACGAACTGAAGCAAATTGAATCATACAAGAAAATGCTTCTCTCTATGACTTCGGATATACGAATAATGCTGATTAAATTTGCAGACAGGCTTCACAATTTAAGAACTTTGGAATTCCTTCCGAATACTCGCCAATACAGGATGGCACAGGAAACGCTGGAGATTTATGCCCCCCTTGCACACCGTTTCGGCTTGTCGAATGTTAAATCAGAACTCGAAGATTTATCGTTCAAATATCTAGACAGGAAAGCATATGACGAAATTGCAAACAAGATTAAGGAAAAGAAAAGGGAAAGGGAAAGGTTCATTAAAAAATTTATCGAGCCGGTCAAAGATGCTCTCTTAAATGAAAATTATAAATTCGAGATTTACGGAAGGGCAAAACACATATACAGCATTTACCGAAAACTAAAGACACGGGTGAAATCATTCGACGAGATATACGATTTGTTTGCGGTGAGAATTATTCTCGATACCCTGAATAAATACGATTGTTTTGCTGTATACGGAATTTGCTCTCAAATTTATATACCTATTCCCGAAAGATTTAAAAATTATATCTCCCTTCCAAAACAAAACGGATACCAGTCAATTCATACAACACTTATGAGCAAAGAAGGCAAACTCGTCGAGGTTCAGATAAGAACAAGGGAAATGCATGAAATTGCTGAGAAAGGTATTGCCGCACACTGGAAATACAAGGAAAACGTAAAATTAAACGATAAGAAAATCGAAGAATGGGTTCGCTCAATAAGAGATACATTTGAAACAGCAAACAAAGAGGAAGAAGCTTCGAGTCAGCTGATAGAAAGTTTTAAGCTCAATCTGTATCAGGATGAGATATATTGCTTCACCCCTAAAGGAGAACTGAGGATTCTTCCGTACGGCTCTACACCGCTGGACTTTGCTTTCGAAATACATACCGAAGTCGGAATGCGATGCATCGGGGCAAAAGTCAACGGAAAAATTGTAACCCTGGATACTCCTTTGAAAAGCGGCAGCCAGGTGGAAATAATAACATCTAAAAATTCAAAGCCCAAACTGGACTGGGAGAAATTCGTAGTAACACATAAGGCAAAGTCGGATATAAGAAAATATTTCAATACTGAAAGACGGGAACTGATTCAAAAAGGAAAAGAACTCTTCGATAAGAAACTTAAGAAAAACAAACTTCACGTTGACGAGGATGATTTCAATAAAGTTCTTCACAAATTAAAATTCAAAGGCTCGCAGGATTTCTATTTCGAAATTGCAAGAGATGAAAAGAATGCCGACGACGTATTGAAAATATTGCTCGATAAGAGTAAAATACAGGCACTCGATAATATTGAGAATCTGACACTTGAAGCTCCGGACAGTACCGATACGACAGTGCTATCCGAATTCGATAAATACGTGAAAGATGCTAGGTCATCCGGAACGGGTATACTTATCGGCAACTCGACGGATGAAAAAGAAATGCAGGGTATCAAATATGGCTTTGCAAATTGCTGCAATCCCATCCCCGGGGATGAAGTAATAGGATTTATCACACAGACGGAAGGGATAAAGATTCATCGCAAAAACTGCAAAAACATTGTGAATCTATTCCTGGTAGATCCGCACAGGATTGTTGAGATTAACTGGGGAGATTCTTCAACGGGCGAATTCACGGGCGGTATAAAAATAATCGGAGAAGATAAACCCGGCGTTTTAAACGAAATTACAAAAACAATCTCGAAAAATTTTAAAGTAAACATAAAAAGTCTGAATATTTTTTCAAAAGGCTCGATGTTCGAAGGAACTCTCATTCTCGCCGTCGAAAATCTGAAACAACTGAATGCCATAATAGATAAAATTAATTCCCAGGAAGGCATTTTTACCGCGGAAAGATTTAACGGATAATTTTATTTTTGACCTGCCTTCTTTCTTTTTGTCTCTGTTAATTTCAATCTCGCATCTTTATAAAACCTGCTGTTCTCCGGAACTTGCTCCAAATATTTCTCCGCTTTGTCATATTCACCGAGTTGAAGATACATAATCCCTTTATCATAGCTGCTTAGTTCGTTCAGAATTTCCGAGGAATCAGGTGAGTTTATATTGTCCGATTCTATTTCATTTTCGATTTCTTCTTCATCTGTTTCGACATCTTCTATTATGCTGCTTTGACTCATCAAAAAAAACATCACGATTCCCGCAATCAGCACCGCTATGCCGGCGGCAAAAACTGCAACGACAGGTCTTCCTCTTCTATACTCGGTTGATGATGCAAAAGGCACATTATAAAACGGTGCAATATATTTGTCATAGTATTCAGTGTCTGATCTTTTATAATGCCGGGCAAGTTCATCAAAATATTTCCTGTTGTTCTTAAAATAATTTGCAAGTTCTTCTCTTGTTGGTCCCATAACTGATAAAATTATTTTTATAAATACTTATTCTTCGCAGACTACTACAGCACAGGCGTATTCATCGGTATGCGATATACTTACGTTAAAAATTAATTTCGAATAATTATTTTCTGTTTTATGCTGAATATAAGGTTTACCTTTCTCGTCGTTTAGTATTTCTATATCCCTCCAGCCGAAATTCTTCGAGATACCCGTTCCTATTGACTTCGAATATGCTTCCTTGGCAGCGAATCTTCCCGCAAAATGCAGATCGGGTTTGGAAAATGATTTACAATATGCAATCTCTTTCTCGGTTAAAATTCTTTCGAAAAATCTGTCGCCGAATTGTTCAATCATTCTTTTAATCCTTTTTATATCAATAATATCAATTCCAATCCCTTTAATCATATTTTTAGTTATTATTTTCCTTTTTTATTATCTCAATCAGTTCTGATATGCAATTTATATCATAATCCGAACCCGGGCGCACTGTATTAAATGTATCACCGTACCTCGCAAAAACGGTTTTCATACCGACAGCCTTAGCACCAACCATATCCCTCTCTGCCCAATCTCCTATCATAAGGCATTCCTCGGGTTTCATATCCAGTTTCCTTAAAGCAAGATTAAACGGTGCGGGGGAAGGTTTTTTTTCGAACGTATCATCAAAAGTAATAACCACATCGAATAAATGATGGAAATTAATATAAGATAACCTCAGCCAGGCCTCCCTTGAGGGTGCATCGGAAACGACCGCGAGTTTCATTCCCATTTTAATCAGTTCGATTAAAGTAGGAAATACTTTTGGATATGGTTTCAGAGCCGCTTCACGCGCCGTCCTGTAAGCAACTATTCCCGCCGAAACAATTTTGTGGTCCACCTTTCCGTACAAATCGAGGAATAACTGGTCAAATACCTGCTGATATTCTATTCCTTCCTTACTATATACTTCGTGAATTCTTCTGTTTGCCTCTTCTTCCGTTAAATTCAATCCTGCATCTATCATAGAATGAATCGCTGCTTCGATAGCCCTTTCTTTCAGTAGCATAAAATCAACGAGAGTATTATCCAGGTCGAATATTATTGCTTTTATCATATTTTAAATTATCAATACAATTTCAAAATTTAAAGGTGAAACGGATACATTTTAAAAAATCACTTATAAGAAAAAACGACCCAGTAATCAAAATTAAATCATCGTTGTTCGCCATCCTTCTGACACTTTTATATGCTTCGTTAATATTTTCAGTAATGTAACAGTTCCCCTTTCCTTTTACAGATTTAAATAAAATTTCCGGCTCTTCCGCCCGCTTGTATTTTGGTTTTGTTAAAATTAACGTTGCTTTTAATTTTCCGATTTCTTTAAGACATTTTTCATGCTCCTTATCCTTCATCATTCCGAAAATCACATAAAGCCTTTTATATACGAAAAACTTCAGATTATCTTTAATGTTTTTTATTCCCTGAACATTATGAGAAACATCAATAATAATTTTCGGCTTTTCACTTATTTTCTGAAACCTCCCGTAAAATCTCGAGTTAACTGTAATATTTTTTAAACCATTTTTTATTTTATTTTCTGATAAAGTTATTCCATCTTTTTTCCCTGTAATATCGAGTGCCGTAAATGCGGTTTTTATATTCTGCAGCTGATATCTTCCAATTAAAGGAATTTCCATACTTATTTTGTTTTTCCTGTCTGCAATATCAACAACATTCAGTTGCATTCCGTCTTCTCTGCACGACTTGAGATTTGTTCTCCAGAAATCTTCCGCGTAAATAAATTCACTGTTTTTTTCCAGGCATATCTTTTCGATGATACTTCGTGCTTTGCTGTCCATCTTACCGCCAACGCACGGAACATTTTTTTTAACTATACCCCCTTTTTCAAATGCTATGTTCTCGATTTTATTTCCCAAATACTCAGTATGGTCAATCGAAATCCCGGTTATCACAGACAATTCCGGCTTAAGAACGTTTGTTGAATCCAGTCTTCCTCCAAGACCTGCTTCTATCACGGCATATTCAACTTTTTGACTTGCAAAAAATTCCAAAGCCATTGCTGTAGTTGCCTCGAAAAAACTCGGCTTAATCTCTTCAAATAAATCATATAATCTGTTAGTAAAATTCATTACATAATCCCGGACTATCATCTTTCCGTTAGTCAGTATTCTCTCCCTGAAGTCTCTTATATGTGGTGAAGTATAAAGCCCTGTTTTAAATCCACTTTCAATTAAAACGGAATTTATTATTGATGCAACGGAACCCTTACCGTTAGTACCCGCTATATGTATAGTCTTAAAATTCTTTTCCGGATGAGATATATAATCTAGAATTCTTTTTATGTTTTTCAAATCATACTTAATTCCAACTCGTTCGAGATTAAACAGATATTCAGTACAGCTTTTATAATTTGAAAATTTTCCCATGTAAATTAATAAATGTTTTTAAAGTTAAGAATTTATTCATAAACTAATAAGGCTATAATAATTGAAATATTAGCATTTTATTCAATAAACACACCGAATTTTTATAGTATTTAATTAAGGAATTTTTACCCTTTGGGATTTCCAATTGAATTGTATTCATAAATTAATAACCGTACCTTTAGTGTTGAATTAATTTTATTAAAAAAATTTCTTTTTTAGATAAAATAATAGTAAAAGGGGCACGGGTCCATAACCTCAAAAACATCGATCTTGAATTTCCGAGAAATAGTCTTGTTGTTTTCACCGGACTTTCAGGTTCCGGTAAATCCTCTCTGGCTTTCGACACAATTTATGCGGAAGGGCAAAGGAGATTTATGGAAACTCTCTCCGCTTATGCCAGGCAATTCGTAGGCGGTATCGAAAGACCCGATGTAGATAAAATAGAGGGGCTCTCCCCGTCAATTTCCATCGAACAGAAAACTATTTCGCACAATCCTCGTTCTACAGTGGGAACGGTCACTGAAATTTATGATTATTTGAGATTGCTTTTTTCGAGATGCGGAACTCAATATTCCCCCGATACGGGAAAAGCCGTAACACGCCAAACACTGGACCAGATACTCGAGAACATTTTAAAGTTTCCCGAAGGTTCAAAAATCACTATCCTTAGCCCGGTCGTTAAAGGAAGAAAAGGACATTATCGTGAACTTTTCGAGGAAATCGCTTCGGATGGCTATACAAAAGTAAGAATAGACGGGAATATTCGCGATATTGTCCCTAAAATGAGCGTCGAAAGATTTAAAATTCACGATATTGATGTAGTAATTGACCGATTGAAAGTATCAGCTTCCTCAAAAATGAGAATATATAATTCTCTTGAAGTTGGTTTAAGATACAGCGACGGTATAATAATAGTCAATAATGGCACCGAGGACAAAATTTTCAATGAGAAACTGTCCGACCCTGAAACGGGAAGAAGTTTTACGGAACCTGCACCAAATACTTTTTCATTCAATTCACCATACGGTTGGTGCAAGGAATGTTATGGTCTCGGAGAGAAAAAAATTATTGACAAAGAAAAAATATTCCCGGATAAAAACCTCACTTTCAATGAAGGTGCAATCGCACCGATAGGCAAGCCAAAGAAGACATGGTTTTGCTCTATTATAAAAGGTGTTTATGATAAATATGCAGTTTCTCCTGATACACGACTGTCATCTTATACGGATGAGTTTATCGACGTGCTTATGTATGGTGCCAAAGAAAAAATTAATTACACATATACAAACTCGTTAGGAAAAACGCATGAATACAGCCATAGATTTTCGGGCATAGTTGCATATATAAACCAGATAACCGAAGAAACATCTTCTGCATATGTAAGAAACTGGGCGGAAAATTTCATGGCTATCAGTGTTTGCAGTTCTTGTAACGGAGGAAGACTAAAAGAAGATGCTCTCTGGGTGAAAATCGACGGGAAAAATATTCACGACATTACTAAAATGTCCATACTCGAATGTAAAAAATATTTTGATAAACTCAAATTTGACGAAAGGAAAGAAATTTTAGCAAAGCCGATTATAAAAGAAATAAAATCCCGTCTTGATTTTCTGCTGAATGTAGGACTGGATTATATCACTCTTGAGCGAAACGCTAAAACACTCTCGGGAGGGGAAGCACAGAGAATAAGACTTGCAACTCAAATCGGCTCTCAACTCACAGGAGTCCTTTACATTCTCGACGAACCTTCGATAGGATTACATCAAAGAGATAATATCAGACTGATTAATTCATTAAAAAATTTAAGGGATATCGGTAACTCTATTATAGTCGTCGAGCACGACAGGGAGATGATTGAATCTTCAGATTATGTTGTCGACCTCGGTCCTCTGGCGGGAGAGCATGGCGGTGATGTTGTAGCCTGCGGTCATCCGAAAAAAATCGACGGTGAATCAATTACAGCCGCATATCTGAAGGGAACAAAAAAAATCGAAACACCCAAAATAAGACGGGACGGAAAGAAAAAATTCGTGATTTTAAAAGGTGCATCCGGAAATAACTTGAAGAGCGTGGATTTAAAAATCCCCGTAGGAAAATTTATTTGCGTGACAGGAGTCAGCGGCTCTGGAAAATCGACTCTGATAAACGACACACTATACAGAATTCTTTCCGTAAAATTTTCGAAGGGAGCAGAGAGACCGTTACCGTATAAATCAATCGAGGGTTTATCAGTAAAGAAAGAAAATAAGATTGAAAGGATAATAGACAAAGTCATAGAAATTGACCAGTCACCAATCGGCAGAACTCCGAGAAGCAATCCCGCAACTTATACCGGACTGTTTACTCACATCAGGGATATTTTTGCGACTCTTCCTGAATCAAAAATCAGAGGATATAAAGTCGGTAGATTCTCTTTCAATGTAAAAGGAGGCAGATGTGAGGAGTGCGAGGGAGACGGATTGAGAAAAATTGAAATGAATTTTCTGCCCGATGTTTATGTGATGTGCGATGTTTGCCGAGGACAGAGATACAATAAAGAGACATTAAGCGTTAAATTTAAAAATAAATCCATAGCGGACGTGCTGGGAATGACCGTGGAAGATGCTCTCGAATTCTTCACGTCTTTCCCGGCTCTGAAAAGAAAACTACAAACACTTTTTGACGTCGGTTTAGGTTACATACGCCTCGGCCAGCAAGCCACAACTCTGTCCGGAGGAGAGGCACAAAGGGTTAAACTTTCCACCGAATTATCAAAAGTCCAGACCGGGAGAACGATTTATATACTCGATGAACCAACTACAGGCCTGCATTTCGAGGATATTAAAATGCTTCTGTCCGTATTGAACAAACTCACCGATAAGGGAAACACCGTAATAGTAATCGAGCATAATCTCGACGTAATTAAATGTGCGGACTGGATAATTGACTTGGGTCCCGAAGGCGGAGACAACGGCGGAGAGATTATTGCGGAAGGAACTCCGGAAGAGATTATCAAAAAATTCGGTGAGACATCATATACTGCAAAGCATTTGAAGAACTATATTGGCAGGTAATTTCTGGCTTGCTGTTACAAACATTTCTGCGATGTGAGCATTTTTCTGAATATTATTTATTCTTCTTCCTGACTAAATCCGAATCTCAGCTTTTCTTTTTTATATTTTAACTCTGACTTTT
The DNA here is from genome assembly GCA_964501535.1 of uncultured Ignavibacteriaceae bacterium. Taxonomy (GTDB): domain Bacteria; phylum Bacteroidota; class Ignavibacteria; order Tepidaquicellales; family Tepidaquicellaceae; genus FEN-1279. The sequence continues at coordinate 40,469 of CAZCSV010000006.1, read as the reverse complement.
CTTTTGCCGAACCTTTTTTCACTTTTGAGTTTATGGTTTCTTCGGAAGTGGCGGGCATTGTATCTGATTTTTCATCCGCAGATAATTCCTTTTCTTTTGTAAGAATATCTTCCGTTACTGTGTTATCTTCAAATCTTAATGTAACTCCCTTTACGGAATCCTGAGATTGCACTTTGACATCTTTTTTACCTGCCTCAAGTTCTTCCTCGAAGACCAAAAATCCTTCGCTGAGGGAATCAAGCTCCCTGATATCTGCTTCGACTATGTTTTCATAATTATCGAACTCATTCATAACATTGCCGCCAAAATCCTTATCAATTCCAAGAATCTTGAATTCGCTGTCCGTTATCGATTTCGAATCTATTGAAGAAAAATCTTCCGCATTGTAGTTATCGTCATAAATCGCGGATTTTTCCACTTCTGACCCCGATAGCTTATTCACTCTTTTCCTCATAAGATATTTTTCTTTAAGCTCGAGGTATTTGCCAATTTCGTATATCCTTTTCGTTAATGAAGTTTTAATCTGTTTTATCGTATCCTGGTTGTATAGTTTGCACTGATTATTTCTTTTTAACGGAATACCCTTCACTATGACATCGGAAATATCCTTCGTATCAAAATTTTCTATCAGGAATTCACTTACCTTTTCCGAATTATTTTCGGGAACATTCAATATGTTCCTTAAATCGCATAAATTGAAAAAAGTAAGATTTGCGAATTTATTTTTTTCTATGCTTCCGTAATTTTCTGATATATTCAATGCTCTGGCAGGATTTACGGTAATCATTCTTAATGCTTCGTCATAACTGAAAAAATCTCTATGCAACAGCGATGTTAATATTTTCAACTCGCTTAAAACGCTCTTGCCCATATATCCCGTACCCAGAGAGATATTCAGTTCTTTATTAATAAAATCATAGAAATCGAAATATTTCTCGCCAAGTTTAAGTATATCTGATGGTGACAAAACAATATTAGACTGTTTTTTCTCTAGCAGTTCCGTTTCATCACGGTTAAGATAAATCGGATTGCTGAAAATTACTTTATAGGATAGAAGTTCTACTTCCGACAAGAGCTTTATCAAGGACTTGGCAAAGTTCTTTTTAAGAATTTCCACACTGTTGGATTTTTGCAGAACTTCGAATAAAAGAATTTTCTTTCCGCTTGCAAATGAACTGACTAAGGCATTTAATGAATATGTATTTATTTCGTCTTCATCCTTAATTCCTATACAATGAAGAAATCCCTTCTCGCTTAAAAAGTTGCTGAAGGAATTTTCGTATGCGGTGAACACAATATCCTGATATGACAGAAAACCGAATCTCCTGTTATCGGAAATAAAATCTTTTGTAGGCAATTTTGAACTTTCCAGCAGTACCGCTTCACCGTTTTGAAGCAAAGAATAATAATTAATTACCATAAGATTCTTAAGGTCTTCCTTGTTTTTCGGCTCCAGGAAATACTGTTCGACTAACGATGCCGAAAGGTTCTCAGTGAAATTACTGAACTTAAATCCCTTTAGAAAAGACGTGCACTGGTAAAAAGTAGAATTGAAATTCAGATTTAAAAAAGACGGAACAATCAACTTATCGTGTGCATCGATTATATATGCACCGGGATATTTCGAAAATATTATGCTGTTGCTTGTGAGTTCATTTTCATAATCAATATCTAAAATCCTGTCATTTTTAATGACTAAATTAAAATAACCGGTTCTGCCCGAATTGTCGAGAGTCAAGACTAAAGCATTTTTTATTACAATAAGTTTATCCATCTCCTTTATTGAGCAGTGTTATTTTTTTCGCTAATTTATAAATTTAATTGAAAATTTATTAATATTCAATCTTAAGAATTTACACTATTTGTATCTCGACTTGTGAAAGTATTACAGGCAGGTTTCTTCTCTTTCGGCTCAATTATAAATTCTCGAATACAAAATTTTCGTTTAATAAATAATCGCTGTCATACAGTTTATTTTCATCGTTATTATGCATTGCATAATGAAATCCTCCGCGGACACTATATGCACCGCATTCGCCCTTTTTATTCATTGCAATGAAACCAACCTGATATATATGGTCACGGTTTTTAGTAGAAAGTAAATTCAATTTGTATACGCGCTCGCAGGCTTTTTTACAGGCATCGTATGGTGATAATCCGTTTCCCATAAGCTCCACTATCAAAAAACTCCCGCACGCGCGGATGCATTCCTCTCCTCTTCCAGTCGATGCCGCCGCCCCGATATCCCCGTCTACATAAAGACCGGCACCAATGATAGGAGAATCACCCACCCTGCCGTGTAACTTCCATGCCATACCGCTTGTAGTGCAGGCAGCCGATAAATTACCGTCAGAATCCATTGCAACCATTCCGATTGTGTCGTGGAAACCGTCCTCATTAATGTTATCATATTCAAACTTATTTAAAATAAAATCATCCGTATGCTTTTCTTCTGCTTTTGTTGAATTCGATGCCTTCCACTCCTGAAACTTTCTTATGGAAATCTCCGTCAAAAGACTTTCCGGTTTAAAACCGTTTTTCAGGGCAAAATCATATGCCCCGTCACCCGCAAGTATAGTATGCTCTGTGTTTTCTAAAATCAATCTGGCAACGCTTATCGGATTCTTTATGTTTTCTAAGCAAATAACCGAACCAATCCGTGCTTTCCAGTCCATAATCGCAGCATCGAGCGTTACTCTTCCATCCGCATCAGGTAAACCGCCGTATCCGACGCTTAATACGCACGGATTATCTTCCGCTTTCTTAACACCGGCTTCGACCGCATCGAGCGAATTTCCACCGCTTTTTAATATCTCATAGGCTGAATCATTTGCTTCAAGTCCGTGTTTCCATGTTGAAATTACAATAGGTTTCATTTTATTTCCGATTATTTTTTTTAAAATCTTCTCTTGTCGTAACTTTGATGTTAACAGAATCCCCTTCTATTAATTTAATTTTGTATCCGGCGTTTTCAACAATAGCCGCTTCGTCTGTCCCGGTAAAATTTTCCCTGTATGCTTTTTCGAACGACTTCACAAGAATATCATATCTGAAAGCCTGGGGAGTCTGTATGCTAAATAAATTCTCCCTTGGTATCGTATTTCGGACTATTAATTTTTTGCTCGTTCTTTTTACCGTGTCGTTAATAGGTGTTCCCGGTATTACTGCATTGAATTTCTTTGTTTCTTTAATTAACCTTTCAATCAAACTCTTACTCACAAACGGCCTCACGGCATCGTGTATAATGATGAAATCGTTTTTTCTGCAGTTAATATTCATCAGTGCATTGTAGACAGAATCCATTCTCCTCTTACCTCCCTCGACGATTTTAGTAACCTTGTTCATTTTTTTTTCGAGTACCAATCTTATAATCTTACCAAAGAACTTTTTCTGCGTCGAAATAAGTATAGAATTTATTTTGCCGATTGAATTGAATTTTTCGAGCGTAAGAACAATCAATTCTTTTCCTTCAAACCTTACGAACTGTTTAGGTATTTTTCCCCTGAACCTTGTCCCGGAGCCAGAAGCAGGAATTATAACGAAATATTCCATTGAATGGTGTTATTTTTTATTAAAAAAATACTACAAAACTCTTTGTAAAAAAGATTTTTGTAGTCAAATAATAATATATATCTTTCTATTGTCCTTCTTTAGATAATCATCATAGCATCGCCGTATGCATAGAATCTGTAGTTTTCTTTAATTGCTTTCTTATATGCCTTCATAATGAAATCTCTCTCTGCTAAAGTGCAAACGAGCATTAGAAGCGTGCTCTGCGGCATATGAAAATTCGTAATCATTTTGTTGACTATGCTTACGGATTGCGGAGGATGTACGAACTTGTCGGTCCATCCTCTGCTCGGACGTACGTTTTTCCCCGTAATAACGCTGGATTCAAGTGCCCGTACAACCGATGTTCCGGCGGCAATTACTTTTTTCCTCCTGTTAATGGAGTGATTTATCAAATCCGAATTTTCCTTTGTAATTTCATAAAACTCGGAATCCATCCTGTGTTTTGATAAATCTTCCACCTCGACAAGCCTGAATATTCCAAGTCCGATATGCAAAGTAACATATGCTATGTTTACACCCTTATCGTGAATTTTTTTTAGCAATTCCTTTGTAAAATGTGTCCCCGCTGCGGGTGCCGCAACCGAGCCAACATGTTTTGCAAAAACAGTCTGATAGTATTCCTTGTCTTTTTCTGTCGATTCTCTCCTGATGTATGGAGGAAGGGGTGTTTTTCCCAATCTCTCTATATATTTCTTGAAATCGTCTTTTATGTTGAATCTGACTATACGTCCCCTCGACGTAGTATTATCTATTACTTCACAATACAAATGTTTCGTAAAAAATATCCGGTTCCCGATTCTTACTTTTCTTGCAGGGTCAACCACTACATCCCAAATATTTTCCACTTCCGAAAGCTGTCTCAGCAAAAATACTTCTATTTTTGCTTTGGTCTTCTCCTTTGTCCCGAATAACCTGGCAGGAAAAACCTTTGAATCGTTTAATACCAATACGTCACCCGGGTCCATATAATCTATAACATTTTTAAATTTCAACGTCTTAATTGATTCGTCTTCCCTGTTAAGCAACATCAGCCTGCACGCATCACGCGGTGTCTTTGGTTGTTTTGCAATTAAATTTTTTGGTAACGAAAATTTAAATTGTGATAGTTTCATTTAGTTTATTTTAAATTACGAAATATTTTTTTCCCGGGATAGTGTGCCGAAGAACCGAGAGCTTCTTCGATTCTTAAAAGCTGGTTGTACTTGCAAACCCTGTCCGTCCTTGAAGCAGAACCGGTTTTTATTTGCCCTGAATTTACCGCAACCGTAAAATCTGCAATCGTTGTATCTTCTGTTTCTCCGCTCCTGTGGCTTATAACAGTGGTATAACCATTGGAGACCGCAAGATTTATACAATCGAGTGTTTCTGTCAGAGTTCCTATTTGATTTAATTTTATCAATATGGAGTTTGCTATATTCTTTTTAATTCCTTCTTTTAATATCACAGGATTTGTAACGAATATGTCATCACCGACTATCTGGACTTTATCTCCGAGTGCTTGTGTCAGATTTGCCCAGCCATCCCAGTCGTTTTCCGCAAGACCATCTTCAATACTGACTATCGGATAATTTTTCACCATATCTTCATACATCTTTATCATTTCATCTGATGACTTTGAGGGTATATGTGATTTATAAAATTCATATATACCCGATTTCTTATTTTTACCTTCCGTTTTATACATTTCGCTCGCCGCTGTATCGAGTGCCAGATATACATCGCTTCCGGGCTTATATCCTGCCTTTTCTATTGCTTTAATTATCACTTCGATTGCCTCTTCGTTGGATTTCAGGAGAGGAGCAAATCCGCCTTCATCACCGACCGATGTGTTATACCCCTTTTCACTCAATACCTTTTTGAGAGAATGAAAAATCTCAACCCCTGCCCTTAAAGCCCTGGAAAATTTATTGAATCCCACAGGTACTATCATAAATTCCTGTATATCTACCGTATTATCGGCATGTTTTCCGCCGTTAAGAATATTCATCATTGGAACTGGCAGGGTGTTTGCCCTTATACCGCCCAGATATGCATACAACGGTAGCCTTGAATAATTAGCACTAGCATACGCACAGGCTAAAGAAACACCTAGCATTGCGTTTGCTCCGAGCTCCGATTTAGTCGGAGTGCCGTCGAGTTTAATCAATAAATCATCAATCTCTTTTTGCTCACGCGGGTCAAAGCCTATTAATTTCGGAGCAATAATTTTATTTACATTATTGATAGCTTTCTTAACGCCTTTTCCAAGAAAACGGTTTTTTTCACCGTCCCTCAGTTCGACCGCTTCCCTCTCACCCGTTGAGGCTCCCGAAGGTATTGCAGCCCTTCCCATGACTCCTTCATCAAGAATTACATCCACCTCAATTGTTGGATTTCCTCTTGAATCTAATATTTCTCTCGAATTAATATATTTTATTGAAGGCATAATGATTGGTTTATATTCTTAAAAAAATGGAATTTAACGTATAAATCAAAGGAAATCAATGAATTTTGGAAGGGATACCAAACCGTAATTTAGTCTTTTAATCAAAAAGCACTTAAAATAATTGTTTTATCAACATTTTTCGTTTTACTAAATGTATATTTTTCTTATAATAATTTATACATTTTACCTTGAAAATAAAATTAGAAATTAAGAAATTACATGTTTATATTTAAAAATATATACACAATAAGATAATATTTACATAACTAAATGAAAAAAGTTGTAATTACGATTGATGGTCCTACGGGTACGGGAAAAAGTACGACAGCAAAGCTCCTGGCAAACAAGCTTAAATTTAAATATATTGACAGCGGATTTTTTTACAGAGCAATAACACACAAAGCATTGCAGAATAAATTAAGACCAAACGATATTCACAAGCTCACCGATATTGCTAAAAAAATGAACCTGGAATTCAAAGAAGAATCTGTATTTTTTAATGGCGAAAATGTTACTGATACATTAAGAAGTTTTGATATTACAAATAAAGTTGCCGGTATAAGTAAAATCAAGCAATTAAGGAAAATCGTCAATGAAAAAATTAAAAATATAGATTTCGAAAACGGACTTGTTATTGACGGTAAAGATATGGGAATGACTGCCTTCCCGGAGGCGGATGCGAAATTCTTTCTAATATGCGATTTTGATGCAAGAGTTGCAAGGAGACAACAGGAATTTCTCGACCTGGGACATAAAATTATGAAAGACAAAATATCGGTCGAGCTTAAGAAAAGAGATGAAATTGATAACAGTCAGAATTTAAATGCAATTAAAAAAATTCAGAATGTTATTGAAGTCGATACTACTAATATGATAATCGAAGAGCAGGTGGATTTTCTGTACAGAAAGATTTTATCTCTGAATATTCTTAATACTTAATGATGCAAGTATTTTAACTAAACCCGTATGATTATCTACGGGAATTTATAAACTAAACCTTTAATTTTACCGATAAAGGATTAAAGGGGTCAATATTTATCGGAGAAACATTTTTTTAAAATGGAAGAATTAGAAAAAACAAACGATGTAGCGAATGAAGAAGTAAAACGAACTGTAAAAAATGCTGATGATGAAAAAATTAATGTAAGCAAATACATAAGCGCGGATTATGACGATGATGAATTTCAGACAATGCTGAAACTTTATGAAAAAACTTTCAGCGTAATAAAAGAAAATGAAGTTGTTAAAGGAAAAATTGTTGCGATTCACGGTGAAGACGTATTGATAGACATCGGTTCAAAATCGGATGGCAGAGTCTCTATCAATGAATTCGCAAATCCAGAAGAACTCGTAGTCGGAAACGAAATTGAAGTATTCCTGGAAAAAATAGAAGATAAAGAAGGTCAGCTTGTTCTTTCCAAAAAGAAAGCCGATTCGATTAAAATGTGGGACAGAATAGTAGATGCCCAAAAATACGGAACTATTGTAAAAGGCAAATGCCTCAGAAGAATTAAAGGAGGATTTGTGGTCGATTTAAGCGGGTTAACGGCATTCCTCCCAGGTTCACAGATAGACACAAAGCCCATCAGGGATTATGATGAATACGTAGGCAAAATGCTTGATTTCAAAGTAATAAAAATCAATAACCAGATTGAAAACATAATCGTATCCCATAAGGTCCTTATCGAAGAATCTATGGCAGGTCAGAGAGAAGAACTTCTTAAGACAATCAAGAAAGGAATGGTATTAAAAGCAACCGTAAAAGCAATTACTGACTTTGGTGTTTTCGTGGACCTGGGCGGACTGGATGGATTGATTCATATTACAGACCTCTCATGGGGCAGAATAAATCATCCCAGCGACATAGTTAAACTCGATGATGTCATTGATGTATACGTAATAGAATTCGACGAAGAAAAGCAAAGAGTATATCTCGGTTTAAAACAGCTTCAGCCTCATCCATGGGATAACATTCAAAGCAAATATAAAATCAGCGATAAAGTCGCGGGTAAAGTGGTATCCCTCACGGAATATGGTGCGTTTATTGAAATCGAAAAAGGCATAGAAGGACTTATACACATAAGCGAAATGTCGTGGACACAGCATATTACCAATCCGAGCCAGATGGTTACAATGGGACAACTCGTGGAAGCTCAGATTTTAAATATTGATTTCGATAACAGAAAACTTTCGCTCGGGATGAAACAGCTGACACCCAATCCTTGGCAGAGTTTGCTCGATAAATTCCCCGTCGGTACAAAACAAAAAGGTAAAGTATGCAATATTACTAATTTCGGAATTTTTGTCGAGCTCGAGGAAGGTGTCGATGGACTCGTTCACATTTCCGATTTATCGTGGACTAAAAAAATACTCGACGTAAACGATTTCGTTAAAATCGGAGAAGAGGTTGACGTCGTTATTTTAGGTATTGATGTGGCAAACCAGAGAATTTCCCTGGGACATAAACAACTCTTCGATAATCCGTGGGACAAGCTGGAAGAGAAGTATAAAATCGGGATTGAGACAGATTGTAAAATAGTTAAACCGATTGAAAAGGGTATCATAGTTGAATTGCCCGATGTGGTGGATTCATTCATACCCGCATCACAACTGGCTGTCGCCCCTATCAGAAATTTCGGTGAGCTCTTCAAACAAGGTGAAATGCTGAAAGCGGAAATAATTGAATTCGACAAAGCAAATAAAAAGATTGTCCTGTCCGTAATAGAATATCTGAAAGACAAAGAACAATCGGATATTGATGCATATATCGCAAAGTTCAAGCTTCCGAGAAAATTTACCGTTAAAGATGTTGTCGAAAAAACCAGAAGTTTCGAAGCGGAGCAGATTGATTTCAGAATAGAAGATATTATTGGCGAAGAAATTCCCCCTGCGGCTCCTGTTATACCGCCGGTAGCCCCTATACAGCCTCCGCCTGTCTCTGAAACAAAACCTGAAGAAGACAAAAAGGAAGATACAAACGCATAAGAAGATGTAAGTTGTCTAATATATCGTTCCCAAATCACTGGTTTGGGAACGTTTTTTTTATTTATGATTTTGGTCAAAATCATTCACAAAATAAAAAAATCACATAGAATAGAATATTAATTTTAAAATTCTTAATTTGTTTATTGAGAAAATGCGAGAGGGAAACGGGATAATCAGAATTTATTTTGTTTATAATATTTTCTGTATGTTTATAAATTTTAAATGAGTTAAATTATTGAGTAAGATTACCAAGTACGGCAGTGACGTTGTAATTAAAATGCTTTTCATTACGTTAATTATAGACGCAATAGCTTACCTTGTAAACATAGAAATCATAAAAATTTCACTGTTCGTTTTATCGCTGGTAATATTTCTTTTCACATTGTATTTCTTCAGAGACCCCGAAAGAGAGATTCCGTTAAATATTACTGCTGACACTGTTTTATCCCCTGCTGACGGGAAAATCGTTTTAATAGAAACCGTGAAGAACACGGAAGATATACTTTTCGATAAAGACGAAATGCTCAGCAAAGTCTGCATCTTTATGTCCCCGCTAAACGTGCACGTCAACAGAATCCCCGTTTCGGGAATAATCAGCTATTACAATTATATTAAAGGAAAATACCTTGTAGCATTCAATCACAAATCATCCGAAAAAAACGAAAGAACCGTAATCGGAATCACAAATGCAAACGGTAAGAAAATTATTTTCAAACAGATAGCAGGCTTCGTTGCAAGAAGAATAGTGTGCAATTTAAAAAAAGGAAACGAAGTATTTGCCGGAAACAGATTCGGAATGATTAAATTCGGCTCGAGAGTAGATTTATTTTTTAATTCAAATTCAAAATTGCTGATAAAAAAAGGCGATAAAGTCACTGCCGGCAAAACTATAATTGCAGAGTTATAAAAATGATAGTAACTAAAAAATTCGTCCCGAGCTTGTTTACGATATTAAATGCCTTCTGCGGATTTATGTCCATAGTAAATTCTGCTAACGGTTATTACAAGCAGGCTTGTGCTTTTATAGTATATGCTGCCATCTTCGATGTTCTTGACGGGCTTGTTGCCAGAATTTTAAAATCTTCGAGCGACTTCGGGGTTGAACTGGATTCCCTGTCGGATATCATTTCTTTCGGTGCGGCTCCTTCGTTTTTATTGTATGCAGTGCACTTTAAGGACTACAACAGCTATGGCATGATAGTCTCTTCGATGATTTTAATTTTTTCCGCTATAAGACTCGCGAAATTCAATGTGTCTTTGGTGGGTTATGATAAAGATAAATTCACGGGACTCCCGACACCCGCTACCGCAATAACAATTATTACGTATGTCTATTTCTATCATAATGAAGTTTTCAATCCTCACCTGAGCAATATATTTATTAATATTATTACGTTCGGTTTGTCTTTATTAATGGTAAGCAGGTTTAAATATCCGGTATTTCCAAAACTTTCCGCAAGCTCGGTAAGAAAAAATCCCTTTATGTTTTTCATTATAATAATTGCAATCATAGTTTCAATAGCAACAAAAGGTTATGCAATTTTCTTTATATGCGTGCTTTTCATATTAGGAGGAATAGTGTGGAGTATCATTTCACAATTTACAAGGCGGAAAAAACTCGCCGCAAGAGTACTGGCAAAAAAACACAAGCGCTGATTTTTTTTACTTTCCCTTTACCAGTAATTTTAATACATCTACCAGGTAATCGATTTCTGAGATTTTATTTTTCCTTCCAAATGAAACCCTAAGCGTTGCCATAGCCGTTTTTTCGTTTCTCCCCATTTCGAGCAAGACACGCGAAGGCTTCAATGCACCAGAACTGCACGCCGAACCGCCCGATACCGCTATTCCCTTCAAATCGAGCTGTATCAGGAGCATATCCTCCGCAAGCAGCAGCTTATCTGTATCGAACGAAAAATTTACTATATTATATAAACTGTTCTCTTCTTTCGAATTGAAAATAATATTTTCCTTAAATGCATCTTTCAATTTTTTTATGAGATAATTCCTCAGCGTCTTGTAATGTATAATGTCGCTCTCGATATATTCCCTTAATAAATCGAATGCCTTGCTCAGTCCCGCTATTGCTGGAATGTTCTCCGTTCCTCCCCTGATATCCCTCTCCTGACCCCCGCCGTGCATATATTTATCAATCCTGACTTTATCATCTATATAAAGGACACCAATTCCTTTCGGTCCGTAAAATTTATGCCCTGATATTGATGCAAAATCAGCACCAAGCTCCTTGAAATTCAGTTTGACTTTCCCTATGCTCTGCACCGTATCCGAATGAAAATATATTTCTCCTTTCGATTTTGTAATCGCTTCTATATCGTTTATTATTCCTGTCTCGTTGTTGGAGTGCATTAATGAAATCAGTATTGTATCTTTTCTAATCTCGTTTAATACTTTTTCCGGCAATATACTTCCGTCCGATTCAGGCTTTATGAGAGTAACTTCAAAACCGAATTTCTCTTCAATATATTTTAAAGTATCTGTTACTGCAGGATGTTCGATTGTCGATGATATTATATGCTTTCTGTTTCCGTTTATGTTTTTCAGGCATACACCTTTCAGTGCCGTGTTATTGCTCTCCGTCCCTCCGCTTGTAAAAAATATTTCCTTCGGTTTTACACCGAGAAAATCCGCAATATTATCCCTCGAATTTTCAAGTACAACCTTCAGAGGTTTTCCGTAAGAATGAATCGAAGAGGCATTCCCCGCTTTCGTAAAATATGGCATCATCGCCTCCAAAACCCGCTCATCCGTCGGCGATGAAGCCGCATTGTCCAAATATATATTTTCCATATAAAAATTTTGGATAATATAAGAGTTTTATTTTATATAAAATATGTTTATTCAAATAGATTTATTTATATTGACCATTCCCTCGTGTCGGGGAGTCTTCGCTGTTTGGAACTTCCAACACAAAATTTCTTTAATATACTGTATAAATATATATATGGGGGGGGGGGGATTCGCATTATGGCATTGACAAGATTATCCATAAATAATATATTAATGGAAATTATTCTTTTATTGTCATACGTTATTTCATTTACTATTTATTGACATACATCAAGCTAATGGTGCTATTAGATTAATGATTCCCTTTCGAAACGAAAAAGTTGTTTATTCTTAGCCGGCTTTAATGAACTACATTTAATAATTTTATATTTATTTAGTGTGAAAAAAATAAAGTTTTTTAATTAAGAATACTAAATACAAAATTTTTAATTAAAAAGGGCGGCTCTCATTATAATTCCCTGCAAGGATTTAATAAGGAGTTTTCTATTTACTATAAATAGAATAGAAATTCCGCCCTTTGCTTTTAAAATAGCAAATTTATTAAAGATATAAAAGGAGAACAAGGAAATGGAAGACACACCGCCGCTTTCAGCAAAAAAAAGGGATTAGGAAAATATATTCTTTATTGATAATTTATACAAGAATCCGTCTTTACGGAGGGGCGTCAGAGAATGCCATAAAATAAAAAAGATAAATTTCATGTGAATAGAAATTTAAATTCATATAAATAAATTTTTTACAAATTTAAATATTGTAATGTGAAACCTGCTAAAATAAATCTTGCTTACTTTATTTATATTTTTATAATTATTATAGTTACATCATCCTGTAACAAGGAAAATCCCGTTAATATCTCTAACGTTCCAGCTATAGCGGATAGTAATGTTTTTAACTGGAAATTTGATACATTATATATGAATCCCACTGGAGATTGTTTTATTGCCGATACTAATAATATAATTATTCCCGGTATTCCCAATTCTGTATATATAAAAAATGGAGTAATAACGTATATCAACCATAACTATAATGAGTTTGTCTGTTATTGTGCAAATGGAACGGACATTAATAATGTATACTTTGGTGGTATAAATGGTGTAACTTCAAAACCGAAACTTAAAAAATGGAAACCAGGAGGTATTGTTGATATTCCTGTACCGGACAGTATTTCTACTTGTATTCAAAATATAGTGTGTAATTCAGAAAATGATATTTGGATGTCAACAACAAAAAATATTATTTTCCATTACTCGAATCAGTCTTTTGAGATCTACAAACTTGAAACTGGATATGAGGCCGGTATAGTATTTAAATATTCTTTTAATAACTTATATTCACAATATATCAAATTTATAACTAATGAATCTTATTATGTAACTGTATTTAAATTTGAAAATAATTCTTGGATTCAGATATGTAAAGATTCAATAAATACTAATACTGAAATGGGGGATTTTATAGGGTTTAGCGATGGGAAAATATTAAGGCGAGGTAAAACCGGAATATATTATTTTACAGGAAATAATTGGGAAAAATATGCAAATTTCGGAAGCATTATAGATTATATATTCTGTGCAGGAGGTAACACTCCTCAGAATATCATGTTTTCAGGTTATTTTAATCATGTGCAAGGTGGTTTATTTTTCTTCAATGGCAATACACTTTTCAAAACACCATATAATAAATTGCCTTATAATGTAAGTTACAGAAATATAAATTATAATTTTGACAAATATTATATTACAACAAGCGACGCATCATTTGAAAATTATTTATTAACAGCAAAGCTTAAGAAATAAAAATTTTATAAATTTAAATTATTTCTAAAATGAAAAAAATAATTTTTATATTTCTATTTATTCTATCAATAAATAGTTATTTATTATCACAACAAAGCGTATATGATAGTTATACTATAGATAACACTGGAATGGTTATAAGAGATTTGTGTTTTGTTAATTGCTATACCGGTTATGCTACAGCAACAGTTAATGGAACAGCATGTGTTGGGTATTTATTTAAAACAACAAATGGAGGAATAAATTGGACTAATATATTTTCGCCAAATTTCAGTACTTATTGAAAAGGGGGAAGGCTTGCTGTTGGTTTTTCAAATTCAGTTAATGGATTTTTGATTAAACAAAATGAAACTTACTATGGAACTCAAATAATGTGGGGAACGACCGATGGAAGCAATTTTACAAATTATAGTGTAAATAATTTGTTGGACTATGATGGTGATCCAGTTATCAGTGGTGTTCAAATTGGAACAAATTATAATTTTTTTTCAATTCGTAAAGGACGTTCCAGTGTTCTTGGAATATATAATCTCACTGGTTATAACATGTATAATTATTATAATCAGGGAGTTGGTTTTAATCATATAGAATGCGTCAAAAATACAAATATTATATATGTATGTGGATATAAAATAAATGGAAGCTCTCGTTATCCTTATCTTACAAAATCAACAGATGCGGGTCAAACGTTTAATGCTTTAAATAATTTTAATGGGAGTCAAGACCAATATGGCGTTGGTGAATTATGGCAATTTTGTATCGTAAATTATTTAGGACACGATATCTTAAAAATATCAGGTGCATCTAAATTAATTGAATATGATACATATACTAATTCAGTAAATGAGATATCGACACCTAATTGGGCTTATGGGAGAAAAATTTATTATTATGACATGAACAATGGATTTTATATGAGAAATGACGTAGCAGATAATCCAGAAGATCCACCATTTGATGCAGAAGGTCCGGGAATGTTTATGACTACAAATAATGGTCAAAATTGGACGTTGGATATTACGCCTAATATTAATTTAGGTAAGACTGGTTATCAGAACAGATTTTATTCTTTTGGAAATATGGTCAGTTTTATACAAACTGCTTATGATGGTAGTTCATATTTTCATAAAAGAAGATTAAACGATAGTGTTTGTACTTATTATGATAATTTCAAAACCACTGGTACTATTTCAATTAACAACCAAAATTATCCGACTCCAAATTATCATAATTTCATAGGTGGAATTTATCCCCTTTATTCAACCCCGATAATAAATGAAAATCAGCCGGATGAAAAAATATTTTACAAATGGATTAATGGTGAAGTACAAAACAACATCCAGGAATATAATTTATTTTACGATGGAAAATTATCAGCTTATTATAAGACTAAATTTATTTCTTCAGCAGAAAATGCTATTAGTACGCCATCTTTAACAAAATCATTCATAGATACAAACGGTACTATCAATCAGGTGCACGAAAGTATGGAAGGTATTTTCTATTCCCGCTCAACGGATAATGGAAATAGTTTTTCAAGAGAAGAAGTTGTAAATAGGGAGGGAAATGGTAATGGAAATACAAATGCATTTATAAGCGAAGTAAAACAATCTTTTACTATACCACAAATTGACGCAGAAAATAATGTTGTAGCAGTATGGCAAAGAAGAGAAGGAAATAACGAAGTAATAAAATTGGCTTACAGACATAAAGATATAGGTATTCCTAACAGTATCCCGATTTGGCTAATTAATTCAAGCTGTAATATTACAGTTCCATCCTCGTCACCTTTTAATCTTCAAGCCAAGGGTTTTGTTCAAGAAAGAATAAGCGGTACATTACACGAATATTTTTCATTAATTGCTTATTTAAAACCTAATGGTAGTAATATTGATTTAATGGTAACAGGTAAATACGGTACAAATGTAAATAATTTCCCTATTGCCTCAGGCAATATATCGGAATTTGCGGTTACGAGAAGTAGTCAGGGTTATGATCAAGTCTTATATTTCGTATATATTAAAGATAATGAAGTTTGGTATAAAAGTTGGAGATTTAATTTAAATGGTGGGCCACAGGGTTCGGTAGAAGATAACCCGACTGAAGCAAGGTCTTCAGGAGATGGTCAAATTTTAAGAATTTCACCTGATATATCTTTAAGAAATGGAAGACCTATAGTGACATATCGCGGAATGAGTGTGATTCAGCGATGGGTACATTTTAATGGAGGTGAGGATTATTTACTTAATATTTTTAATTATCCTATTTTTGTAAGATATAAATATAATTCTTCAAATTTGGGTGAAATATGGAGCACAAGGGCAATATATAATTCGGCTGGGGTCGAACAAAAATATCCTAACATAGAAGGATGTAAAAACGGTAATGCTTATGTACTCAATTACAAATATAATAACCAGTACCGTCAGGTCGCTTATCTGCAAAGCAGTCCGGGTTATTGTAGTCCGGGTCAGTATACTGTAACAGATGCAAAACTTGTCAGAGGTTCATTTTTCGGAACAGCTTATCCTTATTCATCACCTATGTTATTTACTTTAACACAGTCAGGTTCTCTTTATAATGTAAATAAAGAAACATTTACGATTTCTAATATTCCTATGGCAAATTCCAATTTAGAGGATAATTTGCTTGGAACAATTAGAGAACAAAATTTAAATTATAATTTCAACCTCGGTCCCGTAGTTGCAAAAAATACTAACGTTTCTTTCCCGAGCGAACTGGAAACAAGTATAGATAATCCTGTAGCTTTCAGCAATACCATGGTTTCCGCTCCGTTCAGCCTCGGTCCTAATGATACATTGATTATGAACGGTACCGGTAATTATAACTACGTTTCCGGTGAAACTTTTACTCAAAAAAGGTTTACGGTAAACCTGATGAGAAAATCAACGCAGGGAATATATTTGACACTTTTCTCTGATTCTATCGGCGTGGCTGATACTATTCAAAGTGAATATTTAAGAGGATTTGTATTTGATGAAAATAATATGCCTGAAGTCGACAGCTTTTATGTTCAAATGATAATTGATTCTACATCGCTTTATTTTGGTGACGGTTATTCTGTCTGTAATGTATATTCACCCGATGAAATATATGAAGGCGATAATTACAATTCACATAAAAGATATGTACATTTTATGAACGGAAAAAATAATAATTATGTCAGTATACCGAAAGTATATTCACTTTCCCAAAATTACCCGAATCCTTTCAATCCTGTTACGAACATAAAATATGAAATACCGGTTTATGGATATGTATTGCTAAAGATATACGATATAACAGGTCGTGAGATTGCAAATCTGGTAAAGGAATATAAGCAGGCTGGTTATTATACAGTTTCGTTTAACGGCAGCAATTTTGCATCAGGTATATACTTCTACCGGATTCAAACAGGTGATTTCGTTCAGGTTAGGAAAATGCTAATGATTAAATAACGAAAGTTATTTAATCATAGTCCCGATGTGCGTTTTACAGCATCCCGACTTATCGGGGAACGAAGAGAATCGGGAATGCTTTTGAAATAATATTGATTTGCAGATTTTAAATTAATCCCGCCTGATAATTTATGCAGGCGGGATTTTTTTATCCATTGACAATCCCGGCTATATACCATATGTTGTTATGGCTATTTTGTTCTTTGTTATATATTTTCCTCAACTGCCGAAATCCCCTCTTCATACCTGCTTATGCTCTAAAAAATCTCACGAATTTTGTTGCTCCCGTTGCTCGAAAGAGCAACAAACGTTGCTCCGAAAAATGGAAATAAAATATTGGTAAATTAGATATTAAAAAAACAGAGCAACAAATTGCAACACACAACAACAAAAAATCCTGCTTTGTTAAATCAATAATTTATTTTGGCATTTTTATCCGCATGTTGCTCTTGTATACCCCCTGACCCTGTTTGTTTATTCTTACTCCCTATAAATTATTTTCATAGCTTTATCGTGAATATGTTTTTTTTTAGAATTTATTTTTATATATTTAATAAATTACGGATTTTATATATTTTTAGTTGAAGAAAGAGATTTTCTATATATCGAATCTTCTGTCAGTATTCAGGATACTGCTGATTATTCCGGTCTGTTATTTGTTTTTATCGGGCTTCGAGCATAATAAGTATATACTGCTTGGTGCATTATTACTGATGTATGCTACTGATTTGCTTGATGGTTACCTTGCAAGAAAACTCAATCAGGTCAGCGAGCTCGGTAAGATAATCGACCCGCTTGCGGATAAAATTGCTGTCGGAGCGATTGCTATTTTGATGTTTATCAAAGAATTAATACCCGTTTGGTTTATATTAATTGTTGTGTTAAGGGATTTACTTATTCTAATTTTTGGGTTATATTTAAAGCGGAAGAAAAAAGTCGTCCTGATGTCAAACTATCCCGGCAAAATTGCAGTATTTACAATCGGTTTGGCACTGGCTTTTTCAATCTTTAAAGATACTGAACTTTTAAGTTTTATTAGCAGTTTGTTATATTATATATCTACAATATTAATAATTTATTCATCATATTTATATTATAAAAGGTTTAAACTAACATAGGAGAAAAGAACTATGGCAATTGAAGAAGCAGGAAAGGTCAAAAGAGTAAGACCAAAAAGAATTACCACCCTGACAAGAAAAGATGTCGAAAAAAAGATGGAGGACAAACTCTTAGGTAAAAGGGTAACGAGAAAACTTATCGTTGACTCTCTTTTCGATTCATTGAGGGAACTGATTATGACGGCTGACCCGGTTATAAGAATCGAAATCAGGGACTTTGGTGTATTCGAAGTTAAAAAGACAAAGCCAAAACCAAAAGCAAGAAATCTTAAAACCGGTGAATTCGTTTTTGTACCAGGCAGAAGAAAAATGCACTTTAAACCGGGTAAGATCTTAAAAAACTTCTTAAAACAACAGGTGTAAGATTTCTCTGACTATTTTTTTTGAAAGACACTTCAAAATATCTTGGAATAGATTTCGGTCTAAAAAGAATAGGTATGGCTATAAGCGATACCGAAAAAAAATTTTCTTTTTACAGGGATTATATTCTCAACGATAAAAATGCAAATAAAAAAATCACCGATATTGTAATTAATGAAAACGTATCTAAAATTATAATCGGTTATCCGCTGAATTTCAAATCCGAAAAAACAGAGATAACCAATAGCGTTGAAAACTTTTCCCGTGAATTGAAATCCCATCTGCACAAAAAGAATACCGATGCTGAAATCATTTTTACCGACGAGAGATTTACAAGCTCTCTTGCCCAGGAAAACCTGATTCAGTCAGGGCTTTCCAAGAAAAAGAGAAGAGAAAAAGGAATTGTTGACAGTTTATCCGCAAAGATTCTCCTCCAGGATTATCTTGACAGCCCGAACAATAAATAAATTCAAAAATGTATCTGCTTGAACTGAATAAACTGATTGAAGACGGCGAAAGCTCGACCGTGGAATTCAAGAGAAAATTTTCCTCTCCCGAAAAGATTGCAAAGGAAATGATTGCGTTCGCTAATTCTAAGGGAGGCACTATTCTCTTCGGAATCGATGACGACAGAACTATAATAGGAGTCGAGAGCGAAAAAGGCGAGATGGAATTAATAAACACCGCGGCAAGATTTTTCTGTGAGCCGGAAGTAGAATATAACTCCGAAATTCTCTCGATTAAAAAATCCGATATCGTAGTCGTAAATATTCCGGAAAGCACAAACAAACCCCATAAGTTAATATCGGATAACACAGACGGTGAACAGAAAGTATATATTAGGTATAACGATAAAAGCGTTCTCGCATCCAGAGAAACTATAAATATTTTAAGAGGCTCGAACATAAAAAGCCATCCCGTAAAAATCACTTTCGGTGAAATCGAAAAATCGCTCCTTAAATACCTCGAAGAAAATGATAGGATTACTGTTAAGGGTTTTAAAAAGCTTGCAAACATTTCCGAGCGCAGGGCAAGCAGAATTCTCGTAAACCTCGTCCGGACGGAGGTTCTCCGGCATCACAGGGTGGATAATAATGAGTTCTTTACACTGATATAATATCAAGATTATTAAAACGTTGTCATTCCTGCGTAAGTGAGAATCCAGAAAATCTATTTGATAATAAAAATAAAATATTTGCTTTCACACTGCGTTTGGTAACATGATTAATATCTTATCTCTTCTCCAAAACCGACACTACCTTCTTAAAATTCTTCTGCGAATTTTTCAGAATCTCATTCGCCTCTTTTAGGATTTCTTTCTTATATTTTTCGTCCTTTATTTGCGGAAGATTTATCTGCACGTTTTTAAAAGCGCCCCAGATGCCGGTCTCCAGTGATTTCGCACCGACTTCGAGGTCGCTTCGGGAAGACATATTTCCGTGTTTCGCCATCTGAATGAGCCACTCCCAGCAGTCATTCCCGAGCCTCATTACTTTTAGCGGAACGTCAATTGCCTTCTTCAATCCTTCCTGCATTTTCGCTTCACGGTTCTCTTTTTCCTTCGCTGTGTGTTTGGGCATTTTCATTGCAAGCATGTAATCGTTGAATGCATTAGTATCCGCATCAATCATCGTAATCAACTCTTTCATTTTAAAGTGAAGCGGCGGAATATACTTCCTCATTTTTGAATCAAGATGTTCGAACTTCTTGCTTCCGTAACTCATCCAGCCCATCATAGCTCCGAGTCCTGCACCAAGCGAAGCGACTAAAGCGGAAACACTTCCCCCTCCCGGCGCCGAAGTCCTGGCACCTACGAGCTCGACGAAATTTCTGACCGTCAGAGATGCAAGCGGCTCGCTTCTGTCTTCTTCAATCATATATTCGATAATCCTTTTCTCGGGGATGAATTGCGATACCGAAGAAAGTCCGAGACGCTCAATCACAAGGCGGATTTTTTGTTTTTCATCCAGTATAAATAAATTTTCTTTCTTGATATAATAATCCGCTGCCATCAGCATTGCTTCGAGCGGAATCAAGCCCACAAGCTCGCTTCCGCATACGGCAAGATTTAGTTCCTTAGCATCCTTCACACACTCTTCAAATGCTATATGAGGTGGCGTGATTTTATAATTGTCCAGATTTATTGAAACCTGCGCCATATTGTATTCGTCTACATACCAGCCTATTGCCTTTATTGCTTTCAGCCGTCCGGGTTCATTATCGGACCTCCCCTGCTCACGGATGTTAAGTGCGATACGGTGCGCCTGCTCTCTCGTACCGAGTATATTTACGTTATAAGCAATCAGGAAAAATCTCACTCCCGTAGCCATACATCCGAACTTCGGATTGAACTCCTGCGGACCGAAATCCGGCTTCCATTCCGGTTTATAAATCTTGTCTTTAATACCTTCGTATTCCCCCGCTCTGATTTGTTTCAATGCTTTCCTATCAGGATTCGTAGATGCTTCTTCATACAGATAAACCGGCAGGCTCAACTCTTTTCCTACCCTTTCTCCGAATTTTTTCGACACTTCCACACACTCTTCTATGGTTACATTTGCAACTGGAACGAACGGACATACATCTACCGCACCCATCCTCGGATGCTCTCCATGATGCGTTGTCATATCTATCTGTTCATAAGCAGTCTTGGTAAACTGAAAAGCCGCTTCTACCACTGATTCCGTATCACCTACAAAAGTAAAAACTGTTCTGTTGGTTGATTTGCCTGGATCGACATCAAGCAACTTTGCTCCATTAACCTTTCTGACAGCTTCAGCACAAGCATCTATTATTGCCTGATTTCTTCCTTCCGATATGTTCGGTACGCATTCAATTATTTTTTTCATATATTTAAAATTTATTATTCAATGTTTTTTACTGTTACCATATAAAAATTATTTTGAATCATAAAGTAATTGTAAAAATTCTCCCACTCCGTCTTCGTTATTCGTTTTTTTGGTTATGTAGTGAGCTTTATTCTTTAATTCCGCAACTGCATTTTGCAGCGCAATATTAAGCCCTCCGTATTCAAAAAGTTCCCTGTCGTTGTACCAGTCGCCTATTACGGCAATTTCATGCCTTCTGCATTTTAAATGTCTGGCAAGTTTCTTTAATGCCGTCAATTTACTCGTTCCTGTTTTTCTTATTTCAAGATTATATATCCCGAGTCTTGTGCTCGAACGGTAATATTTCGCATATACGTATAATTTTAACGGAAAATTTAATTTCTTTTGAATGTACTTTATGACGGATTTTTCGTTTCCCATCATTATTATTTCAAGCACATCATTGACGTATTCTTTATATGAATCAACCAGCCTGTAATTAGTTCCAATTCTGTACATGAAGTCCTTCAGGACGGAATTATTTTCTGTGTATACGATTTCATCGTTATAGACCAGTGCAATTCTGACAAAAAAGATATCGCAGAAATCCAGAGCTTTCTTTACATATTTGGGATTAATTACAGCTTTAAAAAGTGTTTTACCCTTTACATCCTGTATTAAAGCGCCGTTTATGGTTATCATCGGTATTTCTATTTCCAGTTCTTTCGCAAAATCCACGACGGAAGACTGAATCCTCTGTGTCGCAAATGTGGTTAATACACCGCCGGCCCGAAGTTTTTTTACCATTTCTTTAGTGTGCTTACCAAGCTGATCTTCATTTGTCGTAAGGGTTCCGTCGACATCAGATACAACAACCTTAATCCTTCTCAAACGGAATTTTAGCTCTTCTCTGGAAATAACCAAATTTAAAACAGGTTAGATTATAAAAATTATAGTTTATTGAATTTTACTCATTTTTTTCGAGAAATTAAATGATATAATCACAGCACATATTATACTTAATCTTTATTTAGACGAATTTATTCGGCATTTTTTTAAGGTAATTGCAGTTATAATATATATAAAAAAAATTAAAGACACGGATTAATTCATAGAGTTATATTAAAAAAAAATATATCTTAAGCTTATGGAAAATAATGACCCGAAACCGGAAAAAGGAAAATTTTTAATCTCAGCTCCGCATCTTACTGACATTTTCAGAAGGTCGGTAATTTATTTGGTTGAGCACGATGATACAGGTTCTGTTGGATTTGTTTTAAATAAACCTATGAAATACAATATCGATGAAGTAATTGAGGATTTTCCGGAATTTCACTCAAAAGTTTTCCTGGGAGGACCTGTTCAGACCGAGCTTGTTAATTTCATCCACAAAGCTCCCGGTATGATTGAGGGTGGTTACGAGATTAAAAACGGTATATTCTGGGGAGGAAACTTCGAAAACCTGAAAGAACTTGCGGATGCTAAGTCGGTTAATCCTTCAGACTTTAGATTTTTTGTGGGATATGCGGGATGGAGCCCGAACCAACTAGAAGATGAATTGAAAGAAAATTCATGGTATGTTGCAGACGCAAATGAAGAATTTATTTTCACAAACGAACCGGAAAAGCTCTGGCAAAATATACTCAAAACAATGGGCGGAGAATTCAGAACAATATCAACCTTTCCTGAAGACCCAAGCGTGAATTAATATGTAAAAATACAGATTATTTTACACCTGTTATTTTAATAAGATCATCCTTTTTGTTTGTATAAAATTTTCCGTTTCCAATTTATAAAAATATATACCTGAAGGAAAAACAGATGCATCCCATTTCATTTCATATACTCCAGACTTCATTTTTTCATTTAACAACACCTCCACTTCTTTTCCAATTGTGCTGAAAATAACAAGCTTAACATTTCCATCGCTCTTCATTGACCATTTTATATTTGTCATGGAATTAAATGGATTAGGATAGTTCTGAAACAAAGAATATTCTCCTGGTATTTTGTCATTTACTTTTTTAATTCCTGAAGGAATTCCATTATACCAGATAATGCCGCCGCCTGCACCGCAATATACTATAAAATCATTATAAGTCCACAGGCAGTCGAACCAGGTATTAGTATTATTTTGTATAACCCAGTTTGTTCCTCCGTTTGAAGTGAACATAATCGCACCGGAAGAAGGAGTCCCGTGTGCTGCCCACCCCCAGTTAACATCAATAAACCTTATATCATTTATTTGCGTATATGTAAATTGTGCTACAGGATTATCCTGAAAAATCCAGTTCATTCCACCATTTGTTGTCTTATAAATATTTTTATGGTCAAGATTACTGCCGCCTATCCATCCTGTCAATGGACCTTCAAAATGAATGCTTAATAAAGCATTGATACCGTTCGATGTGGGAGGAATATTTGCATAATAATTTGTAAAGTTCATACCGGTATTGGTAGTCTTCAGCAATATGCTTTTTCCGCAAATCCATCCTGTATTTTCGTCAAACCAGAACTGGCCAAACAGTTCATTTTCATTTGCTGTGGAAGCAATTATCTCTGTCCAGTTTAATCCGCTGTTTGTAGTCTTCAGTATGCAGGAATTATAGCTTGCGGTTTTTCTACCTAATGCAAATCCGGTATTTGCATTAAGAAAATATACATT
Organism: uncultured Ignavibacteriaceae bacterium; assembly: GCA_964501535.1. Taxonomy (GTDB): domain Bacteria; phylum Bacteroidota; class Ignavibacteria; order Tepidaquicellales; family Tepidaquicellaceae; genus FEN-1279. The sequence goes on along the minus strand of CAZCSV010000006.1, from coordinate 16,450 downwards.
ATTCAACACACCTGCTACCGGAGGCGGAATCTGCCTAACCCAATTCAATCCGCCGTTTGTTGTTTTTCTAATTTGCATTGAACCGCCGACAGCCCAACCTGTCAGATTATTCAAGAAATAAACCCCATTATAAGCTGTAGTGAAATTTGTATCGTAAAATGAAACCGAAGTCCAATTATATCCCCCATTCGTTGTTAAAACTAAACCCATACTTATATGAGTAGCACAGCCTAAAAAGGCCATAAATTGTACATCTGTAATTTGTGAAGTAGTGGATGTTTGGAAATAACTCCAAAGAGAGGATTCAAAATTTGTATTCGATATTGGATTTGAATTTGCATATTCGAAGTAATCACAATCTTTTATATATCTGAAGTAACTATCCTGAGCAAGGGCATAAGAACTGAAAACTAATAACGTAATGAAAATAAAGTTTTTCAAAACTATTTTATTTAATTTTCAATAATTCAAATCTAACATTTTAAAACGAATAATTAAAGAAAATAAAAATCCCCGCTTTTTTAAACGGGGATAAATACTTACATTAGAAAATTATATTCTGCTTCAATTAATAATTTTTATTCAGCATTTTAAAATATGCCTGCTGGTGAGTGCAGACAGGACATGGTTTCGGAGGCTCGACACCGAAATAAATATATCCACAATTACTGCAAATCCATATCTTCTCCTCGTGACTCTTGAAAACTCTTCCATCCTGAATGTTCTTCTTTTTTTAATGATTTTCTGTAACTCTACTTCCTCAGTTGATAAGCCGCATCACTTAAAAGTTTCTGTGCTTCCGGAAATTCGGGGGCATCGGAGGTAACCTGTTGCAGCATTTCGATTGCTCTCGACCAGTTACCGCCCTCCATACTCCTCTTCCCGATTTCAAAATACATTTTATTCTGCAGAGGAACCACTTCCTTCTTGCTTTCAAATTCATAAACGTTTCCGGAATATATATCCTTCAGACCCTTGAGAACATTATTATTGAGGTATTCGAGGGCTTCGGTATAACTCTTATCTCCTATCATATCCCTTACTTTCTGTACGCGTGCATCGAATACGGAATTCACAACTCTCTTCCTGTATGCTTCAACATCATTGTACTGTGACCATGTCGGCGGAAAATCCGACAGATAAATTAAAATCTGGTTAACGTTATTAATGTTCATCGAATTTACCGAACGCCACTTTTCATCGAAATAATTGTTTATTGCGTTTTTCATCATTACATCAATCACGGAATTTTTCAGGAAATCATCCGGAAAATCGGACATATATATAATTGCGTCATACCAGTTTCTCATTTCGTAATTTTTTGATGCGAGATTGTATTTATCATCGAAACTTGCCGTGTGTACCGGCAGAGTTCTGTGGATTATGCATCTGTATACGGTAGAATTGATATCGTTAATAATCTGCACGTTGAAAACGTAAACCCCATTCAGATTATCATTTATTATTCTTAAACCTGTCACTTTAAACTTTTGCCAGTTATTATTGAAAATTTCCGCCTGTATTTTTGGAACTTTTACCTTAGCCGTTACATTTTTCACCGCGGTATAAGTGGTCGGGATTGCCAAGGTAACATCATACATTTCCGTGTTCGGGTCGTAAAAGCCAATCCCTACCAATTTAACGTCTATTACTCCGAGACTGTTTGCCTGCGTGTTCTTTACCGTTATTTCATTCACTTTCATTTCATCCTTGAATACGGGCAGTAAATCATTCTTCCTCGATTTTACTCGCTCCCCCCTGTTAATCAAATCCTGGTCTGTCTGGAATTGGTCGTTTGTCTGATATAAATCTGAAAATCTCTTCGACATCCTTGAAAAATACTTTATCATCTCAAAGTCATAATAGTAAATTTTCTTGTCCGAAAGTAAAACCATTCTCTTGTCGTCCGGACTTATTATTATTCTTTCCTTTCCGGGCTGGTAAGACTCTATCTTGGCTTCGTATATCAAGCCTTCTTTCAGACTGTAGACATTTCTTTTTCCCGCACTGTTATCATCTGAAACAATGTAATCGAAATTCGAGCTGAACGACGGAACAGTAAAAAGATTCTCATATACCTTCACCTCTACTGCACCGCTCTGGCTGAGTTTGAAAAACCTCAGGAAAGGCGGAAAAGCTGCTGCTACCAGTTCACCGTTAAATTCAAAATCAACCGACTTATATCCCTTTAAAGTGTATGACTTTATAATGCTTCCGCTTTTTGTATCCAGATAATTTATTATATCATTCTTGCCCTTGCAGTAAAGCATTTTACCGTCTTTACTGAAGCTGAGGAATACATTATCCTTATATGATTTTACCACAATTCCTTCAAAAATATCAAATAAATAAGAACTGCTTCCCGCGGAAAAAGCTATGGTATTTCCTTCGGGTGAAAAGTCGAAATTTCCTATATCGCCCGGCTCTATGTCGCTGATTATTTCTCCCGTAATCACATCCGCAAGCATAAACTCTGCATCATCTACAAGCTTTGAAAATATAATTATTTTATCGGCATTTTTATTGAACTTAGCCCTTAAATCAATGACATCGTCACTTAAATCAATTACGGAATATTTTTTGTAGTTTCCCTTATCATCGTACTGTCCTATTTCCAATACCGTGCCCAGCGATGACTTTGTTAACTTTGCGGTGGTTAATACGCCTTGCGAATTAAATGCGCCCGTCTGGAAAGTTCCGTCTGCCTTGAAATTCAATGCTACTGCATCTTCGAAAACTGTTTGCGAAAGCGAATGCAAAACGAAAATGAAAAAAACTGCAACGATGAATAATAATTTTATTTTTCCCATAAGATAAATTTTAATTGTTCTTTTTATTTTTAACAAAATAAGCAGATTTTTCATTAATGTATATGATTAAGTAAATCACATTTGTATTTAATAATCCCCAAATCTTCATAAATTTGTCTACTTCGCAGCTAACTTTTAAATTTGTCTTTATATTTCATCGGGATTTTTTTATCTTATTATTTGTAAGTGCCTGTCGGGAATGACTTACTTACAGCTTAAATTTTCAAAAAATTCAATTTTTATATGAAAAAACTCATAATCATCTTTTTATTTATTTTCTCACAAATAAATTTTTCGGACGCCTGTACAAACTTTTTAATTACAAAAGGTGCCTCAGCGGACGGCTCGTGTATGATATGCTATACTGCGGACTCACATACTTTATATGGTGAGCTTTATTTCTGGCCCGCAGCGGATTATCCCGATAATACATACGTAGATGTTTACGAATGGGATACCGGAAAAATTATCGGTAAGATAAAACAGGTAAATCATACATTTTATGTAATCGGGAACATTAATGAACATCAGGTCGCGGTGGGCGAAACGACTTTCGGCGGACGCGAGGAACTGAGGGATACAACCGGACTGATTGATTACGGTTCATTAATGTATATTGGACTGCAAAGAGCAAGAACTGCAAGAGAAATGATTAAGATTATGACAGAACTCGTTGAGGAATACGGATATTACAGCGATGGTGAATCTTTTTCGATTTCAGACCCGAATGAATGCTGGATTATGGAAATGATTGGAAAAGGTGTCGGTAATAAAGGTGCCGTATGGGTTGCAAGAAGAATTCCCGACGGATATGTAAGCGGACACGCAAACCAATCCAGAATTCACACGTTCCCGCTCAATGACCCGGAAAACTGTCTTTATTCAAAAGATGTTATCAGTTTTGCAAAATCAAAAGGATACTTTAAAGGAAAAGACGATGATTTTTCCTTCTGCGATGCATATAATCCGATAGATTTCGGCGGTGCCAGATTTTGTGAGGCAAGAGTCTGGTCGGGATTTAATAAAGTCAGCAGTGGTATGGATAAATACCTCGACTTCGCTATGGGCTCCAATCCAAAAAATAAAATGCCCCTGTGGGTAAAACCAAACAAGAAAATTTCCCCTAATGACGTTATGGATATGATGAGAGACCATTTCGAAGGAACTCCGATGGATATGACAAAGGATATCGGAGGCGGACCTTATGTATGCCCTTACAGATGGAGACCTCTTACGTGGAAAGTGGATACAATTAATACATACTTCAATGAACGTGCTACTTCAACTCAGCAGACAGGTTTTTCTTTCGTGGCTCAGTCACGCGGCTGGCTGCCAAACCCGATCGGCGGAATATTCTGGTTCGGTGTTGACGATACTTACAGCACGGTATATGCACCTATGTATTGCGGTATACTGGCAGTCCCTCCGAATTATGCAGTGGGTAACGGCTCGATGATGGAGTTCAGCGATTCATCACTCTTCTGGATATTCAATCAGGTATCCAACTTTGCTTATACCAGATATAAAGATATGATTCCCGAAATCCTTGCGGTACAGAAGGAACTCGAATCCAGCTTCTTCGAGGAGGTGAGAAATATAGATGAGCAGGCAGTGGAAATGTATAGGCAAAATCCCGATGAGGCAAGGAAATTTCTTACCGAATATTCTCTTTCAAAAGGCAAACAGACATTCCGGACCTGGAAAAACCTTTACGGATATCTTTTTACAAGATATATGGACGGGAATATAAAAACAAAAGTACCGGGCGAGAAAAATCCGAATGTCAAGCAACCCGGTTACAGCAAAGAATTTTACAAAGTAATTGTAAAGGAAACCGGAGACAGGTTCAAAGTAAAAGGAAACGCCGGACATTAATGATTTTAATAATAAATTAAACCCGGAATATTTATTGTTTCGGGTTTTTTTATTTGTTTTTTCAACTTTTTCTAACTTTCTTTACAGTTCTCAAATGAGTATTTTGCAATAATTAAAATCCAAATAATGAAATCTAAAAAAAGCAAAAATGAATCACAATTTGAGGTAATATGTTCAAATTGCAAAAACACAATAATTTTAGAGCCCGAAGAGGTGAAAAAGGGCGAATTCACCTGTCCTGAATGCAATAATCTAAATGAATTCTCAAGACTCGACCTTAATGAAGTAACGGTTGAAGCAGAAGAGGAAATCAAAAGCCCGGTGAATAATTCGAGAAAATATTATATTTTGATAATTATAGTAATCCTTGCAGCGGCAGGTTATTTTGCATATACTTCGGATTCGGTTCCGTTTATTAATAAGAAAGAAAAATCCGAAAAGCATTTCAAAGCAGGAAGCGAAATATTCAACGCACAGATAAACAGCCCCCAGCCAAATCCTAAAGAAATGGAAAAAGCTCTCGAAGAATTTAAAAAAGCAGTGGAATTAGATAAGGAAAACATGGAAGCTCTGCTGAATAAATCCATTGTACTCGCAGGATTGGGAAAATACGTGGAGTCAATGGCAGACCTGGATAAAGTGATTACTATGAATCAAAACATTCCCGATGCATATTTATACAGAGCACTCTGCAAACTCCAGCTTGGAGATATTACTAATTCCATTATGGATTTCGATAAGACAATTGAACTCGCCCCCGATAATATGAACGCTATTTTTTACAGGGCAAATGCCAAATTTGAATTACGAGATTTTCAGGGAGCAAAAGACGATATGAATAAAATAATTGCCAGCAATCCGAATATACCGAACAGTTATGCTTTCAGAGGTTTATGCGACATAAACCTTGGCAATCAGAAAGCGGGATGCGAAGACCTGAAAAAATCGAAGGAATTAGGACTGCCTGAAGCCGATACTCTTTTGTACCAGTATTGTAAATAAATTTTTATGTTTAATACCCGTTTCCAAATAGAGTTTACTCGAAAGGATAATCATACAATCAAAAGAAGAATCATCTATGCGCTACGTTGACCAAAAAAAATGGAAAAGGAAAAAGCATTTTGAATTTTTCAGAAAATTCAAAAATCCCCATTTTAATATCTGCACAGAAATTGAAATAACAAATGCTTATCTTTATACGCGAAAAAACCGAACTTCGATTTTCACTGCGGTCCTTTATGCAGTGATGAAAACCTGCAACGAGCTCGAGGAATTCAAGTATCGAATAAGAAGAAAAAAAGTCCTGATTCACGATATTGTACATCCGGGTATAACGGTTCTTACCGAAGGAGACATATACAGCAACTGCATTTTCAAATTCACCGAACCTTACGGTAAATTTCTCAATGAATACAAGCAGGCATTAATGAAAGCAAAAAGAACTGTTAATGTAGGAGAGGGACAAAAAGGAAGAGATGACCTGATTTTCATTTCTGCTTTACCGTGGATATCTTTTACGAGTGCGTCGAATCCGATGAACGGTAATCCGATGGATTCAATCCCTAGAATAATATGGGGAAAGCATTTTAAAAAGGGTAAAAAAATCATGATACCAATGTCGGTTCAGGTGCATCATGCCTTAATGGATGGTGTTCACGTTTCAAAATTTTTTATTAAACTTTCGGAGATATTGAAAGAACCGGAGAAATTATTTTCAGTTGCGCTTCGCGACCAAAAGGGATAAATCATCATAAGTCCTGCCGTCTCCGATAAAACTATCCAAATCATTAATTATTGTTTCAACAATTTCTTTGGCATTATAATTATGCAATCCCGGCAGTAAATTAAACAGTCTTTCAGTCCCGTAAAAAAATCCGGATTCGTTCCTTGCCTCTGTAAGTCCGTCAGAATAAGCAAGAATGAATTCACCGCTGTTAAGCTCTAATATTTGCTGACTGTAATTCACATCCTGTATCAAACCCAAAGCCGCATCACCTTTTTTCAGTTCTTTTATACCTGCGGAAGTCATGTACAGCGGCGGCAAATGCCCCGCGTTGACATATTTCAACTGACCGGAGTTTTCCGTGATTTCCAAATAAAGAAGCGAAGCAAATATATTACGCAGACTGTCCCTGAAAAAAATATTGTTCACCTTTGAAACCAGATTTTTGATTTCTAAATCACCGACAAATGCCCTGACCGTAGACTGAAGCTTTGTAGTCAGCAATGCTGCTTTCAAACCTTTTCCCGCTACGTCAGCAATAAGCAGACCTGCACGGTTCGGCTCGATTCTTATGAAATCTACCATATCTCCGCTGACTTCATTCGCCGAGCGTGTATACAACATCAACGACCAGCCTTCAAATTGAGGTGCCTCTTCAGGCATTAAGGCATTTTGAATTTTACGCCCTGCCTCAAGTTCGTCATGAGCAAGTAACTTGTCTTTAAGTTCAAGCATAAGTACAAAAAGAATTAAAATTACGCCCAGAATATACGAATTAGCCGATGCACCGTTACCGCTGGAATTCACATCTATCTTTATTAAAATGAATAAAACAGCTATGATAAGAATTATTCTTCTGAAAGGCGTGAGTTTTAAAATCATACTTTTTAACAGCCACCAGTTAAACATAAAAAAACGTTTAATCCATCCCATTCTGCTTAAACGCTTGTGCTTCTCTTCACTTATGTAATATTCTATCAGGTCTTTGAAATCTCTGCGAAGAGATTTAAAAAAACCGCCTTTATTAAAATCATCTTTCAGAGTACTTCTCAGATTTGGTTCTTTGCTTTTTGTATTTGAATTTGTATCACTCACTTAAAATGTAATTTGCCTGACTTATAAAATAATAAAAAAAAGACCTTGATTAAATTACTAATCGAGGTCTTATCTCAGCTAAAGGAGATTTTTTATGCTTGAAATCTTTTTCAACGACATTAATTACCTGTTTGCTGAATCTCGGTTTCTATCTCTCTCTGTTTTCTCTGTGACGTCCTCTTGGAAATAGAACTTCCATTTTCCCCGAAATTCAAAGTTACAGTGAAGAACGCTGACCTTGAATTAACTTTTTGATATATAGTCTGCGTGAAATCTCCGCCGGAAAACAGCATATTAAACTTCTGCTGGTTAAATAAATCATTTACCCTGAACCCAAGTATTAGCTTTTTGTCAAATAAAGACTTCTGCACAGAAATATTAAACATTTGAAAAGGATTAATTTCACCCTGTGAAGTTACCTGTTTCCCTACGAACAAATAAAATAACTGAATATCTACTATATTTGGAATTGCCGCATTAGTCGAAAGCCTGGCTCTCCATGAAGTATAGGTCTTATCAAAATTATTAATTCCGGAATTATTAAAGATATTTGAACTGTAATATTCAGCACTCCCGTTATAAGTCCACCACTTTGCAAATCCGCCCTGCAATATCAATTCGGCACCATAAGAATTGGATTTTCCCAGATTCTCAGGTTTTGAGAAGGAAACGCCGTTTGAATCCACAGAACTTATATAATAAATTTCATCGGTAGTGTTTCTGTAGCTGGTTGTTATAGTTACAGAACCGAAAGGCAGATATCTTGTGTAACCAAGCTCTATAGAGTGTGTATACTCAGGATTCAGATATGGGTTACCTGACCTTTTTGTAAATTCATCAAACTGTTCTATAAAAGGATTCAATGAATACAGACCGGGTCTGTTTATTCTACGGCTGTATGATAACTGGATTTGATTTTCTTTTCCTATACTCTGGGTTAAGCTCAGACTTGGAAACAAGTCTATATAATCCCTGTTATATTTTTGTGTCCCCGACATTATCGAAAAATCCAGATAAGTATGCTCGCTTCTTAAACCCGCTTCATAGCTAAAATCCTTGTATTTATTGGAGTATGTTACGTAAGCGGCAGAAATTACATCCGTATAATCCGCGTCGTTATCCTTTCCGGCTGTGGGCAACCAGAGACCGGAAAGATTATCCAAATAAGTATATTTTAACTCTCCGTTTATGAACCTTGCATTTGACTTAAGACCTGTCTCGAGCTTTCCGTTTTCACTTAAAGGATGAGTGTAATCAACCTGTCCGTTTAAAAATTTAAATATGAAGTACGAATCCTTTTTTGTATAGTACGGGATATTCGTTGTATCGAAATTTGCATAACTTATCGGAGCATCTTCCCTCCTTCTAGAAAAGTTTATGAACGTTGAAAGCTCTTTTCCTTTCGTCTCAAATTTTTTAGTGTATGTAAGAGTGGCATCGAGATTTAAGCCTTCTTTCTCGTCATTGTTGTTGTTATGGAAATTATATGTATTGATATTATTAGCATTGAAAAACTTCAAGGAATTCATATTGGTTATATTTCTTTTATATTGAAATACATTTGCTACCAATGATAATGTGTTCATTTTATCTATATCATAATCGACTCCGAATGAACCGTAATGCGATATGCCTTTATAATGCCATAACATTTCCTGATTGGTAAGTCTTGATTCGAAACTCAATAAACTGGTTCTGTCTATTGTCGAGCGTCCCGGCAAGTTATAATTCCAGTAGCTGTAATTTCCGTTTAAACTAAACTTACCTTTCTTCATTGAACCGCCTGTCGAGAAATTGTATTTATCCTCGGTACCCCCGTTAACTTTTACATTACCGCTGTAAGCATTCTTATTCTCATTCTGTTTCATAACAAGATTAATAATTCCCGAAATGCCTTCCGCTTCGTATTTGGCTGACGGGTTACTGATTATCTCGACTTTATCGATTGCACTTGCTGGAATATTTTGTAAAACCTGCGTCCCGTTGCTGAGTAGTGCAGACGGCTTGCCGTCTATCAGGATTTTAACGTTGGAATTTCCTTTCATGCTTACATTACCGTCATTATCAACTGATATTGAAGGTATATTTTTCAGCATATCGAGTACATTTCCGTTTTGTGCGGTGAGGTCCTTCTTTGCATCATATATCTTCTTCCCTCCCTCCATTGTCATAGCCGGAGCTTCTCCCTCGACATTTATCTCTTGTGTCATTTCCGAATTTACCTCAAGCTTGATAGTACCAAAATCTATTTCTTTTTTATCTTTATTTGCTTTCACGTTTTTAGCAACTGCCGTTGCATATCCGATATAACTTACCTTTACAGTATATAGACCCTCAGGAATATCATAAATAATAAAATTTCCGTTTTTATCCGAAGATGCTCCGTTATATAACGAAGAATCCTCGGATTTAAACACCTGAATAGTTGCAGATTCAAGTGCCGTTCCCGAAGCTTTATCTGTAACAACTCCCTTTATGACTGTTCCAGTTGTCTTGTTCTGAGAATATACTGATAATGAAAATACCGTAAATATTAGGCAAAGAAACGAGACTAATATGATGTTTTTTTTCATATGTTTTATTAATTTTGTTTTCCTCCTATGGTTAAATTTTACGGTAAAAGACCAAAAATGTTGCAAAAATAATATTTATAATTAGGAAAATTTTAAAAAAAGTAGATAGAATGTTCGAGACTTTTAGAGGTGATAATTCTCGATTCGGAAAACAGATACTATGTTTAGCAATCAAACCTCTTCCGTAACCCTTGGTAAGCATCCGTAATTCCGGATCAGAAAATCGTCGTAATAATCAGCTTTTTTGAACAGATTATTGAATATCTTCTTGCCGGTTTCGAAAGTAAGATACTGTTCATATATCAGAGATGATAAAATTATATCCTGGTTATGCACACAGAATAAGATTCCTTCCGTGTTGAAGTTTTCTTTCAATAAGAACTCATATAATATGCCAATATTCGTTTTCGGTAATCTGCAGATGTAAGCATCACCGACTATGAAACCGTTTTCATTATAATTAATCCGAATCGTTGCGCTGTCTTCTTTTACCTCCCAGCTGTATTGTCCCCTTCGTGCGAGCTTTACATCTTTACCTAGTTCCTTTAAAATATTTTCCATGACAGCACTGACACCTATCGGCTTGTATTCTTCATCTTTCTTCAAAACCGGCAGTTCAACCTTTGTTCCGCAAAACGGACAATATTCGCCCTCGATATTTTGCTGTGTTACAATATTCATACACGATGAACACCTTACCGCCATTTCGCCAAAATGCTCCTTGTATTCATTCAGAGATTCTATTAAATACTCGTTTGGCAATGCAAAACCCAGATTATTCCCGCCTGCAATAATAAATGTATTGATACCGATTACTTCGCCGTTTTGATTAACAAGAGGTCCTCCGCTGTTTCCGGGATTTATTGCCGCATCAATCTGAATATAATTAAGTCCGTTGTGAAGTCTCTTTGCCTTCGACACAATTCCTTCCGTTGCCGTGAATTTCAGTCCGTAAGGATGACCGATTGCTATTACTTTCTCACCGTCCGTGACAGGTTTAGATATTCCTAAATGAACAGGATTTGTATTAAGCTCCTGCGGTACCCTTATAAATGCAATATCATATTTCGGGTCATTAAAAAATACAGGAGACATGCACTCGGGTATCTGTTTCCCGCTTATCATTACCTCGGAATTGTTCTGAACCACATGATTATTCGTAATTATCAGATTGTAATCCCGAAGATAAAATCCTGTTCCGCTTCCCTGCGGAGTTGCTATTTGTACGAGTACAGGTTGATATAAATTAATAATCTCTTGTGTATGCATATTTTATATATTAAAATTTAAATTTAACATCTCTTTGTAAAGAGAGCTTATAAAAAATATTCTGTTGCCGAAATCAAGCTTTGCAATATCAAACTTTAATTCCGTAAATTGCAATTTTCCGTTTTCGATAATTTCCGAAATTTTCTCCTTGATAATCTCCTCGTTAAGTTTTTTGTCGGCATAAGAGTAGTAAACATCCTTTATTCCTAATTCCGTAAAGAATTCCTGGTTAACCACCACAAAAACTATATGCAGTAATTCCCTCACGGGCTTTGGCATACCATGCATAAAGAAACAGTATCCCGAAATATACTCTAGTATTGCCAGTGCAATATCCTCGTAATTATTTTCGCTGTACCATTTTACGTTTCCCATATTATCGTTTATCACGCTCGTTACGCTCGTAAATGCCGCAGGGCTCATAATGCCAAACGTGGCTTTTACTTTGTAAAATGATTTCATTATATCTTCCTTGGGAATATCGAGAACCTTTTTCATTTCATCTTTTATTATGATATTCTTTTCGAGCAGCTTCTTATTGTCGCTCGCCCAGTAAATCTGGCTGGACCTCTCAATTTCACTTGTCAGCTTTCCTTCCGGAACGAGCAAATAATCTATTTTATAAATTACCGAAAGAAGCATATAAGAAATAGCACCGTCGAACCTGCTTTCGTTTAACTCACCAATCCTTTTGATTGCTTCGGAAATCCACTTGTGAAAAAACTTGTACTTCAGCTCCTTTATTTCTGGCGGAAAGTTTTCTATAGTACCATCGTCTAAGTTGTGTAGAACCGAAAATGCATCAACCAATAAATCATCCTGCTTGTCCGCTTTCGTGGCAAGCTCTTTCAGTGCAAAATAAAGCTTGTTCGGAGAACAATCGAAAATATTGCTGTCGAACTTCAGCAGTATCTTATCGTCTACTATTGCAAATCTTGAATAGTAAAGCGTGTAGTTAATTTCCAGAAGCCTTCTCATAAACGGGATACTAAGCTTATCGTATTTCGCCACATAAGATTCCGCAATAACCCTGTCTTCGGTTATGTGCACCCTTATTAACTTTGAGCCCTGAACCAGTTCGAAATCAATACCGTTCCCGCCTTCAAGCGTCCTTACATTACCTATTGATTCATCGGATAAATATTTTACAAATTCCCTGTAGCTTTCAAAGTATTTTTTCTTTTCGAATAAATTCGATGCCGAAGTCCAGCAACTGATTTTATCCTTCGGTTTGTAACTATCCGTATATCTTCCAAAAGTATATTCCATAATTCAGTAAGAAATTTTATTGTTTTGTATAAGCGTAAAATAATATTTTATCAAATTGTTATCAATTTATATATTTATACAAAAAACCTCATCGGGTTAAAACATATAAATTGAAAATTACAAAATATTCAATTAAGTTAATGTTAACTAATTTATTTATACAAAAATTTTTATTATGAATTTAATTATTCTCCCTCTGTTCTGGGAAATTACATTGTTAATCTTAATCAGTCTGTTAATTACATATATGTTATTTGTAATATTCAGAAAAAAACTTTCTCACGAAAGACTTTCGGAAAATCATACGGTTGCAAGCTATTTTTTTAATGCTTTTTCGCTGTCTTACTGTGTCCTGCTTGCTTTTATGGTCTATGCAAACTGGTATAATAACGACAGGGCTCATCAAAATGTGTATCATGAGACATCTTATATTTCTAATTTTTACAGAGATACAAGGTATCTTCCCGACTCTGTAAGAAATCCCATAACAGAAAATATTGTTAATTATGTAAATGCTGTAGTCAATGATGAATGGAAAAAGTTTGAAGAAGGCAAGATTAGCACTATCGCAGATTCTACTCTCGGAGAGTTATACAAAGCCTATACAGAAATACCGGTCTCCCAGATTTCTAATCCTTATCTGTATCAGGTATCGCTCGAGAAGTTGAATCTGATAAGTGAATACAGACGGTTGAGAATACTCGATATGAAGCAAACCATTCCCGCAGTCTTATGGGGGGTACTCTTTATCTGCTTCTTTGTCTCGGCAGGTTATGCGTACTTCTTTACTACAAAAGGAAAAAAAGTGCATCTACTTTTAATAGCAACGTTTATTGTTTCTAACGTTCTGATGTTTTACCTTATATATGTACTCGACCATCCTTTTGAAGGATATTCCGGTATTTCTTCGGAGCCGTTTCAGATCCTTTTAAATAAATTTACACAAATGAAATAAAAATACTTTTTATTATTTAATTAACATTATCTTTCCTACTATTAATTTTTTTTCACAAGAAAATTTTAGGAAATAACAACCGCTTGCTAAATCTCCCGCATTAAAGCTCAATTCATATATTCCACCGGAAAGTTTATTGCTATATAAAGATTTTATCAATTTTCCAGATATATTATATAATTCCAGATTTACATAATCATTTCCAAAACCTGAAGGAATAGAAAATCTAATTTTTGTTTGAGAATTAAAAGGATTTGGATAATTATTAAACAATTTAAACTCACTCGGAATATATTCATTTATTTTGTTAATTGAAGAAAATTCACTTTTGGGCCTTCTGAATATTCCGCTTGTTGTTCCGACATAAACATTACTATTAAAAGTAATTACAGAATATGATGTAAGTTGAGTTAGTCCTTGATTGGCTGCAATCCAGGTAATCCCTCCTGAAGGTATATAATATACACCCCCGCTATTATATACCGCCGCATATGTTTTATCGTTTTCACAAAAAACCGTTCTTACTGCCTTACCATATGGCAGACCTGAATTTAACTGTATCCAGTTCTGGCCGTCATTTGTCGTTTTAAATACACCCGATGTTGAAGAACCAGCATATACTATACCGTTAAATTTTGTTAAACAATATATATATCCGGTAGTTCCACTGGATATGTTATTCCAACTCGTACCTCCGTTCGATGTCATAAAAATCCCATTTGCAGAAGCAGCAAAAATTTTATTATCATACGCGGTTACCGCAAATATTGTACTTCCTACTGAAGGTGTACTGATTTTTATCCAATTCGAACCATTGTCTGAAGTTATATAGACTCCGGAATTGTTCCCCGCGTATACATTACCTGAATTTGAACACATTGTATGTATTTCATAGCTGGTCAAACCGTTATTTACAGGAGACCAAATTATTCCCTTGTCGGTAGATAGATATACTCCCCCGGTTTCCGAACCGGCAAAAATATTATTCCCGCTTTTCGTCATTGAAATAATTTTTTGGTCGGTCATTCCTGTCGTAGAATAAGTCCAGTTTAATCCATCCGTAGTGTAGTAAGCACCGCTTCCGTATGTTCCCGCAATTAATACCGAGTCAATTACAGCAAAAGACAATACATTTCCCGTATAATTCCCGCAGATTTGCCATTGCGAATAAGTATTTAATGAAATAAAAAATAAAAAAACAAAATTAATAAATTGAATGACTGTTTTCATAAATCCCTGCTTTAAATTTTTATAAAATTATAAAATTAATCCTTAAGTAATATTAATAAATCTTTAAGCGGATTAAGAAATCGATAAGAGATAATATTCTTCTTTAAAATATTACCTCTTTTCTTTAAGGATGAAATGTCAATATTAATTCTTTTTTGATTTTCTTTTTGTTGCCTTGTTGCTTGTTGTAATGTAAATTAAAATTGCTACAACAAGATGGATCCAAAACCACGGGCTTTCAGTTCCGTAATTATCAACTATATATATCAATATCAAAACACGGGGTAAAAAAATTGTCAATAATAAATCCCCGATAAAGGGTACGCTGTTATAAGGGATTAAATGGGCAAAATAAAATATTATCAATGTAATCCGAGGCAAAAAAAGACTCAATACCAAAAAAATATTTTCCATATAAATTTTAATTATTAAAGATTTCTTGTTTAATTACGTGATTAAATGAATTTTTGTTTCCTTATTATTTCAAAATATTCTGTTATTTGCTGCTTTTTGTTATATGTGCCGGTAAATTAAACGACGATAATATAACTTGATAAATAAAATAAATCATTATACTTTTATGTAATTTGTAAAATGCTATATATATACCATGGGGTATTTTTAGTTACGAATTAAAAGATTCCTTTTTACTTTATCACTTTGCAAATGATTTTTTTATTTAAATAAAATACAAAGGAGATTCAAAAAAATGAAACTTTACAAATTTTTGATTTTTTTACTTGCCTTTTCTCTGATTATCTGCCTTAAACCAACATTTGCTCAAGAAGAGGAAATTGAAGAACCGGAAGAAATGACCGATGAACAGTGGGAGGCACAAATGATTGAACTGGATGCAAAGAAAACCGAATTGACACAGAAAGTTGCAGCATTGCAGAAGGATAAAACGGATTTACTTGCAATGGTCGAAGCAAAAAAAGAAGAGCTGAAAAAAGCTGAAGACAATTACTGGAGCGAAGTCGGAGGAAAGGAAACATATAATTCATACAAAAGCAATCTGGACAGAGTCGAAAAACTTTGCAGGAACAAAGAAGGCTCAAAGGACGATGTAATGAAGAAATACGGGGAACTGAACAGCTCGAACCTTAAATGCCATCCTGACTTCGTAACAAAATTCAGAATGATTAGAGAATGCCTGGCTAAATGGGAAGATATCTCCGTTCCTGAATATACAGTACAAAGAGGAGATTATCTGTTCATTATTGCGGCAAGAAAAGAAGTTTACAATAATAAGCATATGTGGCCGATAATCTGGGAAGCCAATGAAAACGGGGTTATAAGTGCTCCAAGAAGAACTCCGAAAACTATAAAAAATCCTCATTTGATTTATCCCGGACAGGTATTGAGAATCCCGAAAATTACTGACGCACTTAAGAAATCACCTGTTTTTGACAGAGCAAGAGGATGGTTAGACTGGAAAGGAAGAAGATAAAAATCAATATGTAATTAAATCAAATATTAAATACGATAAAAAAATCCCCGCATATTAATGCGGGGATTTTTTTTTCTCATACATATTTTATATCAGATACAGGTTTTATATTAAGATAAAACTTGATTGTAATTTCAATACAAAATAAAAAGCCCCCGATTTCTTCAACCGGGGGCTTTAAATTATTTATATCAATATTTC
>CAZCSV010000005.1:178635-225664 GCA_964501535.1 uncultured Ignavibacteriaceae bacterium | reverse complement strand
CGCCGCCTACGATATACAATGTATCTCCCAGTACTTCCGTACCGTGTGCCCATACACCCGACGGATATAACGGTATTGAACCGTAGTTACATACGTTCGTCGGATATGTTAAGGTCGGTGGTGCTGAACCTGCCACAACACGAACTAAATCTAACTGGTAAGCGGCACCGTCGGTAAGATTATCAAGTACCCACTCTCTGAAGCCAATGTAAATATTAGCACCTGAAGTAACAAAATCTCCCAATCTGAATTTTAATTCCATCCAGTTTGTATCCGGAGAATTTGCCGGATGGGTCAGAGAAGCAACATTTATCGTAAAAGAAGCAACTACCGGAGTAGTAGTCGAAATTTTTACGTCAAAATGGTCCAAATAACCATTGGTATATCCGGGTTTCCTTAACCAGAATTTCAATGAATCACCGGGTTGAACGTTTGTAATCTGAGGAGTAACAAGCCATTGATTGTTAGCAGTTGCACCACCTGTGTTCCACGATGCATAAGCAGTTTTTGTACCACCACCTGTTGGGACTGTTGCAACACCGCCATTCCATCCCGGTAACGGTGTCGTACCTGCTGTTATTGATGTCCAGCCTGTACCACCGTCAGGGCTTAATTTTATCCATCCTGTCGGGGGGAAAGTTGTTCCCTCGAACGATTCATTTAAAGTGCTAAGAGGTCCATCGAGTGCAGGACCGTGAACTACTACAGTTTCATTGCTGAAATTCGTGCTTCTTTGTGATAAATCTTTTCTACCATCATCACTTGTAAAGGTAAAAGCAAAAATAACCATCAAAGATGCTAAGAATACTGAAAATACTACTTTCATATCTTTTCCTTTGTTTTTTTGATTTTTAAGAAATGTTAATTTAAAAATATTTAATTACAAAAATTTCCTTTGTTGTTTTTATTACGTTTTTATAAGATAATCACAAAGTTCAGACTAATATTAATAACAATATAAAGTTTCTATATTATTAATATTAACCTGAAACTATCATATCCCATCAATTTTCATAAATTTGACTTAAAGCAAATTTATTAACATTAATTTATCCTATTTTTACAAAAAAATCAAGTAATATAATTTATGGAAAGAACTATAATTACAATCGACGAAATAAAATGCGATGGGTGCGGAAATTGTGTCGAAGGCTGCCATGAAGGTGCATTACAAATAATTGACGGCAAAGCAAGACTCGTTAGCGAACTTTTTTGTGACGGTCTTGGAGCCTGTATCGGGGAATGCCCTCAGGGAGCAATAACACTCGAAAAAAGAGAAGCTCAACCCTATGATGAAGTCGCTGTTATGAAAAGAATTACTAAACAGGGCAAAAATACCATAATTGCTCATATGCGTCATCTTAGAGACTATAATGAAATGAAATATTTTAATCAGGCAATAGATTTTATCAAAGAAAATAACATCGAAATCGATTTAACAGAAATTAATAATAAACCAATGCTCAATATAATGGAAAAACATCCCAATGGTTCCGCTTGCCCCGGCTCTAAAACTGTGGATTTCAGAAATAATCAAAACTCCGAAACATCAGCAACAAATAACGACCAGCCTTCAGCACTAAACCACTGGCCGGTTCAAATGCACCTCGTAAATCCGGGTGCATCCTATTTTCAAAATGCAGACGTGCTGCTGGCTGCCGACTGCGTCGCCTTTAGTGTCGGTAATTTCCACAGCAAGCATTTAAAAGGAAAATCGCTTGCTATTGCATGCCCTAAGCTGGATTCCAATATGGAGATATATATAGAGAAACTTATATCCATGATAGATAATTCTAATTTGAATACTCTTACCGTAATGATTATGGAAGTACCCTGCTGCGGAGGCCTTTTGAAAATTGCTCAAACTGCCATGCAAAAAGCCGATAGGAAAATTCCTATGAAACTGCTTGTCGTTGGAATCAGAGGTGATGTTCTGAATGAACAGTGGATTTTGAATAATGATTAAATTCAAGTGCTGTATTTCATAAATTATTATTCTGTAATTTTAAGTTTAGGGGGAAATATTTTATATTAATATTAAATTTTCAAAAGTATTTTTGTGTAATATTTTAAACCAATTACTATTATTATGAACAGAACTCTTTCTTTATTTGCTCTGATGCTCGTTATAACCTCCTCAGTCTTTTCTCAGGAAAAACAGGAATCAAAATGGGGTATTAGTTTCTCCGGCTTTGTAAAATCGGACTTCATTTTCGATTCAAGACAAACTGTTAATGCAAGAGAAGGACATTTTCTCTTCTTTCCCCAGCCTGAATTGTTCGATAAAAACAATTCCGATATTAACGCAAAAGCAAACTTCAATATCCTTTCCATACAAACCAGAATTAATGGTAAAATTACAGGACCCGATGCAATCGGAGCCAAAACTTCCGCTGTAATTGAAGGAGAATTCTTCGGAACTTCCGATGCGGATGTTAACGGATTCAGACTGAGACACGCAACAGTGAACTTTGACTGGGAAAAAACATCTCTGCTGGCGGGACAATACTGGCATCCTATGTTCGTTACCGATGTCTCCCCCGGAACGGTCTCATTCAATACGGGCGTACCTTTCCAGCCTTTCACAAGAAATCCGCAGCTGAGACTGACTCAAAAGCTCGATAAAAATTTCAGCTTAATACTTGCCGCATATTCGGAAAGAGATTTTCAGGATTATGGTCCTTCTGGACAAAGCTCCATTTATCTCAGAAATTCCGCAATTCCCGGTTTGCACCTCCAGTTTCAGTATAAAGCAGATAAATTAATTTTTGGTGCCGGTGGTGACTTTAAAACTCTGACCCCGAGAATCGTAACCGTTAAAAATATTATTACAGACGAGAAAGTGAACAGCTTTGCGGTAGAAGGTTATACAAAAATCAATATCGAACCCGTGACAATAAAACTTGAAGGGGTGTGGGGCAAAAATATTGCAAATATGTTCATGCTCGGAGGATATGCAGTCAAAACTTTGGATACAATAAATGGATTCGAAACATATTCCCCCATTAATATCTTTTCTGTATGGGGTGATATATCGGGCGGTAAAGAAATTGAGATTGGAATATTCGGAGGATATACAAAAAATCTCGGCGCAGATGATAATCTTTATAGCTCTTCCTCTCAATTCTTCTATTCGAGAGGCTATAATATTGACGGTCTTTTCAGATTATCCCCGAGAATTCTTTTTAATGCAGGAAAAACCAGAATTGCCGCCGAAATAGAATACACATCCGCTCTCTATGGAACACCAAATGCCGGTAATAAAGGTAAAGTGGAAAATACAAAAGTAATTTCCAATATCAGAGGCCTTATGGCTTTTTATTATTTTTTCTGAAAAGTACAAATGAAAACAAAAAATTTTTTCGACGATGTCTCGCATTTTTTCGATAATATGACCGATGCATCAAAAGTAATTTCGACAAGAAAAGAACTATTAAAAAAATTCATAACCCCCGGAATGCAAAAAGCCGCAGATTTGGGATGCGGTACCGGCAGCGATTCTATCTCTCTCGGATTAAACGGTCTGGATGTGACCGGCTTCGATATTTCCGGGAAAATGATAGAAAAAGCTGAAATAAATGCAAAAAAACATAATCTTGATTTGAAATTCTATGAATATTCAATCGATAAAATACCCGGAATTTTTAACGGAAAATTCGATTTTGTTGTATCACTCGGTAATTCTGTCGCCCTAGTCGAAAAAAGTAAAATCAAAAAATCATTCGAAAGAATATATAAAATAACTAAACCCGGCGGAACCTTCATACTTCAGATTTTAAATTATACAGCAATAAAAAAAGCAGAAAACAGGATTGTTAATATCACTAAGAATTCTCCAAATGTCTATGTGAGATTCTATGACCAGTTTAAAATGCCCCTCAATTTCAATATACTGAGATTTAATGAGCATAACACTAAAGATTTTGAACTCTTGACCACGAAACTGTATCCGTATGATAAAAATTTTCTCACAGATGTATTAAAGAAAATTGGATTTAAAAAAATTTTGGTTTTTTCTACTTTGAATAAAGATAAATTCGATAAAATTAACTCCAAAGATTTAATATTGGTTGCATATAAAGAAAAAAAATAATATCTTTGATTTATAATGAATATTTTTAAACAAATTTTTTCCGCCGCCATTCCTCCCGATAGATGGAAAGTTCCCGTGATTGTCGCTCTTGGAATCTTGACCGGATTAGCCATATTCTTATTTCATATAAGTAATGCGGATTCATATCTGTCGGATAAACCTGAAACCTGCATAAACTGTCATGTAATGTATTCACAGTACGACTCCTGGCAGCATAGCTCGCATGCCAGAGTGGCAAACTGCAACGACTGCCATGTTCCACATGACAATATTATTCGTAAATATTTATTCAAAGCTCAGGACGGTATGAGGCATGCTACAATTTTTACACTACGGGCAGAACCCCAGGTAATCAGAATTAAGGAGGCAGGACGTAATGTGGTTCAGGAAAACTGTGAACGCTGCCATATGGGATTTCTGGCTTATCACGAAACATTCGCAGCAATGTGGGACGGGGGAACCGAAGATGAGGAGAACAAACAAATATGCTGGGATTGCCATAAAGAAACTCCACACGGGAAAGTCAACAGCCTTGCATCCGCTCCAAATGCACAGGTGCCGAAACTATCCCCTATTATACCTGAATGGATGAGAAAGATAATTAAAAAATAATTTTAAATTTTATATAAAATTTTATGAAAAAAATATCTGAATTAATTAAAGAAAAACCATGGTTCGGATGGTTGTTATACCTCGTTACAATCGTAATAGTCTTCTTGGTCGGTCTGCTTGCAAGCAATATTATTGAAAGAAGAACTGAAGCAAAGCTTGTTCAGCAGGTCGTTACACCCATCAATGAATGGGAGCCAAGAAATGAAGTATGGGGGCAAAATTATCCCCGCGAATTCGAAACGTATAAGAACACTCTGGATACAACCTTCGCCAGTAAACACGGCGGCTCGGTAACAGTGGATATGCTTTCCCGATACCCGAACCTCATTGTGCTGTGGGCCGGATATTCATTCTCTAGAGACTACAATCAGGGACGCGGTCACTATCTTGCTGTAAACGATATCAGAAAAACTCTCAGAACGGATGTTCCACAGCCAAGTACATGCTGGACCTGCAAAAGTACAGACGTTCCGAGAATGATGAATAAAATCGGAGCAGGAGATTTTTATAAAACCCCCTGGAAAGATATGGGACAGGAAATTATCAACCCTATCGGATGCCAGGATTGCCACGACCCTATAACGATGAATCTCCGTATAACACGCCCAGCTCTCGTGGAAGCTTTTCAGAGACAAAATAAAGATATTACACAATCAACACATCAGGAAATGAGAACCCTCGTCTGCGCCCAGTGCCACGTCGAATATTATTTCAAAGGCAAAGATGAAAAGTATCTTACATTCCCATGGGATAAAGGATTCAGCGTCGATGACGCAGAAAAATATTACGATGAATATGAATTTACGGATTGGGTTCATTCAATCAGCAAAACTCCGATGCTGAAAGCACAACACCCTGATTATGAATTGTTCAGAATGGGAATTCACTTCGAAAGAGGTGTTTCCTGCGCCGATTGCCATATGCCGTATAAAAGCGAGGGAAACGTAAAATTCACAAACCATAAAATTCAAAGCCCCCTCGCAAATATTTCCGGCTCGTGTTTGGTCTGCCACAGGGAAAAAGAAAGCGATTTGATGAAAAATGTCTATGACAGACAGGATAAAATACTGGAACTGTCCGCGATCGCTACAAATAATCTGGTAAAAGCTCACATCTATGCAAAAGCCTGCTGGGATAACGGCGCTGCCGAAGAACAGATGAAACCCATTTTAAAACTCATAAGACACTCACAATGGAGATGGGACTTCGTGGCTGCATCACACGGCGGAAGTTTCCACGCTCCCCTTGAATGCGCGAGAATTCTCGGTACCTCCATTTCAAAATCCCAGGAGGCAATCGGATTAATGATGGAAATGTTCGCTAAAATGGGTAAACAACCGCCCGTTATTCCGGATTTGTCAACGAAGGAAAAAGCCCAGCAATTTATAGGACTGGATATGCCGAAACTCTTTCAGTCAAAAGATGAATTTATTAAAACAATATTACCGCAATGGGATAAAGTCGCAGAAGAGCGACAGGGCAATAAAAATGCGGGATATAATAAATAAATAATATCTGAAAATTTCAGATTAAAAATCGAAACTTATATTGCTGTTTTTTGGGGTTTTATTGAGAATTTTTAGGTCCGGATATCTGTCGGTTACCCATTCCAATGCATGCTCGTATGTAAAAAATCCCCTTGAATTTACGACGTTTCCTTCACCGTCAGTAAATAAATAATTTTTTCTTGTTTCCCATTTGCCAAAAATTCTCTTTGTCTCCACCTGATAAAGTTCCTCCTGCAGGGAATAAGATATTCTGTGCTTCATATATTATTTTTTTGATTACCGTAAAAGCAGTTCACTTGAACCTTTATCATTACTCAAAATTAAACAGAAATTTATTACAGGAGAGTAAATTAATGTATCAAATTGTAACTTCACTGTACTTACATATTTTTAAGAAAAATTTATATGGTTGTATTTCACAGATTAATTAACACGCACCTTGAAAGGTCTTGTTTTCATAATTGAAATTTACTCTTGATTTTAATAATTGTTCTTTATAGTTTTGATAAAATAAATCCGCATATAGAAGTATTTCTACCAATTTAACTGCTATTTTTTAACCAAAAAACAAAGTATAAAAATTTTTTATTTCTTTTATCTTTTTTAAATAAAAATAAGAAGAAATAGAAATGAAAAAGAATTGCGTGTTAAAAGCTCTCTTTTCGGCTATTTTTGCTCTATCGGTATTGCTTTCAGGCTGCGGAGACAGCGGTATTGAACCACTTTTATCCAAAATTGACATATCGGGAAAATTATCCGCTTTATTGAATATACCTGTATCGGGTGCGAGAGTCAAAGTTTCTTTTATTTGTTGATTAAAAATATTAAATTGGAAAAAATAAAAACTATCTGATTATGAAATCAAAAGGAATTGCTTACTTGCTCTGGTTTTTTCTTGGAGTGCTGGGTGTACATAAGTTTTATCTCGAAAAATTTGCCGTTGGTATAATATATTTATTGACAGGCGGTCTGTTTCTGATAGGGTGGTTATATGATTTATTTACATTGGGAAACCAGGTCGACGTCTATAACGCACTGCATAAGAAATAATCTCAGGTTTATATGTAAAGCATATTTACCGAATAAAAATAAATCTTAACTATAATTCCACTATAAGCTTTTTCAACGTTTCATTCGAAAAAGGCTTTGAAATATAGTGTGAACATCCGCCTTTAAAGAATTTTTCCTTATCTCCTTCCATTGCATAAGCAGTAATAGCTACAATAGGGACATCCTTATAACCCGGTATTTTCCTAATTTCTTTTGTTGTCTCAAGCCCGTCCATACCTTTTAAACCGATATCCATCAGTATTAATTCGTATTTGTTTTTCTCGGCTAATTTTATTGCATCAAATCCGTTATTCGTAACATCTATTTTGCATATGCTCTTTAAAACTCTGGTAACAGTCATCACTGTCAGTTCGTCATCTTCCACCAGAAGAGTGTTTTTCTTATTCGGAATATTTATCTCGGAATGCTTTTCATGTTCATGATTTAAATTAAAAGAGTTTGTCCCCTTCGAGTCAACTGTTTTAAAACGAATGGTAAAAACAGTGCCTTCATTAAGCTTGCTCTCTACACTGATTTCTCCTTTCATCATTTCGACATATCTCTTTGAAATTGTTAAACCCAGACCCGTACCCTCGAATGACCTCGTCCATCCTTCACTTACCTGCCTGAATGGTTCGAAAATCAATTCGAGCGATCTTTCCGGAATACCAATCCCCGTATCGGCAACCTTTACCTCGGCAAATTCTGTTCCGCCTGTCATCACCTTCGAAAGTGTTACTGTAATACTTCCCTCATTGGTGTATGTAAGCGCATTCTTGATTAAATTCGAAAGAACCTGTTCAAATAACCTTCCGTCAACGATTGAAAAAACATTTTCCTTTAATTCCGATTTTAAAAGAATGTTTTTTCCCTTAGCCGCCGCTTCGAAAAGTTTTACGGAGCCTGATACCAGTTCACACAAATTCTGTAATTCTAAATTAACGGTTATTTTTTCTGCTTCTATCTTCGAAAGGTCGAGTATCATATTGAGCGTATTGGTCAGCCTCTTGCCGCCCTTGTAAATCACATCTGCCATATCACGATGCTCGGGGTCTTTTAAAGTTCTCGATAATATATCCGCAAACCCGAGAATTCCCGTCATTGGTGTCCTTAACTCATGACTCATATTAGCCAGAAAATTGGATTTTATCCTGTTCATCTCTTCCGCTTTTTCCTTGGCTTTTCTGAGCGCTTTTTCGTACTTCTTCCTCTCGGAAATATCCCTGACGATTGCCATAAGCATATTTTTACTGCCTATATATACACTGCTTAAGGATATTTCAATCTCATATAAACTTCCGTCCGGTTTTATGTTAATCCATTCGAAATTTACAAATTTCCCCTCAAAAGCAGAATTAAAGTATTCCTCTAATTTTTTCTTCGAAGGAGTTCCGTCCTTCTGATTCTCCGGAGAAAAATCAAGCGGCGATTTAAAAAGCAGCTCATTCCTGTCACAATCGTATACTTTCTCGGCAATTTTATTGAACTCTATGAATTTGAATTCATCGATAAGTAAAATTGCATCTCCTGCATTATCGAATAATGACTTAAATTTTTTCTCCGATTTGATTAATGCTTCGTTAGTCTCTTTTCTCTGGGCTTCTTTTATATAATAATCCAGAGCAAATGAAATATCCATTGTAACCTCATCTAAAAGCCTTATCTCTTCCTCGCTGAAAAAATTTGGTTTCTCGGAACTAAGACATAGTAAACCTATGACCTCTTTGTTCTCTCTTATCGGAAACAAACCCGATGACCTGTATCCTCTCTTTAAAGCATCTTCCTTGTCGTAAATGTGAAACTTGTCGCTGCCGATATCATTTGTTACTATATTAGCTCCTTCCTTGAAAAACCTGATTAGAAAAGGATTCGTCTTTACATCGTTGCCCTTTGCATTTTTTACTACTTCAAGATATCCGTTTTCATAACCGTCGAATGCCACCGGTAATACTTTATTGCTCGTTTTATCAAGCAAGCCAATCCAGGCAAAACTGAATTTTCCGAACTCTATTGCTATATTGCAAATCTTTTCGAACAGTTCTTTCTTATTGTCAATCCTTACAATAGCCTGGTTAATCTGGCTAAGTAAAGCATATATTCTCTTGAGATATTCTATTCTTTCTTCCGCTTTCTTCCTTTCCGTAATATCCAGCAAGGTTGATATGTGAAACCATTCCTTGCCTATCTTTATCTTCACCGAGGATACCAGACAGTTTAAAATCTTCCCTGCTTTCGTCTTAAGAATTATTTCCCTGCTGTATACACTGCCTTTATCCATTACATCCTTAATCAGCCTGACCCTTTCCCTGTAATCGGAAAATATGTCAAGCTCCAATGATGTTTTGCCGATTATCTCATCTTTATTGTAACCTAAAACATCAAGAAATGTCTGATTGACATCCACATATTTTCCGGTTTTTGCATCTGCAATTATTATTGCCTCTGGACTCAGTCGAAATGTTGTCGAAAATTTTCTTTCAGATTCCAGCAGTGCCCTCTCTGCATGTTTCCTTTCGGATATGTCGCGGACTACAGATTGAAAGTAATACCTATCACCTATCGGCATATACCTCGTGCTCGACTCTACCGTGAATATACTCCTGTCTTTTTTAATGTGACGAGTCTCGAACAATAAACCCTCCGGATGATTTTTTACAAATTTTATGGTCTCTGATATGTTGCCCCTTACATCGGGTGCCCTAAGAGCATTTAAATCAAGCTTTAAAAATTCTTCCTTCGTATAACCGTATAATGATAATGCTTTTTCATTTACTTCTACTACATTCGCGTTTTCATCATACAAAATAAAAACATCATTTGCATTTTTGAAAATATAATCAAAATGACTTATTAAAGCCCTTCTTTTATTATCCGAATCGAAAAGATTTTTCAGAAATTTCTCCTTTTGCTTGCTCCAGTAAAAAAATATCGCAAGACCTGCTAATAGTAAAACCAGCAAAATCAGTACCGTAACCGATATGGAACTTCTGTTAATATCCACAAATACTTCATCCTCGTCGATTTTGGTTATCAAAAACCACTCGGTATCGGGAACAGGTTTTATAAAAGCTATTACGGGAACATCCCTGTAATCCAATCCATTCTCAATTCCAACTGCTCCGTTTAATGCTTTGACAGAGACTATATTTGTTCTGCCTGTTCCGAATTTCAACTTTAATGCTGTATTTTTTTTGTGCCGTAATTCATTCAGATATGTTACTTCATTTCCTGTTCCCTTAATCAACAATGTTTCCGCCGATTTGCTTTCGGCAGGCCACGTCAAAATCATCGGATATAAATTAACCTGCGGGTCAATCTCCAGAAATAAAAAAACCGCTTTATTGTCCGACTTATTAAATATCGGAATTACAAGGTCTATATGGATTTTTTCTGTGTTCTCATAAAAGTGAAAATCACTTAATAATGGTCCCCCCTTGATTTTCGATTCTTGGATATTTTTGAACCCGTTTTGCCCGATTTTTATAGCATCACCGGGATAAGAAATAATCATATTCCCGCTTTCATCTACCAGTCTTGCCGAAAGATACTTGCCTTCATCACAAATGCTTTTAAATAATTCCGCTATGTCATTCTTTAAAATTGCATCGTTTGGATTCTTAAAAACGGATAAGAGACTGTTTGCCATTATTTTATTATCTGATATCATCTTACCGTCCAAATATCTCTCAGTCCTCCAATTCTCTATCTGCTTTACCTTTAAATCCGCAATGACTGATAAATCCTTCCTAATATCAATTGCGATATTTTCTTTCTGACGATTAAAATAATATAAAATTAAAAATATTAATCCTAACGAAAGCAGAATTAGAGTAATGGAAAATGTAAAGGGGAATTTTGTCTTGTATTTTGATTTGAAATCTTTACCGGAGGTAAAATTGCTCTCCTCTTCAGCCGGTTTTATCATAAGTCAGAATTTATATGTTTATACATATGATTTTACAAAACCACTACAACTTTTTAAGTTAATAATTTTAATTTTATTATGAAATTGAAAAATTTATTTATGAATGTAAAAAGAAAAAAATGGAATATATGAGATGAGCCTCCGGAATTCCTGAAAAATTGATTCAATCCGCTAATAACTTATCTGAACAATATCCAAAACCCTGAAGGCTTCCGAGTATTTATACTGAGGATGATGCTGCACAAGATTTTCTTTGAAAAATTTTGCAAAGCTCTCAAAGTTCGGAAATTGTGACTTATAAGACGAAAGTACATCAAGCTTGAAATTAATATCGTCTGTAATATCAACAAAATAATTCGGATTTTTCGAACCGAAAAAAAATAGTTTCTCAACTTTATGCAGTCCGTTTCTATGCGGATAAATATACTCGTTTTTTGCCGCAAATACAGCATCGAATGTGGCAAGACCTATAATGCGATGGTCACGATGAAATAAATTTATGCTCGTAAAGTCCTGATTAGCCGGGTCGAATGAAAATACTATTTCAGGTCTTAGTGCCTTAATCAGTAATGTCAGTTTCTTCCTTAGTAGCTCCGTATATTCAAGGAAACCGTCTTTATTCCCAAGAAAATATACTTTTTTAATACCTATTTTTTTAGCCGCTTCCATTTGTTCATTCCTCCTTATTTGAATCCTCTCTTTACTCGTCTTTACTTTTTTTTTGCATCCGTTTTCCCCGTTGGTTGCTATAACATAATATGCATCGTATCCATCCTTTATTAAATTTCTTACCGTAACAGGACATCCGAATTCCAAATCATCCGGATGTGCCCCGACTGCCATAATGCATTTTCTGTTTATTTTTTTATCCACTCTGTTTTTTATTTTTATGAATTGTTATTCCCAAATTAATAACAATGAAATATTATTAAAAGTCCTTATTATTTACGATTATATGGATAATATTTTGATAAAGTATTTAAGGTTTAAATTTTTTATTTTTAGGTAAATAATTGAATGAATAATGCGAATTAAGAAAGAAGAAACTATTGCCGTTATTGTGGATGTACAGAAGCGCCTTTTCCCTTTCATAAGCGAAAACGAAAAACTGTCTCCGAACATAGTAAGACTCATAAGAGGTTTAAAAACACTCGGAATTGAAATAATTGTAACCGTTCAATATTCAAAAGGTCTCGGTGACACTATAGAACCGATTAAAGACGCAATAGGCGATTATAAGCACCTGGAAAAAATGTCTTTTAGCTGCTGCGGATTCTCTGACTTCATGGAAACACTTAAAAAAAGCGGAAAGAAAAATGTAATTCTCTGCGGAATAGAATCTCACGTGTGCGTCTTGCAGACTGCCTTGGATTTGCTTGAAAACAAATATCAGCCCGTGTTAATCGAAGATTGTGTTTCTTCGAGAAATCCTAACGATAAAAAAATTGCCGTGGAAAGAATGAGACAGGAAGGTGCTATAATATCAACATACGAGTCAATACTGTTTGAACTGCTCGAAGTATCGGGAACAGAAACGTTTAAAGAAATCTCGAAAATCGTAAAATAAAAATTGATATCATTTTTTAAAATTCTATTTATTTTAATAAGCGGAGCGATTATTTCCGCCCTTGCTATACCCCTCTTGCCCCTAAATTCAAAAGGCCTGGTTTCATATTATACTTCAAGAATTTTCTCCAAAACAATGCTCCGTATTGCAGGAGTTAAACTGGAAATATCGGGTCTGGAAAATATCGACAGAAAAGAAAAGTACATTTTTGTTTCAAATCATTTAAGCTATTTTGATATACCGGTATTAATAAGTGCAATTCCGAATAACTTAAGATTTATTTATAAAAAATCCATCGCTTATGTTCCTTTTTTCGGATGGGCTGTTTATTTGGGCGGATATGTACCCGTGGATAGAAGTAAAGCAAGAAGCGGCTTCGAAGCAATTAAAAAAGCCGAATCGATTATAAAGAATAAAGGATTGTCTTTTATAATTTTTCCAGAAGGAACGAGAAGCATTGACGGAAATTTGGGCAATTTTAAAAGAGGCGCCTTTATGCTGGCAAGCGAAGCTAAAGAAAAAATAACCCCCGTATCAATTGTAGGCTCAGATAAGATACTTGCAAAAAAAAGTTTTAAAATAAAAAGCGGGGTCGTAAAGGTTGTTATAGAAAAACCGCTCGAATATAAGGAAGATAAAAATTTTTTGTACGAAATAAGAGAAATAATAAAACAAAATTACGAAAAAAACAGGTAAAAATATAATTGCAGGTATTATACCGGCACGGTTCGAATCCACAAGGCTCCCGGGAAAACCTCTTTTGAAAATATCGGGAAAAACTATGATACAGAGGGTCTATGAATCCTCTGTGAAATCAAAATATTTAAACACGGTGATAGTCGCTACCGATGATAAGAGAATATTTGATTGCGTTATAGGATTCGGCGGAAATGCGATAATGACATCTTCTGAACATAAATCGGGAACGGACAGAATTTGTGAGGCAGTAAGTAAAATAAAAGCCGACATTATCGTGAATATACAGGGTGATGAACCGTTTATAGATTATAAAAATATCGATATTGCCGTTGAACCTCTTCTTGAAGATAATAGTATCAATGTATCTACCTTGGCTGTAAAGATTAAAGATGAAAAAGAAATTACCGATGCAAATAAAGTTAAAGTGGTTTTAGATAAAAACGGATTCGCTTTGTATTTCTCACGCTCCGTTATTCCATTTGAGAGAGATAACGTAAAAACAGATTACTTCAAACATTTGGGACTTTATGTATATAGAAAATCCTTTCTTAAAAAATATGAGAAATGGAAACAGACAAGACTGGAAATGTCCGAAAAACTTGAACAGCTGAGAATCCTGGAGCATGGCGAAAAAATTAAAGTCGTTTTGACAAAAAAAGATTCCTTCTCAATAGATACGCTGGATGATTACAGGAGATACAAAAATTATAAAGGATAATACCGGATTGCTTAAACTTGTAAAATATTCCGAAAGACATGTAAATCATTTAATAGAATACATTAACAACAATAATATTATTGAGTGGCTGTATATTCTGAGCAATCCTTATAAAGAAGAAGATGCGAGAAAGTGGCTGGAGTTTTGCAGGGAAAGCTATGAGAAAAAAGATAATTATCCGTTTGCTGTTGAAGTCGACGGAGAATTTGTCGGCGGTATTGGACTGCACAAAAAAATGGAACATTGCTTCGATGTCGGATACTGGATAGCGGAAAAATACTGGGGCCGCGGCTACGCTACGGATGCTCTGAATACAATAACAGATTTTGCTTTTAATACATTGAAAATTGACAGAGTGCAGGCTTATGTCTTCGACGGGAATATTGCCTCGGAAAAAGTTCTCGAAAAATGCGGATATGAATACGAAGGCTATCTGAAAAAATCTCACAAAAAAGGAGATAAGTTTTATAATTCCAAATTGTACGCAAAAATTAAATAATTATTATAAATATAATTTCATATAAATTGAAACAGACAAAATACATTTTTTTAACGGGTGGTGTGGTATCTTCCCTGGGAAAAGGAATTACATCGGCGTCTCTGGGACTGCTTCTGAAATCTAGAGGATTAAGAGTTACAATTCAGAAATTGGACCCATACATTAACGTTGACCCCGGAACGATGTCACCCATTCAGCACGGTGAGGTTTTTGTCACGGAAGACGGAGCCGAAACAGACCTCGACCTCGGTCATTATGAAAGATTCCTGGACGATAATATGTCCAGAGCAAATAATCTGACAACTGGTCAGGTCTATAATGAAGTAATCACAAAAGAAAGAAGAGGCGATTATCTCGGAGCAACCGTCCAGGTTATTCCGCATATCACGGACGAAATTAAAAGAAGAATGAAACTTCTTGCTAAGGATAATAAATACGATATAATCATTACCGAAATCGGCGGAACCGTCGGTGATATTGAATCTCTGCCGTTCCTTGAAGCAATGAGACAGTTTATGCATGAAGTGGGAAAAGTCAACTCCGTTTGTATACACCTGACACTCGTTCCGTTTATTAAAGCCGCCGGGGAGCTAAAAACAAAACCTACACAGCATTCGGTTAAAACATTGCTTGAAATCGGTATCCAACCCGATATACTGCTTTGCAGAAGCGAAAAAACGTTGTCAAAAGAAATGAAAGCAAAAATCGGACTCTTCTGTAACGTTGAAACAGAATCGGTAATGCAGGCTTTGGATGCCAAATCAATATACAGCGTCCCCATTAACCTTCATAATGAAAAATTCGACGAGGTGATTCTGAAGAAATTAAACCTGAAATGCGGAAAACCAAATATCGGTAACTGGAAAAAAGCCGTCAATAAAATTTTATTCCCTAAAAAAGAAGTAATAATAGGTATCTGCGGGAAATATAACCTCGTCCCCGATGCTTACAAAAGCATTATGGAATCATTTATACACGCCGGTGCTTTTAATGAAGTAAGCGTAAAATTAAAATGGATAGACGCTGAGGATATTGAAAAAAATCCGAAAAATATAAAGGAAATATTGAAGGATATTAAAGGATTACTGGTCTGTCCCGGATTTGGTGAGCGTGGAACCGAAGGGAAAATATCCGCTATCAAATATGTCAGGGAAAATAAACTTCCTTTCCTTGGCATCTGCCTCGGACTGCAGTGCGCAGTTATTGATTTCTCCAGAAATGTATGCGGACTCAAAAATGCCAATTCAACTGAATTCAAGAATTCGAGATATAACGTTATCGATATTATGGAATATCAGAAATCGGTGGTGCTGAAAGGCGCATCTATGAGACTCGGCTCGTATCCTTGCATAATTGAGAAAAATACTCTGGCGTATAAATGCTATAGGAAAGAATTCATAAACGAAAGACACAGACACAGATATGAAGTGAATAATAACTTCAGGAGAATATTAACGGATAACGGCTTGGTGCTCTCGGGATTGTCTCCGGACGGCTCACTGGTTGAAATTATTGAACTGCCACAGAAAATTCACCCGTTTTTTATTGCAAGCCAGTTTCATCCGGAGTTTAAATCGAGACTAATAAATCCTCAGCCTTTATTCAGGGATTTTGTAAAAGCTTGCAGTAATATTTAACTAATTGCATTGGAACTAAAAGGACTTACATCAGAAGAAGTAAAAGAACGGCTCGATAAAGGATTAAGCAATCACTCGTCAAAACCTAAGACAAAGACTGTTAAAGAGATTTTTGTCAGTAATATTTTTTCCCTTTTCAATTATATTATTTTCGGTATCATTGCCTTTGTCCTGTTCTTTTATCTGAAGAATAAGGATGACAGACTGCTTCTTGACTCTATCGGAATATTGACCATTGCGTTTACGAATACCTTTATTGCCATTTATCAGGAAATAAAATCAAAAATCGCTCTTGATAAGGTAAACCTCCTGCTGAAAAAAAGAATTAATGTCATACGGGGCGGGAATATATTTCATATCGATGTCACGGACATAGTAGTCGATGACCTGATTCAGGTCAACAGAGGCGACCAGATTGTGGTTGACGGTAGAGTGATAAAGGAAAAAATGCTGGAAATCGATGAATCCCTGCTTACCGGTGAATCCATTCCCATTGAAAAATCCGAGGGAGATGAAGTCCTATCTGGTAGTTTCTGCGTCTCCGGTAACGGTGTCTACCGCGCGGAAAAAGTCGGGGATAAGAGTTATGCAAATTCCGTTACGGCTCTGGCCAAGAAAATGAACCTGTCAACATCTCCTCTCCAGAAAAAAATTAACTTTATTTTAAAAGTTCTGTTCGGCTTTGCCCTGATACTGACAGTTGTGGAAATTATCGTCTGGTCTGCAAAACCTAATATCGAATTCGTGGACTTTATCAGAAAAATTGCCACAATACTGATTTCCCTCGTTCCGCAAGGACTTGTGCTGATGGCGTCAGTTACTTTTGCCGTAGGCGTATACAGAATAAGTAAAATCGGCGCAATAGTCCAAAAACTCAATGCAATAGAATCCTTCTCCAATGTGCAGGTTGTTTGTATGGATAAAACCGGTACACTGACGGAGAATAAATTAAGAATCCATTCGTTTACAAATTTAAGCGGAACCATTCCGGACGAGGAAATAAAACTCTTGCTTGGAAGCTATTCCTATTGCTCGAGCGAAAAAAATGCAACCATAATGGCACTAGATGAATTTGAACACTATAAACGTGCAGAATGCTTCGAGGAACTGCCGTTCAATTCCTCCATTAAATTAAGCATCCTGAAACTTAAGATAAAAGAACAAACGAATTTCTATATATTGGGCGCATTCGATATTTTGACCGAAAAATTATCCGATAACATAAAAAATGAGGTCATTAAGTCATACGACGATAACAAATTAAATATATATAGAAATCTTCTCTTCGGTAAAGTAATAAATATCGAATCGATTAAAGATGCCCAGCAAAAGCTGAATAACCTGGAAATCGAACCTGTCTGTATCGTGTCCATTACGGATACTGTCAGAAAAGATGTCTTCGAAGCTCTCGAGCTATTCCGTAAAAACGGTATAGGATTCAAAATTCTCTCCGGTGATTCCGGCGAAGCTATTATGGCAATATTAAACGAAATCGGCTGGGATACAAAAGCTGAACATATAATTTCCGGAAATGAACTCGATAAATTATCACCAAAGGAATTCAGAAAAGTTGTCCTTTCAAAAGAAGTGTTTTCAAGGCTAAAACCAGAACATAAACTCGATATAATTAAAACACTTAAAAAAGAGAAAATCTATACCGCAATGATTGGCGACGGCGTTAACGACCTGCCTGCAATTAAAAAATCGGATATGGGAATCGCTATGGAAGAGGGCAGCGCAATTACAAAAGAAGTCGCAGATATTATTTTGCTGAAAAATAAATTTTCCTTGCTGCCGGAAATATTTAACGAAGGAAATAAAATCGTTAACACCGTCAACTCAGTTGCAAAACTTTTTCTAACTAAAAACTTTCTCGTCATATATCTTAGCCTGCTGTCCTTGATTTTTATGCTCGATTTTCCCCTGACACCGAGAAGGGTGTCCCTTCTGAATGTCTTTGCTATAGGGCTTCCGGCTTTTATTATTACATTGAGAAATAAAAACGTAAACAAGTGCCTGAATTTCATTAAAGATACATTTTCTTATGTTACTGTATCCTCGACAATTATCATTGCAGGCGGATATATAGGATACTACATCGTTTCAAGAGCCGCTAACTCCGTTGGTTCCGAACTGGATATGGTAATGGTAACAATAATAATATTCATTTCGGTGATGAATTTCATTATCGTTGCACTTGAGTCAAGAGAAAAAAATATTATTTATTTTCTTTACGGTGTATTACTGCTCTTCATTTACATTTTCCTTGCAACGACTAATATTCCTTTGTCTTTTATTTACCTGCTGAAAATATTTTATGAAATTGAACATATTAATCCGGAGCACTGGTGGATAATAATCACAGTTAGCACTTTAGGTTCGGTACTGTTATATGTTATACAGAAAATAAGGCTTAAAATAGTTTCATAATGCTTATGGATTCTTTTTACTTTTTCATTTGTTTTATAAGGAAAAATAAAATTTATGAAAAGAATAATAGTTATAGCGGTCTTTCTGGCTGTTTTATCGGGTCTTAATTATATTTATGGCTATAATAAAAAAAATAACGGAATTATTAAAAATAAAATGGATACAATAAAAATCATCGATATTACCGTAAAAACCATCGACGGAATCGAAAAGCCATTATCGGATTATAAGGGAAAAGTCCTTATGATTGTAAATGTGGCATCGAAATGCGGCTATACGAAACAATATGACGGACTGCAGAAACTCTACGATAAGTATAAAACCGGAGGATTCGAAATTCTTGCTTTCCCCTGCAATGACTTCGGAGAACAGGAACCCGGCAGTAATGAAGAAATTAAGAATTTTTGTTCTTTAAATTTTAACGTCACATTCCAGCTCTTCGATAAAATCAAAGTACTCGGCGAGGATAAAAGTCCCCTGTATTCCAGATTGATTCACTTCGAACCTGCCGGGGATATTAGCTGGAATTTCGAAAAATTCATAATTAATAAAGAAGGTAATGTGGTTAAAAGATATAAGAGTAAAATTACACCCGAAAATGAGGATTTAATTTCAACAATAGAAAAAGAACTGCAAAAATAAATTGGAATTATCGATGGGAAAAAATTTAAAATGCGTGTATGACCCCCTTTCTGAATTAATGGCATATTATGCTAAAGAAAAAACGGAAAAGACCGCTATTACCGAAAAGAAAACCGTTACCGTTGAAGATGCTCTGAAAATAAGAATCATTGAGGGTGATAAAATAGGGATCGAAAAAGACCTCGATTCAGCATTAAAGAAATATTCCGCCCTCGATATAATAAATAATATCCTGCTCGAAGGAATGAAAAAAGTAGGCGAACTTTTCGGCTCCGGAGAAATGCAGCTTCCGTTCGTATTACAGTCAGCCGAATGTATGAAAACTGCCGTTAATTACCTCGAAACGTTTATGGAAAAAGTTCAGGGTGAAACATCCAAAGGAACTATGGTTCTGGCTACCGTTAAAGGTGACGTTCACGATATAGGAAAAAATTTGGTGGATATCATATTGACCAATAACGGCTATAAAGTAATTAACCTCGGAATAAAATGTCCGCTGGAAAATATTTTAAACGCTTATCGTGAATATAATGCGGACGCCGTCGGTATGAGCGGATTGCTTGTCAAATCGACTGCTATTATGAAGGAAAACCTGGAACTTATGAATGAACGCTGTTATTACTACCCGGTTGTTTTGGGAGGTGCCGCACTGAATAAAAGATTCGTCGAAGGTGACCTGAGAAGTATGTATAAAGGCGATGTCTATTATGCAAACGATGCTTTCGATGGCCTGAAATATATGGAATTCATTATCGAGCACAAAAAGAAAGGTGAAAAACCGAAACTTGATATTTACATTGACCCGAGATTGAAAGAAAAGAACCAGACGGAAAATAAATCTAACTCAGACTTTGTTAAATCTGACATCTCATCCGATAACATTGTCCCAAAGCCTCCGTTTTTCGGAAGCAAAATTATCCGTAATATTCAGATAGAAAAAGTGTACGAATATATTAATGAAGTCGCTTTGTTTAAAGGTAGCTGGAATGTATATAAAGACAGAAAAAAATCAGACGAAGAATATGACAAACTTATTCGAGGCGAAATCATTCCCGTATTTAATGAACTGAAACTTAAAGCAAAAAGAGAAAAACTTCTGTCGCCGGAAGTCGTTTACGGATATTTTCCCTGCCGGTCAGAAGAAAATGATTTGATAATTTATAAGCCCAATAATATTCACCCGGACATCTTATATGATGTCTGGAATAATACTACATCCGAAAATCTTGGCAATGATTCTCTTGAAGAATGGATAAGATTTACCTTCCCCAGACAAAAAACCGGAAAACATCTGTGCATAAGCGACTTTTTTAAATCAAAGGATTCGGGACTTTATGATGTCGTCTCTTTTCAGGTTGTAACAGTCGGAAAAAAAGCCTCGGATTACTCCGGTGAATTGTATTCCGGCGATAAATATCAGGAATATTTGTATTTCCACGGTCTATCTGTGGAAACTACCGAAGCACTCGCCGAATACTGGCATAAGGTAATAAGAAAAGAACTCGGAATTGACAGACACGATTCAGCGGACATAAAAAAAATATTCCGGCAGGGATATCAGGGTTCAAGATATTCCTTCGGATATCCCGCTTGCCCCAACCTCGAACATAATAAATTACTTTTTGAAATATTGAAGCCTGAAAGAATCGGCGTTACCTTGACCGAAGAATGGCAGATGGTCCCCGAGCAGTCAACAAATGCCATCGTTTGCCATCATCCCGAGGCAAAATATTTTTTCATAAAATAAAAAATCAAGTTAATATCAATAATCGGGATTCTAATAAAATACATATCTTAAAATATACCGTTAATATCGCCTCATCCCTTAAATATAAATTCTCTTATGCTGTCAACAACATACTTTATTTGTTCATCAGTCAGTTCCGGATATATCGGTAATGCTATGGTTTCGGCTGCGGCTTTCTCTGAATTTTCGAAATTGGTTTTTTCGAACCTGGACTTTATGTTCAAAAAACATTCTTGCTTGTGAAACGGCACCGGATAGTAAATCTCTGTTCCGATTTCCTTATCGGTTAAATATTTCCTTGCATCATCACGATTTTGAATCCTTATTACATATTGGTTGTAAATGTGATAGTTCTTAACACCGCTGTCTTTGTAAATCGCCTTTGGCAATAAAACCTTATCCTTACTGCTAAATTCCGTTATTCCTTCTCCGCTTGCCAGACCTGCCTTTGTAAATAACTTGGTATAGAGTGATGCATTCCTTCTGCGTTTCTCCGACCATCCGTCGAGATACGGCAGCTTTACATTCAATACGGCCGCCTGTATTGCGTCAAGACGGAAATTACCCCCGATAATTTTGTGGTAGTATTTAGGCTTACCTCCGTGAACTCTCATAATCCTTAACTTTTCTCCAAGTTCATCGTCGTTCGTTATCACTAAACCTCCGTCACCAAAACAACCAAGATTTTTGCTCGGAAAAAATGAGAAGCACCCTATATCACCCGGATTTCCTAACTTCGTACCGTCTTTATATTGTGCTCCTATTGCCTGCGCACCGTCTTCAATAACTTTCAAATTATATTTCCCCGCAATTGCCCTAACTTCATCCATTTCTGCAGACTGTCCGTATAAATGAACAGGAATAATTGCCTTTGTTTTTTTAGTGATTTTATCTTCTATCTCTTTTGTGTTAATGTTGTATGTCACAGGATCCGAATCAACAAATATCGGTATTGCATTCATCCTCGATACTACTCCGGCCGTCGCAAAAAATGAGTATGTTGGGACAATAATTTCGTCCCCGGACCCTATATCCAGTGCCATCAGCGCTATTAAAAGCGCATCTGTCCCCGATGAAACTCCGACAGCATATTTACATCCAAGATATTTACACATTGCCTTTTCTAACTTTTCAACTTCGGGACCAAGTATGAAATATTGTGATTCCGCAATTCTTGTTAAAGCTTCATCAAGCTCATTTTTTAAAGTCTTATATTGAGCTTTTAA
Source organism: uncultured Ignavibacteriaceae bacterium (assembly GCA_964501535.1). Classification (GTDB taxonomy): domain Bacteria; phylum Bacteroidota; class Ignavibacteria; order Tepidaquicellales; family Tepidaquicellaceae; genus FEN-1279. Next base: position 203,311 of record CAZCSV010000005.1, on the reverse strand, counting down.
ATCTAAAAGTGGTACTTTCATATTATTAAAATTTTTATTCTTAAACTAATTCCTTTGTTCGATTTTTATTGAATTTCTTTTACTGTATTATTTTCCAGCTTATATTTTTTCTGTGACTTTTCGCAGTATGCAATTCCGTCTTTATCGAATTTTAGTTTTCTCCCCGCCTCACTTATCCATCCTACTATGCGTGCAGGATTCCCGACGACTAAAGCAAAATCAGGAATATCCTTTGTAACAACAGCACCTGCCCCAACAAAAGCAAACCTGCCAATTGTGTGCCCGCATACTATCGTACTGTTTGCCCCTAATGATGCACCTTCCTTTACAAGGGTCTTTAAATAATACTGCGACCCTACCTGCGGGTATTTACTCCTTGGGTCTATTATATTGGTGAAAACCATCGATGGTCCACAAAACACGTAATCTTCAAGCTCTACACCCTCGTAAACCGAAACGTTGTTCTGTATCTTTACAAAATTTCCGATTTTTACATTATTGCCTATATTTACATTCTGCCCGAGAACGCATTTTTTACCGATTTTTGCACCTGATTGTACGTGAGAGAAATGCCATATCTTTGTTCCTTCTCCAATTTCGACATTATCATCTACAACCGCAAATTCGTTTACATAATGATTCATAATAATATTATTTAGTTTTTAAAATTAACTCGGATTCCTGCAGGACTCATAAATCGTTTAATCTGATTTGAGCTGTTTCCAGAATTTCCAGTACTTCCTTTGCATGTACCCCGTCTGTCCTCGGAGTTCTATCGTTTATTATGCAATCGAAGAAATGCTTTTGCTCTTCTTCAAGCGGCGCTCTGTCAGGATAATTTATCACCTCGTAATCGGAATCGAATTTTTCCGGAGAACCATTCACAAGATTAAATCCCTTCTTGTAAAATTTCAGCTTTTCATTTTTTTGACTGTCTTCAAATACCAGCATTCCCTTGTCTCCTATTACAACAACACGGTGCTCCTTGAAAGGATGAAGCCAGCTGACAAATATATGCGCGTGAATATTGTTGGGGTATTTCAAATATGTCAGTGTCGTATCTTCAATATTCTCCTGTACCAGAGCGGCACCTTTTGCTCCTATATATATCGGTTTGCTGTCCGTTAAAAATTGTATGATTGAAATATCGTGTGGCGCAAAGCTCCATAATATATTCTCCTCACTCCTGATCGTACCTAAATTCAACCTGTTGCTGTAAATATATTGCAACTTGCCGATAACTCCGTCATCAATTTTTTCTTTCATATTTATTACTGCAGGATGATACAGTAAAACGTGCCCAACCATTAGCTTTAATTTCTTCTCCATGGCAATGTTTACCAGCTCACATGCCTCCTTGGACAGTAACGTTATCGGCTTCTCGACTAAAACGTTTTTCCCTGCTATCAGACATTCCTTTGCTATTTCAAAATGAGTCTCCGCTGATGTTGAAATTATTACCGCATTGATTTCGTCATTATTCAAAATATCGTTTATATCGCTTGTAAATTTTATTCCCTCTGATATTTGCTCTGCTTTTGAAGAATTTATATCACATACCGATAATAGATTATTACCCAAAATTTTATATGCAGTATTTACGTGATTCAGTCCCCATTTCCCGCATCCGATAATCGCAAGTTTAATTTCCAATTTCTGCTCTTTTGTTTAATGAATTAATTTAATAACCTCTTCTTAATACTTTGTTGAAGTCGGATTTTATCATTATCTTTATAAGTTCGTCAAATTTCACTTTTGGCTGCCACTTGAGATTTTCCTTTGCCTTGCTCGAATCACCTATCAATATGTCAACTTCGGTAGGTCTGTAGTAATTCTTGTCAACATCAACGATTATATCCCCGACTTTAGAATATATTTTTACATTCCCCCCAACCACGTTACTTTCCGTTATTTTCCTGACTATCCCTTTTTCTTCCCGTGCTTTACCTCTCCACTCTATTTCAATTCCCAGCTCCCTGAATGCTAATTCGGTAAATTCCCTTACAGTGTGAGTCTCTCCGGTGGCAAGTACGTAATCATCAGGTTCGGACTGCTGAAGCATGAGCCACATCCCTTCGCAAAATTCGGGTGCGTAACCCCAGTCCCTCTTGGCATTTAAATTCCCTAACGACAGCCTTTTCTGTAAACCTAATACAATTCTCGATGCCGCCCTTGTAATTTTTCTCGTTACGAATGTCTCTCCGCGTCTCGGTGATTCGTGATTAAATAAAATTCCGTTGCACGCAAATAAACCATACGCCTCTCTGTAATTGATAACTATCCAGTAACCGTATATCTTAGCAACACCATAAGGACTCCTGGGATAAAATGGTGTTTTTTCGTTTTGGGGAATTTCCTGCACTTTACCGTATAATTCACTCGTCGATGCCTGGTAAAATTTTGTCTTTATTCCCGTTTCACGGATCGCATCAAGAAATCTTAATGTCCCCATTGCATCCACTTCGGCAGTGTATTCAGGGATTTCAAAAGATACCTTTACATGACTCTGTGCCGCTAAATTATATATTTCCGCGGGTTGTGTTTTTTCAATTAATCTGTTTAAATTACTTGTATCGGTTACATCCCCGTAATGCAAAAATAAACTTTTATTTAAAATATTTTTATCGTTATATAAGTGGTCTATCCTGCCCGTATTAAACGAACTGCTCCTTCTGATTATTCCGTGAACTTCATAATTCTTTTCCAGAAGGATTTCCGTTAAATAGCTCCCATCCTGTCCCGTTATCCCGGTTATTAAAGCAATTTTCTTATTCAAAATGATAATATTTTATTTAATTTTTTTTTCGTTTAATAAGTATCTCTTTTGCTCAACGTTCATCTAAGAAATATGCATCAACATATATTTAATAAAATCCTGATTTTTAATATACTTTGAAATAAAATTTATATCAATATAATAAAAGTAAATGAATACCTTTGTGACTTTAACAATTACTTATAAAAACAAATATTTATCAAGCTTTAAAAATCTTCGGACTTTTGAATTTTCCAAAAGCATTTCTCGTATCAACTATTATTTTCGAATTTTTTAATATAAATTCATAATCATAATACGAATGGTCGGTTGAAAGTAATACTAAATCGTATTTTGCTAAATTCGATTTAGTTATCTTTACCGACTTCTTGTTAAATGTGTACTTTCTCAATCTCGGTATTTCGGTAACATAATCATCATTGTAATCAACTTTGGCACCCTTGTCCTGAAGTAATTCGATTAACTTTAGTGATGGTGATTCCCTGATATCATCGATATCCTTTTTGTATGCTAAACCCAATATCAGAATCTTTGCTCCGTTTATATGTTTAAAGCATCTGTTAAATGCATACATCACTTTCTCGACAACGTAATACGGCATCGACGTATTAATTTCACCCGCAAGCTCTATAAACTTTGTCGAAATTTCGAATTCCCTCGCTTTCCATGTAAGATAAAATGGGTCAATCGGTATGCAATGCCCTCCTAATCCGGGTCCCGGATAAAACGGAGTAAAACCAAAAGGTTTTGTCGAAGCCGCCCTTATAACTTCCCATATGTCAATATCCATCCTGTCAAAAACTATCTTTAACTCATTTACAAGTGCAATATTTATTGAACGATAAATGTTCTCTAACAATTTCGTTGCTTCGGCTGCTCTCGCACTTGTCACAGGTACAACCTTATCTATTACTTTGCTGTATACCAAAGTTCCTATCCTCGTGCATTTTTTGGTCACACCTCCCACAACTTTCGGAATTGTTGATGTAGTATAATTAGGATTGTTCGGGTCTTCACGTTCGGGCGAAAAACATAGACAAAAATCCTTACCGACTTTCAAACCTTTCTTCTCTATTATTCCCAGTATATCTTCATCGGTTGTTCCGGGATATGTCGTGCTTTCGAGGGAAATCAACTGTCCCTTTTTCATGTATTTCGAAATCTCCAGAGTCGAATTAATAACATAACTTAAATCCGGTTCCCTGTTTGCATTTAAAGGTGTCGGTACACAAATAATTACTACATCGACTTCCTTTATTCTTGAAAAATCGGTTGTCGTTGTAAATGTTTTTCTGTTGACCTCGTTCCTTATCCTTTCCGACGGAATATGTTTTATATATGATTTCTTATCCCTGTTTATTATGTTGACCTTTTCTTTGTCAAGGTCGAAACCGAGTACAAATATTCCTTTGCTCGAAAATTCAAGTGCTAATGGCAGACCTACATACCCTAAACCTATAATACCAACTTTGAATTTGTTTGATTTGATTTTCTTATCCAGTTGCATAATAGTTAAATTAATTAATAATGAATGGTACCTTTAAAAGGTTTAAGAAGCTTGACTTCCGAAGAGCTTAACTGTACGCTGAAAGTAGAATTTAATTCCATAATATTTACAATAAGCTTGTAATGACCCCTTATTTCTTTTATATATCCCGTCAAACCCCTGAAAATTCCTCCGGTAATTTCAACCATATCTCCCTCCGTTATTCGTTTTTCTTCGATCTTTATCTTTTCCGGTACTTGCAGTGACAGCCTTATATTCTGGATCTCTCTTTCCGATATTTTCGCGGGCCTTTTCTGATATATAACATATCTCAATGCACCATATGTATTCGAAATTGCACGCTTTCTGCCTTCCTCATTTGTATTTACAAATACATAACTGGGAAATAACGGAACCATCAGTTTCTTCTTTCTGTCCGACCAGTATCTAACCGTCTGTATCAACGGTAAGTATGCTTCGATTTCCTTTTTTAAAATCTGTTCAAAAACTTTCTTCTCATTTTTTGGCTTGGTATGTATCACATACCAGCTTTTCTCATCGTTCAATACTTATTTACAATTTATAATTATAAATAACATTTTTTAATTAACCGAAATTGCTCGTCAAAAATTTCATAACTATGTATGCCGAAAGAAATACAAGGGCTAAATATAAAATTATTAACTGAATGAAATTTTTGCTTAATTTGTATGAAAAAATTTTACCTCTCCAGCCGCAGGACTGGCAAAAATACGGACTTATTTTGATTCTTTTAGCAATCTTTTCCAATAAGTTTCGCGTCCTGCTTCTTCTCAATGATGCAATCTTTCCGCAGTTCGGACATCTCGCAAGTTGTACGTTCTTTCTTATTAATAACCTTAAATTCAAATTCTACTGTTTGTTTGTTTTAATTATTGCTCCCATTCCTTTTACACCCCCTATGTTCAGACCTAATAACATACTTGTCGAACTCTTGTAATTTACACGAACTTAAAAACTTATCGGCCTTTTTCTCTTGAATAACTTCGGTTTCTTAAAATCCTAAAATCCCGGTAAACTTTTCCTCTTAAAGATATATACATGAAAGATTTAATTTTCTATAAAAAATATATTCCTTATTCGTAATTTTTTCTAATCCTTTATTAAAATTTAATCTTAAATATATTATATTATACCAAAAAACTAAATGCTAAAATTATTATCAGTTTACATCACTTTTTTTCATATTTGCAAAAGTAAAGTCCTCAATGACCCCCGCTCCTCGAAGGTGTCGCATTCCATAATTTTAACATTAAAATTGCACCTATTAACGAAAATCCTATCATGCTCGGACCCCAAGAACCCCATCCGAAATTGTCAAGTAACCAACCTACCCCTATTCCAACCGCAGCTCCTCCAAGATATTGCATCCCGTCAAACATTCCCGTTGCCGTCGCCGCAGCTCTCTTTCCGCCAAAGTCCATCGAAGCCGTTCCCGATAACATCGAATGAACCATGCTTATTGCAGCGGAATTCACTATGAATGCGACAATTATAAAACTTAAATCCTTTGACATCCATATCACCGCTAAACATAGAACCTGTAAAAAATAGCCTATAAATGCTACCGGCGGCCTGCGTGATTTGAAAAACCAGTCTGATGCTGTTCCCGCAATAAATGCACCCACAATCCCCGCTACCACAACTCCTAATGCTCCCTTTTGAAAAACTCCTGAATCTAAAGCTAATTGATGATATTCCTGCATGTATCTCGGAAACCATTGTTCAAAACCGTGCCTCACAAATCCTGTGCAAAACTCGGCTATCGCTATCGTTATTGTTATCGGATTCGTGAATACTTTTCTGAAAACATACTTGAATGTTATGGCTTCTGTATCCCCGCTTGTCGCATCCTGTGTGTCCAACTCCGGAAAACCAACATCTTCGGGCGAATTCCTGACAAACACGAACGTTGCAACCGACATTAATGCTATTATCGCGGCCGGTAAAAAAAACACCCATTGCCAAGGAAGAACCGTTACTGCAAATCCGCCTATTATGAAAATCAAAGCCCTGCCGCTTTGAATCATCGAACCGAATATCGCCGAGAAAACACCCCTCTCCCGAATATGAAACCATGCCGAATTGACCTTTATCAGGGATAATGCGCTGTATGATTGGAAATATGCATTCAGTGCCCATATACTCGCGAAATAACTTAACAAAAACGTTCCCGTTCCGAGAAAACCTATGTAAGCTCCCAAACCGAATAAAATGTTAAATATCACAGTGCCTATCGAACCGATTAACATTGCTTTCCTTCCGCCGATTTTATCGGCAAGCGGTCCGTTGAATAAAGCGGAAATTCCGTATATCGTTAAAGCCGCTGTAATTATCGTACCGATTGTCGTCTTGTCCCATCCGTAATTATCAGATAACGATTTATTGGCAAATGATAAATTGTACCTTCCCATGTACATCGTGGCGTATGTTATTCCCAATGTTAACCAGTTCAAAGCCCTCCTTTTTCTGAATGCAAACGTATGAACTGGTTTCGAATTTGTTTCACCCATAATTTTATTGATTTATTTTTTTATGTGAATTGCTAACCAAATGCATTTCGGATTTGATGACGTATAGATCACCCTGTGCCTGGTCTTCGATGGTATCAAAAGATAATCCCCTTCTTTCATCATGTCTCTTCTTCCGTTTTCAAATAACAGTTCGGATTTTCCCTGAAGTAACATCACCCACTCTTCATTTTCCTCTTCAAGCCATCTGCTTTCTTCCGTTATCTGACCTGTTGATACAATTTTCTCTATAACACAATTCCCGTTTTTAAATAATTCGAAAAACAACTCGTTTCCGAAATCAGCATTTTCGTCCATTGAAAAAATATTATTCATATCATTTTTCCTTTATGGCATAAATTCCGAGCCATTCTGATTTGTACCTCTTGTCTATAATCCTGAAATTATTTTTCTTCAGAGAATGTGAAATCTTGTATTCCTCATCAGCCAGAACCCCGGAAATAAATAACTTCCCGTTAATTTTTAATTTATCGTTAATGGTATCCAGATTCTTCTCGATTACATTCCTTAAAATATTTGCATATATAACATCGAAATTCTTGTTCTTTATTTCGGAAATATCTTTTTTGAAAACTTTTATTTTATCCGCCGCTTTATTGATTCTTATATATTCCTTAGCGTTTTCCGTCGAGTTCTCATCTATATCTATCGCAATTACTTTTTTAATACCGAGCTTTACCCCTGCAATAGCAAGCACACCCGTACCGCATCCGTAATCAAGGGCATATTTATCACGGTCATCGCTAAAATCACACATCTGCTCAAGTACCAATTGAGTCGTTTCATTGTGCCCCGTTCCAAATGACATTTTAGGGTCGATTTCGATTAAAATTCTTCCTCTGTATTTTCTCGCCTCCCTTTCTAACCAGGAAGGATATATGATTATTTTATCCTTGATAAATACCGGTTTAATGGACTTCTTCCATTTATCATCCCAGTTTTGATTGTGAAGCGTTCGGAGAATTATCGACTTTTTATCTGCCAGTTTTTTTGATAATAGCAATCTTATTAAATCGTCTATTTTGCCTTTTTCCTGTTCAGGATAACTTAATATTATGGACTTCTCTGTCTCCAGTATACTGCTCATATCCGACAGATATATAATCTCCAGTATTTTATCGTAATTTTGACGGGTGAATCCTATCTCCAGCTCAAAAAAAATTTTATTCTTATTCATATATTTTCCCCGATGCAGCATCAATTGTGTTTTTCATCAGCATTGCAATTGTCATTAATCCGACTCCGCCGGGGACCGGTGTAATTCCGGAACATTTATCTATGCAATCCTCAAAATCCACATCGCCTACAAGCCGGCTGCCAGATTTTTTGCTTGCATCGGGAATTCTGTTTATACCCACGTCTATTAATACACAACCCTCTTTTATCATGTCCTTTTTGATATATAAAGGCTTCCCAATCGCCGCAATAATTATATCCGCATTTAATGTGTAATCTTTTATGTTTTTTGTAAAACTATGACAGATTGTTACCGTGGAATTTATTGACTTTTGAATAAACAAATTGGCAACCGGTTTTCCCACTATATTGCTTCTTCCGATTACCACTACATTTTTGCCTTTAGTATCGATATCGTATCTTCTTAAAAGCTCTATTATCCCGTATGGCGTGCACGATATAAAACCCTTTACACCTATTAACAATCTGCCGATATTTATCGGATGAAATCCGTCAACATCTTTTTTGTAATTTATGGATTCGATTATTTTTTCCTCGTCGATATGCTTGGGTAAAGGTAACTGCACCAAAATACCGTGAACTTTTTTATCTTCATTATATTCTTTTATCAGATTAAGTACTTCGTTCTCTGAAATATCTTCAGGTAGGGTTTTCGTAACGGAATAAAATCCCAGTTCCTCGCAGGCTTTTCCCTTGCTTTTTACATATGATACCGAAGCCGGATTTTCACCGACCAAAATGAAAGCTAAACCGGGGGTTATATTTTTTTCTTCTTTAAGATTTGCGGCTTCCTTCTTTATCTCCTCTTTTATTTGTGATGCAATTAATTTACCATCAATTATTTTATTTTCGTTCATTTAAATATTTTATATTTTTTTACCTTTCCACTGCCCCGAATTCATCTCTGATGAATGCATCTTCATAACCCGAACTCTTCGCCAGCCTCAGCATTTCCCTCGCTGATTCTATGCTGCTGTATTCACCTATCAAAATTCTATATATCCCTTCCTGCGTAAGCTTTGTATATACATCAACACCTAACCTGTCCTTTGCCTCTCTTCTGAAATAATCCGCATTGTTCCTGTTTACAAATGCCCCGATTTGAACGCTCATAGGTCCTCTCTGTAACTTTGCAACTCTCTTATATACCGTATCTGTCTTTTTGAAAACCGCTTTCCCGTATGTATCTTCCTCTTCACATGACTCGTCCCCGCAACAGGAAATAAAATATAACGGAAATATAAAGAATCCGATTAGAATAAAAACAATTGATATTTTTTTTAACATTTATTAATCCTTTTTATAAGAATTCAGATTGATTTTTTTAATATTTTATGTTTTTTATATATGCTTTCTCATAACCCTTTGTCTTGACATAATATAAATAATCTTCGGCTTTTTTCGTATCCGTGAAAGTTCCGACTGTAACAGCGTAAATGCTCCCAGTCCTCCTTATCGTAACCTCTTCACCCGTCAGCTTTCCCCTTGCATCCGATAAAAAATTTTCCGCATGCTCCCTGCTGCTGAATGCACCGAGCTGTATTACAAGAAACAATCTTAATTTCTCAGTTTCCCTCTGCTCCTTTAATGTCGTATCGGTTATTATTGTTACCGTATCCCTGACAATAACAACATCGCTTTCATCAAAAACATCGTAAGAGCAGGAATTTATTGCCAAGGATAATAATACCGAAACCGGAAAGATAAAATATATTAGTTTTTTATACATTTGATGTATTTTTTTACCTTAGATTAGTTTCTAAAAATTCGATTTTTTTTCTGAATACCTTTATCTGGTTCGATACCTTGCTGAAACCGTGACCTTCATCTTCTAATAAAATATAATCGACCTGCTTTCCCATATTCTTTAATTTGTTTACTATCTGCTCTGACTCCGCTTCGACAACCCTCGGGTCCTGCTTACCCTGTATTACAAGTAAAGGACATTTTATGTTGTCTACATAGTTTATTGGGGACCTGGAATTCAGTAATTCCCTGTCCCTTTCAGGATTACCGACTAACCTGTCGGTACTGTTTTTCCAGTGCTCCGGAACCGACCTTAAGAATGTGAATAAATTCGATGGCCCGAAAATATCAACAGCACACTTCCATATGTCGGGCGCCTTCGTTATACAGGTCAATACCATAAATCCACCGAAACTTCCCCCCACTACCGCAATTTTATCCTTATTTACATAATCAGTATTCTTAAGATAATCGACTCCGCATAATATATCCTTGAATTCACCCCCGCCCCAGTCCTTGTATATTAATTTCTGAAACTCCTTTCCGTAACCGACACTACCCCTGAAATTCGGCGCAAATACAATGAAGCCCGCATTAGCCATCACCTGTATGTACTTGTTGAAGTTGTGAATTTCCTGCCATTCGGGTCCCCCATGAGGCCATATTATCGCCGCATTACTCCCGTCTTTTTTCAAACCCTTTGGAATGAATAAAAGCGCGTGTATCTTCCTCCCGTCGAAAGAATTGTAAAATACATCAACCGGCTGCGTAAACGATTCCTTTGTTACCCCGCCTACTACCGAATATGTCTTCTGCTTGATATTCCCTGTCTTGAAATTGTATATAAAAATATCCGCCGGATTTAAAGGACTGTCACAAATATAAAAAATTTTCTTCCCGTTTTTCGAAAACTTGAACGATGTGTAGTTACCCTTCGGCAATTTCAACTTTTTTACTTTCCCTGTCCCCAGATTTTTAAGCTTTAAATTGTTGCTTCCGTTTTCATTGACGGTGTAAATCAGATGATGGAAGTTCTTCGAAAATTCAAAATTGGTTATGTCCCAATTCTCCGTTATAAACCAGTCAGACTTCCCCGTTTCTATGTCGTAAAACTTTATCCCCTTGAAATTCCTGCCTTCGTCCGAAAGATAATAAAAACCCGTGTTCTTTTTGTTGAACTTCGTGAATGCATTGAACATGTCTTCCTCAGGGTCGTGCTTGGTTATGTTCCTGCATTCTCCCGTTTTATGGTCCAATAAAAGTATGTCAAGACTGATATTCCCGTAATGCATTATGAACGTCAGATATCTCTCGTCATCACTCCAGGAATCGGCTTCAACAGGGTATTTCCCTTCGAATGACTTTACCAGCTCGTTTTTTCCAGTACTTAAATCCCTGATGTAAATATCGAAGTTGTATTTTAATCTCTTATTTGTAGAGAATAAAAATTTATCGCCTTTTTTGTTGAAAACGTGAAAGTAACACTGGGAATTTTCAAAACCCTCGGTTAAATATTCCGTTTCACACTCTTTTGTCTTTAATCTGTAAATACTGTAATTTTCGTCGCCCTTATTGTCGCTGATAAATAGCAGTTCATTCCTTACGGGATTGTGCGAAAAAGACTTAATCGCATCGTCCCATACCGAAATCTGCTCCGGACATCCCTGACCTGTCGGGACCCTCCAGACCTGCGGTAGACCTGTCGTATTCGTAATATAATATATATATTTTTCGTCAGGCGATATCGAAAAACCGCCTAATGTCCTGATAGAAAAGAATTTCTCTACTGGTATTTTTTTTATTTTAGAGGTCGCTTTGCTCACAGCTTTAAAATTTAAACTATGGCTCAATATAATTTTTTTAAAATAATGTTTTTTTTAATTACTTATTAGTCTATTTAATATTCACTTATCCCGCAAATATTACAACTTTTTATTGAAAAATTTATTCGCTATATTGAAAATACTTATTCTTTTAATCGGTAAATCTGTGGCAAAAAACTACTTAACCTAAAAGTAAAATGATATGAAAAAATTTTCGAAACTGATAAATGATTTCACGTTAGAAGTCAGCGAATCTATGCTTAAAGAAAAAATCGACTCGATTATAACTAAATCCCTTTCAGAAAAGGAAAAAATCGGGATAATTAAATTCGCTGTCTCGATTATAGACCTTACTACTCTGGAAGGAAGCGACACAAAGGATAAAGTTACCGAAATGTGCAAAAAAGCCGTCAAACCCCTCGATGAACCTGATTTTCCCCACTGCGCCGCAGTCTGCGTGTATCCCAATTTAATTAGATACGCAAAGAAAGTCATAAAAGGAAGTAAAGTCAAACTCGCATCTGTGGGAACAGCTTTTCCTTCGGGACAATTTCCTCTGAAACTAAAACTCGCCGATGTTAAATATTGCATCGAAGAAGGTGCAAGAGAAATAGATATGGTAATATCACGCGGAGAATTCCTTATGGGTAACTATGATTACGTTTTTAAAGAAATTCAAAAAGTAAAAAAAATCTGCTCGAAAACTAAAAAGAAAAAACCAGCACTTCTGAAGGTAATATTGGAAACAGGCGAACTCGGCTCACTTGAAAACGTCTGGAAAGCAAGCTTCATAGCAATGCTGGCAGGTGCCGACTTTATAAAAACATCAACGGGAAAAATTTCCGTATCGGCTACACTCCCAGTAGTCTATGTAATGTGCGAAGCAATAAAACTATACTATGAGAAAACAGGCATCAAAATCGGTATCAAAGCCGCCGGAGGAATCCGAACCGCTAAAGATGCAATCGAATATATTTTGCTTGTAAAAGAAATCTTGGGTGAAGAATGGCTGGCTCCGGATTTATTCAGAATCGGTGCTTCGTCTTTGCTTAATGATTTGCTGAGAGAATATAAAGATTAAATGGTCAAAATAATCCTTGATTAAAGATTAAAGTTTTCTATTTATTTTTTGCTAATTGTTTAATAAATTATAAAATAAGAAAAACAATTTTGCCAGATAAAGAATTTATTAAAATACTTGATAAGTTCGGAAAAGAAAGATTAAGAGTTAAATTAAAGACTCAAAAAGGTAAATTAATAGATATTGTTTACCAATATGAAACTTATATAAACGGAAAGTGGTATCCTATTGTCAGGTATGATTGTTCGCACGGTTTTTTTCATCGTGATGTAATAATGCCGAATGGAGAAAAAGAAAAATATGAAATTGCTATTGAAAATTTGAAAGATGCATCATCTTATGCCGAACAAGATATTAAAGACAGATGGGAATGGTATAAAGAAAGATTTATTAAAAATTTTAAAAGCAAAAAATGACAAATAGAGAAGTCGTAAACAGGAATCTTGGTTTAATATTTGATTTCACAAAATATCTTATAGATAATCAAGAGTTAATTAATAAATTACCGGATAATTTTATTATAGATTTTTCTGACAAGGATTTCATTAAATATGAAAAAAATAATAAACCTATAAAATCTACTAAAGAAAAACTGTTCCGTGTAAAACGAACATTTGAAATTCAATAAAAAATCCCTGAAGAAGAATAGCTTACACAATTTTTATTCCGAATCGGCGCCTCATCACTGCTGAATGATTTGCTGAAAGAATATAATAAGTTATAATTAAAATTTTAATATAATAGAATTTTAATTACAAACTCTTGATTTAATAATGGGTAATATATTAATTTATTTTTTCCCCGCTTCTGACAATATCATAAATAATATAATAATACCACATATTACTAAAAAAATAATTAATGATTTATAATTTTTTTTCTGTTTTGGTACAACATATTCTGGTTTCCCGTTAACAGGTTTTTCTTTATTAATTTTACTTACCATTACTTCTATTCTTCTTGCCGCATCGAATTGATGTCTGTTAGCAATGTAACTATTATTATATTTTGAGGTTGGTCCAACAACCCACGTACCTTGAACCATTAGATCAATCGCTTTTTTTAAATATTCAATATTGGGATATATTTGATAACACATTTCAAATAACCTAAAACATACAACCATTTCTTTTTCAGCATCGAAAGAATACGCAAATGTATTATTTGGTTGTCTTGTTGGCTGTATACTATTATACTTATATCTAATCGTATGATAAAAATTTTCGGCAATAGATTTTGCTATTCCTTTATAAGTCTGTGAATTTGGGTCATTTTGTCTACTTGTATTTAAATAAGAAATAATTTCACCTGCTTTTTCTTCTAAATTCCCTAAAGTGCTTAACCAAAATGTACATATGGCTTTATTTTCCCATATTGGTGCAGAGTTAGGATTTATTTCCAAAGCTTTATTGCAATAATCATATGCTTCAATATAATTTCCTGCAGACATCGCTTGATTTAAAATTGTTACAAAATTTGTATATTTTTTTTGTTCTATTTCATTCAGACCTTCAATAATATTATTTATTGCAATTGGTTTGATAACACTTATTTTATTTTGACAATAATCACAGGTAAATATTGACTCATCACCTTTAATATTGGCTATTGCTCCACAAGCAGGGCATTTTAATGTTTTAAGTTCCATAATATTTTAATTATTTTTAAATTTAATTGTTATACCACCCGTTTTAGTAACTTTTGTTTTTGATTCATTTAAAATTTCATTTACAATATCGTTATTAAGATATTTTATTAATATTTGTTTTAAAGAATCTATGTTTAGTCTTAAATAATTAATATCTTCTCTCGGATATATTGTGACATCACCATCGTCATATATATCATCTATCCCATTATATTTTAAAAATTCAATAGATAGATCATCAATTTCAATATCTAATATTTCTTGAATTTTTTTAATATTTTTAATTTGTCTTACAATTCTAATAAGTTCGTTCATATTTTATTATGTTTTAATTAATAAATAACATTTTATAAACAATTATATTCTTTAAATTAATTTTTGGCGTGCGATAAAAATACTTTTCTTTTAAAACGGAATATTTTCTCGTTATGTATTTTATCTTTTCAGAATTAATATAGTGAAAAAAAAAAAAAAAAAAAGATATAGATTTATGGGGATAATAAATTTTCAGAAACAGATGATATAATTAAATATGTTTTACAAACTCTTCAACCTCAATATCTGCTTATCTTAAGATTGACCGAAGAGTCCCTCTGTCTAATGCTTTATGGTTTGGAATTACAACTTGCGAAAAGGGGTTATCACGTCTGAGAATAATATGGCTTCCTTCCTGACGTTTAATATAAAATCCGAGTTTCTCGAAAATTTTTACACATTCTTTTCCGGAAACAACAGGAAGTTTGCTCATACGGCAATGAGCATTGATTCAAAATTATCCTTCGGAACATCGAGATTATCTTCAACCAGAGTTTTAATATAAAGCGAAATAGCTTCCTTTATATTCTCGATTGCTTTCTCCTTGGTTTCTCCCTGACTGATACAACCTTTTAAACTCGGGCATTCTGCTACCCAATAATCGTCTTCACCGGGATATATAATTACTTGCCTCATAATAAATTTTATTTATATAAATTTAAAATTGCTTGCAAAAAGAATCAAGATATTTAATTAAATTTTCTCTCACGACAGCAAATCTTCCAGATCATCTTCCGTAATCAGTATTTCTCTTCCTTTGGCTCCCTGGTTGGGACCGACGATTCCCGCGACTTCCATCTGGTCAACTATTCTAGCCGCTCTTGCATAGCCGAGTTTCAGACGTCTTTGGAGTGTAGAAGTCGAACATTGCTGGAGTTTTAACACAAGCCGTGCGGCTTCTTCGAACATATCATCCCTGTCACCATCGTATGCATTAGCTCCGACTCTTTTTTCGATTAAGGATGGTAATAAATACGGTTTTGAAAATCCTTTTTGATTTCCTATATGTTCGACAAGTCTCTCGCACTCCTCAGTCGAGATATATGCATTCTGGATTCTGATTGGTTTTTGGAAAGATGAAGACAGATAAAGCATGTCGCCGTTTCTTAAAAGCTGGTCGGCACCCGAACCATCGAGTATGGTTCTCGAATCAATTTTAGATGCAACCTGATATGCTATCCTCACGGGGAAGTTTGCTTTAATCACACCCGTGATAACATCAACAGAAGGTCTTTGAGTAGCGAGTATCAAATGTATTCCTACAGCTCTCGCCATCTGTGCAATACGCGTAATCGGGTCCTCGATATCACGCTTTGCCGTAATCATCAAATCAGCAAGCTCATCTATGATTACCACTATATAAGGCATCTTTCTGTGCCTTATGGCTTCAGTGTTTTTCAGCTTACCCATTGCATATTTTTCGTTGTATGCTTTAATATCACGGACTCCCGCATTTGCAAGCTTATCGTATCTCTGCTCCATTTCGATTTCTACGCTCTTCAAAACCGAAACAGCATTCGCCGAACTCGTTACAATGCTTTCGTTGATATCCGTAGTAGTAGCAATAAAATGTTTTCTTAACTTCGAATATAAACTCAGTTCTATTTTCTTCGGGTCTATCATCACGAACTTTAAATCCGATGGATGCATTTTATACAGCAGTCCCGCAATTATTGTGTTTATCCCAACGCTCTTTCCCGAACCCGTTGCACCCGCTATTAAAATGTGCGGCATTTTCGCAAGGTCATCTACAAAAATCTTACCGTCGATTAATTTCCCGAAAGCCGCTGTCAGCCTCTTCGTGCTCGATTTGTATTCATCCGAGTTTATTACTGTCTTTATCCTCACAATCTGCGACTTGCTGTTCGGAATCTCCACGCCTACCGTGCCTTTTCCGGGCATCGGGATTATCATCCTGATTCCCTTTGCCTTCAATGCGAGCGCAATATCATCCTGCAACGATTCTATCTTGGAAAGCTTTACTTCCGGCGAAGGTATCAGCTCGTAAAGCGTTACAACCGGTCCCGGTGTTGCAAAAACTTTCTCTATTTCAATTCCGAATTTTAAGAGTTTCTCCTGAAGCAGTTTTCCGTTTTGATTTACTTCCTCGTCTGAAATCACTTCGAATTCTTCCTTCGTTGGTTCATCGAGCAAATCGAGAGGAGGTTGAGTGTAATCCTCAAGCGTTTCCTCCACAAAATCATCTTCCTGCTTGCTCTCAATATCATCAAGTTCGTTAGAGTTTTCGGGATTGATATCTATCTCGGAAATCTCTTCCTTTTTTTCCTCTTTTACCAGCAGGGACTCTATTTCCTTCTTCGGCTTCTCTTTCCTTGTCTTTTCGTCGATAGGTTTTTCCACAGCAGGAGGAACTATCGGCTCAGACTCTTTCTTAATATGCTTCTCTGCTTTCGAATCCGGCCGCTTTATTTCCGTTTCTTTTATCATCGGGTCTGTTTCGTCAAATTCCTTCAGTGTCTTCAGCTTCTGAATTCTTTCCCGCTCCTTCTTTAGAGCTTCTGCAATCTCACTGTCGAGCTGGTTCACGGATTCTTTCAGTTCCTGTTTCTTTTCTTCCTTTACCTTCAGCTCGTCTTTCTCTTTCCTGAATTTTTCCTTTATCTTTTCAAAAAATATTTTTAACCTCGCCAGAGTCTTTAATATGTTGCTGTCGAATAGAAGAAATGCTGTCAGAGCAAATAAGAGAACAAGAAATATCGATGAACCGACACTGCCCATAAATTTGTAAAATACATTTCCTAAAAAATCACCCGCTACACCGCTGACTTTGGTCGATATCGAATCCCTGCCAAGAAATAATCTCAGTAATCCCGTCGCGGAAGCAAGAATCACCATCATCAAAATCGAATAAATACCGAATGTCACCGCACGGTATAGTGCTTTGCCCCTGAAAATTGTATATCCGACTATGCAGATTACTATCGATATAATTAACGAATAGTACCCGAATATATTATTCACGAAAACATTTGATGTGAATGCTCCCGCTATGCCCAGCCAGTTGTTGATTACATACTGCGATGAATATGTTTCCTTGCGGAAGAAATCGAAAAATCCTATGTGCTCGAGTAATACCTGGTCTTTATCTGAATATGAAATTATCGCAAAGAAAAATAAAATACCGATGAGAAAAAGCAAAAACCCTATCAACTTCTTCTTAAAGGTCTCGGGAATTGCAAATTCCTCCTCTTCCTTCGCCTTTCTCTTCCTGCTTTCCCTCGATTTATTCTCTTCGGAAAGCCGCGATTTCATTTTCTTGTTCATTTACTTATCTTGATTTTTTTCATTTGCGATTTTTCCGATGTCTCAATTTCGATTTTTTCCTTAAGCTTAATTGTACCGTTGTGATATACAGGCATGTGTGAATACGAATTTATTTCGGAACATAATTTTAAATCCTCACCAAAACCCAATGAAATTAAATACTTCCCGTGCTCGCTTTTCTTCAGCATCTCAAGAATCTTTCCGCCCGAAACAACTCCCGATTTCATCGCAAGCTTATTGGCAAGCTTTATACATGCATATGCGGAATCGTTAATCGCGTAATCCTTTTTCAAAACCTCCCCTTTTAATAAACTATCTATGATAACTCCCGCACATACCGCATCTTCTATACAAAAATTATTCAACTTGCCCGAACATACTATTATTACGTCACCATCGAGCGATTTGATGTGCTCTGCGACTAATGATAAATTTACAAAACTCGCAAGCACACAGGATTTTGACAGACGCGATTTGGTTATTGATATCGTTCCGTTGGTCGTACTGAATATTAGTGATTTGTCTTTTATAACTTCACTCTTGTATTCGAAAGGTGAATTTCCAAAATGAAATCCCTCAACTACAACTCCGTTCCTTTCTCCGCAAAGCAGGGATTTCCCCAGCCCTTTCGAAATCCTTGCCGCTATCGTAACCGATTCAGCCGGTATTACTTCCCTCGCTCCGCTTGAAAGCGCTACCGTTATCGTTGTTGTAGCTCGAAGAACATCAACAACCACGACGTTCTTATCCTTTAAAAACAGGTCATCGTTTATTAATGACTGCGTCAGATATACATCAATATTTTTTGCCATATCTAAATTTAACTACAATATT
Source organism: uncultured Ignavibacteriaceae bacterium (assembly GCA_964501535.1). Lineage (GTDB taxonomy): Bacteria > Bacteroidota > Ignavibacteria > Tepidaquicellales > Tepidaquicellaceae > FEN-1279. Next base: position 184,550 of record CAZCSV010000005.1, on the reverse strand, counting down.
TAAAAGCAAAAAGAGGAAATTTCTATCCTCTTTTTTACTTTATAACTTTAAAAACTTTATGAACTTTTTAACTTAAAAAGGGGGTTTTTACTATTTTCGCCTTAATCCTCTTCCCTCTTATATCAATTTCTATCTCATTCCCGACTTTCGCAAAAGCCGTCTCTATTGAAACCGTTCCGATATTCTTTTCAAGCATAGGCGATGGCGCTCCGCTCGCTACAAAACCGATTTTTCTGTCACCGGAATATACATCCTGTCCGTGCCTTGCTACCATTTTATCCTCGACTACAAAACCTACAAGCTTTCTCTTTAAACCTTCCTCTTTGCATTTCAAAATTGCTTCGCGTCCGTTGAAATCACCTTTATCAAGTTTTGTAATCCATCCAAGCCCCGCCTCCAGCGGATTCGTCTTCTCATCCATATCATTACCGTATAATCTGAACGCATACTCCAGCCTTAAAGTATCCCTTGCACCAAGTCCAATCGGCTTTATGTTAAATTCTTTCCCCGCTTCGAAAATCGCATTCCATAATTTTTCCGACTTCTCTATATCGGAATCTATGTAAACCTCAAAACATACTTTTTCGCCCGTGTAACCCGTATGCGAAATTATCGCATCGATTCCCGCCATTTTTCCAAATTCGAAGTTATAATAAGGAATCTTTGAAAGGTCAGTATCTGTAAGCTTTTGCAGTGTTTTGAGAGAATTCGGACCCTGAATCGCAAGCTGGGAAATATTATCGGAAATATTTTTTAATACCACATCGCCGAAAACATTCTCCTGCATCCATTTGAAATCTTTATCCACATTAGCCGCATTGATAACAAGTAAATAATAATCCCCGCAGTGATAAACAAGCAGGTCATCTACCATACCGCCGTCTTTGTAACACATCGAGGAATACTGTATCTTCCCTTTTGAAAGAACGGAAACATCATTTGTGGTCAGCTTCTGTACATATGCAAATGCATCCTTACCGTGTACTTCTACTTCACCCATGTGTGATACATCGAATACTCCCACCGATTCTCTCACTGCCTTATGCTCGGCAATTATTCCCTCGTATTGCACAGGCATTTCGAAACCCGCAAACTCTACGAGTTTCGCTCCGTACTTTTTGTGTAATTCGTTAAATGCTGTTTTTTTCATAATCAATTCATAATATTTGTAAGATTCTTAAGATTTACCTATTTTGTCATTCCGGCATGTTTTTGGCCGGAATCTCGTTCTTAAATTCTTAAGATTCGTTAGATTTATAAAAATTTATTTTTATTATTTTATATTTTTCAGTGGAATCAGTTAAATCAACGTAATCGGTGATTAGCTATTCAATTTCTTCCAGTCCGCTAAAAACTTCTCCAATCCGATATCTGTCAAAGGATGTTTTGCTAATGCCTCGATGACTTTAAACGGCATCGTGCACACATCCGCTCCAATCATACAGGAATCTACAAAATGCATCGGATGCCTTATCGAAGCCACGAGAATCTGAGTCTGGTAACCGTAATTATCATAAATCTGTCTTATTTTCGCAATCAAATCCATTCCGTTTTCGGAAATATCATCTAACCTTCCGACAAACGGACTTACAAGATATGCACCAGCTTTCGCAGCAAGTAATGCCTGTGAAGGCGAGAAGCACAATGTAACGTTAGTTTTTATACCTTCTTCTTTAAATCTCTTTACCGCTTTTAAACCTTCTTTTATTAGTGGTACTTTAATTACAATGTTTTTATGTATCTTTGCAAGCTCTCTTCCCTCTCTCAAAATTCCTTCGCAATCCGTTGAAACCACCTCCGCACTAATATCACCATCTACGATTGCACAAATCTTTTCAAGCATATCCCTGAAATTTTTGTGACCTTCTTTTGCCACTAATGATGGATTCGTCGTTACTCCATCCAGCAAACCCATATCAGCCGCTTCTTTGATTTCCTTTAAATTGGCTGTGTCTATGAATATTCTCATATTCTTAATATTTATTTTATTAAAAGTTTAATTCAGTTCTTTCAATTTATTCAATTTAAATGATATAAGAAATTCAAATTGAACAAAAAATTGATATTGCATTTAATACATAAGATATTTAATTTTAAATAATTCAACCCCAATAGAATTCAAGTAATTCATTGGCCCCCTTTGAGTTACGACTCAAAGGGTTTTTTTATTTATGAAAAGAACAATTTTTTTATTAGACGGATTTAATTTGTACCATTCTTTAATGGATGCGTCAAAGTTTTTCAAAATAAAAACACTAAAATGGCTCGATTATCATAAATTATGCAGTAATTATTTATATGTAATCGGAAATGAGTTTAAGGAAAAATGTTGTTTAGAAAAAATCTATTATTTTACAAGTTTAGCGACACATTTACAAAAAAAAGATCCCGGAAAGGTATTAAGACATGAATTGTACATTGATTGCTTAAAAGATTCTGGAATTAAAGATATTCCCGGAAGATTTAAATCTAAAACAGTCTATTGTTATAAATGTAAAAATGAAATTATAAAATATGAAGAAAAAGAAACAGATGTAGCTATCTCATCAAAATTATTTGAAATTTTCCAGAAAAATGAATGTGATGTAGCAGTAATTATAACAGGTGACACAGACCTTGGACCGGCAATTAAAACATCTAAATTATTATTCCCTGATAAGAAAATTGTATCCTGTTTCCCTTTTATGAGAAAAAACAAAGAATTAGCTAATCTTTCAGATTTCAGTTTTAAAATCAATAAAGAAACTTATTTTAAATGCCAGTTCCCTAATCCATATATCAAAAAAGACGGAACAAAGAGAAATAAACCCATAGAGTGGTAAAAAACTATTTATTTAAATTTTCAACATAAAATATAGCTATTCATATTTTGTGTTCTTAGTTTCTGTGTTCTTTACACCCTGATGCAATTTATCTGGATCGATTTATCGGGACAGCATTCATAATTCATAATTCTACTAAGTACTTCTACTCATTCAAATTAAGCACTTCCCTCTATTTTAAAATTTAATTAAAGTTTTAATATTTGTAGAAAACTTAAACATTAAAATTATGAAAACAGGAAGAGACATAAAATTCGTAATCTACCAGGTTCTTTACATTTTTGTAATTTGCGTAATCGCACTCAAAGGTGCGGATATAAACCTGGAAGAAGTCCTCGAAAGAGATAAAGTCGTAGATAAAGAGATTGCAGAAAAATTACAAAGAGAAAAAGATTCACTTATTGCACTCGGATTAATTTCAAAAACTGATTGGGATACAAATAAAATTTATTCCGAAGCTGACCTACAATTGATTTTGACCAATTATGTAAAGAAAGAAAACAAGGACAATGAAACAAAAGGTGATTTTGCAAAAAACGATAAAACTAATAATGGTCCAGTTTTCACAAGCAATAATCCCGACCCAATTACAAAAACAGGTGTAACGTCAATTGAGGTGCCTGAATTCACCCAATATACCTTTAGTAGTGTAAAAAATCCTTATGAAAAAAATCTGGAGGTTTTCGCTGATGGAAATAAGATTGCAACAATTCCGCCAAAAGGAAGCGGTCAAGTAAGAGTAAATGGCGAATCCAATATCAGGTTTGAGGTTGAAGGAAAAAGTGGCACTAAACCTACCAAAGAAAAACAATCTCCAAAAATCGATATTCAAAAATTTATTTCGGACGGTGAAGATGCGTCACTCCGCTCTATCCAGGGCAGAGTCGGATACAGAGTAACTATCATCTCGAATTATCCGGGAGATTTGAATGTAAATATCAGCGGACCAGTTACTATACAAAAAGTCAGCCCGACTCAGTTTGATATTACATTAAACTTTATTGCTTCAGAATCCGCATTCGATGCCTGGGCAAAAAATAAAGAAGAACCGTACAAAGCGAGTTTCACAGTCTCGGTAAAAGATAAATATAATCCTAAACAAAGCATTTCCCAGATAGGAGTGTTTACATTTGGAAAATGGTGAAAAAAAATATAAAAATAAAATATAAAATATAAAAAACTCAGTGCCCTTAGTGCCTAAGTGGTTAAGCTCTAAAAAGTAAAATATTTTTTATTTCAATATTAAAAAATATTATTTATATTATACTAATACTACCTATATTACTGTAAAAGCTCTAAATCATAAATAAATTTTTAATTATTAAATTTAGATTTATGGATAATACAAACGATAAACTAGAAAGAATATACCCAGTAGAAAACAATTCTTGTAAAAAAGAATTTATAACTATTTCAATCATTAATAATATGACAAAAATAATATTATTTATTTTTTTATTATATTTAAATTTTAGCTACGCTCAATGGGAAAATACGAATTTTCCAAAATTTCAAAATTGTTGGGAAAAGATAAGTGCAATTTCTGTTTATAAATCAAATTTATATGTTGGAACATGTTGCAACGTTGGAATATATTTATCTACAGATTATGGATTGAATTGGGAATCATTAAGTAATAATCAATTAGAATTAATTAAGAATGGGGATATGGCTTGCATAAGTTCAATATCAATTAATGATCAAATAATTTATGCTGGAAACACTTATTCTCAATTGTTCATTTCAACAAATAGCGGTATATATTGGTACGAAGCTAGTATCGGGAATTTTGATAATTTAAACGAAATCAATTCAATTTTAATTGAAGGGGGAAAAATAATTATCTCAAAATATCTAAGTGGTATATATTTATCAACAGATAACGGTGTAAGCTGGAATGGTATACTTGGGAATAGACCTGAAGGAGACGATTATTATATCTCACGGTCATTAGGACCATTAGGATCTAACTCAATAATAAAATTAGGAAATAATATCTATATAAACAGTAAATTAGGCTTGTTATTTAAATCTTCGGATTATGGAAATAATTGGAAAATAATTTTTAAAGCTCCATATCGACATACTGATAGTAAATTAATAAATTCACAAAGATGTCCAATCACTGTTTTGAAATCTTATAATTCTGTCTTGTATTTGGGAACAACAGAAGGTGAAATTTATAAATCAGATAATTTCGGGAAAACTTGGGAAATACTATCTGATGATTTTTACAGTCATCGTATTAATGATATAATAATTTCAAATAAGTATAATTATTTATTTGTAACAACTTATGAAGGAATTTATTTAAAATATAAATCAAAATTGTTTTTATTAAAAGAGGGAGAAATATCATGCATGTCAATTATTAATGATTATTTAATTGCAGGTGGTACATCAATTCAGCGTTTTCCATTAAGCAAACTAGAAAAATATTTAATAGAAAATTATTAAAGAATAATTTAATCAAAAGGAGTGTTTATGAAAATAAATTCACTGCTTCACACGTCAGAAGAACTTGAACAAATAGCAAAAACAGATATAAATAGGTTCAAAGAAATATCTATGTTTTATTTCGAAAATAACCTTGAATTTTTTGAAAAATCAGTTTTACCTATAATGGAAAAATTGAAGAGAATAGAAAAAGAAAGTGAAAAAGGTAAAGATGAGCAGTTACCTGATTTAGATATAAATGAAGACCTTAGCGAAAACTCATCATCGCTAAATAACAATATTGCAAATGAAAAGAATATAATGGTAAAAAACAAAAAAAAGAAAAAACTTTTTCTGATTTTGAGTTTATTTTTGTTAATTATTATATCTCTATCTTTAGCTTATTATTTTTTATTATTCAACAATAATTATAGGCAAGCAGTCAGACATTTAAGAAATAAGGAGTTTAATCTTGCTCTTGATAAATTAAATTATATGGATACATTAAGCGAACAATTCCAGAAAAATAAATCAAAATATTTTTATGCTAAAGGTGGAAAAGAGTTCAATGAAAATAATTTTATAGACGCTTATTTGGATTTATTAAAAGTTGATGATTTAGATGAATTTTATTCAGATGCTAAATTTTTGCTCTCA
>CAZCSV010000005.1:0-178625 GCA_964501535.1 uncultured Ignavibacteriaceae bacterium | reverse complement strand
CATATTAATACGAAAGAATATGATTTTGCTCTGAACGAATTTAAGAAAGTTAAAACAACCGATAATAATTATATTAATGCTCTAAGTAAACTGGCTTATATTAATGGATTGCAAGAATTTAATTTGGGTAATTACAAATCTGCAAATGACTTTTTCAGTCAGGTAAACAAAACTGACGAATATTATTCGGATATCCTAAAAAAACAACCTAAAATTGAGGAATATTTGAATGAAAAGAAAGATGAAGAAGCAAACCAATCTTATGCAAAATTTTTAATTAGAATATCTGATGAAATTCAAGATGAATATCAACTAATGAATCAAAAAAGTACATTTGATTATACAAAGAACACCTATCTAACAAGATTAATGTCATTAAGATCCGAACTAAATACATATTCTTATGATGTAAAAAATAAAGACAAAAATTTATTAGATTTTAAGAAAACAATATTAAGTTGGATTAATTCATATATTAAATATGGAGAGGAAATTGGTGATTACGGCTTCAAATCAAATTATGTTGCTGATCGAATGTGGTCTTACTATGGTTATGAATTACGCGAAGAAAGGAGTAAGGGAGAGGACTTTCATAGCAAAGTATTAAAAAAAATCAAAAATATAAAAACTTTATTTAATTTAAATTAATTTACTTATTTTGATTAACGAAAAACAAATTTATTGCGTAAGATTTAATCCTAAAATTAATGGATTTGATATAGATTCATTATATACAATAATAAATGATAATTGGAAAACAATTCAATTGAATAGAAATAATAAAGAAGGGAATGAAAAATGATCTTTAGTTTTTGTTGCAAATACTTTAGAAGAATGTGAAATATTTATAGAAAAATATGGAACTGTATTAAAATCTGGAAAATCTACACTTGAGGAATATTTGGATAAAAGAAATTCTACGATTGATTAAATAATAAATAAATTTATAAAGTAAATTATATTGAAAACAAAAAATTTATTTTAGTTTTTTCTATTCATCTTATCATTTTTCATTTCTGACGGAAGTTATCTTTTTGCTCAAAACGATACTACTTCTCAACTTCCGGATTTAATTCCATATAGAAAAGGGGACAAATGGGGATTTTGTGATAAAGATAAAAAAATAATTATACCTATACGTTATGATGATGTAAATCTTTTTAGTGAAGGATTGGCAAGTGTCAAATTAAATGGCAAGTGGGGATTTATTGATAAAACGGGAAAAGAAGTAATTAGTTTGAAATATGATTTAGCAGATGATTTCTGTAATGGACTCGCTATTGTAAATATAGGATATGATTATGATAATGATAATAAGCAATTGACAGGAGTTCCAGGAGGCAAATTTGGATTTATAGATAAAGAAGGAAATGTAGTAATTCCTTTGATTTATGATAATGTAAGTGATTTTAGTGAAGAGCTTTCATTAGTTTTGTTAAACAAAAAACTTTTTTTCATTGATAAAAAAGGTAAAACCATTATTCAATTAAAATTTGATTATGCAGATGATTTTCATGAAGGATTTGCAAAGGTAGGATTAGGTTCATATAATAATTTAAAATATGGATTTATTAATAAGAAAGGAATTGAAAAAATTCCTATTAAATATGACGACGTAGAAAATTTTCATGAAGGATTAGCAAACGTTAAATTAAATGAAAAGTGGGGTATTATAAATAAAAACGGAAAAGAAATTATTCCAATTAAATATGATTGCACAATTAATTTCAGTGAAGAATTTGTTTTAGTTCAACTAAACGATAAATGGGGATTTATTAATAAAGAAGGTAAAGTAATCATTCCATTTAAATATGATTGTGGAAATAGTTTTTCTGAAGGATATGCAAGTGTTAAATTAAATAATAAGTGGGGTTTTATTGATAAAGAAGGTAATGAAGTTATTCCTTTTATTTATGATGACGAGGGTGACTCATTTTTAGAATATTTTTTTAATGAAGGTATTGCAAGTGTTAGTTTTAAAAATAAGTTTGGTTTTATAAACAAAAAAGGTAAAGAAGTTATTCCATTTATATATGATGAAGCCCGAATATTTACAAATGGAATTGCTGAGGTTGTGCTGAATAACAAGTGTGGATTCATTGATAAAGAAGGAAAAGAAATTATTTCTATTAAATATGATTGGAATGGTCATTTATCACCATTAAAAAATTTCAATAAAGGACTTCAATATGTTTATTCAAACAATAAAAGAGGGTACATAGATAAAAACGGAAATGAATACTGGGAGAATTGAATATAAATTCAAAAATTTATTTAATAAATAATAAAAAAATTAATCAGTTTTTTTTACTTAATTTACAAATTATGATCATTAAAGTAGAAATCAAAAACATTGAAGGTAAACAAGAAATTGAATTAGATGTTGTAGAAAAAAACGAAAGAGAAATGGGACCAGAACAGAGATGGACCGGCGAAGCATACGATGAAAATAGTAATCCTGTAGAAATAAATATTTGGGAGTATCCGCTCGGTACTTTTGAAATACATGAAATAGATTCTAAAATATTAACAAGTAAAATAAATATAATAGGTCAATTAAAGGATCAGTGGAAATAAATAATTTGTTCGCATATTTCCCCCTTGCTTTTTAATTTCAAATACCATATATTATTATGGTATATGTTCTTTGACATAAAATGGGATGCAAAATATAAAAGTACCATAAAAGTACAGTTTTGATGAAGTCTTTTATGCAAATTTCTTCACCAAAGGAGCTAAAAGTGAATTTCTATCATCTTAATCTGAATTTTAAATTATTGTAAATAAATAATTAAAGAAAAAAGTAACACACTTGTTTTTTAAGTCCTCCGTGGCGGAAAAGTACTACACTTGTTTTTTAAGTCCTCCGTGGCGGAAAAGTACTACATTTATTTTTCGGTTTCGTATACTCGAAAAAATAAAATACAATTAATCAACAATTTAATAAAAGAAATTGCACTATTTTTTCACATTAAAACGAAAAAAAGTGCAATTATTATGTAAAGTGTTAAAAATAATTCAGAATTTAGAATTCAGAATTATAAATGAAAATGCCTTAACCGCAGAGGTCGCAAAGAAAAACGCAAAGGAATAACAAGCTATCCTTTGTGTCCTTTGCGAATACCTTTGCGTTAAAAAAGATTTATACTTATATAATATGACGATTATAAATCGCAAACTGCAGAAGTTTATTATATCCTTTTAGATTTAGTTTTGTGCAGATATTATTCCTATGATTTTGGACAGTGCGTATGCTTATAAAAAGTTCTTTTGCAATTTCCCTGCTGGTTTTATTTTCGGCAACTTTATCCAGCACCTGCTTTTCCGCTACTGTCAGGTCTTTCAGCCCGGGGTTTTTTACTTCAAGAGTCCTCTGTCTGCTCTTCCGCCTGACAAGATAATTCAAAACTCCCGGGCTGAAATAATATTCTCCGCTAATCACTTCTTCTAAACATTTTATAATCTCATTCGATGCACAATCCTTTAATATATATGCCGAAACATTCAGATTAATCGCCTCGTTGAAATAATCTTCATCTTTATACATCGTTAATATTATTATTTTAGTCTGAAGCTTTTCCTTGTTAACCGCTCTTGTTACTTCAAGACCGTTCATCTCCGGCATATTTATATCCAGCACCGCTATGTCCGGTTTAAGCTCTCTTATTTGCTTGAGTGCCTCCGCCCCGTTCGCAGATTCTCCGATAATATTGTAACCCGTATCTTCTTTTATCGCATTGCTCAATCCGTTTCTGAAAATCGGATGGTCGTCTGCAAGAATAATATTTACCGGCTTTTTTACAATCATGCTTTCAATGGTATTATTATCTTTATTCTCGTTCCGTTATTGTGCTTTGAACTGATTTTTATACTCCCTCCGCAGTAAATTGTTCTGTAATTTATATTGTCTAACCCGAGACCTTTTTCTTTTAACCTTTTCGTATCGAATCCTATCCCGTTATCGGAAATCTCTAATATGAGATTCCCGGAAGTAAAATGAATGCTTAAAGCCGCTTCGGTTGCTTTGGAATGCTTTAAAATATTGTTAATGCATTCCTGCACTATCCTGAATATATTCAGTTCAATTCTGTAATCGAAAATTTTATCTACCTCCCCTACCGATAAACTAAGCTTGATTCCCGCAGATTCAAAAGCTTTCTCAGCTATCGATTCAATTGCCCTCTTTAAACCCAGTTTTTCGATTTTGTTCGGATATAAACCCGATGATATGTACCTTAGTTCATCAATCGCTTCCGTTAAAAGAATATTAATATTATTCAGCTCTTGATATTCCTTCGATTCTGCGGGATATTTATTTATTATTTTTATCACGTCATTGTTCAGAACTATCAGATTCTGACCAAGACTGTCGTGAAGCTCCGTTGCAACTCTCCTGTAGTTTTCATCTTGCTGCTGAATAAATTTATTTACGAGGTTCTGTCTTTCGATTTCGATGTTCTTGAAATACCTGAAAGTATAGTAAAGTAAAACAACAAATAAAATTACAAGTAAAACAAGTACCCTCCATAAAAACCATTTCGATTCCCAGAACGGAACTGAGGATAATTTTAACTGAAAATAAAAATCCAGAGTTATGAAAAGCATTATCAGAATAAATATCCAGCGGAAAGATGATTTTCTCATTTTTAATAAATTAAATTTCGCTATAATATAAAATTCACAAGCGGTATCGAAACCATCGCAATTATTATATGCGTATATGCAAGCGACGACGCAACATCGGGAGCGCAGTCATACCTTGCTGCAAAAACCGGACCCAGTATTGCCGCGGGCATTGAACTTATAAATACCAGTATACTTTTCTGTATATCGGTTACATCGAAAATATCCGCTTGAATCGATGTAAAAAACGGCTGGATACCCATTTGCAATACTGCCGAAATTATTATAAGCAGATATAATCCCTTCAGCGATTTCGGTTTCAAATAAATCCCAAGCACAACACAGGATAAGATTCCAAGTCCGTTATTTAAAACCATCATTATAGATTTGATGGGTGTTAAATAGTAACCGTCAAAATCAAGATTAAATTTTGAAAGGATAACCCCCGCAACAAGCATTATGAAAACCGGAGACTTTAGATACTTTAATACAAGTTTCATAAAATGCATTTCGTATTTATCCCTGTGCCCGTACCAGATTGAAATAAATGGTGCAAGTATAAATATCGGAAGTCCAACACCAAGCTCACTGACTAAAATTGCATCTGTCATTGCTTCGGGATTGTTCGGAAAGGTCATCTGAACAAGCGGGTAGCCAATTAACGCAGAAGAACCAAAGCTCGAAGTGATAATAAAAGCTCCGGTCGTCTGTCTGTCCCATTTCATTAACTTACAAATAAAAAAAGCAAGAAATATAATCAGTACCCCTGTAAAGAATATTATTACAATTAATTTCAATTGCTCCGAATTGATTTTATTCGAAGCAAGCTGATAAAAAATTACACCGGGCAAAGCTACATCGATTAGCAGTTTCGAAAAAACACCTCCGTCACTCTCGGAAAAAACATTTTTCAATTTCAGGTAATAAATTATCGCAACTAAAACTGCAAAGGCAAGAACGTTCTCGAAGATCAAAATCTTTGCGTTCATACGTATAGGATTATTTATAAAAAAATAATGAAATTCTTTTTTAGTATAAAGTGATATATTTTATGGAAGTTCTGGAAAATAGGCAAAAATAATTGCAAATTTTATTTAATAAAAAATTGTTAAAATAACAAAACTCAATCGAAGAAATGTTAACAGTATTAATCACAGGAGCGGCAGGTAATCTCGGTGGATTACTTGCGGAATATTTAATGACAGAAAAAATAAATCTGAATTTATTAATTCATAATAAAGATGTAAACGAAAAATTAAAAAGCCGAAATAATATTAAAATCTTTAGAATTGACCTTGCAAAAAAAGATACTCTCGATGAATCATTAAAAAATACTGACGTAATAGTCCACTTTGCAGGAATATTATTTAAACATAACCCCGAAAAGTTTTTGCCTGTTACTAATACTCAATACTTTAAAAACCTTGTCGAAAAAGCAATCGAGCATAACATTAAAAGAATTATCCTTGTTAGTTTTCCTCACGTAGAAGGAAAAACCACCCCCGAAAATCCTGCTACAGACAGGTTGGACGGAAAGCCAAATTCCGTTCACGCTCAGACTCGACTCGAAGAAGAGAAATTACTGTTTGCGGAAAGTCAAAAATACGGATTCGAAGCTGTATCTCTCAGAGTCGGGATGGTCTATGGAAAAGGTATCCTGATGATAGATGCCGCGATGTGGTTTGCAAAGCATTACCTTCTCGGTATCTGGAAAAAACCTACTCACATACATCTTATTTCTATTATCGACTTTCTTGAATCAACTAAAAACGCGTTTATAAAAAAAGGGATAAACGGAATTTATAACATTGGTGATGAAGGAAAACAAACTCTGCAGGAATTTTTCGATGATATTACTTCATACTGCGGATACAAGAAACCGTGGAGAATGCCCGTATGGCTGATAATGCTGGCGGCAAGGATATTCGAATTTTTTTCTATGCTCTTCGGGACACGAAGCCCGCTGACAAGAGATTTCATAAGAATCGGAATGACATCTTATTACGGAGATACAACAAGAATGAGAAAAGAATTATTACCCAAACTCACTTATAAAAATTATAAAGAGGGTATTAAAACATTTAAATAAAAATTATCCTTCTTTCTTCACTTTCCTGTTCCAGAATAAATAAAAAGGAATTCCTATTAAAACCAATACCAGACCTATTCCGGCATCGCGCGGATTCTGTATTATGGTAACAACTACGAGCGTAAAGCTGAACAATACGAAAATTGCAGGTACAATCGGGTACCAGAATACTTTATATGGTCTTGGCTCGTCTTTCATCTTCCTTCTCAATACGAATACACCAAACGCTCCCATCCCGTAGAATATGAATGCCGCAAAAAGCAACATATCCGTCAACTGGTCGAATGAACCCGAAAGCACAAGCATCGAAGCCCATACGCACTGGATTAAAAGCGCCACGTGCGGCGTTCTGTATTTTGAGTGATGCTTGCCGGCATTAAGAAAAAATAACTTGTCCTTTGCCATGGCGAAATATATCCTCGAAGACGCAAGTATCGTTCCGTTTGTCGTCCCGAAAGTCGAAACCATTATTAAAACCGATATGAAAAATGCCCCGAATGTCCCGAGAAATTTCCGCATCACTTCGACCGCTATTATACTGTGCTGTGTATTTGAAATCGATATGATTTCATCGACCGGCATTACGAAATGATATGTAAAATTCACCGCAAGATAAACTATTATAACAATTAAGACACCTCCGTAAAGTGATACAGGAATATTTTTTTTCGGATTCTTTACCTCGCCCCCAAGATAACCGATATTGTTCCATCCGTCGTATGCCCAGAATGCTCCCAGCATTGCGGCAAACATTGCACCGAAAAGCCCAAGTGAAGTATCATAATTGTAACCGCTTCTTTCAAGTATTGGTGTTACATTCGATAAACTTCCTCCGCTTATGGAGAGACCTAAAATGATTATGGCAAAAATCCCTAATACCTTTAATATCGTAAAAATATTCGTAATCGTTCCACCGAAAACCACTCCGAAATAATTTGCCGTCGTAAGAAAAATCATCGTGAAAATCGTTAAAACTTTTACCCCGGAACCTTCGAAAGGAAAAAATATACCGAAAATGGATATCTTTTCAATATGCTCGGGTAAATGAGGAAGAGGAATCACAGCGTTTACAGATTCCGCAAATACATAACCGATTGAAGCAATAGACGCAGACTGTATTACCGAAAAACATGACCACCCGTAAAGAAATGCAAAAGCTTTTCCGTACATTTTCTTGAAATATACGTACTGCCCGCCCGGCTCCGCTATTAATCCCGCAATTTCCGCATTTGTCGCGGCACCGAATAATGTTATTATTCCCGGTATCAACCAGCACAGTAATATTAATCCGGGAGAACCAAGCTCCGCCGACATCGGTGCGATTTTCTTAAAAACACCCGAACCTATCATGGAACTTATTACTATCATTAATGCCGTAAACATACCTAACCTGGTGAGTAGTCCGCTGGAATGTATTGAATGAGGATTTTTTTTATCCAATATATTTATCGATTTAGAATTTATCTCTGTGTCTAAAATATCAAAAGTAAAATTACTTGAAAAATACCTGTGCGACTTTGTATAATTCGGTGTCAACTGTCTTTAACTTGCCAATCGCCTCCTTTATCGGTATGTCTATAATTACGTTTGATTTTATCGCAGCCATCCGGCCAAACTTCCCGTCTTTAATCATTTCTACGGCATATACCCCGAATCTCGTCCCGAGCATCCTGTCGAATGCCGAGGGCATCCCGCCTCTCTGTATGTAACCGAGTATCGTTGCCCGAGTCTCAAATCCTGTCCTCTTTTCGATTTCCTCTGCCAAATAATAACTTATTCCCCCGAGCCTCTCTCTTCCGAAATCGTCGAGCTTCTTCTTGCCCTTTTTCTGCTTTAATTCTTTCTCGAGAAACTGCGCTCCTTCCGCTACAACTACAATCGAAAAAAGCTTTCCCCTCTTGTAACGGCTCTTTAATACATCTACAATCTCCGAAATTTTAGTCCTCTTTTCCGGAATGACAACCACATCCGCACCTCCCGCAATCCCTGAATAAAGCGCAATCCAGCCCGCATGCCTGCCCATTACCTCCAGAACCATAATCCTGTGATGAGATTCGGCGGTAGTGTGAAGTCTGTCTATTGCTTCGGTTGCTATTCCCACCGCAGTGTCAAATCCGAAAGTGTAATCTGTTCCGCTTATATCGTTATCTATTGTCTTCGGTACACCTATAACGTTTATTCCCGCTTCGTGTGCAAGCTGTGCAATGTGCATCGAGCCTTCCCCGCCAATCGATATTATTGCATCGAATCCCTGCCTTGAAATCTTGTGAAGTAAAATGTCTTTACCGCCTTTCTGTTCGAACGGTGAAAACCTCGACGTGCCGAGTATTGTCCCCCCGCGATTTATAATCCCGGCTACATTCTTTAAATTCAACGTTGTGTAACTCTCGTCGAATATCCCCTTCCACCCGTTCATAATCCCTATCGTCTCGTATCCGAATTGGTCTGCTTTCCTCGCTACCGCTCGGATTACTGCGTTTAAACCGGGACAATCACCTCCGCTCGTTAATACTCCGATTTTCATAATTTAAATGCTGTTTATGGTTTTTAGTACTTTAAATATTAATTAATAAAATGTTCCCGTAAAAAATACGGGAACATTCATTTAAAAATATTTTCCGTCTGTTTACTTCTTGCTCTTGTTCTTTACCTGCTCAGCCTTTTCCTTTACCGGCGGGTCATTCGTTAAATACTTAAAATTTTCAATAAATTCATCTGTCTTCATATTTCCGATTAACGCAAACCTCGCTACGTTTTTCAGCTCGTCGAAATCCGTCTTCTCGAGCCTTATCATGTATTTCCTCGCTACCTGGTAACTGTCCGAATCGACGTCAACCTCTCTGGTGTTGATTCTGCCGTCGGAATTTATTATATCTTCGAATTTAATCGGAATCAGCTGACCTTTGTCCACCGTTACTATTGCACCGGAATTTCCGTTCAGTAAATACCTGACCGCCGCATACCCCAAATCCTGTGTGTATTCACAATCATACGGTATCGGCGATGCACACCTTAATTCGTAACCAATATCTTTGTTTACTATCGTTACGTTTATACCTCTCTCGCGAAGCCTACGCCTTACTTCGTCTTTTGTTATCCTTCCGATATCTATTTCCGAAAGTCTTATGTTTCCGTGCAAATCCTTTTCGAGATTTACATACGGATGATTTCTTAACTCTTCCTGGTCTATTCTGGTAATTATTCCCTCGGCTAATACGGCAATTCCGTAATTGCTTCCCTGAGCCATTCTTTTTATTATCGATGCTTCGAGTATGTCACAGATTGTTTCAAAACTTACAGTTTTATCCCTGAATTCTTCACCAATAATAGTAAGAGTAGCACCGGCTGCTTTACCGATTCCAAGTGCAAGATGTCCTGCTTTTCTTCCCATTGAAACAACATAATACCAGCGCCTTGTTGTTGCCGCATCGACCATTAAAGACTGTACAATGTGAAACCCGAAATCCCGTGCCGTCTGATACCCGAATGTCGGCATATTTCCCGGTAATGGTAAATCGTTATCGATTGTTTTCGGAACGTGTGCAACCTGTATCTGACCTGCGGCAAGTTGGTCAATTTTATATGCACTAGTTGCTGTGTCATCACCTCCGATTGTTACAAGATAATCTACGGAAAGTTGTGTCAAAGCCTTCATTGCTGCATCGAGCATCTCCTTGCTTTTTGCAGGATTAACCCTCGAAGTATGTAAAATACTCCCACCACTGTAATGTATTCTCGAAACGTCTTCAATTCTGAGCTCAATTGTATGGCTTGAATCGCCTTTGCTTAAATATTCAAAACCATCAACGATTCCTATTACATTTAAACCTGAATTTATCGCTTCAATCGTAACCGACCTGATTACTCCGTTTATTCCCGGAGCAGGTCCTCCACCGACTAAAATAGCAAGAGTCTTTTTATGATAATGTTCTTCTGTCATATAATAATAAATTTAAAAAATTATTTATAAAATCATACTAATATACGAAAATTCTTTTTTATTCTTAAGGATATAAAAATCATGGCACTTAAATAAAAAATTCCTGAAATAATAAAGACAATTTTAAATCCCAAAATCATAGCTAAAATCATCGTAATTACAGTCCCGATTACCGAAAAAAATCCGTTTACAGCCCAAGCTAATGGAATATAACTGTTTTCTTCATCTCTGATTAATGAAATACCGATGGGAAAAGGCATTCCCATAAAAAATCCTAACGGGAAAATCAATAAAACGGAAATCAATACCCTGACCGTAATCCCCATACCCGCAAATGACGAAAAAATTATAGGATTCAATAAACCAAGCAAAATCGAATATACTCCAATAATTATGAAGACCATCTTGATTTTCTTCTCTTTTGCTTTAGCACCGAAAGCAATCGAATACCTGCTGCCAATCCCCGAAGCAATAAGCATCGTTGCAATTACTGTCAGCATTGTGTAAACCGGCTGACCGAGAAATAACGTAAATTTCTGTATCATTGAAATCTGCAACATAATGTATCCGAAACCTAATAGCGCAAAGTAAATTAAATATTTCTTTTCAAACCCGTTACCGGCTTCTTTTTTCATCAGAATAAAAGGTGCTATTAAAAATAAAAACGAAATCAAAACAATCTGAATCAGCATGACTATTAGAGTAACCTCGGCAACCGGTTTGTCCTTTAATGCCAAAATTGCTTTGCTGTCTTGAGAGAATGCTTCCTTTACATTCGACCAGTTAAAATTCCCGAATCCGAAATTATCGTCGAAAAACGGCTTGTCATCTGTCGCCGGAATTATGTTCGGCTTTCCCTTTATTAAATTTTCGATGTCATTTGTTTCGATTAATTCCTTGTATGTTTCATTCTTGCTCTCCAGCGCGTCGTATTCTATCTCAAGCCCGAGGGATGAAGCCTCATACCTCATATTCATTATATCCAAATCGTTGAATCCGTTTTTCTTGTATACTATTCCCGCCATGAAACTCTTACTCTCTTCGAAACTATTTAATGGTCTCCTGAATACTATGTAATTCCTTTTATCTTCCTTTAAACCTGACTCCCTTGCCGCAATTCTAAATGTCGTAATCAGTTTCGGTACTTGTGTCTCGGGTCTGGATATGTATATCACCCCGTCACTCTTTAAATGATTTAAATAATCCTTCACCGCTTCCTTTGTCATTATGTAGTTCTCTACCATGCTCATTGCACCGCTTGAAACGGCTGACGATGAAATTGTGTGTGCGGAAATAATTACATCGTTTAAAGTCCTGTCGCTCCTAATAACGGAACGGGCATCATCGGTGATAATCTTTACTTTATTGTTGTTTCTTATTAAAGGTCCCGTCCAGTATACTAACCTGCTGCTGATTAACTCGTTCAGCAATCCGTTGATTTCTACACCTGTCACCTCGTTTGCATCATGGTATAAACTTACTAGCACTTCTCCCCCTCCCCCCGAGCCGATTATAAATACCCTGCCTGTCGAATCTCCTCCGCACGCAAATGCCAAATTCGATGCATCAGCAGGCTTGGTTAAAGGCGGTAACTTGTTTACATAAGGTATGTTGGTTGTGGCATTTCCCTCGTCGATAATGGCAAGATTAACATCGTACCCGTCAGGAGACGGCTCCTCATCAGTCATTACATCGATTTTCGAAATCGTATTCCATCCGGAAAATACTCTTAAATCGGGCCTCGAGTAAATATAATTCCCGTAAATTTTATTCTGCGTTACCCTTATCGGCAACCTCGTATCTTTATCCGTTAAAAAGGAGAAACCGACACTCATTAAAATAAAAGAAATCAGGGCAAGTATTTTATGATTTCTGAATCCGAAAATAATCGATGATAGGAAACCGAAACCCGCAATGAATAAAATAATCCCGTTCCCTCCAAATTCCGGCATTAAAAATACAAAAGCAAAACACGATAATCCCGCTCCCACTAAATCAAAGAAATATAACTTCGAAACCTCACTCTTGAACTTCGAAAGTAAAATCGAAATTATTAATCCCGAAAAGAAAAATGGAATCGTTATAACCAAATAATATAACGGAAGAAAAACAAATTGCATAGAATCGGTGAAAAGACTGAACGGGTCAAACGGAATAAGATTAAGAATCATAAAACAAATTACAACACTTATACCGAAAATCATCGATAATATAGTTAGCAATTTCTCCGTCTTCACTGCCTTTAGCCTCTTGCTTAAAGTTAATACAACACCGCTTATCCCGAACCCCAGCAGTGCCACACTGATTATCATAAATGCAAAATGATACCACAGAGAAATTGATAGCACTCTCGTCATGGTAAATTCCAGAAGAAGAGTTGCTAAAGAAACGAGTAATATTCCCGCAAAATACGATTTTCTTACATCTTCCGCCTTGATAACCTGCTTTATTTTTCTTTCGGGTTTTTTCATTTGATGTTTTATGTTATTTCCTTTCCGCAGTGCGGACAAATTTTCTTTTTCTTCAGCTCCTTCGTAAAAGCCGATGCAAGTATACCCGTCGGCAATGCAACCATACCCAGTCCTATTAACGAAATTATGCTGGTTAAGAATTTTCCTAAAGGAGTTATGGGACAAATGTCGCCGTATCCTACGGAAGTCAGCGTTTCTACCGACCAGTACATACTTTCCGGTATATTTCTGAATTTGTCCGGCTGGGCATCGTGCTCTACAATATATATGAAACTCGAAGATACTATTATTAAAATCAGGGATATCGAAAATGTCAGAATCAGCTCTTCCTTTTTCGATTTCACAACTTTGCCCAGTACATTGAATGCATCCAGATACCTCCCGAGCTTAAAGAGCCTGAAAAACCTTAATAAACGGAAAACCCTGATGAAAATTAAATCTATATGCGTTAATGCGAACAAATAAAAAGGCAGGAACGCAAATAAATCAATCAAAGCAAAAACCGAAAAAATATATTTTATTCTCCCGATTACGGGCCTGTTATACTTATTCGTTAAAGTGCATGTCCATACGCGTAAAATATATTCAACCGTAAAAACAATAACGGAAAAAGTCTCGAACGCAGTAAAAAATTCATTATAATCTGACGCTATTGTGTCAACCGTCTCGATAATGTAAAAGAAAGTATTCAATAAAATCAGAGTTATAATAAAATAATCGAATACTTTTTTCAGGAAAGTATCCCCCGAAGATGCTTCGAGTACTCCGTATATTTTCCTTCTTATTTTATTGTACATATGTTTCTCCCTTTTTTCCTTGTTTAATGAAATTTCTACCTTGCCGTTGTTGGTATTTAAGTATGCTTTTTATACACCACCAACAAATACAAAATAAAACTAAGCCCTGCCGTTGTTGGTGTTTAAGTGCGTTCTTCGCACTACACCAACAACAAAGAAACAAAAGTAACTAAAAATAATTTCCCATATAATGCGTTAACATTCCCCATTCATCAAATTCTTCCTTATAAAACCTCGCAGAAGAATATTTATACAATTCCGGTAACTCACACAAACTCCATTCCTCTTGAATAGGATTATTATGAATATAATTTATTTTCTCGTATGCTACTTTATCCGAAAATATTTTAATAGATAACGCATTCCTTTCCCAAATTTGATACTTCCTGTCTTTTGCATCAACATAGAATTTTTTTAATTTTGAAGAATTATATTTTTTTAAATCCCTTAATATTTCTTGTGAAGTAAATTTTAGAAAATCTCTCTGAACATCTTCATATTTTAAATCTTTATTTATTCTCCAAACCAAATGAATATGATTAGGCATAATTACAAATGCTGATAACACGACCTTTTTATTATTAACTAAAAATTTTAAACTCTCTAAAATTATATTTTTGTATTTATCAGATTTTAACAGATGATACCAATTCAAAATTGTTGCTGTAAAAAATGTTAAATAATTAATATTGTCTTCCATTTTACCCTTATATTATTTGTTGTTGGTGACGTCCGCCTAGGCGGACTAAACACCAACAACAGCAGTTGTTTATTTTACAGCTATCAGTGTATAAGTAAATCCTTACCATTCCTACGCCGCTGTTGGTGTTTAAGTCTGCTTTAACAGACGTCACCAACAGCTACGAATAAAAACTTAACATTTCTTTACTTAACGAAGTTGCACAATATCTAGCCCAAAGCTTCATACTTAATTCCCTCATTTCCCAATCAAGATTCAATTTTTGGAAATTTTCTAAAAAATCTTTATATGTAATAACTTTAAAAATTTCCCCACCATTATTTAGCATCGTTAAAAATTTGTTACCCGTCTTTATCGCAGATTCATCATCATAATGACAAAATAAACCCGTATATACAAAATCATACTTTTCTTCATCATACTTTCCTTCTTTAATTAATGCTTCTGCTATTATTTGATTTCTAAACAATTGATTAAATTCACTTTTTACGAATTCGCTATAATCTCTATTAAAAAATCTGCTCTGATTAAAAAGACTCTTATATTTCCCATTTTCTTTTCCATATTCCTTTTTAGAAAAATCGTCAGTATATTTACACTCCAATCCGATTAAACCTTTCCTTTCATTTTCCCGAACTTTAAATGCAACATCATAAGCTGAGTTATCATTTGTTACTTTAGAAACCGGATTATACTCAAATAAAACATCTTCAAATTCAGTAATTTTCGGAAAAAATGATTTCAATAATTTCTTTGCTATTAGTTTATTTTTTTCAACTTTAAATTCAGCAAAAAAATTAAAGCATAAAGGTTGACTCGATAACAAATTACATCTTAATCTTTCTTCATTTATTATGCCAACTTTTTTTCCTGTTTTTCTTTCCTTTAACTCTCCAGATACTATTTTGGATATTCTTGTTGAAAGAAAATTATTATTTACATTTTTTTTATTCAACAAAAATGTATTACAAATATTTTCGTTCTCTTTCGCTGGATTTTCCCCTTGCTCTTCAACTAATACGAATGCTCTCCACCAACCTTGATGAATACGCGTTTTTTTCTTGAAATCACTTTCATTATCTGGAATATTGCCTATTATTTCTTTAATTAGAGTTTTTTTTATATTCATATTTAATAAGAAAATTTATTATCTCACACTTATTTGTTATTTTTTGTTGTTGGTGTCTAAGTGCACTCTAAGTACATTACCAACAAAAAAGTAACACTCTGCCGCTGTTGGTATTTAGCGAAGCGTCATAAACAGCTCGAAACATCTCTACACTACTCAAACTTCTCTCCCCAACCAAGATAACTCACATGCCTCAAAATTATAAACCCACAAATCAATCCGACAATTAAATAAATAAACCCGAATAAATAATCTCCAAGTATAATTTTCCCGATACCGAATAAAAACGAATACAACAAAACCACACCAAGACCCCAGTCAAGGAATAATACTCCGTAACCCTTATCGGACTTCACTTCCGGCAGTTTCGCCGCAATCTTCTTCCATCCGAATCCGCCCGGGTGAACCCGCTTGTAAAAGTTCAATAGAGTTTCTTCTTTCGTTTGCTTTGTAATGAACGAAGTAATTATCCAGGCAATAGTTGTAATCGGAACAATAATATATAATGTCTGTGGAAATACAATATCGAATTTTCCGAAATGCAAAATCCCGTATACTATGAATGGAGTAACAGTTGCTACTATCTCGCTTATAGCATTTACTCTCCACCAGAACCACCGTAAAATCAAAACCAGCCCAAGTCCCGCTCCGCACTCGATTACGAATGCCCAGACACCCGATATAGTAGACATAAAATTCGTAATCAGTACTGCTATTATCATGAATATTACCGTCATTACCCTCGATGCAGTAACGTAATGCTTGTCCGACTCGTTTGGCTTCATAAACCTTTTGTAAAAATCGTTTATGAAATATGATGTACCCCAGTTCAGGTGAGTTGCTATAGTTGACATTGATGCAGCAAAAAACGAGGCAAGCAGCAATCCTTTCAATCCTACAGGCAAAAAATCATTCATTGCTTTCACGTATCCCAATCCCTTATCTGCCATCGGTAAATCGGGATACAGAACGATTGCGGATAACGCCACGATTATCCATGGCCAAGGGCGTAAACAATAGTGGGCAACTTGAAAGAATAATGTTGCAAGTAGTGAGTGTTTCTCGTTTTTGGCGGACATCATCCTTTGTGCCACATAGCCCCCGCCACCCGGCTCGGCACCCGGATACCAGCTTGCCCACCATTGAACTCCTATATATGCTAAAAATGTCGAAACCGTCATCATTAAAATTCCCCCGGTGTTTCCTGCGCTTATCTCACTTCCTATCTGCGGAGTGAATTTCAAAGCCCAGTCGGGTAACTTCTCCTGCAATCCCGAAACTCCCCCTATCTGCTCGGAGTTCACAACTATTATTGCAAGTATTATGCACCCCGTCATTTTTATTATGAACTGAAATGAATCCGTAACCGCTACACCCCATAAACCTGACATCGCGGATATCACTGCCGTGATTATCATAATCAGTAGTATAAATAACATTACATTTGCATCGTCTATTTGACCCGGAAACATCCCCTTTAAAATCTTTCCGAGCGCAAGATTAACCCATCCCATAATTATCACGTTCATGAAAATCCCAAGATATATTGCCTTGAATCCCCTGAGGAATGATGCAGCTTTCCCCGAATATCTTAATTCAATAAATTCAACATCCGTTAAAATATTCGCCCTCCTCCATAACCTCGCAAAGAAAAACACAGTCAGCATCCCGCCTATCATCATATTCCACCAGAGCCAGTTTCCCGCAATTCCGTTCTGACCTACAAGCTCCGTCACGGCAAGCGGTGTATCAGCCGCAAATGTAGTCGCCACCATGGAAAGCCCTGCAAGCCACCATGCCATCTTTCTTCCCGAAAGAAAAAAGTTCTCCGTGTTTCCGCTCGATTTTTTGTAATAATAAAACCCAATGAGTATGTTGATTATGAAATAAACAACAACAATCGACCAGTCAATAATGTGCATATAGTATTATTTGTATTTGTGAACTGAAATTAAATTTTCTAGATATTTCTTTTTTCATCCCTGCATACCAACCAACTGTCATCCCTGCATGTTCTTGGCAGGAATCGCTCTTCAATCTTACTTACTCTGTGATTGCCTGTATCCCGAAAATACACACGCAAATATTGCTGCCATTTTATAACCTGCCTTTTCATTCTTAATGTAATCGTTTATAGACCAGCTCTTCCATGCATCATCACCCGAAAAAGTCGTGTTTACATTCATATTACCTCCGTAATTATATATTCTCCAGTATTTCCATGCGTTTTCGCCGGTATATACTGTGGTTACTTTTAAAGTGGTGTATCCCGTTTCGTCTGTAACATCCCATTCCCTCCATGCATCATCACCGTGATATGTCGTTCTTAAATATCCGTAACAATCATCAAACTCGAACCTCCAGTACTTCCATCCCTCGTCTCCTGACCAGACCGTTCTTATCGTCCCGTAATAATTCTGTAAATTTACGTCCCAGTAAGTCCATGCATCATCCCCCGTGAATACCGTCTTTAGCGAGCCGCTCGTACCGTTTACATCCACCCACCAGTCCTTCCATGCATCCTTTCCTGAAAACTTCGTGCTCACTCGCGTGAAATTATTTTGTGAGTAAAGACTTACTGAAAAAAGAAAAATTAAAATGGTAAAAAATATTTTTCTCATAAAATTATTTTGAATTTATCCGCATCTCTGAATGCGGGAAATTTCTCCCTGAATCCGTCAAGCATATTTCTGTCAAGCTCGGTACTGAATATTCCGTTTTTGCTTCCTGCATTCAATAAATACTTTCCCATCGGATTTATTACCGCCGAGTCACCCGAATATCTGAATCCGTTCCTGTCCGAACCAATCCTGTTTACACCGATTACATAACTCTGATTTTCGATTGCCCTCGCAATAAGCAGATTCTTCCAGTAATAATTCCTCTCTCTCGGCCAATTCGCCACGAATACAGCCGCATCATAATTATTCCTGTTCCTGCACCATACAGGAAATCTTAAGTCATAGCAAATAAAAAAAGCAACTCTCCAGCTTTTTATCCTTACAATTAATTGCTTCCTCCCCCCCGAATAAACCCGATGCTCATTCGCCATCCTGAATAAATGCCTCTTGTCGTAATACCGTATCGTTCCGTCCGGAAAACCAGCTATCAGTCGGTTAAAATATTTTCCACTGGCTCTTATTATTACGCTCCCGCATATAACAGCATTTAATTTCTTCGAATAATTTTCTAAAAAATTTACCGCCTCCCCTTTCATCGTTTCAGCAATACCTTCTGCGTTTTTTGAAAATCCCGTCGTGAACATTTCCGGCAATACTATTAAATCTGTTTCCCTTCTGAAAACATCTAACTTCCTGCTGAACATTTCTATGTTTTTCCGTGTATTTTCCCAGTGCAGCGGAGATTGTATTATTGTTACTCTTAAATTAGACATCTTATTTACTGTAATGTCAAAATAAAATTAAATCTAAAAAGTAGAAAGCAATAAATTTAGGATATATTATTAACACTGGAGCAAAAATAATGAATATAATTTGTATTAAATTGTAAATATTTTACACAAATTTTCCTTAATAAAAACTTTATGAAAAAAATATTTCTGATATTCTACTTTTCACTTTTTACTTTCTACTTATGTGCTCAGGAAACATCAAAAATCCCTCTCGACCACAGCGTCTACGACAGCTGGAAACGGCTCGAAAAAACAAAAATATCCCCCGACGGTAAATGGATTGCATACGAAATCAATCCCCAGAAAGGCGACGGATGGCTGCATATTTACAATACTGAAAACGGCTCGCGAGATTCCGTCCCGAGAGGGTACGATGCTGTATTTTCTCCGAACTCGGATTTCCTCGCATTTAAAATTAAACCCGAAGAAAAAATTATCAGGGACTTGAAGGTTAAGAAAAAAAAGAAAGAGCAGTTTCCTAAAGATTCTCTCGGAATCTACCTGAACAAAACGATTCAAAAATTTCCCGAACTCACTTCTCTCGCTGTCCCAAAGGAAAACAAAGGATATGTAGCTTTTTTGAACGAAGTAAAAGATACTACCTCCGAAAAAGATACTGCTGAATATACTTTTTTGAATATTGTAAACCCTGTCTCTAAATATAATTCCAGATATAAAGATGTCTCCGAATATCTGTTCTCGAAAAACGGAAACGCTCTCGGCTTTATTTCCACTTCTAAAAACAATAAGAAAGATTCAAATTCCGTTTATTTATTCGATACGAAAAAAGAACTTGCAACAAAGATTTTCCAGCAAAAAGGAATAATAAAAAAACTTGCAATGGATACTAAAGGCGAACAGATGGCTTTTCTGCATACAAAAGATACGAACTCGGTAAAAAGATATAACCTGTATTACTGGAATAATAAAAACAACTCTGTTAAATTGCTGGCAGACACCTCCACCCTGGGAATTCCCGATGGATGGGAACTCAGCTCAAACGAATCTATGTCCTTCTCGGAGGACGGGACAAAACTGTTCTTCCAGACTGCTCCAAAAATTATCCCCGAACCTAAAGACACAATACCCGATGACGAAAAATGCAAAGTGGATATATGGAACTGGAACGACGGCTTCCTCCAGTCACAGCAGCTGCACAACCTGGAAAAGGAAAAAAAGAGAACGTACCTTGCAATATATAATACAGAACAGAATAAAATTACCCAGCTCACAGATCCCGAAATGCCGTATGTAAAAATAATTAATAAGGGTAACGGAAATTTCGCTTACGGATTCTCGGATATCCCATACCGGAAGCTTATATCGTGGGAAGATGCATTCTATAGAGACTGTTATTTAATTAACCTCGAAACCGGAGAGAAAAAATTAATTGCCGAAAGGAAAAAGTATTATGCGGACTTCTCCCCCCTCGGAAATTACTTCTTGTATTATGAACCGCTGGATAGCACCTACCACTGCTATTCCGTTAAAGATGAAAGAGAATTTGTAATAACAAAATCTGTTCCCGCAAAACTATACGACGAAGAAAATGACCAGCCCAGAGACCCGGAAGAATACGGCATTGCAGGTTGGACAAAAGATGATGAATCCGTTTTGATTTATGATAAATACGACATATGGAAAGTAAATCCGAAAAATGAAACCGTACCCGTAAATCTCACGAAAATCGGAAGAGATACAAAAACCATTTTCAGGTATTCAAAACTTGAAGAGGATACTGTTTATGTCCCTTCTAAAATTTTATTGAACGCAAGAAATGAAAATACTGCATACGAAGGATTCTACTCGCTCGACTTGAATTCGGAAAATTCTCTCAAGGAAATCATTATGACTGACTATGGCTTTACTAACCCCGTTAAATCAAAAAAATCCGATAGACTGATCTGGCAGAGATATTCCTATACCGAATTTCCCGACTTGTGGACAAGCTCTCTCGACTTTTCCAATGCTGAAAAAATTTCGAATGCAAATCCCCAGCAGTCAAACTATCTCTGGGGCTCGGTCGAAATTTTTAAATGGAAAGATTCGCTCGGCGTAGAGCAAAAAGGTCTTTTATACAAACCGGAAAACTTCGACCCGAACAAACAATACCCGATGATATCGTATTTTTATGAAAAATATACAGATAGAATTCACGCACATTATATCCCTAATCCAAGCAGGTCAGTCATTAATTTCCCTCTGTATAATAGCAACGGATATATTGTTTTCATCCCCGATATCACATATAAAATCGGTTACCCGGGAAAAAGCGGTTACAACGCAGTTGTCAGCGGAACATATGCATTGCTTGAAAAAGGTTTTATTGATAAATATAATCTTGGATTACAGGGACAGAGCTGGGGCGGCTACCAGGCGGCTTATATTATTACGAGAACGAACCTGTATAAAGCTGCTATGACGGGTGCTCCCGTCGCTAATATGACAAGCGCCTACGGAGGTATCAGATGGGAATCGGGTATGGTCAGACAGTTCCAGTATGAACAGTCTCAAAGCCGCCTCGGAAAAACTCTGTGGAACGGATTTGATTTGTATTTCGAAAATTCTCCGCTCTTCTTCGTAGATAAAATCGAAACTCCCGTATTGATTATGTCGAACGATAACGACGGAGCAGTCCCGCATCAGCAGGGTATAGAATTTTTTACAGCACTTAGAAGACTGAATAAACCTGCGTGGATGCTGACCTATAACGGCGAAGAGCATAACCTAGTTAAATGGCCGAGCAGAGTCGACCTCGCTAAACGTATGATGCAGTTCTTTGATTACTACCTGAAAGACTCTCCGATGCCCCGATGGATGTCCGAAGGCGTAAAAGCAATAGATAAAGGAATTAAGAACGGAATGGATTTGAAGTAATAAATGCAAGCAGTAAATCAATAATTTTTATTTATTCCCGGACTGTGTTTCCACCATATCACTCGTTCCCAAACTATGTTTGGGAACGAAATATTCATCCTGAAATATTATATAATTTCACCAGCTCTTTCAATAGTTCTTCCAGCTTTTCCAGCTTCAGCATGTTGCTCCCGTCACTCAATGCTCTTGATGGATTCGGATGAGTTTCGATGAATATCCCGTCAATACCCACAGCCATTGCCGCACGCGCAAGCGGTGCAATGAACTCCGGACATCCCCCGCTTATACCGTTTTCCTTCGAAGGCATCTGAACTGAATGAGTTGCGTCGAATATCACCGGATACCCGAATTTCTTCATAATCACAAGCCCTCTGAAATCCACAACCAGATTATTATACCCGAATGTTGTTCCCCTTTCCGTCAGCATAATTTTATTGTTTCCCGTCGATGCAACTTTTTCCGCCTGATATTTCAAATCTGAAGGCGCGAGAAACTGTCCCTTTTTAATATTTACAATCTTCCCCGTTTCTCCTGCCGCTTCCAGAAGTTCCGTCTGCCTGCAAAGAAAAGCAGGTATCTGCAGTATATCCACTACCTCTGCCGCAATGCCCGCCTCTACCTCCGAATGCACATCCGTAAGTACGGGAACATCAAACTCCTTCTTTACATCCGCTAAAATTTTCAGTGCTTTATCCATTTCAAGTCCCCTGAAAGACTCTCCCGAAGTGCGGTTTGCCTTCATATATGACGATTTGAAAACGTATGGAATTTTTAATTTCGCCGTCACCTCTTTCACCTTTTCGCAAGTCCTGAAAACGACCGACTTGCTCTCTACTACACACGGTCCCGCAATCAGCAGAAAGTTATTCGTGCTCTTAAATTTCAACTCTTTTTTAAAATAATTCGGTAACATTATTTTTCCTATTTATTTATATAATAATCTAATTTGGTTTTCAATTCCGATTTCGTATATCTTGTTCTCCTGTACATTCCCCTTGCATCCCTCTGCCTCAACGCTTCGTAAATACACACTGCTACTGATACCGAAATGTTTAGCGATTGTATCATTCCATACATCGGAATAATCAGATTCCCGTCTGATTTCTGCTTTACTTCTTCCGTTACTCCCGCGTGCTCATTCCCGAAAACAATCGCAACCCTTTTCGTTAAATCCGTTTCATATAGCGACCTGTTCTTTCCTGTTTCGGATATGTGAGTCGAGTAAATCCTGTACTTCTCCCTTTTTAATTCCGCAAAACATTCATCGACGCTTCTAAACTTTATAACCTCCACCCACTTCTTCGCGCTTGCAGAAGAAACCCTCCCGATTTTCGGGAATTTATTCGTATTGTATATTAAATATACCTTGTCAATCCCCACTGCATCACAGCTTCTTAAAACCGCACTCACATTGTGCGGGTCGTGTACATTTTCTAAAACTACGGTCAGATACCTCTGCCGCTGGTTTACTACCTTTTTTATCTTGTTGTATCTCTGCTCTGTCAAAATATTCTTTTACAATAGACTTTACTTTTAAAAATTAATCAAATATGTTTCATTAAACAATTTATAAAGTGATGGTTAGAATTAAATTTCTTATAATTATATTGCTGATTGCAAAACTGACTTTTGCAACAGGAAACCAAATTAACCCAAAACCCTCAAATAATACCAAAGAGCCGAGAAACCAATTCGGATTAAGCGTTATTTATTCCGATAAAGGCTACGGATTATCCGGGGGATATTTTAAACCAATCAGCCATAGCTCCGATTTGTTTTTCAATCTCTCTGTTACGGGCGTCAGTGATAACAGGGAATTCGAGTATTTTGACTACTATGGAAACTCATACATTCAGGACAAGGTGAAAAGGGTGTTTATGATTCCCGTTAATATCGGCTTCCAGCACTATATGTTTAAAGATGATATAGAAAACGACTTCAAACCCCTTGTTAATATCGGCATAACTCCCGCTCTCGTACTTACAAATCCCTACGATAAAAGCTATTTCAATGCATTCGGATATTTCCAGGCGGCATTTGCACTTGGTGGATTTGCAGGCGTGGGAATTGAATTCCAGAATTCAAAGAACCTTGCTTTCAGTATGAATTTCAGGTACTTCTATTTACCCGTAGTCAGCGGTGACGTTATTAGTATTAAGAACAGCCCGATGAAAGATTTGGGAGGAATACAGCTGGTCTTCGGTGTTAATTTCCTTAAATAAACCCGGACTCCGTTACCCTGTCATTTTTTCGAAATCTTCTTCTCCTATAATCGTTACTCCAAGCTTCTTCGCTTTTTCAAGTTTGCTTCCGGCTTCTTTTCCCGCCAGTACATAGTCCGTTTTCTTGCTTACGGAAGACGATACTCTGCCTCCGGAATCTTCTATAATTTGTGTTGCTTTCTCGCGTGTGTAATTTTCAAGCGTTCCCGTTAATACAAAAGTCTTATCTTTGAGATTAGCATTGAATTTGGTTTTAACGGATTTGTCTGCCTCCAGATTCAACCCAATCTTCTTCAGCTTCTCCGTTAAAGTTTTGCTTTTTTCGTCTTCAAAAAAATCCTTAATGCTCTTAGCAATCTTCGGTCCTATCTCGTAAACATTGCTTATCTCGTCTTCCGATGCCTCAATCAGCCTGTCTATCGAGCCGAAATGCTTTGCTATTATTTTTGCTGTCTTCTCCCCTATGTGCCTTATCCCTATCGCAAATAAAACCTTCTCGAACGGTTTCTTTTTCGATTCCTCTATTGCATTCAGAATATTTGAAATGCTTTTTTCGCCAAACCTCTCCAAATTTATTAATTCATTCTTGAACTTGTGCAGTTCATATAAATCGGTGTAGTCTTTTATAAATCCTTCTTTTAAAAATATTTCTATAATGCTCGTCCCCAGACCCTCTATCTCCATAGCATCCCTCTGAACAAAATGCTCTATTCTTCCCTGTATCTGTGCGGGACAAAAATAATTTGCACAATAGTAATTTACCTCTTCATCCGGTTTTTCAAGAACGGAACCGCATACCGGACAATTAGTCGGATTTATATACTCCGGTAACTTCTTGAATTTTTCATCTTCGATGACTTCAACAACTTTTGGAATTACATCTCCTCCCTTTTCAATCTTTACGGTCGCACCGACTCTTATTCTTTTCTTCCTAATTTCATCGAAATTGTGTAAAGTCGCCCTCGCTATCGTTGATCCTGCCAGAAAAACAGGCTCTAACTCCGCAACAGGAGTTATCGTCCCTATCCTGCCGACCTGTAATGTGATGTTCTTTATCTTTGTAACCTTCTGCTTCGCCTTAAATTTATAGGCAATCGCCCATCGAGGGGATTTCGCAACCGAACCGAGTGCATCCTGCTGCGATAATGAATTTACTTTTACTACCACACCGTCTATCTCGTAAGGAAGTGTGTCTCTTATTTCCTCTATTTTATCACAATATTTCTTTACCTCATCTATGGATTTGAATTTTTCCGTATATCCGTTAACAGGAAATTTAAGGCTCTTGAGAATTCTTATGTTATCATAATGTGTCTTCAAATTTACTTCCCCTGTCCTGAAATAATAAACAAATATATTAAGCGGTCTTGCCGCTACGGCCTTATTGTCTTTTAATTTCAGCGTTCCCGCCGCTGTGTTCCTTGCATTCGCAAAAAGCTTCTCCCCCCTTATCTCCTGCTCTTCGTTTATCTTTTCAAAATCATTTTTCTTTATAAATACCTCTCCTCGGACTTCAAAATTTTTGTATGTGTCAGATTTAACCTTCAAAGGAATGGAGCGGATTGTCTTTAAATTATTCGTTACATCATCGCCCTTCGTCCCGTCCCCCCGCGTCGCCCCCCTCACGAAAACTCCGTTTTCGTAAATCAGGGAAACCGCAAGACCGTCGAATTTCAGCTCGCATACATATTCATACTCCTGACCGGAAATGAGATTTTTTATCCTTGTATCAAAATCTGTTAACTCATCGAAGTTGTACGAATTCGATAAAGAAAGCATGGGAACTTCATGCGTTATTACTTTGAATTTTTTGGTGGGCTCACCGGAAACTCTTTGTGTGGGCGAATCGGGCGTTATTAGCTCAGGATAATTCCTCTCGATTTCCTCTACCTCCTTCATCATCATATCATAATCAAAATCGGAAATGTCGGGCTCGTCTAATACATAATACCTGTAATCTGCATCAGCTATCTTTTCCCTCAATAAATTAATTCTTGAAATTATTTCTTTCGGTGCTGACACTGCACTGTTTATTTGTTAAATTCTTGGTGTAAAATTTTAATATGTTCTTTGTAACCCTTGATTACTCTTTCTGAATCCCATCCCTCGATATTTTCAGATATTTGACTTTGGTATCCTTGATGTCTAATTTTTTACCGTTTAGGTAAAGCTCGAATGTCGTCGTGTTTGCTGATGTAACCCAGAAATATTTTTTTGCCTTCCATGTTCCTTTGTAATCCTTATCAAAGGATTCCTTGTACATGTTTTCATATGAAATCGAATCCACTATTACCGTTATGTATCCCTTTTTCAGACATTTAATTTCGAGTGTTATTGAATCGTTTAACGACCTCTTAATCGAATCCTGTATGTATTGCGCCTTTCTTATCGAATCTTCTATCTCTTCCTTCGAACGCTTACCGAGAATTTTCTTTTCGTTCTCCTTTACTACCGTATCGAAATTCTGCCTTACTATATCGAGCTTTGTCTTCGACGACCCCGTAATGAATACCGTCGTGACAAGAAGATAAATCCCGTATCCCATTAAAAGTATCACCACCAGAAATCCGAGAGATTTAAAAATCGACGGCGATAAACTCACGGACTTTTTCTGCGGTTGTTTCATAATTTCAGGAGCTTCGGCGAACGATGCTCCCCTCTCAACCTCTATTTTTTTTATGTGCTGATTCTGAACTGGCTTCTTCTCTTCTTGCTTAATCGTCTTTGTTCCGCTTACCGGAACTTTTTCCTCAAACAGAGTCTCTAATGTTTCGACTTCATCTTTTTTATTCTCTTCCTTTTTTATTTCCGCCTTGTCTTTTTCCGGTGTTTCTTCCTTTTCTTTTGTTACTTCATCATTTTTATCTTCGCTTTCGGCAATCGGCTGATACCGGCCGCTCTTCGCTAAATCAAAATTGTACAGCATCTCTTTTTCGTCAAGCCCTAAACTCTTTATGTATTGCTTTAAAAAAGCTCTTATATAAGGCGGCGGCATGAAATTAAATTCTCCATTTTCAATTCTTTCCAGATTTGATATGTGAATCCTCGTTTCATTTGCAATGTGCAGTAACGATATCTTCTTCTTTTCTCTGTAAGCTTTTAAATCTGAAGCAAATTTTTTTAACATATTTATTATGGTATATGCTTAAACGTTGAATTTTGTAGAAAATAAATATATTTTTTATAAATATATATGAAATACGATTACCTTAAAGAAAATTATTCCGGTTTAACGGCAAATATCAGAAATGTATGCTCTCAAATCGGCAGAAATTATGAAGATATTAAATTGGTCGCGGTTAGTAAAACCTTCTCGACGGAGGAAATTCTGCAGGTTAATAAATTGGGACATCTGGATTTCGGAGAGAATAAGGTCCAGGAACTGAAAAGTAAATACGAATCTCTTAAATCGGAAAATATTAACTGGCATTTGGTTGGTCACCTGCAGACAAATAAAGTGAAATATATTGTTGACTTTGTTTCTCTTGTTCATTCCGTCGACAGCTGTAAACTTGCACTCGAAATAAATAAACAAGCTAAAAAAATTAACAGAGTAATCAATATTCTGGTGCAGGTAAATACGAGTGATGAACTGCAAAAATCAGGAGCCGAACCGGAAGATGTGAAGAATCTGTGCAGAGAAATTTCTTCACTCGAATATGTTAACCTGAAAGGCCTGATGACTATCGGAATGTTTACCGATTATGAAAAAATCATTAGAGAAAATTTTACCCTGCTGAAAAATCTCTTCGAAGATTTGAAGGTTAATTACCCTGACTTTGAATATCTGTCGATGGGCATGACGTCGGATTATAAAATCGCACTCGAAGAAGGCTCCAATATGCTTAGAATCGGTAGCGCTATCTTCGGACAAAGAAATTATTTATAAATTTTTAATACTATATAAAATGAATATTTCTTCGAAAGACATTAAAAAAAGAGACTTCAAAAAAGCACTCCGGGGCTATGATCCGAATGAAGTAGACGCTTTTCTCGATACCGTAAGTTCACATTATGAAAAGCTTTTTGTCGAAAATAAAAACCAGATGGATAAAATTAAATCTCTTCTGTCCGACATAGAAATCTATAAGGAAAATGAGGCTAACCTCCAAAAAGCTATCATAAAATCCCAGGACCTCGGCGAAGAAATAATTAAAAACGCTAAAAAGAAAGCCGAAATAATTATTAAAGAAGCTGAACTGAATACGAGAAAATTGAAACAGGATATCGAAGATGACATTTTGTCAAAAAAACAGGAACTCGAGGATATAAAGCACAGGAACGATAAAATTATGGAGGATATCAGGAACTTCCTGAGCGATAAACTTAATGAACTCGAAGATTTCGTCAAGAATAAAAAAATCTTTAAAATGGAACTGACAAAATTGAATAATATTACAAGCGATTTCGAAGAACTGGAACAGCAAAAGGAAGAGCCATCTGAGGAAGAATCAAAACCCGTGAAAAAAGTCTTTATAGGAGGCTCTAAACCTGAAAACAGTTCCTTTGAAGATAGCTTCGAAGTAAAATAATCTATGAACAGCAGGATAAAGCATACTTCTAACCATATAAGAAAAATTGTTAAAGGTAATTACGACATCGGTATTATACTCGGAACTGGACTCGGGGGTCTCGTTAAATTCATCAGAAAGGAATTTGTTCTGGATTATTCCGATATTCCCGACTTCCCGTTATCTACGGTAGAATCCCATCACGGTAAACTTATTTTCGGAACCCTTTCGGGAAAAAAAATTATCGCTATGCAGGGTAGATTCCACTTCTACGAAGGATATTCACACGAGCAGGTTACATTCCCAGTTCACGTTATGAAAAAAATGGGTGTTAAATACCTTATCGCTTCTAACGCCTGCGGGGCACTTAATCCCAAGTTCAGAAAAACTGATTTGATGCTGCTTACCTCGCATATTAATCTGCATTTCTCTTCACCGCTGATAGGACTGAAAATTCCGAAGGGAAAAAATAATAATTCACAGTGTTATTCGAAACGACTTATTGAACTTGCAGAACAGACTGCCTTCGAAAATAATATTGACATTAAAAAAGGTGTATATGCAAGCGTACAGGGACCTACACTCGAAACAAAATCCGAATACAGAATGATTAGAAAAATCGGAAGGGACGTAGTCGGTATGTCAACTATCCCGGAAGTGCTGATTGCACACAGGCTCGGAATCGAATCTCTCGGCATTTCCATTATGACCGACGAAGGCTTTCCCGATTCGCTCGAGGTCGCAAAAATTGAAAATATTCTGAAAGCCGCAAGCATCGCCGAACCTAAAATGACCCTTTTAATAAAAAAGTTAATGGAAAAATTATAAAAATATTAATCATGACCGAACAAAGAAAAAAAATTCACGGGACGGTTTCTTACATTAAAAAACTACTGCCGTTGAATTATAACGCAAAAACCGCTTTAATCGTAGAAGAAAATTATAAACTGCCCGCAAACATAAAAATACTGAAGAAAATTAATCTGAGGGAAGCTCCCGTTACTTTCGATAAGGAATCGATACAAAATTCTCTTTACCTGTTGCTTGCAAAAACAGGCGGCCTGAAATTTTTTATATTGAAAGGAAGATTGCATTTCTATGACGGAGTCGAAATGAGGGATATTGCACACTATATTTACTGCCTCGAATTCCTCGGCATCGAAAAAATATTATCCGTTGATGAAGCCGGCTTCCTCAACCCGCGTTTTAAGTGCGGTGAACTTGCGCTTATTTACGACCATATCAACCTGATGGGCGATAATCCCCTTATTGGTGAAAATGATGACGAGCTCGGAATACGCTTTCCCGATATGAGCAATGCTTACGATGCAAACCTCTTTGCGAAAGTATCGGGAGTTTTTATGAATAATAAAATAAAAACAAACGAATCCGTCTGCCTCGGAATTATCGGTCCGGAAAGCGAAACGGAAGCAGAAGCCAGATTCTACAGGGAAATCGGAGCTGACGTTCTTGGATATTCCGTTATACCCGAAAATATTACCGCCGTTCATGCTAAAATTAAATTCGCCTCCGTTGCACTGCTCACCAGAGAGCTTATCGCCGATAAAATGAAAGACGACAATTCGACCGAAAAAGAGAAAGAAATAAAAAAACTTAAATACTATAAGAAAGCGGAAACTTTATTAAATAAAATTCTGATTACATTAATAAAATCTTTATAAACATTTAAACCTCTATGAAAAAATCCGGAATATCATATCTGTTTTTATCAATTATTTTTATTTGCTTTACGGGCTATGCCCAGACCGAAGACGACCCGAATAAAAAAAGCAGTATACCGACACAAACAATGACGGTCGAAGCCGAAAGCATAGACGTCGCCGACGAATCCATGAAAAGTTTTTTGATTGAAAATTTCCCTCTGCTTCCGAAAAAGACAGCCGAAAAACTCATCGACAACAGAACCATTGACATCGTCACTCAGGATACCGCCGCGGGAGTCAGCGTTAATTTCTATAAAATCAGTTATGCAATTCCGGAGAACTACCTCGTAGATACCGCTAAGATACTGTGGGAGCTCAATATCCCGGAATTCCGTTCACACCTCTTCCAGCTGTATAAAAACGATACGATTTATATAGACACGTGGAACAATGTCGTCGGCACGATTAAAGATAAAACATATACCGGTTACTTCGAGGCTTTTAGAATCCGCAACTGGCCTTCGTGGAAAGACCCCGAAAAAGGAAAAGAACACCTGCCCGCTACCCCACCGGGACCGAAAAATCCGCTGGGACTTTTCTGCGTCCACTACGACGAGGCGTCTTTAAGATATTTCCACGGCACGAATAAAGAACACCTCCTCGACGATAAATTCAGAAACCTCTCGCACGGATGCGTCAGGAATTATAACGACAATATACAAAAGATGAAAGAATTTATTATCAAGCGTGTTGTTAAATCAAAAGACCTCACCTCCTGGCTCGACAGCAAAAGAAGCATGCAGTTTGATTTCGATAAACAGGACAGATTCCCGGTCAGAATTATATACAAGACCTACAATATCTACAAAGAAGACGGCGGAAAATATATAGAGCTTTATAAAGATATCTACGGCTACAGAAATTATTCGGGGGATAAATACAATAACACCTCGCTGGTTTTTACCACCACAAGGGAAAACCTGTTTAAAGAATACCGGACAAAAATCGGAAACGATATCCCCGACGACAGGCTGAATCAGTTAATAGAGTATGTAATCAAACACTGCGAGGAATACGAAACCTATGACATAAATAAAATCCTCGACCAGCTGAGATAAAATTAATATTATAAATTGTGCTTGTACGCAGGAGACATATCGTCCTGTTCGTCAATTATAATCACTCTTAAAAGCTCTCGTCCTTCCACTTATATATACGCCATTTGGAGTCGGCTGTGCTTTTTATCAGGCTCATATCCGCAAATCCGTTCAGGCGGACCACGTTGCTCGGATTAAAGGTTATGGTGAGGTTGAAACTTCTTTTTACTTTCTGGTTTACCGAATCCCCCGTCTGCAGGACTATGTTGTTCCATATGATTTCCAGCTTCTGCGAATTCTGAAAAAGCCCCCCCGTGGTCTTCACTTCGGTCGGCTTATCCCACGAAACGTCATACCCCAGAGCGTAATCCCTGTAAGTGAAAATAAAATCGTCCGTCAGCAGGGCGCTGTATACCGCTGTGTCTTTGAATGTGTATGAATACCTGAAGTTCTGGAAAACGCCGTCTATCGTTGTCTGGTCGGATATTATCGGCGCGCTCGATGTGTTGTCGATTCTCGGTGCGAAAATATTCTCGCACGAGGAAAATATCACGAGGAACAGGAAATATATGATTAGTCTTTTTTCCAAATCAGTTGCTGAAGTTAGCTTTTAAAACGCTCCACGTCGTGTCGGAATCTGCCGATTTGAAATCTATCCACCTCGATATCGACCAGAGGTTTTTTGAATCCAGTATCATTATGAATCTCAGCTTGCCGTTTAATTCCGTTGCAACGTTGGTCTTCTGATGGTCGAACTTTAGCGAATAATCCGCATCATATACCGCCGAGTCTGAATACGTATTCATTGTCTCGTCGCTTAAATAAAGAAACGAAAAATTATTTCCCGTCAGAGCCAGCAGGTTGTTGAAATATGTCTTCTCGTTTCCGATATTCCAGTTAAGAAAAATCGGATACTGAATCTGCGACGCTACATCGGCTGTGTATACGAATTTTTTGTTCGAAGACGAAGTGTCCACGAAACATCTTAAATAATTGTTAACGTCCTTTTCGCTGACGGCATATATCATATTCGAAATTACTATCTGCGGGGTTACCGGCGGGTCGAAATGAGTGCGGGATTCGGTCGGTGTCTCTACATCCCTTAAACCGAATAAATCGCACCCGCCGAAAATCAGTGTGAACAGGAACAATATTTCAATTTTTCTGAGCAAAAATAATAAACCTTTTTGATTTATTTTTAACAAAACCGTTTCCGTAATAATCTCCGTACGTACTGCGTATCCCGAAACCGCGTTTTTCCAGAACATCGCAAATCTCCTGATGCGTGTATAATTTTATCCTTTCCGAAAAAATCCTTCGACCTATCGTAATATCTTTATAAACAAAATTATTTTCAAGCCTTCTTTCCTGTATTATTCTTTTATTCCCAATGGTTACGAAATCTTTCTTCACAAGATTCTTCTTCAGGTAAGATTCATTTAGAAAATCGAAAACGAATAATCCCTCCCTCCTTAAAGACATATGTACATTCCCGAACACACTGAAGTTCTCCTCGTCGCTTTCGAAATACCCGAAACTCGAAAATATATTTACCGCCAGCGTGAAAGCTCTTTTAAAATTAAAATCCCGCATGTCTTTTTTTTGGAATTTTAATTTAAGATTCTTTTCCTGCAATTCCTCTTTATTCTTCTTCGCCTCGCCGATTAAAAATTCCGATAAATCGAATCCCGTCACATCGAATCCCCTCTTCGCAAATTCTATCGAATGCCTGCCCGAGCCGCAGCATACATCAAGCACCTTATCACCCCTCTTTAAATCGACGTTTCTCTGTATAAGATTTATCAGGTCTGTCGCCTCTTTCTCGTCCCTATGTCTGTATAGCTCAAGATAATATTTATTAGAGAACCAGTCTATATACCACTCTTTATTCAATATTAAATTTCAAATTTTAAATATAAAATTTTTATTTCTAAATTCTGAATTCTGACTCCTGCACTTTTATTACTCATTAATCATTATTCATTAAACAGAGACTCTTCCCTCTATCGCTTTCGCAAGCGTTACTTCATCTGCAAATTCAAGGTCCGACCCTATCGGAATTCCTCTCGCTATTCTTGTTATCTTGATGTTCAAAGGTTTAATCAGCTTGTTCAGATATAAAATCGTTGTCTCTCCTTCGACAGTCGGATTTAACGCAAGTATCAGCTCCTCCACTTTGTTGTTTTCGGTTTCATCCAACCTGTACAGTAACTCCTTTATCCTGATGTCGTTGGGTCCAATCCCGTCCAGTGGCGAAATTCTGCCGTGCAAAACGTGATAAAGCCCGCGGTATTCATTTGTCTTCTCGATTGCGTAAACGTCTTTCGGCTCCTCCACCACGCATATTATATTTTTGTTTCTCTTCTCCGAACTGCAAATCTTGCATACATCATCTTCCGTTATGTTACAGCATACATTGCAGAATTTTATCTTGTCCTTTATCTCGGTTAATGCTTTCGATAATTTTTCGACTTCTTCTCGCGGCTGCTTGATTATAAACATCGCAAGCCTCTGCGCAGTCTTCCTGCCTATCTGCGGAAGCTTGGAAAGCTCATCTATTAATGATTCGAGTGAATCGGATATGTTAAACATAAACTTTTTTTATTCTTAATTCTAAATAAATTCGTTACATTAAAGCTAAAAACCAAAATCCTGAATCATAAATAATCTCAATTATTAATCGGCGTAAACCTTTTAAAATCAATTAATATCTATAGTCAGAGATTTTTAAAATCCCGGCAGGTTCAAGCCCGGAATGTTCGGTATCATTCCTGCCGTTGCTTTCGACATCTCGTCGTTAGCCATTTTCTGCGCACTCTCGATTGCTTTGTTAATTGCCGCTATCAGCAAATCTTCCAGCATCTCAGTGTCGTCGGAAGCCAGTATTTCTTTTTCGATTTCTATTTTCCTGATTTGCGTCTTGCCGTTTATGGTTACCTTTACCATCCCTCCGCCTGACTCTTCTGTCAATGTCATATTCTCCAGCTCTGCCTGTATCTGGTCCATTTTCTCCTGCATCTTTTTCACCTGCTTCAGCATTCCCTGCATTTGATTGGGTTTCATTAAAATATCTCTCCTTAAATTGTTATATTAAAAATGTAAAATTGAATTCCATTTATTGAAAAGCTCTGCCGTGGCAAATACATCGCCAATGCAATAATCGGCTATCACTTTATATTCCCTGTTCTTAAAAAGCTCCCCTACCATTTCTCCCTTCACTCCGTTGCTCTTCGGACTCTCTATCCCGAGCTGCTTGCAGTAGAAATCGAGC
This sequence comes from uncultured Ignavibacteriaceae bacterium, assembly GCA_964501535.1. GTDB lineage: Bacteria > Bacteroidota > Ignavibacteria > Tepidaquicellales > Tepidaquicellaceae > FEN-1279. Next base: position 143,822 of record CAZCSV010000005.1, on the reverse strand, counting down.
GAAAACTTTCTCCTCGCTCCCGTCGGCGAATGCCTGTGAAATGTAAGCTCTTTCAGCAAATCGGCGTGATATTCCTTGAACGTAAAATCGCTTCCTGCCATCAAATTCTTCGCCGGCTCTACCCCGAGCCGAAATGACCTTAACATTAAAAAAGGACAATCGAACTCGCGCCCGTTGAACGTAACGAAAAAATTATATCCCTTTTCCTTCAGCGTCTTCCAGAATATCTCGAGAATCTCGGTCTCGCTCCTGCAGATGTAATTTATGTTTTCTCTTTCCGATTCAATCTCCGCCTCCGCTTCCGTATTCACCAGCACACAGCCCTTCTCTTCGTTTAAATCGTACATCCCTATCGCCACAAGCTGTGACGTGAAAGGATTGAACACAAGATTATCTATCGCCTGCTGTCTTTCCTCTTCGGTCTTTGCGTATTTTGTCAGATACTCTCTTGTCTCCTCATCATAAGAATCGAAATCGTATGCGGCTACCTCAAGGTCGAATACCAGTGCCTTACGCTTGCTTACGTCTATCATTTTTCTTTTAATTAAATTTTAAATAATGTTTCGACATCAACTCCCATATTTTCATAACAGAAAAACGGCTCCCCGTATTCCGCTCCTATCTTGAACCCGAAAAATTTCGCCCGCGTGATAATATCATCCAAAAATCTTTTACTGCTTATGTATGTCTCGGGTCCGCCCTTATGTTTCGGATTGTAAAACTGCGTTTCGTAACATCTTATGGCTTGCATTTTTTTTGCAAATACATCGCTAACATCCATTATGAAACTAATGGGAATTTCGTATGCATGCCTGTAATAGAAAACCTTTTTCGGTCTGAATGCGTTCTGCCTGCCTGTAACAATTTTTCTCAAACCCGAATAAAAAACCGCCTCACGCACTAAATTACTCGCGTTGATATGGTCGGGATGCCTGTCCGAAGGATAAGGCGCAAAAATAATTTCCGGTCTGTACCCGCGTATGATTTTTATCAGCTTCAATCTGCTTGCACGGTTGTTTTGAATATCCCCGTCCCTCAATCCAAGATTTTGTCTCACCGAAATGCCAAGCACTTTACTTGCTTTTTCCGTCTCTTTTTTTCTTTGTGCTAAATTTCCCTGCGTGCTCAGCTCACCCTTCGTTAAATCTAAAATCCCTGCTTTTTTCCCCGATTTAACGAGTTTGCAAACCGTTCCGCCGCAGGTCAGTTCGATATCATCGGGATGTGAACCTATAAATAATGCGTCTAATTTCATATTTTCTATAAACTTTTAATATAGCAAATATGGATTTTTAATAAAATTGCAAAGAATAATTAAAATACTTTTCCCACTGAATATCATTTTTAAATATGCTATTTTTAATGTTTTAAAGATTATGAAAAAAGAAGACTGCATTTTCTGCAAAATAGCATCGGGTGAAATTCCCTCTTATAAGGTTTATGAAGACAGCAATTTCATCGGTATTCTGGATATATTTCCCAATACTAAGGGTATGACTCTGCTCATCCCGAAAGAGCATTACGATTCCTATGCATTCGATATGCCCGATGAGGTCTATGCAAAGTTTTTGCTGACTGCAAAAAAACTCGGCAAGGTAATCGATAAAAAGCTCGGTGTCGAAAGAACCGCACTCGTTATGGAAGGTATGGGCGTGAACCACGTGCATATAAAGCTTTACCCGCTTCACGGTCTTGGAAAGGACTTTGTCCCGATGATTCCTGAAGGCGAGCATTATTACGAGAAATATCAGGGATACCTTACTACTCTATTAGGACCTAAAGCAAATGATGAAGAGTTGAAAAATGTTCAGAAAATACTTATAAGTTAGAAAATTAAAAATTAAATATAAAATATTTAAAGCAAAAACTTTACCACTGAGATACACAAAGAATACACTGAGCAACACAGAGAACATACAGTGATACACAGAAAAATTTTCAAATAAAATGAAATCATAACAATCATAAAAATTCAGCGTCTAAAGAAAATATATAATGAAATACGAACACATACAAATCGAGAAGAAATGGCAGGAATACTGGAAGAAAAATAAAACCTTCAGAACTCCCGACATAAACGAAATCGATAAATCTAAACCGAAATATTATATTCTGGACATGCTCCCGTATCCCAGCGGCGACGGTCTCCACGTCGGTCACCCCGAAGGTTATACAGCATCCGATATTATCGCCAGATATAAGAGAATGAAAGGTTTTAACGTCCTCCACCCTATGGGATGGGATGCTTTCGGTCTGCCTGCGGAACAGTTTGCTATTAAAAAAGAAATCAATCCGAAAATCGGCGTCGTGGAATGCGTTAACAGGTTCAGAACTCAGCTACAGTCGCTCGGTTTTTCTTACGACTGGGACAGGGAAATAAATACAACCGATGAAAAATATTATAAGTGGACTCAGTGGATGTTTCTGAAACTCTTCAATTCGTATTTCGATGAAAAAGAAAACAAGGCTAAACCAATATCGGAACTAAAAATTCCAGAAGGACTCAGCGAAAAAGAAAAATATGAATTTGTAAATTCGCAACGTCTTGCTTTCATTTCCGATTCTCCCGTTAACTGGTGCCCTGAACTCGGTACCGTGCTTGCGAACGAAGAAGTCCCGGAACAAATCGAAAAAGGTTTCTCGGTCATCAGGCGTCCGATGAAACAATGGAAACTCAGGATTACCAAATACGCACAGAGACTGCTCGAGGACCTTGACCAGGTGAAATGGCCTCTGAGCGTGAAGAAACTTCAGACTAACTGGATAGGTAGAAGCGAGGGCGCTCTCGTTAAATTTAAAGTTAAAAGCGAAAAGCTGTTGGTAGAAAAAGAAATCGAAGTGTTTACAACAAGACCCGATACGCTGTTCGGCGCTACTTATATGGTGCTTGCACCCGAGCATAAATTAATCGGTGAAATAACAACTGGTAAATATAAGAAAAAGGTTAATAAATATATTGAAGAAGCCGCTAAAAAATCGGACCTGGAAAGGACTGAACTCATCAAGGAAAAAACAGGCGAATTTACAGGCGCCTTCGCAATCAATCCCGTTAATCAAAAAGAAATCCCTATCTGGATTTCGGACTATGTGCTGACAAGCTACGGAACCGGAGCCATAATGAGCGTTCCGGGTCACGACGAACGCGATATGGAATTCGCAATGAAATTCAAACTCGAAATTATTCCCGTCGTAATTCCTGAAAAGTTCAGGGATGTCGGAATTAAAAAACTGAAATCCGATGACGGAACCGAAATTATTGTCTCCGGTAAAGGTCTGCAAAAATTAAACGGTGAATCCAAAGAATTCAACAAATATCTCGATGATGTTAAAAATGGAAAAACATGCTTTACTGATGACGGCTATAGCATAAATTCCGGATTCATCAGCGGTCTCGCTACACCCGATGCAATCGGAAAAATGAACGAATGGCTCGAGGAAAAGGGCGTCGGTAAAAAAAGTGTTAATTATAAATTAAGAGACTGGCTCTTCTCCAGACAGAGATATTGGGGTGAACCGTTCCCGATTGTCCACTTTGAAGACGGTACCTTCAAGTCGGTCGATGAAAAAGATTTACCCGTTACACTGCCGGATGTGAATTCGTATAAAGCATCGGGCACAGGCGAATCCCCGCTTGCCGCTATCTCCGAATGGGTGAATATTACCGATAAAGAAACAGGAAAACCGGCCAGACGCGAAACCAATACTATGCCTCAATGGGCAGGCTCCTGCTGGTATTATCTTAGATATATTGACCCGCATAACAATAAAATCTTCTGCGAAAAGGAAAAGGATAACTACTGGATGCCCGTAGATTTGTATATCGGCGGTGCCGAACATGCCGTGCTGCATTTGCTGTATGCAAGATTCTGGCATAAGGTTTTATATGACCTGGGATATGTAAATCATAACGAGCCTTTTACCATACTTTTTAACCAGGGTATGATTCTCGGCGAAGACGGCGTGAAAATGAGCAAATCGCGGGGTAACGTTATTAACCCGGATGACGTAATAAGAGATTTCGGCGCCGACTCGATGAGACTTTTCGAAATGTTTATGGGTCCGCTCGAAGCTACTAAACCCTGGAGCACCGAGGGAATTGCCGGAATGTTCAGATTCCTGAACCGTGTGTGGAGACTGATTATCGACGACAGAACAGGAGAAATTAAAAGCAATGTCGTCAATGAAGATCCCGATAACTCCCAGCTGAAAATTCTTCACCAGTCGATTAAAAAAATTACCAACGATATAGAAGACGGTGATATGAAGTTCAATACTTCAATCGCGCAGATGATGATTTTCGTTAACGAAGCATATAAACTCGAAAAAATAAGTAAGGAAGTAATTGAAAAATTCCTTCTCCTGCTTTCCCCTTTCGCTCCGCATATAGCGGAAGAGCTCTGGGAAAAACTCGGTAATAAACCCTCCGTGCAATATCAGCAGTGGCCCGAATGGAAAGAGAAATACGCAAAAGCCGATTTGATTACAGTAGCTTTTTCCGTTAACGGTAAAGTGAGAGTTAAAAAAGATGTCGAAATGGATACAGATGAAAAAAACCTCGAACAGGCCGCCCTTGACGACCCGACAATACTTCGCCACATTATGGGTAAAGATATTATGAAGATTATAGTCGTTAAAAATAGAATGGTGAATATAGTCGTAAAATAAAATTTATTTTCTATAAAAAATTCCTTTACCGGTAAATTACCCGGTAAAGGAATATTTATTATTACCGCTCGCTACGGTATTATTTTACTAAAATCATCTTCTTTGTGCCTACAAAATCGTTGGTTTTCATAGTGTAGAAATAAATTCCTGAACTTAAATTTGCTCCTTCGAATTCATAAGTATATGAGCCGACTGATAATTTTTCGTTTACTAAGTTCGCAACTTCTTTCCCCGTTATGTCATAAACTTTCAAACTCACGAATCCGGGCTTTGTTATCGAAAAATTAATTCTTGTTGAAGGATTAAACGGATTCGGATAGTTTTGTTCGAGTTTATATTCGCCCGGAACTGTTGAAGAAATCTGAGAAACACCAACTGTTCCTGAATCAGGTCTGAAATTTGTCCAGCCTGAACCCCAGTCTGCAGTTCCAAAAGCTCCTCTGTGGTTAGCTGAAGTGAAAAATGGGTCAACTGATGTGACATCCGTGTAATTTGAAAAAGCCGGTGAACCTGACATCGGTATGAAATATGAAGTCATCCAATTATTATTTATGTATCCGCCGTAAGCATTTGTCAGCATAACCTGCGCATTTTTATTTAAAGTATCGTTTTTCCTTGCAGAATTTAGTGCCCATGTTGTTGCATTGAAACCGTTTCCGCTCATCGCAGTTGTGTCGAAATTTTTTCCCGAAATTCCTGCTATAATATTACTCATAAATTTAATGGTATCACCGTTGCATGCATTTGCTACTCCTACTCCATCGAATAATATACCGGTTGGATATCCCATCCAGATTGAATTGTAAACACTCTGTAATGAAAACCTTCTCTGATGCATTCCTCTTTTATGGTTCGCATCAACCGTGGATGTATCGTATTGCTTAACTCCAATAAAAGTAATATTTGAAAAAATGGGCTGGGTTCTTGGTGGATTGTAATTCGGTGCCCCGTTGTTGTCCGATTCAAATCCGTTAGAGCCGCTGATATCCGCTATATTCGGATTTTTTATGCTTAAACCATACTGAACTCTTCCTCTGTATCCGTTATCCGTATCAAACTCGTCATCGATTGCATTATAAGAAATAAGATACTTGCAGTTTACTGTTCCGCCAAACCATTCAAATGAATCGTCACCGCAGAAGCTTACCATTATGTGGTCGATTGTTGTGCCCCTTCCGACACCACCCATTGTAAGACCGTTGATTTCGTTATTAGGTGCCAATGCAACACCCGCATATTCAATCCTTACATACTGCAACACACCCGAATTATCATTGTCATCCTGACCGCCGTACCAGATTTGCGTTGCGAATCCTTCGATAGCTGCTGTGTCCGCACCCGTATTGGTGTTGATTTTTGCCCTTCCAAGTATTACAATTCCGCCCCAATCACCGGTGTGTCTTGCGGAAGGTTGAAAAGCACTCGTAAATACTATCGGATTAGTCGCGGTACCTGTTGCATTGATTTTTCCGCCTCTTTCAATTATCAAAGAACCCTTTGAGGTTTTTTCACCATATATTTTTGTCCCTGCCGGGATTACCAAATTCCCACCCGATAAAACGTGGCATTCACCAAGCAACAAATATCTCTTTGCCGGATTTAAAGTTTTGGTTGTCGTGATATTTCCTGTTAAAGTATCATTAGGTATTATTGTCTGGCTGTAACCCGCTCCGTACAAAAATCCAAGTAAGACAAAAACGATAAGAAATTTTTTCATTAATTTACTCCTTTAATTTTTTAAATTATATTCAAACTTATTTATAATATTTTAAGATAATGTAAATAAAAAGTCAACAAATCGTAAAATCATTACCAGAAATGCAATCCCTATTTAAAGAACAAGATTATATGTGGGGATTGCATTGCTGGCATAGCTCTTTTTTAAAATTTGTATCCAATTGAAAATGCGTAACTCGTCCCGACTCTATAGTACCTTACTGTTTCTGATATATCGTTTACAAGCTGTGAATAAAAAATGTCTTTACCTAAAAGATTTTTTATCGTGAATTTTGCTTCAAAACTCTTAAAGAATTTTTTGGAGACAGAAAAATCCACAAGGTCCCTTCCCGCCTCTTCAATATCACCGAATCCGCCTAATCCGACTTCCGAGATTCTGCTTCCATATCTGTTATATAAAAGATTTATACTCGTTCCGATTTCGTGATTGTCATAGTAAATTCCCATATTTATCGTATAAGGTGACTGTCCCTGAAGTTTTCTTTCTGTTTTTGCTTCTGCAGATGATAATCCTGAAAGGTCTATTTTGGAATTTATCAGTGTTAGATTTCCGCTAAATGTGAAATTATGAAGGTATTTTGAAAATACCCCGAGATTTTTCCTTATTTCGATTTCCATACCGTAATTAACGGCACCGTTATTTGCATTTCTGTATGTATTGGATTTCGAGTCACTGCTTTCTGAAAAATATACCACTTCTATAGGTGCATCGAATTTTTTATAAAATAAACTTAATGAAATTAATTCGCCCGCATTCGGATATGTCTCGAATCTCAAATCATAATTCCTGATAAGCGTCCTGTGCAGGTCATAAGGGTTTCCGTAAACAAACACATTTCTGTTGAAATCGTTAAAGCCAAAAGGTGCAATTTCCCTGATCTCCGGTCTCGATATGGACTGGAAATAAGAAAATCTTGCATTCGAATTTTCTGTTACATTATATACAAGATTTACTGTCGGTAAAACGTCGTTATTCTTTAGGTTAACAGTTATAGGAAGGTTTTTCAAATCTATCGATTTTAACACCTGCTCGTTAGATTCTAATCTCGCACCGGTAACCAGCCTGAATTTACCGAGAGGAATATCGAACATTATATATCCCGCATATGAATTTTCATAAGCATAATAATTATCCGAACCGGACGTAAACTCTTCATATACAAGCTTGTTTGTGTCAATATTCTCGGACATAAAAATCGAATCTATCGAAAGCTTCTGAATCTTTATTTTATCCCAGATACTTATCTGATTCGAAAAATACGGCGCAAATAATCTTGCGTTAAAATGCCTTTGAGTTCTCAGTGCATATAAACCTGTCTTCACTTTCATATTTATCGATTTCGAAATCTTCGCGGGTAGCTCAAAATTGAATTCCACACTTCTGTTAATGTCTTTTAAATTTGAAAATAATCTCCCTCCTATTGTTGTATTCGGATTACCTGTAACTGATATTGGTGCGATATAGGGGTCTTCCGTTCCACGCTCTCTCTGGTAAATCATTGTTTTATAATCGGGTTCGTCCGCTGCGGATTCCGAATAAGATGTCTTCCAGTCAAATTTCATCTTTAGTAATTTTTCGAAATAATGTTCTCCGAAAAGCTGTGCCGAATATACTCCTCTTATTTTTAAATGAGTCGAATATAACTTCCTGTCGGCAGTCTGAGGTATGTGTGTACCCTCAAGATATTGAGTCTCGTCTGCAGAATTTAAAATGTAAGTGTTTTTTAAACTGATTTTATGATTTTCGCCGTATCTTAAACTTGCATTTAATAGCGCTCCCCACTGGACATTGTAACTCGAGTTCATACCTTTATATTCCTGTTCTTTCTCTCCTGTCTCCTGATATTCTATTCTCTCTACTTCTTTATTTGCAAACGAACTGCTGTATGTATATGCTCCGAAAACTCCAACCTGGCTGTGTTCGCTTATTCTGTAATTATTTCCGAGCGACAACTGATAACCCCCGTTAATCGGTGCATTCTTTTTGGTCTGTTCCCAGTTGTTGTAAAAAGTTCTTCCAAAATTTTTTAAATCCTGTTTATTGAAAAAATCCCTCGATATCACCTGTGACGGAAAAGAAGTCGGAAGCTCTCTTAATCCGTTATCGAATCCTGAATTAAAAAAAAGAATTTTATTCTGCTCTCCGGTATAAGTGAGGTTTTCTTTTCCCGTCGTCATTGAATTTCCCGAAATAGAAGTGGAAAAATTAAGTGTAAAACTTTCCGGAAAATCTTTTGTATTCAACTGTACCAACCCCCCCGAAAAATTTCCCGGCTGGTCAGATGTGTTGGACTTGGATATTATTATGTTTTCCAGCAAATTTGACGGAAAAATATCGAAAGAAAAAGATTTTTTATCTGACTCGGTACTTGGCAAAAATACCCCGTTTAATGTCGTGGTATTATATCTTTCCGATGTCCCCCTGATAAATACGTATTTATTATCAACAATATTTACACCCATAATTCTCTTCAATACGTCCGATGCAGCTGCGTCGGGTGCCCTCTTCATTTGCTGTTCGCTGATTCCGTCGGAAATTTTATTTGAATTTTTCTGTTCAGTAAGCAGTGCCTGCTCATTCGCAAGCGATGTATTTGCTTCGATTGTAATTACTTCTGTAGTAAGCCCGTCAACGTGTAAAATAACATCGAGTCTTGTAATTTCATCCCTGTTTACGACAATACCTTTAAACATTTTGTCTGAGTAACCAATATATGAATACTTCAGGTCATAACTACCGGGTTTTAAATCGTCAATGGTATAACTTCCATCCAAGTCAGCAATAGCTCCCAAACTTGTACCTATGACTTTAACCGTAGCACCTATTAAAGGTTCAGAAGTAGTAGCATCTATTATTTTCCCTTTTATTCCCTGTGAATAAAGAGTATGTGTGAAAAGCAAAAAGCCAGCAAGCAGTAATATTTTTCTCATATTATTTATAAAATTTATATTCATTAAAAATATTTCAAACATATTAACTAACAATAAAAAAGATTAAGAAATTGTAAAGTATTTGTAAAGCATTTGTAAACAATATCTTCCAATTGTAATTAGTGGGTCTTGAATAAACCTGAAAATTTTTCTTATACTACTGATTTTACTTTTCTTAGTTTCGTAATTTGTAAGTGTTCACTTTCATAAACTTTTTTCTTACCATCTCCCATTGAATTTTCAATATCCCGAATGTTTTTTACTAGCCTATGCAGACCTTCAATTTCAATAGAAGCTGCCTGGTCGGAACCCCACATAGAGCGGTCGAGAGTTATATGTCTTTCTACAAAAGTTGCGCCGATAGAAACGGCTGCCCAGGTTGGGGCAAGCCCGGTTTCGTGTCCCGAGTATCCAATCGGAACATTCGGAAATCTGTTTTTCAAGGTCTTAATCATATTTAAATTGAGCTGTTTAACAGGACAAGGATATGTGGAAGTCGAATGAGCAATTAAAAGATTATCTGTTCCGATTTCATTTACAGTATTTTCAATTTCTTCAAAAGTGGACATTCCGGTTGATATGATTAGAGGTTTACCTGTTGCTTTTTTTATTTTTAGTAAATCAATATCTGTTAAAGAGGCAGAAGAAGCTTTATAGCAAGGAGGGTTAAATTGCTCGATAAAGCTAACCGCTTCCTCATCCCAGCAAGAAGCAAACCAGTCAATTTTCATTTCTCTGCAGAAGAGGTCTATCTCCGAATAATCTTCCAGAGTAAATTCAACCTTATACCGGTATTCAAGATATGTTATTCTTCCCCATGGAGTATCTCTTTCGAGATTCCATTGGTCTTTTGGAACGCATAGTTCGGGTGTTCTTTTTTGAAATTTAACAGCATCACAACCTGCCGCTTTAGCACCCATTATTAATTGTTTTGCTATATCAAGCGAGCCGTTATGGTTAATTCCAATTTCACCAATCACATAAACTCTTTCGCCATCACCTACAAGTTTATTTCCGATTTTTACTTTTGCTTGATTTTCCATAGTTTGTTTTATTTATAAATTTTAAAAAAATTTACCAGGCAGTCCAACCGCCGTCTACTACAAGGTTTGCACCTGTCATATAAGATGCTGCATCGCTTGCTAAAAATACAATTGCGCCCATATAGTCTTCGGGCTTTGCCATTTTTCCGAGCATTGTTTTCTTTGAATAGTTTTTAATGAAGTATTTGTCCTGTCCGTTTTCTACTCCGCCGGGTGAGAGTGTATTAACTCGAACCCCTTTATTTCCCCAATATGCCGCAAGGTAACGGGTGAAATTAATTATTGCACCTTTGCTTGCGGGATAAGCAGGAGATTTAAAAAACATTTGTGTACCGATTTCATTTGTGTAAATGGATTGGTCGGGACCAACAATTCCATATGTTGATGCAATATTTATAATACTACCATTATTTCTTTTTGCCATTTCACTCCCGAATATTTTACAGCAAAGAAATGTGCCCGTAAGATTTACTTTTAGAGATTTTTCCCATAGGTCGAGAGAATAGTTTTCGAACATAGATTGTTCAAGGACTGACAAATCACCTGCAAATATATCATTAATAGCTGCGTTATTTACAAGTATATCGATACTTTTTGTTTTGGATAAAACCGCGTTTTTAACACGAGTTATGGATTCTTCTTTTGTTACATCGAGTGTTGTAGCGAAAGAATTCTTGTTTAGTTCCAATGCTATTTTCTCCGATTTTTCTAAATCTAAATCACATACAATCACGTTAGCTCCAAATTCAGATAATGCTTTGCATTGCATTTGACCAATTAAACCTGCTCCTCCTGTAACAATTGCAGTTTTTCCTTCAAGTGAAAAAATATTTTTTATATTCATACTTTTTCTGTTTTTTTGAATTTCGTGGTTTTTCTGAATACCGGCTCTATTGTGTTTCCTTTTAAATATTTTTTTACATTTCCTTCAGAAACAGCTTTTTTCAAAATTGGTAATGTATCTTCGTAAGCTTCAAGCGTGTATTTTATATCACCGTCAGAATGGGAAAAACAAATATTATGAAATCCTCCCCATAATATTCCTCTTTTAATCATTTCCTGCTGGAGGAGAGATTTCATCTCGAGTGGGTCGGTAACTTCAGGATTAAATGTTATGATAGTTCGAACATCATATCCGGTACATTTTGTATAATCCATTTCGAGGGATTCAGCGATTCTATTATAACCATCTTTTAATTTTTTACCCTGAGTAAAAAGAAAATTCGGAACATTTTTTTCCACGATTTCATCTATCGTTGCTATAATTGCCGCAAGAGACAGAGTTTCTCCTCCAAATGTTGTGAAAAAGAATACATCTTTATTCAATAGTCTCATAATCCTTTCTTCACCTGTTAACACCGACACAGGCATTCCGTTAGCAATAGCTTTTGAATACACTGCCAGGTCCGGTATTATTCCAAAATACTCCTGGGCTCCTCCTGGTGCAAATCTAAATCCTGTCCACATCTCATCGAAAATTAAAATTATTCCATACCTATTACATACTTCTCTTACCATCCATAAAAAATCACTATTTGGTTTTTCAAAAATTACAGGCTCCATAATTACACAAGCAGTATTCTCGTCTACTAAATTTATGAATGAATCAATATCATTATAAATAAAAGTATTTGTAAGTTCGTTAATGACAGTTGGAATTCCTGCATTTCTATCCGTTACGGTTATATACCAATCATGCCATCCGTGATAGCCGTAACATAAAACCTTATCACGTTTTGTATAGGCTCTTGCAAGTCTGATTGCAGCTGAAGCTACGTCACATCCTGTTTTTGAAAATCTAACATTTTCAGCATTAAGCACGACAGACCTGATTTTTTCTGCGGCTTGAATTTCAAGCGGGTGCATTAATGAAAAAGTTATTCCGTCTTCGAGTTGTCTTTTTATCGCTTCATCGACTTTATCATAAGCATATCCAAGAACGATAGGTCCTATACCCATATTGTAATCCAGGTATTCATTTCCGTCAACATCCCAAACGTGAGAACCTTTACCTTTCTTTAAATATTTTGGTGCAATACCATCTATCCATTGTGTAGGTCCTTTGGCTAAAGTCTGAGTTAAAGCAGGAATAAGAGGCGTTGCCCTTTTAATTAAATTTTCGGATTCTGTAATCACCGGAAAATCATTGTTGAATGTTATTTTGTTTACCATAATATTTTTGACATTTCTTTTAGAATTCTGTTCATTAAAAAGAATGGCGTAAGTTTTTCGTAAACCAATACATCTTTGAACAAAGCAGGTTTGAACCATCTGTTTGAAAAGCCAATTGGTAATATTTTAGACGCAATATTATTCAGCAAAGCTATTTCGGAAACTATAGAAAACAAACCACCTGTTAAAAAATGGTCTTCAATAATTACCGTTAGGCAACTGTTTCTCAAAGACTCAATAATTACATCTTTATCGATTGGCTTCAGAGTTCGAAAATTTACAAGACCTGTATCAAGACCTTTGTTTTGTATTAATTCGCGGGTTTCAAGCGCTTCGGAAAATAATGTTCCATAAGTTAAAATATTTATATCTTCTCCTTTGAAAATTACTTCTGCTTTGCCCTCCTGAAAATCTTTTGAATGCTTATAAAGAGGTCTTCTATTATTATATCTGATATAATATGGAGAAGGACTGTTTAAAACTTTTTCTATGCATACCAATAAATCATTTTCATCAGCTGGACAGAAAATCCGCATATTTGGAATTCCTCTCATTATAGAGATGTCTTCGAGAGCCTGATGTGTAGGTCCGTTTGCTTCGGACAGCAAGCCCGGCACTGCACCGATAAGTTTAACGGGTAGATTCCCAATGCCAATATCGGTTCTGATAAATTCAAAAGCCCGCATTGTTAAAAACGTTGCTAAAGCGTGAACAATCGGTATTCTTCCCCTTAGAGCAAGACCCGCAGACATTCCCACGAGTGTCATTTCGGTAATTCCGGTATCAATAAATTTATTTCCGATTTTCGATGGCAGATTTCTTATTGCCATCCTGTTTTCGGCTGTCATTACAATAAATCTATCGTCATTGTTTATTAATTCTTCAAGAATTTCTTCGTACACCATTTTATCTGACAATTAAAGTTACTGATTTTATATTAGTTTTTACCTGTGTTTTAAGTTCTTCCAGCAAATCGATTACTTCTTCATACGCAAAATTTGAGAACCATCTATCTGCTCTTGCTTCGATGCTTGGTAAACCTTTTCCTCTTATAGTATCTGCAATGATGATTGAAGGTCTTCCAGAATAATACAATAAACTGTTGAAAATTTTTTCTAAATCAAGGAAACTGTGTCCATTGGTTTCCCATACATTCCATCCGAAAATGCGAAATTTATCTGCAAGAGGTTCAAGTGTGATTAATTTTTCGGTTTCCATATTAGCCTGAAAATTATTTCTATCTACAACGGCAATCAAATTATCGAGTTTGAGAGAGGCTGCTACCAATGATGCCTCCCAGATTGAACCTTCGTTAAGTTCTCCATCACCAAGTAATACTACAATTTTATTGTTTTGATTCCTTAATTTACAATCGTATGCCACACCCATTGCAACACTTAGCAGGTGTCCCAGTGAACCCGAATGAAATTCAATGCCCGGAATATTTACATTTGGATGCCAGTAGATATAATCGTTCGTTCCCAAATGATTTTTCAGTCTTTCTTTTTCAATGAAGCCAATTTCAGCTAATGTACCATACAATGCCGGTACGTCGTGTCCTTTTGACAGGAAAAAGTAATCACGTTTCGGGTCACCGAGATTATCGGCATTAATATTCAAAAAACATTTATAGAGGTAGACTATGATATCTGCACAGGAGAGGGAAGCACCGATAAAACATCCTCCTTCCGTTGCCATTTTAATTATATGTTCGCGGACTTTAAAAGCAGTCTTCTGTAATTCATTAATTTCTTCTTTTGTCATATAACTTTTGTTTGTGCCGGTGTAATGGTTTTCAGACTATGGAGATGATTTCTGTACCAATTAACACCGAGATATTTTTTATTAATTTCTTTTAGTTTTGTTTTTTTTGAATCTATAAGATGTAAAATATCTTTTAATCCAAAATTCGGATTTCGCGGATACAATTCCTCGAATATATTTTTTATAAATTCATAATCTTCTTTATAATCCAATGTAAACCTATGAGACATAGAGTAATCGAGATCGCTTTCCCAAATAATGTTACCAACTCTAAATAATTCAGGACTATCCCAAATGTAAGGCGTTGTGTGTTCTCTCTGGTATGGCTCTTTTGCATTTCTCCATGCAGATTCAAGAGCGCTAATTTTCATTACTTCTACATCATTTCCGTCCGGATATGAAGGGGGATGAAGATTGCTCACAAAATCATAATACGGGTAATTGAAAAAAAAATTGTAAAATACTTTATTAATTATTTGAGGGTCAATCAAAGGGCAATCGGAAGGTATTTTTGCAACTATATCGGCTTCATAATACAAGGATGCGTGGTAGTGTCTATCCAATAAATCATTTTCATCTCCCCTGAAATAATTTATTTTTTCTCGTTTGCAAATCTCTACAATTAAATCATCCTCTTTTTTATTTGTTGTTGCTACTACAACATTTCTACCATATGCTGACCTTCTTACTCTTTCAACCATTCTTACCAGTATTTCTTTTCCGCAAACAGGTAACAGTATTTTATCGGGTAAACGAGTTGAACCTCTTCTTGCTTGTATTATTATTAATATGGAAGAAATATGTTTCAAATTAATAAAATTAATATTCCGGAACAGGAATTATATAAGCCTTATTTTGATAATCATATATTTCCTCAGTATTTTTTTCAACAAGATGCTCACAAAATTGTGCTATCATGAATGCCGAAGTTCCATTGTTTTGTAGGGGTACAAGTGATTTTAATTTTTCAATATTAAAATCCGAATAAACTTTTTTTCCGAGAGCAATTCCTATGTATACAACAGAAGAATATTTGGTTATAAGAGTATTACAATTTGCTATCATTTCATTTGTATTGCCTTCGGTGAAAACAAGTGAACCGGGGGCATATTTTTTAATTTCCTTAATTGCACGGTCTTTTTTTTCGTTTGGATGCAATTTGAAGATAAGGAATTTATCTTTTGCTATTTTCACTGCATTCTCAATAAATTTTTTTCTGTTTTCGTATTTAAATGTTTCTCTTGAATCCGATGTGCAGACTAATACAAAATCTTTATGAGGGAATTTGTTGTTTAAAAACTTTTTGCAATTATCAAAATTCGGAATTCCAGTAACTTTAATTTTATCAGGATTACATCCGTTTTTTACAAATAATTTTTTATAACCTTCTGAAGCAACGCAAAAATAGTCATACAAATCGGAAATACCTGTTGTAGATGTACTTGCAAGATACCTCGGAGAGCCAAAGTATTTAGCCGTATAAAAAAACATATTTTTCGGATCTATCATACCTTCCTGAACAAGAACAATTTTCTTTTTTCTAATATTATTTGGAATTATCAAATCGGTACAGGTTACGACGAGATCATAATTGTTTTTAATACCTCGATAGTCTTTTTTCAGGTAATTGACTGAAAGATATTCTTCGGTATCTTTTCTGAAATTACCACCAAGAATTGAAAAATTGAGATATCCTTTTTTTGTTAACGAATCAATAAAACCATCCGCATAAAACGGAGAAAACCAACAATCATATTTGTTTTGAAGAGGTTTAGAAATTTTATGCATCATCGAAGTTTGATTCACAGAGCCGCATATAAAAAGGATTTTTTTCATTTTTTATATTTCTTCTATAAAATAGTTATATAAAAGTCGTCAATATTTTTCTTCATATTATAAAGGAATTATTAATAAAACGTTAAAACGATAGTGTGTTTGAATATATAACAGAGTTAAAATTACCAATACTTAACATTTTATTTACATTTAATAAACCTTTTAATAATATGATAAGCATAGTTTTAATATTGTTTAAATTAAATATTATTTACTGGAAAAAGTCGATACAATTATAATTTCCGATGTTCATCTTGGTTCGGAGGTTGCGAGACCAAAGCAAATAGCCGAAATGCTCTCCCAATATATGTTTAACAGGTTAATACTGCTTGGTGATATTTTCGATAATCTTAATTTTGCACGCCTGAAAAAAGACCATTGGAATTTATTATCGATAGTAAGGAAACTGTCAAATCCAAAAAGAAACATTGATGTAATTTGGGTAGAGGGAAATCACGATGATGGACTTGCGGAAATTATGTCACATTTAATAGGAATAGAAGTTCATAAAGAATACACCTGGGAATTAAATGGATTCAGGTATCTTGCCATTCACGGACACCAGTTCGACAGGTTTTTAAATGAGAATGTGATTATTAGTGCAATTGCTTCTTTTATTTATGATAGAATTCAAAGATGGGGAAGCGAAAAACAAAATTTTGCAAGATTCATTAAAAGAAAAAGTAAAGGCTGGCTCAGATTGGCGAAAAAAGTTGCCGACGGCGCCGCTGAATACGGAAGACAAAAAAAAGCTGATGTTGTAATATGCGGTCATACACACCATGCGGAAAAATATGATTACCCCGAAAAAAATGTAACCTATTATAATTCCGGGTGCTGGACTGATATACCGTCTTCTTATATTGTTATAAATGAAAATTGTGAAGTAAAATTAATATTCTTTGATTAAGAATATCGATTCAAAGTTTGATTTTATAATATACTAATTAATAAAATAGTTTCGTTCCCAAACTGAGTTTGGGAACGAGATTAAAAATTAATCCTAAAAATCCAATATAGCATTCAAATAAAACCTGTTCAGATTGCTCGCAGTCGTTCCGTCATACTTCACTATATAATTCTGCTCGTATCCGATATTATGATAAGATAAACCAAGCGTTAATAAATTTGCAGGCTTGTACATAAGACCGATTATCATCAGCCTCTGTTTGCCCATATCGTAAAATGATGTGGTGCTTCCGGCATCCGTGTTCGGATTAAACATATCATACCTGAATGTTAAAAATAATTTTTCGTTTATCTCTTCTATGGGTGGATTGAATTCGAGAAATGCCGATATACCGCCTCCCTTTAAGGTTGAATCGGTTGCCGGTGAAGATGCAGGCGAAGGATATTGATTCGAATACATACTGTACTCGCCGCCGATTTTTATCGAGCCGGCCTTGTTGAAATTATACTTGAAGTTTAACATACCGCCGAACCTCGTATTTTTATATTGACCCCCGTTTACCACTCCGTATTCGTTGTTTCCCAATCTTCCCATATATAGAAAACCGCCGAGCGTTAAATCGACAATCCCGTCGAGCCTGCTTCTTTTCGCTTTTTTCATCGCTTCGGTTCTCTTAGAAATTTGCTCTGCAAGAGGATACACAAAACCGGTTACCATAATATCCTTGAATCTGTTCGGGTCGAAACCTTCGTTTCTGAATCCGTTGCCGTTTAAAATACTCACGTAAAGGTCTGCATATTTTTTTGGTAATGTCAGCTTCGTCGTCATTCCCAAATCAGCGGTCGGGAAAAATGAACTTGATGTAACTTTTACAGTATTCCCTGACCTTACTGCACTCGTAGTCCAGTTGTAATCGGTTAATGTCTTGGCTACGCCCCTGTAACCGTAATATTTGTCCATATTGCTCGTCCAGTTATTGGGAATAATTCCAAGCGAGAAGGATAATGATAAACCGTCTTCCGTTTTTAAAGGCGTATAGTCAAAATATCCGAACTTGATTTGCGTGAAATACTGCGTCTTTCCCGAACCATCAGTCATCGAGTAAATATCCGGAGTTATTCTTGCCTTTATCTGCGGTGTCAGGGTAGCGTTAATGTTAACATATGCCCTATCGAAATAAAAACTGTTTCTGCTTGTTTCAAACTGGTTCTTTACGGGATTGTATCCGAAAGGCTCGGATGAATTTGCGGAACTCGTATCCAGCTTTGTGATGAAATCCGCATTATCCATATTGAAAGTCCAGCCCGTAAATACAACTCCGCCGATTTTCACTTCTTTCTTGAATTCGGGTTTGTTTTGCGAAAAAGCGGAAGAAAATAAGACTAAAGCGAGAGATAATAATAAATATTTTTTCATTTATATAAATTTAATTTTATAAAATTAATTGATTTTTGAAATTTTATCCAAAGCTTTCTTGCTGACATCAACCGGCAGGGGTGCGTAACCAAGGTCCTTCGCAAATTTCTGACCGTCAGTTAATGCCCATTGTAAAAACGATTTCAGCATTTTACCCTTTTCGGAATTTTTGTGTTTTTCATATACCAGCAAATAAGTGTAACTTGCAATCGGATATGCACCCTTACCTTTAGGATTTATAATTGACATCGTCAGACTTTCGGGCATTTGCGGTAACGTCACTTCCCCCGCTTTAGTTACCGATTCAAGGGAAGGAGTGATGAATTCACCTTCTGCATTCTTAATGTTTGCATATTTCAAATTATTTTGCAAAGCATAAATCAATTCAACATAGCCAATCGAATACTCAAGCTGTTTAACAACACCGGTTACACCCTCGTTACCCTTTCCACCCTGTCCGGCAGGAAATTTAACTGTCTTGGATATGCCGACTTCTTTCTTAAAATCTTCACTGATGTTTGATAAATAATCGGTGAAAATATAAGTAGTTCCGCTTCCGTCCGTTCTGTATACAACAGAAATATCCTTATCGGGAAGTTTAACTCCGTTATTTTCTTTTAAAATTTTCGGGTCATTCCATTTCTTTATTTTTCCGAGATATATTTCCGAAATTAATTCACCCGATAAATTCAACGGCTTATCCAAACCGGGAACATTGTATGTCAGTACAACCGCACCCAAAACAGTCGGGATGTGGTCTATCTTCGTATTGTTCTTTGATTCCGCCGCTTTGGTCTCTTCTTCGTTCATCGGACTGTCCGTTGCCCCGAAATCTACCGTTCCTTCCGTGATTTGCTTTATTCCGCCGCCGCTTCCGATTGACTGGTAATTGATTTTTGCATCTTTGTTTATCTTTGCATATTCATCGAACCATTTTGAGTAAAGCGGAAAAGGAAATGTTGCACCCGCTCCATTTAACTGCATATTGCCCTGCTTTTCATCCTTTTTCCCGCAGGAAAAAATCAAAACGCCGAATAAAAATAATACTAAAAGTTTTTTCATTTTTAATAATTTTAAGTTAATTAATACATTACAAATATTTCCCAATAATGTTTCTTAATTGATAATTAATTGTAAAGAAATTGTAAACAAAAATGTTTATCTTGAATATATTTCAAATTTGTTTAATCCATTATCGTATTTTATTATGAATCCGTTCAATAAAGCTATCGTGGGAATTCTTCCACTATTCCCGAAAAAACTCGTCAGGGTTTTCGCCAATAGATACATTGCCGGCGATAAACTTTCGGAAGCCGTTGAAGCTGTAAAAAATTTAAATATCAAAAATATTGTCGCTACTATGGATGTGCTCGGTGAAAGCATTAAGGATAAAAATGAAGCCGTCATTTCTAAAAATGAATCCATCGAAGTCCTTGATGAAATCAATAATACGGGAATTAATTCAAACCTGTCCGTGAAACTCACTATGCTTGGACTGAATATCGACTTCGACCTCTGCCTCAGTCTCGTAACCGAAATTATTGAGCGTGCCAAATCATATAACAACTTCGTTAGAATCGATATGGAAGATTCCTCCGTTACGGAAGCAACCGTTAAAATATTCGAAGAGGTGAGAAAAAAATTCGATAACGTCGGGCTCGTCCTGCAGGCATATATGAGAAGAAGCGAAAAAGATATTTTACGATTAACAGAAATAAAAACAAACTTCAGGCTCTGCAAGGGAATTTATGTCGAACCGGAATCGGTTGCCTATAAAGGCAAACAGGAAGTAAGGGATAATTTCCTGAAACTCTTACGTCTGATGCTCGAAAGAAAAGCATACGTGGGAATTGCAACACACGATGATTTCTTAATAGACGGGGCTAAAAAAATAATCTCCGAATTCGGCTTGAAAAAAGAAGAATACGAATTCCAGATGCTCCTCGGCGTAAGGGAAAAAACAAGGGATAAAATTGTTTCGGAAGGAAATAAAATGAGAATCTACGTGCCTTTCGGCGAAAGATGGTATCAGTACTCAATCAGAAGATTCAAGGAAAATCCAAACGTTGCAGGCCAGGTGCTGAAAAGCTTATTCAGCAAACAATAAATTAAAAAAATTAAAATATTCAACGACTGCTTCTTCGCAGTTAATAAATCACTTTATTGTTTTTCCCGGCTCCGAGAGCTTTTTCATTGTCTCGTAAACCTCGAGCCAGATTTTAGTCGTTTCCGGAAAAAGTTCATACATCATATCTTTCATAGCGAGAGCGTATACCCTGATTTCGTATTGTGCGTGCGGGTCGTCACGGAGTTCTATGAAATTCATTATTGCCTGAAATGATGCCGTCCAGTATACTTCCGTATACTGATTCAGCGGTAGCATTATTCTCGCCTGCTCCTTCGCTACGCCTAACTCGAGAAGCTTGTTATACGAATCCAAAAGCCTCTCCATCGTATCGTCAAAAATCTCTTCGGCTTTCTTCTGGTCTTCCACGCTTCCCTCCGATGCCTGCTTGTTGTCCAGAGATTGTTTACGCCAGTTATCGGGCTTATAAAAATCGTTCACGGGAACATACCGCCCGCTGATTTCATTCCACGCATGGTCTTTTGAAGGATAACTCGAAGTCGTCTCTATACCCACCACGTGTTTGTACCACTGCCTCATCACAAATTCGGGGGCTTTTACGTGAAATTGGACTACTATGTGCCTGAACGGCGAATAGTGCTTGTTCTCAGCAAGAAAACGGACTAGTATCCTGTCACCCTTGTCGTATTTTGTTTTCCTCTTCCCGAAAGAAACCCGTGCCGAATTCACTACCGTTAAGTCACTCCCGAGCTTGTCTATTACCTCTATAAATCCCTTGTCTAATAGGTTTTTAAGCATTTTTTATTACATCCTCGTTCCCGGATACCCTGTGCGTTAGGTCCGCTCTGGGAACGCATTCTAATTTAATAATGAATTTAATATACAAAAATTTTAATCAATTTTTCATTTGAAAATTATGGAATTAAATTTTACATAAATTTTTTGTAAGAAATTTGGTATATTTATTGATTATTAAAAAAATACGTAAAAAATGGCTAAAAAAGAAGGTGCGAGGATAAATATTAAACTCGTTAGTGTGGAAGGACCTCATAAAGGTAAATCTGTCTATACTTCACAAAAAAACAGGAATAATACTAAAGACAGACTTGAAGTAAAAAAATACTGCAAGTTCACAAAAAAACATATATTGCACAGGGAAGCAAAATAATTTGAATTTATTATAAATTTTAAATTCAATTATTTTCCCTTCCTAAAAAAATAACTTTTCGAATACAGTGAAATTTGCAACCCTGCTATATATTAAAAATTCTGACGGTGATTATTTAATGCTTGAACGGGTGAAAGAGCCTAATAAAGGCTTTCTTTCTCCCCCGGGAGGCAAGCTAAACCTCGAAGAAGCTGAATCACCCGTCGCCTGTGCCGTCCGCGAAGCTTTCGAAGAGTGCAGAATAAAATCCCATCCGAACGACTGGAAACTCATCGGAATCGTTACCGAAAAAGCTTATCCAAATATCGGAGATATTATGATATTCTGCTTCGAATACCTCCAACCCGTAAACTCGTTACCCGATAATTCGAACGAAGGAAATTTTATGTTTGTCGGCAAAGACAAAATTAAACACGCCAATATTCCCGACACGGACAAACTTTTTATCTGGAATTATGTTTTAGATTATAAATCTAACCTGTTCAGTATTTATATTGACTGTGAATCCGAACCGTATAAATGTATTATCGAACAGGATTAATTAATATAATAAAAAGAAAAAATGTCAGACACGGAAACCGATATAAAAGAAAAACAGAAAAAATCGGCATTACCCGATACCCAGAACCAGCTTGACGAAAGAGAAATACCAATCAATAAAGTCGGCGTCAAAAATCTGAAATACCCTATTGCCCTTAAAGATAAGGAAAAGGAAGTTCAGCATACTATCGCTATTATTTCAATGACCGTTGACCTGCCTATGCACTTTAAAGGGACTCATATGAGCAGGTTCGTGGAAATATTACAAAATAAACAAAGAGAAATTCATATAGACTCCATCTATAACATACTCGAAGAAATGCAAAAGAAACTTCACGCTACTGCGGCTCATATAGAGATGGAATTCCCTTACTTCCGCGAAAAAAAAGCTCCGGTTTCAAAAAAATCCTCGCTTATCGACTATAACGTGAAATTCCACGCTCTTATCAACGCCGATAAGAAAGATTTTATTATGACGGTAATCGTTCCCGTTACTACTCTGTGCCCGTGCTCTAAAAATCTGTCGAAATATGGTGCCCATAACCAGAGAGGCGAAGTTAAGGTCGCTATCAGATTCACCGATATGGTATGGATAGAAGATATTATTGCCGTCGTCGAAAAAAGCGCAAGCTCGGATTTATATACACTGCTGAAAAGAGAAGATGAAAAATTCGTTACGGAAAAAGCTTATGAAAATCCCGTCTTCGTCGAAGACCTCGTGAGAAATATCGTCCTGGAACTTAAAAAAATGAAAAATATTATCTGGTTTTCTGTCGAAGCCGAAAACTTCGAAAGCATTCACAATCATAACGCTTACGCAATGATTGAATCACACGAAGATTTCAGCAACGGCAGATATAAAGATTTTATGATAAAACGATATTAATATAAATTCCTGAAACCGAAATTTTAAAAAGACACGATTAAGAGTGTCTTTTTTATTTTATTTAAAGGGAACAATAACAAAGATTTATCGTTAAATATATGTAAGCATCATTGACGTTTTCTTTTTGCTTTTTGGAATTATTTAAATTGCTTAAAATAATTATATTGAAAAGATAATTAAAAACAAACTTATTACTTATTATTATGTTGAAAAAATCATTTTTAATTAGTGTAATTTTTGCATTTGCACTTTCTTTTTTGGCTTTCAGTAATGCTGACTCCCAAACTCTTCCGAAAATCTCGGTAAAAACCAATAAAAAATCATATAAACCGGGCGAAAGCGGAATCCTTACGATTAAATTTAAAACCGTTTCAGATGTTAAAATCCCGACTGAACCGCAGGTCGAAGTTACCCTTAACGGTGTTACGGGCGGCTCTCTGCAGGGATATCCGAGCAGCGAATATATTGAGTCCAAACTCGTAAAATATTCCTTTACGGTTGGTAACGATGTGGAAAGCGGGTCGTCTGTTAATATTACTGGCTCCGTTAAATTCGGCTACTGCGACTCGAGCTCGGGAATCTGTAAAATCGGAAATCAAAAATTCAGCGTCAAGATTAAAATAAAATAATATAAATGAAGGATATATATTATTTTATATCCGATGTTCATCTTGGTGTAAAATCCGATATTGGCGTGAAAGAACAGGAATCCGTATTGTTGAAATTCCTGGATGAAATCAAAAACGATGCTAATGAATTGATAATCGTTGGCGACCTTTTTGATTGCTGGATTGAATATAAACACGTAGTGCCGAAAGGATTCTACAGGTTTTTGTCTAAAATCGATGAGTTTGTTAACGATGGAATCAAAATTACTTATCTCTCGGGCAACCATGATTTCTGGTACGGCACGTATTTTAAAGATGAATTCGGTATAGAAATAATACATCATCCCATTTCGAAAGAAATTGAAGGAAAAAAGTTTTATATTCACCACGGAGACGGACTCGCTTATAAGGATACGGGATACAAAATCTTAAAGGCAGTTTTGAGAAACAAAACATCTCAGTTCTTTTACTCGCTACTGCATCCTGATTTCGGCATCTGGCTCGCTAAAAAAAGCTCTTCGTCTTCGAGAGGATATACAGGGAAAAAAAATTATTCGCTCAGAGACGGCCTGCAGGATTTTGCCGTTAAAAAATTCGACGAGGGCTACGACTATGTCCTGATGGGCCACAGACACTATGCCTATACTTATAAGGAAAAAAACGGACTCTATGCCAACCTCGGCGATTGGGTGAAAATATTCAGCTACGGCGAATTTAAAAACGGTGAATTTAAATTGAAAAAATTCTACGATAAACAAAAAAAGCGGATTATCGCTTTTGAAGAAAGAGAAATTATAAAAGAAATTGTTTAATAGTAAGAAAAATAAAGATGCGGAATTAAATAACTACTTTAATGATAAAGACTTCCGCAGAAAAAACTTAAAGAAGAATAAAAGGACGAATATTTCCGTTAGTACCATCCTTTTTATCCTTCTCATTCTGTTTTTGATTTTCAGCGGCTACCTGATTTATCTCTCTCAGTCCCTGCCCTCGCTCTCCGAACTCGAAAATCCCAAGCTCGAAGAAGCAACTAAGATTTATTCCGATAACGGTGAGCTGATTGATAAATTCTACCTGAAAAACCGCACCAAAACTACATTCGAAAATATCCCGAAAGATATGATTAACGCCCTCGTGGCAACGGAAGACAGGAAGTTCTTCGACCACTGGGGTGTGGATGTCCAGAGAATCGTCCAGGCATTCGTTAAAAATGTTATGAGAATGAAACTGAAAAAAGAAGGCGCCTCTACTATCACTCAGCAGCTTGCAGGTATTTTGTACCTCAACCGGAAAGAAATGACCATCAGCAGAAAACTCAGAGAAGCCATGACCGCCGTGCAAATCGAAAAGACCTATACCAAACAGGAGATTATTACTTATTACCTGAATACCGTCTATTTCGGAAAAGGCGCATACGGAATCGAAGCCGCCGCATCGACCTATTTTAACAAAACATCAAAAGACCTGTCGCTCGACGAATGCGCAATACTCGTTGCCCTGCTGAAATCGCCTACTAACTATGACCCGGTCGATAATCCCGAAGCCTGTAAAAACAGGCGTAACCTCGTCCTTAACTCGATGTACGAAGCTAAATATATTACTAAAGAAATTCTGGACACCGAGGTTAATACTCCTATTAAAGTCTCGGTTAAAGCCATCGAGATTAGCACCGAATCGAAAGCTCCCGAATTCACCGAATATGTCAGACAGGTTCTCCAGCAAAAAGCCGAAAAGTACGGATTCGATTTGTACAGGGACGGACTGAAAGTTTATACAACACTCGATACAAGATTCCAGCGGCATGCGGAAGATGCCGTGAAAGAACAGCTGAAATCTTATCAGAAATCGTTTAACGGCTACTGGAACTGGAAAAATAATAAAGATATACTCGAAAGCAACCTTGAGAGATTTATTAAACAGACCGATGTATATAAAAAAGCTCCTACCGATAACGAAAAGAAAAAAATCTTCGATGCGATGAAAAATGACAAGACAATAATCGACTCTGTTAAAAATCTCACTACCTCCATTCAGGTCGGCTTCTGCGTTATAAACCCGAAAACCGGCGAAATAAAAGCAATGGTTGGCGCTAACCCGAATACGAGAACAAGATACGGTCTGAACCACGTAACACAGATTAGAAGACAACCGGGCTCCTCATTTAAACCTTTTGTATATGCAGTCGCTGTTAACAGCGGATACTCTCCGGGATATGAAATCTCCAATGACCCGCTCAGCGTCAGCATAGGGGGCAGAATGTGGTCTCCTAAAGGAGGCGGCACGGGTGGTATGATGACTATGAGATACGCTATCGAAAAATCGATTAACGTTGTTGCAGTCAGAACCGCTATGGAAATTGCCCCTATAGATAAGGTAATCGACCTCGCTCATAAAATGGGAATTAAATCCGAACTGCCCAATTATCTCTCTCTCGCTCTCGGCGTTGGTGAGGTTACTCCGCTCGAAATGACGAACGCATTCGGTACCTTCGCAAACGATGGTATCTGGGTTGAACCCATTGCAATCACAAAAATCGAAGACAGAAACGGAAACGTTATAGAAGAGGTCGTTCCCGAAACAAGAGAAGTGCTAAGCGAAGAAGTCGCATTCATTATGAACGATATGATGCAGGGAGTTGTCGATGAAGGTACTGCAACCTCCGTCAGACAGTTTTTCCACAGACCCTGCGCAGGTAAAACCGGAACTTCACAGAATTATACGGACGCCTGGTTCATCGGCTATACACCCCAGTTCGTCGCGGGATGCTGGCTTGGTTTTGATGACGCCAGAGTTAAATTCGGCGGCTCTTACGGTCAGGGCGGAAGAGCGGCCGCACCAATCTGGGGAAGCTTTATGAAAAAACTTTATTCCGACGAGGAATTCGATTTCCCCGTGGAATACTTTAAAATGCCACCCGGCGTCGATGAGGTGAATATTTGCGAAATCACCGGCCTGCTCGCAGGCGACAATTGCCCGGTTATTCGTGAACTCGGGATTAAAAAACGGGGACTCCGAAAATGCCCGGGAAATCACTCTATGCCGAAGGATTCACTCGGCGTTGGAACATTCTCTGCTCCGAGTACATCCGAAGAACAATAGTAATTAAACTCGGAATATTTAAAACCTAAATTATTAATATAAAAGATAAAATAAATTATGGAAAGAACACTTTGCATTATCAAACCCGACGCTGTGAAAAAAAATGTGCAGGGTCATATCATTCAAAAAATCCTCGATGCGGGATTTAAAATACTCGGAATGAAAATGCTCCGTCTCTCCGAAGCCCAGGCTAAAGCTTTCTATGCCGTGCATAAAGATAAACCCTTCTACAAAGATCTTGTGGAGTTTATGACTTCAGGTCTGGTTATAACGATTGCACTCCAGAAAGAAAACGCAATTGCGGATTACAGAAAACTCATAGGCGATACAGACCCGGCTAAAGCTGATGAGGGAACTGTCAGAAAACTCTATGCGACCAACGTTCAGGAAAATGCAGTACACGGCTCCGACTCCGTCGAAAACGGAAAAATCGAAGTCGCTTTCTTCTTCTCCGAAGCAGAAATGGCAGAATAAGAATTTGTCGTACCTGTAAACAATAGTGTCATACCTGCAAACAATAGTGTCATACCTGCAAATAAAAAGTGTCATACCCACAAACAATAGTGTCATACCTGCAAACAATAGTGTCATACCTGCATGCTCCTGGCAGGTATCGCTCTTATGCTCTTTTTTAAATCAAAAGCGACCCCTGCCTAAAACCGCAGGGGTGACAATATAGAATTAAGGAAAAGTGTCATATCCGCAAACAATAGTGTCATACCCGCAAACAATAGTGTCATACCTGCATGATTTTGGCAGGTATCGCTCTTATGCTCTTAAGAGATTACCTCTTCTCTTTCTCTCTCTCAAGAATTTTACTTTTCATATCCTCAATCTCTTCATTACTCATAAAATCATAAATCAAATCTCTCATATCAGGATTACCTTTTTTTATAATTCTCAACTTCCATTCTTTTTTCCATTTCTTAATTCTCTTTTCCTGCTTTATTGCACTTTCAACATCAGTAAAATATTCATAATAAACCAATTTATCCGCATTGAATCTTTTCGTAAATCCATCTGCAATCCGCATTTTATGCTCGACTATTCTCCTCAATAAATTATTGGTAAAACCGGTATAATAAACTGTATTAATTTTATTGGTGAGAATATAAACAAAATGTGAGAGCTTCTCTTTCATCAGTATAGCTTACTATATAATATCTCTTTTTGCATTAAGTATTTCTATTTTTGTAATACTATTTTATGAATTTTTGTTTTTGAATTCGTTTTTAAGACCACTAAATATAATCCACTTGCCAGATTACTACCGTTATAGGTAACTTCATAAGTTCCGGGTGACTTTTTTTCGTTTACCAGTGTAGTAATTTCTTTTCCCAGAATATCATATATCCTTAAGGTTATCAATCCGGTCGTAGACCCGCCATAGCGGGGTATATTGTATTTAATTATTGTAGAAGGATTAAATGGATTCGGGTAATTGCTTATTAATAACATATTTTCCGAAATAATTGTTGAATTATTCTCGACTCCGACCACTCCGTTTGGATTATATACATATAAACCTCCCGCTGCACAAATCCACATATTGCCATATCTGTCTTTCGCAAAATTAAAAACATCTCCTATAAATGAGTAAGGAAAGATTTGCCAGGTAGTATCATTAAAAACAGCACATCCAGCCGCTCCAATCCATTTAACGTTATTATTATCTATATAAATTGAAAAAGTATTATTATCGTGAAGACCAGAGTTTTCTGTATTATACACAGCCCAGAGATTTTGTTCGTATTTAAACTTTGCCACCCCTCCTCCAAATGTCGTGAACCAGAAATTATTGAAATTATCTACTCTTATTTTAGTGACCCAGTTCCAAGGTAAACCTGAATTGCTAGTATTATAAACCGTCCAATTAGTTCCGTCAAATCTTGCCACACCTGCAAGTTCTGTCCCGATCCAGACTATATTATCCTTTACATAAACGTTTAATACAAAATTACTAGGTAAACCAGAATTAGAATCATTATACCATACCCAGTTTGTATCATTAAACTTGAATATTCCGTATCCTCCCAACCATTTTGTATTTGAATTATCATAAGCTATATCTCCGGCATGGTTGATTGGTACCCCGGTATTACTGCTATCAAAAACTATCCAATTTATACCATTATATTTCACAAAACCTTTATTTACAGTGGTTAACCATATATTATTTATTTTATCTTTAGATACTGCTCCGCAGGCATTTTGTGGCATTCCCGAATTTGTTGTGTCATACACAGTCCAGGTATTTCCCGCAAACTTTACAAATCCATCATTTGTAGTAATCCATTTGACATTATTACTATCGATCAGAATACTCCCTACCATGTTGCTTGGTAAGCCGGAATTATATGTAGTATATATTACCCATTGGTTTTGAGAACGAAGAGAATGGATAGAAAATAAAAATATTATTATGTAGAAAAAGTTTTTCATTTAAGTATAATGTAACTTTAAAAACATAATTTCTGAGTTTATGAAATAATTCATTATAAGCTAATGAATATTTATAAAAATTACAATTTTAAAATATTCTTACTTCCCCGGCGGGGTGGCGGGCTTCTGTATCCTGATTGTCCTTACTACCTGCTCTATCTCGGCTTTGTGCTTTTCGAAATGCTCGTTGTTTATGAACGACGCTATGTAAATATTATACGCCATTCCCGATATGTAAAACCTGTAATATGTCTGGTCGCCTTCCTGTTTCGGCTCGATTGAATAAATTACATTCTTCAGCGAATCTTCCGCAAATATGTTCTTGAAACTGTACTGCTTCCAGTATTCGCTGTTCCTGTCGATCTGCACGCTCATGTTCAGAGCTTCTTCCTTCTTCTTCACCGATGTATCTACCAGTATTACACCCGAAAATTCCTTTTCGTTTATGTTGACCGTCCGCGAATCTATCTGCTTCCAGTAAGGTGGAAATCTTCCCACAAGCCCGACCTCGTTCTCGTTCAGGTTCCTCATTATCGAATCCGGAATCGGGAAATTTCCCGCAATGCGTTTCGTCGTATCTCCCGTTACCGTACCGTCCGATGTCAGATTCTTGTTTATCTTTTTCAGCGAATCCAACTCCTTGTCTGCCGTGGAAGTCGTATCTACTTTCTGCCGCGGCGGTCCTATCACTCTCGGCGGCTTTACCTTCTTCGGTATTATCGGCGGAATCTTGTTCGGGTTTGCTCCGTCGTCGGATTTCTCCTCCTCGGGCGGTTTGTTCGGGTCCTCTATATTCTGCTGCTGGAACTGGTTCTCAGGAAGGTCCTGCATTACTACAAGCCTCGGGGTTTCTATTATATCGACATTGTTCTTTTTTTTCGAAGCAACCGAATAAAATGTCACCACAAAAATTATGTAAACCATCACCGCTCCCACAAGTCCTACTATTAGATTCCTCTGTATCATTTCCTTGTATAAACGCCACGGATTCTTCGGTCCTAACTTTTCTTCGAGCCTTTCCTCGGGGGTTTTAGGAGTCCCGTTATCCGCACTCGCCGGGTAATCGCTGAACTTGTGTATTAAATTCGCTACTATCGGATTGGGTGTCAGTTTGCTTTTCGGCGTTTCCGCAGTAACAGGCTTTTCTTCACCCGCTTCAGCAGGAATTACCGTTTCCTTTATTAATGCTGTGCTTCCAATTGATACTATAATTTCAACTTCCTGTGGCTTGTCCTTTGGATGTATGAAAATTTTATTTGCCTGAGTTTCACTCGAGCCGTCAGTGTGTATATCCTCGTCCTTTACCGAACAGTCCACACTCACTGACTTTTCGGTTACTATTATAACCCGTAACAGATTTTCGTCCACTAAGCTTACCTGGTAATTGCTCTCCTTTTCTATCTTTTCTGCAGTCGTGTCTTCAACTATCTCTTCTTTCTTCTCTTCCGGCACTGGCAGTGAACCGATGGAAACCATAATTTCGATTTCCTGAGGTTTCTCTTTCGGATGAACGAAAATTTTATTCGTCTGCCGCTCGCCTCTGCCCTCCGCAAACGCCTCCCTGTCCTTTACGGAACAGAAAATGCTGACTAACCTGTTCGTTAAAACCCTCGTCCGCAGATGATTCTCGTCCACCAGGCTGATTTGATAATTGCTTTTCTTCTTTATCTTTTCTTCCGGTAAATCAATCTTAACCTCATCGTCTTTTTCTTCCTTAGCCGAAGGCACCGCACCCGTAATCTGCTCTTCCGCCTCTTCTCCTTCGAGATTCTCGTTTTCTGCTGCAATACTTTCCGAAATCCGCTCTGTAATATCTTCGGCAGGAATTTGCTCTTTCAGTTCTTCCTGAACTTCAGATTCCTTAATAATATCTTCACCTGTTTCCTGTTTTTCAAAAATCTCTTCCGTAACTTTCTCTTCACCTTCAGCAGATTCCTTTATTTCGGATAAACCCAAATCAGGAATTTCTTCTTTTACTTTCTTTGGCCTTCCCCTCTTCTTTAACGGAGGCTTGCTTTCAGAACCTTTTAAAGACTCATCTTTGTTTATTTCGCTATTTTCGTCCTTATTTGACAAATTATCCTGTTTTTTAGTAATCTTTAATTTAATTAACTTATTGTTAACTTAAAATTCAAAAGTTTAGTGCAAATATTTATTTTACATTAACATAACATCATATAAAATATGCATTTTAACTCCTCTTGTTTTGGATATGATTCAATCCGTAATTTTAAACTACAAAAAACAAAATTAGTTCACTTTTTTAGAAAAATGCCGTTACCTGTGCCCTTCCCGTGTGTATCACCTGCTTGCTCCCCTCTACTCTTCCGTCATAATTTATGTTCGCCTGAATATTCTTAGTTATATTGTAATCAAAAACCGCCCGCCAGAAATAACTTTTTCCCTCCGCTCTCCCGTTCGTTAATTCATACGGAATAATCAAATTGGATGTGTTCAATAATACCTCGTCCCTCTCAATCTCGAGCCTCAATCTCCCCGACGTGGCAAACGAATATATGAACCTCAGAATCTGCTGGTTGATATCCGCACGGGTGCTTATAAAAGGATAATAATCCGTTGCTCTGGATACATTTATCTGTAACCCGCTCTCTATCTGCGGTACGGGTCTGTAAGTCAAATCCGAATTCAGTCCGTTGGAATATATGTTCCTGTTGCGAATCGAATTTATAGGCGCGATGTTCCTGTCCGTCTTGTTTATATACTCGAACTGCGTGGTCATGTCATACGTCAGACCGAGTTTCAGACGGATAAGCCTCTGAACGTTGTAAAGACGCTCGTTTCCGCTGCTGTATTGATTCAAACCCCTCTGCTGAATATACCTCAAAAGAACCGAATAGCTTGCATTGTTCTCGAATAGATTTATGTCCTGCTGAATCCACTGCAACCCCGATATGGTATTTGAATCGTTTAAAAAAGTATTCAGTTTCATGTAATATAAATTGTCCGTCTCAGGGTCGCGGCTCTTTTCGTCTACCCGCAGTATTGTTTCAGCCGAAAGATTATTTATTACATCCGCTAAAATATTGCTCCCCGAAAAATTGTGGAATCGCGACGGCTTTATGTAAATCCTCGCCGATGCCTTTAAATCCACTGTAGGATATGACTGGTCGGTCGGTATGTTCAGCTTCACGTAATTACCGTCGTAAGTTACAAGCTGGAATTCGTTTTCATCCTGTATCCCGTTACTGTTTAAATCCCCGAGATAAATGTAATTTCCCGAACCGACTGCAACCTGTACGAATACCCTCTGTATCTTTGCCGTCCGCTCACTCGTTATGTTGTATAGCAAATCTGTCTGCACGGCTCCCCTTAAAGGCGAAATCCTCATCCTCGAATCCAAAAGAACCGTTTTCATATCCGTGTTCCCGTTCAGCTTTGCAATTTCTGAATACTCCCTTTTTTGTATCGAAAGACTGAACGACGAGAATAACCAGCTGATGCCGCCGTATGTTAATCCGTATCTCTGCGTGAATAATTTCGATAAATTGTAAAAACTCCCCCTGCTCACGTTATCATCGCTTCTGTAATTGTACTCCGCATATAAACTTATATCATATAAATTGTTGAGCGATAACCTCGGCGTCAGCTCGTCAAATGCGAAACTCTCCGAACGCAGACTGTCACCAATTATCCCCAGAACTTTGTTTTTCCTGTTCTCGGCGTTGAACTGAAATACAAATTCGAGAAACGGATTCGTTAACTTCTTCTCTCCGAAAAATTTTCTGTATCCGAGAAATGCAAAATGCTTCATCCAGCTTCCCGATATGTTGTAACTCGAATTCGAACTGCTGATGTTCTCGAACGTATATCTCAGCTTCGGCAGAGTCAGCGTGTCTAAAGGTAATTCGGGATTGTTGAATTCAAGAGTTGCTGTTGTCCTCTTCGAATCGAAGTAATCCCCCCTCTTTAACTGTCCGTAATTCCCTCCCAACTTTAAATAATTTCCTATCCCCATGTTCAGATATGCTTCCTTGTAATCCTCGGTGCTCGTTGCCGTATCCTGAACGTCGAAATTCCTGTTGAACTCTACCGTGTTAATCCTGTCGAGTGAATTGAACAGCTTGTTTATTACCCTCTGCTTGTACTTTATATCCAGACTCCTGAAATTTATTCCTAAAAGCTTTACATCACTCTTGTTGAATCCTATCGAACCGAATAACGCTACGCCCCCGTTTTTCGAATCTAACTCCGAAAACTTGTTCCTGTTCAGATTGGAATATGCGGATTCGAGATTTATGTAAAAACTCCCGTCCTTTGCAGGAGAATAATCCAGCGTTATATCCGCAAGCTGATACGATGTCGGAGTCGGAAGGAATATTATCGGAGCATAACTGCCCTGATTTATTCCGGCAAAATCGTACTCGTAAGAACTCTTGCTTACATAATCCCCCTTACCGGACCCGACATATGAAAAAGTAATGTTGTAAATTGCATTTGAGTCGTTCGGGGCAAACCTGTAAAATGTATAAGCTTCCTGATTAATCGTCGTGTCAATCCTTATGTATGAACCGATTCCCCTGTTAGTAACCGAATCCCTTCCCGCTGTTACTACACCGGTCTTAAATGCCTTTGTCGGGTCGTTTCCCGCGTTTCTTAATATCTCTTTATCGGATTCGGATAACGTGAAATCTATTGTCTTGTCCTCGTTGTCCGTTTCGTTTATGTATGAAAATCCGATTGAAAGCTTCTTCTTGATTAAATCAAAACTGTTGTTTACCGCCGCGAATGTCCTGCTGTATTTTCTTTCCGAATACTCGAAGTCGACTACTATCCTCGATGCATTCGTAATTAACCTCTTGTTCGTGAATGTTATCTGACCAAGTCCGTAATCTATTACGTAATCAGCCTGCTCGCCCCGTGTCATCTGTACACCGTCTATGTATACCTTTTCCGTCCCCGATAATACTAAAATGTTGATTTCGTTGTTCGCCCCCGTTAATCTGTATGGTCCCTGCGTCCCGTCGGTTCCACCGAACGAATTCGTGTTGAACCTGCCTCTCGATACAGCTCCCGTCAGAAGTACTTTCCCGAAATTGAAATCACCGTATCCTCTAGCTCCCTGTATCTTTCTGTTGAAATTCAGAAATTCGGACTGCGGAAACGCCAAATCTATGTCCCCGATAGTCGCCGCTAATGTACTGCTCTTTAGCTCGATGAATACCTTGTCCAGCTCCTGCAATTTCAAGGTGTTACCCTCCGGCTGTATAGGCGTGGTCTCATCGGTCAATGCCGCCGTTAAATCTATATCCTTCGTCAGCTTCCCGTTTAACTGCAGACGGAATCCCGAGTTTAATGTCATGTCCCGGTTTGAACCTATCGTAACACCTCTGAATATGCTTCCGGACTTCTCGAGACTCGAACCCTCGAATAAATCTTCAAGCACATCCTTTTTCTGAACCGCCACCTGTACCGTGTCACCCGTCAGCGTATCCCTTTCGATTACAATGTCGAAATTGGAATACTCATCCTTTAAGGAATAAGGAAATAAATCATACTGTATGCTCAAATCATACGTGAGTGCCGTATCGAGAGAATATCTCGGAAATAAATCCCTGCTGAAAGTAATAACACCCGTCCTGTAATCCAATTTGTAATCCGCTGCGGAGTTTAAAACAGTTTTGTCGATTCTTAATGTATCCGTATTTTGTATGATTAATCTGTCGCTGGTTTTTATGACAGTATCCCGAACGGAAAATTTTACGATGTATGATTTGTAATTGGGATTTGCCTGTGAATATAACAGTCCCGGGAACAGACTCAAACACATTACTGGCAACAATAAACGAAAGAAAAAAGAATATGTCTTTTGTTTCGATTTCAAAAATCAATAAAAATTTGATTTATCCGCTTCCCCGATTTCCTTTTTTTCAACTGTACGCTTTATCTCCAGCGAAACACTGTTTTTCCTCATGTTTTCGTCTTCATATTCAATCGTTATCGGAATACCCTCGCTTAATTTAACCGAAATCCCGGGAGTCGAAGTAAATTTTGAATAAGTAAATTTTATGTCACCAAATAATGATTTTTTTATTTTTCCAAGTTCAAATGAAAAATCTTTTGAAACCGAATAAGACGACAGCAGACTCAAACTGACGCCTGCCTCTTCGCCGTTATCAATATTAACTGCAAATGATTTCTTTTTCAGTAAAAGATATATAAAAATAAATATAATAGCACCGATAAATAAAAGAATACCAATCAATACAAAAAGTCTCCATGGTCCGTATTTCATCCGGATTTCCAGCGGAATCTGAGTAATGATTTTCCTGTCCTTCAATACAGGCTTGAATATCTCAGGCACCGACTGAAGTGCAAAAAGCTCCCTGAAACTGCTTATGTAACCTTCATCGAGCAATATATCCACCTGCGATACCTCCAGAACCAGATTCCCTCCTACCGAAAAATCTTCTTTGAAAATTGTGTTGAAAGAAAATGTCGGCGTTATTTCTGGCATATTGAATATTATGGAAAATCCCGTTACTTCCCCCTCCGGCGAAACATTGCTTACCGTCGACGGCGAAATCGACTGTGTCCCCAGTGACTTTACCGAGTAATCGGATGACTTGAAATTCTCCAGCCTTACATCCAGCTTCGCACTCCTGATAATGTAAGGGTATAAATTCGACTTTAATGTCAGGTCGTTGAATGTTTCCTTTATCCGCTCTCCCTCTTCAAAATCAAATCCCCTCAACGTTTTTCCGTCGTAATAAAGCTTCCCCGGAGCAATCTTGCTCTGAGAGACTTTCGGATTAAGAACAATAGTTCCCACATCAAGCGGCTTAAGTGTTATTGCCTTTTGCCTTATACCGATTCCCCTGAGAATTGCATCGTACTTTTCAAGCTCTGACTGTGATAAATTGTTCTTCGAATATATGATTCCGTAAACGACATACCCGTTCGAGGTATAACCCGCTTCCGAAACTTTCTCGGGTATCGGGTATAGTAAAATCTTCTTTATCTTGTCGTCATTTCTTAACCTTTTATAAAATTCGAGAGTGTTGAAATAAGAAGAATCACCGCTGCCGCTGTTGTCGTTTATGTTATCCGTGACAAGCCAGATTATTCCCGTCTCCTGCTTTATTGTTCCCACCGCCTTATCAAGTGCCTCTATCAAATCCGTCGTTCCGAATCCGCCGTCGTTTGCCCTCATTAACTTGAAATCGTTCATCACCTGCTCGGCTATTAACGTCTTCCCGCTTCCCGAAAATATTTCCTTCGGCGAGGTAAGCCCGCGTTTGGTATCTGTTTTAGTAAATAACATCACGTTTGCATCGTCATTCTGTGTAACCGAATTCTTTATCAATGCCCTGCAAAATATCCGGAAACTGCTGCTCTGCTCGCGGTAAAATCCCGACATGCTGCCGGAATTGTCAAAAAGAAAAATGTAATGATTCCCCTGAGCAAATGATACGCTCGAAATTATTAGTGTTATGTATAAAATTATTTTTTTCATATTGTTTTTGTATTTCTGTGAGCTTAAACTCAAACTGATATTCCCTGAACTTTTAGCTTTAGCCCTTTTTAAATAAATAAATTTAATTTATCGTTGTTGTAAGCCTCGAGAATCCCGCTTCTTGAAACAACAAAAATCATATCCTCCGCAACCCTTGCGGAAATTACCCTGTCGGTGTCCGAATCCATCTGTCCGTGTGACAGCGTAAATCCCTCTGCCTCGTGAAACTTGTTTAAGTTGTGAAAAATAATCTTGTTTCCGCTTGAAACCGCCAAAATATTCCTGTTCAATGATTCAATCTTGTTACCGCTCGTGTCTTCATAAGAGAATAATAACACCCCCGCTGTTTTATATAAATACCACCCGCTCAATGTCCCAATTAAAATATTGTCGCCGAATCCTGCAAGCGAATTAATGTATTGACACCTGATGCCCGTAAACCTGATTTCCTCATTCATAATATCGAAATAAAATAATTCATTGTTCCCGTTGTTAAAATATATTTTCCCGTTAAGTAATATGAAATTTGAATCAGAATTTATTGTAAAATTCAGATTGTATTCTGCTTTCTCGCCATTTTCTAAATTGTATCTCAATATTTTATCGTCATAAAAAATAAAAATCATATCGTTATATACTATCAGCGAGTCATATAAAAAATGCTTTACGGAAAATACCTCCCGCCTATTTATTTCAGTTGAATAGCTTTTATCGTATGAAACCAGACACGCTGATTTTCCCGACGGTGAATGCTCCAGAAAAAAAATTCCGTTGCCTCGCCTGTTTAAGTTCGACCATATGTAAAAATCATCCGGTGCTCCGTATAACTTTTTCTCCTTTACACCGCCGCCGTTAAATTCGAAACCGAAAAGTGACTTTATAGAATTTATGTATATATCGTTTTCCGCTACTACACCTGTCTTTTCGTATGATTCGTCTGCCGTGGAAATTTTTGCAAATATATCCCCGCCGAACCTGTCAATGAAATATATCTTTCCTGTGGTAGACGCCAGAACTAAAAACTTGTTGTTCGGCAAGACCGAATTAAGAAAAATGTCGTTTAACTTTATTGAAAATATTTTCCTGAAACCGTTTTCCAGACCTTCGGGATATTTCAGCTCACTGCCCTCAAAACCCGTCAGGTGCGGATTTGCCCTGAAAAAAGAACTTACCCGCGAGTTGATAATTTTTGTCTCCGGTTTTTCCTTGGGAGTAGTCTTTAAATCAATAACGATTTTCTCCTCCGATTTCCCGGTCTTCTCGTCATCAAACGATATTATAATTTTTTCAGCCACTATACTAAATATGAATTTATTTTGTCGCTTACCAGCTCTATGCTTCCCGAACTCGCCTTCTCAATCCTGTCGTTTATTGCAATCCCCAGCCCCGTGTTTTCTACCTTCTGTATCGTGATGAAATCTACCTTCTTCTCGTCAGCTGTTCTGAATTCTTTAAATAAATTCGATGCTGTCGATTTAAGATTTTTGTACCTCGATAAGTCTATGTGATAAAAATTCTGCCTGGTGATTTTTGTCAGCGAATTCAAATCTTCAACGATATATAAAGGCGTCAGCGGCGCGTAATGACTCTTCAGCATTCCCGGCGATAAATATTTTTTCTCCTCCGAATGCTTTTTTACTCTTCTGCTTCTTAACTTATATCCCGTTACCTTTTCTATATCACTCTGTGTTATAAATCCCGGCCTTAAAATCTTAATTTTATCATCGAGAAAACTTATTACCGTAGATTCTATCCCCACCTCGCATTTCCCGCCGTCGAGTATATAATTTATCTTTCCCCTCAGCTCCTTGTATACATCTCTCGCCGTTACGGGAGAAATCCTTCCGAACATGTTCGCACTCGGTGCCGCTATCGGTACTCCGCATTCCTTTAATACCCTGCGGAACATTCTATGCGAAGGGAAACGTATCGCTACACTGTCCAGCCCCGCCGTTGCTATATCCGGAATCCTTGCCTTTTTCTCGAGCACAAATGTTATCGGTCCCGGCGAGTAGCTTTCCGCAAGCTTGTATACTTCATCGGGAATGTTCTTCGCATATTTCCTCAACTCTTCTATGCCGTATAAATGCAGTATCAGCGGATTGAAATGCGGACGCTTCTTTACTTCGTAAATTTTCAGCACAGCGTTCTTGTTCAATCCGTTCGCACCAAGTCCGTATACCGTCTCCGTAGGCAATGCCACCACATTCCCCTTCAATATCTCCGAAACAGCTATATCCGTCTTTTTCGTAATTTCAGTCATAAATCAAAAATACTTTATAAGTATGTAAAATAATATGAAAATGAGCAGACAAATAAGAATGTAAAAATGGAACAGTAATTTTATTTAATATGAATAATATATTAAAAATTATTATTTAATATCTCTTCAATTTTCTTTATATATTTTTCAGGATATGTATTTGGGTCGCATCTACTTAAATGCGGTAAACCTAAAACAAGTATTTTTTCTCTATTCCATTCATCTTTTTTTGTAAGAAACCATTTTAAATTAAATTTTTTACTTAAATTGAACTGATTAACTACAAAATTTGATTGTTGCTCATTTAATAGATTAAAAATATTGGAATTTCCAATTACTGTAAATGCTGAATTCCAAACTCCATTGCCATTACAAATAATTATTTTTGGTTTCACTATATTTAAAAATAATTTATGGAATTCAAAAAAATTACTTCTTTTTTTTAATAAACTATTATAATCCGAAGAACGATAAAAAATTAAATTAGTGCATAATATATCAGATATCTTTAAATTTCTATTTATTTTTTCTATTATAATATTTAATATTTTTATTGTTCTCTTTTGTAAAAAATGTTGACCTATGTTTTTATTATCTCCACC
This sequence comes from uncultured Ignavibacteriaceae bacterium, assembly GCA_964501535.1. Taxonomy (GTDB): domain Bacteria; phylum Bacteroidota; class Ignavibacteria; order Tepidaquicellales; family Tepidaquicellaceae; genus FEN-1279. The sequence goes on along the minus strand of CAZCSV010000005.1, from coordinate 104,180 downwards.
TTTCCAATTTTCATTTTCAAAAGCATTATAATTTTCCATACCCGATTCAATCCAATCGTCATATTTTTCAAAATCATATGGAAAATCTTCACTACCTCCTGGATTTAAAGCCATATAATATATGTCGCCTTTTTTTAAAGTCTGTAAAGGATTTGTATAAAATATTGAATAACTTAAATTTTTAAATTCTTCCGCCTTTTCCTTACCTTTTTCCTTAATTTGTTTATAATCTTCCTCAAAAATTTCATTTACTAGTTTTAAAAATTCTTTCAACAATCCTTCTCTATAATTTAAATTATACTCAACATTTTGATATTTTTCCATAAAATTTCTAATTGATATCTTTATATCCATGTAGTTTTATTTTAATTTTTAAAAATTTTTTATTAATAATCCTCTTTAAAAACCCTCGACCAGAGTTTATTACAATCGATAAGTTGACCTGTAAATATATTCAATTTTTTAGAAAAATTATATTCAACTAAAATTTTATTCTTTAAATTTTCCCCGGATACTTTAATATTTACTTGTTTTAAAAAAACGATATTAGTATCGTCAATATTTAAATTTAACAATTCGTTTTTATTCAATATCCTATACCCATCACTTAGGTTAATAATATTATCAAAAAGGTTATCGTTAAAATAAAAAGAAATTGTATGAATCTTTGGATATTCAAAATCGTCATAACCGATGAAATCTTCCAGAATATTCCTGTCTTTCGAATATTTTTGATTAAATTGGACGACCACGCCTCCTTTCCTTACAAAATCATTAGCATATCTTTTTTTCTTTAAATAAAATTCATTATTAAGAGCAAGTTCAATTAATTCTGGAGGTCCTTTTTTAAGTTCAGCAGTCAATTCTTTTTCCGTTATTCCAATCGATTCTAGATATTCTAACTGCGTTTTTGATTCTACAAATGAATTATAAATTAATATCTTATCACTAATATTCTTTTTTTTAAAATCTGCATAATACCTGAAAAAAAAGTTTTTTATAACCTTTTCAGTATTTAATTTTTTTTGCTCAATTAATTTCTGCTTTATTATCTTAAACATTGAATTATTATCACTCATAAATCCGGTGTTAATAAAATAATAATTGTAATAGTGCTCCGATTTTATCCCTTTTAAAACTTCATTTAACTCTTCAATTAAAAAATCACCTTTTGTAATTTTTTCTTTTAAAATAATTTTGCTCATTTTTGATTAATTTTAAGGTTTTTGAAAATAGATTTTACCTTATATATATACGTTTTAGAAATTAACGATAAATATATGATAAAACAATAAAATCAAAAAATTGTAGAATTTTTCAACACTTTTTTAATTTTAAAGTGTCGGGGAGTCTTCCGTTCTTTGGAGACTCCCGATACATTTCGCCGTTGTTGGTGTTTACTCCGCCGCAGGCGGACATCACCAACAACGAATTAATACAACTATTCATTTAACATTTTAAAATTTATCATTGACAATTGGAAAAAAATACCATATATTATTATGGGTAAATTTAAAGTTCTTTGAAATATAAGTTCAGGGATAAGTATGCCTTATCTTCAAAAAGTGAGACAAAACTGAGACAAAAGTGAGACACTTTTTTTTTCACTCTTTTATAATCCTTCATTTTTTGCTTAAATTCACAATAGAGCAACAAAAGTGCTACAAAAGTTCAACACTTTTTTTTCAGTATCCTTAGTGCCTAAGTGGTAATGCTTTTTTAAACAATAGCTTTTATTTTATTTCAATAAACATTTAGTTTTTTTATATTAAGGTCAACACTAATCAATTAGAAAATCTATGAGCGGAAAAGTTAAGACAAAATATGTTTGCCAGAGTTGCGGCTATTCCACCCCCCGCTGGACGGGTAAATGCCCAGAATGCAACGAGTGGAATACATTCGTCGAGGAAATAATCCAGACCGATAAAAGGAAATTAAGCAAAACTTCCTCTCTTAAATCACAATCTGCGGAGCTTAATAGAATTTCTGATGTAAAACACTCGACCGAACCGAGATTTAATACCGGAATTGAAGAACTCGATAGAGTCCTCGGCGGTGGTATCGTTAACGGCTCTGTAATCTTAATCGGCGGCGACCCGGGTATAGGAAAATCCACACTGATGCTGCAGATTGCAAATAAACTCGACGGAAAAAAAATCTTGTATGTAAGCGGAGAAGAATCCGCTACTCAAATCAAATTAAGATGCGAAAGACTAAACTATGATTTACATAACTTTTTGATTCTCTCAGAAACTGACCTCGAAATAATTTCAGCCGTAATAGAAAATGAAAGACCGGATATAATAGTTATAGACTCTATTCAAACCGTCTATCGCCCCGAAATCGAAAGCTCTCCGGGCACGATTTCTCAACTGCGTGAATCGACTTCACTGCTGATTAAAATCGCTAAGCAGTATAACATTCCGACCTTTATTGTAGGACACATCACTAAAGACGGCTCGATTGCGGGTCCGAAAGTTCTGGAACATATGGTGGACGTGGTACTGCAGTTCGAAGGCGAGCGTACTCACTTCTATAGGATTTTAAGAAGCATGAAAAACCGCTTCGGCTCTACAAACGAAATCGGAATCTTCGAAATGACCGATATGGGACTAAAGGAAGTACCGAATCCCAGCGAAGTTTTCCTTTCACAAAGAAATTACGGCGCATCGGGATGTATTATCTCCTCAGCAATAGAAGGCACACGCCCCATACTTATCGAGGTTCAGGCACTCGTAACTTCAACAAGCTACGGTATTCCGCAGAGAACTTCTATGGGTCTGGACTATAAACGAACGAATATTTTAATCGCTGTGCTTGAAAAAAAACTCGGACTCTATCTTAATAAATATGACATATTTCTGAATATCGCCGGCGGAGTGAAAATAGACGAGCCCGCAATTGACCTCGCCGCCGCTATGGCTGTCTATTCCTCCTTCAAGGATATTCCCGTAGATTCCGAAACCGTAATCCTCGGAGAAGTCGGACTGGCGGGCGAAATCAGGACGATTTCGAATATTGAAAAACGCATTAACGAAGCCTCTAAACTCGGATTTAAAAAAATTATCGTACCTAAGAACAATTTAAAGAATATTAATGTTAACAAATATAAGATTCAAATCTTGGGAGTGGAAAGAATCAAAGACGCAATCTCTCTGTTAGTATAAAGTTTATCAGGTTTATAAAGTTCATAAAGTAAGGTCTATTATATTTATGAAAATAGAAAATTTTGAGGATATTGTGGTATGGCAAAAAGCTAAAAACTTTACCATAAAAATTTATAAGGCTTTTGATAATCATAGAGATTTTAATTTTAAATCTCAAATTTATAGAGCGTCTATATCCATTATGAATAACATTGCCGAAGGATACGAAAGAAAAACGAACAAAGAACTTGTTCAATTTTTATATATTTCAAAAGGTAGTGCCGGGGAAGTCAGGAGTATGCTGCATTTAGCTTTGGATTTAAATTTTATAACTAAAGAACAATCTGATAAATTAATTAATGATGTAATGGAAATTTCAAAAATGTTATCCGGTTTTATTAAAGCTTTAAAAACTTGATAAACTTGATAAACTTGATAAACTTGACAAACTTGATAAACTTGATAAACTTGACAAACTTTATAACTTTACAAACTTTATAAACTTGGGTATGATTAAAAAATTCACTACGCTCTACAGACACATTATCGAGGAGGAAAGAAAATTCCCCGAAGCTACGGGACAGCTTTCGGACCTGCTGTATGATTTGGCCCTTGCTTGCAAGGTAATCTCACTTGAAGTTAATCGTGCCGGATTGATTGATATTCTCGGTCTGACAGGTGACGAAAATGTCCAGGGCGAAGAAGTTAAGAAACTCGATGTCTATGCGAACGAAACGCTCACACATATGATGAAAATCGGCGGACACGCCTGCGCTGTCTGCTCGGAAGAAGATGAAACATTTATTCCGATGGAAGATAAATATTTTCACCACGACGTCCTGAATAAATATATCGTTCACTTCGATCCCCTCGACGGCTCCTCCAATATAGACGCCAATATTTCTATTGGAACTATTTTTTCGATTTATAAAAGAATTTCGAAAAGCGGTCCCGCTACACTCGAAGACTGCCTCCAAAAAGGTTTAAAGCAGATAGCCGCAGGATACGTAGTCTATGGCTCGAGCACAATAATGGTCTATACCGCGGGCAATGGCGTTCACGGATTTACTCTCGACCCGTCAGTCGGAGAATTTTTATTGTCTTATGAAAATATGAAAATCCCGAAAAAATCCAGGACATATTCTGTCAATGAAGGCAACTTTTCAAAGTGGTCCGGCGGTATGAAAAATTATATAAATTATTTAAAACAAAATGACAAAGAAACCGGCAGACCATATACTTCCAGATATGTCGGCTCACTCGTTGCGGACTTTCACAGGAATTTATTGTATGGCGGAATATTCATTTACCCTGCCGATGATAAAAATAAAAACGGAAAGCTTAGATTGATGTATGAGGCTAATCCGCTAAGCATGATAGTCGAACAGGCGGGAGGCAGAGCCAGCAACGGCAAAGCGAGAATCCTCGAAATCGAACCTGTAGACCTTCACCAGAGAATACCGCTCTTCATTGGAAGCGAAGAAGATGTAAAAACTGCCGAGAGTTTTGTAAATGTTAAATAATTTATGCTAATTTGGTTTTTTGAGTAATGTATTGCTCCTGAAGTCATTTATGTTTTTCTGATTAATCTCGACACTTATTTGCAAAGACTTGTCGTATGATTTTATTGTAATGTTCTCGAGTATGTTTTCTATTGCAGTTGATGTCTTTTCCTTTTTAATATTGGAGCTTAACTTCACCAGAGCTATCATCCCGTTCATCAGCTTTTCAAACGCATCGGCACTCTTATTGTCAATGCATTCAAACTGAATTACCAATTTCATATCGTCTTTCATCTTGCCCGATAATATAAACGAATTTATGTTTTTATACATCTCATTCAAAATCCTGTCCTCCGACCTGCCGACCGAATCCTGAATTATGCCGGCGGAATCTTTTATATCAAACATCCCTGATTCCGATTCGGATGACCTTGTCTGTATGAAGTTCGTGAGAATTCCACGTATGAATGCCTTCTCTGTCGATATCATCCAGAGATTCTCCTTGTAGACCGCCGCTTCGATTGCATCAAGCATGTTCCTATTCTTCATTAAACCCGAATTAACCGATGTATCCGTGACCGCTATCATTTCGTCTATCCTTTTCAAATAGTTGCTCGCACATAAAGTAAAATTATCCTTGAAAAAGAAAAATAATTCGTTCTCTTTGCACATGTAAACATTAGTACCGTCCGGCTTTATTGTTTTTTTGAATAACGTGTCCTTCGATATATAATTATCGAGTTTTTCCTTGTCGAATATTCCTTTTAACACTATTGAATTCTCTCCGAGCCATGCGTTGGAAAAAAATAATTCATCTATCCCTTCGGATATCGATGCTCCGGTTGCAAGTTTAAACGTGTACAGCAAATTCCCGAAATTTCTCTCTGCATTTAAAATGGAATCCGATATATTCTCTTTCCAAAATCCTGTCGCTCTCATCTCTTTGAAATTCATATACATCAAAAACTGCGGGGACTCCTGCAACAGCGGCAGGGTTGCTTTTACAGATAAGGGTAGTTTTTCTGGAGACGGCTTATTGCTGCACCCGATAAATAAAAATAAAAAATAAAGAGAAAAAAATAAAAAATATTTTTTCATATCAATAATCTTTTCGGTTAAAATACCATATCGAAAGTGATATCATAACTCCAATAAATAGAACGGATGAAATAATCGGCTGGATTGAACTCAACGATTCCATTTTAATCGTGTTCTCGCACAAATCCGCCAAATCCCACGGTTTCGGCAAAATATAATAGAAAAACTTAATAATAAATTCAGTCACCGCTCCCAGCGAAAAAAACTGCTCTCCTTTTTTTGTTACAAAATTCAGAAGATAAAATATCCATGAAATCGGAAAAAATAAAATTAGGCTTATTAATATGCTCAGAATTGTATTCTTCGTCAGAAATCCAATCAAAATCACAAAAGAATACATTACAAGAAAAATTAAAGTAAACCATAAAATGGAATATAAAAAAGGTATATGCCACACACCGGTTTTCGAAGAAACTATCAGCCAGATTATACCTAGCAATAATAGCGATGATAAAAACGCAAATATCGTTCCCGCAAGCAAATGTCCCAATACTATCTTTGTCCTGCTTATCGGCTTGGATAAAAGTAAATCGATATGCCCCTTCTGAAGCATCGAAGGAATAAATGAGGATACAATAATAATGTAAAATGCAATCAGCATGAACATCGGTATCTTTGACGAAATATTAGATTCAAAATATATCACGGCGCTCCTGTAATCGGCATTCCCTCCGGACGCCTCGAGGAATGCCAGCATTCCGGTTACCCCTTCGTTCGTAGCGGCAAATGTTATGAACAGTATAATTAGAGAGAAGAATATAAATATCGACAGTATTATCTTTTTTGCAAAAGCCTCTCTTATGATTCCCGATATAAAAGTAATTAATTCCATTTTAAAATTTTTGTTCAATCAGATTTATAAATTTGCTTTCAAGCGTTATTTTTTCCTTTTGTACGCTCTGTATCATTACGCTCTTTGACCTTAAAAAATCTATAACTTTGTTTACCTCTTCCAGATTGCTCGCAGGTACAAGAAAATAATTTTTACTCTGAATAACCGCTTTATAATTACTCAGAAGGTAATTGTACACTTCGTCATCTAATTCGCTCGTTGCAAATGCAAAACTGTCCGTGGATGTAATATCGTCAACACGCCCTTCTTTTATCAGCTTCCCTTTGTTCAATATCGCTACCCTGTCACAAATTAATTCCGTTTCGCTGAGCAAATGTGAATTTAAAAATATTGTCTTTCCCTGTGACTTTAAATTTAACAGAACATCCCGGATTTCTTTTCTTCCGATTGGGTCAACTCCGTCGGTCGGCTCATCCAGGAAAATTAAATCGGGATTGTTTATCATCGCCTGAGCAAGTCCTATCCTCTGCATCATACCTTTCGAATATTTTCTGATTTTTATTTTTTTCCATTCTTTCAGACCTACTAGATCGAGATATTCTTCACTCCTTCTTTTTACATCATCCGAATTCATCCCGCTTAATTTTCCGAAGTGATGCAAAACTTGTTCTCCGGAAAAGTAGCTTGGAAAACTGTGGTTTTCCGGTAAATAACCTATACGGGCTTTGATTTTTACTTCTCTCAAATCTTTCTCAAAAAGTTTCCCTCCACCGGATGTCGGAAACGTAATTCCAAGAAGTATCTTAATCAGCGTTGTTTTTCCTGCTCCGTTTGGTCCCAGTAAACCGAAAATTTCACCTTCCCCGACATCAAAAGAAACTCCGTCAAGTGCAAGAATTTTCTTTTTTGAAAAACTCTTTGATGAATATTCCTTTTTTAAATTCTCTATCTTTATTACTGACATCTTTTTTCAAATTTAAATTTGTAAACCAATAAATGTATCATAACCTTTTATCATTTTTTAGTGCATCTATTACGTTTTGTATGTGCTCGGATAGATCCATTCCGATTTCTTCTGCTCCCAGTTTTATGTCATCTCTGTTCACGGTCCTCGCAAAAGCCTTATCCTTCATTTTTTTTATTACACCTCGCGGCTCAACATCTTTTATCCCTCCCGGCTTCATTAATCCGTATGCTACCACGAATCCGGTTATTTCATCGCATGCAAACAAATATTTTTTTATTTGTGAATCCCTGGGCTCGGCTGTCCTCTCGGGATAGGCATGGCTTAAAATTATCTTTATGAATGATTCATCAAAACCTGCTTCTCTTAAAATCGGAACTGCAGTGTTCGGATGTGTGTCGGGATATAATTCCCAATCCAAATCGTGAAGCAATCCCGCAGATGCCCAATAATCCTCGCTCTCACCGAACTTCCTCGCATAATACCGCATACAGGACTCGACCGCATAACAATGCTTACGAAGATTTATATTCTGTATATATTTATTCAGAAGTTCGTGAGATTTTTCAATTATATTATCCATTAGCGAATTTTAACAAGTTAAGTAAAATACTTTTTAAATTCTTCCAATTCTTTTTTACTTATTCTGTCCGGCTTCTCCCCGTCTTTATACAGCAACTGATTAATATTTTTTCCCTTTAAAGGGGAAGGATTCAGTTCTTTCCAGAATTCCTCGGATTTTTTTACTTCGCACCCGCAAACCCTTGCCAGTCTTGTTATTCCCAAGTCCGATGACACTATCATTAATGATTTCTTTTCATAATTTTCCTCGATATATTTTTTTATTACATCGTCTGCAGATTGCTTTCCCGAATATTCCACATTATTTCTTTTTATGTTTCCGAAACCGTCAAATACAAAAACCGGATTGCAATTTTTTCTGACTTTCGATTTTACCGATTCTATCAGGGTGTGCTGAGCAGTTTCGGGATTTTCAGAAAATAATCTTTTAAATTCTAAAACCTTGTGAATTAAATTATTCGAATCTATTATTATCGTCTTCATTTCTCTAAAGACTTTAAGAACTTCATAAATCTTATAAATTTTAAGGTCTTATTCTGTTCGGTCGCCTTGCAAAAGGTATCGCTTCTCTTATGTGTTCGAGATTACAAATCCAGCTCACAAGTCTCTCTATTCCAAGTCCAAATCCCGAATGAGGAACGCTTCCGTACCTTCTTAAATCGAGATACCACTGGAATTCTTCCATCGGCAGCTTATGCTCCTTTATTCTTTCGAGTAAATAATCGAGATTATCTTCCCTCTCCGAACCGCCTATTATTTCTCCGAAACCTTCCGGTGCAAGCACATCCACCCCGAGCGCAACCTCCTGATTTTCAGTGTCGCGTTTCATGTAAAAAGCCTTCGCATGAGCAGGCCAGCGGTGAACCATAACAGGCTTGTCAAAATCTTCTACAATAGCTTCCTCGTGCGGTGCCCCGAAATCTTCACCCCACGGAAACGGTCTTATGTGCTCTTCACCGTTAGCCGTTTTTCTAATTAATGGTATATCCTTCTTCCGCAATATCTCTACCGCTTCATCATATGTTATCCTTGGGAACGGTTTTTTTACCTTTTCTAATTTCGTTATATCACGCTGTAATATTTCCAGTTCACTCGATTTATTTTTTATAACTCTCTGAACAACATATTCGAGGAAATCCTCAATCATATCCATATCATCATTTAAATCGAAATATGCCATCTCGGGCTCCATCATCCAGAATTCTGTTATGTGACGGCGTGTCATTGAATATTCAGCGCGGAATGTCGGTCCAAGTGTGTATACTTTCCCCAGTGCCATTGCTCCGGATTCCGCGTATAGCTGCCCGGACTGCGAAAGATATGCTTTCCCTAAATCGAAATAATCAGTCGCAAAAAGCGTCGATGTACCTTCGCATGCATTCGGCGTGAATATCGGGGTATCGAATAAAATGAAACCGTTGTTGTACATGTATTCGCGTATAGACTGAATGATTTCATTCCTTACTCTCAGGATTGATACTTGTCTCGGAGAACGAATCCATAAATGCCTTTTATCAGCAAGGAATTCAATACCATGCTCTTTGGGCGTTATGGGATACGGCGCGGAAATCTGAACAACATCTATATCGCTTATCTGTAACTCATATACGTTTTCTTTTTTCGGATGCTTTGATACGATTCCCTTGACAATTACCGATGATTCCTGTGTAAGTTTGGAAAAATCATCCCACACCTTTTCAGAGACCTCTTTCTTTGATACGACTCCCTGTATTAAACCTGTCCCGTCCCTTAGCTCAGGAAACATAAGCTTGCCCGAAGAGCGGATGTTGTAAAGCCAGCCCTTTATCGTTACTTCCTTTCCTACATACTGCGAAATTTTTTCAATGTATACCCACATAATTAATTATTAATGATTATTGAAATACTAAAAGTTTATTTTTAAATTCATAAAATTATTTTTTTTCATCACCTCTAATTTTATCTTGCTCGAAACATTAAAATCATATAAATGCGCATCTACATATGCATCCGCAATGTTAACCAGATAAAACAACATAAAATATAAAAGGTTCTGATCACGTGTATCCCGATATGATTCCCTTAACCTCTTGTATCGTTCGTCCCCGTATGGATTCTCTGCCGTCTGCGAACTTGCATAAAGGTCTCTGTAATCAAGATATAAGCTGTTATTGTGGAAGAAATAATATGCCAGCGAACCGCCTACAACCGCCACAATCGGCAGCTTCCAGTATGATTCGTTGTAAAACTGCCCCAGCCCGGGTAATACCGCAGACAACAACACCGCTTTCCAAGGAGATTTCTTCATCTCGAATTTTACATTTTTTTTCTCTTCTGTATCTTTAGATCTTTTCTTAATGGTTGTGTCTTTTAATATTTCCCCGGCTTTCAACGAATCGTATTTCAAATAACTTATATCGAATTTTTGCAAAAGAGATTGTGATTTCGCCTCCCTTGAAAAACCTGTATATATAATCATTGAGACGAATAACAAAATAAAAAAAGCATCCCGTTTTAACAAGATGCTCGATTTTAGTTCGATAAACTCTTTCGGGAATCTCAATTTAGTTAAGGAGTATTATTTTGTTGTTGATTATTTTCTCCCGTATTTCCCTGATTATTCTGCTCACCGCCCGGTGTCTGCTGCGTCGGTGGTGTAACAGGCGTTCTCTGAGGCATTTGCTGTTCCTGACTGTTCTTTTGTATTATACTTTCTACACTTTGTCCGCTTTTACTGATGTATATGTTTAATAAAAGTGCCCCAAGCATGAATATTACAGCAAGTACTATTGTCGATTTCGATAAGAAATCCGACGTTCTCCTTGCCCCGAACATTGTGGATACACCGGACCCACCTACCAAACCGGATAGCCCGCCTCCTTTGGATGCCTGCATTAATACCACAACCATCAAAAGAATGCAAACTATTACTAATATTGCAATTGTAAATGTAATCATAGACGTTAAAAATACTTCTCATTAAACATAAATTCAAGTCAGTTTATAGTGATATAATCAATAAATCATTATATATTATATATTAAGTAAATGTATTTCAATGTGGCTAATTATTAAAATGTGTCCATATATCCCTCAATTTTGCACGGAATTATATTAAATAAATATTTAATTTAACTCTAATTAAATTATTCGTAATGGAAAAAGAAAAATTTTTAATTAAAAGTGAATTCGTTTCTTCGGAAGAAACCGTAAATATTATTAATCCTTATTCATCAGAAGTTGTAAAGCAGGTATGCAAAACCAATTCGGAAAATATTAATGATTCTTTAAATTATCTTGTATCTGTTTTTCCGGAATATAAAAATACCCCTGCTTATGTTAAAGCTGAAATCTTACATTCAATAGCTAATAAAATTAAGCAAAAGAAAGAAGAACTTGCGTATTTGCTGACTCTCGAAACCGGTAAACCGATAAAACTTTCCAGAATCGAAGTCGACAGAGCAATTTTCACTTTTCAAACCGGAGCCGAAGAAGCTCGAAGAATTAACGGTGAAACAATACAGCTCGACCAGCTGAAAGGCTCGGAAGGAAAATTCGGAATAGTCAAAAGATTTCCTCTCGGTGTGATTTTAGCAATAACACCCTGGAATTTTCCCGTAAACCTTGTCGCGCATAAAATCTCCCCCGCCCTTGCATCCGGAAATGTTGTTTTACTAAAACCCGCTTCAGCTTCTCTATGCTGCGGTCTCGAAATCGGAAAAATAATTAAGGAAGCCTCGGAAGAAAACGGTCTCGATTTCTGCCCTGTGAATGTGGTAACTTCATCAGGCAGAGAAATAGAAAAATTTATTTCCGACAAAAGAATTAAAATGGTAAGCTTTACGGGTAGCCCTGCCGTGGGATGGTCAATGAAGAAAAAACTTGATATGCAGAAAATCTCCCTTGAGCTCGGCGGCAATGCCGGAGTAATAGTGGATGAAGGAACGGATTTGAAAACAGCAGCATCTAAAATCACAGTCGGTGCTTTTGCACATGCCGGACAGAGCTGTATTTCGGTGCAGAGGGTATTTGTCCATAAAAATATTTTCAAGGAATTCGAAATACTTCTTCTCGAAGAAACGAAGAAAATAAAATTCGGAAATCCTTTTAATGAAGATACCCTGGTAGGTCCGATGATAAATGAAACCGAAGCAATACGGGCAGAGAAATGGATAAAAGAATCGGACGGAAAAATTCTCTGCGGCGGAAAAAGATGTGTCGCAATACTCGAACCCACTGTTGTTTCGAATGCAAACAGAAATTGTAATATAAACGCAAAGGAAGTATTTGCGCCGTTGCTTACACTGAATGAATTTAGTGACTTTAAAAAAGCCACCGAAGAAATAAGTAATTCTGATTTCGGATTGCAGGCAGGTGTATTTACAAATAATATTAAGAATGCTTTTTATGCTTATGAAAATATTGAATCGGGCGGAGTCGTTATTAACGATGTCCCGACCTACAGAATGGATTCAATGCCATACGGAGGTGTAAAACAATCCGGTATCGGAAAAGAAGGAATTAAATATGCTATCGAGGAAATGACGGAGAGAAAAATACTTGTGTTATAAAATTCTTAAAGATTATATGGATATAAAATTCAAATACTTTAAAAACTTTATAACCTTATAACTTTCCATTAAAAAAACTATATTTATAAAAAATTTGAAACAAATGGAATTAAAAAGCAAAATTGTCGTATTGGGTGGGAACGGAATGCTCGGGAGCTCCGTGGTTCGAAGACTTAATAAACAGGGATATGTAAATATAACTACAGTCTCGAAAGGCGACAGATGCGACCTGCTGAATCAGGAAAGAGTAAACGAATTCTTCAGGGAAGAAAAACCAGATTATGCATTTATGGTTGCAGGTCTCGTCGGCGGAATACAGGCAAATAATACCCGGCAGGCGGATTTTCTCTATCAAAACGCATTGATGATACTCCATGTGCTGGAAGCTCTGAAAAATTATTCACCAAAAACAAAACTGCTCTTTACAGGCTCCACATGTATTTACCCTAAAGAAAATCCTCAACCGATAAACGAAAACAGATTTATGACGGGACCTCTCGAAGATACGAACAAAGGTTATGCGGTTGCTAAAGGAATGGGAATCGTCGGATGCCAGCTTTACCGTATGCAGTACGGAATTAACGCTATTGCCGTTATGCCTACTAATATGTATGGTCCGAACGATAACTATAATGTTGAAACAGGTCATTTCATTGCCGCATTGGTCATCAAAATGTTGAATGCAAAAAAAAGCGGAGAACCGCCAACATTTTGGGGAACAGGAAAACCAAGACGCGAAGCCCTTTACGTTGATGATTGTGCCGATGCCCTGATTTACTTGATGAAAAATTATAATAAACCCGAAATTGTTAATATCGGAACCGGTTTCGATTACTCGATTAAAGAATATGTTGAAATTGCTCAAAAAATCATCGGCTTTGAAGGAGAAATAAAATGGGATACATCCAAACCTGATGGCATGTATGAAAAGCGAACCGATATATCGTATTTGTTAACGATTATGCCTGAATATAAACCCCGCCCATTCGAGCAGGGACTAAAAGATGTAATCAAAGTGGATTTTAAATTGCAAGTCTAAAGAAGTTACAAAGTTTTTAAAGTTTGTATAGTTCGTAAAGTAATTAAATTTCACTGCCTTTACAAACTTTATAAACCTAACGAAATATAGTACAGTCACCTTTTCTTCCAGTAGATATCTTTTTTATTCCTGAACTCTCTTAATGCATCCGCAGCAATCCATTTTGCGGATTTTGAATCCTGCCGCGAAATTCTCTCGGCAACTTTTATTGCTTCATCGAACAGGTATTTACTCCTCTTGCCGACCTGCCGCAATGCCCAGTTAACCGCTTTCTTTACGAAATTCCTTTCGTCATATGCCTCCCTTTCCAAAAGCGGAAAAAATTCAAGGAACACTTCATCATCAAGCTTTTTATTGTGAACCGACATTGTTGCTATCAATACAAAACCGGCACGCTTGACAAATTCTTCCTTCTTTCCGCTCCATTCGAATATCTTGTCAAATGCATACAGTGTCTTGTCAAAGAGGTTACTGCAGCACTGGTCGCATATGTCCCAGGATGAAAAATCCTTTACCCACTTGTCCATCTGCTTCAAAGTAACCTGTTTATAATCATCAATGAATATTGCAAGAAGCATCAGTTCGTGTATTTTTGTCTCCCAGAGTTCCAGTGCAAGCTCGTGATTTCCCTTATACTCCTTTGCAAGCTTACGTAAAACGGGAATATTCACACCATATGCTTCTTTAAACTGTATCCCAAAACGCTTCATCCCTTCCCTGTTTTTTTCATTGCCAATCGGCTCAAGGTAATTCTTGATTTTCTCCGTTTCCTTTTCAAATCTTTTTTCCATTTCTAAATAATTAAAATTTTATCCTGAAAAGAATCCTTTTACTTTTTACCGCTCATTAAATCCTGTCAAATACCCATTTCGGTAATAACTTCATTATATATGCGAAAATAATCCATCGCTTTGTAATGTATGCGATTTTCTTTTTTTTGTTCAGAGCTGAATATATTTGACGTGCGGCTTTTTCGGGCGAAGCAACCCAGAATTTATTCGGAGATTTTGCCATTGCCGTATCCACAAATCCCGGCCTGATATCGGTAACATAAATCGGTAATTTAGATTTTTTTGCTTTCGCTCTCAATCCTTCACAGTAATTTATCTGAAATGCCTTTGATGCCGAATAAGCAGGATTAAACCTCCCGCCTCTCATCCCGGCAACGGATGTAATAAATGCAATTTGACCGCTGCCCTGCTTCCTGAAATAATTATATGCCCAGTCTGCAATTTCAGTAACACCGATTATGTTGGTATTAAAAGTGTCTTTTTCAATTTTAAAATCGAGTTCTTCATTAGGAAAACCTACACCTGAACTAATCACTATCAAATCGACTCCACCAAGTTCACTCACCAGTGCTTCGAGATGTTTGCTGTTTTCGAACGGAATAGAAATATCGAATGATTTAACAAAATATAAATCGGGATTTTCTTTTTTTAATTCCTGCAAAAGATTTTCTCGCCTGCCTGTAATCCCAACTTTGCATCCTTGCGAAGAATAAATCTTAGCGAGCTCTTTCCCTATTCCGGATGTCGCTCCTATTATTATATATTTTTTCATTGTGAACTCTTTTTTTAAAACATACGGAAAACATACTTAAAAAGATACATTTCCCAAAATTGTTACTATTTGCATTAATATTTTAAATTGAGTTTTGTAAATTAGTTGTTTATTTAAATAAATTAAATCGAAATAAATTGGCTAAAGCAGATATTACAGAAAAAATCGTCTCCCTCGCTAAAAGAAGAGGTTTTGTTTTCCAGTCGTCCGAAATATACGGCGGATTGAACGGGTGCTGGGATTACGGTCCGCTCGGAGTCGAACTCCTGAAAAACGTGAAAGAAGCATGGTGGAAAGATATGACATACCGCGAAAATATCGAAGGCATTGACGCTTCGATTTTAATGCACCCGAAAGTTTGGGAGGCATCGGGACACGTGGAAAATTTCACAGACCCGATGGTCGACTGTAAGGAATGCAAGGCAAGATTCAGAGCCGATATCCTCGATGAAGTTGAATGCGGTAATAAAGCTTATAAAGGAAGAAAAGCTATAAAATGCCAGCAGGAAGGAAAATTCACCGAAGCCAGAAATTTCAATTTAATGTTTAAATCTTATATCGGTGCAATAGAAAACGAAGATTCAATCGTTTACCTCAGACCCGAAACCGCACAGGGAATTTATGTGAACTTTTTGAATGTAAAAGAATGCTCGAGACAAAAACTGCCGTTCGGAATTGCACAGGTAGGTAAAGCTTTCAGAAACGAAATCAATACGAAAAACTTTTTATACAGAACGCGCGAATTCGAGCAAATGGAAATGCAGTTTTTCATTAAACCGGGCGAAGATGATAAATGGTTCGAATACTGGAAGGAAAACAGAATTAGCTGGTATGTGAAATACGGAATCAGTCAAGATAAATTGAATATCCACGTTCACGATAAACTGGCACACTATGCCAAATCCGCCGTGGATATCGAATATAAGTTTCATTTCGGCTGGGGCGAAATCGAGGGAATACATAACAGAACAGATTATGATTTGAAAAGACACAGTGAATTTTCGGGAAAGAAAATAGAATACTTCGACGACCAGACAAAAGAAAGATTTATTCCGTACGTCATCGAAACCTCAGCAGGAGCTTCCAGAAGCTTTATGGCTTTCTTAATGAACGCATACGAAGAAGAACAGGTAACCAGAGAAAACCTCGACGGCTCATCTGCAAAAGAAACCAGAACCGTATTACGCCTTCATCCCGAACTCGCACCAATCAAAACCGCCATTTTCCCCCTCGTAAACCGCGACGGAATGCCCGAAATAGCACACAAACTCACGGAAGATTTGAGAAAGGATTTTAAAGTGTTCTACGACGATTCGGGAGCCGTGGGCAGAAGATACCGCAGACAGGACGAATGTGGAACACCATTCTGTGTTACTATTGATTCGGATACACTGAAAGATAACACGGTTACAATCCGGGACAGGGATACAATGTTTCAGGAAAGAATATCCATTGGCAAAGTTAATGAATATCTTAAGAATAAACTTTAAAATTCCGGAACGTTAGAAAATTTTTTTTGTAGTATCAGGGGTCAGACAATATAGAATCCTGTTATATGTGAGCATTAAAATGTTTTTTTCTGCTTTGTATTAATACATCTATTTATTTCACTTTCACCGCGGAAAATTTTCCGTTCCCAATTTTGCCTCTCATTGTTGAAAAAGTCCATTTACCCGTCAGCGATTCTTTGTTAATTTCAATACTAATAAAGATATTATTATCCGCAATCTTCGGATTCGTATTTATATTAGCTTTCTTCCCTTTTATATCTATAGTTCCGCTGAAAAATCCCTGCATGGATGTATAACCCGGAAAATCATCTACGTACAATTTATCTTTTGAATATGTCCCGCCGATTTTGTTTCCCTCGCAGTCCGAAACGTTTATCACCCCCTCCAGTAGTTTATTGTCCAGTGAATCCGACATCGTGTAATAATATTTTCCGTATATCAACTCCCTGCACAACTCCGTCGTGCCGGAAGATGCACAGCCCGCTGCCTGACTTAAATAATACAAAATTGTTAACAGAAAAAGAAAATATATATTTTTCATAATATTTTTAAATCATTTTAACAAAACCATTTTCCTGACTTGCGTGAAAATATTTCCCGAACCGCTGCCCGAAGCAATTAATTTGTAAAAATATACACCGCTCGGTAAATTAAACTGTGAGGAATTGAATAAAATATTTTGATAGCCCCTCGAATAAAACTTGTTGTTTATTAATTCCGCTGTCTCCCTGCCCGCTATGTCATATACTCTAATCGTTATGTATGCATCCTGAGGAACGGCAAAACTTATTGTGGTGGCAGGATTGAAAGGATTCGGAAAATTCTGGTCAAGCTGAAAATTTGTCGGTAATTCCGAAGAGTTGATTACCGGTCCGAACCTGTCGCACTGATTGTACCTTAAACGAATAGTATCACCCGGCATCGGACCGAAACCTAAATATAAATTTATCGCCCCGTTTAAATGACAGTAACTCATCAATGTACCGTTGCTGTTTGCCCTCGTTACACTCGTACAGCTCTCTGACGATGAGTAACAGGAATCAATCTGCCCTATCGTATACTGAGTAATAGGCCAAACGCAGGCGTGCGTGTGCTGTGAACCAAAGCTGTGTCCCATCTCGTGTGCTATAACCGATACAGTCCATGAATATGTCGGAAAAGGATTGTAGCTGGTTTCTATTCCGCTGAATGAGAACCTTCCCGAATGGTCATAAGGATTGTATGATGCACAGAGCGAATTTACCCAGGAAATGCCTCCGAAATTTTCATCCCTGGTCGTAAGCAAATGAGCTAAATCACCCGTGAAATTGTCCTTTGTGTTTTCACCGAATAAAGTCAGAATATTATAAGAATTATGCAAGTTCCTGTAAGGGTCAGGAGTGGTGTAAACAGAAACGGAGGAAATCTGAACCGGCAGAAATTCGTTCTGATAAATCGTTGCAACCTCATTAAATACAGAGGTAATATAATTCGTTACATTCGACGTATTATTGTTAAAATCAAGGTACATCTGATAATCGGCAACAAAAAAAACATCTACCGGCTGACGCGCATTGATACCGTCTGTATTACCGTTTCCTCCCTGATAATTATTTTTTATTCTCATCTTTCCGTTATCATCAACGTTGCACTTGAATTCATTCTTCTTAACTAAATCCTTTTCGTTGTAAAATATATAACTCTCTCCGCTCTTATCCCCCTCTAACACTCCTAAATTGTAGTTTCCCGTCTCATCCGATATAATTCCTGCAACGGAATTTTCAAAAATACTTACCGATACGGCAGAGTTGCTATTCCCTTTCACTATCCCCCTGTAATATACTCCGGGCTTGTAGCTGAACGGGACAATACCTCTTTCCGTTATTAAATTCACTTCGAACTTGTCCGAAAGAACGGGGATTTTCGTAAGCTCCAAACTTAAAATCTTGTTTTCCGATACGGGGATCTCAAAAATAATATTTTCTTTTTGTTCATTCAGCAAACCGGATATGTTTTCTTTCTTAAGACTCAATAGCACAAAAGATTTTACTCGGTTCTGTAAATCCTGACTCTTTCCATCTGTGGCTTTTATGTCAAATAATTTTACATTTTCGAATTTCCCTGCCGCTTTTTTTTCTGCTATTAATTCTTTTACACTCTTTATCGGCTTTGGAAAACTTACCTTTATCTCGTTTCCCGTTTCATTACTTAAAAATGAATTCCCAAGAAAACCAAGTACTACTATTAAGGCTATAAATATAAATGGAGAATATTTTATTTTCATTTTGAATTTATTTTTTTTTTATTTTGAGATTTGATCGTATGTTAATTCCCTGTCCACTCCGTTCCTACCGCTGAGTACCATTTTCTGAATATTGTTCTGAACATTAAACTCTACATCGTAACTCAGATTGTTTGTCGTATAAGTAAGAATGTTTCCTGAATATGTAAATGTCCTTTGAACCGGAGTCTCACCCGGACATGTTAGTGTGGCATTGCCGTTTGACTGAAAATCCACAATCTCTCCCAGACAAACATCCTGTGCGTTTCCCGTCATCTTTACAAGCTTCCATGAGCCGAAAATGCTGTTTGTCGATTCGAGCTTGGTACATTCATTCCCTAAAAACGGAAGCCAAAACAACAATCCAAAAAGTATTGACTTTAAGACAATATTTTTTATTCTCATAATAATTTATTTTTACATAAAAATAGTGAATTAATTAATCCTAATCAACAACAAGATATGCATACGTAGTTACCGTACATTTTTTACGTTTTCTAAGAATACGTGAACTTGAGTGAAATGAATTTCATCAGAAAATATCTTTTATGAAATTACGGTTATTTTTAAATTAAATCGGAATATCATTCAATATTACAATAGATTCCTAAAGATTCAACTATACTCTTTAAATTATTTAAATGATTTTGTGAAACAGCTAAATTCTTGTCCATCAGATATTCCCTGCCTAAATAATAATACTTGCTTTCTCCGAGGGAATGATATGCAATCAGACGGATGTATCTGATTCCGTTTTCCCTGCTGAAATCCGCTATCGACTTTATGTTGATTTCCGTATCGTTCATCCCGGGAATAATCGGTATCGATACAATAACATTTTTGCTATAATTTTCCGCAAGACTTTTCAGGTTCTCTAAAATTTTTTCGTTCGAACTTCCGGTAACTTCTTTATGTAAATTCCCGTCCATGCACTTTATATCGAAATAAAAGAACTCGATTTTATCTGCAATCTCACTTACCTCGTCCCCGTCATACATCCCGCATGTCTCTACCCCAACCGATAAACCGAATGACGATGTCCTGTTTATAAATTCTTTAATAAAATCCGTCTGTAAAAACGGCTCTCCTCCCGAAAAAGTCACTCCGCCTAAAGAGTTTTTGTAAAATGATAAGTTCGGCTTTATTCTCTTTATTAAATCCTCGACGCTAATATTTCTCCCCACAAATTTCAATGCACGCGAAGGACACGCGTCTGTGCATTCCCTGCTTTCGCAATCCTTGCATTTATCCCGGTCGAACTGCGGATAGCTCCCGTCTGTCTTTTGTACCGCACCGTAAGGACATACCGATACGCACTTGTATGTCCTGTTGCATAAACCGCTGATGTGCATCAGCTCCGGATGTAACTTCTGTCCTTCAGGATTCGAACACCATCTGCACTCGAGAGGACAGCCCTTCATGAAAACTGTAGTCCTAATACCCGGTCCGTCCTGAACAGATAAATCCTGTATGTCGAATATGTGAGCATGATGATTTGTCATATATTATGCTCCGTTCTGCGAATTATTTCATCCTGTATTGTTTTACCAAGCTCAACAAAAAACGCGCTGAACCCCGCTACCCTCACTATCAAATCTCTGTATTTCTCCGGATGCGACTGTGCATCGCGAAGTATTTCACTGTCGACTACATTGAATTGTATCTGGAAACCAAGCGTATCGAAATATGTCTTTATCAGGCTCAACAATTTTTTCGAGCCCTGTATTCCCCTCAAAGCCGAAGGATGGAATTTCATATTATGCAGTCCTCCGCGAATCCGCGAATGGTCTATCTTTCCCGCCGATAATAAAACCGCAAGAGGCCCGTGTGTGTCCGTTCCCGGGAACGGCGATGTCACACCGTCGCATAGCGTCTCGCCCGAAAACCTTCCGTCCGGTGTAGCACCGCACACCTTACCGAAAGGTGCGTGAGTGCTGATTGCCAGCATAGACGGGTCGTACGGCTCGCCGAGATAATTGTTCTGCTCGGCAACGTAATCGCAATACGTATCGAATAAATCTTCGTAAATCTTATCCGCATAGTCATCGTTGTTTCCCCACTTCGGAACCGCAAGTGCCTTGCTCCTTAATTTATCGTATCCTTCCCAGTTTTTAAGCGTCGCGTTCCTCAGCTCTTCCATCGTAACAAATTTCTCTTCATCTACAAGCTTCTTCACTACCGCTAAAGAATTTACAATGTTTACCATTCCCGAACTGAGTGTGGTCGGTGTGCCGTTGCATACCGCCCCGCCGTCGTCGAGAGAAAGACCTCGCTCTATGCAGTCCCGTACAAGCACCGATGAAAAAATCAGATTGCAAGTTTGCCTGTGAGCCGACATTGCGTAGTTCCAGTACCTCTGCCAGTTGCGTATGGCATTCCGCAGATGAAATTTATACGCCGCATAAAGTTCTTCATAGTTATTCGGAACTTCCGTTTCGTCGAACTGTATTCCGGTTCTCGGATCCATTCCGCCGTTAAGCGCCAGCTCGAAAAGCTTTCCGTGATTTATAAATCCCGCTTGCACTATTCCGTAACTCATACCTTCTATAGTCGGCTCGGTGCATCCGCCCATCGCCGCGTATTTCCTTATCGTCGGCACGGGCAGTTTTGATTTCTGAAGCTCGTGCTGTATGAAGACCTTCAGGTTAAACCACGCGGGAAAACCGCATCCCGTCTTAACGCACTCGATTGCCTTTAGCAGAAATTCCTCGCTCAGCGAATCGTCATACCAAACCGAAAGAGTCGGCTGTGTCGTCTGACAGTTTATCGCCGCCTGCATCACAAGGAGCGAAAGCTCGTTGTCGCCCCTGTGCCCCTTCTCGTCCAGTCCGCCTAAAATCATATTCTGAAAAAGATTCCCCGAGCCGAGTCCCGCCCAGGAAAACGACGCCACGTATTCTATTTCCGTCATCTTCACGCGTAAAAGCTCGAGCAGTTCCAGAACTTCCCCGTCTGTTATTCCGCCTGCATCCTTATCCGCTTTGTAATAGGGATACATATAGCGGTCGAATCTCCCCGGCGAATATCCCAGATGCGCTCCTTCGATATGACCCGCAAGATAAATAAACCAGAACATCTGAATCGCATCGCGGAAATTCCTCGGCTTGTTAGCCGGCACGTACTTGCATCTCTCCGCAATATCCAGCAGTTCCTTTTTCCTCTTTGAATCCTTTTCCTCCGATGCAAGCTCTTCCGCGTTCCTGCCGTAATTCTCCGCCCACTTAATCGTTGCTTCGAGCGTCCTTATTCCCGCACGCCAGAAATAAATTTTCTCCGCAGATTTGAAATCCGTTACCTGAGTATTTTTTATCTTATCCTTTACCCTCCCGATTATTCCGTTCAAACCCTGTTCCAGCGCAGTCTCGTAATCCAACACGTATCTTCCTTCGGGTGCGGGGTCGTGAGGCGCGGTGTAAAGTCCCGCACGCCAGCCGTTGTCAATGTATTCCGCCTGCTCGAAAACCCTCTTCCATAAAGCATCGCCTACATCCTGCATGCTCTTGCCGAGAAAATATTCCGCCGATTCCTTTAATACGTGCTTGTCATCTTTCGCTATCAGATACTTCTTGCAGAAAAATTCAAAGTCGCCCTCTTCGGCAATCTGCCTCGCCTTCGCAATTCCGCCGCCTTCGCCTATATCAGTCACGGCATCCTGCGCCTCCGCTTCCTCGTTTTTGAACTCCCGTAAAATATATCTCGAGGCGTAATTGCAGTATGGTATCGCTCCGCGAACGTAACGCGTCTTACTGCCGACCAGCAAATCCTTCTCGCGGATTACGGGAGTCAGCCTCTCCAGTGCGTACGAATGGCATTCCGCACGGCGCTCCAATACGTTGTATCCGTCCGTATTCGAGTGCGACTCGGTGTAATATTTTATGTATTCCGAATCTATGAAAAGCGGCTCGCTTAAATATCTGTTGCGTATAAAATTCACCCTCTCCGTCGAAGGCTTCGATGTAATTTCCTTTTTGCTGAACTGCATATTTTGAAGATTTTTGTTTTTTAATCTACTGACTACTGACTGCTAACTACTGCTCTTCAAATATACCTAAATTATGAAAGGGAAAAAATGAATGAAAAAGTAGGTGTCAAGTTTGTCAAGTTTGTAAAGTTTATCAAGTTTATCAAGTTTATAAAGTTTGTCAAGTTTGTAAAGTTTGTCAAGTTATAAGGTTTGGTGGGTAATAATAACAACAATAAGGAGCAGGCTGTGGGATTCGCATATGCCTTACGAATACTTACTTTCGCACGGTAAAGGATTTTATTCTATTCCCTGTGCATCGGCAAGACGTGCCGCCCTGTCGGCGGTTTTTAGTTTATCTATTATCTCCTCTATATCGCCTTCCATTACGTCGGTGAGATTGTAAAGCGTCAAACCAATCCTGTGGTCGGTCAGACGGTTCTGGGGAAAATTGTATGTCCTGATTTTATCGCTCCTGTCGCCCGATTTCACCATCTGCTTTCTCTTGTCGGAGGTTTCCTTGTCGCGTTTCTCAAGCTCGAGCTCGTAGAGCCGCGAGCGGAGAACCTTCATTGCTTTCAGTTTATTTTTTAACTGCGAGCGTTCGTCCTGGCACTGCACAACAATGCCCGTCGGTATGTGCGTGATGCGGATAGCGGTTTCCACTTTATTCACATTCTGCCCTCCCGCACCGCCTGAACGGAACACATCTATTTTCAAATCGTTTTCGTTTATTTCGATTTCGAAATCCTCCGCTTCGGGAAGAACCGCCACCGATGCCGCCGAAGTGTGCACCCTTCCGTTTGCTTCGGTTTTAGGAACCCGCTGGACACGGTGAACACCGCTTTCATATTTCAACTCACCGTATGCACCCTTGCTTATTACGTTCATCACGACTTCCTTCAGTCCGCCCGGAATTGCGGACTCGTTATAATCTATAAGTTCCACCTTCCAACCCTTCGTCTCGAAATACCTGTTGTACATTCTGAAAAGCTCTGCCGCAAAAAGCGATGCCTCGTCTCCTCCCGTACCGGCTCGTATTTCGAGAATAGCATTCTTGTCATCGTTCGGGTCCTTCGGCACGAGCAGTTCCTTAATCTTCGATTCCAGCTCCGTGCGTCTATTTTCCAGAATTTCGGATTCCTCCTTTGCAAGCTCTTTCATCTCCGTATCCGAACTTTCGTATAAAAGCGCTTTATTCTCTTCGATGTTTTTTTCCGTTTCACGGTACAGGTCGTAAGTTTCCACTACTTCTGTCAGACCCGAGTATTCCTTTGAAAGTTTTTTAAATTCCTTCTGGTCATTAATGGTTTCCGGCTTGGACAACAATTCGGCAATTTCAAAATACCGCTCTTTTACTTTTTCGAGTTTTTCAAACATATTTGTTTATGAATTTATATAAAAATAACTAATATGAAATTCAGATTATATTTAAAAATTGATACTCAAAAAAGAGGATTCCGAATTCGGAAGTCAGAAGAATGGAAAATCAAATGACTAATTATAAATTAAGAGAAAAACTCCGTAGGAGTTTAATATCAGTAGCTATTATTAATAATAAATGTCACGACTCCTTTTGGAGTCGAATAACAATAAATTTTCATTTTAGATTTATAATATTTGACTCCTAAAGGAGTCAAGCAAGGAAGAGTATTTTACTGTTACTGTTATTTGACTCCTACGGAGTCATTACCATAAATTTTTTTTATTTTCTATTATGCAATTTTGATATCTATACATTTCTTAATATCCAGTACAGGATTGCGAAGAACAAGACAGGATAGAAAACAATTTTGAGGCTTATCAGGTCCGGGAAGGGTTTATTAAAAAATAAAATCGAAAATTGCGATAACAGGTAATACAAGCCAAGGGGAACCGCTATTACCAGCATTAAATTAAATTTCAATGCATCGGCGAAATCCCCGTGCAGAAAATAATGCATCCCTCTTATCCCGCCGCAGCCCGGACACAGCTTTCCGGTAATAAGGTACCAGTAGCAGGGCGGATGAAAAGTATACACTTCAGGATTTAGAAGGTATAACGTTAAAATACAAACGGCTGTGATAAATATTATCACAGCCGCTCTGAATTTCTTATCTTTAAAAACTTTCGGAAACCTCAAATTTATGCTTGTGGTTTATTTTGTGCAGCAGAAGGACCTACGTATGTTGCAGAACCGAAACCAAGCATCGGCATGAATACAATCGGAAGAATTATCAATCCGATTCCGAATCCGATATCCTTGCCGAATGATTTTGCCAGGTCGAGAGAAACAACAATTGCGGCAATCGGTGAACAAATTATGTAAATCAAAATCCACCACATTGGTCTTCCAACTACTTCCAGCAGAACTATTAAATTGTAAATCGGTATTATTGCTGCCCAACCCGGTTTCCCGGCTTTTACAAAGATCTTCCACATCGAAGCAATCATCACTATAATTACCGCAGCGTATATCAAAAACATAATAATTCCCATTATAGCAGCAGCACCGCCTGAGATTTCTTCGTCACTCTGAAACAAGAAAAATAAAATTGATAATAACATATTTACTCCTGCTTTTAAATTAATAATTATTTTTTATTAAGAACTGAATTTGAAATTTTTATTTCACAAGATTAAATTTTTCACCAAACTGACCAAATAACGGTACAGGTACAACCTTGCCGCCAAAAGAATTAATTATTCCTATAATTCCGAATATCCAGGCAAGCAGAACTATTAAATATAAAATAGCTCCGATACAAACGAAAGAACCGATAGTTCCCGTTACCCATCCTATCAGGGATACTATATATAATACTATTGCCTGCTCGGTATGATACATGGTAAATTTATTTTTTTTCATGTCTTCTACAACAAGCGGTATGATAAATAGCGGTAATCCTACTATTACGCTTAAATAAGATACGAATGCCATCGTTTTTCCGGCTTCTATCTCTTCTGGAGGGATATTGATAACTCTTGTACTCTCAGCCATATTATTTTTCCTTTTTTTATTTATTTAAAAACTTCTGAAAATTCTTACGCATGTATATTTTCAAGAGGTAACAGTTTTCAGAAGTTTTCAATAATAATACTTAACTAAACCTTATCTAAATATAGCTTTGATGCTTCCCCAGGTGGTCTTTATCCCCGATATTGCATGTACAACCGATATTGAGTTGGAATATGTATAACTTCCGTTCGGCTGATAACATTTTAATCTGTAAAAATATATTGAAGAACTCTCGCTGCCTTTTAAATTAACTCCGTTATCCTGATATGAATAATATGAATTATTGCCCGTAGCACTAATCGATTTTATGAATATGAAATTATCCGGATTTGCAGCACTCCTTTCAATATCAAATCTCACAGTCCCGGCTTCATCACCGGTTTTCCATTCGACAAGTATACCTTCCCCGTTGGTCTTAGCCATGAAATACTGCAGTGTCAAACCCGCAAGGAGCATCCCCGAAAAGGTGGTTAATATGATAATAATATAAGCAAATAGTACAGATTTTTTCATAATTACCATTTTCAATTGCCTAAATATAAATGCAATGAATAACAATTGCAAGTTATTTTTTTTAAAATCAGTTTTAAAAAATTATAAAATTTCAAGTTTTTTGCGAAAATACGTAAAAATCAACCCCATCTTTCAAATTAATATATCGTGCTCCGATGCACTAAAAGAACATCCCTAATTAACCCGTACATATCTTTAATGACTTATTTTTTATTATTATTTAATAAGTTTTTACTTTCCTTTAAAATTATTAATTTTTTAAATGGACAAAAATACTTTCTTCATTGGTATAGACTCAGGCGGAACAAAATCCGAATTGCTCATAACTGACTCGGAAAATAATTTCGTAATCGGAAAATCATATAATGCCGTTCATTATTCTGTATCCGGGAAAGAAAAACTGCTGGCACATTTACAAAACATTATTGCAGACGCTGTATATAAAAAAAAATTAAATCTTTTCAACTGCAGGGGAATTTGCATCGGACTTGCAGGCGTGAGAGAACAAAATGTGAAGAAAGAATTGCAAATGCATCTGTCAAAATTGCTTGGCTTTAAAAATATATTAATCGATTCCGACTCATCAATTGCTCTATACGGAGCTTTCGGTGGAAATGACGGCTTAATACTAATATGCGGAACCGGCTCTATACTCTTCGGTCTGATAAATAATAAATTTGTCAGAATAGGCGGCTGGGGAAAAATAATCGGTGATTACGGCAGCGGCTACGATATCGGAAAAAGTGCTATAAAAAATCTTGCCGTTGAATATGACAGAAATGTTAAATTAAGCAGGTTGTCCCGGGCAATCGAAAGGAAATATTCAATAAACAGGAAGAATATTCTTAATATTATTTATCGGGATAATTTCGATTTGCAGAAACTCGTTCCCTTAGTCCTCGAATACGCGGACAAAAATGACAAGGACGCAAAAAAAATAATCAATAAGGCGGTCGATGAACTCTTATA
Organism: uncultured Ignavibacteriaceae bacterium; assembly: GCA_964501535.1. Taxonomy (GTDB): domain Bacteria; phylum Bacteroidota; class Ignavibacteria; order Tepidaquicellales; family Tepidaquicellaceae; genus FEN-1279. The sequence goes on along the minus strand of CAZCSV010000005.1, from coordinate 76,731 downwards.
TCATTTCGAAGTATTTTTCTCGACAATAAAATTGAAAAAGAAAATTAAAGTGGCTTTTTCCGGAAGCATCCTTGAAAATAAAAACGCTCTGTCCGAAAAACTAAAGAATAAATTAAAAAGTAATTTCGGAAATATAATTTTAACAAATAAAAAACACACTGCCGCTGAGGGAGCCGTGTTTTTGGCTAAAAATAAATTCTGTAAAAATTGAAAAAATTTGATTTCATTTTAATACTCGACTTCGGCTCGCAGTATACGCAACTTATCGCAAGAAAAATCCGCGAAAGTAACGTGTATTGTGAAATTCACCCTTTCCACGAAGACGTGAACAAAATAATAACTGCAAATAAAAGCGTAAATCTCAAAGGCATAATTTTATCGGGCGGCCCGGCAAGTGTCCTTGAAAAAAATTCGCCGTCTCTGTCGGAAGAAAACCTGAATTTTATTAAAGAAAAAAATATACCTGTACTGGGAATATGCTACGGTTTCCATTTAATGGCAAAATATTTCGGCGGAGTAATCCATAAAGCAAAGTCACGGGAATATGGCCATACCTTAATAAAGACAGCTAAAAAATCCGAACTGTTCGGCAATTTAAAAAAAGATTTAAGGGTGTGGATGAGCCACGGTGACTCGATAAATATCCTTCCCGGTGATTTCACCGTTACATCGAAAAGTAAAAACGGTATCATAAGCAGTTATGAGAATAAAAAACTCGGCGTCTACGGATTGCAGTTCCACCCGGAAGTACATCACACCGATTACGGAAAAAATATCTTGAATAATTTTATATATAAAATCTGTAAAGTGAAAAATCTCTTCGAGGCAAAATCTTTTATCGATACTAAAATAAAAGAGATAAAGGAGAAAACAGGCGACAGCACGGTTATTTGCGCTTTGAGCGGAGGCGTTGATTCCTCGGTGGCCGCAATGCTGATGAATAAAGCAATCGGCAAAAAATTAACATGTATACATATCGACAACGGATTGATGAGAAAAAACGAAAGCGAAAACGTTATCAGGTTATTTAAAAAGAATTTCAAATTCAATTTAAAATTTGTAGATGCTTCGAAAATATTTTTAAGCCGGTTAAAAAAAGTCGTCGACCCGGAAAAGAAAAGAAAAATTATCGGCAAGACATTCATCGAGATTCTGGAAAAAGAAGCCGGAAAGATAAAAGGGGCAAAATATCTCGTGCAGGGGACTCTATATCCGGACGTTATCGAATCGGTTTCCTTCAAAGGACCATCCGTTACTATTAAATCCCATCACAACGTGGGCGGCTTGCCAAAAAAAATGAATTTAAAATTAATTGAACCGTTGAGGGAACTGTTTAAAGATGAGGTCAGAATTATCGGGAAAAAACTGGGATTGCCGGGTTACTTCATTAACAGACATCCTTTTCCCGGACCGGGACTCGCTGTGAGAATAATAAGCGATATAACAAAAGAAAAAACCGAACTGCTTAAAGAGGTTGATGAGATTTTTATAAATAGTCTGATAAAATTTAAACTGTACAATAAAATATGGCAGGCATTCGCCGTTCTGCTTCCCGTGCAAACTGTAGGAGTCATGGGAGATGAGAGAAGCTATGAAAATGTAATCGCTCTCAGAGCCGTCACATCCGTGGACGGTATGACAGCTGATTATTATCACTTCGAGAAGGATTTCCTGACATACATTTCAAATAAAATAATCAATACTGTTAAAGGTGTAAACAGAGTGGTATACGATATAAGCTCAAAACCCCCCGCTACCATAGAGTGGGAATGATATTCAATCAACCTTTATTGCATAGCATCATTCTTGTGCTATAGTGATTTATATTAATATTGAATCTCTCAAATCAAAAAGTGTAATTTTACTTATTATACCCCAGTCCATTTTTTTAGAATTAATCTGAAAATCTTCATTTTTATTTTGTTTTAAGGCTTTTTAATGTCTACTTTTTTAGAATTATGACTTGACAAGACAAAATAAATAGTTTATATTTGTATCGTATTAATAAACTTATTTATAAACAACGCCAAAAAAAATACAGGAGGTATTAAATGGCAAAATTAAAAAAAATGTTCATAACTTTTCTGACTATCGCATTCTTTGCCGGGTTAGTCGGCTGCGGTGGCGGACCAGATGAAGAACAGTTAAAAGAATTAGCTGATTTAAAAGCTGAAGTTGAAAAACTTCAAAGCGATGTTAGCAAGCTGGAAAGCGAAAAAGCTGATTTGCAAAAACAAATTGCAAAACAAGACGAGTCAATTAAGAACTTCAATAAATTGGCCGATGCAGTGAAAAACTGCAAATAATTTGTTCTAAAAAACGATTTTAAAAAACTTTAAAAAAAATTTTAAAAGGAGATTTTAATAAATGAAATTCCATAAATTATTATTAGTTTTACTGGTACTCTCCTTGGCAATTGGTAGCAAATTTGCATTCGCTCAAGACGAAGAAACTCCACAGGAAGAAGAAATGACTATGGAAGAATGGCAAAGGCAAATTGATGAATACACAGCCAAGAAAACAGAATTAACCGGTAAAGTTGAAGAGCTTCAAAAAGATAAAGACGCTCTTGCAAAAACCTTAGAAACAAAGAAAGCCGATGTAAAAAAAGCCGAAGATGCATATTGGGCGGCTTGCGGTGGAAAAGATAAATATGATGCCTTCAAAACAAATCTTGGAAAATTGGAAACAATAGTAAAGAATAAAGAAGGTAAGAAAGAAGATGCAGAGAAAATGTATGCCGAATTGGGAAAATCGAACTTAAGATGTCATCCCGATTTTGAAGCAAGATATAAAAAATTAGGTAACGATATAGCAAAATGGGGTCCGGTTGTCGTTACACCGGCAGGATATACTGTTGTAAAAGGCGACTGCCTGTACAAGATTGCAGCAAAGAAAGAAATCTACAACAATCCGAAAATGTGGCCCGTTCTTTGGGAAGCTAACGAAAAAGGCGTTGTTTCAGCACCTCCTAAAGTTCCAAAAACCATAAAGAACCCCAACTTAATCTATCCAGGACAGGTCTTGAAAGTCCCGGCTTTGACAAAAGAACTCGAAAAAGCAGCTTTGGACAAAGCCAAAAAATATAAAAGATGGTATCACAAAAAAGTTGTGAAAAAAGAAGAAGGTGATGTAAAGAAAGACGTGAAGAAAGACGAGAAAAAAGACGTGAAGAAAGACGTGAAGAAAGACGAGAAAAAAGACGTGAAGAAAGACGTGAAGAAAGAAGAACCAAAGAAATAAATAATTTTTGATTCTTGGCATACAAGAATTAAATATTAAAATAGTAAAAGCCTTTATACATCCCTGTATAAAGGCTTTTTTTTAAAATAAATTGATTCATACGGAAAAAGTAATTCAAATAAAAAGTTCTGATATTCTCAACCTTACCGGCGTAAACGAAGAAAATATTAACGAATTAAGAGAGCATTTCGATTCAACCGTAATTGTCAGAGGCGAATCAATCATACTTAAAGGTGAAGAAAAAGAAGTTCTTGTCCTTGAAAAAATATTTAAGGAGCTTTTCTTTCTTCAGGGAAGACAGGGAAAAATTAATAAAAATGATATAAAACTCGTTCTCGAATTGACCGACGACAATTATCCGGATTCCGCTTTTAAAAATAATTTCGGAATAAACGATTCGGAAATTGACAGTATAATTCTGTATAAGAAAAATAATTTCATCAAACCTAAAACTGAAACGCAGTTTGAATACGCAAAGAAAATCAAGGATAACGATATCGTTTTCGCAATAGGACCCGCGGGAACGGGCAAGACATACCTGGCAGTAGCCTTTGCTGTTTCCGCTCTGAAGAATAAACAAATAAATAAAGTGGTACTCTCAAGACCCGCTGTCGAAGCTGGCGAAAGCCTGGGGTTCCTTCCAGGAGACCTGTCAGAAAAAATTGACCCGTACCTGAAACCTCTGTATGATGCCCTCGAAGATATGATACCTATGGAAAAATTGAAAAATTATATGGAAAAAAATATAATCGAAATTGTTCCTCTCGCCTATATGAGGGGTAGAACTCTTAATAATTCTTTCGTAATTTTGGACGAAGCACAAAATGCAACTAATGTACAGATGAAAATGTTCCTTACTCGCCTGGGTCCGAATTCAAAAGCCATCGTTACAGGCGATATTACACAGATTGATTTGCCGGGAAAAGAACATTCGGGATTGGTTCAAATTCAAAACGTGCTGAAGGGCATACAGGATATCGAATTCGTGTATTTTAACAAAAACGACGTGGTCAGACATAGGCTTGTCAAAAACATTATCGATGCCTATGAAAGATATAATGGAATATAAAATACAGTTTTTTTTAATAAATAATTTATTAGATTGACTTATTAATTTACTTTGGATAAATTTACCTAAAGTGTAGTATTTTAAACTCTTATAAATTTTAAATACAACAAATATGGCAGAAAAACCAACATTTAAAACATTCAGTAAAACCGTTACTGAAGGTGTTACACAATTGACTGACGAACAAATTCAGGGAAGGATTAGAACGGTTAAAGAAAATCACTCGGAACTGATTCAGATAAACTCGTATATCGTTAAACAACACTTAAAACAAATAGACCGTGAAGGGTCTATAGATGTTCTGCGTTCGGCATTACCTTCATTTTTACTTCTTTTGCTTTCAATAGTTGTTGATGTAGCTTATGTTCCCTTCCTTGGCCGTGTGGCAACTAATTTTGCAAGCTTCATTTTTCCAGGAGCTCAATTGACAAATCAGTCTGTTGAACCAATAAGGTTCTGGTGGCTCCCGTTTGCTGCATACATCTTATTTATCTTATTTGCTTATTTATCAAACAGAAGCCTGAAAAAGCAAATTGCAACAAAAGGTCCGGCTGAAGACATTATCGCAAGAATAATAGAAAGCTACAGCGGACTTGTAGATGCAATTGCAACTGCAATGCCATTACTTGGTGCTGCCATCCTCTTAATTTCAATCAAAGAAGGCAATACCATATTCTTGGGATTTTCTGTTCCATTTGAAGTTAAATCAATTTTAATACTCGCAATCGGAAAATTGTTCGGCTCGGTGTTCGAAGTTCAGGGCTTGCAGTTCCAGGCAATAACAGAAGAAATCAACAAATTTGAAACAGAGTATGATTTCTATAATCAAAGTGCTAATCAGGAAATTTTGCTCGACGGTCTGAAAGAAGCTAACAGAGAACTTATTTCCAGCCTCGCTACCACGGGCGGTGTAAAACAAATCTCTAAAACCGATGCTGAAGAAATACTCAACATTATTAAATCATCGCATGCTGTTAATGAACAATTTGTAAAGAGCATCGCAACTCTGAAAAGTACAATTGCAGAACTAAGCACAATTAAAGTATTCGACCCTGAATTGGTAAAACAAATCAATAATTCGCTGAATACATTAACGAATGTGGCGTCACTTGTTCAAAAGACGTCTGAGTATTCATCCACTTTAAAAACTAATATGGATGCAATTCACAAAATTGGCTCTGAAATTAATAGCATTAAATTGCCTGATGAAAAGGTTTTAGGTGAACTGCAAAAGACATCTCAAATGTTAATAGAAACGATTTCTAATCTGAAAGATTCGAATGCTCTGAAGAGTTTGGATAACCTTGTTTATCTCGCTGGAAAACGTTAAATTTTTAAATTAATCTTTTTTCAATAATAAATTTTTAAAAAGCATATGAAAAAAGGCGGCACAAGAGATGTAAAATTCGTTATATATCAGGTATTATATATATTCGTGATTTGCGTTATAGCTCTTAAAGGTGCTGATATAAACCTTGAAGAGGTACTTGACGCAAAAACAGTAGTTCAGAAAACATATGCGGACTCGCTGAAAAAATATATTGATTCTATCCTTGCTTTGGGACTTATTCCAAGCATCACTATAGATACTAATATGAAATATACTGCGGAAGATATGTCAAAATTAATGGCTCAGCTCGAACAGCTGAAAAAAGATGTACCCCAGCAGCAGCCACCTCCGCAGATACAAATACAGAGAGACCAACCGACATTTACACAACAGCAGACAAAGGTGGATATTCCTAAAGAACAGCAAAAAATCGCAACGGTGCAGGGCGTTGAACTGACACAGTATTCGGTTACTAAAATCAGAAATCCTTATGCCGAAACCCTCGTCCTGACAGCCGACGGAAGGACAATTGCATCCATTCCTCCACAGCAGTCGGCGGCTGTTCAGTTAGGCGGTGAAAGTTCGGTTAAGTTTACGGTCGGCAATTCGAGCGATACCAAACCGACTAAACAAAAGCAAGCTCCGAAAATTGATATACAAAAAGTAGGTCCCGGAGGACCGGAGGCATCGCTAAGATCTGTTCAGAATTCTGTCGGATTCAGAGTTACTATCGTCTCAAGCAATCCAGGTGACTTGTCCGTTTCGATAAGCGGTCCTGTAAGAACACAGCAGGTTAGCTCAACTGTTTGGGACGTAACATTGGCATTGCTCGGCTCTGAAGCTCAGTTCGACGCTTGGTCAAAGGGAAAAGACGAACCGTACAGGGCTCAGTTCAATGTGACTGTTAAAGATAAATATAATCCGAAATTTTCGGTTTCTCAAGTTGGCACTTTTTATTTTGGAAAATGGTAGATTTTCTAAAAGATAAAAAATAATTAAATAGTTACAAAAAGATTGTTAATTAATTATTATTAATAAAAATGAAGAATCAAATTTCAAAAACGGTAATTGGAATAATCGGTCTGGTGTTAATTTTCTTCTGCTCAAATCTGAAAATGTTTGCTCAGGAAGAAGAAATGATTACAATTGACACAACAACTACTCCAATAATTCTTGAAGAACCGACTATTCAACCGACAATAACAGCTGATACGACATATACACCGATAACTCTCGACACTAACGTTACTTTTACAACCACTACGAGTACTGAGCCAAAGAAAGGATTAGATTACGTATTCAAAGAAATTGAAGATGACAGGACTTCATGGAGTCACTTTAAAATTGATGGTAAAACTGAGGATGACAGAAAATTCAAGGAGATTCAGGATGTACTTCTTATTAGTCCTCCTTTGGGAACAATCATTCTGTCTTTCAATTTAACTGACCCGACTATGAGGACTGTTACTATCGGAGAAGAAGGTGACCCGACAGCTAAATCATATAATGCATCTATGATTCCCGATTCAATTTTATTGTTTATGATAAGATGGACGGGTATTAATAAAAATAACCTTTCAAAAACCGGTTATAACTATGCATCGGTTTTCGTAGAGGCTGTTAAAAGAGTGAAATTAGGAGAATTCTTAGCTCCTCCAAAAAGAGAAATCGAAATTGTAAACTCCGTAGCATATATTAACCAGTATCTGAACTTCTTCGGCGGCGACCCTCTCGGTATCCCGATTAAAAGAGGATTCGGATTTTCGTTCCATACAGGTACACCTTACTCCGGTCCGTTGGAAACGGATATTATAGGCGCAAGCTTCCATATGCTCGGAGCATCTGTCGGTATTACGACAAGACTTAAAGAACTTGTATTGAAACGCTCTGCGGGCGCCACTAAAGACGAGAGAGAAAGTAAATTCGGAAACTACAATAACATTTTCACTCCTAAACTCGGACTCGAAGTAAACTACGTTATACCGTTTGGTAATTTCTTCCAGATTGGTTACTTCTCGACCATTGACACAGGTGATTACGACCCTCCGATTCAGATAAAGAATTTCGCTCCGGATTCGGCGGAAACATACAGATATATGCCTAATAACGTGATCGTTAAAGGCGGCTACGTCAACTGGGAATTCAGATACCCCATCAGGGTGTTCAGGTCAACAAGGTCAAAACTCTATATAGCAAAATACCTCGGTGAAGTTCATTGCGGATTTGTCGGAAGAGAATTGACACTGGCTAACTCCGTTTTCGATGTCAGGATTAACGCTACGTTCGGAAGCTCTAAACGTAACTTCCAGTTGCTGCTGGAAGCTTATGTGTCCAGTATCGGTGAAGGATTTTCACTCAGCTCGTTCGCCATAGGACCTTCGGTCAGACTTACAAAAGGTACAACCGGCTCGCTGGGTGTTGTTACTGTGCTGATTAATGCAAGACTTAAAATCGGCGACTTCTTTGACGAAACTTATAAATAAAATTTCGTCTGTGATTTATTATTGGATGATTAATGTATATGTAAAGTAATAATTTTTATCAGGTGAAAAATTTTAAAGCCCTTAAATCTTTTTAAGGGCTTTTTTTTATGTCATTGCTTTCTTATTAACCTCGCCGCAAACGCACCGTCAGTATTATGTATATGCGGATATAACTCCATACATCCGCTGCTCCCTACGACATCAGAAGGAAGATAATTTTTTGCATCATCCAATGCATACTCGCTGTGTTTTTCTAAAAACTTCTTCACTACATCCGTGTTCTCATCCGTTTCAATCGTACAGGTGCTGTAAACCAGCACTCCGTTTGGCTTTACATATTCGGAAGCTCTCTCGAGCAATTCAAGCTGCAATTCCTGAAGCTCGTATATATCCTTTGGCTCGCGTTTCCATTTTATATCGGGTTTCTTCGAAAGAACTCCAAGCCCCGAGCATGGTGCATCCACCAAAACCTTGTCTACTTTGCCGATTATCTTGCTCTTCATTAAATCCGTCCTGGGATTGCTTACATCTTCGTGAAATGCGAGAATGTTCGATAAATCGAACCTCTCGAAATTCTTTTTCATCGTCTCAACCCGGGAAAGATATTTATCGATTGCTATTATCTTGCATTTGTTGTTCGTCAGCTCGGAAATGTGTGAAGTCTTTCCTCCCGGTGCGGCACATACATCCAAAATCAAATCACCTTCCCTCGGTGCCAGTAAATGCGAAACTAATCCCGCACTCTCATCCTGCACGGTTATGTATCCTTTCTTGAAAAATTCATCATTGTATATTTTGGTCATCATTTTCGTAGTAAAGAAATAATCTATGTAACAGCACTGTGAATACGGTATGTTTAGTTCCTGCATGTGAGCGTAAAAGTCTTCGGCTTTTATTTTAGATTTATTCACTCTTATCGTTAAAAACGGTCTTTTATTGTTTGCTTCGCATAACTTTTGTGCTTCATCGAAACCGAATCTTGAAATCCACCTTCTTACAATCCAGTTCGGATGCGACTGAATTATACCGAGATAATTGACCTCATCGATTTCCCTCGTTGGCCATACAAGTGCATCGAGCGTTCTTATAATGGTCCTTAATAAACCGTTTACTACTCCCGCAAGCTTGTCACCCCTGACTTTCTTTACGAATTCCACAGCCTCGTTGACAGCCGCCGAATAAGGAATTTTATTTAAAAAAAGTATCTGATATAACGCTACACGCATCGCATTTTTTACATCGGAGAGGCATTTCTCGTACTGCCCGCGATAAAATCCGTTCAAAAACCAGTCAAGCCTTCTCAACCACCTTATAACCCCATGCGTCAACTCATTAAGCAACGATTTGTCAAAATCATTCAACAGGGTATTCTTAAATTCCGTGTCGATTAATTTCTCGAGGTATGCATCCGAGCGCTCGCATCTGACAAGTATTTTTACCGCACATGCACGTGCATTTGAATATATCGATTTATTCACGTCTATTACGCATTTTTCCGATTCCGATACCGAAGGAATAACCCTTCTTAATTCCGAATTTTCACTTTCCCTGCCTTCGGCAGGCTCGTTTAATCCGCTTTCAGCAGGCTCTGCCGGTAATTTTTCGTTTTCTGTGTTTTCCATACAGAAAAATACCTAAATGATTGATTATAAGAAATGGAATTGAAAATCTGTTTACTGTTATCGGGAATTATATTATTTCCATCGGGCACTCGTCTATAGAATTGATAAAATGCTTTCCGTATGATTTCGTTATAATTCTCGGGTCGAGAACCGCTATAATACCCGTATCTGTTTTATGCCTGATTAACCTCCCTATCCCCTGCCTGAATTTTAAAACCGCCTCTGGTAAAGAATAATCCATGAAACTGTTTCCCCCTTTCGTATCTATGTATTCCAATCTCGCCCGAATCAAAGGATGGTCGGGAACAAAGAAAGGAAGACGCGTTATTATTAAATTACTCAGAGATTCTCCGGGTACATCTACTCCAAGCCAGAAACTATCCAGTCCGAGTAAAACCGAATTTGTGTTTTCCTTGAAACTGTGTAATAAATTTCTCCTGGAAATTCCTTCCCCCTGCATCAGAACCTCAATGTTTTCGTTCTCAAGTTCATTCCTCAGCTCACCGCCAATTTGCCTCATCAAAAGCGAATTCGTAAACAGCACAAGCGCCTTGCCCTCCGTCATTTTTATGAAGTAATTAATCCACTCTTTAAGCTTTACATTGTAAGCTTCGACGTTTTCTCTCTGCGGCTCCGGCATTTCTTTCGGAATGTAAAGCTTTACCTGTCTGTAAAAATCAAATTGCGTCGGCAGTTGTAACTCATCCGCTGACTCCGCACCCAGCCTCCTTTTAAAATAATCAAAACTATTGCTCACCGTTAAAGTTGCACTCGTTAATATGCAGGAGTTATCCGGCCTGAAAATGTTTTCCCTGAAATATTCCGATATGTCCACAGGAGAAACGCATAAAGAAATATTTGCATCCTCTTTCTGTGAAGATAGTTCCACCCAGTAAACAAAATTCTCGTCTTCATCTTTTAATTGCAGGAAATCTTCAACCAAACGGCTTAATTCTCCGAACCTGATAATATAATCCACCAACTCGTTTTCCTGTAAATCGCTCTTACAATATTGCCTGAGCCCCCTTAAATTTTTTAAAAGATTTTCAATTTCGTCTTTTAAAATATTTTTTACTATATTTTTTTCCGTTACCCTTAATGCAAGTTTTTTTTCGTCCTTGTTCCTGTAATGAAATATTTCTCTTTTAATTTCCTGAAAGAAATATTGGTTGACCTCGAGAAGATTTTGAATTACCGGAATTATATGCAGAAAAGGAAAAGACAATAGAAATCCCTTCTTCTTCCTGTCGTTGTATAATCTAAGCAAATAATATTTTATCATTTCGCGGGAAATCGCCGGGACTATATGCTCCGACGCAACTGTCTCAAGCGTGTGCGCTTCGTCAAATATCACGAAATCATTCTTGTATAAATATCCTTCATCATCCGAACCCTTTACACCCGCAAAAAGAGTGAAAAATAAGTGATGATTTACGATAACTACATCCGCTTGAGAAATTTTGTACTTTGCCTTTGCGTAAAAACATTCCGTATCTTCGTAATTTCCGCAGGTCTTGTTAGTGCAAATCCCCCTCTCCGCACAAACACTGCTCCATACATTCGGAATCACCTGAAATGGTATGTCCGAAAGCGTCCCGTCCGTTGTCTGCCTCGACCAGCCGTATAACTTATCGAGCAGTTTAATTTCCAAATTCTCAAAAAGCGCACCGGCATTTTCATATGCTATCCTTAGCCGCTTCGGACAGATGTAATTGTTTTTTCCTTTAATAAGCGCCGCTTTGAAATCCACCGGCAGATGCTCCTGTAAAAACGGTATGTCTTTCCCGATTAACTGCTCCTGGAGATTAATTGTATGCGTGGATATTACTGCTTTCGTGTTGTTTTCTTTTGCATAATATATCGCAGGCAACAGATATGCAAAACTCTTCCCTATACCTGTCGGTGCCTCAACAAAAATATGCGACTTGCTTTCGAGCGAACCATATATGGCCAGTGCCATATCCAGCTGGGATTTCCGGAATTCGTATGTTTCGAACTTTTGCGAAAGAATTCCTTCTTCGTAAAAAAATTCTTTTATCTTGTTTTTTATATTCACACTTCAAATTAAATAAGATTTTGCTTTATAAAAGTGAAAAAAGAAATAATAAATTTCCTTTTATATCTTTTTCCACTGAATTCAAAAAAAAATAATCGTAATTTGTGTTATGAAGAAACTCAGTCACGCGGAAATAAAAGTCAGCAGGAAAGATTTAACGGTAATAAATAATTTCGAGCGTCACCCGATTTATGCTTTGTGTGATAACATAAGGAGCATATATAATGTCGGTGCAATCTTCAGGACATCAGACGGAGCTTTCATCGAAAAGCTTTTTCTGACAGGTTACACCCCTCACCCGCCAAGAAAAGAAATCGAAAAAGTTGCACTCGGCTCTACACTGAGCGTTCCGTGGGAATATCACAAAGACCCGATTGAAGTAATAAAGAAACTGAAATCGGAAGGAGTAAAAATCTGTGTTCTTGAAATTACAGATGAGGGAAGATTAATATGGAATTTTAAGAAAACGGATTTCCCCGTCTGCCTCGTGGTCGGAAATGAAATCACGGGTATATCCAAAGAAATAATTGACCTTGCAGATTTTTCGGTAGAGATTCCAATGTACGGGATAAAGCAATCTCTTAATGTTTCGGTGGCGTTCGGGATTGGGATTTATCAAATCTTAAGAGCGTATAAGTTATAAGGTTTGTAAGGTTTGTAAGGTTTGTAAGGTTTACGCTCTTACTTTATAAACTTTAAAAACTTTATAAACTTTACAAACTAATATTCCCGCTTTGTTACAAAGTTCACTAATTCAACAAGAGATGTTTTCGCTTCAGAATTGGAGAAGTTCTTTAATGCATCTATCGCTTTTCTGCTGTACAAATCTGCTTTGCCTGAAGCATATTCTATCCCGCCATATTCCTCGACAAAGTAATAAACAGATTCAAATTTCTTTACTGAATCGCTTTTAATTAATTTCATAATCGCGCCTGCTTTTTTCTTCGGGGCGTTCTCGAGTGAATATATCAGCGGTAACGTGAATTTCTTTTCCTTTACATCGTTCCCCGTCGACTTTCCGAGAAGCTTTTTTCTTCCTATGTAATCCAAAAGGTCATCACGCAGCTGAAATGCTATCCCGAGATTTTCTCCGTATGTCGATAACGCATCTATCTTTCTCTCGTCTTTCGTTGAGCTCAATGCTCCCAGCTTGCAGCAGGTTTTTATCAGTGAAGCGGTCTTATCGGATATAACCCTGAAATATGTTTCCTCCGTAGCATCAAAATTACGGGCTTTTTGAATCTGCAGAAGTTCCCCTTCGCTCATCCTTCTTACAGCCTCGGATGTAGTATATAAAAACTCGCATTCCTTGTTTTCTAAAGAAATCAATAATCCCTTTGACAACAAATAATCACCAATTAATACTGAAGCTTTGTTTTTCCATACCGCGTTTATGGATGCAAGCCCCCTTCGTTTCTTTGCATCATCAACAACATCATCGTGAATCAAAGTCGCCGTGTGTAGAAGCTCTACAAGGTTAGCTGCTATGTATGTCCTCTGGTTTATTTCACCGCATATTTTTGCACCCAGCAGTACCAGTATCGGCCTTATCTTTTTCCCCTTCTGCCTGAGTATATAACGCGTAATTAAATCTATTAAAGCAACCTTGGATTTCAAAGAACCTGCAAATTGCTTTTGAAATTCCTCAAGTTCATTCGCTACCGGTGATATTATTTCTTTTAAGTTCATTAATTTCTTTCCCGCAAGAGTGTCTAACCGTTTTCTCCCGGCTTTTCTTTCCTCTGCGAATATTTACATATTAAAATGCTTATTTCATACAGTATAAAAAGCGGTATCCCAAGCATTACCTGGCTCGTTATGTCGGGTCCCGGTGTTACTATCGCGGCAATTAATAATATTGCAATTACCGCGTGACGCCTGTATTTCCTCATAAAAGACGGCTTTAAAATCCCGATCTTCGAAAGAAAAAATGATGCCATTGGCAATTCAAATACCAATCCCGAAGCAAGTACCATCGATATCACGAAACTTAAATACTCGTTCGCCGCAATGTTATTCTCTATAACAGTCGTTCCGAAACCCGCAAAAAATCCGAGCGCCGCAGGCAATAATAAATAATAAGAAAATACAACTCCGGAAAGAAAACAAACGGTCGTGAAAAGCACTATGCTCACAATGTATTTCCTTTCGTTCGGCTTCAAAGCCGGCTCTATAAATCTCCAGAACTGATATATTATATTCGGAACACTTAATACTGCCCCCCCTATAATAATTACTTCCATATAAAGCAAAAACTGTCCGTATGGTTTGAGGTTTATTATCGTAAGTGGAGGTACGGTATTCTTTGCCGGCTCAAATAAAATATTATTTACTATCCGATCAATAAAAAATGCCGTAACTATACTGCCGATTATTATTCCTGACAAAGCCTTTATTATCCGCCATCTCAGCTCTTCAAGATGATCCAGAAACGACATTTCTTTTTCATCTTTTTCCATACATTGTAAAGCGTGAGGTTAATTTCTTTACTTCTTCCTGTACTTCCGCTTTTACTTTTTCATCGTTTGGATTTGTAACGACTTTGTCTATTAATTCCGCTATCAACTCCATCTCCGCTTCTTTCATTCCCCTTGTCGTTAATGCAGGTGTACCAAGCCTTATCCCGCTCGTAATCATCGGGCTCTTGTCATCGAAAGGAACGCCGTTTTTATTGCACGTTATACCGACTTCATCGAGCGCTTCCTGCGCTGCTTTGCCCGTTATGTTTTTATTTCTTAAATCAACCAGCATTAAATGATTATCCGTTCCGCCGGATATTATCTTATAATCCATTGATGTAAGTTTGGCCGAAAATGCCTTCGCATTGCTTATAACCTGCTTAGCGTATAAAGTAAACGAATCCTCCAATGCTTCCTTGAAAGCAACCGCTTTCGCCGAAATCACATGCATTAACGGTCCTCCCTGTACCCCCGGCATTACCATCGAATCCACAAGCTCGCTCATCATTTTCACACGGCCGGATTTCGGTGCCTTTAATCCGAACGGATTCTCGTAATCCTTCCCGATTAATATCATTCCGCCTCTCGGCCCTCTTAAAGTCTTATGAGTCGTTGTGGCAACCACGTGACAATAAGGAAGCGGGTCATTAAGCAGTTTCTTTGCTATTAATCCTGCAGGATGTGCAATATCCGCAAAAAGAAATGCCCCTACCATGTCCGCTATTTCACGGAATTTTTTGTAATCAATATTTCTCGAATATGCACTCGCCCCTACCGTTATCATCTTCGGCTTTTCCTTCTTTGCTACATCCTCGACGTTCTGATAATCAATATATCCCGTTTCGGGATGAACTCCGTAAGCAACAAACTGGTACAGTTGTCCCGAGAAATTTACAGGCGAGCCGTGTGTCAAATGCCCCCCGTGCGAGAGATTCATACCCATTACTTTATCGCCCGGTTTTATAAACGACATATATACCGCCATGTTCGCCTGGCTTCCCGAATGAGGCTGAACGTTCGTATACTCTGCACCGAATAATTCCTTCGCCCTGTCACGTGCTAAATTCTCCGCAACATCTACCCACTCGCAACCGCCGTAATACCTTTTTGCAGGATAACCTTCCGCATATTTGTTCGTTAATGTCGAGCCCTGTGCTTCCATAACAGCTTTGGAAACAAAATTTTCCGATGCTATCAGTTCCAGCTTGTCTGCCTGTCGGTTTGTTTCGTTCATAATTACATCGAAAATTTCCTTATCCGTTTGTTCAAGATTTGTATTCATAACTGAAAATTATTTGTTGTTAAATATTATTTATTTTTTCGATTCTCCTGTTGTGCCTTTCTCCACCTTCGAAATCCGTGCTCGCAAATATCTCCCAGTACTTAACCGCAGTATCGAAATCTATAAAATCCGCTCCGAAACATATTACGTTTGCATTGTTGTGCTTTCTCGACATCTCTGCCATGTCGCTGTTCGTCGCGTTTACTGCCCTTATACTCTTCACCTTGTTTGCCGCAATGCTCACACCTATTCCGCTTCCGCAAATTGCTATCCCGAATTTCGTTTCTCCCTTTGCAACACTTTCTCCTACCTTCTTTGCAAAATCAGGATAATCAACACTTGCATTCGAAACCGTACCGAAGTCCAGTACCTTATGCTTCTTCTCCACCAGGTATTCTTTAATCCTCTCTTTAAGCTCGAATCCCCTGTGGTCCGAACCAATCGATATTACCATTTCCCTTCACTCTTAAAATTGATTAAAATTATTTATCTTCATCACGGGGTCTTATAAACCATAATTCACCGAAATTCAAGCCTGCCGTAACCCTTAAACAATCCTCTCGAATTAATCCGTTTTCCGATTTCCCGCGCATCGAATAGCTTACCCCTAAATCTATAGAATTGAAATTGCCGAGCGGAATGCCAAATCCGAGACCGAATCCTAATCTGTTTACCTTTTCCCCGTTAATTGTATAATAAGAATTGTCATAATAAGCTCCTACCCGGTATGTCATACTCTCGAAAAATGTCCTGTCCGATTTTACAGCTGGCAATATCTCCATTCCAAGCCCGTATCTGAATGAATTTGTATATGCATTTTTCGAAAGACTCCCGGGCACAAATTCGCTCCACTGCTGCCATAACATATCCCCCGATATTATTACCTGCTTTCCGAATTTCTTCGTTATACCCACACCGAATGCCTGTGGCATCTGTATGTCCGAACTGAAACTCCTTATAGTGTCATTTACCAGACTCGAAGCATATATCGCATCCTGGTCCGAAGATAAATTCAGTTTCGATTGATACATGAACCCTATCGTGAAATCGTTCAGCTTATCATATTTTGTCAGCTTCTTTAAATCAAATATCAATCCGCCCTTTACAAATGAACCCGTTAATGTGTTTTCTTTCCTGATATATGTATTTACATAAGAAGACGAGCCGAAATCAATGTATGTAAGCTTTGTCTGGCTTCCGAATGCATAATTATACTCTGCCCCTAAATAAATTCCTCCGAGTACTTTATACGATAATCCGAAATTTACTCTCGAAATTCCCCCGTTACCCGCATATGTCTCGGAATAGGTTATGTTGTTGTCTGTATATTTATCGAGAATTTTATAGTTCGAACGTATCATTGAATTAAATCCCATCACAAGTGAAAACCCTCTTTCGCTACTGAGGGGGATGCCAATGTTAATTCCGTTAACGTTTCCGTCGGATATCTCCGACTTTTCAAGCTTCCTGAAATTATAGCTGAATGATAAAGCAAGCTTGGTGTATTTTAATTCCCCGTTCGATGCGGGATTTAAATTGTTTATATAATCCCCCAATAAACTTATTCCCTGTATACCCATCGCATCCGTTCGCGTGCTCGAAAGATACTGTAAATCTCCCAGTCCGAAAGCACTGTAGGGCGAGCCCAGCGGAAATTCATCCTGCGCGTATGAATTAAATGCAAAAAACATAATAACGCATAAAATCATTTGCGTGAAATTAATTCCGAAATTTCTGTTTTCTTTTTTTGAAATCATATTTTTTAAAAACCTTACTGTCTTAGTGTATATCTGATTTTTAGCCTCGGCCTTTTTGAAACATCCGAATAATCCGGACCGTAAAATACATACCTGTCAAGATTCGAATAATCGTAAATATTTTTTAATAATACGCCGAAATTTGTGTACACTCCGTAATTCCATTTCTGAAACGCAAGGGTCAAATAAAGTGAATAAGTGTTCGTATCCGTATTCACCGAATAATAGTTTATTCCGTCATTCGTAAGCGTATCCGATATCAGCATGTTCGCAATCAGCCTCGTGTCGACTCCTTTTGTATAAAACGAATTCTGCCAGTCTACCTTTAACTCGAGTAATGCCTGGTTTATTATTACTTTCTCGGGAAGTTTCGAAATGTCGAACTTCAATATATCTTTTATCGCTACCCCGTTTTGGATTATTATTCTCCCTGGTATAGTGTTTATCTGGGGAACATAATTCAGTGTTACGAATTCCGAACTGCCGAATGTCAAAGTATCCTGCTTTCCGGACGGCGATAATACAACCGCTGTTATCGTCGGATAATAACTGTAAAAACTCGAATAAAACGCTTTTATCGTGGTCGAAGAAGGATTGGCAAGCAGTATAATCCCGTAATTCTTATTTACATAGTTCGTATCGTGTGCGTATTTTAGCCAGTCCCCGACTGTCTGATTGTCCAGGGGTATCGTTATCAATGCCGTATCCCTCGGAGTCCCCGTATATGTCCCTACAATGTTGCTCCCGATTTCGTTGTTAAACAAATCGTATGTCAATGTCGAAAAATCATAGTACTTGCTTATGCTGTATAAATTAAACGATGTTATCCCGAGCGAATCCTGATAAAAAGTGTTGTTGTATCTCAGGTATAACTTCGCCGAAAGAACCGTCGTAGTATCGTAATTGGTCGGCAGTCCCTTGAACCTTAATAAAGACTTTGATTCGTAATTCGAATATAATCCGACCATCATATTTCCCGAACTCGAAGTGTTAATGTATTTTATGAAATTATTCGACGTAATGTTCATCGAATCCGCCTGAGAATCCAGCAGTAATGTCCCTATCGTATCGCCTGAAATATAGCTTAAACCTTCGTCGGTCAGATTGTTTTCGCATCCGTAGAATAACGGAAAAGTTAAAACAAGCAAAAATAAAACTTTTCGGATAATTTGTCTCAAAATCTTAAATATTTGTTTTCGAATAACAATTAATATAATATATTCAGACTTAATATTCTAAATACTTTGTAATAAATTTTGACGCCTCGAAAATATCATCTGCCACGCACTCAATCTTCAGATTTTCTTTCATGCATCTTGCCAGTGCCTCCTCACCGTAACCCGTTAAAACGAGTATCTTCCTCAGACCGGCAATCTCAGCACACTTCATATCCGTATACGAATCACCGATTAAAAAAGATTTGCTTAAATCTATGTCGTGCTTTACCGCGGCTTTTAAAATCAATCCGGGATTCGGCTTCCTGTAAAAACTGTCCGATGCGTACCTTTTTACAACTCCATCCTTGTGAAATGGACAATATAAAATATCGAATATCAATGTAGCTCTCCGAAAGGTGAGTAACTTATTGAGCCTTGCGTGTATGTTGAATAATCTTTTCTCGGTTAAAAATCCTCTTGCTATTGCGGACTGGTTCGTTATTACAATGTTTAGAAAACCCGAATCCTTGAATGTCTTTAACGCTCTCTTTACCCTGCTTATTAATATTATCTGCCCCGGCTTCGTTAAATAATCTACTTCTTTGTTAATCGTTCCGTCTCTATCTAAAAAAATTGCCTTGTTCAATACTGTGCTTTGCTGATATAAAATTTTTAAGATGTCAGTTTCTTGTAAAGATTCATATATTTTTCCGCGGAGACCTTCCATGAAAAATCGAGCGCCATGCCGTTTCTGATTATGTTACACCATTTCTGCTTGTTTTTCCTGTATATTGATAAGGCATTCTTTATGGTTGCCAGCAATTCTTTTGCATCGAACTTGTTGAATAAAAATCCCGTCCCGTCACCTTTCCTGTAATCGGTTACGGTATCGCATAATCCGCCGGTATTCCTTACTATCGGCACTGTACCGTATCTCAGACTGTATAACTGCGTCAATCCGCACGGCTCGTATTTCGACGGCATCAGTATCATGTCGCATCCCGCTTCTATGTGATGTGCAAGATTTTCGTCGAATGCTATCTGTACTATTAATTTATTCGGGTACTTCTTCTTGGCGTTCATTAAAAACTTCTGGTAATTCTCGTCGCCGGTTCCGAGTATTATCATCTGTATGTCCTCTTTCATCAGCTCGGGAAGTATCTTTAATAAAAGCTCTACACCCTTCGATTCAACCAGCCTCGTTACCATTCCGATTAACGGCGTGTTTTCCTTATACTCAAGATTGAACTTGTGCAACAGCTCCCTCTTGTTCTCGTATTTCAGAGGTATTTCTTGATATGTGTATCTGTATGTTATTATCTTGTCCACGTTCGGATTCCAGATGTTGTAATCTATCCCGTTCAATATTCCCGAAATGTCTCTCCTTTTCTTCTCTAGTACGTCTTCCAATCCCGAACTCAGATGTTTGTCTTTCCTGATTTCTTCTGCATACTTCTCGCTCACAGTCGTTATCTTATCCGCATAATATAAACCCGTCCGTAAATAATTGAACCTTCCCTTCTGATAACCCCCGACCTCGCTCAGCACCGACTCCGGTAATCCCGTTTTCTCGAAAGACGACCTCGGAAAATCTCCCTGATACGCAAGATTGTGCACCGTGAATACTGTTTTGATGTCTTTTATGTGCTGATTCTTGTTATATATTTTTTTAAGCATCGCGGGTATCAGTGCGGTCTGCCAGTCGTTGCAGTGTATTACATCCGGCTTCCACTGAAGAATCTCGAGTATCTCGAGCACGCACTTGCTGAAAAATAAAAACCTCTCATCATTGTTCGAAAAATCTTCCCTGGTCTTTATGTTCTGATATATCCCCTTGTTCTTGAAATAATCCTGATTTTCTAAAAGGTATATCTGGGCTTTCGTGTTTCTACCGTGTATGAACGATGATTTAATGCTGAATTTTGTCGTTTTTCCCGCAACGTCTAACTTTAAATCCTTTAACCTCTTTATCTCGTGAATCTGAAGCCTTCTTTCGTCCAATTGTCCGTACTTTGGCGAAATTATTCTCACTTCATTTCCGAGAGAATTTAATGCCTGTGGAAGAGAATTTGATATATCTGCTAAACCGCCAGTTTTGGAATAAGGAAAAACTTCACTGGTAACGAAGAGAACGTTATATCCTTTTGTCATTTAAGATAAAATTTTTCATAAACTTACTATTTTATGCAAAAATTTTCAATGTAAAAAGAATTCTGTTATTATTAATGAAATATGAAAAGAATATGATTTCATCACGAAAATCCCGGAAAGTGCAGTAAATTCACTTAAACCGCATACTTATTTTCTTGATAAATAAGTATTTATAAAAATGCTTTAACCGTCTGAATTGAATATACGCAAGTTTTATGCATCTTTGGATTGTTCAGCCCGCACTTCCATCGGGAGCTCCGCCCTTAATCCCGGCAAAACCTTATTACAGTTTACTATGTAATGGATTGAATTTTACTTAATTAACACCATCCTCTTCGTCCCCACCCTCTCACCGTCCGCATAAAGCGAGTAATAGTATATCCCGCTTGATAAATCCTCTCCGTTAAACCTAACTTCGTAATTTCCCGGCGATTTCTTTTCGTCCATAAGCGTCGTGATTTCCCTGCCCGATATGTCAAATATTTTTATTTTTAAATAGCTCTTTATTGCACATTGCACATTGATAATTGTACATTGATTAAACGGGTTTGGATAATTCTGATACAGATAAAATTCCTTTGGTATATCCGAATTAATATTTTTTATACCTATCGGATTGCCTGTCGGATTTCGCTTGTAATATATTTCCCAGTCCCCGTCGCGGTCGTCATTCCAAATTACGTGCACGGTAGAATCCGAAACACATATTGAAGGTCTGTATGAGCCTCCGTTGTTGTTTGTCAGCCTCAACGCCGGCTCCCAGCTTACTCCGCCGTCTGTCGAGCGGTCATAGTATATCTCGTAATTCCCTTCGTAGTTGTCGTACCACGCAAGGTGAACCGCCGAACCGGATACCGAAATCGAAGGATACCACGATACCGAAGAGTTATTTGTCAGACGGATTTCCGGCTCCCAGTTTATTCCTCCGTCGCCCGAGCGCCTGTAAAAAATGTCTTCGTTGTCGTCCCGCCTGTCGTGCCATGCTATATGCACTACCTGACCTGACACGGCAACTGCCGGATTGTAAGAATCTGCGAAGTTGCCAGTCAACTGCACATCATCACCCCAGCTAATACCGCCGTTTGTGGAACGCTTATAAAATATTGCCCTGCTTCCCGTTCTGAAATCATACCACGTGACGTGAACATACTGTCCCGAAACCGCTACCGACGGATATAATGAATTGAGAGGATTGTTCGTCAGACGCGTGTCCTGACTCCAGCTTAAACCCGCATCCGTCGAGCGTTTGTAATATATTTCCTCGTTACCGTCCCTTGTCTCCTCCCAGACGATGTGTATAGTAGAACCGTTTACCGCCATAGAAGGCGCCCAGGAAATCGCTGAATCATTCGTAAGCCTTGTGTCCTGCCCCCAGCTCACACCTCCATCCGATGAACGCTTGTAATAGATTTCGAAATTCCCGTTCCTGAAATCACACCACACCGTATGAACAACCGAACCGTAAACCGCCACCGACGGCCGCCATGAAACAGCAGAATCATACGTGAAGCGTATGTCCTGCCCCCAGTTCGTGCCGCCGTTCGTTGAACGCTTGTAATAGATTTCACGGTTTCCGTTTCTCTCGTCACACCAAACTATGTGCACCACGCTCCCGCTTATTACAATTCCTCTTGCATTGTTCAGGCATACATAACACGCACCGGTATCGCTGGTAAGCCGCACATCCGGTTCCCATTGCGCCTGCAATAATTGTATGGAAATTGTTATTAAGAAAAACAGAAAAAACTTTTTCATTTTAATTGGATTGTTTGTATTTCTGAATTAATTCTTCTATCAATCCCGGCGTTCCAACCGATGCTTTTTCCTCTATGAAAATAAGTTTATCCGATGAATCGTAAATCGCAGGCTTCACGGGATCAATTATGTATTTGTAAGACGAAGGCTTTACGTAATCAATCAAGCCCGCCGCAGGATAAACCACGAGCGACGTCCCGACAACAATAAAAATATCCGCCTGCCCGGCAGCCTTTCCCGCTTCGTACATCATCGGAACCGGCTCTCCGAACCAGACTATGTTCGGACGCAACTGCGAGCCCTTCTCGCATTTATCACCTATGTTGATGTCGTTATACCCTATATCATAGACAAAGCCCGGCTGTGCAGTGCTTTTCGCCTGAGTTAACTGTCCGTGAAGATGAATAATATTCTTCGAGCCTGCACGCTCGTGAAGGTTATCCACGTTTTGAGTTATTACCGTCACGTCAAAATTTTCCTCGAGCTTTGCAAGTGCAAAGTGTGCCGCATTCGGTTCGACTTCCTTTAACTGCCTTCTCCTCTGATTGTAAAATTCCAGTACAAGCTTTCTGTCCTTTAACCAACCCTGTATGGACGCAACTTCCATAATGTCGTAGTTCTCCCATAATCCGCCCGCATCTCTGAACGTCAAAATCCCGCTCTCTGCGCTTACTCCCGCTCCCGTTAAAACCACAATTTTAGGATTCTTCATCAGTTTGTTTTTTAATAAAATACTGCAATGTGTTTTTCATTCGAATTTTAAAATCCTGCCGGATTTCAAACATTATCTATCACCTTGTATATCTTCTCGTTCAGCTTTGCCGATAATTCGTTCAGCTTCTCATTGTTTGATACCGTCGCAATCGTCGCGGGATTGAATGCCGATACGACCGTTTTTCCTTCCTTCTCGTATATTATCACGTTGCACGGCATCAGAAGACCTATCTGCTCTTCCGCTTTCAGTGCCTCGTATGCAAAAAGGGGGTTGCACGCACCGAGAATTATGTACTTTTTAAAATCCACATCCAGCTTCTTCTTAAGAGTCTCCTTCACGTCTATCGTAGTCAGCACACCGAATCCTTCCTTCTTTAACTCCTCCGTCACTTTCTCTATCGCCTCTTCGTAAGAGAGTCCGATTGTTTTTGTTATTCCGTAGTTCATATAAATATTTTTTGTTTCATCAAGATAAAAAAATTAATAAAAAAATATACTCTAAATTATTTACCCCTCAACTTTCCTGTACCTGAATATAGCAAATGTCAGCATTACTATTGCATACCCTGAAAGTACGTAAATCGTATTTAGAACATCAGTAAACCCGCTCCCCTTCAGCATAATCATTCTCATAGCTTTTGTAAAATGCGATATGGGATTGAAGAACGCAATCGTCTGTGCCCAGTCGGGCATGCTCTCTACGGGCGTGAATATCCCTCCCATCAGCATGAAAATCACCATGAAAAACCACGCTATGAACATTGCCTGCTGCTGCGTGTTCGTGAAAGTCGAAACTAATAATCCCATTCCGAGAATTACAAGCAGGTATATTCCCGCAACAAGCAAAACCAAAAACGGACTGCCGAGCATCGGCACATCGAAAATAAAAAATCCGAGCGTCGTTCCGAAAGCAAGTTCGAATATCCCAATTATCCAGAATGGCAGAAGCTTCCCGATTATAAACTGACTTTTCTTTATCGGCGTAACGTTCAACTGCTCTATGGTCCCGATTTCCTTTTCCTTCACAATGTTCATTCCGGCTAAAAACATGCCCACCATCGAAACAAGAGCTACAAGTATTCCGGGCACCATGTAAGTTTTGTAATCGAGCTCAGGATTGAACCAGTTAGAATAATTTATGTTTATTACGGGATTTCTCTCCGTCTCCGCTGACACCGACCATTCCGTTATGACACCGCCCGCAAACTGCTGTATGATATTATTTGTGTAATTGTTTATTATACCCGCCGCGGAACCGTCCTCCCCATTAATTATTGCCTGTACCTTCGCAGTTCCGGTCTTCCTGTAGTCCTTTTCGAAATTCTGAGGAATGTGTAAAATTAATTTTGATGTGTTTCTTTTAAATCCGTCTTCAGC
Organism: uncultured Ignavibacteriaceae bacterium; assembly: GCA_964501535.1. Classification (GTDB taxonomy): domain Bacteria; phylum Bacteroidota; class Ignavibacteria; order Tepidaquicellales; family Tepidaquicellaceae; genus FEN-1279. Next base: position 52,276 of record CAZCSV010000005.1, on the reverse strand, counting down.
ATCCGAAACCGAAAATGAATTCTCGGTCAGAATAAAATAATCCGTTGACGTAAACTTTGAAATCAATTCCCTCGAAAACTTGCTCTGGTCTAAATCCACAACGGAAAATTTAATATTCCTGATTTCGTAAGTCGCCGCATTGGATAAAATCAGCAGCTGCACAAGCGGCATGAAAAAAATTATCGGTATCATCGCCTTGTTGCGGAAAATCTGGAGAAACTCTTTTCTTAATAAAAACCTTATTGTCCTCATTGCCTACTCCAGCCTCGTTTTAAATTTTTTAATGCTGAGCAAAATTAAAAATACCGCCATCCCTGCCAGTACTAATGTTTCCTTCATTATGTATCCGAAATCGCTTCCCTTTAACATTATCCCTTTTACTACCGTTATGAACCAGCGGGCCGGGACAATGTTGCTGATAAGCTGCAATAAGTAAGGCATATTCTCGATTGGGAAAATATAACCCGATAAAATAATCGTCGGCAGCATCAATCCCGCAAGAGATGCCATCATCGCAATCTGCTGGCTGTTGCTTAAAGTCGATATCAGAATTCCGAGAGAAAGCGCAACTATTACGAATAATGTGCTCTCCAAAATTAGCAAAATTGTGCTTCCGACTATCGGTACACCAAAAACGAATTGCGCCAATCCGAGTATTACAAACGCATTCACAAAAGCAAGAAACAAATATGGAATTACTTTTCCGATAATAATCTGAAACGGCTTTAACGGGGAGACTAAAAGCACTTCCATCGTCCCGATTTCCTTTTCCTTCGTAATCGATATGGAAGTCATTAACGATGAAACCAGTAGCAGTATGACCGCCATCAAACCCGGAACAAACATAAAAACACTCTTCAGATTCGGATTGAACCTCATCTTAATTTCGGTGTTAATGTTGGGTGAAATATTTTTCGACTTTGCAATCTCTCGCTGGTAATCCGTTAATATCGATGACGTGTATCCTACTATCATATTCGCCAGATTAGGCTCGGACGCATCCGCAATCAGCTGTATGTTCGCCCTCCCTTCTTTGTACAGATTCTCGGAAAAATTCGGTTCGAATATAATAACCTCTTTGATAATCCCCTTTCTGAATTCCGGCTCGATATCCTTTACCGACTGCAGGTTATCGTATAAAATAAAATATCCCGACGACAATAACTTCTCGCTGATTTCCATCGTAACATTGTCCTTTGACTTATCGAGTATGGCAATCTTTACATCCCTTATTTCGTTCGTGATTGCAAAGCCGAATAATAAAATCTGCGCTATAGGCATACCGAATAAAATCAACAGTGTCCTGAAGTCACGGAATATGTGGTAAAACTCTTTTATTAAAAAACCTCTGAATTGTTTCATAAATTTTCGGTATAAAAATTTATCTGGCTATTTTTAAAAATACTTCATGCATCGTTTTCACGTCATACTTTTCCTTCAGTCTGCCCGGTGTGTCAAGCGCGGCAATTATCCCGTCCGACATTATCGAAACCCTGTTGCAGTATTCTGCCTCGTCCATGTAATGAGTCGTTACAAAAACCGTTACGCCCTTCGATGCCGCCTCGTATATCATGTTCCAGAATTGCCTCCTCGTTATCGGGTCAACTCCGCCTGTCGGTTCATCCAGAAAAACTATCTTCGGATTGTGTATTATGGAAATCGAAAATGCAAGTTTCTGCTTCCATCCGAGCGGTAACGATTTAATTAACTTGTTCCTCGCATCGCCGATTTTTAAAACATCTATAAGATATTCAGTCTTCTCCTTTATCTCTCCGTTTTTTAATCCGTATATACCGCCGTAAAAAACTATATTTTCACTTACGGTTAAATCTTCATATAAAGAAAATTTCTGGCTCATATAACCTATGCTTTTCTTAATGCTTTCTGCCTGCTTGTAAACGTCAAAACCCGCTACCGTAGCTTTTCCTGACGTGGGCGTCGATAAACCGCAAAGCATCCTTATCGCCGTTGTTTTCCCGGCTCCGTTTGCTCCGAGAAAACCGTATATCTCGCCTCCTCTCACCGAAAAAGAAATGGAATTTACAGCCGTGAAATTTCCGAATTTTTTTGTAAGATTTTCAACTAATATAATATTGTCGTTTTTCATTACTGCTCCTCCATCAGTGCCATAAAACAATCCTCTATATTTGGTTTTATTGCTTCGATTTTTAAATTAGTTAAATTCAATGTATCGAGATATTTTTTCAGCTCTTCTCCGCTGATACCTTCCCTTTTATCCGTATAATGTAAAAATTCCCCGAAAGGAAAAACTGTATCACGATGCTCATAACTCGATAATACTTTGAACAGCTCATATTGATTATCGGATTGCAATGCATACAATTGCTTTTTAAACTGCCCGATAATATTCTGCGGCGTGTCTATACCTAATGCTCTCCCTTTCTGTATAAGCACTACTCTGTCACAAAGTGACGCCTCATCCATGTATGGCGTCGAAACAAGAATAGTTATTCCCTGCTCTTTTAATTTCCTTAGTATTTCCCAGAATTCATTTCTTGATACTGGATCTACACCTGTTGTCGGCTCATCTAAAAATAATGCTTCCGGCTTGTGAATTAAAGCACAGCACAATGCGAGCTTCTGCTTCATTCCTCCCGAGAGCTTCCCGGCTTTTCGCTTCTTAAAAGGCTCAAGCAGTATGTAAATGTCTCTTATCAAATCATAATTTTCCTCTATCGTAGTGCCGAAAATCGTCGCAAAAAATTTCAGATTTTCCTGTACCGATAAATCCTGATAAAGCGAAAATCTCCCGGGCATATAACCTACTTTTTTTCTAATCTGTTTGTAATCTTTAATTACATCAAGATTCAATACCCTCGCATATCCCTTTTCGGGCTTTAAAAGCGTTGTTAACATCCTGAAAAGCGTTGTCTTTCCTGCACCGTCCGGTCCTATTAATCCGAATATCTCCCCTTTTTCCACCTGAAAAGAAATATCATCGACAGCTACGGTCTTACCGAATGTCTTTACAATATTTTTTACCTCTACCGTTTCCATTTATTTGAAAATTACCTCGCCCGGCATACCAATTTTTAACGAACCGTCATTTTTTACTTTTATCTTTACCGCGTAAACAAGATTTACCCTCTCTTCTTTCGTCTGAATTATTTTTGGCGTGAATTCCGATTTGGATGAAATCCAGCTGATAATCCCTTCGAATTCTTTATATTCGCTCTTGCCCGCATCTATTAATACTTTGACCGTCTGACCGATTTTTATTTCCGATAACTGGTCACCGCTTACGTATACACGAAGCTCCAGCGTGCTTATATCGGCAATCTTATAAAGCGGTTTACCGTAATTTACTATCTCGGACTGCTCCGCAAGCTTCATCAGAACCGTTCCCTCCACGGGATTTATAATTGCACTCTTTTCTATCTGGTCCTGAACCTGCTGTATCTGAACATCTATACTCTTTAATTCCTGCATCGTTGTGGAATTCTGGGATTCTATAGAGGCAATTTGCTTATTTAAAACACCGATGTTGCCGTTTATGTCATCAAGCTGCTTTGTCGTTGCCGCATCGTCCTTTAATAACCTCTCTATCCTTTCCTTCTCTATCTGGTTTACCCTTCTCTGCTCCTGATAAACACTCATTTGCGAAAAAACATTTTTGAATTTTGTTTTTATCGTGTTCTTCTGAGCTTCCAACTGCTTCTTCTTTAAAGATAACTGGTCGGTTTCTATGTTCCCGACTGTTACATCCCTTTCGAGCTGTTGACCTTCCTCGATGTTAAAATCTACCAGCTTCCCCGTTGCCTCGGCGGAAACAATGGTTTCTACGGCTTCGAAATTTCCGTAGGCATCCGAGCGTTTCTCGTTCTTCCCGCAGGACGTAAATAAAATACCCGAAAATATCAGCAGAGATATATAAATTTTATTCATAAATTTTACTTCCTTTTGTTGTTAAAAAATTTATTTTTGCCTGTATTAAAAGTATACTGTGAGTCTTGTATGTCAGTAATACCTGATTTTTATTGTTTAATTCCGTTAAATATACCGTGGACGTTATTGTTCCGTTCGATAACTGAGAAGCAGTGCTCTCGACTATTTTTTCTCTCAGCGAAATTAACTCCTCGTCCTTTTTTAATAGCGATTCGTACTTTAATATTTCCGATTTATACTTTTCTAAAGATATTTTTATGCTTTTGTCGAATGTTTCCCTCTGCTTCTCAATCATTCTTTTGTTTGCTTCGTAAATCTGAATCTCGTTGCGGTTTGAATTCCAGTTTATCGGATTCCATGATACATTTACACCTACAGTGTAAAAAGGCTGGAATGTATTGTCGAGAATATTCAAACCCGGCCTTCCGTATCCTGCCTGCCCGAATATGTTCAGCTTCGGCAGTACTCTTGCGTCAACCGAACTTTTCAAAGCATCGAACTGCAATCTCTGATATTCGAAAAGCTTGTACTCCGGTCTTTCGCTGGGAGTAATATCCAGATTGACAGGACGGGGACTCGGTAAATTAAGTATAACATCACTGTTAATATCTTTTTCCATTAATTCACTCAGCATTTTCAAAGATGCACTCCTGTCCGTTTCAATATTCTCTAATTCTTGCTCTGTTTGCAGCAGCTGAGCCTCGAGAATATATAAATTGCTCCTGGGCAAAACACCGTTTTCCACTTTGGAATTTATCTCGCGCATTTTTGCTTTGACATCGTTGTAATAAATTAAATTTATATTTCTTTTCTCCTGAAGGAGCAAAACCGAAAAATATAAATCGTTAACCTTCTGTCTGAGCGAATACATCTCGACTTCAATTTTCTGTTTGTCTGCCGTTAACTGGCTCTCCTCGACACTTTTCAAAGAACCTGTCGTTCCTCCGTCATAAATTAACTGCTTTACCTCAAGCAGAATCTGATACCTGTCCTTGTTTTGCTCGGGCATCTTTATCGTGGGAATAGGAATGTCAATCTGCGGAACATCCGACTGATATGTCGCCTGACCCCTGAACGAAATCTGCGGCAGGTAATTTATATCGAGATTCTTTAATCTTAATCCCGAAGATGTCTCGTATAATGTTTTCTGATAAGCATTCGGATACTTCTCGTATACCCTGTCGTAACAATCGTTAAGAGTAAGCGTATCCTGCTTCTGCGTGAAAAGCATTAAAAATAAAATTATTAAATTCATATTATTTGATTTTTATTGCATTAATTACAAACTGGGATATTTGCTTTTTTCTTGACTCTATCATTTGCGAATATGCATCTTCGTTTAAATTGAATACCGTCTCTATAATCGGTTTCGCAACAATCGGAAAAATGCATAAAGACAGAATATTTAATATCAGCTCTCTTGGATTTATTGGGATTATTTTACCTGCCTCGACCGCTTCACTTATCTCCCGTAAAAACCTTTCGGGCGGCTTAATCTCGTTGTCTGCGAAAAAATCCTTTAACCGCTGAGGATTCTGCGCAAGCTCATTTATCATAAATCCCGGTATGCACATATTGCTCTGTAAAAATGTCAAATACTTTTCGACGAAAAATTCTATCTTTTCAAATAACGGCAGGTCAGAACTTACTAACTGAAATACCTTCGGAAAGAAATCCTGTGCGGCTTCCTTAAATACTGCTTCGAACAGCTTTTCCTTACTTCTGTAATAATAGTTCAACATCGCCTTGTTTATCTTTGCTTCATCTGCAATCTCCTGCATCCTCGAACCTGAATAACCCTTTATCTGAAATACTTTCCGTGCCGCTTCTAAAATTCTCTTTTCTGTGTTTATATCCTTTTTTATTTCTAAGTTATCCATATGATTTAATTATTTAATTTAACCAAATAGATTAACCATCTATTTAGTTAATACAAAAATATGTGAAATATTATTCCTTGTCAAGTTATTTATAAATAAAAAAAGCTGCATAATTGTTGAATTTTGCAGCTTTTTGTAAATACTTATAAAATTTTTATTTCAATAAAACCATTCTCTTTGTTTCACTATATTCACTCTGACCCTTACATTCAAGTTTGCTGAAATATACTCCGCTCGGTAAATTGTCAGACCTGAAGTGAGTCTCGTATATCCCCGGCTGTAATTTCTCTTTTACTAATACCGCAACTTCTCTTCCGAGCATATCGAATACTTTTAATGAAACATAACTGTTTTCCTTTATCTTGTATCTTATTTTCGTATTAGGATTGAATGGATTCGGATAATTCTGATACAATTTTGATTCATCCGGTATAATATCATCAATTTTCTTTATTCCTACACTGGGTGAATATGAAACTGTTATACCCCAAGATTTTATTACCCCCGTAGGATTTATATCCTTTGCACGATTGTAAATTTTTAAAATCCATAACCCGTCGGTAGGTAAATTGTTAAACTGTGCTAATGGTCTCGATGGCCTGTACTGCCCGATGAATGGAGGCGTTCCGCCTTCAATCGGAATCAAAGCGGAATCATTTAATACTGTCCTGAAGAAATTTGAACCGTTTCCCCCAACCCTGTATACAATCGTATCCGTTATTCCCTGATGTAATAACATAATCTCCAGATTACCGTTTATATCATTAAAGATTGTATCCAAATATACATTTACATCATATGTAAAACCGGAATAAGGACTGTTCGTTACGACATTTATTGTATCCAGAGTGTTCTGCCCGATTAAAATCGGTTTGTTTATATTATACCTGTGTATTGTCTGTGTATTAAATAATGACTCGCCCCCGTTTATGGTTTTTAAAATTACTCCGTTTGAACCAGCCGAATAGCCTATCAGAGGCGATACAAAAAATATTGATGTTAATTGCGACGTTACAGGTGTATTCTGAACGACCCAGCTTGCCCCCATATCGCTTGTTTTGTAAATTTTTCCTCCTATCCCGCAAGCCCATCCTGTGAAAGGATTAATAAAGAACACGGAATTAATCGTTCCGTTTCCGCTGCAGGATATATTCCATGTCAATCCTCCGTCTGTCGTTTTGTAAACCATACTCGAATTTTCGGCCATAAAACCTATTAAAGGGTCAATAAAAAATAATCCTCTCGTTACCAAATTCAAACCAACCGTATCCCAACTTAATCCGCCATTTGATGTACGCGCAAATGTGTTGGTACCGCCTACCCATCCTACGTTTTCATTCAGGAAAAAACATGAATTAAATTCGGGTGATGGTGCAACAGTCTGCTGAAACCAGTTTGTACCTGCATTGGTTGTTTTATAAATTATTCCGCTATAACTCGATGATTCACCCACTGCCCATCCTGTTAGTGGATTGACAAAATACACGCAATAAAATATTTTCGAGCCGCCCTGATTTATAAATACCCAGTTGCTCCCTCCATTAGTTGTTTTTAATATTATCGTGCTGTCATAATATTGATTACCAACTATCCAGCCCGTCAAAGGGTCAATAAAAAAAACGCTGTTAAGAGACCCGAACGGGAGACCGCTGGGCTGAGTAAACCAGTTTACACCTCCGTTTGTTGTCTTCCTGATTACAGCTCCGCTTGTGCCCGTGACCCAACCCGTCATATCGTTTTCAAAATGAACCGATGAAATATATGTAGATGTTCCGCTGGTTTGTGAATACCATTGACTTCGGCATTCACTTGTCGTTAAAAAGAAAGAAAGTACTATTATAAACGTAAATAGTTTTCGCATATTAATGAATATTTAATTTATTAATACAGGGCAACTGTTTTTTAAAATGTTATCCCTTTAATTGAAAAATATTAAATACTAATGACTAAAATATCTATAAATCAACATCCGTTGACGACCTGAAAATGACACATTACTGCGTTTTAATTCACTTTAATATAATTCCAAATTCTTATTCATCCAGTCCTTGGTGTTATCGACGTTTATTTTTCCGTAGACATCCATTATATACAGCAATACTTCTTCCTCGATATAAGACCTGTCCTTTCCGGATTTTCTCAGTAAGTTTATATATGAATTTAATTCGGCTTTCAATTTTGCTTCGTTTGCAAAAACCAGTTTAAAATTCGCAATTTTTGTGCTCGTGTTATTGTCTTTCTCGTAATAGTATAAATTTACGGATTCAATTAAATCCTGCTTTACCAACTCATTGTCCACCTTGTATATGTTCTCCTTATCGAAGAATAAAGTATCGCTTGAAAAATTCAGCTTTTTGTTCACCTCCATATCCTTATATTTATACCTGAGAAAAAAGAATTTATCTGAAGTCATCGGGTAATTCTTAACATCAATCTGAAGCCTGTTTATCCCTGTTACGAAATATTCGTCTTCAAACTCTGTCTCCAGCGATACCGTTCCCCGGCTGCTCAGATTACCCGTTCCCTGAAATAATACCGACTTGACAAACACCGCTAAATCGCTGTTCCTTTTTTTCCCGGACACCTTTAAAATAAATCTCCCCTGCTCGGGACTCAATACGGCCGCTTTCGAATCGGCGGATGAGAATTTTAACTTGTCGTCAGAGCAGATTTCGTCCATCTCTTTTATCGGCTGTCCCGTTTTTTCAAGTATAATCTCCCCCTTTATGGATAATACTGTATAACACTGGCTTTTTAATATACCCGCGAAAAAAACCGTAAGTGCAAATAATAAAAAAATAAATTTAGCTTTCATTTTTTATTTCCTCCGATATTTTATTTTTTTTGTTTTTTCTCTCTCTTAAATATTTTAAAAACGAGTCTACAGATTTTAAGTAAACTGCAATTACCAGAATATTCAGATGTATGTTGAAAATTAAATACGTCAGAACGGACAGAATGGAAAGATATAAAACATAACTTAAGTATTTTAAAATAAACTTCCCGAATTTTTTTTGCGTGTATTTTGCAACTATTTTTCTCTCGCCAAGACTCTTGTCCGAAAAAAGTTCTGTAGAAATCAGGAGAAAACCTATGAATAACAGAAAAAATAGACCGAGTGAAATAAGGTTTTCTCCGTTCATCAGCGTGAAATATACATTTAAAAGAATCAGCGTCCCCGACATCTTGCCGAATAATGTCTGATGAATATCCCTCTCGTAAAAATCCCCGATTAGGATTATCTTATTGTTTATAGCTTTGTAAAAAATACTGTCGCTCATTCTCAGAATATCTCCAAGATTCACGATGTTATACATTTTTTCGGCATTCCTGTCTATCAGTTCGTAATACCTCAATTTAAAATCTATTACAATTGTATTAAAACTCGGCCTCCCGTCAACGTAAGATAATATACTTTTTTTTGTAAACTTCTTTCCCGTTATATCCTCGTACATCTTAAGCGGAAGGCTCTTTACTGTGTCGTCGCTTGTTAACGCATATTTCATAAAAACGTATTGAATCGAACGGTAATCCGCAAGCCCCTTGTTAATGTCTAAAAAAGGTAAATCGGCTTTTCCGGAGTCGTTAAAATGATAAGGAATTATTATTTTCTTCGTGTTTGTTACCTTCGAAATAAACAGCGAGTCATATTGTGAAGAGTCTTTGAAGAAAATATCGCAGACTATATACTTATAGCTTTCGGGCTTCTTATTTAAACGGTCGAAAAATAATGCAAGCTTCCTCCTGTCCGTTATCGGCTGATTTCCGACGGGAAAACCCTCTTCGTCATACCTCTCTATCAGCATGTTATCGTAGGAATTATTTATGAAAATATATCCCAAAGGGTCGGGCTTGTTTTCAATTCCCAGTATTATTTTCTTTATCCCTGCGGTAACCTGAAAGAGTATTTTTTCGTCGCCTATTACAATGTGCTGATTCACAAGCCAAAGGGAAATGAATATCATGAATAATGTGTGTAACAGACAGATTATTATAAGACGCGTCTGGTTCCTGCTCTGCCTGAACCTTAGTAAAATCCTTTTCATAAAAATCCGGATATTATAATAAAATAAGAAAATTTACCAAATTATAAAATCAAAATCCAAACTTTCACGACGGTACGTCGGCCTTTGAGCCCCATCCGTCAAATTAACAACTCTGTCGCTGACATAACCTTGAAGCTCTCCCACACTTACTTCCAGGTCTTTGTTTATATCGGCATTTTTCGTTTTCAAACCTTCTATTAAGCAATATGTGAATAAACCGTTTTTGTATCCGCCTCCTTCCCACGCAAATTCCAATCCGCCTGAACTTGAGATTATTATCGCCCCCGAACCGCGGCGTAAATCAACAAACATATCTTGCAATAAATACCCGACATACTTTAATCCTAACCTTTTTTCGTCTTTATATGTATACTCGCTTTCCCCGATATTTCTGAATAATACTTCTCCTTTTTCAACTCTCTTCTTTTTCACTTCCTGTATATCTTCTTTATCTACTTCCCCCGAATGACAAGTGTCCATCAGCAGTACCTTTTTCCTTGCCGGAATCGCATCGAGAAGTCTTTCCAAATCTTCGAATGTGACTCCTCTCGATTCCGGATTCGTAAAATCCATATCATATGTGGCAAAATAATAATCGAAACTCTTTGACAAAACTCCGTGACCTGCAATGAATATAATTACCTCATCATCCACTTTGCTCTGCATTAAAAAATCCTTCACCTTCAATATGTTTTCCCTGCTCACGTCTTCGTTGATTAATCTCATTGTCCTTATCTCGTTATACTTTTCCCTGTTCTCGTTCATCAGTTCCGCTATATCGTTTGCATCCTTTGCCGCATAAAGCAGGTTATACTTTTTGTCTTTGTAACCCGATGCGGCAATCGTTACTAAATATAAATCCGGCTTCGTCGCCTTTGATTCATAACTGACGTTAAATGTCTGATAAAGTGATTCAACCCCCTTTTCGTTTACTGCCGATATCTGTATCTTGTTCTTTTTTTTCGAAAGCTCTACGTTTAGCTCGGTCTGATATGTATTGCTGCTGTAATCCCTGAGATTTATTCCCTGACAACCGTATATCGGGACATCGTTTATATATACATTTAACCTGTCGAGATTATATTTCGCATCATCCGCTCTAATCTCAAATGACAGATTCTTGTTTTCTGTTACCAGTGGAATCCTTTCGGTCAATAACCTCACTTCAGGTAACTGAAAATCGTTGTTAAACATATCTTCTTTAAAATTCATTTTTTTCAACCTCTTTATATATGCCCTGTGATAAGCATCTATTAAACTCCTGGGCGCTAAACCAATTCTTCCTAATACGATATCCGGTCTGTTATAATTCAGGTCGTACTGCTCGGGAGGGTATGCATTGTTCCCTATTACAAATGCAATTACCTTTACTCCGTTTTTTGAACTCAAATAGTAATTATCGGGCGTTATAACGATATAATCCTTATCATAATATGTAATGAAACTTGCAATCTCAGTGCCAGATTTCAAATCCCATAATTTCATTTTATTGTCCGCACTGCTGGAAAATATACGCTCCCCATCGGATGAAATGCAAACAGATAATATGGTGTTAGTATGCCCTTCGAATGTTCTTAAATTCTTTCCGGAATAAACATCCCACAGTTTCAAAGTCCTGTCATCGCTCCCCGAGATGATTCTTTCGCCGTCCGGCGTAAATACGGCGGAGGAAACACAATAACTGTGCCCTTCGTAACTTCTTGTAACCTTTCCTGTATTTATATCCCAAAGGACAAGTATGTTATTACAACTCCCCGATAATATTTTTTCCCCGTCAGGCGAAAAAGATACCGTTGTTATTCTGTCCGAATAATCGAAAGACCTTAATAACTTTTTTCTTGATACTTCCCATAAATTTATCTTATTGTCATACCCACCCGAAATCATATACTTGCCGTTAGGCGAAAATGCAACCGAAGTCACATACCATTGATGACCCTGAAACGTATGAATAAGCCTACCGTCCGATAAATCCCATAGCTTTACCGTATTGTCCCAGCTCGATGATAGTACAAAATTATTATCCGGTGAAAATTTTACTGACGTCACAATATCTTTGTGCCCTTCTAAAACCCTGACTAACTTTGCCGTAGATATATCCCAAATTCCGACTTTGCTGTCGGCTGACCCCGATATTGCATACTTTCCGTCAGACGAAACATCGATGGACTTTATTATCCCTTCGTGTCCTTCGAAAATCCTGATTAGCTTTCCCGTAGATACTTCCCAGAGCTTTAATGTGTTGTCAAAACAACCCGTCAGAATATACTTCCCGTCCGGAGTAAATACTATGGATGAAATAGAATTCGTACGCCCTTCAAATGCTTTTACCATTCTTCCGGTCTCGGATTCGGATAACATAATCTCCGTACCGGAAGATGAAAGTACATATTCCCCGTCGGGCGTAAAACATACCGAGCGGACTTCTCCGTTATGAGAATTGAATGAACTGATAACCTGTGAATTTGAAACATCCCAGAATACAACCGAATGGTCGTCGCAACCCGAAATGATGCGTTTCCCATCAGGGGAAAAAGCTACCGATGTAACGCGTGATTCGGACCCCTCGAAAGTTCTTACTAATTCTCCTGTCCCGGCATCCCAAAGCTTAATTATCCTGTCTCCGCTTCCCGTTAAAATATATCTTCCGTCAGGTGAAAAAACAGGATAGAAATGTCCGTACCTGTTATTATCGAATTCCCTCTCGACTTCGCCTGTGCTGACGCTCCACATCACCAATTCCTTGTGAGATGTGGCAATAATATACTTGCCGTCGGGAGAAAAATTAATTTTCGAAATAGTGCCTGTACTGCCCATAACAGTTTTTATTAACTCTTTCGTGCTTATATCCCAAATTTTTATTTCGGCTCCGGATGCCGATGCTAATATGCTTCCAACCGGCGATATGGCTATTGAAAATATTTCGTTTTTATGTCCTTCGTATTTACCTAAAATATCCCCCGTAGAAATATCCCATGATATAATTTTCCCGTCTTCGCCGCCGGAAAATATTTTGCTCCCGTCCGAAGAAAAACAAATCGCGTATACTCGCCCGTCATGCCCCTCGAACGTCCTTACAAGCCTTCCTGTAACCACTTCCCATAACTTTATCGTCTTATCCCAGCTCGCTGATAATGCGTGCTTTCCGTCAGGCGATAATGCAGTCTGAGTTATTATATCCGTATGCCCTATCTGTACCCTTATTTCAGGAGCTCTATATTGAGCAAAACAAAAATCTGAAAATAATATGAATAAAACGAGTAAATACGACTTCATAAAAATTTGTTCTGTATAATATAATTTTAATAAATATTTTTTTGTCTCTTAATACTAATTAATATATATCCCAAAGACTTATTCCACCATCACAAATGCCGCCCAGTAATAAGGCGGATATTTTTTCCTCATCTCCTTCTGTGCTGAATAAAACGCATCGTTCTTCGTCATGCCGACCAGCCATTTCGTGTAAAACAATTCCATCAGCTCTACCGTCTCCTTATCCGGTACTTTCCATAAACTCATAATAATAGTCTTTGCTCCCGCTACTTTAAACGCTCGCTGTAAACCGTATACTCCTTCTCCCCCCTTTATTTCCCCCAACCCTGTCTCGCATGCTGAGAGAACAACAAGCTCGGTGTTTACTAAATCTAAATTGGAAATATCAAGTGCTGTAAGAATACCGTTTTCAACTCCTTCAACCTCTTCTTCACCCATCCATATTCGGTTTGCTCCCGACAGAAGTAAACCGGAACGGATTAGCGGATTACCCGAAAGCTGAAACTTGTTCATCTTTATTGTTTTTTCCAAATCCTTTGGCGGCTCCGGATAAAAATATCCGTGTGTCGCTATGTGTAAAATTGATGGCGAATTTTTGTAATTTAAATCACGCAGTACATTTTCACTCGCATCTTCCTTTATTCTTAACTGTGAATTTATGTTTTTATTTTTCAGTATAGAATCAATTATTATGGCTTCTTTCATCGTACCCGGAAGATATACCCACTTCTTTGCTGCCATCCTGTTTTCTATTATAATATTTCCCGGAGGTGGCATCCAGTCTCCCCCTTCCTCTCTTAAAAATTTTTTGGGGGTTTCATCCGTCACCCGGTATTCTAAATCAAATACCGCACCGCCAAAAACCGATGCGCTCAGTTCCTCGTTCCTTAAATTCCCCTCGTTTTCTTTCAATACAATATCTTTCAGGTTTCCGTAAATTTTTATTATATGTTTATCGAATAACAGCTCATCGTCTTCGCCTGTTAACACACTGAAAGAAACTTTATTTAATAGTCCCGCTGCCGATAATTTTATTGTTTTAATATCCTGCAAATACGGCTCGAGCGGCTCCCATATTAGACTGTAAAGCTTATATGATTTCTCGATGTCGTTTATGTAACTGTTTCTGCTTTCCGCAGAAACGGATAATACGGCCTCAATATCTTCCTCTCTGCATAACTCCAGGAATAAGGGATATTCATAGTCTTTCTTTAAGATTAACGCGCCATATACTGAGTAAATTTCTCCTCTCGAATCAATATTATAAAAGTTTATGTAGTCTATCAGCGCTTCTCCGTTGCCGGTTGCTTTTTTTAAATCGCTTATTGTAATCTTTCTTTTTTCAACATCGGTGGAAAATATTTCCGAACGGAGACTCAGGTTCTTCTCCAGCTCGTTGACATCGGTCTCGAGTTTTTCAATATCGATTGATTTCTTTTGCCTCTCCGACACTGTCATCGATGTCGCATTTATCAATAGATCCTTGATGTTTATGTAGGCTTTATAATCGGCAATCAGAGAACTGTCCCCGCTGTATATAATATTATTTCTGACTTTTGTGGAAGATGATAATATAATGCCCTTTGTCGCGAGGGAAAGCTCCAACATATCATTCGAAATTAACGGATTTCCTGCGTACCTTTTTAAAGCAAAAGAATTGAAATGCTCGAACCTGATTTCTATCGTTTTTAAAAATTGTGACTTTTCTTTCTCGCTTAGATATGGATAATAAGTGTTGATACGGTCGAGTAAATTCTCGTTGGTTTCCCTGTAAAGAGGCTCCGCTTCGTCTAATCTATCCGTTGCGGAATATAAATCGGCAAGATTGAAAATTGAATTAATGTAGTCCGGATGCCTTTCGCCCAATACTTCTTTTCGAATGCTTATAGCCTCCAACATCAGTTTCTCCGCCTTTGTGTAATTACCCGTCTTAATATTCAAGGTTGCAAGATTACCGAGATTTGTCGCATAAAACGAATGCTTTTCTCCGTAAATTTCCTTTATAATCTTAGCCGATTGAAAATATAGTTTTTCAGATTCGGCGTAATTTCCGATTGACTTGTAAAACCATGCGATATTGTTTAACGTAAAAGCCAGATAGGGACTGCTCTCTCCGTATAATGATTTTATTATATCAAGACATTCATAAAATAATTTTTTTGCTTCACTTTCCCTATTACTTCTGTTGTATAATGTAGCTAGACTGTTTAAATATTGTGCATAATATTCGTTCTTTGTACCGAGTACCTCCTTCGTTAGTTTGATTGATTCCTTGTAAAGCTTTTCCGCTTCCTCGTACCTCCCCATATCATCATATAAAAGACCAAGGTCATGCAATGTGCTTGCATATGAAGGGTCTTTTTCTCCTAATGTGTTTTTGCGTATTTTTTTTACTTCTTTGAAAAGTGATTCTGCTTTATAGAAATTCCCGGTTTCGCAATATAACAAAGCAAGATTGTTCAAATCCGCTGCATAATCGGAACTCTTTTCTCCGTATATTATCCTGTCTATCCTCATTGCTTCCTTAATGTATTTTTCTGCTTCTTCGCATTTTCCCGTCTGACCGTATAAAACTCCCAAATCGTTCATAGTTACGGAATATGAAGAGTTATCTGTCCCTATTAAAGACTTCTTTATTTCCATTGACTTTAACAGCGATTCCTCGGCGTCGTAAAAATTACCTTTCTTTGTATAGCAATGCGCCAAACCATCTAATCCCTCTGCATATTCTATACTGTTTTCACCTTTTACCTGCGTCGTTATTTTAAGGTATTTTAATAAATAGACTTCCGCTTCATTGAATTTTCCAATATTGCGGTACAGGTCCGAAAGGTTCCATAGAGATACCGCATATTCATAATTTGATTCTCCGAAAATATCTTTCCGTATTTTAACTGCTTCTTTTAGGTTTTCTTCTGCTTCTTCAAACTTCTCCAATCTTTGATAAATAAAAGAAAGATTCGTCAATGATATTGCGTAATTCTCTGAATTCTTCCCGAATTCCTTCTCGCATTGTTCAATGCTCTTTTTCCCGAAAATCTCCGCATTCACCATATCATTGCTTTTATAAAAATCCATTGCCTTTTCATTTAACTCTTTCCAGCTCTGCGAAAAAATGTTTGAAGCGAATAAAAATAAAATCAAAAATACGTAAATTATTTTTCCCATAATTTTTTGTTTTATTCTATCATTATGAATGCCGCCCAGTGGTAAGGCGGGTACTTTTTTCTCATTTCCTTCTGTGCTCCGTTAAATGCATCCTCCTTTGTCATCTTATTTACCAGCCAATTCCTGTAAAACAAACCCATTAATTCCACCGTCTCCTTATCGGGAACTTTCCATAAGCTCATTATTATTGTCTTAGCTCCCGCTACTTTAAATGCACGCTGCAAACCGTATACTCCTTCTCCGCCTTTTAAATCTCCGAGCCCCGTCTCACACGCCGATAACACGACAAGCTCCGTGTTCTGTAAATCCATATTGCTTACCTCATATGAAGTCAATATTCCGTCTTCGGCGCCTTCAATCGGTTCGCTTCCCGACCAAACCCTGTTCGCCCCCGCTAATATTAAACCCGACCGTAGCAACGGATTATCCGACCTTCTGAAAAGCTCGTTACCTGAAATTTCTTTACCGTATTTTTTCTCTGGCTCGGGAAAAAAGAATCCGTGCGTGGAAATGTGAAGAATCTTAGGAGAATTTTTCGAATTTAAAGATTTCAAAGCATCTTCGCTCGCATCTTTTCCCGTAAATTTTTGTACGTCTAATCTGTCCCCTAGTATCAAATCATAAACCGCCTCACACTCTGTCAGTGTTCCCTTCAAATAATTCCAATTGAATTTTTTGTTTTCTTTTTCAGATTTGTCCTTTTCGTCCGGAGCAAAAAAAGTCTTCGATATTTCTTCGGATTTATATTTCGTTTTATTGGCAATAATCTCGCTCGAATCCAAATTAAATTCTGCTCCGCCGAAAACAGCTGCAAATCCATTACCGGATTCTTTAGGTACAATATCCCAATTACTTCCTGCCATGTCTTTTATGTTTCCGACATAATTAAGCTTATACTTGTCCAGCAGTAATTCTTCCTCATTTGTCTGAAGCGCAGAAAAAGAAACCTTGTTCAGGACACCGCTCGGAGAGATATATACTTTTGTTGCTCCTTTTAGATACTGCTCCAATGGCTTCCAGATGAGATTATACAAATCGGTGCTTATATCGGAATTCTTTATATAGCTGTCCTTTGACTCTGCATTTTTTGATAATATGTCTTTTACCTGATTTATCTCAAACAGCTTTATCATTCTCGGGTATTCGTAATCACTTCTTAATACTAAAGCACAATAATAAACGGAGTCAGTCCAGTTCTTATTGTAATATCTGAAATTAATAAAATCCACGATTGCTTCATCTGATTTCAATTCCTTCCGTATGTCTCTCCATTCGATTACCTTCTTCTCCTGTGAATAATATTCCGACTTGTTCGTAAGTTCTTTTTCCAGCTGATTTGCTTCTTCCTCTAATGCCGAAACATTTATTCCTTTGTTTATTTGCTCCGTCACGGATAGAGAATAAGCGTAGGCAAGAGTTTTTTTTATTGAAGATAATTTATCGTATACAACGATAAGTTCGTTTACTTTCTGCTTGACCTTTGATGTTGAAGAAAGTATTACTCCCTTTATTGCAATATCGAGATTCGTGACATCCGCAGTAATATTGGGATTATTTTTGTGATCACTCAGGGCAAACGAATAAAACGACTCGAAATTTGAATTTATTGTGTTAATAAACTTGAATTTTTCGTTTTCGTTCATAAATGAAAAATTCGATTGGATTTGTGATGTAAGATTTTTTATTAATTCCGAAAAAAATCCCCTCGCCTTTGTATAATCTCCCGTTGCCGAATATAGATTAGCACAACCAAGCAAAACCCGTGCATAATCGGGATGTCTTTCACCGAGTGTCTCTTTTAAAATCTTGTACGCTTGAAAGTAGTGAGATTCTGCTCTTTTATTATCACCCGTTGCATTATATAATTCGGCTAAATTATAAAGCGTAGTTGCGTATTGAGGATTATTTTCTCCTAGAGCGTCTTTTTTAATATTAAGTACTTCAGAGAAAAGCTGATATGCTTCTTCATACTTATACATTTCCTTATATAATGAGGCAAGATTTTCTATAAGAATTGCAAATTCCGAATTTTTTTCTTCGTAAACATTCCTGTATATTTTAATGGCTTCATTTAAATAAGACTCTGCTTTTTGAAAATCCCCTGTAACAAAATATAAATTGGATATGTTGTTTAACGAAGAAGCGTACAGATAATGATTTTCTCCAAATATTTCCTTTTTGATATTTAGCGATTCAAGGTAGAGGATTTCGGATTTTTCATAATTGCCGAGGATTTTATATAACTCCGCAAGATTATTCAAAGATGTTGCGAACCCGGGGTCCTTTTCTCCTAATTTCTCCTTAAATATTTTACAAGCTTGAATGCATAATTTTTCGGCATTACTGAAATCGCCTTTTTCCTTTTTTAATGCGGCAAGATTGTTTAGAGTTAAAGCATATCCTGTGTTTTCTCCCTGAGTCTCTGCTATAATTTTTAAAACTTCATAATATAGATTTTCTGCTTTTTGATATTCTCCAATAGAATGATACAACGCAGCTGAATTACCCAGTGTTTTAATGTAATCAGGATGATATTCTCCAAGTATTTTTTTTCTTAAATTAAGTGCCTCGGAATATGATTTTTTGGCTTTTTCATATTTCCCGGTATTAAAATATATTACACCTAAAGTGTTAAGAGATTTAGCGTAATTATCATTTTCCTTCCCGAATTCTGCCTCGGCAAGTTTTAAAGACTGCTCCCCGTAAATAATCGCATTTTTGAAATCTCCTTGAACATAGTATTCCAACTCTTTTTTATACGTCTCTTCCCAGCTCTGCCCCAGTATCGCTGTGCCCGAGAATAAAAATAATATGCAGGATATAAAGAATGTTTTCATACGAATCCCTTGGTTGAAGATTCATTATGAATAACTTTGAAGAGATGGAAAATATTTGTTTTTTTCATACATCCCCCGAAAATATAATGTAAGAAATTAATTCCGTTTTTAATATATCAAGTTTTGGTAATATATTAAATATAATATTATTACTAAACCCCGTTATTCCTTTTGCGGTTTTTGAAAAATGCCGGAAAACCTTGACATCTTTTCGGACTCTCGTAACGATGAAAATATCGGAAAGAATATTTTCACGTCAGTATTCTCTACCTAACCTTACGAAGGAAATAACGCATTGGAAAAATGCAAAATCTGTCTGTATTGCACTGAATTCTGCACTCCCGTAAAACAGGAATTGCCTATACGAACAATTTGAATACAAATGTCGTTATTACCAGCCATATTATCCAGAGCCCGAATACTATGGAATATGATACCACCGGTTTGACCTTTGCTATCCTGACTAAGCCGATTGCAACTAATATGTAAAACCAAATCGAAAATACGTCTAATTTCATGAATAATGCGTGTAATGTGTCCCCGACAGCATCAGCTTTAAACATGATAGATAACCCGACAGAAGTCAAATCTCCCGTGACGATTGATATCACAATCGCTATAACACTCCCCACTGCACTTACTGTCAGCGATAAACCTACCACATTCAGAATGTTCGTAAACTCAAAATTTGCCTTAAACGTCTTCAGTAGAAGCATATAAATTACACTCAATACAAAAAGCATCAGAAACGGGGAAACTACTGACCCCGCAATACCCGTAATCTTGAAAAACAATCCGTTCGGGTCCATAAATTTCTCTGCTTTCTCTATCGCGTCATTTGCCTGCTCCTGTGTCATCTTTCCCTCTTTTACGCTTTCCTGCATTCTCTCACGCATCTGCTGTTTCTGTTTATCCATCATTTTACCGACTAACTCGGTATCGGAGAAAAAGAGAAAAGATGTAACTACACTCGTTATTACCAGTATTATTACCGGCAAAAGCCAGAAATTTCTTTTGGGAAATTTTGCTATCGTTTCAAACGTCTTCCCGGGCTCCGTAAATACTCCGGATATGGCATCCATCTGAGACAACTCTTGCTGTTCTTCGGCTATTATGTTTTGTTCTTCCATAAATTTATTTATTTATATAATTTATTTTGCTCTATGTATTTTTCTATTTCGTGTAAAACAAAGGATTTTATCGGTTTATTGCTCCGTACATATTCCCGTATCTCCGACGATGAAATGTCCATTGGCTTTACTTTTATAAATAATGCACGCTCTGAGTACTCTGGTCTGATGTCGCTCTTTTTGTAACCCGGCCTGTTTATTACAACGACCTCCGCATAATCAAATAATCTTTCCGGCGTCTTCCACTTCGGAAAATCTATTAAACTGTCTGTACCGAGTATCAAATAAAATTTCACGGCATCACCTTTGATTTTCTTATTAAGTTTTATCAATGTGTCGATTGTGTATGATTTTATTTTACTTCTTTTTATTTCGATATCGCTTATTTCAAAATCCGGGCTTTTTCCGAAAGCAATCTCTGTCATTGCAAGCCTGTGCTTTATTTCTATCACTTCTTTGCCGCTTTTTAAAGGAGGTACCGCCGAAGGTACGATTATTATCTTGTCAAGCTTTAAAGACTTTTTTACCTCTTCCGCAAGCCTTGAGTGTGCCAGGTGCGGAGGATTGAATGTCCCTCCGAAAATTCCGATGCGTTTCAACTGCCCATTACCTCCATATATATTTCCTCGATTTTCTTTACCGTAAAATATTCGCTGTAATATTTTACCTTTTCGTATGCATTCGAGGATATCCTGTCCGAAAGCTCCTTGTCGTTGTGTAATTTTAATATCTTATCCTTAAGTTCTGTCTCGCTTAAGGGATTAATAAACAACGCGGAATGATTATCTTCCACAATTTCCCTTAAAGATGATATGTCGGAACATATTATCGGTAGCCTGCATGCCATCGCTTCGAGCAAAACATATGGCATCCCTTCCCATAATGTGGGAAATGCAAAAACATCAAAAACCGAATAATAATCTTTAAGATTAATCTGCTCACCCGCAAAATGTATATTTCCTTCTAAATTCAATTCCCTCGCGAGTTTCCTGGACCGCTCATATAACCTTCCGTCTCCTACTAAAACGAATTTTATATCAGGGTGTTCTTCGGCTAATCCTGCGGACGCTTTAATTACTAATTTCTGATTCTTCTGTACATCAAACCTCGATACGTTGCCGACAATATAATCGTCCGGACTTAAATTTAACTTCGAAAGAAAATCCTTGTCTTTCCTGCGCAGGTCTTTGTATTCATTAAGATCTATCCCGTTCGGAACTATAGATGTTCTTAACGGGTCTGTTATTTTCATCCTTTCGGCAATCCTGAAATCATCCTTCGTCAGACAAATCGTGCGGTCTGTGAATTTTACCAGATACTGCTCGATTGTCTGCGAAATGTATTTCCGTATGTAATTTTTTGTGTTTATGTAATGTATCCCGTGAATCGTATGAACGGATTTTATTTCCGGACAGTATTTCTTTATCATCCTGCCGTAAAAACCCGAAACACCCCCGTGCGAATGAACAATATCTATCTTCTCCCTTCTGCAAAGCTCAATCAAAGGATATAAATATTTTTTTCTGAATATCTTCGGCTGATATACCGACTCAAACTGTATCCCGCATTCTTTCATCGATTCTTCGAATTTACCCCCGCCCATCGCCGCTACCACAGGTTGAAAAATCGTTTTGTTCATCCTCTTTACTAAGGATATTATGTGTATCTGTCCGCCGCCTGCAAATCCGCCGTCTATTAATTCAAGTATTTTTATCATTTTTACGCCCCAATACTAATTTTAATATAAATATATTAATTCTGCTTGGATTAATTAAGCACAAAATTGAAAACTTGCAAACTAAATAAACCCTTATTAGTATCCGCTGTATAAAATTATTGTGTGTTTTATAATATAATATCTGTGATTTCTTTGAAAAATAATAGGTAACATCATAGAAATTTTTATTTACATTCTCCCCTTTCAGATGCATTACCTCGGCTTTCGGATAATAATATATTTCGTACCCTTTCTCCGACAAACGCTTGCAGATATCCGCATCTTCATAAAAAAGAAAATATCTTTCGTCAAATCCTCCAATACTCTCGAATACCTTTCTTCTGATTATCATCGCCGCACCGCTAACCCAGTCCACCTTATCCGTATTTAAAAATTCCTTTTCGATTCTGGATTTTTCTTCTTCGTCATCTCCCTTGAAAATCATCTCGAGCTTTTTGTTCTTAAACTCGTTTAAAAATTTGTTTTCCAGATAACAAGACGGCTGAAAACTTCCGTCAGGATTTATCAATTTCAACCCTATTGCTCCGAATTCCTTTTCCGAAAATTCCCTGTCAATTTCATCCAAAAAATCATTCCTGACCTCCGTATCCGCATTCAAAAAAAATAAATATTTCCCTTTGGCTTTCTTCGCACCTAAATTGTTCGCAGTCGCATAACCGTAGTTTTCGGATTCAAGGATTCTGAAATTCGGCAAATCATAAGAAGACGGTTTCCCATCACACGAATTGTCTATCACTATAACTTCAAATGCCGATGACTTGAAAGTGCTGTAAATGGAAGTCAGACACTTCTTCAGCAAATCTTCCTGCTTGTGGTTTATTATTATTATACTATAAATTATCATTTTACCTCAATAACCTCAATATTAACAATTCTGCAGTAAAGTATTGAAAAAAAATTGAAAAATCTTTCGAAAATATTTTCGCCGTTGAATAACTTTCCGCTCAAATATTTTATCACTTCTCCCTCATCAACTTTCTTTGTCCTGCTCTCTTTCTCACGCTGCTCCCATATCCACTTTCTGTTTTTTAAAATCCAGAAATATGCCTTTAAAATCCCTTTAAGCGAATATTTCCCCGTAAACAGCGACATTAATATTTTTATCTTTAAATTGCAAATCAGTAACGGATAATATTTTAGCCTGAATCCTTTCGAAAAAAATATCAGAAAATTTAATATGCGGTTTCTCTCCTGTAAATATGTCCTGAAAGATGACCTGTATTCCCTCGTCGTCGCACCTCCTGCATGCCTTACAATCGAATTTGACGTATGCATAGCTCTGAAACCCGCAAACCTGACTTTAAACGATAAATATGAATCCTCGGCATATGCAAAATATTCATCCGGAAAAAGCCCGCCGAAATAATCTATTAAACTCCTCTTTATTATCAGTGAACATCCGTTTGCCTGAAATATCTCTCCGACCCCGTCTTTACCTATCTCGAAAACTTCCATAATATTATGACCAAGTAAATTCAACGTACCGTTTCTCCTGTAATATCTCTCGGGAACACCTTCAGTGTAAACAAGAGACTGAACAACTCCTATACTTTCTTCGCCGCTTATTACTTTGTGTAAATTTACCAACCAGTCTTTATCCGCGACTGTATCGTTGTTCAATAAAACTATGTATTCTCCCGACGCAAACTTTAATCCGTAATTATTCCCTCCCGCAAAACCAAGGTTTTTTTCCGATGAAATAATCTTTAACCTTGAATCATTAAAATTATTTTTAACATACTCTATACTGCCGTCCATGGAACCGTTATCTACCAGTACTATCTCGAAATCAACCAATGACTGTGCCAGTACAGACTTTAAACAATCCTCAAGATATTTCCTGCCGTTATAATTCAATATGATTATGGAAATCAATTTTCTTTGTATTTAATAATTATAGATATACATCCGGTGTATAATAAAATAATACTAAAGTAATGATACTAATTATATCCGAAAATAAAAAGAATAAGGCAATCGTGATAAGACTTATTTTTTCATACTTCCTCGTATAAAAATACTTGTTAAACATTAATATTCCCGTCGAAAATAAAACGGAAACTGCCGATATTACCGGTAAAATATACCTCCCCTGCGGCTGTGTAAAAATAAAATTAACGTAAATTATTACCGATGTGCAAAACACTATCAACAATAATCCTATTATATAATTTGCATCTATCGTTTTTTTATTTCTTATTTCTCTTGCGTAACCGTATAACGAAAGCCCAAAAATAATCGTGTAAACAATATATATGTATAACGGGAGCTTGACATTCATCCATCCGAAACTGCCTATGAAGGAATGATAAACCATAGGTAAAAATTTTACGGCAAAAAAATATGAGAATAATGATTTGATTTCAACGTGCTGCGGCATCGTATCGACTTCCATTTTTGAACCCAAAATATCACCGTATATCATAAGGTTTCTGTAAAAATATGCAAAACTGATAACAGAAATTAATAGGAATACAAACAGTGCCCTTTTAATTAAAACTGCCGTATTTAATTTTTTCCTGATAAATAAGAAAATAAAAACTGTCAGTATTCCGGGGATAATGAAAAAAAGCGTCTTCTTGCAAATAATCGAAAGACCTGCAAATAATCCCAGTAAAAAAAAATCCTTTAAGGAATTTTGATTTTTTATAATCCTGAAAATGTAATATATCGATATCGTCGAAAGCATAAACGCAAGACTGTCATTGTTTATTACACCGTTTATAAAAGCAAATTGCGGTAGTGACGCCGCAAAAAAAACGGATAACAATAAATATTTCCTGTCCTCAATAATTAGATTTGATATTTTATATATAAATATAATGGTTGCGACACCAATTAAAGCGGAAACCAGTCTTAGAAAATAAAACATGTTCTTATCCCCCGAAGAAGTAAAGGGGGTCTTGCTGTAGTTGTTGAATCTTGGAACCTTCCCTTCTGTCCCTCCATACCATATGTGCTTGTAATTTGGATTTTCATAAACATTTATCTGCTGCCCGTCATTGATAATGTAATTGAGCGTCGCAATGATTATATAATATAACGGGGGCTGATGCCCCTGACCTACAAATTTTTCGGGATTCGCTATACCTTCATACTGGTTGGGCAGTTCATGATACTTCGAAATATAATTTATGTAAGAAAGATGTAACTGCTCATCGGGTGACTCGAACGGTGGAACAATAAATGCCATCACAATAGAAAAAATAAAAGAGTATAATACAATTAAAAATAAATAATATTTTCCCTTCTTATGCATTTATACCGTTTATGTGATTTATAATTTCTTTTATTCTGCTTTCCCATGTGTTTTGCATCGCAAAATCTATGAATTTTTCAGGTTTGTCTTTTAATATCAAATCGCTTTTCGTTAACATATCAATATACTTGCGTAGCTCGTCGTAATTGCTGTAAAGATATATGTAATCCCTGAATCTCTCTGTCTCGGCATATGAGACTGAAATCGAAGGGACACAACTGTATATATATTCATATAGTTTTACCGGGTTTACTCCTTTTATTAGTTCAGTTACTCTGAACGGCATTATCAGTGCATCAGACATTTTCATAATCCCAGTCACTGACCTGTGACCTACAGGACCGAACCTGTATAACCTTTCATGCCTCGGAATTTCTACCTCGGACGGACCGACCAATACTATTCCTGTTTCCTTGAATTCGTCCAAACACCTTATCAGTATATCAAAATCAAACCAATCGGAAATCGTCCCGACATAACATAACGTCTTTTTGTTCAATCCGAATACATTTATTATATTAATATCAATTTCTTCTTTTCCTTTATCGGAATCATCTATATAAACGGCATTGTTTACAACAAAAATATTTTCTTTCCTTCCGTATCTCTCCACCAGCCTTTCCTTTAAAGTCTCGGAAGAACAAAAAATTATGTTGCTTCTATCACACAACTCTTTCTCTTGAAAATAATGCCCGTTGAATTCCTTTGTGCTTTTCCTCGAACCCCTGAATTCAAGTATGTCATCCATACAGTCATAAATAACTGTTTTGCTCCTACCGATAAACCTCTTTATGTAACTGTAATGTTTCGGGCTGTTTATCCATATAATGTCATACTCCTCGTTAATATTTTTAAAATACTTTCTAAACAGTATATTCCTGTGAAGCGATTTATTCGCATACTTTACCGCAAGATTTTTTGCAAACGGAAATTTATATATTTCGTTTATTTTTATATCCGGCGGGATTTCGTTGCTGACCCTGTTCGTATATCTCTTCTCGCAATAAATTTTCATCTGATAATGTTTAGCAAGATATTCCGCTATAAAGTGCGGCCTCTGCTTAATCCAGAACCAGCTTTCGTTCATTATGTACAAAATCCTCTTCAATTATTCAGTTTCTATGAATTAAAAATAATATTAATTTTTTTTATCTGGCTCTTATCAAATCTGAAAATTAGTCTGAATATACACCCGTAAATATATAAAATCTTCGCAATGAGTACGGCAAAACTTCCATAGTGTTTTTTGAAAAATATAAATTCACTTCTTTTCATTATCTTAAACTTTTCAGAATCGATATTTCCAAATGATTTTCCTTCATAATGAATTGACTTCGCCTCGGGCAGCACCATATTCAAATATCCTCTGCTCTTTAACTTAAAACTTAAATCGGTTTCTTCATAATACATAAAATATTCCTCGTCAAGATATTCCGACTCTTTCGCTATTCCCCTTCTTATAAACATATTTGCCCCCGATACGTAATCTACTGACAGCGGCTCCCTTTGACCTTCACCTATTGTACAGCCGGGTGAAAGCTTATTGAAATAATAATTTTTAAATAATTTCCTGAAACCGAATTCCTCGAAAAAAATCTGTTTCAGCGAAGGAAAAAATCCGTATGATATCACCGGTCTCATTTTATCGTCATACAAAGCACCTCCGCAAGAAGCCGCTTTCCCGTTTGCTTTCATAAAATCATAGAAAATTTTTATTGCATTGTTAACCAGCACCGTGTCCGGGTTAAGCAGCAGTATAAACTCGGAATCGGTCTCTCTTATTGCCTGATTAACCGCCCGCGAAAAACCAATATTTTCCTTGTTCTCAATTAACTTTATTTTTTTGAAATTATTTTTTATGGTTTTCACAGAATTATCGGTAGATGAGTTGTCAACCACTACGATACTGTATTCAACACCGGTCGTTTTTTCCGTTATGGATTCTATGCAATGTTTCAAAAATTTTTCGGAATTATAACTTACTATTATGACATCAACATTCATGGCGTTTTAAATAATCTTTTTCAATAATTCTGAAACCGTGCTTTCCCAGCTTGCTTTTTTCAAATATTCGTCTTTTGTTGATTTCCTAACATTATTTAAATCTAATTCCCCGTTTACTGCCGTTTTAAGCAGTTCCGATAAACCATCAACGTTTTCTATTATTCTTCCCTCTGCCATATTTTCCGTTATTTCTCTGGCACATCCGACATCTGTGCTTATGATAAAACAATTGTAAAACGCCGCCTCGGTTAATACTATACCCCAGCTTTCGTACCTCGAAGTCAGGCAGAAGATTTTTGCGGATTGTATGTGCTCTGATAACACCTTTCTGTCGCTAATATCACCTAAGAATTTTACGCAGTCATTTAATAACGGATTTTCTGTGAAAAAATTATCGATGCAAACTTCGAATCCTTTTTCAATTGGACCGATGAAATAAAATTTCCACCCTTTCAAATCTCCTAATTTCTTTATTGCTTCAAGCATCATTTCGTTGTTCTTCTGAAAGGTGCCTATTCTGCCAATCGTAATTATTTTATTTTCCTTTCTGATATCAGGATTTTCGTACTTTTTCAGCTCTTCTACATTTATTCCGTAAGGATTAAGAAACAGTTTCTTTTTTAAAAACTCATTTTTAGTATCTAATAAATATTTGTAAATCTTGCCCGTCTCAATCGCAATGAAATCGGATTTCTTCACCAGACCGTTTAAAATTATTTTCTTTAATGGACGGATTTTATTTGTAACCTTTAAAAAACTTGTGCGATTTGCCGGCTCGAAAAATTCGCGGATTCTGCCATCCGCGTCTAGCTCAAGTAATATTTTCCCTTTGCTGTTATAAAATTTATATATGTAAGCATATAAAAGCGATTCATTATCGAAATGATATAGGTTTAGTACGTCTATGTCTTTGGAATTTTTGCGTAAATATCTGAATACAGGATAATACGGGGATTTATATTTTTTTTCCCCGTCAAGAATTATTAAATCAAAGTGCTTGCTCTTACTACCGTAATAAAAATAATCGTCATTGTTTAGAGTAACAATTTTGCACCTTATTTTATTGTTCGTAATTTTAGAAATATTCAATGCCGTCAAACCCTGAACCTTAATCAGGTCGACATTCTTTAAACGTGTAAATATTGTCGTAAAATTTTTATCCATCGTATTTGAAAACCGCTATTAAACTGTCTCCTTCACAACCAAATATTTTATAAATTAAACTTTTTGTTCTTCCACCCGATAATAAAATTTCCTTGCAAACGGCAAAATTGTTTTCCGAAAAAATCCGTGACAATGAACGAGGAGTAAAATGCCAGTAATGCTGACTGAATTGGTACCCTATCCACTCGCTCGAATTTGTATCCCTCCCTCCGATATTTGGAACGGCAACAATAACATAAGAACCGCTGTTTAAATGCAGGTTTAAATTTTTAAAAAAATTTCTTATATCCGCTATATGCTCAAATACATGATTTAAATATACTATATCATATTTTTCTTTTTCTTCAATATCTTCAATATCGATTTTTTTGACATTAATATTTTTATTTAGACAAATCTTTATTGCTCGGTCATTCATCTCAATCCCCGATATGTTATCGTAACCCTTCCCTTCCAGATGCTTTAACATTGCACCCGTCGAACAACCAATATCCAGAATCCTTGCATTTTTATCCCCTGCAAATTTCATAACCTGCTTAAGTACTGCTAGCTGATGATAATGTAGTTTCTGACTCTCGTTTATTTCCTGATAATTATCGTTGCAAACACTTTCTAATGGCAGCGGAAAACTCCTTAGTAATCCGCAGGTTGTGCATTCAACAACTTTTTTTTCGCCAAAATCCCTGAAGACCTTGTAACTACTGCCCCCGCAATAACAATCTTCAAAAATTATATTTTGTCCGGATAAGCTCATTGTTCAATGATTAGTGACTTTCTCGATTACTTTCTCATAATCATCTATAATCTTTTTCCAGTCGAAATTGATAATAGCTCTTCTTTTAGGGATGTTATCCCATTTTCTGCTATAACACTCAGATATAGCTTTTGCGTAATCGTGTGGGTTCTCCACATTGCACAAAATACCTGCATCCCCTATAATCTCTTTTCTTGTTTCGTCATCCGTCGTTACGATTGGTTTATTTGAACTCATTGCTTCAAGATACACTATCCCGAAAGGCTCATCCTTGGATGGCAGTGAGAACAAATCGCACAAATGATAATAATAAGGTATATCCTTATATTCTGCTATACCTATAATATATCTGTTCTTGATTTTCGTTTCGCAATATTCCGCTGTGTTTTTTTCGTCTTCACCTTCACCAAGCATAATAAGAAATCCTTTATTCATCAGAGCCATTGCGTCGACCAGAAGTCTTTGCCTCTTCATCTTGTTAAATGCCCCAACGCATAATACTATTGGTCTTTCCAAATCCTTATGCTCCGATTTTATTTCCGAAACTTTCTCGAATTTTTCCGCGTCCACTCCGTTGCTTATTTTAATTACCGCATCATAATATTTCTTTGACCATTTTTCGTTTTTATCCGTTAATGCGATATAAACATCAGGTTTGCATTTTAATATCTTAATCTCTCCGGCTCCGATGCCTCCGTGACCGGTATATATAAACGGAGTCCCTTTCGCTTTCCTCGCCTTTAGGGCAACCTTTGCTCCCCATACACCGTTGTTCGGAAAAACTAAATCATAATTGTACTTCGATAAATAGTTTTTATAAACTAACTTGGAAAAATAATACTGCTCTATCTCACCGGGAATCAGATAATACATTCTGCCGCATATCTTTCTGAAATATAAATTCCTCTCGTAAAATTTTTTGTGCACATTAAACCAAAACGGCATCTTCACCTTTATTTCGGTTGTGTTCTCTCTGATTTCCTCGCTTATACATTTTGAAAATACTGTAATATCGTATTTTTGTCTTAATTTTTTCGTGAATTCTATTACAAAAGTCTCGGCCCCCCTTTCAACTTCTCCTACATATGTCGCTAATATGGCAATCCTTTTTCTCATGCCATTTCCTTAATGTATTTCCTGAAATAAAACATTGACAGTATCATTACTACAATATAAGTAATTACGAATGATATCGCCGCACCAATCGCTCCGTAAGAAGGTATCAGCAAAACAGCTAAACCGGATTCTATTATTAACCCGATTAATGCCTGATAGAAAAATGTGTTCGATTTTCCTAATGAATATAAACCCGAATTATACGGGAATGTCCACACATAAAATATTAACCCGAATAATATTATTGCCAGCGGATATATCGCCCCGTCGTATTTTGTCCCGAAGAAAAATCCAAGAAAGAGAGGAAATAAAAACATCGATAAAATAAGCACCCCGGAAACCGCGACGGGTACTAACTTATTTCTCTTTACCGTAAAAAGCAATTCCGTCTTGTTCGTAATACTTGCCAGTCTCGTGTTGAGTACACTTGCATAAGAACTCAAGCCAAACATTATTATGTTGCTTAGCTTCTTCGACATATCGTAAAACGAAACCTCTGCCATAGTCGTTAGTGACGCAAGCAGATATGTGCTTACCCTCGACTGAATAATTGTGCAAAAAGACCATAAAATTATCCACTTTGAAAATCCGAATGTCTCTTTTACCATCGACCTTTTATATAAAAACGGCGATATCCTGTAATCACGTAACCAGATTTTCGAAATCAATATCGAAACTAAGGGCGTAAAAGCCAAAATCAAGAATACGTTCAGCAGATTAAAAGCACCTGAAAAATAAATAAAAATTACCAGTGTAATCTTTATTAATGACAGAATTATCGTAAAATATAAATATGATTTGAATCTCTGAAGCCCCTGAAACACTGCACTGAAAAAGGAGTATTGTAAAGCAACTATAATTCCAAACGATGACAAAATCATGAAAAGATTGTAATCAGTGTCTCTTAAAAATACTTCGGTCAAAAATTTCGAAAACACTGAAAAGGATATTACTATTAAAATGCCTATCGCTAAAATATTTGTGAAAACTGTAGATAAAAGAATGCTTATCTTTTCGCTTTCGTTCTTCGATCTGAAAATAGCCGTGTACCTTATCGTGGTCGCATTCATCCCTAAATTCGATATGTCGGATATACCCGTTATTATTGCCATTATTACCGCAAGCCTCCCGAAATCATCATTCGAAAGCACCCTGGCTATGATTAAAAACGATAAGAAATTTATTGCATTAGAAGTAAGATTGGCTACAAAGACAAGTGAAACATCCTTGACGAATTTTGAATATTTTATTTTAAAATAATATTTTTTAAAATCAAAAAACAAATTATTTCTTTATGATTATTATAAATGCAAGCCTTAACAACAATATCGGCTTTAATAATATTGCCCTTATTCCGAAACTGTTTCTGTAATACCTGTATATATCCCCGTACATTATTCTCCTTACTTTCAAATCGGCTCTCTTCGTCGAATGACAGCCGTGATGAATCACCTCCGCCTTGTGTAAAAAGAAAATCCTGTATCCGGCATTTCGTATTTTCCTGCATAAATCCACGTCGTTGTATAATATCTTGTATTGCTCGTCGAAATATCCGATTTTCTTTAACAGCTCATTCCTTATCATAAGAAATGTCGTTGCTATCTGCTCGACCTCCACTGTACTGCCGTAATCAAACCATAACATATCATAATCATAATTTAACCTGTTTAACGAGAGATATGTGTAAAATGCATTCCTGAACTTGGGAAATCTCTTGCAGTTTCCCTGTAATTCTCCACTGGGATAAATCAGCCTGCAACCGACTGCACCGCAGTAACTTTCATTGTCAATGAAATTAACACAGCTTTCCAATGCATCACCTTTTAAAACAGTATCGTTTCCGAGTAGCAATACATATTTACCTCTCGCAATCCGCATACCCTGATTGCAGGCAACGGCATAACCAAGATTTTTATCGTTGGATACTATCCTTACTCCGGGAAACTTTTCCGAAATTTCAAATACGGAACCGTCGGAAGAACCGTTGTCAATAAGAATTATTTCAATTCTACCCGCGTTTTTATCGCACAATTTGTCCCTGTATATTGATTCTATACAATCTATCGTTAATTGCCTGGCATTCCAGTTTACAATTACTATCGAAAGTATATAATCATTGCTTTCCTGCATAATTATAATACTTTAAACTCGCATTGTAAAACATCATTTGAATCTTGTATCTTAGGTTTTCTATGTCCTTTAAATATACCTTCTGGCTCAGACCCTTGGTGTTCTTGTATTGATACTTTCTTAATGCAAGTTCGATTGCAGCCTTTACGTATTCCTTTTGATTTACGCCTACTGAACACCAGCCGTATCTGTTCCGCCTCATTACAAACGGCAGATAGTTCATATGCTCCGGCGGAATCACTCCTATACTGGACTCCTCCTGCAATTCCCTCGTTATTGTCTTGCCCTCGAGATATAATGATACCTGGAATAATGCTATTATAGATAAAGTGTAAATTACCATAAACAACATGCCGACTATCGTCGTCTCTCCGAAACTTACTGTCAGATTCCACGTGAAATGCAGAAATATCGCAATGAAATAACCGGCAGGAAACAGCAATATCTTGAATATCGTTGGCTTGAATTTGGCGTATCCGATAAATCCCCCAAATGTAGCCTGAGACATACAGTGCATCACCGCTGAAAATAATGTCCTTATAATTACTAAAATCACCCATGACGATAAATCACTCCCGTATGCCGTAAAATACAGAAAATTCTCCGTCATGCCGAAACCTAATCCGATTGCTCCTCCGTATACGACCCCATCGACTACACCGTCAAACCTCTTTGTAAAAGCCATCATCATTAAAAAAATTCCTTTTGTGGATTCCTCTATCAATGGAGCCGTTATTATCGCTCCCGATAAGTCCATTAATTCAGACGACCTTGAACCTGTCAGAAACTCGATACCCTGCGATAATGGTATCTGAAACATTATACTTCCTATTATTCCCAGGATTATCGCCCCTGTCGCTCCCCAGATGAAATTTAAAAGGAGTATCCAGAATGGCTCCCTCTCGTTCCTGTCCATCCACCAGATTAGCAGAAGATATATGAACATTGGAACGAATGCCGCAAATAAAGATGCAAGTGCAATCATAAAAATTCCGTTTTCTATTTAAGATATTTTTATTAATAATTGTTTTAATCGGTCGAAACCGGCTCCAGCTTTATTAAAATCTGACCCTTCTCAACCGATTTTTTTTCCTCGACAAAAATTTTCTGAATTACACATTCGCTCGCCGCTTTTAGCTCGTTTTCCATCTTCATCGCTTCTAAAACTAGAAATACTTCTCCCTTCTTTATCTTCTGACCTTCCTTTACGTTTATTTTCACTATCGCTCCCGGCATCGGCGACGTTATCTCCGTTTTGATTTTAATATCTCCCCTGCTTTTGGAAAATTTCTCCATCAGCACATCGAGTTCGCTTTTACATAACACTTTCGTAACACTTGATTTTATATCCGTTTCGAATGCGGTGCCCCTTATCTCCTCTTCGGCGTCACTCTCCGTCTTTACTATGTAATTTCTGTTGTCTATTCTGAGAACCATTACATTCTCCGTAATAAATTTGTATTCATATTCAAATTCTTCGTCACCCGTTATTAAAGTGCTCGAATCCTTTAATACTGCCTCTATGGGCTTTGAGGATTCATTTATGTTTAAAAAGAACTTCTTCATCTGCTGACCTCCAGCTTCTTCTTTAACCAGTTGTTTGTTACTATTGATTGTTTATATGAGGACTTTGTAGCTGCTTTTTCGTGCTGTGATTCCTTGAACAATATCGTTGCCAGTGATAAAGCCGCCTCCGTATCTTTGTCGGTTTCCGCTTTCTTCTCCCTTAACATCGGCAGGAAATGCTTCTCTACATATTGCGTGTTGTAATCACCCTTTACAAATGCCTCGCATTCAAGCAGATTTAATAAGAAACTTATGTTGGTCTTTACACCCGCTACTTTATAATCCCGCAATGCCCGCTTCATCTTTAATATTGCCGTTTCACGGTTTGCTCCGAAGGATATTAGCTTGGAAATCATCGAATCATAGTAAATAGAGATTTCGTTTCCCTGCTCTATCCCCGTGTCCTCACGCATACCGTTTCCCAATACGCGGAATATGTAATTCAGTTTTCCAGTGGATGGAAGAAAATTATTGTCGGGGTCTTCTGCGCATATCCTGCACTCGATTGATGCCCCCTTGAATTTAACGTCTTCCTGACTCAAAGCAAGCTTCTCGCCCGACGCAATCTTTATCTGCTCGGCTACCAAATCCAACCCCGTCCTCATCTCCGTTATCGGATGCTCTACCTGTAAACGGGTGTTCACTTCGAGGAAATAAAAGTTCTTATCGTTGTCCACCATAAATTCAACCGTTCCGGCATTTGTGTATCCCGATGCAAGTGCAATCCGCTTCGCACATTCCCCCATCTCAGCCCTTAAATCCTCATCCATTATAACCGATGGCGTTTCCTCTATTATCTTCTGGTGACGCCTCTGCATCGAACATTCTCTCTCTCCAAGATGTAAAGCATTCCCGTATTCATCAACCAAAATCTGAAATTCAATGTGACGCGGGGAATCAACATATTTCTCTATAAATACACTGTCGTCACCGAAAGACGAACGTGCCTCGTTCTGAGCCATCCGCAAAGAGCTCTCTAATTCATCCTCTGCCTTGACTACCCTCATTCCCTTGCCTCCGCCGCCCGCCGACGCTTTTATCATTACGGGATAACCGATATTTAAGGCAATTCTTTTCGCTTCCTCGAAATCCGTTACCGCTTTCTCTGTTCCCGAAACCACCGGAACTTTATGCTTTATTGCCAGCTGCTTTGCCTTTGTTTTACTTCCGAGGTTCTCTATCGCTGCGTGCGGCGGCCCGATGAACTTTATGCTTTCATCAAGACACATCTTTGCAAACATTCCCCTCTCGGATAAAAAACCGTAACCCGGATGAATTGAATCACTGCCTGACTTCTTCGCTACGTTTATTATCTTTTCCGCTAACAAATAACTCTTTGAAGCGGGAGATTCCCCTATATGATAAGCTTCATCCGCAAGCTTTGCATACAGCGAATAACGGTCGAAATCAGAATATACCGCAACCGTCTTTATTCCCATCTCCTTTGCGGTTGTTATTATCCTGACTGCAATCTCTCCGCGATTTGCAATTAAAATTTTCTTTATCATAAAATTTATTGATTGTTTTCCGTTACTGTAGCACTCTTTCTCCTTCGGTATATCCCTATTGCTCCCGCAAATAAAATAAATATCAATATTAAATTTGCACCGATGCTTATGCTTTTTCCGAGAAAATAAGTATCGGGATGGAATATGAATTCGACCTTGTGCTTTCCTGCCGGAACTACTACCGACCTTAATAAATAATTCGTCTTGTAAAATTCCGTCTCGCTTCCGTCTATATATGCTTTCCAGCCTGCAGGATAATAAATCTCGTTTAAGACCAACAAATTGTTTCCGCTCGCACTTACCTCGTATTCAATGTTGTGTATGTTGAATTTTGTTATCTTTGCCGTTACAGTCGAATCCGGCTTATCTATCTTCTGACTTATTTCCTTTTCCAAAAATGCCGTGGTATATGGATTGAACTTGGCTTCACGTATGTTCTGTAAAATGTTTATGCCGGTTTCCACTTTATATTCGTTTACGAAAAATGCCCTCGGCATTACGAATTTATTCTGATATACTATGCTCTTTCCTTTGTATAATTCCTGATAAGATACAGTATCCTTTATCGGTGCATCGGAAATAACGTACTTCACATTGGCAAGCCCGAGTAAAAACGGATTCTCTCCACCCGCTACATCAATCGCATCCTGATAAATCCTGATTTTTGCTCCCTGATATCCGTTGAAACTGTGAAACCGGTAATAAGCCAGATTGTTCGACGTTATCAAAGCACCCTTGCTGAACTCCGCTACACGATATTGATACGTTTCCGGCTCCTTGCTTAATATCCATTTCGAATAATCGGTCTCGGCAAAATAACTGTCCTTCTGCGACTTCTCGTCCCAGTGCAGCGTTTTACCGCTTATGTTTAATATGTCAAATAAAGCTATTATTAACACTACAACCATAAATAAAGGTAAAGTCACTTTTTTAATGGAAAGTAAATAAATCATCGCAATCACTGCCAATAGTAAAAAGGAATGTAACATTAAATCACTGACCGCATTTTTATATGCGAACGTGGAAACCTGCTTTACATATTGCGATATCTGTTGGGTGTTTGCTCCTTGTGATTTCAGCTTTTCCACTAAAGGACTGTTCGTAACTGCATTCGTATAGGAATTTTCGAATCCGAAAAAGGAAATCAACAACATTAAAACGGCTATCGAGCCAAGTACGAAACTCATCTTTTTAAGCTTTTCTCCGCTTGTGTCATTTTTGTAATTTTCCCAGATTGATTTTAACCCGAATCCCGCTAAAATTACAAATGCTAAATCTATATAATAGTGTATCATTACAGGTGCCCTGAAACTGCTGAAAAACGGCACGTAATCATAAAAAAGATTATATAAAATTGGGAATGTCCTCCCAAAAGATAAAAGCATAAAAAACAATATGATAACGGTTAATGCCTGCACGAAATTATTCCTTCGGAAGTTCAATGCAACCCCTATCACTGCAAACATTACCGTTATCACTCCAAAATATACAGGAGAATCCGTAAAAGGCATCTGACCCCAGTATAGATTTACCCTCTGACCGTTTACCTCTACATTTCCAAATCCATAGTAATGCGGAACTATTAGTGTCATCATTTCTCCCGGACTGAATGACCAGTTAGTCGCATAATCGTAACTTAACGGTTTATCATCCTTCTTTTGAGGGTCCGTTTTCGATACTATGCTCGGCTCACCTCTCATTGAATATTTGTTGTACTCTTTAACGGATAATATTATATCCGCATCCATTGATACCGCAAAAAAAACAGCTGCGATTAAAAGAACAAACGCTCTGATTATCTTTTTTATTTCTATCTTTTTAATAAGACTGAATATCACCCTGTATAAAATATATATCCCTATCATCATGTAAGAATAGAATAGCATCTGTATATGATGAAAATGCAGCTGCAGAAAAACCAGCATTGCTAACAAACCGAAATATAACATCATCTTATACCTGTTCTCATCTTCGTAATCAATCATCTTATCCAAAAACAACATTATCAAAGGAAAGAATGAAAACGTCATCATCTTTGTGTGATGTCCTACTATAATCAGCTGAATTATCCCGGTTGCAAATACTCCCATCAATGCACAGTATAACGCTATCAGGTTGTTTTTGAATTTATATCTGGCATAAAAGAATAGCGATATTGAAAAAAGGAAATAATACGGCAGGGTCAGAATAAATAAATTGCCTCCCGATACTTTCTCCAGTGTCATATCCCATACGAATGAAAAAATATTGTGTATCGATGGTATTGCGGCGGTCAGCGATGCCAGAGAAGGCATTCCCATAAATATATAAGGAACCCAAAGCGGCGTTATTCCCTGCGCCTTTGCATCTTCTAAAAACGTCTTAAAGCTAAGCGGGGAGAGGTTATCCGCCGATGCGAATATCTTTCCCTCAAATACTCCTTTCCAGAAAAATATCAAAATTGCTGCGATTATTATCCCCGTGAATATATACCTCGCTTTTATCGTATCCGATGTAAACGCATCAAGGTTTATCCCCGGCTCGCTCACCTGAGGCTTCCTTGCTTGCTTCTTTGTATGAGTGGTCTTTGATTTTGCCATATTAAATGTTAAATTATAAAATGTGTAATCAGAATTTATTAAAATAATATAATTATTATATGTAAAAAACTAAAAAAACAGTAACAATTTATTTTTTTTGGCACGGTATTTTTAGGTTAATTACGAAAAAAAAATTTCTCAAATGTTTTTTGAAAAAATCAAGTAAAAAATTTTAAAAAAAATAAAAAAATATTAAAAATAAATTTGATTTTAAAATTTATTAATCGTAATTTTGATAAGTTCATTTCTAAAATTAAAAATCGGAATTTTTATTAGCGAACAAATTGTTTTCAGAACCAAAAAATATTTTATGAGTAATGAAGGTTGACAGAATTTTTACACAAGATATACAGGAAAGTCTAAATAAAATTGAATACGAAAAAAGATCGTCAGTAATTAAAAACCCGGATGGTTCTACGGTGTTCGAGATGAACGATGTCATTGTTCCGAAACACTGGTCGCAGGTTGCTACTGATATTATCGCACAAAAATATTTTAGAAAAGCCGGTGTCCCAAAATTCCTGAAAAAGATTAAAGAAGAAGGCATTCCTGAATGGCTGTGCAAATCTGAATTCAACAGCTCTAAAACCGAAAATCCCGTCGACGATAAAAATTTTACTTACGAAAATGACTCCAGGCAGGTCTTCCATAGACTCGCAGGATGCTGGACTTACTGGGGCTGGAAATATAAATACTTTAATTCCGAAGAGGATGCCCTGAATTTCTATAACGAGATGTACTATATGCTCGCTATGCAGTACGTTGCCCCAAATTCACCGCAGTGGTTTAATACAGGTCTGCACTGGGCTTACGGTATTACCGGTCCTTCACAGGGACACTATTATGTCAATCCGGAAAACGGCGAGCTTAAAGCTTCCGAAGACGCTTACTCCCATTGCCAGCCTCACGCTTGTTTTATTCAGTCGATAAATGATGACCTTGTCAATGAAGGCGGAATAATGGACCTGTGGGTCCGTGAGGCAAGACTCTTTAAATATGGCTCGGGCACCGGCTCCAACTTCTCGAATATCAGAGGTTCGGGAGAATCTTTAAGCGGCGGCGGAAAATCTTCCGGTCTTATGTCATTTCTACGTATCGGAGACAGAAGCGCAGGCGCAATTAAATCGGGCGGAACTACAAGACGTGCCGCTAAAATGATTACACTCGACCTCGACCACCCGGATATTGAAGAATATATTAACTGGAAAGTTGTAGAAGAAGAAAAAGTCGCAGCACTGGTGGCCGGCTCGAAATTACTCAATATTCATTTAAATAAAATAATGAAAGCCTGCTTTGCAGGTCACCCCGAAGACGATAATACCGATAAGAAAAAAAATAAACAGCTTGCTCAAGCAATCTCCGAAGCAAGAAAAGTCTTTATCCCCGAAAATTATATTGAAAGAGTTATCCAGCTCGCACGAATGGGATTCAAAGAAATATATATCCCAACTTATAATACTGATTGGAACTCGGATGCCTATATGACCGTGTCGGGACAGAACTCCAATAACAGCATACGCGCTACTAACGATTTTATGAAATCGGTGCAGATGGACGATAATTGGAATCTGTACTGGAGAGTGGAACTGAAAAAAGCAAAAGAAGAAAACAGAAAACCCCGTCCGTCTAAAATACTTAAAGCAAGAAAACTCTGGGATGATATCGCCTATTCGGCTTGGGCCTGCGCAGACCCGGGAATACAGTTCCATACTACTATTAACGAATGGCATACCTGCCCGAACGGAGGCGAAATCAAAGCTTCAAATCCCTGCAGCGAATATATGTTCCTCGATGATACAGCTTGCAACCTTGCATCGCTTAACCTGATGAAATTTTATGATACCGAAAGAGAAGCTTTTGAAATTTCTAAATTCCGGCACGCTACAAGACTCTGGACTATCGCTCTCGAAATCAGCGTCCTGATGGCTCAGTACCCGAGTAAAAATATTGCAAGGCTTTCTTATGACTACAGAACACTCGGACTCGGTTACGCAAATCTCGGCGCAATGCTTATGGTAATGGGAATTCCGTATGACTCGCCCGAAGCTCTCGCCGTAACAGGAGCAGTTACAGCAATTATGCATATGAAGTCGTATGCCACATCAGCGGAAATGGCGAAAGAATTAGGTACCTTTGCAAAGTATGAGGAAAATAAAGCCAATATGCTCAGGGTAATTAGAAATCACAGAAAAGCCGCTTACAATGTTAATAAAAAAGAATACGAAGGCCTCTCGATTTATCCGATGGGTATCAGCAAAAAATATTGCCCCGACGACCTGCTTGAAGCCGCAAGAGAAGACTCTGATAACGCTCTCGAACTTGGCGAAAAATATGGATTCAGAAATGCTCAGGTTACCGTTATTGCTCCGACGGGAACGATAGGACTCATTATGGACTGCGATACTACTGGCGTTGAACCGGATTTCGCTCTCGTTAAATTCAAAAAACTCGCAGGCGGTGGCTATTTTAAAATTATTAACGAATCGGTACCGCTCGCTCTAAAAAAACTCGGCTATACCGATAATGAAATCGATGAAATAATCAGATACACAAAGGGTAACGGCTCACTGATAGGTTGCCCCCACATTAATCCCCAAACCCTTTCTGAAAAAGGATTCACTAAAGAAATAATCAAAACGATTGAAAAAAACCTCCCTTCGGTTTTCGATATTAATTTTGCATTTAATAAATATGTTCTCGATCCCGCTTTCTGCAAAAACGTCCTGAAGTTTACCGATGAACAGCTCGATGATTTCAACTTTAGCATTCTGAAAGGTCTCGGATTTACAAAAGAACAAATTGACGAAGCAAATGATTATATCTGCGGCACAATGACCATTGAAGACGCTCCGCATCTGAAAAAAGAACACTACCCGATTTTCGACTGCGCTAATAAATGCGGGAAAAAAGGCACGAGGTTCATTCAGTCCGATGCCCATATTAAAATTATGGCCGCTGCCCAGCCGTTTGTATCCGGCTCGATTTCAAAGACTATAAACCTTCCGAATAATGCAACTATTGATGATATTAAAAATGCTTATATGCTCTCCTGGTCACTTTGCTTAAAAGCAAATGCACTTTATAGAGACGGCTCAAAACTGTCACAACCTCTGAATACCGTTACCGACTTCGAAGAACTGGAATTGGAAGAAAAAGACGGCTCCGAAGTTATCTCGAGCTCAAGCGATATAGTTAAAGTTGCCGAAAGAATTATTCACAGATACATTGCGAAGAGAAGAAAACTCCCTTACAGAAGAAAAGGATATACTCAGAAAGCTAAAATCGGAAATCACTCTGTATACCTGAGAACCGGGGAATATGATAACGGTCAGCTCGGCGAAATATTCGTCGATATGCATAGGGAAGGCGCCGCATTCAGAAGCCTTATGAACTGCTTCGCAATCGCTGTGTCGCTCGGACTCCAGCACGGAGTCCCGCTCGAGGAATTCACAGACGCTTTTATATATACCAGGTTCGAACCGAACGGAATTGTTGTCGGAAATCCCAGCATTAAAATGACTACGTCTATTATAGATTACATATTCCGCGAACTCGCTGTTACTTACCTTGGAAGATACGACCTCGCTCATATACCCGAGGAAAATATTAAAATAAGCCCCGTGGACTCGCTCGCTAAGACGGACGAAGAAATTGAGTTCGATGAAGAAGAAATTTTCAGCGAAAGAATTATCGAAGAGAAAGTGGTTAAAGACAAAAAACCGCCTAAGGAAGTTAAACCGGCTCCACAGCTGTCAGTCAGCATCAAAGCCGTTCCGAAGGATACAAGCTCGGAAAAAGCTATCATTCAGGAAGCTATACTGAAAGGCTATACGGGCGATATATGCCAGGAGTGCGGTCAGTCGACTATGGTAAGAAACGGAACCTGCCTGAAATGCATGACCTGCGGCTCCACCAGCGGCTGTTCGTAAATTGATTAACGATTTGTTCCCGCCAAAAGCGGATAAAAAAATCCGGTGAAATTATTCATCGGATTTTTTTTGTATAGTACCGGACTCCAAAATCATTACCCTATCTTATATAATCCGGAATAATCATATCGCCTTTTTCCCCAGACAGCTAAGCCCCAGCGGTATACTTTACCTTCATCATCCGCATGCCAACGCTTTTTCAGTTGTGCGTATGAAATAAACCCTCTCCCGAATATTGCCGGGTCTTCTATTATTAATCCCTTCTTGTTATACCCGCTTACAACTACATAATGTCCGAATTGATTCGTTCGCTCGTAATCCGTTCCCTTTGGTCCCCATGCCTGAATTAAAATAATTACTGGAATTCCCCTGTCTATGAAACTCTTTAAATCGTCAACCGTAAATGTCCCGTGCCTTAATCTGAATTTCCTCTTTCTGAAAAATGATAAAATCGGTTTTATGGAAGTTCCGCAGTCTTCATCCGTTTTTAATATTTTTTCAAGTTTGTATTCGGTGTACTCGATTCCGTAATATGCCAAAACCGCCTGCACACAAGCATCTCCGCAACTGTAATTCGAATTCTGCAGTATGTCGGGAAAATATAATGCCTTCGCCACTAAATGTGATTTTATTTTATAATTATTATATTCTGTTTTCGGTTCTACTTCACCACTATCATCTTCTTCACATCCGTGAACTTATCCGTCACAAGTTTGTAAAAATAAATTCCCGAGGCCAAACCTGCCGCATCAAACTTCGTCTCGTAAAATCCCGGCTTGAGCTCCTGCTCGATGAGAGTTCGTACTTCCTTTCCAAGTGCATCATATACTTTCAAACTTAAAAATTTTGTTTGGGGAATCTGAAACTTTATATTTGTTATCGGATTAAACGGATTCGGATAATTCTGAAACAAGTCGTATTTATTTGGGGCGTTTGCTCCTATCTTATTTATATCGGATATAATAGTGTGAAATGAAATCCCGTCGTTTGAACGCACCGCCCATATACCTTTCCCCGGTCTTGCCTGACTTATAGCATTAAAATTCCCCGCAGGTGCAGTATATTCAACACTCCACGATGTGCCGTTTACACTTGTATAAATACTTAAATGTATACGTAATTACTCTATCTCTTTTCAAAATTGAAAGAGTAATAATATAAGATAATTTTAAGTAAAAAGTAAATACACTTTTAATTCTATTTTTTTTCAATCACAAATGGAAACACACACATTTTAGAATAATACCAAGTACCATTTGGTTCTAAATCATTGATATAAAATGTTTGTTCGACATATGATTGATCAGGATTATATGGCAAATATGTATAAAAAACGGGTTGTGTGTTTTCTTCGGGTTTTGTAAAAATACCAAAATATCCCATGCATACAACATCCGGAATATAAGAAAAATTACAAATAATCCTATAGTTATCTTGCATATAATAGGTAACAAACCAATAGAAATCATCACAATTCGGAGTCATTTCATTTGAAGTTACAAATGTTCGATCCATACAATTTACATAATTATAACCATCAAATTGTTGAACAATTGCTCTTACTGTAAATGCACAACAATCATTATCAGTATTTGCATTTTTATTTGAGTTTGTAGAGACAGGTATATCAATTTCGTTTTTACAAGAAGATAAAATGAGGAAAGTAAAAACAATAAAGAAATAAATTAATAATTTCATATACTTATCCTCCATTTATTATTTCAATAAATATCAACAATGAAACATCAAAAAGCAATATAAATAATATTTCCTTTTTCGTAAAAATATTATAAAATCATCGTTATATAGATTAGGAATATCCTATACCGATTTTACCGCTACTACGGTTATGTCATCGTATTGGTTTGTATCCGATGTGAATGCCTTTACCGACTCCAGTATTTCAGCGACCATTCTTTTGGAATCGAATTCAGTATTTAACTTTACCAGCTCCAGCAGCTTCTCCTCCCCGAATTGCTCGCCTGCCCT
Source organism: uncultured Ignavibacteriaceae bacterium (assembly GCA_964501535.1). Taxonomy (GTDB): domain Bacteria; phylum Bacteroidota; class Ignavibacteria; order Tepidaquicellales; family Tepidaquicellaceae; genus FEN-1279. Next base: position 8,297 of record CAZCSV010000005.1, on the reverse strand, counting down.
GTTAAGCGCCTCTACAACTCCGTCCGAAACGAATAGAAATATATCCCCCTCGGAATATTCTATCTTAATCTCCTCTATCGAATAATCGAAAATATTTTTTTCGCTTAAACCCAGCCCCATACCGCAGGGCTGTATTTTCCTTATCTCCTTGAGAATATGATTATAATAGTATAAAGGCAAATGCCCCGCTCTCGCAAAAGACAATGTCTTGTTCGCAGTGTCGAAACTCGCTCCCACCGCTGTTATGTATGACTTCGAATCTATATGCCTGTATAATAAATGGTTCGCCCTCGTCAATAACTTCACCGGCGAAAGATTGAATTCGTGAAGAGTCTGGAATATACCCTGAACTTTGGACATATACAGCGCCGCCGACGTCCCCTTTCCGCTTACATCTCCCATTACAATCGTCAGACCGTTCGCTGTTCCGTTCAGGAAATCATAAAAATCTCCTCCTACTTCCATCGCGGGAATCGAAGTGGCATATATGTCAAGTCCCGGAATTATCGGAACATTCTGTGGCAGCGATGCAACCTGAATATTGTGCGCAATCTCGAGCTCCTTCTTTATTCGCTCCCTCTTGGTAAGCTCTTCATAAAGAAAAGTATTTTCCACAGCTATGGATATGCTTGTAATCACAGCCGAAAGAAACTCGAAATCCTCCCCTCTCAGAGGCGTTTCGGATAACTTCTCCCCGATAAATAACGCCCCTAAAAGCCTCTCGTTTACCTTGATGGGAACAACGTTCGAAAACTTGTTACTCTCTAAGAAATTCTTGATTTCTACAGGCAAATAGTTAATAGAAAAAGTCCCCTTGAATCCCTTTATGGAATCGAAATATTTCTGCTCCAAATCCAGATTGTATAACCTCGATTCCAAATTGTCGTAACAATACATCTTACCGTCCCATAACTTCTTGCCGTCTCCCGAAAATACTATTCCCGTTATCTTTATCCTTACTAAAGTCGATACTTTTTCGACTATAAGTCGTGCTAAACTGTCTATCGTGAATTTTTTCTGCAACAGCCTCACAAGCTCTTCCTGCGCGTATTTGTAATCGAACTTCTGTCTGTAAAATTTCCTGTCGAAGAAATCTTGTCCGCTCTTTCCTGTTTTTAATAATATCGTACCGGAAATAAATGCAATCGCTATGAATAATAATTTATTGTAGAAAAGATTCGTTATACTGTCAAGCGGAACCGACAGTATCTCTATACTGCTTGCGGTAAATTTAATGTTGGGAAAATTAACATTCAGCAGCGACGACTTCCATAGTATGCATATAAATACTCCCAGCAGCACAGCCTTCCATAATACGGTTATCAATACATATTGTATGTTTCTCCTTAAATGAAAATCAATATCGAGTAATCTGTATCTCCATGTAAAATATAAATATGACAAAGGAATCAAAAATAACATAAGGAAATTATATTCCTGCAATTCGAAAATCCATTTGATACCAAAGAAATTAAGAATCGGAAAAATAAACACCGAAATAAATACTATAATCCAGATTATACCGATTTTTCTCGATAAGATGTTTTTCTCGGCTGCCCTCCTTGCATATATCAGCCTTACAATCAAATAATAAATTATATTTGAAAGCAGGCAAAACAGAATTATCCCGCTATCACTTTTTTCTGTATAGTAATAATACGAAAAAATGACAAGTGTAATAATTGATATCGTATATATTATCCTCAGGTGCCATTTGTTCTTTAAAAACAATTCGTTCTTAGCCGGAAAATAAAGCAGACCGTGAAATGCTACGGGAAGGAAAAATATTAAAGCTGTATTTGTTAGAAATATTTTTATAAAATTGTATAAATTGTAATACGGTGAACTCAGACCAATACTCATTGCAATTTCAAAACCAATCATAATAAACCCAAATGATATCAGTCTCGTAGCGGTAAAATTGGGTCTCTTTAAACCGTAATAAATACCCGTTACCATATAGCTGAAGCCACATAAAACCACAAAGAACAATATCGTCGATATACCGAATGTTGCAAGCCAGACATTAAAAGTAAGTGGTCCTCCGTTTCTTAATACCGTATAAGGAATAGGCTCTCCTTTCGAAAGCCCTCTGAAAAATCTGTAAAAATCCAGGTCAAATCCGTCGTGATCAGGATAGACTTTGTTCATAATCACTTCCCTGTCCTTTATCGTCAGTAAAAGGTCTCCTGTTTTTAACCCCGCCCTGTATGTTGCTCCGTCAGGCATTATGTATCCTATGAATGAACCGGTTGTCAGATATCTGATGAAGTCTTCGGGAATTTCGGACCGCTTTATATAAATCGTATCGGATTCAATCTCAAAAATCTTGTTGCTCATTATTTCTGTTATCTTTTCCGATTTTCTTAAATCAAAAACTTTTAAAGCAACTATCGAATCCTTGTTTAACTTCTTAAGAAAATTATCATATTCTTCCTGCGTGGATACTTTGTAGCCGTTTATGCTTAATAAAAAACTTCCAGCCGCAAGCGTATCGCTTGCGCCTTTTTGATTCTTTAGTATTATATTCTTTTTGATGTAAAGCTTGGAGGGTAACTGCATGTAATTTGTTCCGCTGAATATCGCAGATGCGTAATTAATCGTATTATATATTATCGAACCAAATACTAAGACAGATAGTACAATTATAAAAATCCTGAATTTCCCGGGATTCCTGTCCCAAAATTTCTCACTACCCATAAAGTAATTTTTTAAAAACTACATTAAATAAATTTTAAATCATATATCAAAATCACTCAATATTATTTGAAATCTTTAATACCCTATTTTTTCATACGTATATAGTTTCAAAATGTTTCTTAGTCTGTAAATTTTTTCCCCTTCCTTTAAAAAACTCTTATCGGTTTGATACTATTGTAAAATTTTAGTAAATTTATTCAAAATTAAAGAAAATATTAATAATTTTTAACGAAAATATGAATCCTGATGAAACGATTGTCAGTAAAACAAAAAAACCTAAAATTCCAACCCAAATCTCATTTCTTGCCTTGGTGTTTATTTCCGGAATGGTTTTGTTTATGCTCTTCAGGCTAATCCTGCTTTTCCTTAATCCTGAACAAAGTGCCGGAATCCCTCATAAATATTTAATTTTCGCACTTTTTAACAGGGGTAGCCTTTTCGATATGTCTGTGAATTCCTATATTCTTATTTTCCCGTTTTTATTTTTATTTCTCGGATATTTTATTCCTCCTGCAAGAAATTGGTTCAATTATATTTCATTGGCTTTCCTCTTCGCTTTCTATACCTTTGCTATCGCCCTGCACGCTACCGATATTCCGTTCTTCTCTTACTTTAATTCACGACTGACAAACAGCATACTGAACTGGACGGAAGACCTCGGCTTGATGATTAAATCGAGATTCTCTACAACAACATATTATCCCTATGTAGCAGTGTTTCTGGTTGCCTCGCTTGGATTCTGCTGGTGGCTTAAGTTTCTTGCCAATAAAACTATACTCTCGGCTCGGGGAAACGAAAATAAGATTCTTACCAAGATAATACTCTTTCTCTTTTTCGGATTTTTGCTGTTCAATGGAATTAGAGGGAACCTGAATTATAAAGTGTTCCCCCTGCGTATAGCCGATGCATTCTGCCTGGAATACTCGTTCCCTAATCAGCTTGGACTTAATCCGGTATTTACTTTCTTCGAAAGTTATAAAATTAAAAATCCTAAATTAATCAGCGATAAAGATGCCGTTAGAAATACACAGGAATTCCTGAATGTAAATCGGAAATATGATTCTCCCGTCGCCAGAGATGTATTGTTCGATAGCGTTCCGGTATCGAAACCTAATGTCGTGATTTTTATCGTGGAAAGCTTAAGCGCGTTTCAAATGAAACGCTATGGAAACCCGAATAACTTTATGCCCTTTCTCGATAGCCTCGCTGATGTATCGGCAACTTTCGATAATGTGTATACCGCAGGAATGCATACCTATAGCGGGGTTTTCTCTACTTTGTTTTCGATACCTTCGATTCTTAATACGAAACCCTTCTCTTCTCCGCAGGTCAACGGGCAAAAACTCTCGGGTATATCTAACGTTCTTCATAAAAACGGCTATTATAATATTTTTTTCTGCTCCGGCGATAAGCAGTTTGATAATATGAATAGCTTCCTGTCAACTAACGATTTCGATAGAATAATCAGCCTGGAAGATTATCCGGAAGATTCGGAGCTGACCGAATGGGGCGTGCACGATAATACTATCTTTCAGTTCGCCATCCCTGTGCTCGGAGAAATCTCTAAAGAAAAACCGTTCCTTGCGGTATTTTTGACAATCTCGACGCACGAGTCTCTCTCCCTGCCTAAGCAAACGGAATTTAAACCCTCAACACTGGATGGATATGGTAAGCTTTTTCAATACACAGACTGGTCCTTTTCCGAATTTTTTAAAAACTCATCCGGAAAAGACTGGTTCAAAAATACCGTCTTCGCTTTCATCGCTGACCATGGCCAGAACTTCGACCCAACCTACGATGTACCGCTTTCGTACTTTCATACTCCAATGATTTTCTATGCCCCGTACCTCATTAAACCGGCAAAGTTCGATAACGTCGGACTCCAGATCGATTTATTCCCGACCCTGATGGGTTTCCTGAGAATTCCTTATGTGAATAATACCTTCGGCATAGACCTCGTCCGGGATAAAAGACAATTTGCATACTTCTCCTCAGATGATAAATTCGGATGTATAAATAATGAATATTATTTAATAATAAGAGAAGGAGACAACGATGCTCTCTATAAATTTAAAAATAATGACATCACAAACTACCTGAACGAAAATAAAATCCTCGCCGACAGCATGAAGATTTATACCTACTCGATGATTCAAACGGTAAACCTGATGATAGAACATAAATTATTGGGACTGCCTGGACGTGAAAAATAAAGATTTTTAATCGTTTATCCCCGTTATTTTGTAATTGAAAAATATTTGATATTGATAAATATTTTATATATCTTTATACGTTTCCATGATAACCATCGGTTTCTCTTTGCAATAATTCGGAATTATTGATAATAGAAATTCTTAATTAAAGTTTTTTCGGAACTTTTTAATTAATGGTTTTGGAATCTTATAATTATTTTATAATTGTAATACATCTCTGCAACAGCTCTGTTATCTTTTCATCTTTAATCAAAAAACTTTTTTTCTTAAAATTTAAAATTTAGAGGAAAAATTATGGGAGAAAAAAAATTGTTTCTGGTTTTTCTGATTTTGACTCTTTTACTAGGATTTAACCGGCTTGCACTTTCACAATGGACATCTGCGGGTACGGTCACACTCGCAGGTACTTATCCCGGTATCTCCGTCGTTAGTCCGAATGTAGTCTGGATCAGTGCAGGACTTAACTCGCCTATGGTATTCAGAACGGTTAACGGAGGAACAACTTGGACTTCCGTTTCAACAAGCGGCCTTCAGCAAAAAGCCCTGATGTGCATCTGGGCTATCGACTCCCTGACATGCTATGTCGGTGACGGCGGAGACGCTCAAGGAACAACGGGCGGCGACGCTACCGTTTCAAGAACTACTAACGGAGGCCTCAACTGGACTGCTGTTTTTAATACCGGCGGAACAGCTGGCTTCTTTAATGCAATCGTGTTCTCGAGAAGCAACCCCCAGATTGGTATTGCCGAAAGCGACCCGCCTTCGGGTGCCGGTAATACATACTACCTGCAAATTACTACAAACGGAGGGGTAAACTGGACACTAACAAATCCTACTGGTATCTCCGGTGCCGCCTCGGCTCAAAATTCCGTTATGATTATCGATAACCTGTTCTATGGTTTCGGCTTGAATGCAGGCTCATCAAGAGTTAACATTACAAGTAACGGTGGTACAAGCTGGTTTATCGGAACCCTCGGTATTACAGGAGCTTTCACAAGTGCCCTGGCTTTCCACGATAATAAATTAATTGGTATCGCTTCAACAAGTACCTCGCACCCGAATATCGCAAGGACTACAAACGGCGGCACAACCTGGTCATCCGTAGGACTTGGCGGAACAGGCTCATCTACTAATAGTGCATTGAAATGGGTTAGCGGCACTAATACCTGCTATTATTTGGGACAAAGCACTTCCGTCGGTCTGATTTATAAAAGCACAAACTCCGGCGCTAACTGGACATCTATGACCTCGCCCGCTGTCGGTCTTTTCCATTTTGATTTTATCAGGGTGGGAACTACCGTTACGGGTTATGCAATCTCTACATCCGGAACCGTAATTAAACTTACTGAAACCGTAACCCTGACTCCGAATGAAAATAAAACCGTGCCCACTGCGTATTCGCTGAAACAAAATTACCCCAACCCGTTCAACCCTGTTACAACTATAAGCTTCGCCCTTCCGAAAGCGGGTAAGGTTACTCTGCAGGTCTATGATGTAACCGGGAAAATGATTTCTTCGGTCTACAATAACGTCCAGTTTAATGCTGGTAATTTCGATTATGTATTCGATGGTCAGAATCTTGCAAGCGGTGTTTATTCATACAGATTATCTGTCGATGGAAAATATATAGACTCCAAAAAAATGGTGCTTATTAAGTAAAAATATTATTAATAAGCTGTATAAAGAAAACTGTTGGTGTTGTGCCGACAGTTTTTTATTTCATTAATATTTATAAGTAACTCTGATTTATAATTTTCGTATATATTTAAAAAATACGAATTATATGAAATTTAAAAAATTTACATTATTTCTTCTTTTCTTTTTATTCAATTCTGGCGTATTTGCATCTGATTTTAATTATCTGTATAATTTTTATTATTCTAACGATTACTTCCGCCTGAAAAATAATTACGAAAAAATTATTATTAAAGAAAAATGGCAAAATGATTTTATAAAAGGTGTCGTGTTAAGTATTTTTTCAAAAAACTCCGAATCAAATGCGGTTTTTTCCGACCTTTTAAATTTTTATGGTAATGTAATCCACGATTCAATTAAAACAGAGATATACAAACACAAAGCCATAAACCATGAAAATTTATTTGAATACAAGGAAGCATTGTCCACTCTAAATATTATAAAAGAAAAATATCTTGCTTATCTAAAAGGGGAAGAGAAAGAAGAAATATTGGATGATATTCCGGTTTACGATGCTTTGAAAGATGAACCGCGTCAAATGGTATCCGGAAAAACGGGAGAAAAAATCCAAATGAAAAAAGACATTGCGGGACTCTGGAATATTCCCGTCTCTATTAACGGTGAAAATATGGATTTTGTTTTCGATACCGGTGCAAATATTTCCGTTATAGTTGAATCATATGCAAGGAAGCTCGGAGTTAAAATTATTGATTCAAAAATCAGAGTCTGGACTTCTACCGATATAAAAGTGGAGTCAAAAGTGGGAATTTGTAAAGAGTTGAAAATCGGTAATATAACATATCACGATGTTGCTGTTCTTGTAATGCCGGATGAATCACTGTCTTTTGGAGGCGGAATTTATAAAATATATGGTATTATCGGACACCCTGTAATATATGCATTTGAAGAATTTACCGTTGATAAAACAAACCTATTAACTATTTCCGATTCACCTGAAGAAAATAAATATTCCAACCTGTGCTTTGAAGGTTATAATCCCGTTATTCAGCTGATTTCAAATTCTGACTCGCTATCATTTACATTCGATTCGGGTGCAAATAAAACATCGTTATATAAACCCTATTTCGATTTATATAAAAATGAAATCGAGAAAAACTATATATTAACAGAGATAATAGTTGGTGGAGCTGGAGGAGAAAAAAAATATAAAGGATATAAATTGGATTACGTAACTCTTAAAACAGGTGAATTTTCTGCTGAAATTGACGATGTTTCCCTGATTATAGAAAAAAGCAACAAACACTTTTACGGAAACCTCGGGCAGGACTACTTAAAAAAATTTAAACAAATAAAATTCAACTTTAAATCAATGTTTATCGAATTTAATCAATGAATAAACATTATTAAAAAGTTAAAAATTAAAATCAGAAAAATTTTTGTAGTGAAATGAAGTGTGGATTTTATTAATTTAATTATCCGATTTCTGCCCGAGTGGCGGAATTGGTAGACGCGCAGGACTTAAAATCCTGTTGGCTGTAAAGTCAGTATCGGTTCGATTCCGATCTCGGGCACAAAAAACCTTGATGAATAATTTCGTCAAGGTTTTTCTATTTATGGAGGTAAACCGCGTCCCGATTAAATCGGGTTTGTCTGTAAAGGTCCGCCGTGGCGGATTCGATGGAGTTTATCACGACCTGTCGGGTATCTCTCGGGCACACTTATCCCCTG
>CAZCSV010000004.1:0-261596 GCA_964501535.1 uncultured Ignavibacteriaceae bacterium | reverse complement strand
GAAGTGTATACACGCTCCGGAACGGCGTTGGGTGGTCCGGTAAGCGGCGGACCCGGTAGCTCTTCTGCGGGATGGACACTGATTGGAACGGCCCCGGTCGTTCAGGGACCAACCGCTAACGGTATATCACTGATTTTTACGCTTCCACCAATATCTGTTCCTGCGGGTGATACCGTCGGTGTTGCTCTAAAATTTATCGGCGTAGGTCCGCGTTATTACGGAACGGGCTCGCCACCCTATAGTGAATATTCGGATTCGAATCTGAAATTAATAACAGGTGACGGTCGCTCGGCTCCGTTTACACCTACGGGCAGCTGGTTTGCCTCCCGCGCACTTTGCGGCGTGATTCGGTATGTCGTTAATCCGGTATCGGGCATAAATCAGATAGGGACTGAAATTCCCAATGGTTTTAGGCTCGGTCAAAATTATCCGAATCCTTTTAATCCGGTTACGACAATCGAGTTTGATGTTCCCGTTGAGAGCAATGTTGTTTTGAGGATATTTAACTCGGAAGGCCGGGAGGTCGCTGTACTTGCAAACGAAAAGTATAATGCAGGTAAGTATAGGGTTCACTGGAATGCTTCGGGTCTTGCAAGCGGTGTCTACTTTTACAGCATTCAGGCTAATAATTTCTCTCAAACAAAGAAATTGCTGCTTGTGAAATAATAAAAATCAGAATTAAACCCTGACGTTTGTAAAAGTGGAATCGCTACTTCGCCCTGGCGGGTATCCTTGTATACAAAAGCTTGCTTCTTTCAAAACAGGCTTTTTTGCTTTTTCAATTAAAAACTCCCGAATTAAAAGTACTGAAAAAAAAACAAAACCCTGCAAAACTTTGTTTTACAGGGTCTTGTAATTTACCCGTGCTTGTTATTTTAGTACTTATTACCTCTTACTTTATTCTCTTGAACTCTACTCTTCTGTTCTTGTACATATTATCCTGTGTATCGTTTGGCGCAACCGGTCTGTCCGGTCCGTAACCTTCTGTCGTTAACCTGCTTGCATCTATTCCATTTTTCACCAGCCAGCTTTTTACTGATTCGGCTCTGTCTTTCGAAAGCCTTATGTTCTTTTCCCTCGTGCCTCTCGAATCCGTATGTCCGCTGATTTCATAACTCTCAAGCGGATGTGCCAGCATGTATTTCAGCGAAGTCTGTAAAATTTGCTCCGATTCGCCCGTTAAGTTAGCACTGTTAGTTTCGAAATTTACTCCTTCAAGAACTATTATTTCTCCTACTTCCATTTTCTTCTCTTCTTTCTTTTCAACGTCATCTGTAGGGTCTAATGGATTGGTGCCTCTCGAAACTTCCGTTCCGTCATTTACAGTACCCGCATCCGTATCAGCTTTCAACGGGTCGGTCTTGTATGTGCTTACTTCTTCACCGTCCTTCAGTCCGTCTCCGTCCGTATCAGCTTTCAACGGGTCTGTCTTTGTGCTCATCACTTCCTGATAATCCGTTAATCCGTCGTTATCCGAATCGACACTTAAAGGATTGGTCTTGTATTTAAATACTTCCTCGCCATCCTTCAGCCCTTCTCCGTCTGTATCGGGATTGTTCGGATTCGTGCTGTACTTCATCACTTCATCGTAGTCGCTCAAATCATCCTTGTCGGTATCTACAATCAAAGGATTCGTTTTGTACCTGTTCACTTCTTCACCGTCTTTCAATCCATCTCCGTCCGTATCCGGATTCTCGGGATTCGTTCCGAGCTTCTCTTCCTGCGAATTCTTTAAACCGTCACGGTCGTCATCACCGTCGACCCGCGGTCCTCCAAATACAAATCCCAGACCAAGATGCATCCAGTGGTCTGTGTTGTCACCAAAAATTATGTTGTTCAAAGCGTCCGCACCCGTGAAATTAAAACCTGTGTTTATATCGAGTGCAACATCCTTCGCAAGCTTTATTTCGATTCCTAATCCCACCGGGACAACTCCCGTCCATCCTTTACGCTTTTCCGCATAATAATATTGCGTCTGGGCTGTCGGCGTTGGACTTAAAGGTGCCACCGGAAATTCAGATACACTGTAATTTAAAGCTCCAACCCCGACAAATCCGTATGGGTTGATTGATTTTAAATTAAACGGCGTAATCTTTAATCTCAAATCGATTGGTATGATGTCCGTGTATATTTGGTCGCGAGGATAATCCTCCACATAATCGTATTTACAGCCGTACCTTCCGTATCCTATACCAAGTTCGAGCGATAATTGCTTCATTAATTCCACATCTACAAAACCCCTCGCCAAAAACGAAAATGATTCGTTCGAAAGTTCGCTAAAGGACAGCCCGCCGTTAAACTGTACGCCTCCTTTAACTCCGTAACCCTTAAATTGAGCAAATGAATCGGCGCTCAATATAAATAACATCGGAATAATAAGGTAAAATAGTTTTCTCATATTATTAATATTTTGGTTTATAAAAATGATTGCTAATGTTTAAATATAAGTAACATAATTACTTATTGTCAAGTTCCCATTACAGATATTTTTATAAATTTGTAACAGTTTTTTTAAAAGTTTCAATTCGTGAATAATTGTATTATGTTTGTTATTCGTAATAATTATATTGTTTTTAATGCAATTTAGCTCTATGTTACTTCTAATCGTAAAAATATTGAGGGTTTTTTATTCAGACAAAATTCTTTGTTTGTAATTATGGGGTAAAACACAAAAATATTAAATCCGATGTCCTCTTCGGCTCGCTGACTAAAAACGAGCTGAAATCATTCGATAATTTCATCTCCTATAGCCTAAACGGGAAAAAATCCAATGTGCTTGATTTCTGGAAATTAAAATATTCCGTATCGCTTGGTTTATCAACCGATGCTCTACAAAAATCGTTTTCACGTAAAACCCTCTCTGATTTCAATAAGCAAATTGAACAATACTTCGTATGGAAAGGACTCGAATCGGATAATTTTTCGAAAAATATTATACTTCTGAGCGAGTTTCGCAAAAGAAATATTGATAAATACTTTGAAAAATTACTATGCGAATTAAAAAAATATAATAATAAACATTCAAAGAAAAGCTTCTCGGAATATACTAACCGGTTAAAATTAAACCTCGAAGAATATTTTTATTACTATAGCAGAAATGACGTGAAAAAATTAAACGAAAATTATAAAGAGCATATAAAAATCCTGGAATTCCTTGTGTTAAAAAGCTCTATGTTATCTTTTATTAACGATAAAATTTACGGACTTAATGACAATACTGAAAAACTGATTAATTACAACGTGGTCTTCTCTTACTTGGAAAAAAACAGCCTCGAGTTGAAAAGAAATCACCCCTCTATCTGGATACTCTATCTGTTGTCTAAAATAAACATCGAATCGAATAACGATAAATATTTACGGACTGTTTTTGGATTTATCAAAAAAAATCAGGTGAATGTTGCCGATGAATTAATACAAATTGTTTATGAAACTCTGTTCAGAATACTTATTTTAAAAATTAATTACGGTAACTATTCCGATTCAAAAATTTTTTATGAAATCCTGCTGTATATCGAAAATAAAGGTATACTGAAATTGTTTCGAAATACTCAGACTATTATCTATCTGACTTTTGTATATTATGCAATCGAATTCAATAATATCGGATTCGCCGAAAAACTTATATTCGAATATAATTATATAATAACCGAATCAGTCAGAAAACAGGTGCTGAATATCTGCCTCGCTATGATTGCCTTTTCTAAAGGAAATTACATCAAAACTAAAAACCTCCTTCTTAATGTAAAAATTAATGAACGGTACTCCTATTTCTTCTGTAAAACATTATTACTCAAGGCGTATTATGAACAAAACGAAACCAGAAATATTTACCCTTTGATAGATTCCGTAATGCATTACATTAAAAGACATTTGTATAATAACAAATATACACCGTTCGTTGATAAATTCTTTAAATATCTCAATATATTGGCAAGCTCCAATAAAAGTAAAGAAAAAAAACTCGAATTGCTTAAACCCGCTCTCGCTCCGGATAACTCTTTCTACCAGAAACGCTGGATTGTGGAAAAATATAACCTGCTAAAAAATTCCCCTTGACATTTAATTAAATATACCATATAATATTATGGTGTCTAATGGTTCTTTGAAATAATATAATCCCCGGTGCACCCCGTGACTCCTTTTCCCCCTTCGCGGAAAAAGTGATACAAAATTGTTAAAAAATTCTTGCTCGCACCGGAAACACCGTTGCCCGCGTTGCTCAAAATAACAACACTTGTTGCTCTCCAAACTCAAAATAAAATATTGTAAAATAGTTAATAAAATCACGGAGCAACAAATTGCAACAAATAACAACACATAACAACACTTTTTGCCGCTTTTGTAAAAACAATAATTTATTTTTATTTTTGATTTCCGTGTTGCTGAGTACTTAACTGGTTTATACGCTGTGCTTTAAAGCTTATTATTAAAAATTCTGAATCGCTTTTAGCAACAGCAGCAAAACTGCAACAAAAGTTCAACACTTTTTTTTTCGATTTTATATATTATTTTGTAGCTCTATCAAATTATATTATTATTTTATGACAAGACAAAAATACTTTATACGGAATCTGCTGTTATTTCTTCTCGTAATAGTCAGTATTTCTTTCTCTCAGGAATCCAAGTCCGATAAGTTCGATATCGGTAAAATGTGGACTTTCGAATCCGCTCCTGTTGATTACTTTGCCCAAACTTATAATTTCCGCCCCACAAAAGAATGGCTCGATAACGTCCGCCTTTCTTCAATCCGCTTCGGAAACGGTTGCTCCTCATCCTTTATATCCGAAGATGGTCTCGTCATGACTAACCATCACTGCGGACGGGGTTATGTTACACAAATTAACCTCCCCGGCGAAAAACTCAGCGAAACAGGATTCATCGCCGCTACACTTAACGACGAAAGACCTGTACCGGGACTGTTCGTTGACCGGCTTATAAAAGTTGTTGATGTCACCGACGAAATTCAAAATGCTATGGAACCGGGACAAACAAACTCCGAAAAAAGTAAATTAAAAAACGATAAGATTAAGGAAATCGAAACGAGATATTCGGATGAGCTGAATCTTAAATGTAATGTCGTTACACTCTATAACGGCGGAATCTATTCCCTCTATTGTTATAAACGCTTTACCGATGTCAGACTCGTATTCGCTCCCGAAAATTATGTCGCACACTTCGGCGGTGACCCGGATAACTTCACCTATCCCCGCTATGACTTCGACTGTATGTTCTTCCGCGTCTATGAAAACGGTAAACCAATGAAAACTCCGAATTACTTTAAATGGAGCAAAAACGGAGCAACAGTCGGCGAGCCTCTTTTTTGTATCGGAAATCCTGGAAGCACAGAGCGCCTGAAAACCTATGCCCAGCTCGAATTCGCACGCGACTTCACCGTACCCGTAAGGCTCGAAACCCTCGACTTTATGTGCGATTACCTGACGAAGTTCCTCGATAAATATCCAGAAAGAACTCAAAGATATCAGGATGCTCTCTTCGGAAACCAGAACTCGCAAAAAGTCTTCGTCGGACAGATGAAAGCACTCAACGATAACATAATGATGAACCGTAAAAAAGATTTCGAGGAAAATATTAAGTCAAAAGTGAACGGCAATCCGGAACTGAAATCTAAATACGGTAACGTGTGGAGCGAAATCGAAAAAGCACTGTCCGAATACAGGCTCATCTATAAAGAGCTTCAGGGATATGAACTCCTCCAGAGAAATGTTTCTAGATACTTCGCCGCCGCAAGGCTGGTCTTTAAAAATGCTAACGACGGAAAAGATACTCCCGATTCTTTGATAAATAAACTTTATTATAAGTTCGATGCCGAATTCAATAAGGGTATCCTCGAAAAAGAAATCGGATATATGACGGATAAACTCGGTAAAGATAACTCCGCAATCGCAAAAGCCTTCGGTGGTAAAAGCAATGAAGAAATCGTCGATCATATACTCTCGAACTCGTATTTCATAAACGATGAAAAAGCTCTCGGATTTTCAAAATCAGGCGCCGGGAATATCCTGTCGTCGGATGACCCGCTTATCAGATTTCTCTCTGAAGCAAAAACGAGACACGATGAACTCCTTGCCAAACAAAAAGACATTCAGGCAAGAATTGACGTGAACTCGTCGATGCTCGGAAGAGTCCTTTTCGAAATTTACGGAACAAATATTCCTCCCGATGCAACCCTGACATTGAGGATCTCCGACGGAGTGATTCAATCCTATCCGTATAACGGTACAATCGCACCTCCGTTTACGACCTTTTATGGAATCTATGATAGGTATTACTCCCACGGAAAAAAATACCCATGGCTGCTTCCCGAAAGATGGCTCAATCCACCGAAAGAATTTAACCTTGCAACACAATATAATCTCGTTACTACGAACGATATCATCGGAGGAAATTCGGGAAGCCCGCTGATCAATACAAATGCGGAAGTCGTAGGATTGGTGTTCGATGGTAATATAGAAAGCCTGCCCGGAAGATATATTTATACAACAGAACTGAATAGAACAGTTGCTATCGACTCGCGCGGACTGCTGGAAGCAATTAAAAATCTCTATAAAGCTGAAAGGCTGAGTGGCGAAATCGTTAACGGAAAGATTTCAAAATAGTTTTCTTAAAATATTCTGTAACTTAAAACGGAATAATTAATTTTAAAAAAACAAAAAAGGAAACCGCTTCCGGTTTCCTTTTTCTTGTTGAAGGGAAAAAATGTTTAACTATTTTACTAATATCATTCTTTTTATGTCTGAGAAAGCTGTCGTTTCAATTCTGTAAAAGTATACTCCGCTCGATAAATTAACGGCATCAAATACGTATTCATATATGTTTGGTTTTAATTCACCGCTGACTATCGTTTTTACCAATCTTCCGTTTATATCGTATACCTTTAAACTCACGTAACCGCTAGACGGTATGCGGAATTTTATTTTCGTGAACGGATTAAAAGGGTTCGGGTAATTCTGATATAATTTATATTCAGTTGGTGTTTCTCTTATGTTTGAATTTGTATTTGTAAGAATGAGAACACTGTCTGCAAGCTTTATTACACTTCCGTTACTCGATACCGCATACCCGCATATTATATTGTTTACCTTGTTGAAATCAAAATGATGCAATCCCGTAACACCCGATGTCGGCATCGACACCCATGTCAGACCATTGTTGATGCTTCTTTTTATCGCACCGTTTTCACCAAGTATGTAAACGACATTTGTGCCCGGAACCCATTTTATTATCGTGTTTCCTGTTAATCCCGGACCTATATCTATTGTAGTCCAAGTGTTTCCGCCGTTTGTAGTCCTTGCAATATATGGCATTGAAAGCGATGTTGACGAAATCCCTATAAGCTTATCTTCCCTGAACGTAAAACCGCTTGTGTAGTTTCCTGTAAGATTAATGTTTTTCGTTGACCATACAACTCCCCCGTCACTTGTCATCCTCACTCTTGCCGCTCCATTCATCAATCCAAATCCAAAAAAATTCAAGTCGACTAACATAAGAGAATTTTGGGCCGAAGAAACACCGACTACTCCGGTAGGCCTTATTACCCAATTATTACCGCCGTTTGTCGTTATATACATTTCATCTGCTAAAGCACCGCCAACATTCGGATTGCTCCTTGAAAAAATTATGTTATTAAAACCTCCGTCATTCTGACCGGTTTCAAGAACAATATTCCATTTCGTTCCGTCAGAGGAGAATTTATATAATCTGGCGTAGGAATTTATTGCTCCTTCACCTACTATGGCAGCATTTGCATTCGTCGCCCATATGCACTGTAATCCGTTAAGAGTACCATTGGTCGTAACTGATACCCAGTTAATTCCCCCGTTCGAGGTGCGAAAAATTTTAGGATTGTTTTGCGAACCCCCCGCAACCCATGCAATATTTGCATCAACTACAGATATGCTCGGTATTAAACCGGGGTCGTGAACTGTTCCCGCAGGTACCCATTGCTGTGCATTTAAAGAACCAAAAAGACACGAAAATAAAAACACAACCAGATAAAAAGTTTTGTTAATTTTCATAATTTTTCCCCATTTTAAATTATTATTTGTTTATTTTATTAATATCATTCTCTTTATGTCTGAGAAAACTGTCGTTTCAATTCTGTAAAAGTATACTCCGCTGGCAAATTTCTCCCCGTTCCATTGAAACTCGTATATTCCCGCTTTCATTTCTAAATCAACCAAAGTCGTTACTTCCTTACCCGTAATATCAAATATCCTTAACGAAACCCTGTCGTTAACAGGTAAATCAAATTTTATTTTCGTTATAGGATTAAACGGATTCGGGTAATTGTTGTATAGCTTGAATGATTTTGGAATCTCGCTCTGATTCCCGCTCGTCGATGTTATTACTGTTCTGAAACTCCAGGTTGCCGACCACGGACCCGTTACACATGTATTGGATGCGTTTACACGCCAGAAATATCTTTGCCCGTTCTGTAACATACCCGGCGTTACTATATAATTCGAAACTTGTATACCGCTTGTATCAATAATGGTCGATGCGAAGGTCGAATCTAACGATAGTCTTATCCTGAACGAAGAAGCATTTGCTACACTGTCCCAATCCAACATCGGACTGTAAAAACTTATATATGAATAATTGGGAGGTGAAACCAATGCAGGTGCAACTGGCGTTGCATAAGTTGTGGTAAATTTTCTGACCGATGACCACGATCCGACTCCGACTTGATTTGTCGCTACAACACGCCAGTAATAAGATGTATGATAATTTAACTTGGATGACGGGATTGTATAATTTGTATATAATAAACCGCTCGTATCAATTAAAGTAGTCGCAAAATTATTCGTTAACGAGACCTGTAACCTGTATCTACATACGGGAGGAAATACAACAGACCATATTAACTGAGGTGTCAAAGAAACACAGGTCGCATTATTGGATACACCCGAAAGAGACGGTGTGCTCGGTAAAACCCATCCGCCTGTCGTTGTGTGTATTATAGTACCGTAATCACCAACCGCCCAACCGTTTAATGTATCAATGTAATCAATCTTGTTCAACCAGTTTCCCGTATTACTTGCCTGTGAATACCAGTTAATGCCTCCGTTCGTCGTGGCTCTTATTATTCCCAGCTCACCTACCATAGTGGCAAAATTTGCATGAGGTGATTTAATTCCCGATAACCAGTTACTCGTTCCGCTTGTCTGAACAGTCCAGTTTGTTCCGCTGTTTGTCGTCCTCTGTACTCTCCCGCTTTCACCTACAATTAATCCGGTTTGTGTATCAAAGAAGGTAACATTTTCAAGCGTACTCGTGGTACCGCTTGATAATGTTATCCAATTGTTACCGCCGTTTGTTGTTTTTTTAATAGTTCCGTACCATCCGACGACAAAACCTGTATTACTGTTTGCAAACGAAATTCCGTGAAGATTGTTTGTAGTCCCGGTGTTTAAACTTACCCAACTATTTCCACCGTTAGTTGTCCTCAGGATTGTTCCGTACCATCCTACAATGTAACCCGTTGATGTATTCAAAAATGTTATCGAACGTAATTGATACAAAATATTGCTTGTCTGTGTTACCCACGTCGAGCCTCCGTTTGTTGTCTTTAAAATTGTTCCTATGTCTCCTATTGCCCATCCCGTATTCGTGTTAATAAAATGTACTCCGAATAAGTGATTTGTCGTACCGCTGTTTTGTGAAACCCAGTTTGAACCACCATTTGTGGTCCTTAAAATTTTTCCTGCCTGCCCCACTACTGTTCCTGTGTTGTTATTGAAAAATTTTACATTGTTTAAATTACTTGTTGTTCCACTCGATTGAGAATACCATCCGTATGGCTGAGAATTTACAAAAGAACAGAAAAGAAAAGTAATTAATGCTAATAAAGAAGTATTTAATTTCGACATTTTTACCCCCTTGTTTTAATAAATTACATTTTAAAATGCAATTTTTATACCTCATTTTTAATATTATTTGAAACTATGATTTTTTAATCAAATATATTATAAACAATATATTAATATTATTGAATTATATAAAAAAGTATAGTATTAAAACTGTGATAAAAATTAATATTGTTTTATTTTGAGACACGAATCTCATAGCGATACTTTATGTTTCATTAATTGATTTATCATTTTAAATTGTATGTGAAAATCCTTCCTCGCAAATTGCTCTTCTTTTCGTTTGCTTGGGAAATTATATAACATCTGTTCTTATTTTTATCGTTGTAATTTTTTTGATTAATAATAATCGTGATGCCGTGATTAATCAAATTATAAAATTAGGATGTTCTTTTTTGTCGATTATAGATCTGTATAAACAACGAAATGTATAAATATATATGTTTGTAATTGATTGCGTTTCTTCTTTTTCGTTTATATAATTTGATATTTTAAGTATTTTTGTATATCTTTAATTATCTAATTCATCATTTTTCTCTATGGATAATTCAAAAGCACATAATATAATTGTCAAATTGAATGAATGCTTTCTCGGTTACAGCAACAGTCCCGATGAAAATATTAACAGACTGGTAAGATTTTGCGGTGAAATGCTTGATGCCTCGTTTGCTTTGTATAATAATCTTCGGAAAGATATTCTGTGCTCAGTAGGAAAGTGGAATACACCCTCTGATTATAACCTGAAAGATATACCGGAAGGACATATATGCTTTGATTTTATCCGTATGGGAAAAGAAAAACCTGTTTTAATAAACAACCTGTCTAAAACTAAGTATTATTATACCGATACTAATGTTAAAGCTTATAACTTGAAAACCTGTTTCGGTACAGCTGTTAAATTAAAAAAAGAAATTATCGGTTCATTGTGCACTTTCTTTAAAACTGATTTTAAACCCAAAAAAGAAGATATCGATTTAATGAATCTTGTCGCTAACGCTATCTGTATCGAGGAAAACAGGAAAAAAGAAGGAAAAAAATCTGTTGAAAGAGAATCAATTTACCGAACACTTTTCGACAAATCACCCAGCGGAATTATTATCGAAAATTCCAAAGGTGATATTATCGACTGCAATATATCGGTATGTAATATTTTTGGATACAAAAAAAATGAATTTCTGAAGAAAAATGTAAGAGAGCTCGTACCCAGAGCCTTTCATGACGAAGTAGAAGAAAACATTCATAAAATACTATCAGGAGTTAACCTTGACCATATAGTTACCAACATTAGAAAAGACGGCTCATACTGCTTCCTGGCTTTAAGAGAATCAAAGATTTTGCTTCCTGACGGAAACTTCGGAATCCTTGCTGTGGTAAATGATATTACAAAGCGAAAAGAAATCGAAATAGCTCTTAGACAAAGCGAAGAAAAATATAGGTCGTTAGTAGAAAATATTTCGGAAGTGATTTTTTCGATTGACCTAGAAGGAAAATTTACATACATAAGCCCTCTGGTTGAACAATTTGCAGGTTATAAAGTCGAAGAAATTATCGGGAGACCATTCACTGATTTCGTTTATCCGGATGATTTGGAGGGTTTGGTAGAAAGTTTTCAAAAATCCCTTTCGGGAATTCTTGAACCTTATGAATTCAGAATATTTGAAAAGAACGGAAAAATAAAGTTTATCAGAAGCACAAGCAAATTACAATACGATAATGAAGCTCCCATCGGCCTTCACGGACTGCTCATCGATATCTCCCAAAGAAAAATATTCGAAGAAGAACTTACTACTGCAAAAGAAGAAGCGGAATCCGCTGTCAAAGCTAAATCTCAGTTTCTCGCAACCATCAGCCACGAAATAAGAACACCTATGAACGGAGTAATTGGCATGACTGACTTGCTTATGAATACACACCTGGATGAAGAGCAAAAAGATTATGTGGAAACAATCAAAAACAGCGGTGAAATTTTGTTGTCACTGATTAATGATATCCTTGATTTCTCGAAAATCGAATCCGGTAAACTTAAACTCGAAAGCCATCCCTGCAGAATAAGAAAAAATATGGAAGAAATCATAAATTCGTTTTCTACTTCCGCAAACGAAAAAAACTTAAAAATAAAATCGCATATTGGGAAAGATATTCCTGAATCCATTATCTGTGATTCCTCCCGTATAAGACAGGTATTGACAAACCTTATTAGCAATGCAATCAAATATACTAACCGCGGTGAAATAAATGTCTCGGTCAAACTTTCATCCATAAGCAATGAAAACGTGGAACTGTTGTTCAGCGTTAAGGATACCGGAATCGGTATAAGCAAAGAATCTGTTTCGCAACTGTTTCAGCCCTTTACTCAACTTGATGCTTCGTTAAATAGAAAATACGGTGGGACAGGATTGGGCTTAATTATTAGTAAACACCTTGTGGAAATGATGAAAGGAAAAATTAGCGTTGAAAGTGAACTGGGAAAAGGTTCAATTTTCTATTTCACCGTAATTGGAAAAAAAGATACCGAAAATCATAAACTTGAATTTGTTAAAAAACCCTTGAATTTCAATCTCGCTAAAGAAATACCTTTGGAAATATTGTTAGTTGAAGATAATTTGATTAATCAGAAGGTAACAGTTAAATTACTTAAAAGGTTTGGATATTCAATCGATGTAACTGCAAATGGTTCTGAAGCAATAGAAATAGTTAAGAAAAAACATTACGATATCATCTTTATGGATATTCAAATGCCTGTTTTGGACGGTATAGAAACTACTAAACAAATATTAAAAATGTTTCCGAAAGATAAATGTCCCGTTATTATTGCTATGACAGCCGCTGTTATGAAAGGCGATAAAGAAAAATGTCTTAACGCTGGTATGAAGGACTATATTCCTAAACCCGTTCTACCGGAATATGTGCAGGCATCTATAGAAAAATGGGGTAAAAGATAGCAAAATTGCCTACTTTTTGAATTTTACAATTTGTAATTTATTTTATATCCGCACAAATAAAAATTAATTTTTATGAAAAAACTAATTTCTTTAATTGCCGTTTTTGTCTTTGTGTATAATGGCTTGTTTGCGCAGGGTGATTTGGGAACGGTTCTACAAAAGGTTGGAAAAGAATATGCAGAAAAATATCTGTCCCCTTTTACAACCGGTCTTGGAACGAATTTAAATTCGGGATATATGGGAGGATTCACTCCCTCGGGTTATAGCAAAATACCTGTCATTCCCCACGTTTATGTCGGAGTGAAATTCTGCGGGGTTTTGATGAAAAATAATGATAAATATTTTAACCTGGGTTTTACGACAGAAACAACCATTGCAAACCAGAAAATCCCGATTAATTGGACAGTTTATAATGCCCCTACTGTATTTGGAAATTCAACTCCTGCTGTTGCTAAAGGTACTTTTAAAGATCCGCTCGGTAATACCCACGATACAACAATTACTTTAATCGGTGGCATTGAAGATACTAAATTCGTCCCGCTCGTAATACCTCAGATAGGAGTGGGCACAATTTTCGGAACAGATATTATTTTTAGAACAGTCCCGGGCATTAAAGTCGGGGACTATGGCTCTTTTAAATTATTCGGCGGGGCATTGAGACATAATATCGGTGCCTATGCTAAAATGCCCTTCGATATAGCCGTGCAGTTCGGATTTCAAAGCTTCGGAATAAAAGATATTAACGGAAATAAATTCATAGATGCTAACTCGTTTTTTACCAATATACAGATTAATAAAAGCTTCTCAATCCTATCTATATACGGTGGATTTCAATACGAAGATTATAACGTCGATGTAAATTATAAACTTGGAACTAAGGTTATCTCTTTTAGCCAGAAAAGTGACAACCACTTCAGGGGAATAGCCGGAGCTACGGTTTCTCTCGGACCCGGTAAGTTTAACGCAGATTTTAATTTCGGTACCGTATTTGCCTTTACTGCGGGACTTGGCTTTGGAATTTAGTTACAAAAATATATATAAACCATTTTAAAATATAATTTAATTTTATGAGTACACAAAATATTAAACCAAAGGATTTTACTTTCGGACCAAGAAGAGGAAAGTATTACGATGTAAACGACATCCTGAAAAACGGAAGTATACTTAGTGATGATGAAATAAAAAAATTTGAAAAACTTGATTTAATATACAGAACGATATGCGGCGTGTTGTATAATTTTGTCCCCACAAGCGGACACCCGGGCGGTTCTATTTCATCTGGAAGATTTGTCCAGGGAATAATTTATAAAACTGCCGATTATGATATTAAAAATCCTATGCTGGATTCTAATGATATGGTGGTCTATGCCGCAGGCCATAAAGCTATGGGACTTTATGCTATGTATGCACTGCGTAATGAAATTATGCGTGCATTTAAAGTAAAGGAATTACCGGATGATAAAAACCAACTTAGATTCGAAGACTTGCTGGGATTTAGAAGAAACCCGACAAACAATACACCGTTATTTAAAAAATTTAATTCGAAAGCACTCGACGGACATCCCACACCTGCAACCCCGTTCGTAAAGGTTGCAACGGGAGCAAGCGGTGTCGGTGTACCTTCATCATTCGGACTTGCGCTCGGAGCAATGGATTATTATGCCGCAATGGCTCCAAAAGTTCATGTGGTTGAGGGTGAAGGAGGTATGACACCTGGCCGCGTTGCAGAAGCATTCGCAGCTGCATCCGCAATGAGATTGCATAATATTACAATCCATATAGACTTTAACCAGGCTTCGATTGACAGTAATAAGGTTTGTCGCGAAGGCAATTCAAAAGGAGACTATGTACAATGGAATCCGGCCGAATTTGCTTATCTACACGACTTCAACGTAATTTATGTCGACGACGGAAAAGATTTTGGAAAAGTACTTTCCGCACAGAATTTTGCTAAATCCCTGGATAATAAAATGCCGACCGCAATCGTATACCGCACAATAAAAGGATGGAAATACGGAATCGAAGGCAAAGGCTCACACGGAGCCGGGCATAAATTCTGCTCCCCGGAATATTATAAGTTTATGGAAGAGTTTGAAAATGCATTCGGCATAAAAGTTCCTGTCTTCCAGGCAAAAGCAGTTAGCGAACTTAAAAATGAATTCGGTGTTATGGTTCCTAACTTCGATGGTGACTGGAATACAATAAACATAGAAAAAACTTTTTGGGATACTTTACTCGTAATAAGAGATGTTATAGAAAAAAATAAAGACCTCGCATATTTTGCTGATTCAGTGGTTGAATCTAAATCAAGATTAAAATCACTCGACAGAAAACCAAGAGAAAACCATCCTCATCTCGAAAATCTCTACAGAGATGAAAATGTAAACGAAAAAATTACTCCCGAAGAATTGAAATTAACTCCGGGAACAGTTACCACAATACGTGCGGCTCTAGGCTCGTCACTCGGTTACCTGAATAAAATAACCAACGGTGCATTCTTAGGTGTAGCAGCTGACTTGCTCGGCTCTACAAGTATTAACCTCGTGGGAACCGGATTCGAATCGGGATATTTCGATTCCGTGGATAATTCACACTCAAGAATCCTGTCCATAGGCGGAATCTGCGAAGACGCTATGGGCGCTATGATGGCAGGACTCGGTGCTTACGGCAAAAATATCGGTGCAAGCTCTTCCTACGGTGCTTTCATTTCCGCAATGGAACATACAGATGCAAGACTGCACGGCATAGGTGAACAAAATAAAAAAGAAGCTTTCGGAGGAGATTATAATACCTGGATTCTGGTCAATGCTCACGCCGGCTTGAAAACAGGTGAAGACGGCCCGACTCATGCCGACCCTCAATGCCTCCAATTACTCGATAATAATTTCCCGAAAGGTGTCCTTATTACTCTTACCCCCTGGGAACCGGGAGAGGTTTGGCCTCTGATAGTTGCCGGTCTTAAGAAAAGACCCGCTGTGCTCGCTCCGTTCGTTACCAGACCTAACGAGACAATCGCGGACAGGAAAGCTTTGAACATAGCTCCCGTGGAAGATTCCGTAAAAGGGGTTTATGCGTTAAGAAAAGCCGACCCGAAAAAGAAACTCGACGGAAATATCATTCTTCAGGAATCCGGAGTCACAATAGAATTCGTTACCAAAGTATTACCGAAACTCGATAAAGAAGGTTATAACCTGAATATTTATTATGTATCGAGCTCCGAGCTCTTTGATTTATTACCTGATAAGGAGAAAAATGAAATTTATCCCGAATCAATCGCACAAACTGCCTTCGGTATCACCGGCTTCACAAAACCCACTATGCTCAGATGGGTTACGAGTTACAAAGAAAGAGAAAATATTCTCTATCCGTTTAAAGGCGGATGGTATCTCGGCAGCGGACAGGCAGAAGCAGTCCTGAAACAGGCAGGACTCGACGGAGAAAACCAATATAAAGAAGTGAAAAAATATATCGAAAGATTTAAAGATTAGAAAGTTGAAAATATAAAGTTATAAAGCAAAAAGCCCGAATCTTTTCGGGTTTTTTTATTTTTTCTATAAACTTTAAAAAAGTTTAGACACTTCATATTTAATCTCAATCATTCAACCGGCTAATCTTTACTAATTCAACAACATCGATTATTTTTATTTTCTTTCCTTTCGTCGAAATCAGATTCTCCTTTTTGAACTCCGCTAGAAGTCGTATTACGGTTTCGGTTGCGGTTCCTACTATACTCGCGAAGTCCTCCCTTGAAAGTGAAATATTAATATTCCCTTGCCTGTCCGTTCCGTAAGTCTCCTTTAATATTAATAATGCTTCCGCCAGTCTGTCCCTGACCGGCTTCTGTGCCAGCTTTACCATTTTATTCTCTACGTCTTCTACATCACGGGAGAGGAGCTTTAACAAACTCAATGCAAAATTATTATTCGATTTAAAGAATTCAAACACGGTCTCCTTCCTGATAAAACAAATCCGGGAATCCTCAAGAGCGGATGCCGAGGCGCTGTATGTCTCTCCCACAAGTAATGCCCTGTAGCCAAGAGCATCTCCGTTCTTTGCAAAGCGGATTATCTGCTCTTTACCCGTAGTACCGATTTTGAATACTTTCACCTTCCCTTCCATAATGCAAAAAAGCCCGCCGGGGTAATTCCCTTCGAAAAAAATCACCTGACCTTTTTTATAAAAATTGCAATTCATGTTCATAATCAGCTTCTCTGTTTCTTCTTTGCTAAAATCCCTGAATATGGATTTTTTACTGGAATTGCAAATATCACAATATTTATTATCCATGAGTCTTTTCATATTAAATACCGGACTTATAAGTTAATAATTCAAAACCTAATATAAAATTAATAAAGTATTATCTTTAAAATACCGGGAGAACTCCCCTTCCCGAAAACTTGCTTTCCAATCGGACAATTATCACATTTCACTTTTACACAATAAAAATTATGAAGATGTATCAAACCCTGTTTTTCCGAAATCGTATTGACCCTGAAACCCAATTGCTCCTGCATTACTCTCGTAATCTCATTATCGCTTTTTTCCTTTACGGTATAATAATAATCTAATATTTTTTCCGCCAAATCTTTCTTGTCAAACTTCTCGGAATACAGATACATCAAAGGTATTACCACATTTATTATAATGTCGGAAATCCTGTCGCCTCCGATTGATTTCATGCTTTTGCTTACCTCCCTGCCGAATATATAGTGCTTCTTCCAGTAATCGGAAAACTGAATATCGAGAAATAAATTCATTAAATCCCTTTTTATGTTTTTACTCTTTTCAAAACATAAAATCACTCTTCTTAGAAAATTGTTGAACAGCAATTCCCTGCAAAATGATGCGGCATAAGCCATACGAATCGTGGGAAAATTCTGAGGCCTTAAGCGGAAGAAATTCCACTCCGCCTCATTCATTATCACCGGTTTGTATTTGTCTTTTATCCTTCTCCAGATTTCCCTTAACTGCTCCGTATACTCATCCTTATATTTTACGCCGTCGAGTAATCCTGCCGAACCGTAAAAGAGTGATTCAATCTCCTCAATTTTCATATTAGATTTTTTTATCCTGCTCAAATCAGTGTTTACGGCAAACTTTAAGAATTGCTCCTTGTTTTTCGAAAAGCCGAGCGCCTCGAGAGTAAATTCAAAAAAAAGCTTTTCCCAAGTTTTCTTTTTACTCTCCGAAAACCCGGCCTCAGCCAATTTTTCCAGCCTCTGCCTTAATCTGCCCGTCCTGTATCTTAACCTCTTTAAACCGATGTCATTTATTAAATTGCTTTTTATTTCCGCATCTACATTCCTGTTACCCGGATAACATGCCAGCTTGAACTCGCTCGAAGGACTGTTAATTATTTCCCTCCAGATTTCATGAATGGATTTTGTCAAAAACCTCGATAGAATTATAGTAGGGACTTCCCTGGATTTCATCACTACCGGCAGACCCGAATCCCCCGGAAAATCATCGTCCCAAAACACAACCTGTAATATCACCTTGTTGTATTTTCCGTCGGTTCCATGTAAATGCTGCCCCCAATCTCTCATTGACCTGTGAATCTCTATATCACCTGCAAATATTTTATCCTCAATCTTTACTCTTGCGTTTTTATAATCGGCACCCGAATCCTTGTTCATAATACCGTAATCGAGTACCTTTACAGGTTTGCCGTCCGTCGTTTTAAGGTCACTGTAATACAATTTATCCCTCCAGATACGGGAAATAAAATTTTCATTAAGATTAAGTTTTTTCATTAAAATTGTGATTATAATTTTTTAAATTAATGTAATTTTTAATATAAATTAACATAAAAATATTATGCTAAAATCAACATTCAAGTTATTTCTAAGTATCGTTCTTATTTTTTCTCTCGCTTCGTGCTCGAAAAAAACCAAAACAGAAGATGACTATTTATCCACTGCCAAAACTCTGTATGATAGCGCCGTTGTTAAAAAAGACAATGCCCTATTTACCGAATCAATTAATACCTATAAAGATTTTCTGAGAGACTATCCCAATTCCGAAAAAGCTGTGTTTGCATATCTGCAGGTTGCAAAAATTTACGACGAAAACCTCAGCAACTATCCGGAAGCTATAAAATTCTATACGGAGATTATTGACAAATACCCCGCTACAAAAGATGCAAAACAGTCTATGTTCCTTGTTGCGTTTATCTATGACGAAAAAATGAAGGATAAGGATAATGCAATCAAATCATATAAAAAATTCCTCGAAAAATATCCCCAGGATACAGACCCGAACGAAAAACTCAGCGAATCCGCTAAAATCATGCTGCAAACCCTCGAATCGGGAAGCTCTATCGAAGATATCATAAAGAAAATTGAAGCCAATGAAAACAAGGACACGAAAAAAGATGACACAAAAAAAGACGACACTAAAAAAGACGCTCCACCGGTTAAATTGAATAAGGTTGACGACGCAACAACGGATAATCCGGATAATAAAAAATAATTCCGCATTTTTAATTTTAATAGGTCAAGGTTTCCAATAAATCAAAAGGATACTTTGACCTTAATTTTTACAAAAAAACAAAAATTTGACAGAGCATTCCGACTATAGAAAATATTTAATCCCGTCTGTTATAGCAAAACTGGCGAATCTAGAACTCAAAGCAAAACAGGTGGTCGAAGGTTTCATGGCAGGTCTTCATAAATCCCCTTACCACGGTTTCAGCGTCGAATTCGCTGAACACAGGCAATATATGCCAGGAGATGATCTGAAACATCTTGACTGGAAAGTCTTTGCCAGAACAAAAAGATACTATATTAAACAGTTCGAGGAAGAAACAAATCTGAAATCCTATATACTGCTGGATATCAGCAGGTCAATGACCTTCAATTCGAAAACCAACGCTACCGGTATTACATCAAGAACATCCGGGGTACTGAATAAATTTCGGAAAACAAAAATTTCAAATTCGGAAAATCAAAAGCAGGAGAAAATATCCAAACTCGAATATGCCTCGTACCTCGCAGCTTCGCTTTCTTATCTTATGGTTTTGCAAAAAGATGCTGTGTCACTGACAACCTATGATACCAGAATTAGAAAATATGTTCCGCCTCATTCTACAAAAACAAACCTGAAACTGATATTAAAGGAACTCTCCGCCGTTAAATCCCGAGATAAAACAGGAACTGCCGTAAGCCTGAACGAAATTGCAGAGAAGATTAAAAGAAAAGGCCTGGTAATAATAATCAGCGATTTTTTTGATAACCAAAATGAAGTCATCAACGCACTTAAACACTTCAGATACAATAAAAATGAGGTGATTATTTTTCAAGTGCTGGACCCGGTTGAGCTGTCATTCCTGGAGGGAAGTCCTTTAACGGTAGTAGATATGGAAACCAGAGAGGAAATGTACTCGCAGCCATTCGCTGTACAAAAATCATACAAGGAAGCTATGAAAGAATTTATCGGTACATATAAAAGCGAATGCAGAAAAAACAGCATCGATTATGTTTTGCTCACTACTGAAACAACTTTCGATATATCGCTTTTAAGATATCTTAATAAGAGGAGTAAAATTATTTAAAACGACAGCTTCGTCCTCTCATCCCATATAGGAGTGGTGAGCCGGTAATCCCCGAAACCCGTTTCGTCAACAAAAACAAATCTCTTCTTCGAATTATAATACTCCCATATCTCGTATGGCTTCGAGTCGCTTTCAAAAGGATGCCTTTCTATACTGCTCGGATTTCCGTAAATTATATAAACCATCCCCATATCGGTCTTCCATCCGTCAACGTAATGAGAATATCTTTCGTTTGCTATTTTAATTCTGTTGTAATATTCCCTCATCAGCTCGTTGCGCGGGGTACCGGGAGAAGGGTCTTTATCTTTCCAGAACTTTAAAAATTCCCTTTCTTTGTCTTCTTTTGTCTTTGCGTCTTTGATTTTGTTTAACTCTTCCGAAGAAGCAATGTATATCAACTGCGATATTGCCAAATCAAGATTCTTCAGGCTGACCGGTAAAAAATCCCATCTGTACTGCAGATTTCTTGAAGTCATTAGTTCGTTGCTCATTTTATCCGTAATTTCCAGCTTGTAATTACCCAATAAAAAGAGATTCGTGTTAATTCTTTCGACTTTTTTTGTCACCCCTGAATCGAGATAATAATTATATGTTCCTTCCAGCAATACCTTGTTTTTTTCGTCCAGAACTTTATAATAATAAACGGCCTCAA
Source organism: uncultured Ignavibacteriaceae bacterium (assembly GCA_964501535.1). GTDB lineage: Bacteria > Bacteroidota > Ignavibacteria > Tepidaquicellales > Tepidaquicellaceae > FEN-1279. Next base: position 240,563 of record CAZCSV010000004.1, on the reverse strand, counting down.
CCGTACTGCTCGAACTATTGTAGACCTCAAAGAATAAATAAAAATCCTTCAGATTGCCTATGTTGCTGTTAATAATAGGCGATATCTCCTTCTTACCCTCCTCGTCTTCTCTGTAACTGCTTACCAGCATCATGTCACTGAAATTAATCGTTCCCTTTTTGAAATCCTTTACGGTTATGCTTCTCTCTTTTGAATATTCTTTCTGGTTGTTTTTATCCTTTAATACAAAAAATAAATTATAATTGCCGGGTGCCAGGTAAAACTGTTTTATTGCATATACACTCTTATCGGAAATTTTCTTCATCTCATCTTCCGAATTGGACATTGTTTCGGAGAAAAAATTACTGTTGACAACTTCATTATTAGAATTCTTAATTACTATAGAATAATCTATATATGCATCATATTTGCCTGCAACCTGATTTTTCTTGAACTGAACATTTCCAAGCGGCAATTCGATATATAAATCCAGTCTGGCATTTAAACTGTCCCTTGTACTGAAAATCAAAGGGTCAATATAAAAAAATTCCTTATCCAGATTCACATTTTCCAGACTCTTGTCGATAATCTGCGAGAAAGCAAAAACCGGAATAAATGCTATAATTACAAGAAAATATTTCAAAAAAGTATTCAATATATAATTTTATGTTTATACAAATTACCAATTGCAGTCTAAAACATACAAGCTATAATTTTATAACCTCTCCGAACAAATCAAACTCTTCATAATCATAAATCCTTGTATCTAAAAAATCCCCGATTTTCAGATTCTTATCCTTTGTCAAATATACTTCCTGGTCGACTTCCGGTGCATCCCTGTATGTCCTTCCAATAAAATATCCGTCCTCCATCCTGTCAGTTAAAACCCTGTATATTTTACCCACTGAATACGAGTTCAGTTCCTCCGAAATCTTTCTCTGTTCCTCGAGAATTAATCTCTGTCTCAATAATTTTTCTCTTTTCGGAATAATGTCCTTCAAATTATATGATACAGTTCCCTCTTCACTTGAATATGTAAATACCCCCAGCCTGTCAAACCTGAATTCCCTTACAAAATTCAATAACTCTTCGAAATCCTTTTCGGTTTCCTCCGGATAACCAACCATGACAGATGTCCGTATGGCAATCCCCGGAACTTCTTTTCTCAGTTTTTCGAGCAGTGCAATCTGAGATTTCTTTGTAATCCCTCGCCGCATGGATTTCAAAATCTTGTCGGAAATATGCTGAACAGGGATATCAATGTATTTACAAATCTTATCGTTATCCTTTATCTCATCTATGACTTCAACAGGAAATCCCGACGGATATGCATACATCAACCTTATCCACTCGATGCCTTTAATTTTTGACAATTCCCTTAAAATCTTTTTCAAACCACGACTGCCGTTTATATCCAAACCCCAATAAGTCGTATCTTGAGCAATCACAATCAACTCTTTTACACCCGATGAAGCTAATTTTTGAGCTTCAACCAAAATCTCTTTCATCGGTTTTGACCTGTGATTTCCTCTCATTATCGGAATTGCACAAAAAGAACACGGATTGTCGCATCCTTCACTTATCTTTATATACGCAAAATGTGAGGGTGTTGTTACTATCCTTTCACCAAGAAGCTCCTTTTTATAATCCACCCCGAATTCATTTAAAATTTCAACCACGGTTTTGCGTTTATCCGTTGCACCGAAATATTTCTTTACTTCGGGAATCTCCTTTTCGAGTTCGGCTTTATATCTGTCCGATAAACATCCCATAACATAAATATTCTTTAACTTCCCTTTTTCTCTCCTTTCCACTGCTTTAAGTATCGTATTTACAGATTCTTCCTTTGCTGAATCGATAAATCCGCATGTGTTAATTATCACATTTTCGCATTTATTTTCATCATCGGTCAGCTCGAGGTTGTTGGATTTCAGTTGTGCCATAATGAATTCCGAATCGACGAGATTTTTCGAGCAACCAAGAGTTATTATTTTTACTGTGTTTTTCTTAACTTTCATAATATAAAATACAATTTATATTGCGGAATTAAGAGGAAAAAGCACAATAAATTCAAAATTTGTATATATTAAAATTAATAAGTAATTGTTTTTTCAGAGCAAGCTGTTGTTGCTGTCCGTTGTTATTTGTTGCAATTTGTTGCTCTGAAATTTTACTGTATAATTTTTCAATATTTTACTTTCCCGTTTCGCAGCAACGTTTGTTGTTCAAAACAGCAACATGAGCAACGGTGTTGCCGATAACTTTCACTTTAAATATAAACCGGGAAGACACAGAGACTCACAGAATAATTTTATGTCAAAGAACGAATGGTATACCATAATATAATATGGTATTTAATATCAAAAGTCAAGTGGAAAATAACGGTTTTTGTCCCTATCCGTAATTATCATAAAATTGTTATTACAGCGGAAATGCCGGAAAACCGAATTGTTTTCTCATATAATCCATAAAACAGTAATACTTTCCATCTCTTAAGCGGTTTGCTTCTACTCGTTAGGTCTAAAAGACTCAGTATTTCCCCCTCTTCCTTTTCCATTTAGTATTTAAGTGTATTTTTATAAATTTACTGATTATATTCCAAATATTCGAAACGCACATAAATGTCAAACGGGAGTAACGAGAATACAAGAAGAGATTCCAAATCAGAGGATATAATCCTGATAGATAATGCCATTGCGGGTAATCAGGAAGCTTACGAACGCCTGATGAATAAATACCGTCAGCTAATCTACAACTTAATCTTCAGGATGATAAGGAATAAGGAAGATGTTGAAGACCTTACTCAGGAAGCTTTTATAAAAGCCTTTAATTCACTGGAAAAATTCGATAAACAATTTTCATTTTCCACTTGGCTTTTTAAAATCGCAACGAATAACTGCATAGATTATTTGAGAAAAAAGAAATTGAACACCTTCTCGATTGATAAGGAAATTGGCACGGACGACGACGATTTCCAGTTCGAAATTCCCGATACCGAGAGAATACCCGATAAAAACCTGCTGGACAAGGAAAGGAAAAAAATTCTGGAAGAAGCAATCGAAAATCTTCCGGGTAAATATAAATCCGTTATTTTAATGAGGCACAGAGACGAAAAAGATTATGAAGAAATCGCAAAAAATTTGAATCTCCCGCTCGGCACCGTGAAAGCTCATATTTTCAGGGGAAGAGAACTGCTGAATAAATATCTTAAGGATAAACTCGGTACGTTTTAATGTTTAAATGTTAGATGTTAAATGAAGAGCGTGGATTGGAAAATAGAAAACCGAAAATCGAATATTGCGAAATAAAAACAAATAAATTTTTAATATTTGATATTTTATTTTTTAATTTTTTAATAATTAATTTAAGTTTCAATTTAATATTAATCTAATTTAGCCAAAAGATTGTGAGCACGAAAAACGAGACACCTTTGATGAGGCAATACAGAAAGGTAAAGGAAAGATATCCCGATATGCTTCTGCTTTTCAGGATGGGGGATTTCTTCGAAACCTTCGAAGATGATGCTGTTACAACATCGAAAGTGCTCGGAATCACTCTCACAAAACGTGCAAACGGTGCGGCGTCGGAAGTCCCCCTTGCGGGTTTTCCTCACCATGCACTCGATAATTATCTTCCTAAACTTGTTAAAGCCGGATACAGAGTCGCCGTCTGTGAACAACTCGAAGACCCTAAGTTCGCAAAAGGAATCGTTAAACGAGACGTTGTCGAGGTAGTTACCCCCGGCGCAACATTCTCCGAAAAACTTCTCAGCCACAAGTCGAATAATTTTCTCGCTTCTATTTTCATAAGAGATGACAGATGCGGATTTTCTTTCTGCGACGTGTCAACGGGAGAGTTCGCAACCTCGGAAATCCATATAAAACAATTAATCGGACAGGTCGATATCATCAACCCGACGGAAATATTGATTTCCAAGAGAGAAAAAGAAAAAGTTTTCAGTGCACTTAATATCAAGCCTGCCGATACATACGGAGACGAAAACCCCAAATATGTATTCACAAAAGTGGACGATTGGGTTTTTAACCCCGACTATGCAAGGGAATTACTTACAAACCAGTTCGGTACCCAATCTCTTAAAGGGTTCGGGATTGACCATATGAACGAAGGGATTATTGCCGCGGGTTGCGTGATGAATTACCTTAACGAAACCCAAAAAAATAAACTTTCGCATATAAAGAAAATCTACAATTACGATTATACCGATTACATCATCCTCGACCCGGCTACCAAACGGAACCTCGAGATCACTGCATCCATAACGGAAGGAGGAAGAGAAGGAACGCTGATTTCAATTCTGGACAAGACTCAGACTTCGATGGGCGGTAGACTGATGAAGAAATGGATTTCAAGACCACTGAAAAGAAAAGATAATATTTTAAAACGCCTTGAGGCAGTCAGGGATTTCTTTGAGAATAAAACATTAAGAAAAAATTTAATCGAGGATTTAAAATCGGTTGCCGATCTGGAAAGGCTGCTGTCGAAAGTAGCCACGGGAAAAGCCGTTCCCAGAGATATAGTCCAATTGAAGATATCACAGAAAAAAATTTCCGCAATAAAAAACACGCTGGAAAAATTCGAATCCGCATCGATAAAATCTCTAAAAGAAAACATCGTTAACATTCCCGAACTGGTAAACGAAATTGACAGAATAATAAACGATAATTATCTTGCAGGCACCGATTCTTACGGAATCATTAACAAAGGCTGCGACAAAGAGCTTGACGAAATAAAAGATATTCATATAAACGGAAAAACATGGATAGAAAATTTCCAGAGCAAGGAAAGAAAAAGAACCGGTATAAGCTCGCTTAAAGTTGACTTCAATAAAGTCTTCGGATATTACATCGAAATCACAAAGGCAAACCTGGATAAGGCGCCTCAGGACTACTTAAGGAAACAAACACTTGTAAACTGCGAAAGATTTATTACGGAAGAGTTGAAAATATACGAGGATAAAATCTTTAATGCCGAAGAGAGAATTAACATTATAGAAAGCAGAATATTTTCCGAACTGAGGGAATATATACTTAAATACACCGATGAAATACAGAAAAATGCAGTGCTGATTGCCACTTTAGATTCGCTTATCAGTTTTGCGGAAATTTCCGAAGCCTATAATTACGTGATGCCCGAAATAAACGAATCCGACAAAATCGAAATTAAAAAAGGAAGACACCCCGTTATAGAACGCCTGCTCCCCGCCGGGGAAAAATATATAGCTAACGATGCCCTGCTCGATACGAATGACAACCAGATTATTATTCTTACAGGTCCTAATATGAGCGGAAAGTCAAGCTACCTGAGACAGACCGGACTAATCGTACTGCTTGCGCAGATAGGATGCTTTATCCCGGCACAGTCAGCAAAAATCGGAATCGTCGATAAAATTTTTACGAGAGTGGGAGCATCGGATAACATAGCCAAAGGCGAAAGTACTTTTCTCGTGGAAATGCACGAAGCCGCGAACATTTTAAACAATGCAACAACAAAAAGTCTCATCCTGCTCGACGAAATCGGCAGGGGAACAAGCACCTATGACGGAATTTCTATTGCCTGGGCAATAACCGAATTCCTTCACGAGAATCCGAATATTAGAGCAAAAACGCTCTTTGCAACACACTATCACGAATTAAATTCTCTTGCGACTCTGTACGACAGAATAAAAAATTACCGTGTGGAAGTAAGGGAATATAACGACCATGTAATATTCCTGAGAAATATAAACGAAGGCACTGCAGACCACAGCTACGGTATCCACGTAGCCCAGATGGCCGGTCTGCCGGAATCCGTAACAGAAAGAGCTAAGGAAATTCTGCATTCTTTCGAAGCCAAAGAATCGAGAAGAAAAAAGAACGACGAATTTCAGATAAGCCTGTTTGAAATTAACGAGGATGATAAAATCAGAAAAGAACTCGGCAAGGTTGATTTGGAAAACATTACCCCTATCGAAGCAATGAATATTCTGAAAAAATTAAAGGATTATATAAACTGATTTTTCAATTTGTTTGTTATAAAAGGTATTATTATATTATACAAAACAAAAACCAAAAAACAAAATGAGCGACCTAAAATCAAAACTCGATTTTATTAAATCGAAAGAATCTTTCCTTGAAAAAATCAAGAGAATCATACCCGGATATGACGGATATGCCAACAGGGATAACTCAAGAGAACTCGATACCCTCCTGAGAAATCAGCTTGCTATGAAACTGGAACATAACAGGATAAAAATAAAAAACACTGTTTCTAATTACTCCAAAAACAACAGGCTCTTCCTGGCAACCGATATAGATAAAATCGAAAAGAAAAACGATACAGCAATTGCAAAATTCCGCTCTGCCGCAAGAGGATACAGCGGGGCGTTCGACGTAGTAAAAATTAAAGACGAGAAACTCGAACAGATATACCAGTTCGATAATTCCCTGCTCTCAGGCGTGGAAGAAATTAGTGCTCTTTTCGACAACCTGGAAAAAATCAGCGAACAAAACCTCGATACTATGGATGCCGAGGCGAAAGTGATGAAAGCCCTGAATGACCTGATAGTGAAATTCGACGAGCGTGAAGCAATATTAAGAATATTGTAAAAGAATAAATTCGTTCTGTAAAAAGTTTTTAATTTAACATTAATAATTAACATTTAACATTAAAATATATGGCACTAATAGACGTAATACAATTCTTCGACGAAACAGGAAAAACAATGGTTCACCGTGAACCGCAGGACGGCTCTGCCGCATTCAGAATGGGAACACAGCTTATCGTTCAGGATTCACAGGCCGCAATTTTTTACAGGGACGGTAAAGCGCTCGATGTCTTCCAGGCGGGAAGACACACGCTTACTACCGAGAATATTCCTTTGTTGACCAAATTAATCAGCCTTCCGTTCGGCGGAACTTCACCTTTTCAGGCTCAGGTCTATTTCATATCACTTAAGAAATTCATAGACCTCAGATGGGGAACGAAATCTCCTATAAACTTCCGCGACTCGGAATTGTCCTTTGTGCAGTTAAGAGCATCGGGTAAATTCTCGATTAGAATTATCGACCCGAGATTGTTTATGATGGAAATCGTTTCCACGCAGGGACTCTTCACCACAAACGAAATCGAGGATTATTTAAGAGACGGCATCGTTTCAAGGCTTAATACCGTTCTGGGAAGAAATCTGAAAACCGTTTTCGATTTAGGCCAGTTTTACCCCCAGATTGAATCGGGCGTTAAATCCGAAGTAACCGATTTCTTTAACTCGATGGGAATAGAGCTTACCGATTTGATAATCTCGGGAATTGTTCCTCCGGAAGAGGTTCAGGAAAAAATCAACGAGAGAAGCTCTATGGGAGCCGTAGGAAATCTCGATGCGTATATGAAATTCAAAGCCGCCCAGTCGCTCGAAAAAGCAGCCGAAAATGAAGGCGGCGGCGGAATGGCAGGTCTGGGTGCTGGTATGGGAGCAGGTATGCTTATGGCTAATATGATGGGACAAACAATGCAGGGTATGAACCAGGGACAACAGGGCGGAACACAGCAACAGCAGGCTCCTAAGATGTCCGTCGACGAAATTATGAGTGCTATTGAAAAACTCGGTAAAATGAAAGAAGCAGGACTCTTGACACAGGAAGAATTCGACGTTAAGAAAAAAGAACTGCTTGCAAAAATGTAATCAGTAATTTTGAAACTATGCAGTTCAAAAATCTACTTACAAAATAATTTTTTGTATTATTAATAAATAATATTATGAACGAACTTACCTCGTCTAAAATCGTATGCCCGCAGTGTGCGGGAGAAAATGAAGTTCCTATCGATGAAAAATTCACCGAGTGCGTATTCTGCGGCTCGGCAATCTATATCGACAAAAAGAAAATTGTATCTCACTTCGTCATTAATTCGAACTTTAAAAAAGAAGAAGCCGAGGGAAATCTAAGAAGATGGATGGCGGGTAATTTTCAGGTGAAAGACCTCGATAAACTTGCACAGATTTCCCAGACATCCTTTTACTACTTCCCCATGTGGTACTTTAAAACGGATAAAACAACGGGAGAAACCATTTACCTGCAACCTGCTACATCTACTTCCATATCGGAAATCAAAAAAATAAATATTCCCGCGGGAAATCTGAAAGTATATCACAAAAAGGAATTCAACGAAAGCGAGTTTATTGCTCCCGACGTACTTTTCGACTCGGCACAAAGCTGGCTTAAAGATACAGGCGTGAATCTCGAATCGGTGTCAACGTCAAATCTCGTGCACATTCCGTTTTATCAGTTTTATTACAATTTTAATAACAAACAGTATACCGCACTGGTTGAAGCTTCTTCGGGAAAAGTATATGCGAACCTCTGGCCTGCAAAAAGTGAAGCACCTTTCAGAATCGTGTTTGCACTGTGCATCATCGCATATCTGCTGATAAGCATTTTGGCACTTGTTATAGGCTCTATGGACAGGGAGTTTCTGCTTACGGTTGAATTCGTAAAGATTCTCGGGTATGGGTTTGCTTCCGTTCCCCTGATTTTAATCGCTTACTTTATCGCTAAAAAAGTATAATTTTTAAAAGAGTTTAAACAAAATAAATTATGGAACAGGATAATTCGGCACAAACCACCGCACAGGCTATTAAACTGAAAAAGGAAAAGGTGATAAAAGGAATCACTTGTCCTTCCTGCGGAGGTGCCCTGGATTTGAAAGAAGGGCTCAGAACCTTTAACTGCAAATATTGCGGAACTCTTCTCGTAACAAAAGGCGAAAGCGGAGCAATCAAATACTATGTCCCGAAAAAAATCAACCGCGACGATGCAGTGAAAAAAGCCCGTCAGTGGCTCGGCTCGGGTCTTGCAAAGGCAAAAGGATTACAGGCAAATTCCAAGATAGACGAAGCTTTCCTGACTTTCATCCCGTATTGGAGAGTCAGAGCAGACGTTGTCGGATGGGTTTTCGGACAACAGCAGAAAAGCTCGAACTCCGGGACGACTTATGAAGACAAGGAAATCAAAGTTCAGAGAACATATGACAGCACTTTCCCCGCATGCGATGTCGCCGAGCTCGGCGTCAGAAAAATAAATCTTACGGGAGATGAAATTCTTCCCGTGGAATTCGAAGACCTTCAGCACCAGGGTATGGTTTTTAATATTATTTCTTCCGAAGAGGAAATCGTGAAAAATGCAAAAGGAAAATTTGTAAGCGACTCGAAAAAATCGGCTTCACTTTCGAGAATTTCATTCGAGCATTTCGACCTGGTAAGAAGCGACGTTAATGTTGTCTACTATCCTCTGTGGATAATCCGTTATGTTTATGCCAACAGAACCTATCAGGTTGTGGTCGACGGCGAAGACGGAACAATCTGCTACGGAAAAGCACCGGGCAGTAACCTCTTTAGAGCCATTGTCGGCATATTTGCCACAGCCGCAGGAATGTTCCTCGCTACTATGTTCGAAATTTTTAAATACGCTCAGGGTAAAACCGCATTCGCCGTATACATCGTGGCACTTCTCGTGGGAATTGCCTTGATGGCATGGGGTTATAAAAAATTCAGATACGGAGGGGAAATAGAAGAAGGTACAGGACTTGTAGAAGACGAAAAATCCACCTTCAGTCTCGTTAAAGATTCCGGAAGCATATCGGGTTTTCTGGGCGAAGGTGTCGGAGGTATTGCAAAGACAGCCGTTGCATCGGTTGCGGTCGGCTCAATTTTGGGTTCTCTTTTAAGCAGTGATGATTCATAAAATTTTTATTAAATAATATTATGTCTGATTTTAAATTAGAAGCAATCAAATGCAAAAACTGCGGAAGCGGTCTTGTCGTGGAAATAAACGACTATGTAACATACTGCGGAAGCTGCGGAAGCGGCTTCGAAATCGTTAACGGGGAATTACAGCCGATAGAAATAAATTTCGCTTCCACCGCTATTCCCGGCAATTCCGAAATCGTCTATAAACCGTTCTGGCTTATGAAAGCCGGTGTAGAAATACTCGAGCGTACAGCCGCCGGAGGCTTTATTAAGAACCTCTTCGGAGGAAAGCAGGACTCCTCGGGAAATATAGTTTTTTATATTCCTGCATTTTACTGCTCGCTGGATAACCTCAAAAATATTGCTTCCGCATTCACGCAAAAAAATCCCGTTGCTTCTCCGCAAAAGTATAATGCAAAACTTACGGGCTTCGCATACGGAAAAGAAGATGCTAAAAAACTTGCGGAGTTCCTCTTGATTTCGTTTGAAGCGGAAAAAAGCGATACGATGAAGACATTCAGATATAAAATTACATTTAATTCCTGCGAAATACTGGGAATACCTTTTTATAAGGTCGGTGACAAAAAACTGAAAGACGCCGTACTGGGAATTGAAATTGGCTGATTTTTTACCGAAACAAAAAAATATTTAAGCACAATTTTTCTTCTTGGAAAATAAATAAAAGAAAACCGGTTTCCAAAATATGATTTGTAAAATATGCTCAACTAATTCCGAACCTTTCTCACGCGCTGAGATACTGAATAAATATTCAATCCAATATTTCAAATGCCCCGAATGCGGGTTCATACAGACCGAAGAGCCTTACTGGCTCGAAGAAGCATATTCGGAAGTGATTAACCGAAGCGATATCGGACTCCTTGCACGCAATATCGAATTATCAAAAATCACAAAGGCAGTAATAAGCCTACACTTCGACAAAAAACAGCGTTTCATAGATTACGGGGCGGGATACGGCGTATTCGTGAGACTTATGAGAGACCTTGGATTCGATTTTTACTGGACGGATAAATACTCGGAAAATATTTTTGCAAAAGACTTCGAGGCAAAGCTCCCGGACAAATTCGAACTTCTGACTGCTTACGAGGTCTTCGAGCACCTCGACCGTCCCCTGGAAGAAATCGAAAATATGCTGAGGTTTTCGGATAATATTCTCTTCAGCACTTTTCTCATTCCGCAAAATTATCCGAAACCGGAAGAGTGGTGGTATTTCGCACTCGACCACGGCCAGCATATTGCTCTGTATTCGGGAAAATCCCTCGAAATCATTTCGAAAAAATTCGGTCTTAATTTCTGTACAAACGGAAAAAATTTACACCTGTTTTCAAAAAAGAAAAAGAATAATTTTGCGTTTAAATTTATTTCGTTCCCGCATATGGCTCAGGCGATAAGTCCTCTCTTGAGAAGCAAATCGAGACTGGATGATGATTATAAAATGATTTTGGAAAAATTAAAAAAATAAATTGGGAATAGTTAGAAAAGAAGCGCTCGCAAATTCGATTTTCTCCTATATAGGCGTTGCACTCGGATATCTGAATGTGATTATTCTTTTCCCGGCATTCTTTACATCGGACGAATTCGGATTGCTGAGCCTGATTATCAGCGTTTCGGTTATATATGCTAACCTGTCAGCCGTAGGTCTCGTCAGCACCGTTCCCAGGTTTTTTCCTTTCTTTAAAACCGATGATAAAATTCACAAAGGGTTTTTATCTTATATCTTAATAATAGGTATTTCCGGCTTTCTAATTGCTACAATTTTGTTTGCTGTATTACGACCCGTCATTGTTAACGCCTATATAGAAAAATCAGCTTCATTTGTAGATTATTATTTTCTTCTTATTCCCTTAAGCTTCTTTACCTTGTTGTTTAATGTTTTTGAAGCGACTGCAAGAGCAATTTATAAAACGGCTTTTGCAACTTTCCTGAAGGAAGCCCTGTTGCGCCTGCTTGTAACTGTAGCAATATTTCTGTTTATTTTTAAAATCCTTGACTTCAATCAATTTATCTACTTTTACGTTTTAATTAATTTTATCTGCGCTGTACTCCTTTTAATTCAAATAATCATTTCAAAGGAATTTACTTTTAGATTAAATTTAAAAGATATATCAAAGAAAAAGTTTATCGAAGTATTTAAATACGGCGGCTTTGTTTTCATCTCCAGTGCATCGATGATAATCGGACAGAGCGGTGCGGATACGCTCTTCCTCGGCTCTATGGTCGGACTGTCTGTCGTCGGTGCTTATACCATTTATATGAGGATAGCTACATTGATTTACGTTCCCATGCGCTCGCTTTCCAAAATATCCGTACCAATCATAGCCACAAGCTGGAAAGAAAATAATACAAATCAAATCGCAGACATATATAAAAGAACATCTCTTATTCAGTTAATTTTCGGATGTCTTATTTACATTGGGGTAATAATAAACAAGCACAATTTATTTTACTTCCTTAAAAAACCCGAATATATAGATAGTTTCAATATATTCTACTTCGTGGGAATTGCTGTTCTGATAGATATCGCTGTAGGGTTGAATTCCGAAATAATTGCAACATCAAGCAAATATAAATTCGATACGCTGTTCAATATTATTCTCTTAACCGTCAGCATTATAGCAAATTATTTCCTGATACCTGTCTTCGGCGGAGTCGGTGCCGCTCTTGCGGCAATTGCATCTTTCTTCACATTCAATTTTATCAAATGGCTTTTTCTGGTAATCAATTTTAAAATGCAGCCGCTGAACTACAGGCAGTTACTGGTGATTGGCGTATCGGTTGTTACTTACTTTATTGGAAATGCGATTCCTGTTATAAACAATATTTTCGCGGATATTTTAATCAGAAGCATTGCCGCCGTAATAATATATGCGGGATTAATAATACTGCTGAAAGTCTCACCCGACTTGAATGAGAGGTATTGGGTATATAAAAATATCGTAAAAAGATTTTTTACCACCAAGAACAATTAGTGCACTTAGTGGTAAAAATTTTTATTTCAGCAAAACCATTTTTCTGGTTTCTACGAATTTATCGCTAACAATCCTGACAAAATATACTCCGCTGTTATATTTGTCCGCAGACCATGTATATTCGTAACTTCCCTCTCTCAATTCTGTATTCACAAGCGTTTCAACCGTTCTGCCCAGTGCATCATAAACGATTAAACTTGTTTTAGACTTCTTCGGCAAATCAAATTTAATCTTGGTTACCGGATTGAAAGGATTGGGGTAGTTATGATATAATTTGAACTCAACAGGAATTATATTGCTGATAATACTTAGTCCTATTGTAGAAACCGTAAATCTCCAGGTAGATGACCATGGCCCTGTTCCCATCGTATTGGATGCATTAACTCTCCAAAAATATGTATAATTTAATTGAAGCTTTCCCGAAGGAACTGAGTATTGACTGGTCGCTACCGTTGCTGAGTCGGTAATTATGGCAAAATTGGATACTGTTGAGATTTGTACTTTATAATACACAGCCGTGGGAACATTATCCCAATCCAGGGTGGGTGTAGGACTTACACCAACCATGCCATTAGTCGGAAATATAAGTACAGGGGCTGATGGTACTGAGGCAGTGGTAAATTTCCATACGGTCGTCCATGGTCCACCTCCGTTATTATTAAATGCTTTCACCCTCCAGAAATAAGATATCCCTGAATTAAGTTTTCCCGATGGAATTAAATATTGACTGCTAACTACTGTAATACTGTCAGTAATAGTATTAAATAAAGAATCTGTTGAAATTTGAATTAAATAATATAACGCAGTTGAAACATCGCTCCAGTCGAAAGTTGGCGTTAATGGAACATTAATCGCACCGTTTTGCGGTGAAATTAATACCGGTGCGGGAGGACCTGTATATGTTGCAAAATTCCAGGTGCTCGACCACCCGCTTGTTCCGACCGAATTCGTTGCGTTCACTCTCCAGAAATATGTAAGAGCAGGTTGAAGCTTACCTGCAGGTACTATATACTGCGTTAATGTTACTGTTGCCGAATCTATAATTACATTAAATGTCGGATTTGTTGAAATCTGAATTTTATAATAGTCCCCTCCTGTATTGCTCCAAATCATAGTCGGAGTTAAAGACTGATTGAGTGAATTATCCGGTGGTGAAATTAATTGCGGCGGATTAGGCATTGACATACCGCCATTGGTGGTTTTTAATAACGTCCCGTTATCCCCTGCTATCCAGCCTGTGCTGGCATTTAGCAAATATATTTCTCTTAAATTATTACTTGAACCGCTTGTCTGAACAATCCAATTATCGCCACCATTATTAGTCCTCAATACTGTACCGTATGCACCTATAATGAAACCTGTCGATGCATTCAGAAAATTTGCCATAATTAAGTAATTAGACGTTCCACCGTTTTGTAATGTCCAGCTACCGCCACCATTTGTGGTTTTTAATATCAATCCGCTTGTTCCGGATATCCAACCTGTATTTGCCGAAATAAAAGATATTCTCCCTGTATTATTACTTATGCCCAAATTAACAGTAATCCAATTTGTTCCTCCGTTAGAAGTTTTAAATACCCTTCCATTATCACCAGCCGCCCAACCATCGTTGCCATTTACAAAATGAATTGAGGTTAAATTATAAGAAGTTCCGGTATATTGACTTATCCAATTTGTACCCCCGTTTGTAGTTTTTATTATTGTCCCAGAATATCCTACAGCCCAACCTGTATTAAAATCAATGAATTTTAATTCCATTAGGGATGAACTTGTACTACTAACTTGTGATGTCCAACTTTGTCCTCCGTTCGTAGTTTTTATTATTGCTCCACCATAACCAGTTACCCATCCTGTATTAATATCTACAAAAAAACAAGACTGCCATCCTGTAGAACCTCCCGGTGAAATTGAATACCAATTTCCACCTCCATTTGTAGATTTTGAAATATATCCACCCCATCCTGCCGCATAACCCGTATTTTCATTTAAAAATTTTACAGAAATAATCCAGTTTGTAGTACCCGGTTGTAAAGAAAACCAGCCTGTTTGACTTATGGTAAGACTTGCGTTTAACAGAAAAAAAGCTACCAACAATGATTTAATTGTTTTCATTGCAGTATTGTTTTATTTTTAAAAAATAAATAAGAACATATATAAATTGTTGTTTATATTAGTAAACTTATTATTGAATGTCAATATTAAATGAAATAAGTATAATGGCATCAATTTTCAAATATCTGCCATTTCTCAAATATTCTTACCTTTTTATAAAATAAAATATATCATAAATTTATATAAAATATAAAAATAAACTATTGCAGGATAATTTCCATACCCCTATACTATTTCTTATTTTCAATCGTCCGGATACGACTGAAAGAGTCTTTGAAATTATAAGAAAAATAAAACCCCCAAAGCTCTTTGTCTCCGCGGACGGTCCGCGTCCGAATAAACCGGGTGAAGAGGAAAAATGCGTGCAGACAAGAAAAATAATCGGGCGCATCGACTGGGACTGCGAGGTTCACAGGAATTTCAGCGATGTAAACCTCGGCTGTAAAAAAGGCGTAGTGAAAGGCATCAACTGGTTCTTCGAAAACGTGGAAGAGGGTATAATTATCGAAGACGACTGCATTCTCGACGACTCCTTCTTCCCCTTCGCTCAGGAACTGCTCGAAAGATACAGGAACGACGAAAGGATTATGCACATAGGTGCGGCGAACTTCCAGGACGGGAAGAAACGCGGCGAAGCAAGCTATTATTTCTCGAAATTCTGCCACGTCTGGGGCTGGGCTACATGGAGAAGAGCGTGGAATCACTATGATGTCGCAATAAAAAGCTTCGGGGAGTTCAGGGAAAAAAATCTGATAAAAAATATTCTCCCAGACAGGAAAATGCAAAGCCACTGGCTGAAACTCTTCCGGACTGTCTATGATAATGCTCTCGATACGTGGGATTTCCAGTGGGTGTATACCGTCTGGGAACGGAAGGGAATGAGCATAATCCCAAACGTTAACCTTGTGTCAAATATCGGATTCGGCGAAGAGGCAACGCACACAAGGGATTCAGGTCATATACTTTCGGAAAATAAATCCGGCAGTGTTGCCGAATTAATACATCCCGATATTGTCGAAATTAACGAAGATGCGGATAAATATACCTTTTACCACAAAATCTATCAGAGCAGGTGGAAAAAAATAAAAAGCCGTTTCGGAAAATTTCTTAAATGAATTATGAAAATCCTTTATGATTACGAAATATTCCTGATTCAAAAATACGGCGGTGCTACGAGGTATTTCTATGAAATAATTTCGCGCCTTCTTGAGAAAAAAGATCTCGATATTATTTTATATATGGGTTACCATATAAACAAATATGAACTCGAAGAATTAAAAGATAAGTATCTGAAGTTTTCGGGCAAGAGAATAAAGCATGTTCCCAAAACCAAGCGTTTATCAACAAAAATCCAGAAACCGTTTTTTGAAAGCTTTAGAAAAAGAACAAATTATGATATTTTCCACAGGACTTATTTTGCGGATTATCCGAAGAAAAAAGGAACGAAGGACATAATAACGGTTCACGATTTCACACACGAAAAGTTTCCGGAAGTTTTTTCCAGACTCGACAAAACAATCAAAGCAAAAGAACGGGCAATAAAAAACGCCGACGGAATTATATGCATCTCGAACTCTACCAAAAACGATTTGCTGAATTTATATAAAATCCCCGAAGAAAAAATAAAAGTAATCTATCACGGGAACTCGCTGAATTACAACGTTAAAGAAGACCCAGTATTTAAAACGCCCTATCTGCTGTATGTCGGCGACAGGAGGGCATATAAAAATTTTAACACGGTATTATTAGCTTTTAAAAATTCTGCTTTTATAAGAAATAATTTCTCATTGCTTTGTTTTGGCGGAGGAGGCTTTAAGGATAAAGAATTATCCCTGATAACCGAATACGGTCTGAAGAATAAAATTTACCAGACCGAAGGAAGCGACAAAGAACTTGCCAATGCATATAAATATGCTTCCGCTTTTATATATCCCTCACTTTACGAAGGGTTCGGAATACCGCTTCTCGAGGCGATGCATTACGGTTGCCCGGTAATCGCAAGCGATTCAAGCTGCTTCCCGGAAATCGCTGGAAATGCGGCAATGTATTTTAATCCCGATAACACGGAAGATTTAATAATGAAAATCGAAAAATTAATAAATGATAATGAAACAAGAAGCGGATTGATAAAAAACGGGTACGAAAGAGAAAAATTATTCGGATGGGAAAAATGTGCCGATGAAACTATTGACTTCTACAAATGCATAAATAATAACATTGATAAATAATAATAAATATAACCCGAAAGTAAGTATAATAACTGTCGTATATAATAATAAGGATAACTTTATCAAGACTATCGAAAGCGTTAAAGCTCAAAATTATAATAACATCGAATATCTGGTAATAGACGGCGGCTCCGATGACGGAACGCTCGAAGTAATCAGGCAAAATGAAAATTTGATAACAAAATGGATTTCCGAACCCGATAAAGGTATCTACGATGCAATGAACAAAGGTATAAGTCTTGCCACCGGTGACTATATATGGTTTCTGAACGGCGGTGATGCAATATATTCGAATGAAACATTAAAAGAAATTTTTTCTTCCGAACAAGATGCAGACGTATATTACGGCGATACCGAACTTGTTGACAATGAAGGAAAAAGCTACGGGAAAAGAAAACTTAAAACTCCCCCCGAAAACCTAAGCTGGAAGAATATGGTAGACGGAATGATTGTCACTCACCAGTCCCTCATAATAAAAAAGAGTGTCGTTCCTCCGTACGATTTGAAATATAAACATTGTGCTGATATCGACTGGACGATTAAAGTGCTGAAAAACAGCAGTAAAATTCATAATACTCATAAAATCATATCTAAATTTCTGTTGGGAGGGTACTCCAGAAAAAATACAATAAACTCCCTATTCGAAAGAATAAAAATTTTATCCGGACACTTTAACATTCTTTATGTGCTTTTAAACCACTTTAAATTAGCATTTAAATTTATAATCCATATCATTAAATACAGAAAAATTTTATAATGGCAAATTTAAAATTACTTAAAATCAAATCCGAAATTCTGACTCGTAAAATCGGAAATAAATTCGGAGTAGACGTCAAGATGACCGACGAGGAAGTTTTGCTGAAACAATTAAAATATAATATGATAGATTTGATTTTCGATATAGGTGCAAATACGGGTCAGTTTTCCGTAATGCTTTTCAAACTCGGGTACAACGGCAGAATAGTATCCTTCGAACCGTTATCATCGGCATACGAGGAACTAAAAAATAAAAGTAAAAAATTTACCGGATGGACAATTGCCGGGCGTTGTGCTCTGGGAGATGTAGACGGCGAAATTGACATTAACATTTCTAAAAATTCCATAAGCAGCTCTCCCCTCAAAATAATGGAAGAACATACAAGTGCCGCCCCCGATTCGCAGTATATTGGTTGCGAAAAAACAAAAATCTGCAAGCTCGACACAGTCTTCGATAAATACATACTCGGCGAAAAAAACATATTCATAAAAATCGACACACAGGGATTCGAGGAAAAGATATTAAACGGAGCAGTAGAATCCGTTAAAAGGGCAAAAGGTCTTTTGATTGAAACATCCCTTGTACGGCTTTATGAAGGGCAGGCATTATTTCCGCAAATTTATGACAGAATGCAAAAGCAGGGCTTTGAACTGACAGGAGTTCAACCTGCATTTATTAATAAGCAAACTGGAAGAGTCCTGCAAATCGATGCAATATTTTTCCGGCAATAATTTTTGCATTATGTTAGTGTTTTTTTAAAAAGGAATATATTATTTTTGAATCTCTATTTCGGAAGGTCTCTTTCTCAAATAAAACACAAGAGAAACGAAAAGAATTAACTCTGCCATAACAAACCTGCTTTTAATTAACTCTCCGATTATCCTGACGTCTTTCGTAAGAAGCAGATTATCAGGTAGCGAGAGAAGCAGATAACCCGAAATTATCAGCAAAAATAAAAAATATTTTTTTTCTTTGAATAATTCGGGAAAAATATCGGTTACAATGAAAACAAACGGCAAAAGCCATACTAAATTCATTACCCACGTGTAAGGACTGGAAAGCGTAATGATTATCAAAATCATTTGCCAGTATATAAAATGATTTGCTTCACTTTGATTAATTTTTTTTCTGCCGAGAAATATAATCACAAAAAATATACAGAAGACGATTAAGGAATATACGGAATTGGATAATATGTCCGGAAAACTTACTTCAAGCATCCTTATAAAAGATGCCTTTGAATTGAAACTTATCGATTCCGTTAAATACATTTTCTCATCGACTATCGATATAGATGTCGGCGTCATCGGAAAATATGCCTTCATTATCCATGCGGGAATTCTCATTTCTTCCGTGCCCGAGCTCCCGTATTTGGCTATTCTCGGAGCATCACTTGTCAGATAGTTATAAGAAATATCCTTTCCGCTTATTATATATGTTAAAACGATTAAAACAAAAATTCCGGTGAAATATCCGTAAATCACCTTATACTTTTTCTGTATAAATAAAAACGGTATCAATAAAATACTGTAAATCTTGAAAAGTGTGGCTATTCCGAAAAACAAACCCGATAAAAATTCATATCGCCCGCTTCTCAACAGCAGTGCAAATCCAATCAGTATAAAAAGTAAAGTCACACAGTCAATCTGCCCTCTCTCCAATAATGCAATGAACGGGAAGAAATTAAACGCTAAAATTCCTGATATTAATATTTTTATCGACTTTTTATATGCCTCCTCCTTGTTCCTCTTCCAGAAAATAAACACAAGGAGTAAAAAGCAAACGGTAAAACAACAGAGATTAAAAAAATTCCAGATATACTTAGCCTGAAGAAACGGAAGATTTGCAAGAGGCTGGAATAAATTTGCAACCAGCGGCGGATATAGAAACCTGCTGTGCTTGTAAGTTGCAACACCATCCCATAAATCCCATCGGTCTAAAATATGGTTCACATAAGGAGAGAATCCGTTATTAAGGCTTTTCCCTGCGGCATAGTAAGCGGTAAAATCCATCTGAAGACTCTGCTCAGAAAAAAGAATCGTGTAATTTACAATTCGGAAAACCGATATAAAAAGTATCAACGATAAAATTATTACCGGTAATATTTTTTTTACATCCGGTTTCATTTATACATCAGATAAAATTCCGAAGCCCATACTCCAAGCAAGAATAAGTTGAATCCAATTGCAGTAATTTTCCTTGTAACACTTAATTCTCTCCAAATCAGCTTTCCCTCCATTAAAAATTTCGCCGTTCCGAGCACAAAAAAAGGAATTAAAACATAATGATATCTCGCAAGGGCAACAAAGAGAAAGAATGTTATCATCCAGGTTATTATAAAACCGTATATAAAAAATCTTTTCTCCCTGAAAGCCAGCAAACCCCATATACCAAACAGCATAACGGCAAAATAAGGAATATTAGTTAGTCCTATAAGAAAAGGGTTTACCGACTTGTAAACCTCGGTTGATGTTTTTCCCGTGGAATCACTTTGCGTGAAATACAGAAGTATTAACCTCTCGCTCGAAAACAAATACCCAATTTTTTTAAAACCCGTAACAATAAATTTATGCGGGTTTTTAAGTGCGTAATTTATCCCTTCTCTGTAAAAAGCCCTGTCCCTTTCCACCTCGTCGGATATGTTAAACATGGGATTCGATTCTTCTATTTTGTAATACCACGTCCCAGTTGCGTTTGGATTGCTTCCCGACCAGAACGTAAACCCTCCCTGAGTCGCTATTGTAAAAGTCCCTATTACTATCTTGTTCCTGATAAGCCAGGGAGCGATCACCAGAGCCACCCCGAGAATAAATATAAACGAATATTGGAAAACCCTTTTTAATCTTTTTGTTTTAAATCCTTCGAAAAGCTGTTTCCTTTTTATATAAATATATATCAACATCAAAAAAACCGACAATGAAAATGACGAACGGATTAAAACGGCATATCCCCAGATTAAACCGATGAAAAATATTTTGTTGTCTACTTCTTCTCTTAAGCAATAATACAAAAGCATCACCGCAAGCATCCCGAATACAGGCTCCGTCAGTACCGTTTGAGAAAATAAAATATTGGACGGCAAAAAAGCGAATATGCCTAATGTAATCAACGACCATTTTTCATCAAATAATTTCAGACAGATGAGAAAGAAAAATACCGAGGTTATTATTTCCAGAAAAGAATTCACCAGCCTTACCGCGGCCTGGTCTGTCCCGAATACTTTATAAACACCCGCCAGAAAAAGCGGATACCCGCATGAAAAATTCGCTGTCGGCTTTCCCACTTCGAAAGAATATTCCCCGTACTTTATAATGTTAACTGCTATTCTGTGATAATCCAGACTGTCAGAACGGATTTCGGCGGGAAGAGTAAACACTAAAAGAATTTTTATTGTTAATACGGAAATTAAAATCGAATAAAAATATTTTTTTCCGGAAGCGGATAATTTTTTAAAACTGTTCATTCTAAATATTCATTTAGTAAAACCCTTACTTTTTTTCGGCAAGAACTATCACCCCTGTCCCCTCTTTATTTTCGGTCTTTGTGTCCAGCCACATTAAAATCAAAACAAGCCACAGCATAAACAGATAATATAAAGGTAAAATTATGATTAATATTTTCGATACACCCGCTATCATAATAGGGTATTTAATTCCCAGCCTCCACGAAATTGTCCCGTACTTGCCGTATGAATACCTGAAATCGGTTACTGTAAGTCCGGCTTTCTCCAGCTTTTCCGTTATCTCCTTCTTCGAATATCCTACCCTCGCATGCTCTTCAATAAAACTCTCGTC
Source organism: uncultured Ignavibacteriaceae bacterium (assembly GCA_964501535.1). GTDB lineage: Bacteria > Bacteroidota > Ignavibacteria > Tepidaquicellales > Tepidaquicellaceae > FEN-1279. The sequence continues at coordinate 218,967 of CAZCSV010000004.1, read as the reverse complement.
GTCATGGTCGTGTGCATCGCTTCCGCCCAGGTCGGAAGGGGTGTTCACAAGCAATTTCCCGCCTTTTTTCAGAGCACTTGCAAAATTTTTAAACACGATTTCATCTTCAACTATATGCTCCATTACGTCGACAGATAAAATAAAATCGAACTCATCTTTATAATTAATTTTAGTTAAATCCGCTATTTCGAATTTTGCTCTGTCAATATTGTTATGCGAAAAAAAGTACTTGCAGTCGTCAACCTGCTCCTCTTTTACGTCCACAGCCAATATCTCTGCGGCAGGGAAATATTTCGAAAGAAAATAAGTATATTGCCCGAAGCCCATCCCTGCGTCCAATATCTTCATCTTAATCCTGTATTTTATTTTTTCTTTGATTTCCTTTCTCACGTGCCATGAACGGAGAAACATCAAATCAAGAATCCAATAAAATATCTTTCGCAAAAAAACATTTCTTGCAACAAGGTTTCCGAAAGTCTTTTTTATGGGGTCATATTTCATTTGTTAATCTCTTATAATATTATTAATAATATTGTTATTTGTCTCCCGCTAACTCCAATATATTGTCTGTAAAAACTTCCCAGGAATACTTTTTCTTCTCTTCCTTTATGTTGTCTGAAAATATATTTTCGAGATTGTCTTTGTAAAACCTCTCTATCGCTTCCTCAATCTGGTTTACATTGCGGGGGCTTATTACAATTCCCGTCTTTTCCGCTATCACAACTTCCGAAAGACCGCCGACATCGGTTACAATCACGGGTTTGTCGTAATAATATGCTATCTGAACAATCCCGCTCTGTGTTGCATCCGTATAAGGCAATACGAGACAATCGCAAGCAGAAAAGAAATATCTGACTCTTTCATCGGGCATAAAATCTGAGATTAGTAAAATGTTTTTTTCCAGCCCCAGCTCATTTATCTTTTGTCTGTAAGGCTTTTCGTCATCATAAAATTCCCCGGCAACCAGCAGTTTTATGTTTTCCTGTTTTACTGTTTGTTCCATTGCCTCGATTAAATACATAAGACCTTTATACTTCCTCACGTAACCAAAAAACAAAATCACTTTGTCCGTACCGAATTCGATATTGTAATTTTCCTCTATGAATTTTCTCGCTTTGGATTTCTCAACCTTCTCCCCGAATATATTGTATAACGGATGAGGCGACAATTTGTACGGCTTACCCGACTTATTGAATTTCTTCAAGTTCTCTTCCACGGTTTTCGACTGAACGATAAAACAGTCCACTACAGTGAAAACCAGTTTCGTAAGAAATTTGTCTCCGAATCTCCTCTCGTGGGGAATCACGTTATCACAGATGAAAAGCACCTTTGTCTTCCTGAACAGCTTTGCAAAAAATGAAATCGTAAAAAAACAGGGAGCAAAAAAAGGAATCCAGTATTTGAAGATTAACAGGTCCGGATTTTCTTTTCTGATTTTCATTGCCGCAAAAAACCAGTTGAACGGATTTACCGAATCGACGGAAATAATATTTTTATCCTCCGGAATTTTAAATGCCGGCTCGCCCGTTTCATACTGTGTCTTTCCGGGAAATAAAAACTCGGGATACTGCCTCTTGAAGGAAAACACCTTAACCTCGTTCTTTTCGGAAAGATATCTGAACAGAATCGAATTGTACTGTGCTATCCCTCCTCTCATCGGATATGCCGTCCCAATTATCGCTATCTTCATCAGCCTATGATAATAATTTTACCGTTGTGTTAAAAATATCCTCGGGAAACATATAATCCATACAGTTGTATTCCTTGTTTATGCATTTCGGACTGAAATAGCATTTGCACTCTTTCCGCGGCTGCACAATCTCCCCGTTCCCGTATAACTCGTATTCGTTAGGATTAAATATGTTATTCATTAATACGAGTTTTTTGCCGAGCCCGATTGCTATGTGCATCGTCATCGTAACCTGTGTAACGATTAGTTCGCATTTATTTACCAAATTCAAAAATGTTTTCAATGAGAAATGCCCAAAATATTTACCCTTCGTGTTTTCCGAATAATACCTGTTCTTTATATCTTCCTGCTGGCCCCCGAGAAGTATTACCTCGAAGCCCGTGTCAGTTAACCTGTTAATCAGGTCTATCCACTTGTCATCGCTCCATAACCTCGAAGTCCACCTGCCCCCGCATCCCGTGTTTAAACCGATTACTCTCTTACCGAAATCAATATCCCATTTCTTGTCGTAACTTTCATCGCATTCAATGATATACTTTTCTTTCTTGAATCTGTACCCGCAAAGCTCGAATATTTCCTCCAAATAACTTTTCTTGTTTTCCTTCGATAAGTTATCAAAAATTCCAGTCAAATATTTATGTCCCGCATATTCATTCACGGGATAGCATAAACCATCCTTAATTATATACCCGTACTTTTTTTTCGAATTCAGCCTGTTCATAAGACTTATCGCTTCCCTGTCTTTATCCAGATTTATCGCAATATCAAATTCTGTCTCTTTCAAATACATCATATTCTGAAAATCGCATTTTAAAACCACATCCGCACACACTTCGGAATTTACCGGAACAAGCTCGGGAGCATATGTCAGCCAAAAAATCTTGCTACGGGGATATTCCATCTTTAACGGATATAACAGAGGGGTCGTGCGAATTACATCCCCGGCCGCTCCAAGCTTTACAATGAGTATCTTCGAATCGGTTTTCTCGTAAAATTCGCACTTGTCGCACATCACACCGTATTGCTTGCTTTGCCTGCAGGGTATATCACCCCTGAAAAACCTGCAGTCTGTCTTTAAATCCGATATTTTAAACATATAATTGAAAAATTTTCTAAATATAGAATTATTAAGTTTTAAAAGTAATTCATTAAATAAATGATAAATTGGATTTTCTTCAATAAAATCACCCAAATACAAAAATTAATTATTCGGATATTTTATTTTTTAAAAATATTGATATATTGAATTGAATTATTTATTTTTAAAAAAATAAGGAGGGAAAATGGCAACATTAAAAGATTTGTTGAAAGATAAAAGACTCTTCTTAGTTAAAAAGGGTATGACCGTTCTCGATGTCGTTAAATACATGGATTTGCATAACATCGGAGCAGTCCCAGTGCTCGATAACGAGAAAAAACTTAAAGGCATCTTTTCGGAAAGAGACCTTATGAGAAAATGTATCGCCAAAGAAATGGATTTAAAAACAACAGCAATAGATGACGTTATGACCAAACAGGTAATTGTCATCGAAGCGACTGATACACCCGAATACTGTATGCAAATCCTGAAACAGGAAAACATCAGACATATCCCCGTAATTGATGAAAATAAATTAATAGGCATGATTTCTATGAGGGACCTCCTGCTTTATGATATGAAACTGAAAGAGGAAAAGATTGACTTACTTAATACTTATATTCAATATTTCGGATAAAAATCACTATGATAAGAAGAATAACACTAATTTCAGACGATAACTCTTTTGAAAACCTCGTAAAAACCACAGCCCTTACCCTTACTAAATTAAATTATCAGGTTGATATTTTCAGGGAAATAAAAAAGGATATTGATTTGGTGGTTCTCGATTTCGATAACCCAGAAAACATAAATATACTGAAAAACATCAGGAAAAATCCCTCATTGAAAAATAAAAAAACCGTCGGGGTTGCTACTGCCCTTACGGATAAAAAAATATTGTTCGAATCCGGATGCGACTCCGTTATGTCTAAAAAGGAATTTACTGCGGCAATAAATAATATACTGATGTTTTAGATGTTGCTCCTGTCCTTTTAATAACCGCTTTAAATAGAGTACAAAAAAAACGTTCCTAAACTTTGATTTAGGAACGAATCATTTATACTATTTTTTACGAAATCCTTCTGTAATACTCCGCTGCTCACTGTAAAGACTCGAGATATTGCTCTGCATCTTTAGCCGCCATGCATCCGGTGCCGGCTGCCGTAACAGCTTGCCTGTAATGTCTGTCCTGTGCATCACCGCACGCAAATACACCGGCAATATTTGTCTTCGTACTTCCCTTTTCCGTTATTATATATCCTTCTTTATCCAGCTCCAGAATTCCCTTGAATATCTTTGTGTTCGGGTCGTGTCCGATTGCAATGAATAATCCGTCGCACTGATGTTCCATCGTTTCTCCCGTCTGAACATTCTTAAGTCTCAATCCCGTCACAGCTTTCCTGCCGGATTCTTCTTTCCCGATAACCTCATCGATTACAACATTCAGCATAAATTTAATTTTCGGATGTTTCTTTGCCCTCTCCAACATAGCGGGAGAAGCCCTGAAACCTTCTCTCCTGTGAACAAGTAAAACCTCAGAGCATATATTCGCAAGATATGTTGCCTCTTCCATTGCCGTATCTCCTCCGCCTACCACCACGACTTTCTGATTCCTGAAGAAGAAACCGTCACACGTCGCACAGGCGGAAACTCCCAGACCCATATATTCCTTCTCGGAGGGTAAACCGAGATATCTCGCAGAAGCTCCGGTTGCTATTATTACGGAATCTGCCGTATACCTTGTGTTATCGTCCGAAAAAACCTCGAAAGGCTTTTTTGTAAAGTCCACTTTTATAATCGTTTTATATACAGTCGTCGCTCCGACTCTCTGAGCCTGCTTCCTCATTGCATCCATTAATACAGGACCCGCAATACCATGCTCGAAACCCGGATAATTCTCTATGTCGGTCGTAATCATCAGCTGCCCGCCCGGCTGTGCACCTTCGAAAATTATCGGCTCGAGATTGGCACGCGCCGCATAAATTCCCGCAGTAAATCCTGCCGGTCCCGAACCTATGATTAATACTTTGTAATGATTTTGTACATCTGTCATATTTTAATATATTTTAATTAATAAATTTTAACTTCTCTTTCACACTCTGATTATTCGGATTCAATTCCAGAGATTTCTCCCAGTATTTCTTTGCGTTCTTTTTATCCCTGAGAGCATCGTAAACATCACCGAGATGCTCCATCAATACAGCACTCGAGCCGCTTATTCCCACCGCCTTTTCTATATACTTTCTTGCTTCTTCGTAATTGCCCATCTTGTAACAAATCCACCCGTACGTGTCCAGATAAGATGCACTGTTAGGTTCCTTGTTGATTGTAAACCTCGACATCTCGAGCGCCTTTTCCAGATTAACTCCCCGCTCCGAAAGGTTGTAAGCATAGTTGTTCAGAATTAAGACATTATAAGGGTCTAATTTCAACGCACGCTCGTATATTGCGTCAGCATCCCCGTAACGCTTTAATCCGTTGTAGGCAAGCGCAAGCGTTGTCATTACCGATAACTCGCCGGGAGATATCGCCAGTGCTTTTTCAAAATATTCAACCGCATCCGATTCCCTGCCTTTCCTCTGTAAAGTCAGTCCGTAAAAATAATTCATTCTGAAATCTTCCGGATAAAGCAATAAACCCTTTGAAAGAATTTCGTGCGATTCATCGTTTTTTCCAATCCTGTATAATGTGTATCCTACCTGCAAACATGCATCTTTAATCGTATCCGCAATTTCAATGGCTCTCTGAAGTTTATTTACCCCCGATGGGATATTCCCTTCCGATATTTCCATCTCTGCAAGATAATAATAGGGAACCCATTCATAGGGATAATTCTCGTTTAAATTTAAAAAAATATTTTTTGTAATCCCGGATGCGGTCTCATCCTGTGAAATTAAATTGAAATATAACTCCCCGAGCTGTACCTTTTCCTCGTATTTCAGTGTGTCCTTGCCAAGTAACTTTGCAAAGTTTCTGAATCCCCGCTCTGTTTCATTTCCCTTGAAATATAACTTCACAAGCTCGGATTGTATACTCTTATTCTCGGGATTTAATACATAAAATTTTTCAAAAACCTCCCGTGCTTCATAGTCCCTGTTGAGCTTAACATAAAGAGCCCCGAGCTGCTGTAGATATGTTGAATTGTAAGGGTCCATCTTCAATGCCGATTGCAGCACAACAAGACACTTCTCGTAATCTTTGAATCCGTAATATATATCATACATCCTTCTCAATATTTCAATGTCATATCCGATTTCATCCGTCAGCTTCTCGTAAACCACTATAGCCTTTGACGGCGTCTTCAATTCTTCGTATATCCGTGCAAGACTATATAATCCGCTGCTGAACGACGGTTCGATTTTTAAAATATCTTCGTAAATCTCTGCCGATTTGCTGAGATTATCCATCGTGTAATAAACTCTTGCCTTATGCTCCAGATAGTCTATGTCTTGCGGCGTAAACTTCAGGGCATTGTTTATCTCAATCAAGGCTTCCTGTAGTTTTCCCTGAAATGAATAAATATACGATATTGCATAATGTATCCCCGGTGATTTATACAGCTTAAGCGCGGTTTTGTAATTCTCCAGTGCGGCAAAAGAATTCCCCTTTATCTCTTCGGTTTTACCGTCAATAAAAAACTGTATGGCATCTATCGAGTCCTGCTGAGCAGTCGCTTCTGACGGGAATAAACCCATAAGAAATAAAGATATAAACAATACTAATATCAGGGAAAAATTTTTCACACCCAAAAATATAATTAATTGGAATAACTCTAAAGTCAAAAGAGTAGCGTTCAAAAAAGTGTGCAAATAGCTTTAAACTCCAGAGGAGTTTAATATCAGTAATAAGAATATAATTTACTGAAAACGACTCCAGAGGGGTCGAATATAAGCCATTGCTGGGGTTGAGTAACGCTACCACAGTCAAAAAAGGGACTTTAAATAGTGTTAAAAGTTTAATTTTTATAACTTATATTTAGGAGTAAACGTTCAGTTCAAATTGTCATTCCCGAATGTTCTTATCGGGAATCCACTTGAATTGATAATATTTTCTAATATATTAGAAAGTTTTCAATTAAAAATAGATTATGAAGTTCGATTTAGAAACCATATTGATTGTAGTTTTTAGTGCCGCGGCAATTTTTTCGGCAATTATGATGATTACACGGAGAAATCCCATTACGAGCGCAATTTACCTTATTTTGAATTTCTTTATGGTTTCGGGAATTTATCTTCTGCTCAAAGCACAATTTATTGCCATTATTCAAATTCTTGTCTATATGGGTGCTATTATGGTTTTGTTCCTTTTCGTTATTATGCTCCTGAACCTGAAGGACGAAAGAAAACTTTCGGAAAATTTTACTTATACAAAAATAACCGCAGTCCTTTTTTCCATCGCCCTGCTCGGACTGATGTCTTTGACTTTTTATTTCGGCTTCGAAACGAAATATAACGAATTGAATGCAAATGCGGAAAATATCGGCAAGGCGGAATTCCTCGGCAGGGAACTTTTCACAACCTATTCGTTCCCTGTAATCATCGCCGGTATACTTCTCACCGCCGCAGTGATAGGCGCGGTGGTACTGGCGAAGAAAAAATTTGAATAGAATTTTTTTATATTCTATATCAAATCGAATCCCGTATATTCCCTCAGCACTTCAGGAACGATAATATTACCGTCTTTTGTCTGGTTGGATTCGAGTATGGAAACCATCAGTCGCGAAGTTGCAAGTCCCGAGCCGTTTAGAATATGAACGAGTTCGGTTTTTGTTTTTCCGCCTTCGAGGATTTTCTTATACCTGATTTTCGCTCTGCGTGACTGGAAATCGGTGCAGTTGCTTACAGACGAAGCCTCCAGCCATTTATCCTCTGCATAAGACCAGGTTTCAATATCATAACATTTGCTTGCGGAAAAACCAATGTCTCCTGTACATAGTTCGATTATGCGGTAGTGAACTTTCAATCCGTCGAGAATTCTGCGTGCATCGAGTACCATTTTTTCCATTTCCTCATACGAATGTTCGGGCTGGCAGAAGTTTACTAATTCCACTTTATTAAACTGGTGAACCCGAAGAAATCCTTTTGTATCTTTTCCGTAGCTTCCCGCTTCGCGACGGAAGCAATTCGTGAAACCGCAGTATTTAAGCGGCAGTTCATCCTGCTTGAAAATTTCATCGCGGTGAATATTTATTATCGGGACTTCTGCCGTTGGGATTGCAAACAAATCATCGGGTTCCGTGCGGTACATATCCTCTTCGAATTTAGGAACTTTCTCCGCCGCTTCCATAGACTCCCTGCTTACCAAGACGGGTGTCATAACTTCCCTGTATCCGTTTGCAAGATGAGTATCGAGCATATAGTTTATTAACGCACGTTCGAGAGTTGCGCCTTTACCTTTATAAAGAGGAAATCCGCTGCCTGATATTTTCGTTCCGCGCTCGAAGTCGAGTATATCGAGCATTTTGCCAAGCTCTACGTGGTCTTTTATCTTGAAATCGAAACTCAGTTTTTCCCCGCATACGATTTTCTCGAAGTTATCATCAGCAGATTTACCGTAAGGCACGCTATCCGCGGGAAGAGCGGGAACGTAATAAAGCTCCTTTTCTATTTCTTCGTCAACTCTGCGGAGCTCCTCGTCAAATTGTTTGATTTCATCCGATACCTTTTTCATCTCTCCAATTTTGTCGTCGGCATTCTGCTTGTTTTTTTTCATCACTCCTATTTCATCAGATACTTTGTTTCTCAGCTCTTTCAAAGTCTCTGCTTTTTTAATTATCTCGAGACGCTTTTTATCAATCTCCTGTAATTTCAATATCACAGTATCGTCTTCGTTCCTGTCTTTCAGTTTATTCCTGACATAGTCGGGATTCTCGCGAATTAGTTTTATGTCTAACATAATTTATTTTAATTAATATCCCAGTTGATATTTCAAAAATCTCAATGCTTCTATTGTATCCATCGGCTTGAATCCAAGCTCCGTCTCCACTTTTAACGTTATCAAACCCGAATTCAAAGGTCTCGGTGCCGGCTGATTCAAATCCTTAGTCTTGATTTTCGCCACAAGTATTTTATCAAATTTAAATATTTCACAGAGTTTCATCGTGAAATCATACCTCGACTCTATGTCTCTTCCCGCAATGTTGTAAATTCCCCTGCAGTTTTTTTCTATCAATTTTAATGAACCGTATGCCAGGTCGTCGGATATAGTGCTGTTCCCGAACATATCATCCACTATATTAATCGGTTCCTTGTTTTTCAATTTGTTAATCATCCATAAAGCAAAATTCGGTTTAACATTCACTCCAAGTCCGTATAAAACCATCGTTCTGACAATTGCATAGTCTGCACCGCTTGTCATTAGTGCGTTTTCGCTCGCAAGCTTGGTCCTTCCGTAAAATGAAATCGGGTTCGGCGTTGCCTTTTCGTCATAAGGTCCGTGCCTGCCGTCAAAAACGTAATCCGTTGAATAGTGAATTATTTTTGCATCGTTTATCCTCGACGCTATTATAAGATTCTTGACCGCGTCTACATTCAGCCTCCAGCTTAGTTCCCTCTCCGTTTCACATTTGTCTACATCTGTAAAGGCGGCACAGTTTACAATCACCTTTGGCATATATTTCCTCACCGCATTCTTTACCTCTTCCTTGTTTGTTATGTCAAGCCTCAGATATTCCGTGTTCAACGACACAAAAGGCTTTTCCTCTACCGAGCTCTGTATAAGCTCAAAATCGGACTCGCGTGTAAATATATGCATTACCGCCTGCCCGAGCAATCCGTTCGCTCCGGTTATTAATATTTTATCTGCCAAATTATTTTAATTTATGTAATTCGTCAATTCCTGCCAGCGTGGTGTTAAATGATGCAATTCTCGTTGAATAAAGTAAACTCTTCCTGAAATTACCGTCCCTCGAAAAATCCAAAGTGAACGATGAAGCAAATACATCACCGCATCCGGTACTGTCTACAAAACGAGGACTTTCTATCGCATTTATGTCCTCCCTGTCAAGGTCATAATATATCTTTCCGTTAAAAGATTTTTCCTTTTTATTGAATCCGCTTACTCCGTTTTTGCCGCGTGTAACAATAATCCCTTTTACGCCGCTATTCATATTAATCATAATCTCTTCCGCAATTTCGTATTCAGTCTTCTTCTCCCGCGATAATATGGCAATCTCAAATTCGTTCATTTGCACGGTATCGGTGTTCGAGCACCATTCCCTCCACCCTTTCAGGTTTGTATGCTCTCTCGACCCATCGGGATTTGTTTTCATAACAAGATTGTGTATATCGATGTGCATAAATCCGTTGAAACTTTCCCTTATTTTCTTCAAAGTATCAAGCGTAATATCTACACCCGAAATCATGTTAATCAAAATTGCATCTGTATCCGGTAAAAATTTTTCTATGGATTCATAATCAATAGTGTAAGTTGGTTTAGTGGAAGTCTCCATCCTTGCAAGATTACCCGAATTATACATGTTGTAATACAGGTTAACTTTTCTTGTAGGATGAGGAACCCTGAAAATCCCATCCAAATTTATATTTGAATACTTTTTTAATAAATTTGTTATGTTATCGTATTCATCGCTTCCAAGATTCATTACGGGCTGAACCGTGTCACCTTCTCCGGTCAGTACGGCTAAGGAAATAATTGAATATAATATTCCTCCGTAACTGTATATTATTTTTCCGTCTGCTTCGTGTATCATATCCACGCAGGGTTCACCTATTATAAGATACTTCATGTCGCTGCTTTTCTTTTGTGTTTCTTTTTTAAACAAAAAACTTTCAAAATCATTTGATAAAATAACCTGAGATAAAATTACTTTTCTCCAAATGCCCTTCTGAGTTGCTCCTTAGTTTCCGCTCTTCCCCTGCTGCCTCCGAAGTTCACCGTTAATGAACCCTGATGCGTAATCCCCAAATCCTGTGATTTATACAGCGCATAATCAAGCTGAAAAATATCATAATTTATTCCTATTCCGCCCGTGAAAGATGTCGGCTCACTGCCCACACCGGCCCTCAAATCAAGGTAATCGAATAATAAATACTCAAAACCTCCGCGGATGGATATCGGATATTTTACGTCTTTCTCGGCTTCGAGTATTAAGTTCACCTCGTTAAGAGGTTTATAATTTATTCCTGTCCTGTATATCTGGGCAATCTTTTCCTTCGACTCCCCTATGGTCGAACCGGTTATGTTCTTTCCGAAAAATCCCCACCGTAAAAATTTGTTTATATATGCCATCGCCCCTATATCTATTCCAATCGAAGAAGCGGAGCCGTAATTCTGAATATTTAAATTGTAAAAATTAAAATTCGCACCGTAAAATATTCTGTTCTTGTAATCGTTCCCGTACGATAACAATATATTTGTCTCTCTGTATAAATCAAAACCGTATGTCCTCATCCCCGCACCAATCGTACCGTACTTAAGAGGCTCCGCATACGTGAACGCTGCGGTCGAAAGCTCGGTTAAACCAAACGGAGCAGGGTTATAGAAAACAGAAAAATCTCTGTACTTCATCTGTCCCAGTCCGGACGGATTGTAAAAAATTGACAGGGAATTATCCGAAACCGACGTAAATGCACCGTTCAAACCAACTGCCCTCGCCCCTAAATCCGTATTTTCAAACTGCGCCTTTCCGGTTTTTATCTCAAAAAATACAATAAACACAATAAAACACCAAAAAAGGTGATTATGTAAAAAATTATAATTCACGCAATATTGAATTGATTATTAAAAATAAGTATTCAAAATTTAATTAGAAATAAATAAATAAGAACCAAAATGAATTTTAAAATTGCATTTAATCTGAATTTGCTGTTTTTCCTCTGTTTTTCTGCGCTTTCATACACTCAGGATTTCGATGTCCAGGTTGTTATGAATATCGACGCTTTGTCCGCCGATGCAAAAGACAGAGTCAGTACGTTCAAACAACAGGTCGAAGAATATTATAACAGAAACAGATTCTATGAGAACAGCTATTTTAACGAGACAAATATGCCGGGAGCAGAACTTTATAAAATCAAAGCCGTAATTCAGTTCAACTTCAAAGGGGCCAGCGGCGATAATTATGATGTCCAGATCTTGGTCGCAAGCCAGAGAATAATCGATAAGTTCGACAAAAAACAGAATCCGAAATATACGACTCTTTTCAAAATTCTCGATGAAAGATGTGCCTTTACCTATAATAAGTCAATGCAGTTTATCAAAAACGATTTGAGGTTTGACCCGCTGTTAAGTCTGCTCGATTATTATGCTTATATGATGCTCGGATATGACCAGGACTCTTTTTTCCCGAAAGATGATTCCAAAAATAAAAGTGTTTATTTCCAGAAAGCTCTCGACATCTGTAATAAACCTATGTCGGATAGAAACGGATGGACAGAAACGGGGGGCGGCTCAAAACCCTCCAGACTTCAGCTCGTTCAGGAACTGCTTAACCCGAGATACGAAGATTTCAGAAACGCTTTTTTCGAATACCACTGGTTCGGTCTGGATTCAATGGGATTCTCGAAAAACGCTCATAAAATAATTCTTAATGCCCTGAAAAAAATCGGTAATATAAAAAAGAAAGAGGTAAAAGCTTATAATATCGACCTGTTCTTCGACACAAAAAATGCCGAAATTGCCGATTTGTTTCTGAACTACGGAGATAAGAGAGTCTATGACCAGCTCATTTTAATTGACCCGTCCCATCAGAGAATTTATGAAGAAGCAAAAAAGAAAGCTAAATAAAACTAAATATATTCAATAATAAAAATTAACAAGGAGTTTTTAAATGAAAAAAGCTGAAGCGATAAAATTTTTTTGCTCGTTGTTTTTGTTATTTCTGACAAGCGTAAGTATCTCCGTCGCCGACGACTTTACCCTGATCGAAAGAACCTTCGAATCGTCAAACTTTAAAAATATTGACATAAATACTTTCACAGGAAACGTTACCGTAAAAACATGGGATAAACAACTCGTTAACGTGGTTATCGGCGGAAACCAGGAAGCCCTTAAATCCGTTGACTTTAACCTCGAAAATAAAGACGGAAATATCACCGTTACAACCAATCTGAAAAATGAAGCGGTCAGAACAGGCATTGAATTGTATATTGAAGTTAACGTTCCCAAATATTTTAACGCAAATGTTAAAACATTAAGCGGCGATATTAAACTCGGATACCTCAAAGGCAATATTAATTTTGAAACTACCGGCGGAGATATTAATATTTCCGAAATCACGGGGGAATCCTTGATAAAAACTACAGGCGGCAATATCAAAGTTTCTACGTTCAAGGGAAATATGAACGCTGTCACAACCGGAGGCGATATTAACCTCGATGGCTCCGAAGGAGAGGTGAAAGCAGTTACCTCAGGAGGCGATATTAAAGTCAAATATTCGGGAAATAACAATATGGGAATGACACTTAATACAACCGGCGGCGATATTAAACTCATTCTGCCCGAAACCTTTAAAGCTTTGCTCGATGCTAAAACAACAGCCGGTGAAATCAAAACCGATTTCTCCGTTCTTGTTGAAAAAGATTATTCGGGTCAAAAATTAAACGGTATCATAAACGGCGGCGGTAATATTGTTAAATGCACAACATCGGGCGGCAAGATTTCTATCGTAAAATAAGATGCTAAGAAATATTAAAATTCAAAACAGGCACGGATATCCAATTTCTATTGATATCAGATTCCCGGAAAATGTTGATTCCCGTATCCCCGCTCTGATTTTTTGCCACGGGTTCAAAGGCTTCAAAGACTGGGGAAGCTTTCCCTATATGCTGGATAAAATTTCTTCGGAAAATATATTTACCGTCAGCTTTAACTTCTCGCTTAACGGAATGGATAATTCAACGGAAAATCCGGTTGATTTTACCCGGCTGGATTTGTTTGCGGAAAATACTTTTTCCCGCGAACTCGATGACCTCGAAGATGTTATCGACTTCCTGTTTGAAAATATTGATTCTCTCAACTTCAACCCCGACGAAATTACTCTTGCGGGTCATTCCAGAGGTGGCGGAATTGCAATACTCAAAACATCCGGGGATAAAAGAATAAAAAAACTTATTACTCTCGCCTCCGTTGCCGAGTTTAACAGATACTCGGATGAAAGAAAAAGAAAATGGAAAGATGAGGGCTATCTCGAAGTTCTCAATACGAGAACAAAACAGCTGATGAGAATGAATTATTTGTTCATAGAGGATATCGAAAAAAATTACGACAGACTCGATATCCGGAAAGCAATGAAAAAAATTTCCGTACCCGTTCTCATTATTCACGGAAAACAAGACCTTGCGGTCGACTACTCGGATGCCGGAACCCTGTACTCTCTGTCGGATAAGTCTAAATCAAAACTTGTCTTATACGAAAATACCGGTCATACTTTCGGCGCCGGGCATCCATTTAAAGGGACAAACGAAAATCTCGAAAAAGTAATTTCCGAAATTATCGATTGGGCTAAATAAAGCCTCATTTAATATTTTGGCTTTTTTGTGTTTTCAATAAAAATTATATTACATTTATAATCAGGAGGATTTCATATGAATGTAAAAAGTTTTTACAATTCAGCTTTCATACTGTTCTGGTGTATAATTAATTGTAATACTTCCTTTCCGCAAAGCGGATGGTTCCTGCTGAATCCGTATCCTCTTGCAGACCCGATTTATAAAGCCCAAATGATTTCACCAAACATTATCTATGCTTGTGGCGGAGGGAGGAGCATAATAAAAACAACCAACGGCGGTATAAACTGGACTGTTTTTACCTATAATATTCCCTGCTGGAATTATCCGAATACAACTTCGTTTATTGCCCTGTCCTTTCTTAATGAAAATACCGGTTTTCTTTGCGGTTCAGCCGGAAAAATCTATAAGACAACTAACGGCGGTAACAACTGGCTGGATTCACCGACGGGTATTACTACGGATTTGGGCTCGATATTCTTTCCTTCTCTTCAGACAGGATATGCAGTCGGCTCGGGCGGAAAAATTATTAAAACTACCGACGGTGGAACAACTTGGGTACAGCAAACCGGAGGCGGTACCGCAACACTGATGTCTGTTAATTTCGTTTCCGAAAATAACGGATGGATATGCGGCGCCTTGCTGTCGGGTAACATACTGAAAACTACCAACGGCGGAAATAACTGGACTCCGTATCCCTGCGGCGTTTCGATGCCGCTGAATTCCGTCTTCTTTAAAAATGAAAATACGGGATGGGCGGCAGGCGAAGGCGGTAAAATCATTAAATCGACTGACGGAGGAACAACCTGGACTACCCTCACTACCGGCTCTATTTCCGGATTTACCTCTGTGTTTTTTCCCTCACTCGATACCGGATATGCGGTCGGTGGAAACGACGGCTGTGTAATTTTAAAAACAACTAACGGAGGTAATAACTGGAACTTTCTCTCTGTCCCGTATTCCACTAACCTGAGAACGGTGAATTTCATTAATTCAAATACAGGAATCGTTGCTGGATACGAAGGGAAAGCTTTTAAGACTACGGACGGCGGCTCCACGTTCACCGGACTTACAAGCGGATTTACTTATTCGCTCTATACTGCCAAGTTTATTGATTCCGAAACAGGCTGGGTGGCAGGAAATAATTCAACCATAGTGAAAACTACCAATGGCGGAAATAACTGGACTAATCAGGTCTCCCCCGCTAATGTCCATTTCAATAACCTGTTCTTTATTTCCGAACAAACAGGCTGGGGTATCGGAAAAAATATTGTCGGCGATACGAGCTGGCTGATTAAAACCACAAATGGTGGTGCGAACTGGATTAGCAAATACAAAACCTATAATTATAATTTTAAATCCGTCTTCTTTACTTCACCCGATACCGGCTGGATTGCAGGTTATAAAAGCACTCCGCCAAGAACAGGTTTAATCATAAAAACAATAAACGGCGGGGATAACTGGGTTACTCAATATAACGTAGCCCTCGATACCGCCTCGCTTGAATCGATATATTTTACTTCTTCAAGCACGGGATATTCGGTAGGCTGGTACGATAAACTGCTCAAAACGACAAACGGCGGAACGAACTGGAATCTGCAACCAACGGGAACCACAAATATATACCTGACTTCCGTCCAATTTATAAACTCCCAAACAGGCTGGATTTCGGGATGGATTAGAACCATACTAAAAACAACTAACGGCGGGATAAACTGGTTCGCTCAGACAGGCGGAGTCCCGAATCTTGGAACACTCAACTTCGAAGAATTGTTTTTCGCTTCCCCGCAGACCGGTTGGGCTATCGGCGGAGCTAAAACTGTGAAAACTACAAACGGAGGTGATAACTGGTTCGACCAGTCAAAAGGCTATTCAACCGTAAATTTTTCTTTGTTCTTCACGTCGAATTTGACAGGATGGATTGTCGGCAGCACTGGAACAATTTACAAGACAATATCGGGCGGGGATACAAACTTAATCGGCGTTAAAAAAATAGAAACAAAACTGCCCGAAAATTTCCTGCTGTACCAGAACTACCCAAACCCGTTTAATCCCGTAACAATAATTAAATTCAATGTGCCCCCGAACTCGAAAAGCGAAAAATCATACGTTAAGCTTTCCGTCTTTGATATTCTTGGACGTGAAGTCGCAACGCTGGTAAACGAAAAATTAAGCCCCGGAGTGTATAAAATAGATTTCGACCCAAGCCTATATGGAAAGGGAACCGTGCTTGCATCGGGTGTGTATTTTTATAAAATAATCGTAGAAGATTTTTCCGATATTAGAAAAATGGTTCTGCTGAAATAAAAAATCGTTAAATATTTTTAAAAAGATTTCTGCCGCACTGACAGAAATCTTTTTATTTTTTAGCGATGTAAATACCTTTTTACGTTGACCTCTTAAATCAGGTTTGTTAATTTAGCATTAAATAAATTTTTTTATCTTGTACATCTGGGAAGGATTAATAATCGGTTTCTTCGGAAGTCTTCACTGTATCGGAATGTGCGGTCCTATTGCGCTTGCTCTGCCTTCCGGCTCATTCAGAAGCCTTTCTTTTTACTTCGGAAGAATGCTCTATAATTTCGGAAGAGTTATTACCTATTCGTTCTTCGGTTTGATTTTCGGAATGCTCGGAAAAAGCTTTTCCTTCATCAGCATTGAGTTCCAGCAGGGCGTTACAATCGCTACCGGCGTGATTATATTGCTGATTGTGATTTTACCTCCGAAATTTAAAATAAAAATATCGGATAAATTATCTTTTATAAATTTTACGTCGAAGATAAAATCCTATTTCGGCTCGCTTTTTAAAAAAGGCTCCGTCGGCTCCCTCTTTTTTATAGGTATTCTAAACGGATTCCTTCCGTGCGGATTCGTATACGTCGGACTGGCAGGAGCTCTTCTTACGGGAGAGGTTCTCGGCGGAATTTTCTATATGACTCTTTTCGGGATTGGTACAATTCCGGTAATGTTCGGTACCGCACTCGCGGGAAATTTCGTCAACGTACAGGTGAGACAAAAGCTTTCTAAAGTTATCCCTTATTTTGCGGGGTTGATTGCCGTCTTGTTTATCCTCCGCGGATTGAGTCTCGGCATTCCCTACATAAGTCCGAAGACGGAAAAAATACAAAAGATGTTCGACAAGGAAACGGAAGAAAAAAAACCGCCTTGCTGTAAATAAATAAGCTTAGCTTATATTTCCATGAAAAAAATATTAATTTTATCAACTCTGACGGTTCTGCTGTTTACCGGCTGCAATAAGAAAAGCGACTTACCGCAAAATCCGAAAAAAGATAACGACACAAATATTTCTCTGAAAAATCCCGAAAATTATGAAATCGATTTATCGAATTTTTTCGGTGAGTATTCCGGAGCATTCGTTCTCTTTGACGTTACAAATAACTATTACAAAAGATACAACTCGGAACAGTGCAAAAAAAGATATTCGCCCTGCTCGACATTTAAAATTCCGAATTCCCTTATCGCCCTCGAAACAGGAATTGCAACAGACGAAAATTTTTCTTTGAAATGGGACGGAACCAAACAGTGGATGGATTCGTGGAATAAAGACCATACCCTGAAAACCGCTTTTGCCAACTCGGTTGTTTGGTATTACAGAGAACTCGCAAGAAGAATCGGCGAAGAGAAAATGAAATACTATGTGCAGAAAATGAACTACGGGAATATTGATATCTCCGGCGGGCTCGATAAATTCTGGCTGATGAACTCAATAGCTATATCGGCTGACGAACAGGTCGGATTTCTTACCGAATTGTATTATGATAAGCTTCCGTTTTCAAAAAGAACATTTGAAATAGTTAAAGATATTATGATACTCGATAAAACCGATACCTCGGTTATGAGAGGAAAAACCGGCTCGAGCATAAATAAGAAGGAAAATTATTCCATCGGCTGGTTTGTCGGCTATCTGGAAAACAAAAACAATACTTACATTTTCGCCGCCAATATCATTTCTAAGAAAAAAGTAAACGGAATTATTGCAAAAGAAATAACATACAATATTTTAAAAAGTATAAAATTAATGTAATATGGAATCATTTAATATTTCGGGCAACATAGTAGACCCGATTAAAAGAAAAATATTTTCGGGTACCATAGAAATATCAAACGGAATAATCAAAAACATTTCCGAAGATTCGAACGAATACAATAATTATATTATGCCGGGTTTCATAGATGCGCATATTCACGTTGAAAGCTCAATGCTTATTCCGTCTGAGTTCGCACGCCTCGCAGTTGTCCACGGAACCGTCGCAACCGTCTCTGACCCGCACGAAATCGCGAACGTGCTCGGCATAAACGGCGTCCGTTTTATGATTAATAACGGAAAGAAAGTTCCTTTTAAATTTTATTTCGGCGCTCCTTCGTGCGTACCTGCAACCGCATTCGAAACATCGGGTGCGGAAATCACGCCCGATGATATCGAGAAACTTTTTCGTGAGGATAATCTGAAGTATTTAAGCGAAATGATGAACTTCCCCGGCGTAATTTTCAACGACACGTCCGTTATGAAGAAAATCGAAATAGCAAAAAAATACGGAAAACCAATCGACGGTCACGCACCCGGTCTTAAAGGCGAAGAATTAATTAAATATATCAAAGCCGGGATTTCCACCGACCACGAATGCTTTACGCTGGACGAAGCACTCGAAAAAATCAGGAACGGAATGAAAATATTAATCCGCGAAGGTTCTGCCGCCAAAAATTATGAAACCCTACGCTCCTTGATTCCGGAATATACCGATTCCGTTATGTTTTGCAGTGACGACAAGCATCCCGATAACCTCGTCGAGTGCCACATCGATGACATTTTTAAACGCTCTCTAAAACATGGTTATAATATCTTTGATGTCCTTCGGTGTTCCTGCGTAAATGCCGTCAGGCATTATAATCTTGATGTGGGTCTTCTGCAGATAAATGACTTCGCCGACTTTATCGTAGTGGATAACCCAAATGAACTTAACATACTTAAAACATACATAAACGGAGAACTTGTCGCCGAAAACGGAAAGAGCCTTATAAACCCGGTAAACGAAGAACCAATAAATAATTTCAACACCCCAAAGAAAACCGTCGAAGACTTTGAAGTGAAATACCTGGGAAATAAAATAAGAGTTATGGAAGCCCTCGACGGACAACTGATTACAAACGAAATTGACGTTCAGCCTAAAGTGGAAAATGGTCTTATAGTTGCCGATACCGAAAGAGATATTCTTAAAATTACCGTGATAAACCGGTACGGAAACTCAAAACCCGCATTATCTTTTATAAAGAATTTTAACCTGAAAAAGGGTGCCCTAGCTTCCTGCGTGGGTCACGACTCCCATAACATTATAGCGGTAGGAACCAATGATAAAGATTTATGTGATGCTGTAAATGCAATCATTGAATGCAAGGGAGGAATCAGCATTGCTGATAACGGTAAAACGGATGTCCTGCCTCTGCCGGTCGCCGGAATAATGTCAAATGATGATGCTTATCTGGTTGCCGGAAAATATCTGAAATTAGACAGACTTGCAAAAGCTCTCGGTACTAAACTCTCTGCACCGTTTATGACACTGTCTTTTATGGCTTTGCTCGTAATCCCCGCACTGAAATTGAGCGATAAAGGCCTGTTCGATGGAAACAGTTTTAAATTCGTAGACAGCAGTATAACTGACTGATTCATTACTGCCCGTTGTATGGGTTTTATGGATATAAAAGTTATATACAGCAGGCGGAGATATAAACTTCTTTTCCCTAAACCCGGAATACAATTTTATTCTATCGAGAAACTGATATTCACTACCGAAGTAATTGTCTTCTCGAGCGAAGAGTTATCGTTTACCCCGTAATCGGATACCTGCGATTCGTTCTTTGCATTTATCTGCATTACACCCGTCTTCGACGAACGGACTTCTCCTACCTTGTTGTCAGTGCTCTGTGCTATCTGCTCTGCACGGTTTTTTGCATCCTGAGTTGCAAGTCCTATCATCTCAATCTTCAAATCACCTATCTTCGTGTATAAATACCTCGGAGGATTGGAGTTTATTTCAACTCCCTGATTTATTAATTCCGTCACTTCCCTCGAAAGCAAATCTATCTTATCTACATCCTGTGATTCAACCGAGACACCTTGCATAAGCCTGTAACCGATTACCTTCCCCCCTGTCGAAGTCTTCTTCCCACTGTATTCGTAGTCGTAAGAAGATTGCTGCTTGCTTTCGTATAAAGTGGTCGTGCTGATAGCGGAAAATTTTATCTTGTCTTCCGTGTATCCCTTCGAAATCAAATATTCCTTTACTTTTCTGTTGCTCTCCTTAAGCTTTGCGTAAGCATCGGTTAATACAGCGGATTCGTTCGAAAATGAACCGTCCCATATCCCAAGGTCGGATTTTATATCTTTCGATGCCGACCCCGTAACGGTTATGGTTACATTACCCCTCGAAACCTTTTTCCACGTGTTTGAAATAATGAAAGCCGCAATGATTAAACCCAGTGCAAGTATTATCGCAAGAGCAGAATAGCCGTCTCTAGACTGATTTTCCATATTGGTTGGTTTTATTTGTTTTAAACTTAACGTTTATACTAATAAAATACAATTAAGTTTCCTTATCGCAAATTTCCTTATTTACCGTAAAATAAATAGTTTTTGAATTTATTTTAAAATTAAATAATCTTAATTTGAAGTATGAAAAATTTGATATTATATAATACATTAACCCGTAAAAAAGAAAAATTTAATCCGATTGAACCGGGTATCGCAAAAATGTATTGCTGCGGTCCGACCGTATATAATTACGCCCACATCGGTAACCTGCGGGCATACTTCTTCGAGGATATTCTGAAAAGAGTATTGCTCTATAACGGCTATAATGTCAAACATGTTGTGAATATTACGGATGTCGGCCACCTCGTCTCCGATGACGATGAGGGCGAAGATAAAATGGAAAAGGGCTCTTCAAGAGAAGGTAAAACCGTCTGGGAAATTGCCGACTTTTATACCAACGCTTTTATGAATGATATCTCGCTTTTGAATATTATACCTCCAACGATTTATTGCAAAGCAACGGATAATATCCGGGAACAAATCGATATGATTAAATGCCTGGAAGATAAGGGATATACCTATATAACAAGCGACGGGGTTTATTACGATACAAGCAAATTTTCCGATTACGGCAAACTCGCAAAACTCGATATCGAAGGACTTGAAGAAGGAAAACGAATAGAGTTTTCAAGCGAGAAAAAAAATAAAACCGATTTTGCACTATGGAAATTCTCGCAAAAAAATGAAAAAAGACAGATGGAGTGGAAATCCCCGTGGGGCACGGGCTTCCCCGGCTGGCATATAGAATGCTCCGCTATGAGCCGGAAATACCTCGGGGATACTTTTGACATTCATTGCGGCGGCGTCGACCATATCCCTATCCACCATACAAACGAAATCGCTCAGGCGGAAGCATGTACGGGCAAGAAATTCGTCAACTATTGGCTCCACGGTGAGTTCCTTATCGAAGAAAAAGGAAAGATGTCAAAATCTGCCGGTGAGTTCTTGCGGCTCCAAACTCTTATTGATAAAGGTTACTCGCCGCTTGATTTCAGGTACTTCCTCCTGATGACCCACTATAGAAAAAAAATCAAGTTCTCCTTCGAAAATCTTGACGCGGCAAAAAACGGCTTCAGTAAACTTAAACTTCGAATCGCGGAAACCAAATTGTTACTCGAAGATTCAGATGTCATCGAAATCGCAAGGACAGGAAAGTATCTGGATAAATTCATAGATTGCATCAATAATGACCTGAACGCCAGTGAAGGTCTCGCTCTTACCTGGGAAATGCTGAAAGATAATAATTTGAACCCCTCGGAAAAAATTCTGCTCGCCAACGTGGTCGATAAAATTTTCGGATTGGATTTGAATAATGTTCAGGCGTTAAAAAAGAATTTGGAAATTCCTGAAGAAATTATTGACCTCGCGGAGAAAAGAAAAATTGCCAAAAAGAACAAAGACTTCAAGCTCGCTGATGAACTGCGTAACCGGATGAAAGAAAAAGGATACGAGATAGTCGATGTAAAAGGAGGTGAATACGACATTAAAAAACTATGACAAAATACATAGTTTACTTATCCTTGTTGAAAATCATTCTTAATTAAATTTCGTTTCTTATGATATATTCCTGTTATTAGTCCCTTTTTTGATTCTTATCTATTCCTGTTTTGACTGATATTCCTGTTTCTTCGCCTCAAAATCATCCCATATTTTCTTGGGAACAAAAATTACTACGGTCTCGTATAGTTTTTGCAAACCTGCCTTGTATTTTTCAACCGGAAAATAAGGTGATTCTTTTACACGTGGCGGACGGTCTAAATTGGGATTGTCTTCCACCAATACTACACGAATTTTCTCTAAAGGCCCGCCAATTGGATGTTCCCCTTCGGGCAATTTCTCTATATCCTCTTCCAGTATTTTACTCTCTTTCACTGCTTTATCCAGTATGTCAATGCTGTCCTTGGAAAACTTGAATTCGTAAGTCAACGAAGGATTCGAAGGGTCTGCTCCTATAAATGCTACCACAATGCCCTCGCACTTTGTGTTGAGTGTAACCGTATAACTGTACTGATACTTCGGCGGTAATGGTCCCGATTCATACATATATGAAAGAGAACTCCATTGAATCCCTGTTTGTGAGGTGGAACACGAAGCAAACACAAGCAGCAATAATGAAAAAAATAATTTGTACATATATTTTATTTTTTACTGATTAAAAAGTTAATTTAAAAATGGTTACATATAATCAGATTTCGACCAACCTTTATGCTAACCGTTTTCTGCCCTTAACGGATTCTGATTGAATACGATTCCTCTTTTGTTGTTCTTGACGGCTATCATTTGAGCAACTATGCTCACCGCAATCTCGTCGGGTTTGTGCGTTAATATATCTATCCCTATCGGAGAAAAAATATTTTTAACCTTTTCTTCTGGGATTCCTTTCCTGATTAAATCTTCCAGTACTGATTTTACTTTCCTTTTACTCCCTATCATTCCTAAATATTTATAGTCTCCTCCTATTAATTGCTCAAGTACAAGTGCATCGTGCAGATGACCGTGAGTCATAATCACTATAAAACCGTTTTCGGAGAAAACCACGTTCTCTTTGATATTCGAATAATCACAGCAGATTGTATTCACAGCATTCGGATGTTTTGCTTTGTTCGACCATTCTTCCCGGTTGTCTATTACCGTTATAAGAAATCCTGTTTTGCTTGCAAGATTGCTCAGTGCCATCCCGCAATGCCCGCCACCTATGATATAAAGCGGTGAACCCAAAATAAGAGGCTCCACTATCACTTCCTGCCCGCCCCCGCATACCATATCAGTGTGCTCTCCAGTGCCTGAATCCATTCCGAGATCAAAACTCCATTTCCCGATTTTGTCGGGATGTGTACTGATTATCTTGTCTATCACTTTTTTCTCTATCTCACCACCGCCAATTGTACCCGTTATAGTACCGTCGGAATATACCAGCATCTTCATTCCTATTGATGCAGGCGTCGAACCGGTTACGTTCGTCACGGTTACCAGCCATGCCGGCTTGTTGCTGTTTATAGATTCGGTTATTTTGTTGTAAATGTTTTCCATAATTTTATTTCTGTATATAAAAAAATATTTCTTGCCTACAATACTTTTATTTTATTATTTGTCGTAATCATCTCTTGTATTCACATTCTTTAAAATCCCATCGTCCTTTACATCGACGTATATTTTCCGGTATTTCGATTTTCTTAATATTCCGTCTAACCTCAATGAAAAAAATTTCTCGTCATCCTTATCCAATAAATCTGCAGGTAATATTATCGGATGACCCGATTTGCCCTTGAACCTCGGCTTTATTATACTTCCAATATTCTTTTCAGCTGTATCGTTAAGAATTTTATACGTATCCTGTCTTACATACGGATGGTCGACGGGAATCAATAATACACTATCGCATTTTCCGACTTTTTTAATTCCGCAGAATATTGACGATAACATTCCCCTTTCCGGGCTTAGATTAATTACATACTTTATCCCCGGAACGTTCGCCTGCGCCCAATCGTAAGTTTCCTCGCTGACCACACAAATCACATTTTTTATGCCGGCACCGAAAATATTTTTCACAATTATTTCCAAAAAGCTTCTGCCCTCTATCTCCAGCATTAACTTGGGTGTTCCTATCCTGCGTCCGATTCCCGCCGCCGGTATTAATGCCGAGATAATCATTGCAAATTATTAAATTCTTCTATCATTTCGTCGAAATACCCTGTCTCCTTTTCGAACAACTCCGTCCAGTAATCGGGATTCCATTGTTGTATAATTTCTTCATATGTTTTTCCCTGCTGCTCTACCCACGTGTAATATTTCAGATTGTGTATCGCCTTACGCTCGTAATATGTCAGCTCCTTGAAGAAATCAGTATTCTGATGAAGTAAAGAAGCCGAAAAATCTTTTGCCGCATCAATCCTCCCGTACTCTCCTTTTTCATCCTTCAATTCCTTAAGCCGTGATTTATATAAATCTACCGAATCGGTGAATATAGTAAATATAACATCGTTCTCTTCCATCTCAAAATATTTTGCAGTTTTTATTGAAGAAAGCAAATTCGATATTCCGGAAATACCAAGCAGAGACAGCTTTTCCGCAACTTCCGGAGCGGCTCCCTCCGAAATCAGATAATCGTATCCTTCCTTTTCATTAAAAAGTCTTAACACCCTCATGCAGTCCTCGTCATCAATCGCCGTTACACAATCCGTGCTTCTGACATTGTGTACCCACGGAACATGTTTGTCGCCAATGCCCTCTATCCTGTGCCCCCCGAATCCGTTCATGTATAAAGTCGGACACTGCAACGCCTCCGAAGCGACTATCTTGCATAGCGGATAATGCTTTTTGAGAAAATCTCCAGCCGCAATCGTCCCTGCCGAACCGGTCGCAGACACATACGCCGTTAAACGAAGTTTGTTCTCCTTGTTTATTTTTTCGAAAACTTCTTCTATCGCAGGTCCCGTTACATTATAATGATATATCGGATTGCCGAATTCGTCAAATTGATTGAATATGACATTTCTTTCGTCAGCCCTTAATTCCCCGCATTTGTCGTAAATTTCTTTTACGTTTGACTCGCAACCGGGAGTCGCTATTACTTCGGCACCGATTTCCTTCAGCCAGTCGAATCTCTCCTTTGACATTTCTTCCGGAAGAATCGTAATGGCAGTGCATCCTAAAAGCGCACAGTCGAATGCACCGCCCCTGCAATAATTTCCCGTCGAAGGCCATACGGCTTTGTGTATTTCCGGGTCGAACTCACCGCTCACTAATCTTGGAACGAGACACCCGAAAGCCGCACCTACTTTGTGCGAACCGGTCGGGAAGTATTTCCCCGTAAGCCCGATTATTCTTGCCTTTACACCGGTTACCTGCTCCGGTATCTCGAAATAATTAACATCCCCAAAGAGCCCTGTGTTTACATCATTTTTCCAGTTTATCCTGAAAAGATTTAGAGGATTAATATCCCATAAACCAATGTCTTTCAGTTTTACCTTTATTTCTTCCGGTATGAAAGCCGGGTCTCTAAGTTGTCTGAAAGTCGGGATTATTATTCCCCGCTCTCTGCATCTCCTTGCGTTTTTTCTTCTTGTTTCCCTGCTGATGCTTTTTATTATTCTCGACATAAAATTATTTTATTATTTTCTCAAGCTTTTCATATGGATTTTTAATCCTCGTTAAAAATATCATTGCCGCGATTACAAACGGCTTGTAACTCGCCTCCTGATATGTATGTATCCTGTATCTCTCGAATATATTTTTCGAAACTTCTCCTGCCTCACAGCTTACATCGGTTATGTCAGCCGGCAGACAGTGCATATATAATGCTTCACCGCCATTCGTCAGTTTCATTTTCCCTTCATTGCATTCCCAGTCTCTGTGCTTTGCATTGCTTGCAAGACATTCCACTTCCAGCTCTTCCAAACCCGCCACGTCCGATTTTTTCAGAAGCTCCGTTCTTTCTTCCATAACGTAAAACGGCGCCCATGATTTAGGGTATACTATATCGGCACCCTTAAACGCCTCTTCCATCGAATTGACAATCTTAAAATCGTTGTTGTAAGTTCTTGCCTGCTGAACAACTCCGGGTATCAAATCATAACCCTCGGGATACGCAAGTGTAACATCCATACCGAATCTCGTCATCAGAGTTATTATTCCCTGCGGAACCGAAAGCGGCTTGCCGTAGCTCGGCGAATATGCCCATGTCATTGCAAGTTTTTTCCCTTTGAGATTCCCGAACGAACCGAAATAATCTTTCAGCTTAAGTAAATCCGCAAGAGCCTGCGTCGGATGGTCAATGTCACACTGCAGATTTATCACGCTCGGCCTGTTGTGAAGAACTCCTTTCTGATACCCCTCTTCAACCGCTTCCGATACCTCCCTCATATATTTGTTTCCTTCCCCCAAATACATATCATCCCTTATACCGATTGTTTGTGCAAGGAATGAAATCATGTTAGCCGATTCCCTCACCGTCTCGCCGTGTGCAATCTGTGATTTAACCTCGTCGAGTTCCGAAAGCCCCAGCCCCAGAGCATTCACAGCCGAAGCAAAACTGAAACGCGTGCGCGTGGAGTTGTCCCTGAATATCGAAATTCCGAGACCGGAATCGAAAGCCTTAAAAGACCTTCCCTCCCTGTGTAATTCCTTGAATATCTCCGCAACTAATTCCGTAAACATCAGCTCATCATCCGTCTTGTCCGAATTCAGCAAAAAATCCTTGTTGAATAAATTGAAATTTAAACCGGATAGTTTTCCAAAATTTTCTGTAAGAAGTTTGCTCATAAAATGCTAAAGTTTATTTATTTCTGTAATATTCCGATGCCGTTTCCACCGCATCTATTATCTGTTGATACCCCGTACACCTGCAGAGGTTTCCCTGTAACGCCTTTCTTATCTGCTCGCGGGTCGGATTTGAATTTTTCAAAAGAAATGCATGTGCCGTCATCACCATACCCGGAGTGCAGAATCCGCACTGTATTGCTCCCGCATCAACAAAAGCCTGTTGAAGCGGGTGAAGCGGTCCGTCAGGACTCGCCATTCCCTCGATTGTTAATATGTCCTTCCCCTCCGCATCTTTCACTAAAATATGACAGATTTTTACGACTTCGCCGTTCATCAGCACCGAACACGCTCCGCAGGCATTCATTTCGCACGCATTCTTCGCCCCCGTCAACCCCAATTCATCCCGTAAAAATTCCGTTAGTCTCATATCGCGGAAGGAATCGGATACGTCATATATTTTATCGTTAACTTTTAGTTTCATTCCCCAGCCTCCACTCCGTCATTAATGTTAATCTTAATCGGCAGTTTGTAAAATCTTTTTCCGGTCGCATTATAAATTGCATTCGCTATCGCCGGTGCCATCAGCTCGTTCGTCGGCTCTCCAATCCCTTTCGCTCCGCTGGGTGAATTCGGGTCAGGATTCTGAACTATGAATGCCTTCATCTCCGGCATGTCGGTAGCCCTCGGAATTCTGTATGAATTGAAATTAAGTGTTTTTATTTTTCCTTTTTTCATTTTTACTTCTTCATGAAGCGCATATCCCGCTCCCATTGCTATACCTCCGTAAAACTGCCCGAGCGTCATGCTTTCGTTAGCTACTTTGCCTGCATCGTGCGCGGCATAGGCATTTAAAAGTTTCACCTTCCCTGTCTTCTTGTTGACGGTAAGCTCTATTACCTGACAGCCGTATGTAAAGGAAAAATAAGCAACCCCCTGTCCGGTCTCCTCGTCCCAGGTTACTTCGGGGGCTCTGAAAACTCCAAATGCGAAAGGATAAATCCTCTCCCCGTACATCCCTTTTATTATCTCATCAAAGGAAACAATTCTGTCTTTCGCAAATATCTTATCATTCTTAATTTCAATTTCATCCGCAAGACAATCAAATTTTCTTCCTGCGTATTCAAAAATTTTTTTCTTCAATTCTTTAACCGCGTTCACTGTAGCACCCCCGCCCAATACTGTTCCTCTCGATGCAACGGTTGTCCCGCTGTCCGGGATGCCCGAAGTGGAAGGTCTCCTGTAACGTATCCTCTCGAGCTTCACCCCAAGCTCTCGTGCAAGGATTAAACACATAGCGGATTCCGAACCCTGACCGTTTTCGTGTATCCCTGTCTCAAGCAGTATTGAACCGTCAGCCTGCACATTTATTATCGCCGCACAAAAATCAGCACCCTCCGCTCCAAGACTCATCCCCCTGTAACTCATCGCCAACCCTATTCCGTATGCTTCATCACTTGAGTTATCAGTTCCGCACATCTTGTATTTTTCGAAATAATCCGACTCCTTCAATACTAAATCAAGCACTTCTTCCATCGCAACTTTGTGATTGTCCAGTTTCTGACCTGTGATAGTTACGCTGTCTTGCTTTACCATATTCTTTCTGCGGAACTCAACCGACGGAATACCAAGTTTCTCCGCCGCAATCTCTACCATGGATTCAATAACGAAATTCATCTGCGGTGAGCCGAATCCGCGCATTGCACCGGTTACTACGTTGTTTGTGTAAACTCCGAATGTATCACAACGAACATTTTCTACAACGTATGGTCCGCAGCATTGAACCGTCGAACGCCACGTAACCCACGGCGTTACGGAGCAGTATGCTCCGCCGTCCGCTATTATTTTCGCTTCAACTGCCTTTATTATCCCGCCTCTTGTCAAACCCATCTTGTAATATACTTTATAAGGATGTCTCTTATAACTCTCCCTTATTGACCATTCGCGTGTGTACGACATCTTAACCGGCCGTCCCGTTAACTTTGCGGCAAGTGCCGTTCGCGCACATACTATCGCAATAGTATCATCCTTTCCGCCAAACCCGCCACCTACGGGAACACCAATAATCTCTATATCTGCCAGCTGAACTCCCAGCAGAGCCGCAGTGAACCTCCTTGTGCTGAAAGGATGCTGCATTCCAGCATATACTTCCATCACTCCGTCCGCACGGGGATTGCAGACCGCGGTTTCAGTCTCCATATAAGCATGCTCGACAAATTGCGTCTGAAACACTTTTTCAATCACAACATCCGAATTCCTGAATCCTTCCTCGACACTACCCCTCCTTACTTTGTGATGATTGATTATGTTTGTACCGTGACTTTCGTGTATTATCGGAGACTCTGACTTCATTGCTTCTTCCGCATCCAGTACCGAAGGTAATGCCTCAGCCTCTATCTCAACAAGCAATGATGCCTTTAATGCAAGCTCCCTGGTTTCTGCTACTACTATTGCAACTACATCCCCATTGTAAAATATTTTATCTTCCGCAAATATCTGAAAATCGCGGATTATCTGCCCCCACCTGTTCACTCCGGGCACATCTCTTGCTGTTATTACCTTAACTACTCCTTCGGATTTCTCCGCTTCCGCTGTGTTTATGTCCTTTATTTTCGCGTGAATAAAATCTGAATATACCGGCACAGCGTGAAGCACAAAAGGAAACTTTATGTCATCCGCATATTTTGTCTTCCCCGTTACCTTTGCGTAAGCATCATTACGCCATGATTTTTTCATTTTCCAAAAATTAAGATTTTATTATACATTCTCCGGCAAAATTTTTCTCGTTAGTTATCCGGTTATCCTTCACAATCACATTGCCTCTGACTATCACATATTTAAAATTTAATTTTGTTTTCTTGCGCGGATAAGTTTCGTATACATCCGACAAACTCGACTTAATTTCTCTTTCTTCACCCGAAGCGTTCAATATCACCAAATCCGCATCCGAACCCTCTCTTATAACTCCTTTTTTCGGATATATTCCCGTTATCTTTGCGGGATTTACCGATAGCCTCCTGCTTAATTCGAAAATCCCGTTCCGAAAATTATCACTATATAACTTAAATGTCAAGTGTGGCAATGCACCTATACCCGCTATACCATTGGGAACTTTTCTTATATCGGGCACTTTTGAAAAAAATCCGTTGTCCTTGTCCCTTTTTAAAAATGCACAGTGGTCGGTTGCAAATATATCGAAATATCCCTGTTTTGCTTTTTCGGTCATCTCCTTTGTGTTTTCTTTGTCCCGCAAAGGGGGTGAACAAATCCACCCATGACCGTTTTCCTTTTTCAATAAGTCATTATTTAAAAAAAGATAATGCGGTGCCGTCTCGCAGGTTATCCGCATTTTTCCCTTTGCCTTATTTATAAGTTCGGCCCCCTCTGCTGTCGATACGTGTACAATATGCAGCCTCGCATTATACTTCATCGCCGCATTAATGACATTTCCGATTGCTTTTATCTCGGCCTGTTTTGGCCTTAAAAGCGTATGCGTAAAAGGTTTCGTAAAATCGAATTCTTTTTCCGATTCGGCTTCAATTATACCGTTGTCCTCACAGTGCATCAGAAAAGTTATATCGTGCTTTCCAAGTCCCGCGAAAACTTTTTCAAGTTCATTGTAAGAAGTATATAATCCCGCGTTTCTGTATGTCGTGTAAAATTTAAACGTTTTGAATCCGTTCTCTATAGCTTCTTCTGCTTCTTTATACTTTTCTTCCCCTGCGGCAGTTGGAGTTAAATGCCATCCGTAATCACAATATGATTTTCCTTTCGCTTTCACCCTTGCCTTTTCGATTGAATCCTTCAAAGTTTCATTCCTGCCCTGTGTGACGAAATTATATAATGAAGTTATCCCGTTAAGAACCGCAATCTTCGTCCCTGCTTCATAACCATCCGCAAGATTGTAATTCCCTATCTTGTCATACAGGTGCGTGTGTATATCAATCATTCCGGGCATTACGTAACACCCGTCCGCATTTATTATTTCATCCGCAGCAGAACCCGCAAAGGAAGAAGATATTTTTTCCCTCCGTATAAATACATCTCCGCGACGCACTCCGTCTTCAAAACAAACTAAACCGTTTTTTATTAATATACTATTCATTGACACTTTAATGTATTTATTTATTCCTTAAGTTCAACATCGCACTATCAATATCCTTTAATCCGTTACCGGTTATCAGTAAAACAACCTGCTCCTTTTTATCTATTAAATTTGTATCTTTTATTTTCTCTAAAGCCGCAACCGTCGCTGAACTCGCCGGTTCGGCAAATACTCCCGTCTTGCTCGCAAGAATTTTCTGTCCTTTTAAAATCTCTTCATCCGATATCGTTACGGGAAAACCCTTTGATTCTTCTACTGCTTTCTTTGCCATAAATGCATTGCTTGGAACCGATACTGAAATTGAATCCGCTATCGTATCGGGATTATCGGCTTCTCTGAACTTTCCTGTCCTGATAAAATTATTTATTGCATCCGATTTTTCCGCCTGTACGCAAATCAGTCTCGGCAGCTTTTCCGCCAGACCTGTTTCTCTTAAGTCATAAAAAGCCTTGTATATCCCGCTTATAATTACTCCGTCCCCTGTCGGTATAATAATTACATCGGGTACTTTGAATTTGTTCTGATGGAATATCTCAAGACCTGCCGTCTTCTTACCTTCGATAGTAAGAGGATGATAAGCCGTATTCCTGTTTAATCCCTGATTGCCCTTTGTATATTCCAGCGATAATCCGAACGCATCATCATAAGTTCCCTTTACTTTGATTACTTCCGCTCCGTATAAATATATCTGTACCAGTTTCGCTCTCGGCGCAGACTCGGGTATGAATATAATTGCTTTCTTGTTATCCGATGCACATACAGCCGCAAGTGCACTGGCGGCGTTTCCGGTCGATGCGGTTACTATCACGTTTTCCTTTATTCTGTTTGCCTCCGCAACAACTAAAAAGGACGCCCTGTCCTTAAGAGAACCGCTCGGATTCAAACCGTCGTTCTTAATCCATATGTTTTCGTTCCCGAATCCCTTGAATAAATTTTCAGCTTTGAAAAAAGGTGTATTACCGACTGGAAAATCCGGAAAATATTTTTTTTCTACAGCAGAAAACAAATTCCAGTCGGGATTTGATTGGCCGATATGCTTTTTTATATAATCATAATCAAAAACAACTTCAAGAACCCCCGTCAGAGGAACACCAGGCTTATAATCTTTCGAGCAATCAGGGCATAAATATCTTACCTCATCTCTCCCGTATTCCTTGCCGCATAATGTGCATCTGTATTTAATCATTGGAATAAAAATAAATTATTTGTTGTTTAATCCTGATACAAGTCCCGCATAAAAAGCCGCGGCTCCCGAAAGATGCTCGACGGGACACGATTCGTTTGGTGCATGAGCCTGTATTTCATTCCCTGGTCCCAGCCCGATACATGGAATGCCGTGCATCCCGGCTATTGCAACACCGTTCGTACTGAACATCCACTTGCCAATCAAAGGCTCTTTCCTGAATATATTCTTATAAGCTTCTACTGCGTTATAAAGATATTTTGAATCTTCCGATAGCTTCCATGTGGGATAATATTTTTCCGTTGGATATGCAAGTCCTTTGTAGGATTTTTCATCGTATCTCAATACCTTGATTTCCGCATCGGGACAGCCCACAAGTCTGCACGCTTCCTTAACTTCAGCAATTGCACTTTCCTTTGTTTCCCCGTATGTCAGCCGCCTGTCGAGCTGTATGCTGGCAGCATCCGGGACTGCGCACTGAGAAGGCGAATTGAAGAATATCTGCGTGACTGTTACCGTCCCCTTACCTAGAAATTCGTCGGAAATTAATCTTTCATTCAGCTTTTCAATCTCGAGTGATACTCTTGATATCTTGTAAATTGCATTGTCTCCCCTCTCCGGAGCGGAACCGTGACAGCTCAACCCTTTCACGCTGATAAGAATTTCCATCCTGCCCCTGTGCCCTCGGTATATGTACAAGTTTGTCGGCTCGGTAATCACTACAAGCTCGGGCTTTATTTTTTCTTCGTTAATAATGTACTGCCAGCAAAGCCCGTCACAGTCCTCTTCCATCACCGTTCCCGTAAAGTATATCGTAAAGTCTTTATTCAAATTCATACCCTTTATTATTTTCCCTGCATAAACCATCGAAGCCATTCCGCCTTTCTGGTCGGCAGAGCCTCGTCCCCAGACTTTTCCGTTCTCTATTCTCGGTGTGAAAGGGTCAAAATCCCAGTTCGATATTTCACCCGGATAAACAGTATCTATATGAGCATCGAATGCGAGCACCCTTTTACCGTTTCCTATTCTGCCGATTATATTTCCAAGACCGTCAATCCTCACTTCGTCAAACCCCACTTTTTCCATTTCTTTCTTTATTACCTTTATTACCTCTCTTTCCTTGCAGGAAAAAGAAGGTGTGCGAATCAAGTCCATTAAAAAATTAGCAGTCTCATTCTCGAGCTCTTTCGCTCTGACGTTTATTTTATCATATATTGTCTCCATAATCGGATTTATTTTTTATTCACGTAGGCACTAAAAACGGTTCCATAACTTGTTTGTCAGCTCCCTTGCCCTTGCGGCAATTTCAGATTCATCGGTGTCAATTTTCAGAATCCGGTTTTCCATTAGAACTCTTCCGTTGACTATTGTCGTATCAGTATCGGATTGCGATATGCCGAATATAAGATGCCCCAAAAAATTACTTTCATCAAGCGGCGTGGGAGGATTGTAATCTATCAATACAATATCGGCAGCTGCACCTTCTTCTATTTTTCCCGCCGGCAAACTCCAATACCTGCCTGCAATCTTTGCATTGTTATAAAGCAACGTTGAAGCAGTTTCGTTGAAACCCGCAGTAGGATTTTTCTGCTTCAAATGCTGAGACCATAAAGCAACCCGTAACTCCTCAATCATATTTACTGTCATTGCATCGGTTCCGAGCCCGACCAGTATACCCTTATTTGCCATCTTTAATACGTCCGCAATACCTACCGCATTGTTGAGATTTGATTGCGGATTATGCACGACTATAGTTCCTGTATCTTTCAGAATTTCCATTTCATTATCATTTATATGTACGCAGTGAGCGGCAATTGTTTTTTCACCGAGTATTCCGAATTTGTGTAATCTGTTTACAACCCTCATTCCAAAATTCTTTTTGCTGTAAACTTCGTCCAGTTCTGCTTCTGCTACATGTATGTGAAAACCCGTCTTTAACTCATTACCCGTCTCCGATGCCCTCTCGAGCGTCCTGTCGCTCAACGTAAAAGAGGCGTGAAGCCCGAAAAGTGCTCTGAGCAACCCGCTGTTGTTTTCTTGTGTATATTTAATGAATCCGTAGTTTTCTTTAATTCCCTCCTCGGCAATTTTCTCCCCGTCCCTGTCGGAAAGTTCA
The DNA here is from genome assembly GCA_964501535.1 of uncultured Ignavibacteriaceae bacterium. Classification (GTDB taxonomy): domain Bacteria; phylum Bacteroidota; class Ignavibacteria; order Tepidaquicellales; family Tepidaquicellaceae; genus FEN-1279. Next base: position 184,468 of record CAZCSV010000004.1, on the reverse strand, counting down.
TAACATAAGGATGCCCTGAGCCCGGTTTCTTCAACCGCTTTCGAAATCTGCCGCAATGAACCCGTTACGGATTTCGGACTTGCATGATGGTCTATGAAAGTTGTTGTTCCGCGTTTGATTCCGTTTATTAGCATTATCAATGCACTGTAATATATCGTTTCGGGAGTCAGCACCTTATCGAGCTTCCACCAGAGATTCTCCAGCACCTTAAGAAAATCCTTTGCAGGCTTGGCTTTCCCAAGCCCCCTTACAAGCGTGCTGTAAAAATGCATGTGTGCATTTATGAATCCGGGCAAAGTAACCTTACCGGCGGCATCTATTTCTTTTCCGTACTGTCCTTTAAATTCTTTACTTGGAGCAATCTTTTTTATCAAACCGTTTTCTATTAAAACCGAATTATCGTACAATACCTTCGGTTTATCGCCAAGCGTTATTATTATTCCGTTCTTAATTAATATGCTGTTTGACATAAACATTACCTTTAAAATTGAAATTAAAATAAATTTATATCATATACGTTTAAATTATGCTTCGCTCAGCACTTCCAGTTCATTCTTGTTCCTGTCTCTCATAAATAAAGCCCCGGAAAAACATTTCTGAACACATATTGAACACCCTATACACTTCGATGCGTCGGTAACAGGCACTTTTTTCCTGTTCAGCCGAATTGCCTGATAAGGACACCTTGTGCAGTTTCCGCAGTGCTCGCATAAATTCTTGTTTACATCGGAAATCCTTTTCAGTGAAGTCAAATCCGTAAAACCAGTTACGGGATTCGGCAACGCCCTGCCGATAAGCTCTTTCACGGATTTTAATCCTCTCTCCTTCATCAGGTAGCTTAAACCCGAATGCAGCTCGTCAATTATTCCGTAACCGTACTTCATCACAGCGGTGCAGAATTGCACCGTCTCCGCCCCCAGCGCAAGAAAATCCGCCGCAGATTTATAATCCATCGGACCGCCGTTCCCGGATACTACTATTCCCAGCTTAGATACGTTCGCAAGAGTCAGATTGCTTATTGGAATAACGCCTTCTCCCGAAAGACCTATCACTATTCCCTCCTCCCAGCTTTTTTTGCCGCCTTTCCTGAAAGCTAAACTCGGAAATGTATTAGCAAGGGTTACTCCCGCTTTCTTTCCCGGATATTTCTCAAACACTCTTTTTATTTCGGATATAATCGGGTATATCGAAGTGACTGCCGCGGTAAGCTTAAATAGCTTCGGTGTTTTGTAATCGCTCGCTTCAATTACCCAATCGATTATTTTTCCCGTCAGCTCCGCATCCTGCGAAACTATATCGCCCTTTGTTCCGTCCCCTCCCTGCGGACAGGATAAACTGTATTCGATTCCCATTGCTCCCGCATCCTCAAGCTTCTTGGTATTCGATACCCATACCTTTCTGTCTTCTTCGTCATTTCCCGTTACGGGTCCGCCTGTAGATGCCATCGTTAACCTGTCGGGAAATTCCTTTACCAGCTTTTCCGTTTCCCTGCAAACCCTGTCAAGCGCATGACCGGAAACGTTATCGCAGTTCCCGTAGGTTGACTGCGTTACGGCAAACATATATTCGGACGGAATGTGAATCGGTACGTTGTCAAATGCCGTCTTCATTACTCCTCCCGCCCAGCCTTTCCCGTACGCACTCTTCATCTGTTCGTAACCGTCCGAAGGCGGTGCGGCTGAAAGAATAAAAGGTGATAAGATTTTCTTTCCGAAAAATTCCGATTCAAGACTTACCGGCAATAAATTCCTTCCGTTAAGAATTACTTTGCTTTTTATACTACTGGTTATCTTTGGGCGTTTCTTTTTTTGAATGTATGCGTCAACAATAATTGCAGTGTTCTTTCCCGCTGCAACTGCCTCTACTACCGTTTTAGGTCCGTTCATCATGTCACCGGTATAAAATATTCCGCTTTCTTTCTTGACTTCTAAATCCGTATATGCACCGATTGCAACCACTACTAAATCGAAGTTTCTGAACAATGGTTTTGAATTTTTGTCGCCGATGATATTTCCGGGATGAAATTTCCTGTTTGGCGGTAACAAAACCTTTTGTGTGTATACCCCCTTTACCCTGTTGCCGGATGTAACTATAGAATTTATTTTTGTCCTCCCCGTTATTTCTATACCGTATTGCAAAATCAAGTTCCTCTCAGCTTCCGTCAGCGGCATCTCGTCAGTCTTTTCAAGCATAATCATCTCGACCGATTTCGCTCCTCTTGCCCTGGCTGTTACCGAACAATCCACTGCAACAGCACCTCCCCCGATTACGGCTACTTTTCTGTCCTTTATTTTTATCCTCTTCCGGTCCTTTAAAAAAGAAATCCAGCCGTATGCATAATCTTCCCCTTTTATACCAAGCCGCATTTCCTTAGAAAGCCCGGTAGAAAAAATTATTGCATCATAATTATCTGGATACCCATCACCGGCACATGTTGACTTTTTGTAATCTTCGCTTAACGATTCTCCGTTTACAAGAAATTCCGCTCCGCAATTAATTCTTATATTACCTAACTTTAAAAGAAAATCTATATCGGATTTTAAAACCTTTTTATCCAACCTGTTATCCGGAATTAAATTACACATACCCCCGGGCTTATTGTTCTCTTCGAATATTTCAACTTCGTATCCCATTTGAGCAAGCACCGATCCCGCTCCCAGCCCCGCGGGTCCCGCTCCAATTATCGCTACCTTGTATCCGTTCTTTTCCCTTTTGTCAAAATCAGGCATACAGTTCAGCTTCTTTGCATTTGATATTATTGTCGCCTGCACTTTCGGTATCTGCACCGCATTATCGAACGTCCTGTGAACACACGCTTTCATACAGTGGTAATCCGGACAAACATAGCCGCAAACACCACCCAGCGGATTACTCCCCATTATCAATGCCGCCGCTCTCTCAAAGTCCGCTTTACCGCCTTTCTTTACCGCCATGATGAAGTCTGCAGGTGAACAATCCACCGGACAGGCTTCCCTGCAGGGTTTCTCTTCGCAGAATTCACACTTGCTTATTTCGGCTTTTAACTGCGCATCCGTTAATAACGATTTCATAATTATTCTTTTAAGAGAAAAAATGTCATTGCAAGCCTCCTGTCTGTAGATTATTTAAAAATTTTATCGATAAATAATTCGTCCATTAAAGAGCCCTCACAATGACACTTACCTTGTTTAATAACGGAATTTAAGGAAGTTTTTCGTAAGATTCAGTAACGTTATTTGGAAGTATCTAAGACAGTCGGTTTAGTACCTCTTCGATTGGCTTTACGTTTTTAAAAAAGGACAGTAATTTATTCATTACTTCCTCTACTATTGCATCGGGACAGGATGCCCCGCTCGTTAATATTATTTTTACTTTTTCCTTTGCCGGAATAAAACTCTCGGTTCGGAATTCAACCTGTGTGTGAATATTATAGTGTTCGATCAATTTATCGGAAACAATTTTCCCCGCCGACGATATAAAAAAAGTGGGAAGCCTCTCCTCGCAAAGCTCTACTATGTGTGAAGTGTTGGAACTGTTGTATCCGCCTACAACAACCGCTAAATCCGCATCCTGCTCGAGTAAAGCAAGCGTCGCCTTCTGATTATCGTGCGTCGCGTAACATAATGTGTCCTTCGTATCCGCAAAATGCTCCTTAATGTTTTCCTCTCCGTATTTTCTAATCATAATATCTCTCAGATAATTCGATATTGCTTCGGTCTCTGTCGCAAGCATCGTGGTCTGATTCACTACACCAATTTTTTTAAGGTGCAGCTTGGGATTAAAATTCTTTGAGTACCTGTCGTAAAAAATTTCAAACAATTTTTTCATTTCCTCCTCAGAAATTTCTTCGAGTATTCCCCTGCCGAGAATTTTCGCCTCTTCGAGGTCCCTGATTATTAACGTCGGAGCATTCTCTTTGCTGTGCGAAAATGTCGCCTTAGTTTCTTCGTGCTTATGCTTTCCGTGTACTATTATCGTGTAATCGGCTTTTCCCAGCGCTGACGCCCTGTTCCATACTTTCTCCACAAAAGGACAAGTGGTGTCGTATTTAATTAAATTAATGCCGATTTCATTCAGCTTTTTCTGTATCTCGAGCGTGGTCCCGAATGCGGGAATTATTACTATATCGTTCGTATTTAAATTCTCCCAGGGTATTAACTGCTTACCCGAAGTACTCATAATAAAACTTACACCCCTGCCTATTAAATCGTTGTTGACCTCGGGATTGTGTATCATCTCGCTTATTAAATATATTTTTTTCCCGGGATTTTCCTCTAATGCCTTATATGAAATCTCTATCGCATTTTCTACCCCGTAACAAAACCCGAAGTGCCTCGCTATGTAAAATGTAACAGGTCCGAAATCCAGTACCGAAGGCGAATAATCCTTTTTTCTTAAATCTCTCTCTTGACGCATCTTCTTTACCTGCGATATTATATTGCTCCTGTAATATAACGGTATGTCAAATTCCCGCATTTCTTAATCAATGCTAATTTTGAAATCTAAAAATTATATTTTTAATAAATTTTATATCACCCTTCAATCCCCGAACGCCGATATTCCTGTTATATCCTCCCCCAATATCAATGTGTGCATTTCATGAGTCCCTTCGTATGTCTTGACAGATTCAATATTATTTAAATGCCTCATAATCGGATATTCATCTAAAATTCCGTTTGCACCAAGTATCTCCCTCGATATGCTTGCAATCGTTTTCGCTATCTCGCAGTTGTTCCTCTTCGCCAGAGAAACATGCTGCGGCCTCATCTTTCCGCTGTCTTTTAATTTACCGAGATGATAACATAACAATTGTGCTTTTGTAATTTCCGTAAGCATATAGGCTAACTTTTCCTGGGTAATCTGATAAGACGCAATTGGCTTTCCGAACTGTATCCTCGACAACGAATAGTTCAATGCCGTATCGTAACATTCCATTGCCAGCCCTACTACTCCCCAGGCAATACCGTACCTCGCCTGAGTCAGACACATCAGAGGCGATTTCAATCCCCCGCTGCCGGGTAAAATGTTTTCTTCCGGTATTATGCAGTCCTCAAATATCAATTCCGATGTGACCGAAGCTCTCAACGATAACTTTCCCTTTGTCTCGGGTGCGGAAAATCCTTTAGTCCCTTTCTCAACAAGAAAACCCTTCACTTTTCCGTCAAGCTTCGCCCATACAACCGCTACATCTGCAATCGTTCCGTTCGTTATCCACATCTTGGCGCCGTTTAATAAATAACCCCCGCTTACCTTTTCAGCTTTTGTTATCATTCCGCCGGGATTGCTTCCGAAATCCGGCTCTGTCAGCCCGAAACATCCTATTTTCTCCGCTGTCGCAAGCTTCGGAAGCCAAAATCTTTTTTGCTCTTCACTGCCGAATTTGAAAATTGGATACATAACTAATCCCGATTGCACCGAAGCAAAACTCCTTACACCGCTGTCCCCTCGCTCCAGCTCCTGCATTATCAAACCGTAAGCAATATTGTTTATTCCCATTCCTCCGTATTCCGGAGGAAGAGTCGGTCCGAATACCCCAAGCTCCGCCATCTTGGGTACAATATGAATCGGGAACTTCATATCCTGATTATACTTCTCTATAATTGGTAGTACCTCTTGATTTATAAATTCCCTTACCATATCCCTTATCGCTTTTTCTTCATCCGTAAAAAGCTCGTCCAGTAAATAATAATCGGGATGTTTATAATTTGATGTCTGCATAAATTAATTTTTCAATGTATTCTGTATTTTCTTTGGTTCCTTTTATTTTTAACTTTATACAAGTTTTAAAATATTTTACTTCCACCACTTCCGCAAGTCTGTAAATTTTATTCAATAACTTATAATCTTCTTTCTTTAATCTTATGGTTCTTTCTTCATACCCCTCGCTCAGTTTTTCCTTAATATTGTTCAACAGGTATTCTACGTTCAATCCCTTTCTTGCCGACATGAAAACCGAATCCTTGTGCTCTTCCTTTAAATGACTCAATAAATCAAAATCACATAACCTGTCAACCTTGTTGAATATATTTATAATCCTCCTGCTCCCCGCTCCTATTTCATCGAGCGTATCTTTCACAACGGACATTTGCTCTTCATAGTTCGGATTCGATATGTCAATCACATGAAGCAACATATCCGATTCAACCACTTCGCATAAAGTAGATTTAAAAGATTCTATAAGATTGTGAGGTAGATTCTTTATAAACCCTACAGTATCTGAAATTAACACTTTTTTTGGAAATCTTGACACAATCTCCTTTGCCTTTGCATTGCTTAACTTTAACATCCTCGTTGACGTATCAAGCGTTGCGAATAATTTATCCTCCACATAAACATTTGCATCCGTAAGCAGATTCAGCAATGTCGATTTTCCCGCATTCGTATAACCAACAAGCGAAAGTCGTAAATAATTTTTCCTCTCAAGCGCCTGCGTTCTCCTCTGCCGGTTAATCTTTTCCAGTTTTTCCTTTAAAACAGAAATCCGCTTTTTTATCAGCCTCCTGTCTGTCTCAATCTGCGTTTCTCCCGGTCCCTTTGTCCCTATTCCGCCGTACTGCTTTGAAAGGTGAGTCCATTGCCTCGTCAGTCTCGGCAACAAATATTCAAGCTGTGCAAGTTCTACCTGAAGCTTTGCCTGTGCCGTCCGGGCATTGTTTGCAAATATGTCGAGTATTAAATTCGACTTGTCAAGTATCTTGCATTTTATCTTCTGCTCTAAATTCCTGAGCTGTGTATACGAGAGCTCGTTCTCGAATATAACAAGAGATATTTCCTTATCTTCCGCATATTCCGCAATCTCATCCGCCTTACCCTTTCCTATCATGAATCTCGGGTCAGACGCAGTGCCCGCCTGGTAAAATGTCTTTATGACATCCGCCCCGGACGTGCCGGCAAGTAACTTCAGTTCCTCTAATGATTCGTTTATTTTTATTGCACTGTCACCTTTTTTTGCAAAAATAACCAGTACTGCCCTTTCGGCTTCCCTCTTCGTTTCTATCATATTATTTTCAAATTATCAAAAATGCGTTTCATAAAAAAGTGAATAGCATAGTTTATGTAATATATACAATGAATCAATATAAACACTTTTTTTCCCGTCAAAACATCCGGAACAGATAAAAAAAAGTCCGTAAAGCTGATACCCTACGGACTTCGTTGTTTCAAAATACTCTCGGATTTATTTCACCAGCATCATTTTCTTAATGTCTGTAAATTCCCCCGCACTTATCTTGTAATAATAAATACCCGAAGATAAATTGCTTCCGTCAAAATTAATCTGATGGAATCCCTCTTTTCTCTTGTCGTTGTTTATCAGCGTCGCTATTTCCTTACCCACTATATCGTAAACCCTTAAGGTTACTGCTGATTGCTTGGGCAGGAAAAACTCTATGCTCGTTGAAGGATTGAAAGGATTCGGATAGTTTTGATATAAATTATACTGATATGCGGATTGATTTCCGTTGTTTATTCCGCTCGGAGTTGAACCGACAACCAATGTGTATGTCCTTGTATGCGTTCTCGGTCCGCCGCTCTCCGCACCAGTCACGGTTACTGTGTATGTCCCGTACGAACAATTCGATGATGTCGTTGCACGAATCTTCAACGAATCGGGAGTGCCCGTTAATACCTTTACGTTGCTCGGTTGCCACGTAATCGTGATTGAACCTGTTCCGGGCGTTGGCGTTACGGTTGCCGAATAGTTCACAGTTCCGCTGTATGGTCCCATCATCGGAATCCTGACCCAGTTCTCGGAGGTATTGTTTACGGTCAAATTATCTGTCGATTTTGCAAAAGACATTCCGTAATCGGGTAAATATGCAGTGTAATCATTTCTCGAATTATTCTGACCTGCATACACCGGGAACGTGAATGTCCTTCCCGACATTCCGTTGTAATCACCAATGTAATAGTGGTCTGTTCCCTGATATTCCTTTATTGCATTCGGATTAAAATTCTGATTCGATACCTTAAAGTTCGGTGAGAACGTCGCCCCTCCGTTCGTCGATACCGCACCGTATATCTCCGTTAATATATTGGACGGGTCATTACGGGAATCATACCAGTAAACCCAGACTCTTCCGGCGTCGTCCACCGATACATCCGACATCCACTGGTCGTTTATTCCGCCGTCATCATTTATTAAAACGGGATAATTCCAGTTCAATCCTGCGTTTGTGCTCCTCGCTACATATACGTTCGCTATATCCGGACCCGGAGGATTTGCCGCATACGATATGTAAACATAACCCTTGTATGGTCCGTTAGATAAATCGGTCGCCGCCTGAGGATGACCGTTCGTTCTTATGTTTCCCTTAACGCAATATCTTCCCGTTGTTGCATTGACCGTTCCCGGCTCTATGTATGCGGCGGCAGTCACGGCCGAACCGAATGTCGCACCACCGTCATTCGAAGTTACAAGCGCCGCTCCCGTGTTCGTCGTGATGAAAACGTATACCTTCCCTGTCCAGTCCACGACTATGTTGGGTCCCGGATTGGTTGTCACTGTCGGTGCAAGAATTATCGGTCCCGTCCAGCTTGCTCCGTTATCGGTGCTCCTGTGGAAATCAACTCGCTGACTGCCCGATGTCGCATTGAAATATGACATGTAAATGTTATTCTTATATGTCCCGTTTGTCTGGTCGCAGGCAATCCACTCTTTGTCTGCATAATAGTTTGTGGCAACCTGTACCGCTGTATTCCAACTCTGTCCTCCGTTTGTCGATTTCTGTATTCTAACACCTGTACTGTATAAATACGATAAAAACAAATTCCCTGCCGCATCCGCCGCAAATACCGGGTCTCCGTAACTTGTCGGTACGGTCGAGTAACTCCAGCTTACTCCGCCGTTTGTCGTGTAAAAAACGTAATTCGCCCCGGTAATTATCCTGTTATCGGTTGCTACAAAATTCAGGGGATTCGCTCTGTTCACTATTACATCGCATTCCATAAATCCTGCGGATGTCGAAATTGTGTAATTGTCAAACGCTCCAACGGATACTACACCGAATAAATTTTCGATGTTGTATGGCTCGAGCTTGTATGCCTGAGGTATGATTAATCTCGTTGTCGGATAATCTTTATTCTGTGCCGATAGATTTAATGTTATCAGAAAAGCCAGAAAGAAAATTGCTAAAAATTTTAATACTTTATTCATTTTGAATTTTTTTGAATTTACAAAATGAGGCTGCACCCAAAAAAACAGGTGTCAGCCTCATGAATCTTATATAAGTAAATTGTTTATTTTACAAACATTAATTTCTTTGTTGCCGTGAATTCACCCGCTTTTAAGGTATAATAATATATCCCCGATGAAAGCGTTGAGAAATCTGCGGTGTATGTGTAGTTGTTTGTTGTCTGATATTCGTTTACTATCGTCTTTACTTCGTTTCCTAATATATCATAAATCTTTAATGTCACGAACGAAGCCTTTGGTAACGAATAATTTATCGTTGTTGACGGGTTAAACGGATTCGGATAATTCTGCTCTAATTTATAATCGGTCGGAATCGCTGTGTTGTTGCTGTTTACTTCATTCAGTGTTCCTGCCCATTTATAAATCGAACCACCCGAAGCACCCGCCCATCCAGTGTTCGCGTTTGCGAATGCCAGAGCATATACGGATGTTCCAGTTGTATGTATCGAAGTCCAGTTAACTCCGTAATTGGTGCTTAAATATATTCCGCCGCCCGATGTCCTTGCTCCGGCCATGAATACGTACGGAGTTCCGATTATTGCTTTTAATCCAAACTGTACGCCCGCAGGTGTGAATCCTGCTGTCCATGTTGTTCCGCCGTTAACTGTTACGTTATTCGGCAAAACCGCATATGATGCGTTCGTCATTGTAGCTATTCCCGTTGTGGCATTGCAGAACGCTATACCGAATGAATTAACACCGACCGTTGTCTGAGCCGTGAATCCGCTTCTTAAACCGCCTTTGAAAATTTTCGTATTGTTGGTTCCGTACCATATATTGTGCGTATCAAGTGCGCAATAGCTGTTGTTCCACCCTGCTTCTGTTCCTGATGCCGAAGGTGCCGGTCCCCAGGTCCAGTTTACTCCAGCGTTTGTCGTCCAGTAATAACACCAGTTGCCTCCTGACGGGTCACCCTGAATAAATCCGATGTTTTGATTAAAGAAATGAACTACGTTTACAAATGCTGTTGCAGGGGCTGGCATTGTAACAAAAGTCCAGTTCGTTCCGCCGTTTGTTGTGTGATACACGCCACCGTCACTCGCTCCGACCCATGCTTCATTAACACTTATTGCGCTAATAGTATATAACCCGAATGTCGAAGACGGCATATTACCGGTAACATTTGTCCAGGTTGTTCCGCCGTTCGTGGTTCTGATTACATAACCCAATGTCGTTGAAGTTGTGGCTCCGCACATCCAGCATGTGTTTGCATCGACGGCACTGGCACTGTTAACATCTCTCCCCGATACCGGATTTGTCTGAGTCGTCCATGTACCCTGTGCAAATACTCCCGAAACCATCAAAAATAAAGCAAATAAAACATAAAGTAATTTAATTTCCCTCATATTTTTACTCCTTCTTTTGCATTCTTTTATAAATGCAAATATTTGTTTATTAAAAAATTTATTAAAAATTTTATATTGTGTAAAAGTAACTAATGAATGTTTTATTTGCAATATCATTTTTTTAGAATTTATTGGCATTTTTAACGATTTTTGTAGGGATTATATCGGATTGTTAATATTTTCCTAATTTGTTATATTAAATGTTTATTTAAAAATTAAATATTTATTATGGCAATTAATATTGGAAACAAAGCCCCTGATTTTACTTTAAAATCCAAAAACCAGACAGGCGATATCAAAGATATCTCCTTAAAGGATTTCAAGGGTAAAAACTTGGTTGTTCTTTTTTACCCACTCTCTTTTACAGGCGTTTGCACTAACGAAATGTGCAGTATTTCAGAAGGTTTTGAATTCTATTCGAATCTGAATGCAGACGTGATAGGTATAAGTGTTGATTCTATCTTCACTCAGGAAGCTTGGGCAAAACAAAATCATATTACAATTCCTTTGCTTAGTGACTTTAATAAAGAAGTCTGTGCAAAATACGGCACGCTTTATCCCGATGGCGGATTTGTCCTCGGTATGAATGGGGTTTCTAAAAGGTCTGCTTTTATAGTAGATAAAGAAGGCGTAATCCGTTATGCTGAAATACTGGAAGATGCAGGCCAATTGCCGAATTTCGAAAAAATTAAGGAAGTACTAAAGTCTCTGTAAAAATGCGTGTAGTAAAAGAAGACGGAGAATATTGCTATGACAGGAGTAGCGTTGTTACAGTCGGGACATTCGATGGAATTCATTTGGGACATAAGAAAATCATATCGGATTTAATCGGTATTAAAAACGATAAAAAACTGAGGGGCGTCGTCGTTACTTTTGACCCCCATCCCCAGATAATTCTTAAAAATAAACACAAAGATATTAAACTTCTTTCCACTACGGAAGAGAAACTTATTGAATTCGAAAAGCTCGGAATCGATTTGGTGTATATCATTGATTTTAATGAAAAGTTTTCGGGAATAAGTGCAGAAGAGTTCTATTGTGATTACCTTATAAAAAAAATCGGTCTTACCGATGTAGTCTTCGGCTATGACCATAACTTCGGCAAAAACAGAGAAGGGAACTATGAGTCGGTAAAAGAGTTCTCGAAAAAGAACGGAATTGCAGTTCACAAAGTCGATGAATTTAAACTGGACGGCGATAAGATTAACAGTACTACCGTGAGAAATCTTCTTTATGACGGCAACGTTGAAAAGGCATCTGAAATTCTCGGAAATAACTATTACTTTTCGGGAAAAGTCCTTTACGGCGACAGACGCGGCAACAAAATGGGCTTTCCGACTGCTAATATTCAGCCGCTTTCGGATTATAAATTGATTCCAAAAAACGGCGTCTATTTCGTGTCGGCGGAAATTCACGGTGAAAAATACTACGGAATGATGAATATAGGCTTCAGACCTACAATCAAAGAGCAAAAAAACCTGTTCCTTGAAGTTAACGTGTTCGATTTTAATGAGGATATTTATGGCGAAATTATAAAAATTTTCTTCGTTAAATTCTTGAGAGAGGAAAAAAAATTCGCATCGCTCGACGAACTTATCGTGCAATTGAATAAAGATAAAGAAATTTGTGAAAGTTTATATAACAAAATTTAACATTTAATAAATTAAAAATTAAAAATGGCAATAACGAAAGAACAAAAAACCGACATTACCAAAAAATTCGGTAAATCGGAAAAAGACTCGGGAAGACCCGAGGTGCAGATAGCAATTCTTACAAACAGAATTAATGAATTGTCCGCAGGGCATTTTACTTCGCATAAAAAAGATAACCATTCGAGGACAGGCCTGCTCAAAATGGTTGGTAAAAGAAGAAGACTGCTTAAATATCTCGAGAAGAAAGATATTACTCGATACAGACAGATCGTAAAAGACTTAGACCTGAGAAAATAATTCGTTTTTAAGAATTGAACTTTATTGTATTTCAAATTTCTTAATGACACTCAGAATATTACTGGTTCTGTATTTATTGTAAGAATATTATTTAACTAATTAAAAAAAATTATGATTCATAAAAAGAGTATTGTAATTGGCGGAAAGACAATTATGCTTGAGACCGGACGCGTTGCAAAACAGGCAAACGGCGCCGTGCTGATTTCACAGGACGATAACGTGGTCTTGTGTACCGTCGTGGCTAAAGATGAGCCGACACCGGGACAGGATTTCTTCCCGCTGTCCGTCGACTATAGGGAAAAATCTGCTTCCGCAGGGAAAATTCCCGGAGGTTTTTTTAAACGCGAAGGAAGACCGACGGAGAAAGAAATATTATCGGCAAGATTAATCGACAGACCGATAAGACCTATGTTCACGGAAGGTTACTTCAACGAAACACAAATAAACTGTAACGTCTATTCATCCGACGGTGAGTCGGATGCGGACATATTGGGATGCGTCGGAGCTTCCGCCGCTCTCTTGATATCCGACATCCCTTTCGATATTCCTGTATCGGAAGTCAGAGTCACGAGAATTGACGGCGAACTTATTGTTAATCCCACGTTCGAACAAATCGAGAAAGGTGATTACGATATCTCAGTCGCCGGTACTGTCGATTCTATAGTTATGGTCGAGGGCGAAGCTAAAGAAATCTCAGAAGCAGCCTTCCTCGAAGGGGTTAAATTCGCCCACAAACATATTATAGAGCTTTGTAACTTCCAGCTGGAATTTGCCAAAGAAATTGGTAAAGCTAAAAAACCTATACTTCCGTCCGATGATATTTCAGAAATGTTCAACGATGTGAAAAACTTGTACTACGATGAAATTCACCGCCTCGACAGAACCATTCTTACAAAAGATGAAAGACATAACCGGCACAAAGAACTCTATGACTCCGTCCAGACCGCACTGGCTGAAAAATATCCCGAAATGGAAATGAAACTCAGCGAAATAATGAGCGATTTACAGCAGGAAGATATGAGAAAAATGATTCTCGAAGAAGGAAGACGTCTCGACGGAAGAAATTATACCGAAATCAGACCTATTACATGCGAAGTGTCCGTGCTGCCGCGTACTCATGGCTCCGCACTCTTTACAAGAGGCGAAACTCAAAGCCTGACTACAATGACGCTCGGTACTAAACAGGATGCACAGCTTGTAGAAGGACTCCTTAAAGAGGAATCCTATAAAAGATTTATTCTTCACTACAATTTCCCGTCATTCAGTACGGGAGAAGTCGGAGGAAGACCCGGACCGGGAAGAAGAGAAATCGGACACGGAAATCTCGCCGAAAGAGCCCTGAAAAAAATGCTCCCGGACATCAACGACTTCCCTTATACTATCAGGATTGTTTCTGATATACTCGAATCAAATGGCTCCTCATCTATGGCTACTGTCTGTGCGGGAACACTTTCGTTGATGGATGGTGGCGTTAAAATCAAAAAACCTGTTGCGGGAATCGCAATGGGGCTGATTAAAGAAGAGGATAAGGTGGTAATACTAAGCGATATTCTCGGAACCGAAGACCATTTCGGCGATATGGACTTTAAAGTCGCCGGAACAACCGACGGAATTACCGCAATTCAAATGGATATTAAAATCAGAGGAATCTCTTTCGATATTATGGAAAAAGCTCTGTCACAGGCCAGAGAAGGAAGACTGCATATACTCGGAATTATGACTCAGTCACTTTCCGAACCGCGTGAATCAATATCACAATTTGCTCCGCACCTGTATACTCTGACGGTTCCAGTCGATATGATAGGCACGGTCATCGGACCGGGAGGAAAAATGATTCGGCATATTATCGCCGAAAGTAAATCCGAAATCGATATCGACGACGAAGGTAAAGTCACTATCGCCGCTGTCAGTAAGGAAAGCGCGGCAATCGCAAGAAATATGATTATGCGTCTTACCGAAGTCCCCGAAGTCGGAAAAATATACGACGGCGTGGTTAAATCAATAAAGGATTTTGGAGCATTCGTGGAAATCATCCCGAACAAAGAGGGACTTCTTCATATTTCCGAAATCGATGTAAAACGCGTCGCTAAAGTAGCCGACGTCCTGAAAGTCGGCGATACCGTGCAGGTGAAGCTCCTTGGAATTGATGAAATGGGCAAACTGAGGTTGAGCAGAAAGGCATTGCTGAAACCCGAAAAAACGGAAAAATACGAGCACCACGAAACAAGAAGACCTCCTAAACCAAGAGAAAAAAAATAATATTTGAAAAGGAAATCTTTATGAAATACGAAATTGATAAACAAACAGACAAAACAATCTTCAAGCTGAAAGAAAAAAATCTCGGACAGGAAATTTCCTCCGCTCTTAAAACCGAATTGATATTCCTTCAGAAGGAAATCAATAACCAGTTCATTATCGACCTCGGTGACGTCACAAGATGCGACAGCTCGGGACTTTCCTGCCTCCTGCTTGCAGAAAGAATCGAAAGAGATAAAGGTGCAAAAATTATTCTTCAGAATTTGAACAAGAATGTAATTGATTTGCTCAAACTCGCACGGCTCGATAGAGTGTTCAATATCGACGAAAAATAAATTTCATATATTTACATATGAAAGATTTTATAAAAATATGTAATGTATCCGACCTCGATGAATCGCAGGGCAGAAAATTCCAGCTCGACA
This sequence comes from uncultured Ignavibacteriaceae bacterium, assembly GCA_964501535.1. Classification (GTDB taxonomy): domain Bacteria; phylum Bacteroidota; class Ignavibacteria; order Tepidaquicellales; family Tepidaquicellaceae; genus FEN-1279. The sequence goes on along the minus strand of CAZCSV010000004.1, from coordinate 169,320 downwards.
GCGACACTGAAATAGCCGTATTTAAAGTCAAAGATAAAATCTTCGCTGTCGATAATGTCTGCCCGCACAACCATACTCCGAAAATGTTTGAAGGCTTTATACAAAACGAATGCATAGTCTGCCCTATCCACTTTTATGAGTTCAGCCTTACCTCCGGCGAATCTAAAGCATTCGAAGGAGGTAAACTGAGAATCTTTGAAACTAAAATTGAAGACGGAATTCTATATGTAAAACCTCAAGAATCAAAAAAATTCAATTTCGATTTCTAATTTCATTTCCTTTTATTATTTTCTAAAAAGCTTAATCTGTGAATCTGTGGCTGAAAGTGAAAAATGGATAAATATATAATTACATCACGAATAAAAGAAATCTGCAAAAGCTACGGCTTCTTTAAAGTCGGAATATCTAAAGCTGAACCTCTGTCCGAAGAAAATAAATATTTAAAAAAATGGCTTGCCGAAGGCAGGAATGCAGATATGGACTGGTTTGCTCGCAATATTGACGAGCGAACCGACCCTTCGTTGATTCTTCCAGATGTGAAATCCGTGATATCTCTTGCCCTTCTGTATAATGCTCCGTTTAATCGTATCGAATCTCCCGATATACCGAAAATTTCCCGCTATAGCTGGGGTAAGGGGGACTATCATAAAGTGATTAAAAAAAAATTAAAAAATATCGGCAGGGACTTAAAGGAATTTGTCCCAGGATTAAAAACAAAATACTACGTTGACGACGGTCCCGTTATGGAAAAACGCCGGGCAGTTAAATCAGGAATCGGCTGGCAGGGAAAAAACACGATTGTGATTAATCCCGAATACGGGAGCTTCTTCTTTATTGGTGATATACTCGTGAACATCGAACTCGAACCCGATAAGCCAATCGAGGATTTGTGCGGTAAATGTAATCTATGCCTGAAATCCTGTCCGACGGGCGCACTCTATGACGATTATAAACTCGATGCAAACCTCTGTATCGCATACCATACAATCGAAAACGAAAAAGAAATTCCCGCTCATATTAATCTAAACAACTGGCTCTTCGGATGCGATATCTGCCAGGACGTCTGCCCGTATAATAAAAAGAAATTCTTCACCGAAGACGAATCGTTCTTCCCCTTAAAATCCGTCTTCAACAAAACCCGCGATGAATTATTAAAAATGACCGAAGAAGAATTCAATTCGGAACTCGCAGGTTCGACCATCAAACGTGCGAGTTACAAAAAATGGAAAAGTAATTTGGTAAGAATTAAATAAAAAATCGTTCCCGCACTTTCGCACAGGAACGACAACACCCATTGTCATACCTGCACGCTCTTGGCAGGTATCGCTCTTTTAAAAACGAGACCCCTGCTAGATCCCCGCTCAAGATCATTGCGGGGACGCAGGGGTGACACTATTAGTATTTTTTATGAATATAAAAAAATCGTTCCCGCACTTTCGCACAGGAACGACTTACTTTATTATCTTTTTAGATTATATTACTTCTTCTTTGCAGGTGCAAATATACATCCGAACTTGAACTCCACCGCTGACCTCGCCGCCGCAAGACGTGCTATCGGCACCCTGAACGGTGAACAGCTTACATAGTTGAGTCCGAGCTGATGACAGAACTCTATTGAGTTCGGCTCTCCACCGTGCTCTCCGCAGATACCGACTTTCAAATCGGGTCTTACTCTTCTGCCTCTTTCCACACCGACAGTCATTAACCTTCCGACCCCTGCCCTGTCAATCACCTGGAACGGGTCAACGGGTAATAATTTTTTCTTTAAATAATCGGGTAAGAATGAACCAATATCATCTCTGGAAAATCCAAATGCCATCTGTGTCATATCGTTCGTTCCGAAAGAGAAGAACTGTGCATACTCCGCAATCTTGTCTGACGTTATTGCCGCTCTCGGTATCTCTATCATAGTTCCCACCAGATGATTTATTTTCTTTAAACCGAATTTCTCGAGCACTTCCTTGTATATCTTCTGTATTATTCCGTACTGATGCTTAAGCTCGAGCTCTATTCCGACTACGGGTATCATAATTTCCGGGAAAGGTTTCCTGCCTTCGGTAATAAGCTCCGCCGTCGCTTCGAGTATCGCCCTCACCTGCATTTCCGTTATTTCGGGATATGTTATTCCGAGCCTTACTCCGCGATGTCCGAGCATCGGATTGTTTTCGTGCAGCTTATCGGACCTCGTGTTGAAGTCATCTATCGAAATTCCCAGGCTCTCCGCAAGCTTCTCCTTCTGCTCCTGATTATCCGGAACAAATTCGTGAAGCGGCGGGTCGAGTGTCCTGACTGTCACCGGAAAACCGTCCATCGCCAATAACGTTCCTTTTATGTCTTCCTTTACGAACGGGAATAATTCGTTCAGCGCATTTCTTCTTTCTGCTTCTGTCTCCGACATAATCATTTTCCTTAGTAAGAATAACGCCTGCTCCGAGCCTTCTCCGTAAAACATATGCTCTGTTCTGAAAAGACCTATGCCTTCTGCACCGAATGACCTTGCTTTTGCCGCATCTTCCGGTGTATCTGCGTTTGTACGGATTTTCAGCACCCTCACCTTATCGCAAATCTTCAGGAATTCCACAAGCACAGGATTCTCCGCATCTACATCTATCATAGGTACCTGTCCCTGATATACATAACCCTTTGTCCCGTTTAATGAAATCCATTCGCCCTCTTTTATCGTGTGTCCGCCTACCGTGAATTCTTTGTTTTCATAATCTACTTCGATTTCACCAGCTCCCACTATACAGCATTTTCCCCAGCCTCGGGCTACGAGTGCCGCGTGTGAAGTCATCCCGCCGCGGGCTGTCAATATCGCTTCTGCCGCACGCATTCCTTCTATATCCTCGGGATTCGTTTCCTCTCTCACAAGCACGACCTGCTTTCCTTCCTTTGCCCATTCGACCGCATCCTCTGCCGAAAATACCACCTGTCCCGTCGCTCCGCCGGGTCCTGCAGGTAAACCTCTTGCAATTCGTACCGCAACCTTCTCTGCCGCCGCCTCGAGTACGGGATGTAATAATTCATCAAGCTGTTCCGGCTTTACCCTCGTTACCGCTTCTTCTTTCGAAATCAGTCTCTGCTTGTACATATCGACCGCCATCTTTACAGCCGCCGCACCGTTGCGTTTTCCGACCCTGCACTGAAGCATATAAAGCGTACCGTCCTGAATTGTGAATTCCAAATCAAGCATATCATGATAATGCTTCTCGAGATTCTTCTGAATCTTATCAAGTTGTTTGTAGACCGCGGGCATTCCCATTTCAAGCGAAACTAAATGCTGATTGTGCTCGCTCTTCCCGACTTCGTTAATCGGATTCGGAGTCCTTATCCCGGCTACAACATCCTCACCCTGCGCATTCACAAGCCATTCACCGTAAAAATGCTCGTCTCCCGTAGCGGGATTTCTTGTAAAGGCAACACCCGTCGCCGACGTGTCACCCATGTTTCCGAATACCATCGACTGAACGTTGACCGCTGTTCCCCATTCATCGGGAATGCTCTCTATTCTTCTGTACGAAATCGCTCTCTTGCCCATCCAGCTCTGGAATACCGCACCTATCGCTCCCCATAACTGCTCCATAGCATCTTCGGGAAATGGTTTTCCTAGCACTTCGAACACCTTCGCCTTGTAAATCTCAACAAGCTGTTTTAAATCATCCGCTGTCAAATCCGTATCTAATTTATACCCTTTTTCCGTTTTCATTTTGTGAAGCTCTTTCTCGAGCTGCTGCCTTACACCCTTGCCTTCGGCAGTCTCAATACCCGCCGCTTTTTCCATCACAACATCCGAATACATCTGTATAAGCCTTCTTTGTGAATCATAAACAAATCTCGGATTTCCTGTTTTTGCAATTAGTCCTTCTCTGGTTACATCGTTTAACCCCACGTTCAAAACCGTCTCCATCATTCCTGGCATCGAGCTTCTTGCACCCGAACGGACAGAAACCAATAATGGATTTACTTTATCGCCGAATTTTGCGCCCATCTGCTTTTCTACTCTTGCAAGTGCGTTTAAAACCTGCGATTTTAATTCTTTTGGATATTTTTTCTTGTTTTTATAATAAGCCGTACAGACTTCCGTTGAAATTGTGAATCCTGCCGGGACCGGTAAACCGATGTTTACCATTTCTGCTAGATTGGCGCCTTTTCCTCCGAGGAGGGATTTCATATTTGCTCTACCATCTGCCTTTTTTCCACCGAAATAATATACATATTTTTTAGGCATAATAATACTTCCGTTTAAATTTTAAAAATTAACTTTTAATTTAATCATTTTAAAAATTACTTGATAGGTAAAAATAGCTGTAAATACAGTTAAAATTGACAATATTTTTAAATAAAATATCTAATTATGATTAAAATAATTTAAAATTAACGTAAAATAATGTTAAAATATTAATATAAATCAACATTCCCTCTCCCAGAACTATCCGAATCCTTTCAACCCGATTACAATTATAAGATTTAAGATTAAAAATTCAAGAATGGTCACTCTGAAAGTGTACGATATCCTCGGGAAAGAAGTAGCAACTCTTGTTAACGAAAAACTAAAACCGGCAGAATACGAAACCGCGTTTAACGGCGATGGACTTCCGTCAGGAATTTATTTTTACGTATTAACTTGCGGGGATTTCATGGAAACAAAAAAGATGGTTTTAATGAAATAATGCGTTTCCAAACTGAGGTTTTGAAACAAGAAAAAACTACAAAAGTCTGATTCGGTAAAATATAAAAAACATTAAAGATATTTATTTCTTATAAACTCAGACTTTTGTAGTTTTTCTTAATAACTAAATATCCAGATAACTCTGCTCTTCCGTCCTGAATATCTGCAGAAGTTCGGCTTTGCTCTTTGCCGTTAATAATGTATTCCTGAACTCGTCCTTGTTCATCAGTCTGGAAATCCTGCTAAGCAGTTTAATATGCTTGTTCAGCATGCTGTCCTTGCCTACAAGTAAAAATATATACTGCACTTTTTCCGAATCTATCGAATCGAAGTCTATCGGCTCCGATAGAATCGCAAATGCCGCAACTATATCGCTGATGTCGTCCGATTTTCCGTGTGGTATGGCAAACCCCTTTCCTACTCCCGTCGATACAAGTTTCTCCCTTTCGAATACAACGCTTCTCACTTTTTCCAAATCCAATATCTTTCCCGATTTGTTCGCAAGGTCAACCATTTTGTTAATTGCTTCTGATTTGTCTTTTGCCGCAAGTCTTATTTCTAAAACGTCCTCCGTTAAAATTTCGCTGATTTTCATAATATTAAAATAAATTTATTCCCTTTTTTAACTTATAAAATTTTTAATTTTCTCACTGTATTCTCCCAATAGCTTTTCCGCCTTCTCTTCGGTATCACTTTCCACGTTCAGGTGCACAAGGTCTCTCGCCTTGTCCGGTATGCATAGCACAATGTCCGTATCGTTTAAAAATATCTTCACCCCGTCTATTAACTGCTGTTTGTATTCCATCGTGTCCTCCATCACCCTCCGCATTATTCTGCCTTTTTCCTCCCTCGTGCAGCTTAAATTAATCTTCTTCCTGTAAAGCCGGGGAATTATCCTGTCCACTTCCTCTATACTCATCTTTATCTTTGCACTCATCTCAAGTATCTTTGCTATCGCAAACATCCCGTCCGTAGCATACAGAAAATCCGGGAAAAATACGCCGCGCCGTGTCCCGCCGACAAACTTCACCTCTTTATCGTTGCAAGCAGACATCATAGAGTAATGCGAATCCTTTACCCTGATTACCTCTGTACCGTATTCACCCGCGACTAAATCTACTTCCCTGCTCGCTTGAACAGGTACCGCTATCTTCTTGACTCCCGGAGTCGCCGTTAAAAACATCTTTAATACTATAACCAGAAATCTGTCGTCGTCGAATACATGCCCCTCGTGAGAGGCAAGCCATATCTTCTCGCCTCCCGCATCAATCATAAACCCTAAATCGAAATCTAGCGACTTTACGACATATGAAAAATTCTCGTACGCTTTCCTGAATTCATCGGCATCCCTCGTGATTTTGTCCTTGTCCAGATGCGCCGACAGCGATACAACCTCACAATTGAAATCACCAAGTATATTCGGAAAAATCGTTGATGCAATACCGTGTGAATAATCAAGTACAATCTTGAACTTTCTCTTCTTTATTGCATCCACATCAAGACACGAAAGAAAATGTTCTCTGTATTTTACATTCGTTCTCTCCGGAAACCTCAATGTACCTACGTCCTCTGAATTCGCACGCTTGTATTCCTCGCTGAAAAATAACCTCTCTATCCCTTTCGTCTTACTGCTCGATAAATCTCGCCCGTCCCTGTCGAAAAATATTATATCGGTCATCCCTTTGTCAAACGGTGACTTTCTTACGAATATCCCTCCGGAACCGCTTCCGCTCTTCAATTCCTGCCTCAAAATCGGAATTGGTATAATCTGAAGGTCAACTACATTAACCCCCGAAGAAAGTATGCCGCTCGTAATCGACCGCTTTATCATGTTCGATATGTCGTCTATGTCTCTTCCGACCATCACCTGCTTGTTCATACCGAGCGATGCACCGTAAACTGCCCCCAGCTTAGCTCCGAATTCGGGATTAATCTGCAGATTGGATAATCCCGTTATACGCGAATCCGTAAAGAGCTCGTTGAAGAATATGTCTTCCTGTATTAGACTTCGTGTTACTTTCGAATTATTGTCAATCTTCTTCTTATCCCAGATTTTTATGCTCGAGCTTACAAAAACATTCTTCCCCACGTGACAGTTGTCTCCGATAAATACGAAATCGTTTATCCTGGAATTTTCCTCTATCGTGCAGTTATGCCCTATTACATCAAATAAAATCTTTGCCTTCGATTTTATCGTTACATTATCCCATATAACGGAATTCTTTATCTCCGCTCCCTTTTCTATCGTTACCCCGTTGCCGATTATACTGTTCTCTATGTGTGCACCGAATTCTATCTTCGATGAACTGCCGATTAAATTGCTGTCGCTCTTATCGAGACTTATATAATTCAACTTGCTATTAAGTACATCGAGGTTGGAATTTATATATTCCTCGAGTGTCCCGACGTCCCGCCAGTATCCCCTGCTGTTGAATCCGTATATCTTAATCTTGTTATCTAAAAGCAGAGGAAATAAATCCTTGGAGAAATCGAAATTTTCTCCCTCGGGTATGTACTTGAAAACTTCTTTGTGAAAGTAATATATCCCCGTGTTTATCGTGTCGGAAAAAACTTCCGACGACGATGGCTTCTCGAGAAACCTTACAATCTCATTATTGCTGTTCGTTAATATTATTCCGTATTGAAGAGGATTTTCGTGACTGTATAACGAAATTGTCGCTATGGATTTCTTTCCCGCATGGAAATTGTAAAAATCCGTAAGATTAAAGTTCGTTAATACGTCACCGCTTATTACGAGAAAATCGTCCTTAATAAATTCCTCCGAAAGCTTTACCGCTCCTGCGGTCCCGTAATCACGGTCCGGAATTATATAATGCAGTTTTACACCGAATCTGCTTCCGTCTCCAAAATATTTTTTTATAGTTTCGGGCTGGTAATATAAAAGCATCGTGTAATCTTTTATATTATGATTTTTAAGTAATGTAAACAAATGCTCGAGCATGGGCTTGTTTACCACCGGTACCATCGGTTTCGGGATGTTGTTCGTTAAAGGCCTTAACCTCGTCCCGAAACCCCCTGCCATTATTACAGCCTGCATATAATTATTTGTTCTTGTCTTCTTTTTTGTTAAAATCAAACTTAACGTCCGGTGCCTGGTCGGAACCCTCTTTTCCCTTAAAATACTGCTTCTCCTTGAAACCGAATATCTTTGCCATTATCAGCGTGGGAAACGAACGCGCAGTCGTGTTGAATTCCTGTACCGCTTCGTTGAATTTCTTTCTCTCTACCGAAATCCTGTTCTCGGTTCCTTCAAGCTGTGACTGTAATTGTAAAAAGTTTTCGTTTGATTTAATCTGAGGATAATTCTCAACAACCATAAGCAGTCTCGAAAGTGCAGAGGATAATCCGTCCTGCGCCTTTTGATATTTTTCGAATTTCTCGGGGTCGTTTAAATCTTCGGCCGTTATTTTCGTCTGACCTACACGGCTTCTCATTTCCGTTACTTCTGTTAATACGCTCTTCTCGAAATCTGCCGCACCTTCAACCGTCTTTACCAGATTCGGAATGAGGTCAGCCCTTCTCTGATATTGATTCTCAACCTGCGACCAGGCCGAGCTTACCTTTTCTTCCAGACTTACTAACGTATTATAACCACATCCGTAAAAACCCGATGCAAATAAAATCAATAGAAATATTATTGTAAACCTTGATATATTTTTTCCCATATTGTTAGATTTAATTATCTATAAAAATACTGAATTTAAAACTTTAAAAAACCTCAAAAAAAATTAACTTTTATTGTGAAAAAGATGTGAAATATTTGTAATTTCCCCGGTTTTTCCCAAAAATCATACAATTTTTTACTTGAAATTTCTTACTATTAGCACTTTCTATCAATAATCAAGACGGAAAGTTAAGAAAAATATATGATCTTTGATTTTCCTGTCCAGGTAAATTAAATCCTGAAATTTATATTGATATTTGATTTCGAAAAAATACTGGCGTATCGGCTCGAACCTCAGATTAAGCGTCAATATGTCCCTGTTGATCCTGTTTCCCCCTAAAAATTCATTGTAACGCAAATATTCACCGGCGCCCTGGTTAATATACCCGCCGTAGTTTGCAATAAGCTTTCCCGTTGAATCAAATTCCAAACCTTCTCCGGAGCGCTGGTGCTGATAAAGTATATCGAGACGAAGACGATTCGTAAAATTATATATTATTTTTGCTGAAATTTCATCACTGTTTGGAGGTAACGCGAGACCCAACGGCATATTCCAGCTTGAATATTGACTTTTATTCGAACGATGAGCAAAAGTAAACGGGTCTATTTTTGTCCATTCTATGGCAAAGGTTAAACCCGGTATTGTAAAAGCTTTATTCCATAATATTCCTATTTGATAAGCGTATTTATTATCGTTCTCGGTTGTGTCTTTTTTATATAAAGTCGAAAAATTCATGTCATCAATTAATAACGTCCCCTGTATGGCAACATTTTTTATTGGAATTGCCTCAAAATCGAAAGCAAATAAAGTATTGTTTTTAAATGCTTGCTCGTCACTCGAATTTAAATCTACCGAAAATAAAAATGATAACGGATTTAGATATGACAATGAAAATCCTAAATCCGGAACTATTACAGATTCCCAAAATCCTATTCTGAATGACTTCGATAACTGCACATCGAGACGCTGCGTGGATATGTTTTTATATTGTATTTCACGACCCGACGAATCCCCTTTTAATTCACCGTATAAGAAACTGTATTTTAATATCTTGTATGACAAATCAAACCTAATATAATCAAATGGAGCCGTATTATTTGATAAAAACATTTTATCCGTATATCCGAATCCTTGATTGATGGCTTCCCTTCCGATTGTTACCGCAACTGTTCTTGATTTCTCTTCGTACCTTAAATACCCTTCGAAGAAATCAAATGTTCTTCCTTCGTCCTTAAAATGATTGCTCGGAAAAAAATACGGGTCTGTCTTTCTCGCAAACTGGCTGTCCTTCATCTTTCCCAGCAATCTTTTACCGCCAACGGGATTCATATAAAACCCCAATGAATTAAATATCGTTCCCCTCATCCTGAAATTCAGCCAGCCGAGACCAATGGTATTGTTTCCCAGTGAATCCCCTACAGAACTCCTGTGAGTCAAAGCTCCTCCTCCGTCAAAGAAAAACGCAACAGTAGAATCAGCATGGGCAAAAATATATTTCTGCTTCTTGTCGTCGAAAATGTTGTTGCTCCTGCCCTTTCCTAAAAAAGAGGATGTGCTCTTTAAACTTTTATTTATATCATACCCGAACTCAATGTAATAATCGTTTAAAAGATTTTTATCTATCCCCGCAAACCCCGAAGAATTCTCTTTTATTCTCTTTAAATAATCCGCTACCTCAGACCTTGAAATCGGTAAGTTACTCGAATTATATTCAGGAATTATTCCTTCGAGCTGCATCCTCTTCAGAAAATCATATACAGGATTGCCGACAGGTACCAGCTCAACCTGCGCGTTTAACGGGGAATTCACCGAAATGTTAATCAGTAAAAATATTATTAAAGAAAAAAAACTTCCTGCAAACTTTAATCTATGGTTTTCCATCGTTTTTATTTTTCAGAATACTAATATTATTTTCTTTTACTGCAGTTTATTTACTGAATGTCTTAATCCTTTACGTTAACCAACTCCGGGTCATAATCAATGTGTGACACAGGCTCCACTTTCATTATTTTTCTTAATGTATTCTTCATCTTCATTTGCTGTATAAATAAATCATGCTCGGGAATCTGTTCCTCTTCGTGAATCGGACTCTTGAAGAAAAACGACAACCAGTCCTGAATCCCGGACATCTCTATCCTTTGAGCCAAATCAATGAATAATATTAAATCCAAAACAAGCGGTGCGGCAAGTATCGAATCCTTACAGAGAAAATCTATCTTTATCTGCATCGGATAACCCATCCATCCGAATATGTCTATATTGTCCCAGCCCTCTTTATCGTCTCCCCGCGGTGGATAATAATTTATCCTTACCTTGTGATAATAATCCGAATATAACTGCGGATATAAATCCGGCTGTAAAATGCTGTCCAGCACCGAAAGTTTGCTTTCTTCCTTCGTCTTGAACGATTCCGGGTCATCCAGCACCTCCCCGTCCCTGTTTCCAAGAATATTGTTTGAAAACCAGCCTCTTAATCCGAGCATCTTTGCCTTCAGCATCGGGGCTATTACTGTCTTAACCAGCGTCTGTCCCGTCTTGAAATCCTTCCCCGCTATCGGAACATTTTTCTTCCTGGCTAAATCCATTAGAACCGGCACATCACAGGAGAGATTTGGCGCCCCGTTTATAAACGGTACGCTCTCCATTATTGCCGCATAAGCATACAACATACTCGGGGCTATATCTGCATGGTTGCTCTTTAATGCATTTTCGAATTTCTCTATTGTGTCGTGGTCACCGTTTACAGGAATGTAAATTTCTGTGCTCGCACACCATATCATTACAAGCCTGTCCAATTTATTCTCTTTTTTAAATTTCCTGATATCCTCCCTTAATATCATCATCTTTTCGTATTTATTCTTCCCCTCCTTTACCCATTCACCGTTCAATCGCTTTACGTAATATTGCTCAAACACTCCTTTCATCGGTCTTAAAACACAAAGTTCGTCCTTTACCATATCAACATGCTCCTTCCTTAAAACCCCCGCACTCAATGCCGATTCGTAACAATCCTCGTTCCTTATATCCCATCCGCCGAAAACCAAATCGTCTAAACCCGCAAGCGGTACAAAATCCTTAATAAGCGGAAAATTATTTTCACTCCTCTTTCCTATTCTTATCGTTCCCATCTGCGTGATTGAACCTATTGGTGCAGATAATCCTTTTCTGATTGAAAATATCCCGGCAAGAAATGTCGTGGAAACTGCCCCGTTTAATCCGACTATTAATACCCCGAGCTTGCCTTTCTCTCCCTGTATTGCATTATGTTCATGTTTCATAATCGTTTATTATATATAACTCTTAATATATAAAATTTGATTTACGTTAAATATCTCAAAATATCGCCCAAATCACTTACTGTAAAATCCGCCGAATCCGCGCTTCCGCTTTCTCTGAAACCCTTTTTCCTGAGCCAGATTGTATTGCACCCCAATATCTTCGACGGTATAATATCCCTTTCGTAAGAATCTCCCACAACATATGTGTTCCCGGGATTCACACCCAGTTTTTGCAGTGCCAGTGAAAAAATTCCCGGGTGCGGCTTCTCAATTCCGGCTTTCTCCGAATCTATCAATACATCAGTGTACTTTGTAAATCCTATATCGTCACATATCCTCTCAAGGTTACCGTAAAAATTGGATACTATTCCAAGCTTATAATTCTTTTTTAAAATTTCAAATATTTTTTTAGATTCGGATAAATAAATATTAACACCAGTCATAATTTCGTTTGTGATTTTCGATGCAAGTTTATGTAACTCCGTTTTTTTTATTCCTTCGGGATTAATAAATTTCAAATGAAATTGGGTTTGTTCCATTAATAACGTTCTGTAATCATTTATAGAGCCTGATATACATTTCAATTTTTCGTCTGCCTTGACGTATGCATTATTATACTGTTCGGCTGTAAATTTTAATCCGAACTTTTTGTAAGTTTCCAAAAACTTCACGCTCCAGTGAACCCCATTCGTATCGAGCGTTCCCCCAAAATCGAATATTACGGCTTTGTACATTTATAAAGTATTATGATTTATTTCTTGTAGGAAAAAATAACGGTTTGAAGTGTGTATTTAAAGAGAAATTATAATCTTATCGACTTTTTCGAGCTTGCCGATTTATAACATCTTTCAAGAATCCTGACGGAGTTATACGATTCCTCGACTTTTGATTTATCGAATGTTTTCGTTTTATATGCTTTTTCAAAATCCAAAAACAAATCTTCGTAAAATTTTATGTACGTTCTTTTATCCGATGCATCGGGAACGGATATCTCTGAAATCTTTCCTCTCCTGATTCCGAACATTCTGTTCCCGTCATACGTGAGACTGTTTTCTCCGTCCGTTATAAAAGCACTGTTGGCGCGCCTGTCCGCCGCCCAGGTGAGATTGATTTGTGCCACACCTTTTTCGCATTTCAAAACCACAAAAGAAGTATCCTCGACACTGTAAGGTTTTTTTCTTAGCTTGAAATTAGATACATTTATTTCTTTCACTTTCCCCAGAATCCACGAAGTAAGATATAAATAATGCGTTCCCGTGTCTGATAAAATTCCGCCGCCGCTGAACTTTTTGATGATCCTCCAACCCGGATTCCTATTGTCGAATCCTTCATCGGCAGTTGTCCTGAATATGTTAAACTGTAAAAAGATTCCCCTTTTTACGGGTTCGGAAAACTTTTTAAAACTGCTCCAGATAGGAGAATATTTATATTGATGACACGGAAAGAAAATAGTTTTTGAATCAATAATTTTTTCCTTTAATGAAACGGCTTCGCTGACACTCCTTGTAAATGGTTTTTCGCAAATAATAGCAACGCTTTTTTTTAGTGACAATTTAATGTATTCGGAATGCAAATGCGGGGGAACACATATGTCAACAAAATCAAACCTGTCGTCTTTAAAAATTTCCTCCGCAGACGAAAAAACTTTTGCTCCGGGTATAAGTTTTAAAAATGCTTCTCTGTTCGATTTCGATATATCGGCTCCGCCTGTAATTTTTATTCTGCTTTTTACTCTTCCGTTTAAATAAGCCGGAATATGTCCTGTTAGTGCGATTTTTCCTAGTCCTATTATTATTCCTTTTATCATATTCTGCTTAACGTTTTAATTTTATCTAATAATTTTTGGCTCTTTTTCATCTGTGCTGTCCATACAAAAATCACAACGGCATTCAAAATAAAAATTTCGAATAAAAAATACAAAACAGGAATATTTACCAATACTGCTACAGCCACGGCTAATGTTCTTGAGTTCACTGTCAGAAAATTATAATATTTGTTCATCTTTCTGAATGATGCTCTGTATTCATTGCTAAGCCATTCGGGAATGATATCGTAATTTGCTTTTATATAATTTATTAATTCCAGAAACTTTCTCGAAACAAATTCCTGCCTGCGTGTATAATCTAAGTAAACAATAAGAAAAAACTTATCTATATAGTTACCCTTCCAGCTCATATTATCTATTTGTTCTTTAATCTCCTTTGAAGAATCCAAATCCGATTTTTCTTTTCCGCAAACGATGTAAAGATATGCGTGTCTGTAAAAATCCACTGTTGCCGCTTGCATTATGTGACTTGCCCCTGCAATTGCCGCAATAAGAAACATCCACCAGCCAAAATATGAATCCAATGACCTTAAAATCAAATGCATATAAATTGAAATCGAAATCAGGTTGGTTGCTACACCGTCGAATATCCTGCCTGTCTTTGAGGTGTTGTTTGTTATTCTTGCGAGCTGCCCGTCTGCACTGTCAAGCACATCGGCAAAAATGTATATCAAAATACCTGCCGCGTTTATCCAAATCGATTTGTAATAATATAAATGACCGGCAAACATTCCGAGAATAATGCTGATAATTGTCAGGGCGTTCGGTGTGATTTTCAGCTTTTTTGAAATCACCGCAATTCCATAACCAGCAGGCCTGAAAAATAATCTGTCGATTAATTCTTCCGTGTCTTTCGACTTATATGTTGATTCTACCGGAGACAATTTTTATCGCTTCTTCAAAAATGTTTATGCCCTCTTCCGCAATTTCCTTCGTTATTACGAGAGGCGGGTTTATCCTGATATCCGGGTTGTATCCCATCATTATTAATCCCCTTTTCAGCGCTTCATGAAAAAGTATCTGCGTGTATTTCTTGTCAAGCTTCTCGTTCGTCTTTCTGTCCTTAACCAGTTCAATGCCTATCATCAACCCTTTGCCTCTTACCTCGCCTATTATCGGGTATTTCTCTTTCATCTCGCCGAATTTCTTTATCATAAACTCACCGACATTTCTTGAATTTTCTACCAGACCTTCTTCAATAATTATTCTCAGCGCTGCCAGCGCTCCCGTTGCCGCTATCGGATTTCCTCCGTAACTCGATGAACTCCCGCTAGGATTTGCAAACGGCTTAGAAAATATTACCTCATCCCTCGACATCAGTCCCGTCATTGGAAATCCACCGCCGAATCCCTTGCCAATCGTTATTATATCCGGTACGACTCCGTCGTGCTGACAACCGAACATCTTTCCCGTACGGCCAAATCCCGTTATCATCTCGTCTGCAATCAATAAAGCTCCGATTTCCTCGGCAAGCTTCTTTAACCTGACCAAAAATCCCTCCGGCGGAACTATATTCCCTGCCGTCCCCTGTATAGGCTCCACTATTATTGCCGCTATGTCGTTTGTCGTTTCGTACCTTATCTTCTTCTTTATGTAATCTATACATGCCCAGTTACATTCAGGATATTTCAGAAAAAATGGACATTTCCCGCAGTTCGCATAAGGCGTTAAAAATCTTCCCACCGGAAACGGTCCGAGATTATATTTGAAACTGTCACCGAGCAAACCTATTACGCCTAGTGTCTTTCCGTGAAATCCCTCCCAGAATCCGATGAACTCCGATTTTTTAGTGTATGACTTCGCCAGCCGTAACGCTGCTTCCACCGCCTCCGCTCCGCTGCTGTAATATTGAGTCCTCTTTAAATCCCCGACCGCAATCTCCGATAACAATTTCGAAAGCTCTGCCCTGTTCTTGGATGTGAAACTTCCTACGTGTATCTTCGAATACTGCTCCGACATCATCTTTACGTATTTCGGATGATTGTATCCTATCGACGCCACTCCCACTCCCGCAAAAAAATCTATAAACCTGTTTCCGTCAGCATCCTCGATTATGCATCCCTCCCCTTTTTCTATCACTATCTTCGATAACGTAGCTATGGTTTGTATTCCCGGAGAAATGTATTTCTCCTCCATCTCAAAATATTTTTTCGAAATCGGTCCAGGTATCCCTGTCTGTATTTTTGTGAACATAAAAATTTATTGTTTATTGTTTTTATTTGCTTTCCTGTATATTAGACTGCTTATCGCCCTGCTCGCCCTGTCCCTTATCGGTGCGAAACTCGGCCAGTCGTTTATGTCTACTATGAAAATTTCCGACTTGTCGGTTATTATTGCATCCCCGCCGAAAATCTCCAGCCCAAGCGACTTTGCGGACTCGCTCGCCAATCTCCTGAGCTTCTTTTCGTCAAACGACGAACAGTATTTCAACTCCGTCGTATACCAGTAAAAAAAATCATCACCGTATATCGAGTAGAACTTTATCGTGTCGCCCTCTATGTGGTCCTGAATCGTACACGTCCCTAATCCCCTGTTCCTGAATTCCTTAAATACATATCCAACCTTGCTCCTGTCGTCGATAAATACTACATCTTCCTTCTGTACCGCGTGCGCATCGCCCCTCTTTATCCATAGCTTATTCCCGAAATTATCCAGGAAACTGAAATCTGTCTCGTCAGTGTTTATTATTATGCTTCTGGGAAAAGGTATTTTATTCTCCTCCAGAATTCTGTTTAAATTGTAACGATAGCAATTTCTTACGCTCTCGGGTGTGTTAATCACGAACTTTTTGTCTCTCGCTATCTCCAAAAGCTTCTTTGAACCTTCGGGACTCTGAACCATCGAAAAAATAAAATCTTCCGCTATCTCCTCTGTAAAAATATCTTCCTCTCTGTACATCTTTACTTTCACGCCGGCCTGCATCAGCTCTTCCGCAGTTTTTTGCATAATAAGAAAATCGTTTAATTCGTGATTCGGCGAAAATTCGGTCTTCCTTGTTATTCCTGCTATCTCAATCATGATATATTGTTTTTTTCCGTTTGTATTAAAAATTTCTCTGCCTCCGCTATGTCCCTTTCATGGTCAATGTCCACTATCTTGCCGAACGTAAATGCCTTCATTTGTTTCCCTTCCTCGATTAAATATTGCAAGAAATTCCTTAACCTGAAAATATTTTTCGCTAACGCTATACCCGTATGCTCGATTATGCCTCTTTTGAAAAAATAAATTCCTCCTGTAACATAACCTGAACCATCTTCCTGCGAACTCCTAAAAGCCTGAATCCTACCGTCTCTGCCAATACTTACCCATAAAGGCTTTTCGTCGTCCACAAAATCCGTTACAGCAATCAGCCCGTCCGCACTTTTCTCGTTCCTTGCGTTTTCTATAAAACCTGCGAATTCAGACTCCGCAAAGATACTGTCAATCATCATTAAACAAAAAGAATCCCCGGATAAAAATGGCGTCAGCTCGTGGAAACTGTGTAATGAACTCGGGGTGGATTTGAAAATATAATTTATATTTAGATTACTGAAACTCTGTAATATTTTTGACTTCCCTATTTCGTCCCTGAACTTTTCGTTGATAATCAAACTGCAGGAATCGAATTTGTATTTCCCTGTAATCGTTAACACCCGCTCGAGAAGCGTTTTCCCGAGTACCCTGATAAGTGGCTTTGGCTCTCTTACTCCCTCTTCCTTTAATCTTAATCCGTCACCTGCTGCAATTACACCAAGATGCATTCTTAACCTTTGATTTTATATTGTTTTACGTAAAAATAACTTATTCAAAAATATTCCTGTAATATTCCAAATTAGAAAAGAGTTTTCTTAAATACAATATTAAAAGCAAATTAAATCAGATTTATACTAAATACAGTGCTTCTTATTATATCGCCGGTACCAAATTAAACCGGAAATATTATGAAATTTTAATCTCGGATAAAATACTACTTTTACCTGATTAAGAAAATGAAAAACAAATTTTTAAATCAATTCCTATCGTAGTAAATTATAGAAAATTTTTTATACTTTTTCTTATGTTTTTTTACCCTTATAACTTATGTATATTATGGCTATCTTTAATAAATAATAATAAAGTTATATTATATTATAATGGAAGAAAAAATTTATTCGGTTATATCCGGCACTGGATGCTATATCCCGGAAAAAGTCGTCTCCAACGATGACTTCCTCTCTAATGTGTTTTTTGAAAACGATGGCAAAAAAATCGAAACCGAAAATACCGAGATAATCCGGAAATTCAAAAAAATTACTAATATCGCCGAAAGAAGATATGTTAGCGATAACCTCGTTACATCCGATATTGCCTCTATTGCCGCTGAAAATGCCCTGCAGTCTTCCAATACAGACAGGGAAACCCTCGACTATATTATTGTTGCCCATAACTTTGGGGATGTTAAAGCCGATAACAGAAAAACCGATATTGTCCCGAGCATCGCTTCACGCGTTAAACATAAACTCGGGATTAAAAATCCCTTTACCGTCGCCTATGATTTAATTTTCGGATGCCCTGGATGGCTTCAGGGGGTAATTCACGCAAACTATTTTATTAAATCAGGCGACGCAAGAAAAGCTCTCGTTATCGGAACCGAAACTCTTTCGAGAATTTCCGACCCACACGACCGCGATAGTATGATTTACTCCGACGGCGCCGGCGCTACTATCTTAGAAGCAAAAAAAAGCTACGAACCTGTGGGAATTATGTCGCACGAAACACGTACAGATGCATCCGAATTCGCTTACCTGCTCGGTATGGATAAATCTTATAATCCCGAACTTACTTCTACAGACCTATACCTGAAAATGAACGGAAGAAAATTGTATGAATATGCCCTGAACTATGTTCCGCAACTGGTAAAAAATTGCATCGAAAAAGCAAAACTCTCACTGAATAAAATCAGTAAAGTCCTTATCCATCAGGCTAACGAAAAAATGGACGAAGCAATCCTGCAAAGAATCTTTAAACTCTATGAAGCTGTCAAAATTCCGCCCGATATTATGCCGATGATTATTAATAAACTTGGAAATAGCTCGGTTGCTACTCTGCCGATTATGCTCGATATGATTCTGAAAGGTCAACTGCCGGAACATAAAATCAACCCCGGCGATAACCTCGTCTTCGCCTCCGTAGGAGCAGGAATGAATATCAACGCATTTATATATAAAGCAGTCTGATAAATAACTTTTAGCGAAAGCACGATTTTTACCGGTTTCTTATTACTTTACCAAAATCATTCTCTTTGTCTCCGCAAAATCTCCTGCAACTAATCTGTAAAAATAAATTCCGCTTGGTAAATTCGAAGCATCAAACATAACCTCATATACTCCCGGCTTTTGCTCCTCATTAACAAGCATAACAACCTCTTTTCCAAGAATATCATAAACCTTAAGCACCGTTTTGTCATTCCCGAATGCTCCCGTCAGGAATCCATCGTTCGGAATGCTGTACCTTATAATAGTTGCGGGATTAAACGGATTTGGATAGTTCTGGTACAACTTAAATTCAGTTGGAATTGTATTCTCTGTTTTCTTCACACCGACATAAACCCTGTTCAAATAAAAATTAATCGAATCAGTATTGCTCGTAGATGTTACGTTTACAGTTGTGCTGTCGCTTGTAAATCCTAACCTGTTTACTATTATCTTTAAACTCCCGACCGGTAAAGAATTCAAATGATATATCCCGTTCCCGTCCGACATCACGCACCTGACAAATGTATTCCCGCTCTTCGCATAAAGCACCGCATCTTTCAGATTGCCAAGTGGACTGTTCGTCAGTCTCATCACTTTACCGTTTACGGAATTATTGTTCGTCGCCGCATTCATTCTTATCGCTCCGATGTTTATGTTCGTTAAATTACCCGTTGGGTAAAGCGTGGTTGCTTTTTCCCAGTATGTCGTCGATGGATAATATGTTATCACCCAGTCATTCGGAGGAGTCGAGTTCGGATAAATACCTATATCGACCGAATCCTGCGGAACTTTCGTCAGTATATAACTTCCGTCCGGCTGAATCGCCGCTGAATCGACAATAATAATTCCCCCCGTTCCCTTGTCCAGCTTTATCGCCTTTACCCATCCGCTCGTAACTGGCTGATTGTTGTCGGAATATTTTACTGAACCTGAAACAGTGTATGTAATATCACTTGTGTCGCCGTAAAGAACTCCGTTTATATAGCATCCTATTAATTGATCAGAAGCTATAGTTTGAAAATCCTGTATAAAATAATTCGTGACTCCGAAACCGGTAGAATAACCAACTATTTCATAACCTTCAAAACCGTTCCATCTGAAGGATTTCGACTTAACTGGAATGCCAAATATATTTCCACTGGTAGTGTCTGTACAAAATCTCTTATAAGTTGAAGAACACCTATTAATCGTATCACCTTTTCTAGATGAAAGACTATCGATTATAACTTCGAAAGGGCTATAGGAACAATATCCACTGTTGCTTCTATAATAATTGTTCCCGGTTAATGAATCGTACCTCAAAATACTTCCACCTAGACCGGGAAATCCACCACTCGTTACAAAATATTTCCTATTATTAATAATTGTATCTTTAATTATTCTAATTTTATGATCATAATTAAAACCAGCCGAAGAACTAAAATGATATTTATACACATTCCCCACCGCAAGTGGAAAATATTTCGGGGTAATTGTATCACCTATTCCCCCTGTCACAGTTTTCAAGACTAATCCTGCTGGACCCACTGCATATCCTACCTTATCGTTTACCATAAATATACTATTGCCCACATTTGACGCTCCTTTTTTCTGACCCGCCCAGTTCAACCCTCCATTAGTTGTTTTTATTATACACGTTGAATCCGAATAATTATAACCACATATCCATCCTGTGCTTGCATTTGTAAAAAACATAGAATAGCTGTATGAACCCGGTATAATAAGCGTATCCCAGTTCGCTCCTCCGTTTGTAGACTTAAAAAATAAAGTGCGGTTCGGCTGATTGCAGTTTCCCAGTGCATAACCGGTATTTACATCAAAGAATTTTATTTTATAAAAATTTATTGTCTTTATGGTATCCCTGAACTGATACGTCCAGTTATCTCCGGAATTTGTTGTTTTTAAAATACTACTCCTCTTGTTCCCGATATCATCGCCGTAATTTGCAACTGTCCAACCGGTCTGCGCGTTTATAAACAAAACCGATTTATGCTGTCCGACTCCAAAACCCGTAGAAAAGTTTAGTCCGCCATTTGTAGATTTTGCAACATTGCCTACCGAACCTCCTAAACTATATTGCCCACAAGATGCAGTAAAAATAGTTTCAGGGTTAATAATTGCAATTGAAGAAATCCAGTAAATATAATCACCTCCATATCCTGAATAGACAAAGGACCAATTCAAGCCCTGGTTAGTTGTCTTATATAGATAACTTATACCCGTCCACTGCATTAGACATAATCCGCCACCTATGTATCCCGTAGTACTGTTTGCAAAATTTATAGTATATAAGTCCGGGCTTCCAATCTGCTGCATCGTCCAGCTTAATCCACCTGTCGTTGTCATATAAACCCGTCCGCTGTCGCTTACTGCCCATCCCGTCAGTTCGTTTATAAAATATACATCACTCAACGAATATGTTATACCGCTCGGAATCTGATACCACCCGCTCTGTGAATAACAAATATTAAAACTAAATAGAATAAAAACTAACAAAATAACCTTTTTCATAAAATTTTTATTTATTTTTATTTTTTTTGTACTCCTTTATACTATATGACTTCTCCCAGAAAGTATTGAACACCTCCGCCATACTCTCCGCATAGTCTTTGTTTTTGATTATTATATCCGCCTCATTATACCGCGGAACGCTCTTATCCATAATGTTCATAAACACTGTCTCGCGGTCGAACACCGTGAAGTTCGGAATCTTCACCCTGCTCAGCTTTAACTGCTCGCCGTAATTCTCGAACTTCGTGAATACTTTCACCAAATCATTTACATTTCCCTCCGTCCATTTCCCGTCTTTTTTCACTTTGAAATCATTCCCGACTTCGTATATGGATTTTATTATTCCCCCGCCTTTAATAAAATTTTCCGCTGTCCTGTCGACCTCATCCGATATGTAAATCTCCAGCCTTATCATGAAAAGAATTTCCTTCTTCGCACTCTTCATCAGCTCGAAAAACTTTGCCTCGCGGTGCTGGTTATATCCGCGTATGAGCTCGATGTTGGATATCTTGTCCTTCTCCTGTTCCTTCGAGCGGTAAAGCGGTTTCAGGTTTTTAAAAGTGTCCTTGAAAGATGCAATCTGCCTCTCTCTCTCTCTCTGTATCTTCAACTCGATTTTGTCGAGAATCACATCGGGGTCTATCATCTCGTATTTCATTATAGTGTTCGTCTCGATTTCGTTGCAATAACCCTTTTCCGTAAAGGATTTCAAAACGTTGTAAACATCCGTGCGCCTTACCTTCGCCGACTCCGCAATCTCCGTGGCGGACATGAAATGCCCCTGAAGCAAAGCAAGAAATATCCTTGACTCGTAATCGGTGAAACCAAGCGACTTTAACCTTGTAATTAACTCATTCATATAAATTGTTGTAGCTTTAATCTACTACAATTTATATCTCATTTTATTAAAAGTCAAGCATATTTTGAAGAAGTAGTCAGTAGTTAGTAGTCAGCAGAAAAACAAAAACTTAACCGCAAAGTTCCAAATGTTCATGTAAAGAACGCAAAGGAGAACTTTTTCTGTGTAACTCTGGGGTATAAGTTCTTAGTTCGGCATTCATAATTTATAATTCAGAATTTAAAAAGCCTTGCTTTTTTGAATACCATATATTATTATTACCATAAATAAATATGGTAATAATATGGATAAATTAAGTTCGTTTTTCTTCATACAGCGGAAAGAAGACGGTCTGCCCGATATCTTCAGGCGCGTGAGACTTCTTCCGCTCTACTCTTTCCCGCATTTCAGGGATTTTAACCTGAAAATCACGGAGCATAAAAACCGCTTCTTTATACATCTCGATTTTGACGCGTTCTTCGCTCAGGTGGAACAGCGTGATAACCCCAACCTGCAGGGAAAACCCGTCTCCGTCGGCAGTACAACCGGAGAAAAAGGCATAGTTATGACCGCCTCATATGAAGCCCGTGCTTTCGGCATAGAAACCGGTATGAGCAGCTGGCAGGCAAAGAAAATCTGCCCTTCGCTGATTTCCGTTCCCTGCTACGGTCCCAAATACGAAAGCATCACGCAAAACCTTATGCGCGGACTCCGCTCCGTAGTTCCCGAAGACTGCATCGAACAATACAGCGTAGATGAGGTATTTGTCGATATTACCCCCGTCGCAAAAAACTTCGCCGAAGCAACCGAAGTGGCAAAACAAATTAAACTGAAGGTGCGCCAACTCGAAGACCTTACCTGCTCAATCGGACTTTCCTATAACAAAAGCTATGCAAAAATGACAACTAAATTTCAGAAACCCGACGGTCTCTCCGTGGTTACACGGGAAGATAAAGAAAAAATCATTTATCCTCTCCGCGTGAAAAAACTCTGGGGAATCGGACATAGAATAGAAAAACGTCTCGGTGTTTATAATATACTTACGCTCGGTGACCTCGCAAATGCAAATCCCGCCGCTCTCCGCAAGGAATTCGGAATTAACGGAATCGTCTTTCAGCGTATGGCTCGCGGTGAAGATACTTCGGGAATTTTCAAAAAAACTGCAAAAGAAAAATGTCTGAACCATCACCACACAATGCAAAATAATATCTACACTGAAGAAGATATTAAAAAAGAAATCCGCCGCGTTGGTGAATATATCTGCCGTAAACTCCGCACAAAAGAGCTTGTTGCAGGACATCTCTACCTCGTAATCCGATATGACAATCTAAAATACGCAGGCTACGATACCCGGCTCAAACAACCCACCAACGACGACCGCGAAATCTTCGAAACCGCTCTTAAACTCTATAAACGCTTCCCCTCCCCGAGCGAAAAGCACAAAGCGCGTATGTTCGGAATGACTGTGTTTGACCTGCATACCGACCCGAGACGGGAAAATTTCGAGCTCTTCGACAAGAAAATTAATTTCCCGTATTACGAAATGGATAAACTGAAGTATAAATACGGAGAATCCATCATCCGTCTTGGCTTAGCATCGTAGACTTTTCTTTGTGTTTTTAGTGCCTTAGTGATAAAATGCTCTTCGCTCTTCTTTCGGATTGCATTAAATATTAAAAAATAATATGTTATTTTTTAATATGAAAAATATGAATTTTAAAATCGGTTACGGCTACGACGTCCATCGCTTTGCAAAAGGAAGAAAACTTGTTCTCGGCGGTGTGGAAATTCCGCATAAAGTCGGACTCGCAGGACATTCCGATGCGGACGTGATTCTTCACGCAGTATGCGATGCCCTGCTCGGTGCCGCAGGATTCGAAGATATCGGGCATCAGTTTCCCAACACCGACCCGAAATTTAAAAACATTTCTAGCTTGATTCTGCTGAAAGAAACCTGCAAACTGCTCTTACAAAAGAAATGGAAAATCGGAAATATCGATTGCATGCTTATTCTCGAAGAACCCAAGGTTTATAAATATATAGGACAGATGAAAAAAAATATTTCCGCAGTAATTAAAACGAAAGATGTATCCATCAAAGCTACTACTTCGGAAGGCCTCGGATTTGTCGGGCAAAAGAAAGGCTGTGTCTGCTCTGCCGTCGCATTAATATATAAAAGATAATGTTGAATATATTACAATCCATAGATACAGGCATATTTTATTTTATAAACGTAACACTTGCAAACCCGGTTACCGATGCGGTAATGCCCTTCATTACCGTCGAAAAGCATTGGTATATCTTTTATGCTATTATGTGGCTGTATATGATGATAGCAGGGGGGAAAAAGGGAAGGACTGTCGCCCTGCTCGTTCTGCTCCTCGCCCTTGTAAGCGACCAGCTCAGCAGTAATTTCATAAAGGATTTCGTCCAGAGAACTCGTCCCTGCCACGTTCTGCAGGGAGTTCACCTTCTCGTCGGCTGTAACGATTCCTTTTCCTTTCCTTCGTCACATGCTGTCAATAATTTCGCCGGAGCCTTTTTCTTCTCGCACTTTTACCCGAAACTGAAATACGGGTTGTATACAGGCGCTTTCCTGATGGCAATATCGAGAATCTTCTGCGGTGTTCATTATTTTTCCGATATCCTGGGTGGTGCCGTAATCGGACTCCTTATAGGCTGGGGATTCATAATTCTGTGGGAAAAAATAAATTCAAAAATTAAGCTTACCTGATGAAGTTAAAAAATTTTTTAATATACCTTATCACGGGTCTCTGCTTTGGATTGGCTTTCCCGCCGGTTAATTTTTATCTGTTCATATTTGTAGGTTTTGTCCTTCTGCTGAATATTATTGAAAACTGTAAAAACTATAAAGAACTGCTCGGAAGAACTTACATTACCGTGATTTTCTTCGAACTTGTAGCGACATCCTGGATTTCCCTGGCCGGCATGCGTGAGTCTGCTGACAGGTTCCTCATCCTCGGAGGAATATTCGTCCTGTTGTTTCATCCCGTTTTTATTCTTGTCCCTGTCGTTTTTTATTACTCCGTTTTCAAAAATCTTAAGATAAAAAAATTTTCTAATATTCATCTGTTTTCTTTTCCGTTTATATGGGTAACATTTGAATATCTGCAGACTTTAACCGAAGTCACATTTCCCTGGCTCCTTGCCGGTAATGCTTTTACTGCGAAACTCGAAAAAATCCAGTACATAGATTATTCAGGTGTTTATGGAATCTCTTTCTGGGTATGCGTCTTAAGTGTCCTCGTTTTCTATTTGTATAAAAATCTGAAAAACTCTTCGGGCGCGATTTCCGAAGAACTGGGAAAGAAAAAAAATGTCGCGGCACTTATAGCCGTTTTGCTCGTCTATATTATGCCTAACTTCTATACCGTAATATCGTCACCGCAAAACAAATACCTTGATAACACAGAAGAAAAAATTACCGTCGGTGTAATCCAGCCGAACATAAACGCCTGGGCAAAATGGGGAGCTAACCAGAAAGTCCTGATTAACGATTACACCGCAATGATAAAAGAACTTGCTTATAAAAATCCCGAAGCAAAAATGATTGTTCTGCCGGAAACGGCAATACCCTTTTACCTTCTCTATTCCTCTTACGACGACCTATATAAAATCTTTAAGAATACTTGCGACAGCTCCAATACAACCGTGCTTACCGGCACTCCAGACCTGCTTCTGTATGAAAATCCTTCGAATGCTAAAGTCGATTCGAAAAAATTCAATTCGAGTAACCAGTACTACGATACTTATAACTCTGCAGTTCTGATTGAAAAAGATAAAGAAAAAAACCGGTTCCAGAAATATAACAAAATAAAACTTGTAACCGGAAGCGAGAGAATGCCGTATCAGGAAAAACTCCCATTCCTGAAAAACTTAATCCGGTGGGGAGTAGGCATCAGCTCCTATCAGTTGGGAGAAGATACTACTGTGTTTCTGCTGGATAATAAATATAAATTCAATACCGCTATCTGCTTCGAATCCATTTTCCCCGGTTTCTTTTCCGACTTCGTTAACAAAGGCGCACAATTCTCCGTCGTAATTACAAACGATGCGTGGTGGGGAAAACTTTTTGGTACTTACCAGCATAACCAGTACGCAGTCCTGAGGGCAATCGAAAACAGACGGTGGATTGTCAGGTGCGCAAATACCGGTATATCCTGTTTCATAGATCCGTACGGTAATATTTATAACGAAACCCAAATAAACCAAAAAATTTCTTTCACGGGTAATATTGGAATCAGAAATGATAAAACTTTTTATACTTTAAATGGTGATGTGTTCTCTGTTGTCTGCTTATGTATAAGTTCGGTTTTTTGCTTGTTCGGGTTTGCCTTTAAAATGTTTTCAAAGAAGAAAATCAGAGCTTAGGTATTATCGCCTTCGCCTCTCTCAAAGTCTTGTAAGGTCCGGCTTTTATCCTGTAATATTGCTTATCCTCCAGCTTAACCTCCTCATAGCTCATTGTAATGTTCTTGTCCTTTAATTCTTTAATTTTCTTTGCAAGCTCGAATTGGTTTTCAAATTTTCCGAACTGTACGAAAAATCCCTCCTCGCTGTATTTTATTACAAATGACGAGTCATCATATACAACCTCTTCCTCCGATGCATCCACTATCTTGTTTGTGTCTGCAAAGATTACCGAATCACTGCCTGATGTTTTCGTGGAATCGGACGGTATTAACTGCGTCTGTGGACTTTCTTCCGATGCTTTCCTGATTACGTTTTGATAAAATATTACACTAACAAAAATTATCACGATTAATAATATAATCCCGATTACCAGCCTTAACGTCAGCGAAAATCTCTTCTCCGGCTCTTCCTTCTTTACTTCTTTTGTTTTCTCCTCTTCTTTCTTTCCGTTCGGCTCTACCAGGTTAAATATATCGTCGTATGTCTTTATCGTGTCTGTTTTTTTCACCGGTAAAACTATTTCCTCGTCTTTTACTGTCTTTATCTCTTCCGTCTTCTCCGTTTTAAAATCTACAAACATGCTCTCAAGCTCGTTAAATGTCTTTAGCTCTTTTTCGCTGTCGCTTTTCTCCGTTGGCCCCTTTAATAATTCTTCCTCCTTCACCTGTTCGTCAAGTAACTTGTCGAATATCTTCATCTCCTCATTGCCGGTCCCTGCGGATACCCCGGTTTCTGTTTGCGCCAAATCTTCCCCGCTCCCACCGTAAATCGAATTGAAGAGGCCTTCCAAATCATTCATGTCTTTATCTTGCGAGTGTTCCGCTCCAATTTCTGGCACGGATTCTGAATCCCGCTTTACTTCTTCCCCTTTTATTTCTTTTTCTTCGGATTCTTCTGTAACTTCTTCCTTTATATCTTCCTTAATTTCTTCTTCTTTTTCTGAAACAGAAATCTCTCCTTTGACCGGCTCTTCTGTTGTTTTTTCCTCTTCTTCTATCGTCTCGGGCTGGTTTTCAAAATCCTTCAATAAACCTTCGAATACATTACCGCTTTCATCTACAAATACATTTTGCTTCGATAAATCTATAATATTTTCTTCAAAGAGATTTGGTTTTTCGTCGGCGTTTATCGCCTGCTTCTTGTCTATGTCGATTATCTCATCGGCTTCGGCATCTTCAAGCTTTCTTATCTCCTCGAGAATTTTCTTTCTCTCATCCAGCATTCTGAGAAGCTCTGCTTCAAGTTCAAGACTTGTTTTGGACGTTTCCTCTTTTTCTATACTTTCGGTTAATCCCGTGGCAATGGACTGAACTTCTTCTTCCTCTTCATGAAAAATATCCGCAGGACGCTCAATCTCTTTTATCTCTGTCTCCTCCGGTTCTTCGTATTCTATAATCTCTTCCCCACTCTTTATATCCGGAATGTCCTCGGCTATAACTTCCGTCTTCACCTCCTCTGTAACATCAGCCGGAATTTCTTCTGCTGTTTCCTTTGGCTTTATAATGGTTATTGCTTCCGATACAATCTTGTGGTCTTTATAAGCAGTCTCCTTTAATCTAATTCTTTCTTCAAGTTCATCAAATCTTATCTCGGGTATACTAATTAAAGTCAGATTCGCCATTATCCTGTCCTGCATAATAATTACTTCCGTCTTTTCTTCCCCGACCTCCGGCTTTTCTTCGGTTTCTCCTGTTGCCGAAATCTCCTCTTTTGTAATAATTTGCCTGATTATTTCGTCTATATCTTCGGGAATAATTTCTTCCGAAATCTCGTCCGCGGTTTTTTCGGGAATTAATATTTCCTCTTCCTTCTCCGTCTCCTCTTTTATAAGCGCTTCTCCTTCGGTTTCCTCCGGAATTAATACTTCCTCTTCTTCTTTCACTGTCTCTTCCTTCGGAATGACTTCCTCTTCCTCCGATTCAGCAATCAATATTTCCTCTGCTTTTTCGGGTTTGGAAATCTTTTCTTCTCCAAAATCAATCAATACAAGTTCTTCGACTTCGTCTTCTGTATACTCGGTGTCGCTCCTCCTTTCTGCTGTGTCCCTCTCGTCTATCAACCTCATTTGTACTGGCCGGAGCTCGCTGAAATTGTAATTAATCTCATTCGCAAATTTCTTTACCGGTGAAAATAATACTGTCTTTTGTTTCTCTCCATCCTTGTTTTGCTTCGTCTTTATTCTGAATCTTCCAAACTCGCTTATGTTTACGTTTTTATTTTGAATGAAAGCGGCGGCTAATGCTTCTAATATGTTTTCTAAATATTCCGAAACTTGTATTTCGTCTGAATTAAACTCGTTTGAAATTTTCTTTATTAGGTCCCTGTTCTTCATTCCGTGTTGTTTAATCGCTTTAACAGTTTCTTCGATGGTTTAAAGCTTATTCTATCCTTGGGAGGCAGCAAGATTTCCGCTTTCTTTTTGTAATCGAGAAAAGTTTTTGTCTTCCTCCTCTCAATTGTAAATTTACCGAAACCCTTTATCTTGACTTTCTTCTTTTCCTTTATGGATTCTTTTAACAGCTCGATTGTCCTGTCAAAAATTTTAACGCTCTTTTCTTTTTCGAAAGGACTTTTTATGTATATTCTGTTTATCAGGCTCTTTTTGTTCATTCGCTAAAAGAGATGTGAAATTCTGCTTATTAATTCTTCAAGATATTTCTTGTCTGTCTCGTCAAAAGCCGAAAAACTTCCGCTGTCTATATCGAGTACTGCTATCACCTCGTTGTTCTTGAATATGGGCAACACAATCTCGGACTTTGAATTACTGTCGCAGAATATGTGCCCGGGAAAATCGTAAACATTATCCACAACAATCGTCTCTCTCTTCTGTACTGCCGTCGCGCATACTCCCTTGTCTATCTTTAATCGCGTGCACGATACTTTTCCCTGGAAAGGCCCGAGCACCAGCTCGGTCCTGTTTTCGGGGTCTACAAAATAAAAACCTACCCATAAATAATAATCAAATGTATATTTTAATACCGATAATAGATTTGCCAAATTCGCTATCTTGTTCTTCTCACCCTCTACCAGAGAACATATCGCCGGTATTACTTCCTTGTATTTCTCTTCTTTTGTTAAATTGTTGAAACTGGAAAAATTTATCTCTTTCATATTTTTTATTCAATTTTATTTGCTGCTGTTTTTGCTTCTTCTATGGTTTTAAAAGGACCTACCCTTACACGATAATATTTCCCCTTACTCCCTAAATCCGCTTCTACTACTTTCGTGTTTATCTTCTTCTTGCTTATTTCGGCGGCTTTCGTATCCGCAGAACCTTTATCCTTCAGCGACGCAACCTGTAAGTAGATTCCGTCACTCTCCCTTATTACTACGAAATTCTTTATCGCCGATACCTCCGGCGGTGACGGCTTTTCTTCCTTCTTTTCCTGTTGCCTGACCTCTTCCTTTGTATCGGGTTTCTTAGTCTCTCCCGAAACTGTATCCCTTATCTGGGTGCTGTCTATGTTACCGGACGATTTCACCGTATCGCCCGATTCGGAGGTCGTCTCCTGCTTTGCAGTCTGCTCCTTTGTATATATTGCGTTGTATATATAATACGCCGATATTGCGAACAACACAAGCCCAAAGAAAATTATTAGTATTATAAAAAACGGAGACTTGAATATACTCCTTTTTTCGCTGTCCTCCAAATAAGACGAACTTATCAACCTCGATACTTCCGAAACCCTCTCTTTCTGATGAGGCTCCTCAGGAAGTACTGTTTCCTTCTCTTCTTCACCGCCCGCTTTTTCTATTAACTCGTCTATATAACTATCCTTTTCCTCTTCCCCGGTTTCTGGAACGGGATGTATACCATCAATATCTTCGTGTAGTTGTTTTACTTCTTCGGGTATTATGTTTTCGCTTTCGGTTTTCGGTCCGTAAATCTGCTCGAATATATCAGCCAGTGGCTTTAATTCGTCCACCTCCTCTGTTTCCTTTGCTTCTTCCTTGAATATTTCCTTGAAATCTATTTCAGGAATCTTAATATCTTCTCCCTGTATATCCGTCGTCTTCTCAGAAACAGTTTCTTCAATCTTCTCTTCAATATGCTCTTCAACCTTCTCCTCTGCCGGCAATTCTGTCTTTTCTTCCAGATGCTCTTCGACTTTTCCCTCTGTCGGTTCTTCTACCGACGGCTTTTCCTTTATTTCTTCCGTTGGTTTTTCGGGTATCGCTCCCGTGTATATCTCCAGCACCGGCTCTTTATGCTCTTCTCCCGTAGCTTCTTCCTTGATTTCTTCTTCCGGTTCTTTGGTAATTTCCGGTTCGTTTTCTGAAGGCTTTTCTTCTTTTACGAGGCTTAATGGCTCGCTCAATGTCGGTATTTCACCGTTGCTTCGCATTAACTCGAGCGCCTCGTTTATCTTCTCAAGTCTCTCCTTCAGCTCCCTCTCGTATGAAGGATTTAATTTTATCGCTTTTTCCCAGTCGTTCTTCGATTCGATAAGCTTGTTTTGCAGATAGTAATACGTTGCTCCGCGGTTGTAATATGCACCCGCGTAATTCGGCTTTAATTCGATTGCCCTCGTGTAGTCGTATATGGCTTCGCTGTCCTTCGAAAAATGATAATATATGTTGCCCCTGTTGTTGTATGCCTCCGCAAAATCCGGCTTGCTCTCTATTGCCCTGTTGCACTGAACCAATGCATCTTCGTACTGCTCTAACTTCCTGTATGCATTCCCGCAGTTGTTGTATGCCTCCGCAAAATCAGGCTTGTATTCCGTGGCTTTCCGAAAATCGCTTATTGCCTCGCCGTATAAATTCAGCTTTAACCTCGCAAATCCCCGCCTGTTATAAAGAGAGGCTACCTCGGCATTCGACTTTCCTTCGGTGAGCTTGAAATATTCTATTGCTTCCGTATAACTCTGTATCGCAGTTACAAAACTGCCCGTCTCAAGATAACAATTCCCCCTTATTTCATAAAAAATATAGTTTTTCGGGAATTGAGCAATCAGCTGATTACAATATTTTATTGCTTCAAAATAATTTTTCTGCTCGAGCTCCCTTATTACACCGTCAATTAAATTTTGCATAAATAAAATATGGTAACATTGAACCTAAATTTAATTTTTTATTTCTTAATAAAAAACTTAAAAAAGAAAGACTTCTTTATTTACCTTTTAGATTTATTCAATAAAATTTAAGTTGTTGTTTTGCTTATTCTGTGTCCGATAGAAAAATAATACTGTCCCTGGCAATCCCCGCAGTCTTGCAGACCGTCGTCCGCTCGCTTTTTACCATAGTGGATGCCTTCTGGGTCGGAAAAATGGGAAGCGTTGAACTCGCCGCTATCACCGTAGCAACTTTCCTCGTCTGGGGTATACTCGCACTCGGAGAAATGATTGCGACCGGCACTAACTCTTTAATTGCTCAGACTACGGGCGCGAAAAATCCCGAACTCTCGAAAAAAATCGCTTCCGCTAATATTGTTAATTCTTTTTTTCATACCGTATCCATTTCCGTCGTGCTTATCCCGATGCTTCCCCTGTTTTTCTATATCACTAACCTGAATCCGGAACAGGCGAAACTCGCAGGAGAATACCTCGTTACACTTTTAATTGGTTTTCCCTGTATCACCCTGCTTTCAACGGTGAGCGCTGTCTTCAGAGGTTACGGCGATACTAAAACTCCTTTTTACCTTCTCGTCTTCGCTATCGTATTGAATATCTTCCTCGCCCCGCTCTTTATTTTTGGAATAAACGGCTTCCTCGCTTACGGCCTTGCAGGTGCCGCAGTCTCATCGCTACTTTCATACCTGATTTCTTTCATTATTGGCTACCGCATTCTTAGAAAAAAAAACCTGATTGATAAAATTGCACATTATAGATTTAACTTTAATATCCTGAAAGAAACCCTCCGTATCGGACTGCCCGTATCCATCAACGGTATCGCTTTCTCTATGATTTATATCTTCGTTTCAAGGTTCGTGGCAGACTTCGGAACGGTCGGTTTCGCCTCACTCGGCATAGGTCACCGCTCCGAATCACTAGCATATCAGATTACTGTCGGATTCGGTCTTGCCTCTACAATACTCGTCGGCCAGAATATGGGGGCTGGCAATATCAAAAGAGCGGAAAGACTTGCCTGGAAAATTTTCTGCGTCGCTTCTGCCGTCATTATCCTGTATTCCGTTGGTCTCTTCGTTTTCAGCGAGGAAATTGCAAGGTTCTTTATAAGCGATAACGAAGTGATTAAAGCCGCATCAACATATAATAAAATCGCCGCACTGGTTCAGATATTCTCCGCTATGGAAGTCATTTTCGGCGGGGCATTCGCCGGCGCAGGAGATACTCTGCCGACTGCCGTAATCGGATTTCCCTTGAACTTTCTGAGAATTCCTCTTGCCCCTATCCTTGCATCCGTCTGGGGACTGAACGGAATATGGTTCGCAATCTGCGTTACCGTAGTGCTGAAAGGCATTATAACTATAATCTGGTTCAATACGGGAAGATGGAAAAAGAGAAAATTTTTATTAAAATAAATTTTTGGTAATTAAACTTTTACTTGTATTTTGAAAAAATGAGATGTAATTTTGAATATGATTAATACTTCGGCTGAAATAATATTTGGAGATTGTTCACAAGAATTGAAAAATATCAAATCTAATTCGGTAGATTTGATTTTTACTTCTCCACCATATGCAGATAGTAGAAAAAAGACTTATGGTGGTATACATCCAAACAAATATAACGATTGGTTTCTGCCTATCGTTGATGAATTATACCGTATCTTAAAACCAACGGGTACATTTATTTTAAATATCAAAGAAAGAGTAAACAATTCAGAAAGACATACATACGTTATTGAGTTAATTCTTGAAATGCGTAAACGAGGTTGGCTTTGGACTGAAGAATTTATATGGCATAAAAAAAATAGTTATCCGGGGAAATGGCCCAATAGATTTCGTGATGCCTGGGAAAGATTGCTTCAATTTAATATATCTAAAAAATTTAATATGTATCAAAAAGAAGTTATGATTCCTGTCGGCAACTGGGCAAAAGGAAGATTAAAAAATTTATCTGAAACTGATAAACGTAGAGATAATGCAAAAAACGGGAGCGGATTTGGAAAAAACATATCAAACTGGATTAAGAGAGATTTTGTATATCCAGATAACGTTATTTACATGGCAACTGAATGTAACAACAAAGAACATAGTGCAGCTTTTCCAGACGATCTACCTAAATGGTTTATAAAACTATTTACAAAGAAAGGTGATTTAGTTCTTGATCCTTTTTTAGGTTCAGGAACCACTTTATTTGTTGCAACAGAACTTGAAAGAAATTCTATTGGTATTGAAATCAAGCAAGAGTTTTACGATATGGTTGTTGAAAGATTAGAAAAAGAACATCCAAATTTATTCCATAAAAATAAATATTATGAAAAAACTGGCACTCAATGATGTTGTTAATTATGTTGAAAACAATATAGGTAACTTCCATTTAAAAAGGTTGGATAATCTAAAAAAATTAAAACTTTCAAATGTTTTAAAAAGAAAAAATCCATATTTATATAAAGCAAAAAGCATATTAGCAGCTCAAGATTTGGTGAAAAGTATTCTTGACGCACATTTAAGTTCTCAAGAAGAAGGTATATTTGGAGAATTTTTAGAAGAATTATCTATTTTCGTTTGTAATAAAATTTATAACGGGAAAAAATCTGCTGCTGAAGGTATTGATTTAGAGTTTGAAAAAAATAATGTTAAATATATAGTAACAATTAAATCTGGTCCTAATTGGGGAAACAGCGGACAAATAAAAAAAATGTTAGATTATTTTCGTAAAGCAAAAAGAATACTAAAAACGAATACAAAAAGTGTTAATATTGTTGCTGTAAACGGATGCTGCTATGGAAAAGACAATAATCCAGATAAAGGAGAATATTTAAAACTTTGTGGTCAAAAATATTGGGAGTTTATTTCTGGAAACAAAAAACTTTATTTAGACATAATCGAACCTCTTGGCCATAAAGCAAAAGAAAAAAATGAAGAATTCTTAGTCTCTTATTCTAAATTGCTCAATATTTTTACGTTAGAATTTATGAAAGACTATTGCATTGAAGGAAGTATCGTGTGGGAAAAACTTGTTAAATTTAATTCAGGATACTAAAAAAGGCTGAGAAACTATTCCCAACCTTTTAACTTATAACTTATTATCTTTTCGCTCTCTACTGAGGGTCTCCAACATTACATATAACCTTCAAATCCTTTTGAGGACATTCCGGGTCGTTCGAAAAAATCGAAATTATCTTCTCCTGATGACCGCTCCTGCCCTGAGTGTTGAATGTTACCTTTATTTCTCCGCTCTCGTTTTTCTTGTATTCGGTCTTATCTCCTACGTTTGCACCCGTACACCCGCATGTCGTCTGGACTCTCTCTATCTTCAATACCGCATTTCCCTTGTTAGTGAATTTAAAATTGTATTGCAATTCCGGTCCGCGCGGAACATTCCCGAAGTCGTGTGCGTTTTCCTTAAAAACAATCTTAGGCGCCCTTAGTGATGCAGTAAGCTTTGAATTCGTGAAAACTATAAACAGCATCGAAAACACTATTGCTAACCCGATAACAAAAAATCCTGTCTTGGCAGTCTTTGTTTTTAAAAAATTTTTCATTTATGTTTCTCCTTGTATAATTTGTTCTTCTTTTATTTTTTCGGGCTCGGCATCTTTCCTGTCACCGAATATAAATACTATCGCTATCCCTATTAACATAAATATATCCTCGATAATTC
Source organism: uncultured Ignavibacteriaceae bacterium (assembly GCA_964501535.1). Taxonomy (GTDB): domain Bacteria; phylum Bacteroidota; class Ignavibacteria; order Tepidaquicellales; family Tepidaquicellaceae; genus FEN-1279. The sequence continues at coordinate 134,134 of CAZCSV010000004.1, read as the reverse complement.
TTAACAGCAACTCATTTTTTAATGCCTTTTCTTCTACCAACGAAGAAAAACCGCACCCGCAATCGATGTTCAATCCCCTCGCATAAGCCGATGCCAGAGCTATTATGAAAATTAACAGCGAAATCGCTATTATTGCAGAACTCCCCTTCTTGTATACCCCTAATATCAAAAATATACCCGTAAATAATTCAATGTAAGGTAAAATTATTGCCATTATATTGATTACCTGCAAAGGCAGAATTTCGTAATTCTTAATCGCTTTGGCAAACTCTTCCGGATTAATCAGCTTATTATATGCTACATAAATAAACATACCCCCGATAATCAACCTCAAAAAAAACTGTAAATATTTATTCGATAAAAAATCTTTCATAAACTTTAAATTTTATTTTTCTACCGGGTAACCGGCCTTTTCCCATTCACTGTATCCGAGTGGATATAATATATTAACACTCGTGAAACCAATCTTTGCAATGTCGTATGCAAGGTCTATGCTTACTTCACAATTTCCCCCGTCGCAGTAACAAACAATAATCCCGTTCTTGTTATAACCTTTCATAATTTCAATTTTCTCTTCTTTTGACTTCTTGTGGAATTCCCTGTAAGGAATATTGATTGCCCCCTTTATATAACCGGTCGCAAATTCATCCCTGTTCCTGCCGTCTATGAAAAGTGCCTTTTTGTCATAGAGAATTTTTGCAAAATCCAATTTAATATTCTGCGGCTCCACAAAACCTTCCTTGTTTAACCTCGGATTCTGCATCAAAGATGCATCTTTCTGTGCCGTGTCATACGGATTGTTTATAAATTCTTCCTTTAATTTATCACTCTGCTCCGTTGTATATTTCGACATATCTGTTACTAAAGGAATGCCCTTCGGATTAATTGCATTTACCACTAAACCGACAACTATACTTAATATTAGTAATATTAATATTTGCTTTATTGTTTTACCCATATATAAAGTTATAAAAAATTGTCCCTTTAAAAAATTCCAAAAAAAGGTATATAAATTGGATGCAAAACCTGTGGCGTCTCTTAGAATAAGAGAATAATGTACGAAAATTAAAAGCAAAGAGAGAATTATCTTACAAACCTTATAAACTTTACAAACTTTATAAACTAAAACAGCATATTCCCTTCTTGCCCTTTTTTCTTTATTATACCTAAATGTTTGTAGGCAAGTTGCGTTGCTTCCCTCCCTTTCGGGGTCCTCCTGATAAATCCCTCGATTAATAAAAACGGCTCGTATACATCTTCCACCGTTCCCGGGTCTTCGCTGATGGATGCCGCTATCGTGGATAAACCTACCGGTCCCCCGCTGTGCTTTATTATTATCGTCTCGAGTATCTTCTTGTCGATTTTATCCAACCCGTATTCATCTACCCCGAGCGATGCAAGCGCAAAATCCGCGATCTCCTTGTTTATCGTCCCGTCACCCTTTACAATCGCAAAATCCCTCGTCCGCCTCAATAACCTGTTTGCAATTCTCGGAGTAGCACGGCTCCGCTTCGCTATCTCCTTTGCCCCGTCATCGGAAATTTTAATTCTCATAATCCTTGCCGAACGCTTCACTATATCGACAAGATTATCCGTTGTATAATAATCCAGATTGCACGTTATCCCGAACCTGTCCAGCATCGGAGAGGAAATTAATCCCTGCCTCGTCGTCGCCCCTATTAAAGTGAACCTGTCTAACTTTATCGGAATGCTCCTCGCCGCAGGTCCCTGGTCTATCATTATATCGAGCTTGTATTCCTCCATTGCGGAATATAAAAATTCCTCCACTACCTTCGGTATCCTGTGAATCTCGTCTATGAACAGTATCTGCCCGTCCTTCAGCTTCGTCAGCATTCCCGCAAGGTCCCCCGGCTTCTCTATTATAGGTCCCGATGTCGTTACGATTTCCGAATTCAACTCCTTTGCTATAATATGTGCAAGCGTTGTCTTGCCAAGCCCTGGCGGTCCCGTGAATAGCACGTGGTCGAGAGATTCCTTTAACCTTTTGGAACTCTCTATGAAAACTTTCAGGTTCTCCTTTACCTTTTCCTGACCTACGAATTCCCTGAAGTCCTTCGGACGGATTAATGTCGTGAAATCCTTCTCGTCTTCAGGAAGTATATCGGGCGAACTTATGCTCTTTCTGGGTTTCATACTTTATCTGTCTGATTTTATATTCTTTATTTTTTACAGTGGTTATTCTCCAACTGTTGAGTTTACATTTATTATTATATAAAATCTTATTAAAAATAATGTTAATTTTGAACATTAACAAAACAAATAATAATATGGAAAATAAAAGCAATCTGGTCAAAGAGGTCGACCTGGTTTTTATGGCAAGAAGAATCAGAATGCTGGGTATTGCTATCCTGCTCGGCATAGTTATTGTTTATGGTATGGGACTAATCGTTTCGGGAAGCTATATTAACGAAGAACTTTCTGCTTTCAATCTCCTGTCTTTTATTATTTGTTGCATTTTCTGCGTTCCTTCTTATACCATCAAAAAAATGATGCTGAAAAATCTCGACGGGAATAACTTCGCGGGTAAATATTTTAACGCTCATATAGCTCCTTTTGCAATGTGCGACTTGGGCGGGCTGTTCTGTATTGCGACCAATCTTTTTGTGAATCAGAATCTGATTTATGCAACCGCGGGCTTTCTGGTTGCTGTCTTCTTTATAATTCTGAACTTTCCGAAAAGCGATGACTACCTGAAAGTCAAAGGGTTATAAAGTAAAAAAATTATTGGTCTCTCACGTTTGACCACCACGGCAAGACATTTCACATTTTCCTTTTTTTAAAAGCTCCTGCTTTAAAACTTTCAACTTTTCACTTTATTTCTGCTCTTAAAACGGCGTCTCGAAATCATCTACTTCCGGAGGTATGAAATCCCCGACTTCCTTCGCGTGCCCGGTCTCATCTGCCTTTTCGATTTTCCATACACGAAGCGAATTGAAATATACAGTCTCCCCCTGCGGATTCGTCCACGGTCTCCCCGTTAAATCGAAATATACGTCTATCATATCTCCCTTGCTGAACTGGTCTATCAGTACGCAGTTGTCCTGCGCTAAATCGAACTTGATGTACTGCGGATACTTTGGATTGTCCGTGTACTCCAGCACAAATTCCCGCTTCTGAAATGTCCCCGTAACCTGTTTCGTCGGATATACCTGATGTAGCTTGCCTTTTATGTCCATTTATTTTTTATTTTTATTAAGAACAATCTTTATATGATTAAATAATAAGTTTTATATCTGTATTAATATTCAAACTTCCTCGTTACCCTCATTGCATCTTTCAGCTCGCTTAAATATTCCGCTTTCGGTATCTGTACCGCTCCGAAAGATTTGAAAACCGGTGTTATCATCTGAATGTCAAAAATCCTGTACCTGTTTTTTTTCAGCAGTTCATATAATCTTACCACGCATACCTTCGATGCGTTGGGCTCCGCATGAAACATAGACTCGCCGAAAAACGCTCCCCGTAACGCCACTCCGTATAATCCGCCCGCAAGCTCGTCCCCTTTCCATGCCTCTACACTGTGTGCATATCCCTGCTTGTGCAGTTCGGTATATACATCTATAATAATCTTGTTTATCCACGTTTCCTCTCTCTCGGAACATTTCTTAATCACCTCTTCAAAAGCCGTGTCAATCTTTATCTCGTATATACCTTTCTTTAATACCTGATTTAATGAGCGTGCTGTCTTGATTCTGTCTTCCGGATTTTTTATCGGTATTATTGCCCTCGGGTCTGCCTCGTACCATCCTATGGTATTCTCCGAATCTCCCATCGGAAAAAATCCGTTCGCATATCCGTTCAGCACCTCTACAGGCGAAAGGGAATATATTTTATCGGAAATATTCTGCATATTTTTATTGTTGTTAAAATATAAATAATATATCTTGCAGTAAATCCAATTTTATGAAAACTTTAATTTTAATTTTCTCGGCAATATTTCTCTGCCATAGCATATATTCGCAGGATACAACCGGCGTTTCGTCAGTATGTAAAACAAATCTGATGAAAACTGATTCATACCTCGCTTCCAAGGAATTACAGGGCAGACTCGGCGGAAGTAAGGGATATTATAAAGCCGCCGATTTTATCGCCAATGAATTCTATAAACTTGGATTGAAACCGCTCGGAAATAAAAATTATTTCCAGAACTTTAAAACTGAATATAACGAAATCGTTACCCCCTGTAAATTCAGTTTAATCGAAAACAATAAAACAAAAAAAGAATTTAAACTCGGCAAAGACTTTGTCTGCCGCGGATTCTCGGGCTCCGGTCGTTTTATCGCCCCCGTCGCTTTCTGCGGATACGGTTTCTCGGAAAACGGATATAACGACTACGAAAATTTCGACGTTAAAGGCAAAATCCTTATAATGTTCAAACAGGTCCCGAACTGGAAAATCAGCGACAGCAACTGGAATGCCTCACTCCGCTATAGGGAAAAAATCGCCTCAGAAAATGGCGCACTTGCAATCCTCTTTGTCTCGAAACCAAATGACCTAAACCCCCAGAAACCTATCGGCAGCGTGATGGACGGCGAGGGAAATTATATCCAAAATTTTCCTATGATGCAAATCGATATCGAAGTCGCTAATGAACTCCTGAAAAATTCCCCGTATACATTGAAAGAATTGCAGACCGAAATCGATTCGCTGAAATCGCCGAAATCTCTCGACCTGAAAATCGATGCCGAACTGAATATAAATACCATATACGAAAAAGAGCGTAACACAATGAACGTTGTAGGTATGCTCGAGGGCGAAACCGACGAATATGTAATCCTCGGCGCCCACCTCGACCACGTCGGCGGTCAGGCAGACGAAATTTATTTCCCCGGTGCAAATGACAACGCCTCCGGCTCTTCCGCAGTCCTCGAAATCGCAAGAGCTTTCGTTCATAATAAAATTAAACCGAAACGCTCCGTCGTCTTTATACTGTTCTCTAACGAAGAATCTGGACTCAATGGGGCAACACACTTCACCGAAAATCCGCTTGTACCGCTCGAAAAGGTTACCGCTATGCTCAATATGGATTGCGTCGGGTTCGGGGACAGCGTCAGAATCGGTAACGGCAAAAGTGCTCCCGAACTCTGGCAGCTCACTCGCTCACTCGATTCGCTTTTTGTTAAACAAATGGTTTTAAATACCTGGAACGGCGGCGGTGCCGACGCTACTCCTTTCCACCAAAAAGGAATTCCCTGCCTCTACTTCGTTACCACAAATAGCTATGAGCACCTGCACCTTACATCCGATTTACCCGAAACACTTAACCAGAACTTATTTGAAAAAATAACGCGCCTCGCTTACCTCACCACCCTCAACCTCGCAAACGGCGAGTATAAAAGAGAAATTGTAAAACCGTAATTTAATAACGCTTTCATAACATATAATAATACTTGTATTACAAAAATAACTTGAATATAATATTCAGTTTTGTTAAATATAAATAATTATTTTAATTAAAATTAATAAATACTTTTTTTCTTAATGGGGTTTGTTTATTAACTTAATAATCTTTTAATGTTGCCAGAACAGGATATTATTGACGAAATCATTTCATTTTTTTCTAATAAATTTGAAATTAAAACGAATAAGGAAGGAATTAAATTTGCCAACTATAAAACCAATTGGTTAAAACAGATTGGACTAAAATCAAATTCTCCAGATGAAGCTAAAACATCTAGAACTGTAAAAAAACTTCAAGAAAAAATTCTTGAAGAGTTCGGTAAAAAGAGAATTAAAGTTGAAGCAAATGTAGCAGAAAATATGCAATTAAGATTTTTGGATCAAAATATTAATAATGATATTGATACATCGAAACTTATGGCATTTGATATTCTTGATACTGAAACAGGTTGTGCTTTTGAAATAAGCTTAGCAGATGCATTTGCTGAATTTTTTAAAGATGTTTTAAAAGCTCTTTTGGATTCAAGAGTTAAGAAACTTTATTTATGTATGAAAAATCATAATTATTCCGGGGCCAAAAAAAGTGGATACATTAAAGTATCTACTTCTCCTATGATTAAACAATACATAAATTTAGCAAGATTATATAAGTTAGAAATTATTTTAATTGATTTATTTCCAAAGTGTAATAAAAATCAATGAAAAACAAAAAATCAAAGAATACGGAGAAATCCATAAGGATTAGAAAATTTGTTAAATTTTTTGAACGAAGCAACATTTCTTTCCAAGATATAATTGATGAATATTTGCGGGTTTCAAAAGTTTATAAAAAAGACCTAAAGTAATAATCTAATATCATTTGTAAAATTAAAATTTTAAGAACACCATTTTTTAATTAATCAAATGCCACCAATAAACATAATAGAACATGCTCGTGATAGGATGAAATCACGGGGAATCTCCGAAAGTGAAGTCATTGAAACCATAAGAAAAGGTATTAAATACCCAGCAAAACACGGGAGATTAAAATTTGTTAAAGATTTCAGCTTAAGAATTACTAAAGATGATAAATATACTCATGAAACCGTTATTGTAATAGCTGATAAAATAAATGATGTAATTGATGTCATTTCTGTTTATCAAAAATTTTATTAAATTAACCCGATGAAAAATTTAAAAATTAATATCGAAAAAAATATCGGATATCTCAAAACCGATACTAAAAAAACAAAAATTACCAGAACTGTTGAAATCGGAGATGACTTCCTTGTTGATTTTAACAAAGACGGTGATGTTGTGGGAATTGAATTGCTCAATCCGGTAGAACAACTGGGAATTAAGTATAAAAAAACTTATACGTATCCCTCTCATCTAATCGCTCAACTTTCTAATCAGGTCAAAGACGGAAAATAAACAATCCAATATCTCTCAAATCTGCAACCCTATAACAACTGCGAAACTTTAATTTTTATTTTCTCCATCCGCTTTTAATTTTAACACCCGATATTTTCTCGTTGACAATTAAATCAAAATACCATATATTATTATGGCTTTCGTTCTTTGACATGAATTCCCGCTCTCTTGCACAGCAACACCGTTTCCCGCGTTGCTCTCCACAGCAACAAATGTTGCTCTGAAATTTGAAAATAAATTACTGATAAATCGAGCAATAAAACCGCAGAGCAACAAATTGCAACAAAATGCAACACTCAGCAACAAAAATTCCTGTCTTGTAAAATTAATGATTTGTTTTTCGAATTTGACTGCGTGTTGCTGAGCCTTTTGCAGCGGCAAGTAACGCAAATCTCAGTTCCCTCTGAGGCATTTAATCCTTGCAGTATTCCTCGATGCATTTTATCAGCTTCCCGGTGTGTATATCAACTACGATGCCCGTAAGCTTATTGTCGTAAACGCATCCCGTATCTATGTTGATATAATAATCTTCGTAGTAAAGATAGCTCCTGTATGGCGTGTGCCCTATGATTTGAACTTTGTCGAGCTGCTGGAGAGGAATGGTCTTGTTCCATAAAATCGTTTCCCTGTCGCCACCTTCCACTATTCCCGCATGGGAAATTATTACCTTCGGAAAATCGTAAGTGAGCGGAAGATGCTTCAGGCAGTCGTAATGCCCCGACGATTTCACTTCTTCGAAATACTCGGGATAATCGTCTACCGACGACTTGTTTATGTATGACTTCGCCGTGCTCATTCCGCCGTTTTTGTAATGCAGAAAAATATTGAATTCACTCGGATGCTCGATTGCATCTATCAGCATATCTTCGTGATTACCCTTTGTGAATTTGATGTTTTTGTCTATGCAAAACTCAACTACGCTCTTTGAAGACGGTCCGCGGTCGATTAAATCCCCTACCGTGTATATTTCTTCCGTCTCGTCTTTTAATTTGTTGTATACTGCCCGAAGTGTTTTTATGCAACCGTGAATATCTCCGATTACTCCTATGTAATCCCCTTTACTCATCGCTTAAAATTTATGAATAATAATTTTGTAAAACAAGTTATTGATATTTGATTCCTAACTGAATCTTTTTCTTGAAATTTCTTAATTATAACTAACTCCGTTAGGAGTTTAATATCGGTAGAAGAGATGAAACCCCACACACGACTCCTTTAGGAGTCGAATATCTTTAATAATATTTCGTGTAATTACAAATTCGTTGCGGATGAATTATATGTATCAAATGTGTTTTTATCGAAGCATACTATTACTACACTCTGTAAAGTTTTGTCTTTCCGGAGAAAATTGTTTATCTCCCGCAACGCAATCCGGGAGGCTCTGTCCACGGGAAACCTGTATATGCCCGTGCCGATTGAAGGAAATGAAATCGATTTTATTCCGTGCTTTACCGCAAGCGAAAGCGAGTTCCTGTAACAGCCCGCAAGCTTTTCCTCTTCGTTGTATTTCCCCCCGTTCCATACAGGACCGACTGTGTGAATTACATGTTTTGCTTTCAGTTTGTATCCATTCGTAATCCGTGCCTCTCCCGTCGGACAGCCGTTCAGCTTCCTGCACTCATCTAAAAGCTCTCTCCCTGCTGCCCTGTGTATCGCACCGTCAACTCCGCCGCCGCCCAAAAGGCTCGTGTTCGCAGCGTTTACAATCGCTTCGGTTTCCTGCTTCGTTATGTCTCCCATTATTATCGAAATTCTCTTGTCCATTACGAATAAATTTTTTTCTCTATCTCTTGATTTCCCTTACTTCCACATCTGTCACCGACCTCGGAAACTCTATCCCCTCTTTCTTGAATTCCTCCAGAATTATTTTTAATATGTCCGACCTTATTATCGCATATGATTTGTTTTCCGTTATACAGACCCATAACTTTACTTTCATAAAACTGTCACCGAACTCTGATATGCCTACACTCGGTTCTTGTTCCTGTATTACTTTCGGATGTGCCTTCGCCGCCCGCAATAAGATTTCCGACACTTTCTTGAATTCGGTCTCGTAAGAAATATTCACGGGTACATCTATCCACGTCTTTTCTATGTAACTTCTGTTTATGATTTTATTTTCGAGAAATTTTGAATTCGGAACGATTATCATCACTTCGGAATTAGTCCGTATCCTCGTACTGCGTGCCGATATTGAAACGACCGTGCCGAGTATCCCGTCAACCTCTATGAAATCCCCCTCCTTTATCGGCCTCTCGAATAAGAGAATTAATCCGCTGACGAAATTATTTACGATGTTCTGAATCCCGAAACCAATACCGACAAGCAGTGCGGCGCCTCCCGCAAATAATATCGATACATTTATACCCGCGGAGTTTATTGCAATAAGTAAACCTGATACGAATATTATATAGTAGATTATTCTTGAATATGCCTTTGCTATTCCGGGTGCGATGCTGTAACGGGGAAATACCCTTTTTACCAGCAGCCTCCTCGTCCCTATCGCTATGGCTGTCGTAACCAGAATAACCGATGCAATTACAATTAACGAGAAAATTGTAACCGAAGTATCACCTATCTGAAAAAGTGTGTGGTTTAATACGTCCATAATCCTGAATATGGTTTTTTACAATGAAAATTATCCGAAGAAACCGGCCGGCTGTTAATAGCTTTCGTCCTTTGTTGGAAATTTGTTATCCTTGACATCCTTGATATATCTCCTGAAGGCATCCTTCATGTCTGATGCAAGATTCAAATACTTTCTTACGAAACGCGGTTTGAACTCCTCTATCATACCGAGCATATCGTGCGTTACCAGCACCTGCCCATCGCAATAAGGACCTGCCCCGATTCCGATGGTCGGTATACCGAGCGACTTGGATATCTTTTTTCCCAGTGCAGCGGGGATTTTTTCCAGAACAATCGAAAAACACCCCGCCCTCTCGAGCGCTATCGCATCATCGAATATCTGTTGCGCCTCGTCCTTCTCTGTGCCGCGTGTTTTGTAGCTCCCGAACTTGTTTATCGACTGTGGAGTTAATCCAAGATGTCCCATTACCGGAATTCCGATTTCCACAAGCCTCTGTATGGATTCCGATAAATATTTTCCCCCCTCCATCTTTATTGCGTCGCACCCCGTCTCCTTCATTACCCTGCCGCAATTCTCGACTGCCTCGTTTACTCCGACCTGATAACTCATAAATGTCATATCCGCTACTACCATCGCCCGCTCGACTGCTTTCTTCACAATTTTTGTATGGTAAATCATCTGCTCCAGCGTTACAGGCAGCGTCGTCTCGTTTCCCTGAATTACATTGCTGAGCGAATCCCCTACAAGTATCAGCTCTATTCCCGCGGCATCAAGAAATTTCCCCGTTAAGTAATCATAAGCCGTTAGCATGGTGATTTTCTCACCCGCCTGCTTCATCATATATAAAACCTTGGTTGTTATATGACGAAACTCATCTTGTCTTACTGTTGATGGCATTTTTTTTGTTTTTTTTCTTTAAAATTAAATCCGAATAAGAATCTTTTATAAAATCGTTTCTCTTTATGTTAAAATGTTTCATCAGCTCCTTCATCAATACCTTCGCTTCCTTTAACGATTTGTATATTATTTCAAACTCCAGAAATATTCCGCAGCCCTGTATCCTGTCGAGATGAATCCTTAAATTTTCTGCGGTGTATATTTCCCGCGTTTTATATACAATAAGCTGTACCTTTAAAAATTTCCTTAATATCTTATCGAGTTCAAAAGGATTCTTTGTGTCTGAGAACAAATATCTGGATACTCTTTTGTTCCTGCTGTCTTTTCGGTCGTAATAAATTAGATTTCCGGATTCATTGTTGATTATCCTCAACTTTAACCTCTTCCCACCTACCTTGTAATAGTATATGTCTTTCTGCTCTTCCAGTATGTGATGTTTGTCTTTGAATCTATGTATGTACTTTTCGGCTTTCCATTTCGCTACATCGTAATTATTTAACCGGACTTTTAATTCATAATTCTTTCTCATGCTTTATCTGAAATTATTCCTCTCTCGCTCGATTCTATGAAATCTATTATTTCCCTTATCTCGTCAGTCAAACCTTTGCTTTTCTTTAGCTCTGTAACCGCTTCGCCTATGTTTAATCCCGTTCTGTAAATTCTGTTGTATGCTAAATCGATTCTGCTGATTTGATTGTTCGTAAAACCTCTCCTTCTCAATCCGATTAAATTTAATCCCTCGAACTTCAACGGCGTGTTCCCTGCGGTAATGTATGGCGGGACATCCTTCGTTATTCTCGAATTCGTCGCTATGATTACGTGCTTGCCTATACTTGTGAACTGGTGTACTCCCGACATTCCGCCTACTATCGCCCAGTCCCCTATGCAAACATGACCGCCGAGATTTACTGCGTTGGCAAGTATTACGTTATCGCCGATAACGCAATCGTGCGCAACGTGCGAATATGCCATCAGTAAACAGTTCTTCCCCACTATCGTCTTCCCGCTCGCAGAAGTTCCCCTGTTTAACGTCGCATATTCACGCACAACTGTTCCTTCCCCGATCTCCAGCGTGGTGATTTCACCTCTGAACTTTAAATCCTGCGGTATGGTCGATACTACTGCCCCGTGATGCAATTTTACACCCGAAGATATCCTTGCCCCGTTGTCTATTATTACGTTTGAGGCAATCTCCACGTGGTCCCCGATTACTACATCGTCTTTTATTACCGTGTAATCTCCTATCGTTACATTTTTTCCTATATGTGCATTTTTACTTATTGTATTCAATCCGAAATTATTTAGATGTTAAAAATGAACTGGTTTTTTGTCTCGCTTTAAAAAGTTGTCTCTATAAATACATCCTCGTCCTGATGACTCGATTTCGTTATCATCTCTGCAATTAATCCTAGAGAAAACGACTGAAACCCTACTATTATTAATAAAATACCTATTAAAAATAACGGCCTGTTGCTTATTGACTCGTTTTCAAAAAACTTCAAAACCGTAAGATATAATGTAATCAAAAACCCCGCTAATGAAAAAATAATGCCAAGTGCCCCGAATAAATGAAGCGGTTTTTTTATAAACTTTGAGGTGAAAGCCACGGTCAGCAAATCGAAAAAACCGTTTAGAAACCTGTTGGCTCCGAATTTCGTTACGCCAAATTTTCTTGGGTGATGTTTAACCACCTTTTCCGTTACTTTGAATCCCATTAAATGTGCCAGCGCCGGAATGTACCTGTGCATTTCACCGTAAACTTTTACAGATTTTATCACTTCCTTCCTATATGCCTTTATACCGCAATTAAAATCGTGCAAACGGATTCCCGAAACTTTTGAAGTGAAATAATTGAATATCTTTGAAGTGTGCTTCTTGATAAACGGGTCGTACCTTACTTTCTTCCAGCCCGATACTAAATCGTAACCGGTGTTTATTGATTTTATTAATTCCGGAATCTCGTTCGGGTCGTCCTGTAAATCGGCATCCATCGTTATAATAATGTCCCCTTTGGCTTCCCTGAAACCTGCCGATAACGCCGCAGATTTTCCGTAGTTCTTTCTCAATTTTATGCAGTGATAACGGCTGTTTCTCTTGTTTATTTCTTTTATCTTTTCAAAAGAACCGTCTTTGCTTCCGTCATCAATGAATATTACTTCGTAATTGCATTTTAATAAATCAAATACCCTTTTTAATGATAATGATAACTCCATCAAAGATTCTTCTTCATTGTACAGGGGAATTATAACTGAAAGCATCTTCTCTGCAGGCATAATTTTTCTGAATTCCGGATAGTCAACCTCGGTACCGTCAATATTCTGCCTTTCCCTGAATATCTCCTTGTTCCTCATTTGCCGCTTGCTGAAAAATTTCCTTCCGCGTTTTTTGTTTCTGTCTTCTTTATTAAGCATTGGTTGATTAGTTTTCTACTCTATTTGTATTTATCTTTTTTATTAATATAATAATTTCATTAAACAACTAATATTGCAAATAAAAATACCTCTTTAAATTATGATTTTGTGGTTGTACATCGTTTTCATTTTACGGTTCTTTTTTCCTCTGACCTTTTATCCTCTCTAAAAAACTTCATTCGTATATACCCGAAAAAGAAAGGTACTGTGAATAACATTATGGGAATTACATGCAACTTATACCGCATGGTACCTAAAGGACCCGAGAATAAACACATGTATAATATTAAAACAAATAAAAATATCTTGACTTCTGCTCTGATACCCTTCACAAAAATAAAATAGATAAGAGATATTAAAAGTAAGATATTCGCTAACATTACCAGCAAAATGTATAAAATTATATGAACAGGCTGTCTTAATATGAATCTGAAAACACCCGAATATCCCTCCTTCGTAAACGTATATAGCAAACCGGTATTGTTATCTTCTTTAATGCCAAGAAAATTGTATATGTCAAACCTCCCGGGGTCCATTAAGAAGTTTATCATACCGCTTAAGTGAAATTTCATATATTCGTATTTGTGTTCTAATATTATTCCGTACCCTATCCTCTCTTCCTCTTTTATTAGCTCGGGAAAACTCTTAATGGAATCCAAATGTGCCCTTACTTCAAGATTCCTTCTTGTGCCCTCTTCTTCCCCATAAACCTTAATATTTAAAAAAGCACTGTTGTATCCCGTTAAACTTACATGCTTTATGCTTGAATAATGAAAACTCCCCGTTGTGTAATAATTGTATAACGATAAAGCAAAAATGACCAGCGGCATCAGCAATCCTGCCGATATTATCCACGGTCTCTTTATCTTAATCGACAAATATATTAAAAGCAATAAATTCGGTATCCAGAAATAAACAAGTACCGGCTTTGTAAGAACCGCAAGCGCCAGTAAAATATTGCACAATATTATCTGCTTTGTCTTGCCTTCTTCTGTAAATAATAAGAAAAAATAAAATGACCAGAATAATAAAGTCTGAAGCAGCATTTCTGACATAATCATGTTTGCATATATAAACTGCGCCGGTAAACAGATAAGAAAAACTAAAATTAGTTTCCTGAAATCAAAATTATAACTTTGTTTATCGAGTATTTTTATTACTCCGATTATATTCAGTATACTTAGAATGTTTTGAACGAATAAAACCAAAAAATCGGAATTGTATATAACTTTAATTACCATTATTAATAATCCGTAAAGCGGCGGACGCTTCGTGAAAAAGTGCATCTCTATCGGCTGGTTGAAGTCCAAGCAGTAAAAACTTCCGAAATTCTTGATGTTAAACGCCTGCTGCAAATATTCATACGAGTCAGCCATATAAATATGTTTATTAATGACAGCAACAGCAAAATAAACTATATGAATAACTGTTACCGAAATCCAGAATATATACCGCTTTCTTTCTTCTTCTTTTAACATATATCTGTTAATACAATATATAAATTTCTATAAAATACCATTATTTAATTAAATTTAATATTCAACATTTTGTAAAATATTTTTTGCAAATTCAAAGTAATTGATTTTAAAAAATAAATACTTCATATTGTTTAATTAAAATAAAGATTATAGGATATTATTCACTTTTTTCCGAAAATAAAACTATTTATTATGGCAAAACATAAAAATGCAATATCGGTTACATTATCGGTGCTTCTTTTTCTCCTTCTATCCTGTAATTCTTTATTTGCCGGGAAAAAATGGACAAATTATACAGATCTGAAAAATGTAAAATGCATAGCTATGAATAAACAGTCTCAAATTGCTTATTGTGGCACTACAGGGGGGATGTTCAGCGTAGATCTGAACTCGAATTCGATAATCAATAAATATACAAATATTCAGGGACTGATAAATAATAATATAACCGCCCTTATCGTCGATAACCAAAATAAACTCTGGATTGGTTCGTCTGATGGCTCCATTTGTATCCTCGATAACACAACTTCCGTGTTTAAATATATACTCGATATAAAAAATTCTACGGAAAATGATAAAGGCATTAATGGTTTCGTTACCTACGGAAACTATATATTCGTAGCTACCGGCTTCGGAATAATTAAAATTTCCTCCATTACACTGAACTTCATCGACGCCCCGTATTATCAGTTGGGAAATTTTATTACTAAATCAAAAGTCTCTGACTTGACGATACTAAACGATGTTATCTATGCCGCAACTGTGACCGGAGTGGCTTACGCGAGCCTAATCAATTCTAATCTTAATAATCCGGCTTCCTGGTCTAATTTTTCTAATGTTCCGTTGAATACAAACGTTAAAGCCATTTCGAACTTTAACGGAAAAGTCTTCGCAGGAGCAACAGATGGATTTATGTATTATAACGGGTCCAACTGGATTTTGTTCCCGGACACCAATTACTCGGGAAGCTCCGTTACAAGCTTGTATCCGGTCGGAAATAAATTGTATTTTGTGTCTAACGACAAAACTTATTCTTCGGATTCTGCGTTTAATGTGGTTCCTTTCAATACGAATGTTATCTGTAATAAAGTGTTCTCCGATAATAACCAAAATCCATTACTCGGAGTCTATGAAAAAGGTCTCCTGGCATCCGGCAATTATATTGTCCCGAATTGTCCCAATAGAAATTCGTTCGAAAATATATGCGAAGATACATATGGCAATATTTGGGCAACAGGCGGATTGTTGGACGGGGGTTTCTATAAATTCGACGGAACTACCTGGACAAATTATTTGAAAGAGCAATATCCCCTTATCGGTAATTCGGATGACTTCAGAAAAGTGTATAGCAGAAATGATGAAACCTGGATTTTATCCTGGGGGGGAGGAGCTACAAGAATAAAAGGTAACGAAATCCATAATTTTAATCCGTATAACTCCGTACTCCCCGCTGTTGTAGGTATTCCGGGTTATTGCGTCCCGTATGGAGGTGCTTTCGATAATAACGGATATTTCTGGATTTCCTTTTATGGTACGGATAATTCGAAATTTTTATATGTCCATCTCTATGACACCGTTTTCGTCGGCTTTACAAACCCCTCCATTATCAATAGCTCACATTTGAATGCAATTGCTATCGATAACTATGGAACTAAATGGATTGTTGTTACTGGCGTCAACGGTCTGTATTTCTTCAATGAAAATGGGACCATTTCAGACCCGAATGACGATATCTATGGCTTCTATTCAACCTCAGACTTCGGAGACATCAATACCGTTTCACACGTAATAGTTGATAAAAATAATTCCGTCTGGATCGCATCCAATAACGGCGTTTTTATACTGGATAACCCCCTCGCAGCTATTCAGGACCCCAACAATAAACCGGCATTTACTAAACTCGGTATTATCTCCGGCAACCTCAGAGTCCCTTTCACGGAAAACTGCAAAACAATCAGTACCGATGTCCTTAACGAAAAATGGATTGGTACGGAATCTAATGGCGTCTTTCATCTGTCGGAAGATGGCTCTACATTAATCGAACAGTTCAATACATCTAACAGCCCTATATTGTCTAACGCCATTAACTCTATCGTTGTGAGCGGAAAAACCGGAAAAGCTTATTTTGGAACATTGTATGGATTGTCCTCTATACAGACTAATGCTATTCAGCCTGTCGAAAATTTCGATAAAATTATCTGTAAACCGAATCCGTATGTAATCCCGTCTTCTAAAAATCCTACTCTGCATATAGAAGGTCTGGTGGAAAGCTCAACAATTAAAATTATTACGCTTAATGGCGAGGTTGTCGCGGAATATACCGCTAGACAGGGGAAAATTGACGACCAGTGGACAGGAACAGATAAAAACGGAAAACTCGTCCCGACCGGAATTTATATCATAGTCGCCTATAACAAAGACGGTAGTAAGGTGGGAACAGGTAAACTCGCGGTAATTAGAAAATAAATTTATGTTCGTTATTCCCGTAATAGATATTAAAGATGGTAAATGCTACAGGGTAATTAATGACCTGGAACAGGAAACACATTTTTATTGCGATAGCCCCGTTAACGTTGCTAAACTCTTCAGAAAAGAAAATTTTAAGGCAATTCATATTACCGACCTCGACGGCGCAATATACGGCGAAATGCGTAACTATCCTGTCATTAAGGAAATTACTCGCTCCGTCGATATCCCGATACAACTCGGAGGCGGAATCAGAGATTTTGAATCGGCAAAAAAAATGATTAACGAACTGGGGGTCTATCGAATAGTACTCGGAACGGCTGCTATTAATAATCCCGAACTCGTGGAAAGAATAATAAATGAATTCACTCCGTCTAAACTCGCCGTGTGCATAGACGAAAAACTGAACAACGTCGTAACCGACGGCTGGATTAATTATGCCGATATTACCCCCATCGACTTTGCAAAAAAAATGGAAGAACTTGGGGTGAAAAGAATTATCTATCAGGACGTTACAAGAGTGGGAAACCTTTCGGGTCCTTTCCTGGAACGGATACTTGAAATCGCCGACCGGACTAAATTAAAAATTACTGCCGCAGGAGGTATCGGAAACTACACCCATCTGAAATCCCTTATAGACCTGAATCAGCCAAATATTGACTCTGTTATGATATCCCGCTCACTCTACGAAAATAAATTCCCATGCCAGGCAATATGGAGAGACATCGAAAGAGCTGATACTTCCCTCGAATTACCCAAAGTGAAATGAAAAATTCAATTCTGATATTGCTGCTGCTCCTCTCTCTGCCGCTATGCGTGTTCTCACAGCCTGTTGATAAGTCCGGCTCAAAATTCCGTATTGCACGCCTGAAATATTCCGGCGGCGGTGACTGGTATAACGACCCGTCTGCAGAAGTTAATATGATGGATTACCTTAAGAAAAATACTACCATAGATGTCGACGTTCCGAAATTCTATACCGTCGATATCGCTTCCGATGATATCTTCGATTATCCGTTTATTCTCCTGACCGGACACGGTAATATCGAATTCTCGAAAAGCGAAATTGCAAGACTGAAAAAATATTGCGAATCGGGCGGTTTCCTTTACGCAGATGATGACTACGGTATGGATACGGCTTTCAGACGCGAAATAAAAAAAGTTTTCCCGGATAAACCGTTACAGGAGTTACCGTTTAATCACAAAATCTATAATTCGCATTTCTCTTTCCCAAACGGTCTGCCGAAAATCCACGAGCACGATAGCAAACCGCCGCAGGGATTCGGAATCTTTTATGAGGGCAGACTTTGCGTCTATTATACATACGAAACAAATATCTCCGACGGCTGGGCTGATACACAGGAACATCAGGACCCCCCCGAAAAACGCGAAGAAGCATTCAAAATGGGAACGAATATCATCGTGTATGCACTGACAAATTAATTTTACTTTTTCTTTTGAAATCTTGGTTCTGCCTTTTTTATAAAAGTGAAGGATGAAAAACCCGTTTCTAATATTATTACATTTTTTTATACAATTTTCTGTAATATATAGTTACATTTTCTTTAGTTATTATATTAACAAAAAAAAACAAATCTAATGTTAATATTGGAGAGGACATCCTTTTCTACTTCCTCAAAAATTGGGGTTCGAGAATGAGATTATTCGCGTATAGTTTTTTTATTTTAGTAAGAGCATCTTTTGGATTTGAATATAATCACCTGCTAATAATTTATAAAAATAAATTCCGGAAGGTAGGCTGCTTCCGTTAAATTGTACTTCATAAGTTCCTGGCGACTGCTTTTCGTTTACAAGAGTTGAAATATCCTTTCCTAAAATATCATAAACTTTTACTTCAACATAATTGCTTTTTAGTATTTGATATTTTATTATTGTTGTTGAGTTAAAAGGATTTGGGTAATTCCGGAAAAGATAATATTTATCGGGAATATTTATGGAAATACTTCTGACCGAAATAATGTCAAGCAAACACCTTCTCCAAACACTCGTACCCAATGTACCGGCAAATATATAATCGTCTTTAATACATAATGATTTAATTTTTAATGTATTCAAACCTTCATTTTTTTGAGTCCAGACAGTATCATTGCTTTTTGAAACATATATACCATCTCCTTCTGTTCCTGCAATTACAGCGTTATTATAAACAACGATAGAATTAACCGCTTGATTTGTTGATAATATTTTGCTCCAGTTATTTCCATCATTTGTAGAAAGATATATTGCTCTTCCTGTTACTGCATAAATATTATTTCCTTTTAATGCAAGAGTATAAACCGTGTGTTGTTCAGTTGGAAAAGGTGTTTTCACCCAATTGATTCCGTTATTGGAAGAATAATAAACCCCATAATAACCTGTGCCTACAAACATTTTATTTCCATTTATTAAAATAGACAAGGCATCATTATGATTAAAAGAAGTTATTCCCCAGCTTAAACCGCCGTCAGTTGATTTATAAATACCCCCGTCATCATGCCAATTTTTACATCCGGCATATATCGTATCACCATTAGTTAATAAAGCCAATACACATTGGCTTGTAAGTGTGGTTTGAATCCAGTTAAGTCCATTATTAGTCGTTTTTAAAATTCCTATTGCATTTGTTCCAATAACTATATTATTATTTAAAGATGTTATGCATTGGATATAAGAAGAGCCTGTTGGATATTGTGTGTTCATTCCAATAGGCAGCCATTCCGTGCCGTTATTTGATGAATTATAAACTCCTCCTGCCCAAATACCGGCGTAAATATTTTCATTATTTGCCGTTAATCCATATACATCCCAGGCGCTTAAATCCGTTTTTGTCCAGTTTGAACCATTGTTTGATGATATGAACAGACCAAGAAAAGATGTCCCCGCAAGGATTTTATTACCTGTTATTTTAATTGCATTCACACAATAATCATTTACAAATATTTGTGTCCAGCTTAAGCCATAATCTGTAGATAAACAAGCTCCTCCATAAGATACCCCTGCAAGAACAATATTATTACTGGCTTCGATTGAAAGTACATCTTTATTGCTTAATGGACTAAAAGTCCAGTTCATACCGCCATCGGTAGAGACATATAAACCATTCGTTGCTCCTGCGAAAATATAATTTCCGTTAACCGTAATACAACTAACCCTCGTTACATTATTGAAATTTGATTTAATCCAGTTATAGCCGTTATTGGAAGAAATATAAATTCCGCTGTCTTCTGTTCCCGCTAATATTTTTGTACCACTTAAGGCAAGAGAATAAATTTCATAATTATTTAAACCTCTCAATGACCAGTTAACACCATTGTTTGTCGAAGCATACACGCCGGATATAGGACCTTTAACTGTATAGTTACAACCTGCAAAAATTGTATTATTACTGCCCGAAATAAATGCATTAAACTTCGAACCATTCAAAGAAGACTGCGCCCAATTAACACCATTATCGGAAGAAAAATATACACCTTTTCCCCATGTTCCTGCACACATATAATTATTTTGAGATATTATCGTTCCAACTGCCTCATAAAGATTAATACTTATCTTTGACCAATTTAAACCGTCGTTTGTTGAATAATATACGCCCCTTGCAGTACCGGCATAGATGTTTGTTCCGAATTTTGTTAAACTAAAAATGGAACCACCTGTTGGACCATTTGAAAACTGCCATTGTGAAAAGACATTAAAAGAAGATAAAGAAAAAATTAATATAGATAAAAAAATTTTAAACATATTCTTAAGGAAAACTAAAATTACTAACAGCTGGATTTATGAAATGTTAATTAGTAAAAATAAATTTTTCTATTAGTTGAAGCGAATCTAAAAAAAAAATAATAAAAAGTCAATCATTTTTTAATTTTTGCATATAATTTTCTTTTTTTATTATTTAAATTTTTTAAATCAAAAATTTAATGAACACCTATAAAAAAGAACTGCTTTTTAACACTAAAAACCGCCGAGAGTTTATAAATATCACATCTCAAATAGAAAAATGTCTCGAAGATAGCGGTATACGCGAAGGTCTGCTTCTCTGCAACGCAATGCACATCACCTCAAGCGTCTTTATAAATGACGATGAATCCGGGCTTCATAGCGATTTCGAAAAATGGCTCGAAAAACTTGCACCGGAAAAACCGTATTCACAATACCAACACAACGGTTTTGAGGATAATGCCGATGCACACCTGAAAAGAACCATTATGGGCAGGGAAATCGTAGCGGCAGTTACAAACGGTAAACTCGACTTCGGTCCCTGGGAACAAATATTCTACGGCGAATTCGACGGCAAACGCCCGAAGAGAGTTCTTGTAAAAATTATAGGTGAATAAAAATAATTTGATAAATAAGAAAAGATGTTTTCCCGTTCCCTCAATACGGGAACGGGAAATAAAAGTTAACCGAGTTGTGCATTTAGTTTTTCTACTATGACTCCTTTAGGCACGGCACCGACTATCTGGTCAGCAAGTTTGCCACCCTTGAATATCAATATGGTGGGAATACTCCTTATCCCGAATTTCGTTGCAACCCCGGGATTGCTGTCTACATCAAGCTTTCCGATTTTTGCCTTCCCCTGATATTCGCCCGCTAATTCCTCGACTATTGGGGCTATCATTCTGCATGGACCACACCATACAGCCCAAAAATCTATCAAAACCGGAATGTCCGATTGTTCTACTTCCTTCGCAAAATTGGCATCTGTAATTTCTAATGGATGCATTGTCTATCCTTTCAGTGATTTTATTTGTTTATAAGAAAATGTAATTAGTTTATGTTCAAGTTATGTTCCCCAACTAACTTTTTCAAGTTCGAAATTAATTCCGAAGTCAGATTTATTTTGTACTCTTTAGATTTATATATCTTTTTTGTGCCGTTATCCTTTACGTTGAAAAACAAATAACAACTGCCGGGATTTGCCTCGACTAATTCCTTCAACCTCTTCAATGTGTCGTATGTTACCTTTCCCTCCGATATGTTTATCGTGATGTTTTGACCTAACTGCTCGTGTATTTTCTCCAGAGGATAAATGTTATCTACCACCAGCTTTATCTTCTCGCCGTTCTTCTCCGCCTTGCCCTCCACGAAAACAAGATTGTCGTTCCTAAACAAATATTGCTTCGATTCGAACAAATTGCTGAACGCTATGCATTCCCCGGTGCCGTATAAATCAAGTAAATTGAATACCACAAACTTGTTCCCCCTCTTCGATGACCTTATCTGTAAATCACTTATTGCCCCGCACATCTTTACCGTCCCCATTTTATCTATTTCATCTTCGCTTGCGTCACTTCCGAAACTCAAACTTATATGACTCTTTATTTCTTTTCTGTACCTATCAAGCGGATGACCTGAAACGTAAAACCCAATCGCCGCTCTCTCTAAATTCAGCTTCTCTATCTCGGGATACTCTTCGTAATCCTGAAGCTTTAAATCACCTAAACCGTTTGCATTTGCTTTCGGAGCCATAAATAATCCTTCCTGACCTCTTGTTTCCGGCATCTCTTTGTATCTCTGAGCATATAAAGTTGCCCTTTCGAGATTGTAAAATAGTTTTCTCCTGTTCCTTTCAATACTGTCAAATGCTCCCGCCTGTATTAATCCTTCGAGCGTTTTTTTGTTTACAAGTCTAAGGTCAACACGAATCAAAAAATCTGTAAAGCTTTTAAATTCTCCGTTTAATTCCCTTTCATTAATTATTACTTCTGTGGCTTTTTCACCTACGTTTTTTATTGCGCTCAATCCGTATATAATTTCCCCTATATCATTCTCCTTACTACTGTAATATACATTGAATCCGAGCTCGCTTAGATTTACGTCTGGCTGTCTTACCTTAATTCTTAACCTTCTGCATTCTTCCGCAAGATATTGCAGCTCTGTTTCGTCGTCCTTCCTGCACTCCATCGATACCGCAAGAAACTCCACGGGAAAATTTGCCTTCAGAAATGCCGTATAATAAGATACGAATGAATATGCTACCGCGTGTGATTTGTTAAATCCGTAATCGGCAAAATCCAGAATTAATGCAAAAATATCCTCCGCTAGTTTCTTGCTCAATCCGTTCTTTACCGAACCGCTGACAAAATCATGCCTCACCTGTTTCATCTTTTCCTTGATTTTCTTGCCCATCGCTTTTCTCATGTTGTCCGCCTGAGCCATCGTGAAACCCGCTACCTCCCGAGCAATCTGCATTACCTGCTCCTGGTAAATTATGATTCCGTATGTCTCCTTCAGCGCATTTTCCATCTTCGGATGCATGTATGTTATCGGCTTTCTTCCGAATCTCTTGTCAATCAGGTCGGGAATTAGTTTCATTGGTCCGGGCCTGTTCAGAGCATTCATTATCGCAAGGTCGTTTATGTTCTGAGGCTTCATCTTCGACAGATATTCCTTCATCTTGTCCTTTGAAAATTGAAATATCCCCGTGGTTGCACCCGCGGAAAAAAGCTTGAACGTCTTTTCATCGTCGAGAGGTATGTTGTCCAGCGTCAGATTTCTTCCGTACCTCCTGTTTACCAGACTCAGCGTCTTGCTTATAACCTTTAATTCCTTTAATCCAAGAAAATCAATTTTTATCAGTCCCGCATCTTCAAGCTGGTTCATATCGTATTGCGTGCAAAAAATATTTTCTTCACCCGTTACCTTGGAGAGTGGAACATAATCCGTAACATCCGATGGGGCAATAACCAAACCAGATGCGTGTATCGATGAGTTTTTGTTTAAATTCTCGAGTATGTTTGCATATTCAAAAAGCGATTTTCTGTTCAGCCCGTTTACTTTATCGGTGCTCTCAAAATATGATTTGAACTCGGGAACCTCTGCCATACATTCAGCAAGCGGCTTCACCTTTCCGAATAATATCGGAATGAGCTTTGTCAGCTCGTTTATTTCCTGATATGGAAAATTTAAAACCCTTCCGACATCCTTTAATACTCCCCGCGGCGCTAATCTGTTGAATGTCACTATTTGCGCTACCGAATTTTCCCCGTATGTCTCCTTTGCATATTGTATTACCTCATCCCGCCTGTCATCCTGAAAATCAATATCTATATCGGGCATCGATATTCTTTCCGGATTCAGAAACCTCTCAAAAAGCAGATTGTATTTCAGCGGGTCTACATTTGTTATACCGATGCAATAACATACCAGGCTCCCTGCGGCACTCCCTCGACCTGGTCCGACAAGTATACCCCGTGATTTAGCCGTGTTTATAAAATCCTGAACGATTAAAAAATAACCCGAAAAATTCATCTTCTTTATTATATCAAGCTCGTATCCCACCCTCTCCTCTGTCTCTGGCGTCACTTTGCTGTATCTCTTTCTTAATCCCTCCAGTGAAATCTTCTCCAGGTACTCATCGAGTGTCTTCATTTCGTTCTCTTCGGGAATTCTGTAGGCCGGCATATACTTC
Source organism: uncultured Ignavibacteriaceae bacterium (assembly GCA_964501535.1). Taxonomy (GTDB): domain Bacteria; phylum Bacteroidota; class Ignavibacteria; order Tepidaquicellales; family Tepidaquicellaceae; genus FEN-1279. Next base: position 110,047 of record CAZCSV010000004.1, on the reverse strand, counting down.
TTGCTGAGGTCTAATTCAAGATTGCATTTCTCTGCAACTTCAATGGTGGACTCTATCGCTTCGGGAAAATCTTTGAAAAGTTCACACATCTCTCCCGATGACTTGAAATATATTTGGTCGGTTCCGTATCTTAAATTCTCGGTTAAATCTATTGCCTCTGCATTCTTGCTCTGCTTTGCGCTTAAATGAAGGTAAATGTTGTGTGCTATCGCATGCTCCCGCTCAATATAATGTACGTCGTTGGTGGCAACCAGCCTGATTCCGACCTCTTTTGCAATTTTCGGCATCTCTTTCAGAACCTTTTTCTCTGAATCGAGAGTCAAATGGTTTTGTAGCTCTAAATAAAAATCCTCGCCGTAGATGTCTTTGTAAACTTCGGCCATCTTCCTTGCCGTGCGAAGGTCGTCCCTGACTATGTAACAGGAAATAACACCATGCGCACACGCCGATAGCGCCACAATACCTTCTTTGTACCTTTCCAATACCTCCAGGTCCACTCTCGGCTTGTAATAATATCCCTCCGTGTGACCGATTGAATTTATTTTTATCAGATTTCTGTAACCAACTTCGTTCTTTGCAAGTAACAGAAGATGAGCGTAATTTATGTTTCCCGTAGATAACCTTTCGTGCGACTCTGCATCTATTATTTCTGCCGTAGCCGCCTTCGTGTTTATCTTGGTCCCCCGGTCAAACCTCGAACCCGTCTGTGCTACATACGTCTCAAAACCTATTATCGGCTTTATGCCTCTCTGCTTGCACTTCTTGTAAAACTCCATTGCACCGTACATCACACCGTGATCTGTTATTGCAACAGCAGGCATGTTATTCTTTATTGCCGCATTTATAAGCCCGTCAACCGTGCATATCGCATCCAGCAGAGAATAATGCGTGTGATTATGTAAATGTATAAATTCTGCCAACTACTTCAATTATTTTAAAAACATTTTTTAAGAGAGTTTTTGTATAGAAGTGTTTTAAGTTAAACATAAAAAAGCAAAGTGTAAAGGAACAATTTTTATTATTTACAAAATAATTAATTTTAATATAAATTATCTCTGATTTTTTTGTTTCTGTAAATAAAAAATTTGATAAAAAACAGACAGAATATATTTTAAGGAACTAAAATAAATTATTAATGTTAAAATAAAAAAACTAAACCTGTGAAATTTATATATATTACTTCTATATTTATATTTTTTATTACGGGTAATTCCCGCTCACAGATTTATAAACTAAACGATTCTTCTATCCCGGCTCCCTTAAATAAAGAAAGCCTGAATACAACAACATCTGTTGTGTTACTGGCCTGGCCACTGAATCCGATGCTTGTTTACGAAAATAAAAAAATCGATTTTGGGCTTACGAAAGAAATTTCAGCCGTGTTTCCCTTTATCAGAACTCCCGATTTTGGAACTATCGCCAGACTCGGATTGGAATATTCGTATATATTCAGAAGCGAAAGAAATAATCATATCAGAAGCTTCTTTAATGTAGACATTCCCGTAGATGCCGGTGATTTCGTAGCGTTTACAACCAGCATAGGCGGCGGTGTTTTTACGGATACAAAAAAGAGCGGAATTTTTCCCCAGGCATCTTTCAATATGTTCGTTCTGTTTGGTGAAGGACTTGGAATAAATCCTTATATTAAACTTCGCCATACATTTATGCTCGATAAAACTCAATCTGATATCACTGATTTTTCTCTCGGTATCGGTTTGCTGATTCTGCCCTTTTTTAAATGAAATGCTTAAATAACTATTATTCTTATAGTTACACACAATTGCTTTTTTTTATTTTTCCTTTGTTTTATTGATAAATAATATTAAATTTCAATAAATAATTTAAAAAGGTATGAGAACAATAATTTTAAACGCTCTTTTCATTTCTTTCCTGCTGTCCGCAAACTTGAATGCCCAGACAGTCAATGTCTGCATCGGAACGGATACACTCTCTTCTAACTATCCGTTTACAACTTATTGGATGGACGGCAGAACTGATATGCTTTATCTCGGAAGCGAAATTATTTCTGGCGGTGGAGGTTCGGGATATTTTACGGCAATATCTTTCTACGTGAATCATGCTGACACGCTGACTATGAACGGCTTTAACGTGAAAATACTCAGTACTGTGGATACCTCAATAACCGGCTTCGGTGAAAGCTGGGAAATATGCTACAACGGGACATATAAAATTATGACAACCGGATGGCAAACAATCTACCTTACTCAACCATACGCCTGGAACGGAAATAATAATATTATAATCGAAATCTGCTACGATAACAACAGGTATACATGGTTCTCTACCGTAAGGTCAACCGTAAAAACAAACAAAACTTTCGGAAGATATACTGATCTGCCCGGGGGTAACGGTTGTGTTGATATCACTACGGGAACCTTACAGACAAGAAGACCTAATATCTGTATCGCTATTTCTCCGCTGACCGGAATCAATAACAATACTTCCACCCCGGAAAAATATTCGCTTTCGCAAAATTATCCGAACCCGTTCAATCCCGAAACGAGAATAAATTATTCCATCCCGAAATCAGGAATGGTTAAATTGCTCGTCTATGACGCTCTCGGCAGACAGGTTTCGGAACTTGTAAACGGATATAAAAATGCTGGTAATTACATGGTTGAATTCGACGCTTCCGCTCTGCCAAGCGGTATGTATTACTATAAAATGACATCGGGGGAATTTTCGGATATAAAGAAAATGATCCTGGTAAAATAATATTCTATTTCTTCGCTATCACAAGCATTTCGTAATCTTCGGGTGTTAACTTGTCCTCGCGGCTGAATGCACCGAGTTTACAGCCGAAGATTTCGCTTTTTCCGAATCCGATCGATTTTAACAACCACGTTATCTCCGAAGGAACGTAATATCTCTCGTTGCAGTTTAAAATTACTTCCTTGCCGCTGTCGTCCGTTGTCTTTAATACTGAAAAATCACGAAAAGTCATTAAATCGAATGTATTCCCCTCCGTAACATCTTCCTTGTTTTCCGCATTCAGAAAATCTTTTACTGAGTGAAACAAAGGGAATAATCCGTTCAGAGTAGTAAATATGAACTTCCCGTTTTCTTTTAAAGAGTTGTATGCGTTTTTTAATATTTTAAAATTCATCTCATCCGTCTCCATCAGAGCAAACGCCCCCTCGCATATCATTATTACTAAATCAAACTTCTTCTCAAGCTTGAAATATCTTGCATCGTCCCTGATAAAATCTATCTTGAGCCAGGACACGTTTGCTTTCTCACGGGCTCTCTTCAGTTGAGATTCCGATAAATCCAGACCCGTCACCCACCCTGTAACCTCGCTTTGCAAGCTCTATCGAATGCCTCCCCGTTCCGCATCCCAAATCGAGAATCTCTTTGCTTCTGTCAAAGCCGATTTCTTTTTCGATGAAATCAACCTCTCCTTTAGTACCCAGCGTGAATACCTCCTTCTCATATTTCTCCGCAAAATTCAGATATAACTCTTCGTACCACTGTTTCATTTATTTCCCCTTCTATTTTGGTAATTCAATACCCTGTAATCTTTTGTATAACATCACTGCGTATGAGTCGGTCATCCCCGCTACGAACTCGCACACCTGAAGTATTCTCTCGTATAAATCTTCTTCCGGTTTTCCGCCGGTTAAAAACTGAACCGGCAATAAATCTATCAGATTGCTGCTTAATGGCTTTTCTTTTCTTAGCTTTTTTTTGTCACGGTATTCATTCAGGTCGTTCACTGCATCTATGAACATATCCAGCAACCCGCCGACTACCCTGAACCCCGCAACCTCAATCTGAATAACGTTTCTTGATTTGTAAACTTTTTCTACCGAAATCTTTTCTATGGTGTCCAAAACATTCTTCAACCGGATTTTATCCGTCAAAGGCCTGTCGAACTTCCCGTTTAAAATGTTTCTCTCGTTATCGAGAAAAATTTCGGCACACTCTCCTATTAAATTGTTAATTGCTTTCGCCCTTAAATATCCTATCTTCTCTCTTTTATCCTTTATTGCATTATATTTTTTTGCATCGAAATCCTTCTCTACAAATTTTTTCAGTAAATCTTCTCCCTCCGAAAAGTTTATAAGCCCAATCCTTATCCCGTCCTCGAAATCCATTATCCTGTAACAAATATCGTCCGATGCCTCGACTAAAAACGCAATCGGATGCCTCAGAAAATAATATTCCGTTACTTTATCTATCCCCAGTGAACTGAATATATCGTAAAATATCTCCTTGTCTGTCTGAAAATAGCCGTACTTTTTAAAACTGATCTTGTTTATGAATTTTTCCGTTTCGCTTTTTTCTTTTAATGACCTGGTCGGATATTTCACGAAACCCGCAAGCGTAGTGTAGGTCAGCTTTATCCCTCCGCCTACACTCTTCCGCGAACTTGTCAGCATCTTGAAACCGTTGGCATTCCCTTCGAAATTTATCAGGTCGGACCACTTCTCTTTATCGTTTATTAATGCCTCGTACTTCTTTCCGTTACCGTTCCTGAAGTAATTGCTTATCGCGGATTCTCCCGAATGCCCGAATGGGGGATTCCCTATGTCGTGCGAAAGACACGCCGTTGCCGCTATCGCTCCGAAATCAGGAACGGATATTATTTCTCCCAGCACGTTCCTTTTAATGATTTCTTTCCCGACTGTCTTGCCAAGTGACCTCCCTACGCACGATACCTCGAGACTGTGCGTAAGCCGCGTGTGTACGAAATCGCTTTCGGGCAAAGGTATCACCTGCGTCTTGTCCTGAAGCCTCCTAAATGCGGATGAAAAAACGACCCTGTCGTAATCTTTTTCGAAATTACTTCTGTCAAGGGTTCTCTTTAATCCGCCCTTCTTCTCCCCTAACCTTCTCTCTGAAAATAAAGTAATCCAGTCCATAAAAAATCATTTATATTTTTACATTCCGTGTTTTTCTTTTGCTAATTTGTAAGCATTAAAAACATCTATTACTCCGCCCGTTTTTGACAGCGAAGAAAAAAGCATCCTCGATTCTTTGTTCCGCACTTTTACCTTTAAACCATCATATTTTCTCGACGAGCTCATTAAAACAGTTTTTATTTCGCTCGCACTTATGTTTGGAAAAAATCCTTTCAGTATTGCGGCACAACCCGTTACTTCAGGGGACGCCATGCTCGTCCCGCTCATCCGCTCGTATTTACCGCCTGGAACTGTCGAGTATATCTCCATACCGGGTGCGTATAAATCAACTACCCTATCCGAAAAATTCGAGAACGGCGCCGCAAGGTCGTATCCGCTCGCCAGATTGTCGGGGTCTTTCTCCTTGCTCCATTTTTTCATCCACGTGTTCGCTCCGACGACTATCATGTTCGAAAAGTATTTCATCTCGCCGTTTTCAGTGTAAAACTTCGGAGGGAAGTTCCTCTTTGTCTCTATGTCAGCCGCCTCGTTGCCGGAGGATACCACGAATAAAACCCCTCTTTCCTCCGCATATTTTATTGCTTCCGTTACGTAATCGGAATTATTAGAAAAATATTTACCCGCAGATAGATTTATTATATTTGCTCCGTTGTCTACCGCATACCTTATACCGTTCGCTACGTCCTTGTCTCTCTCGTCTCCCTCATCCGGAACTACCCTTAGTAACATCAGTTTCACGAACGGAGCCTGCCCTATACCTTCCTTGTCCGCCGCTACTATACCGGAAACATGCGTCCCGTGCGACGCTCCCTTTGTGCGGATATCATTGTTCCCGTAATTTTTTTCCGTCAGTTCCTGACCGTCTCCTATCAGCGTGTTTATACTCGTGGTGTCAAACAGACATTTGTATTTCTCTGAATATTCCTTCTCTATCTCTGCTAATTCTTCCTTGTCTATTCCGTAAAGCAGATTTATCGCTAAAATTTTGTTCGCCGCATCTTTGTATTCTCCTTTTAGTGAAGATGAAATCTCTTTTAGCTTCTCCGTCTCTATAGGATAATTTTTCTCTTTAAGTTTTTTCTCGGCTTTAACCCATTCTTCTAATGTCTCCTTCGCAAAGTCGTAAATCTCTTTTGTTTCCTGTTTTTTATTGTCGTATTCCTCCTTAACCTTTATGTAATATGAATCGCTTGTTGATACATTTTCACTCTTCAGCCTCTGCAGTTCCCGCGTAACCTCCAGATTAAGATTGACCGCTTTTCCGAGAAAATTCCAGCCGTTGAAATCATCCGTGTAACCGTTCCCGTCGTCATCTACACCATCTTTCCCGTTAACCTCTTTGTCGTTTTTCCATATCTTGTCTCTTATTTCGGGATGGTCGATATCGAATCCCGTATCCATTATGGCAACTATCACTTCTCCCGTCGGCGTCACAGGACTCTGGCTTTTTAAATATTCATAAAGCGCTATCGTGCTCGTTCCCTCGTAACCGTCCCTGTCCGGATTTAAATGCGCCCAGTTTGGCAGTTCGGCCGTGCGGACATATGTCGAAATTATATTCTTATACTTAAGATAATAAGCATAACCCTGCTTGCTTATAATCTGCTCAAATGGCTCCGGATTCCCGTACGAATTCAACTCCCTCGTTGCTAAAATTAAAATCGCAAAAATCACTATAAGACTTATCTTTTTCATGTTTTGGTTGTTTGCTTTTTGTAAAAATTTTTTGCCGCTTCTCCGGAAGCTTTTACCCGATACGCGGGACTCCCGAAAATACTTAAATCTTTGAATTACTTAAGAAGTTTAAATTAATTATTTTTAATAAATAAAAAAAGTTTATTAATGATTAATTTCGGAAACAGGTATTCTAAATATAAATCCCTTATCGATAAAAATCTGAATAGCTTTATACTTAAAAAATTCCCCTCGGGGATCTACGACCCGCTGAGATATATCCTCTCGGGCGGCGGGAAAAGAATCAGACCCGTACTCCTTATGCTCTGCTGTGAAGCAGCAGAAGGAAAAGCAAAAGATGCTCTCAGCGCCGCTCTCGCAGTGGAAACACTCCATAACTTTACTCTGATTCACGACGATATTATGGATAATGCCGATACAAGACGCGGTAGGGAAACCATACATAAGAAATGGGACAGGGATACCGCCATACTCGCAGGCGACGCTTTACTCGGACTCGCGTATGATTCGCTCCTGAAAACAAACTCCCCCCGAATCGGTGAAATAGCAGAAGTATTTACGAACGGAATAATTGAAGTCTGCGAAGGTCAAAGCTATGACAAGGAGTTCGAAACAAAGAAAAAAGTTTCTCTCGGTGAATATATTATGATGATAAATAAAAAAACATCCCAGCTCCTCGTCTGCTGCGCTAAAATCGGCGTGTTGATTGGAAACAGAAATAAATCACTCCTCGATGCCGTGGAAAACTATGCCGTCAACCTCGGCCTCGCATTTCAGATTCAGGACGACCTGCTCGATATATTCGCCGATGAAAAAAAATTCGGAAAGAAAATCGGAGGCGATATCCGCGAAGGAAAAAAAACATACCTGCTTCTGAAAGGACTCGAAATCGTTAAAGACAAAAAAGATAAAGCTCTGCTCGAATCTGTGATTGCTAATAAAGGTCTGAAGAAAGAAAGCGACATCCTTGCCGTGAAAAAAATTTACGAAAAATACGGCATCATCGATTTCGCCGGTAACGAAATAGAAAAATATACCGCAAGGGCAAACGGCTATCTGAATAAAATTAAGAATAAAAATGCAAGATTTATGCTTTCGGGATTTTCTTATATGCTTCTAAACAGGAATATGTAAATGATAACAAGGGAAGTTACCATAATAAATAAAGCAGGAATGCATACCCGCCCTGCCTCTGCCATAGTGAAAATCGCCGCCAAATATAAAGCGGAATTTTTTCTGTCGAAGGATAACTTCGAGGTAAACGGAAAAAGCATCATCGGCGTGATGACGCTCGCCGCTGAACAGGGCTCGAAACTTATGCTGAAATTCGACGGTCCCGACGAAGAACTGCTCGCAAAGGAAATGACCGACTTCTTCGAAAGGGGATTTGATGAGCTGTAAATTCCTCCTCCTGCCCGCTCTCTCCTTCTTTTTATTTTTAAACTCATACGCACAAAAAACCTCGTTCCCGTATCCCGTCCCGGAAAAAAACTTCATATCGTTTTCGGATACGGACTTTCACTGCGCATACCTGAAAATAAATGAAAACAAATCATCCGGGTTCTGCTTCGTACTCTCGGACAAAACAAAGTGCGTAACTCTTTCCGGCGAAAATTTTATTTATGCCGGATATAAAGATTTTTTCCTGATGAACTTCCGCTTTGCTTTTTTAAATATGAAATATAATGTTATTCCTTATCTACATCCCGATTTCGTAATTAAATTTCTCTTCCTGCTGAATAAGGTTAAATACCTTCCCCGCATATCCGATGCAATGCGGACAACAGAGGAACAGCTGAAATATAAAAAACGCGGATGGTCGACCGTCGAAGATTCTCCCCATATGATCGGTATTGCCGCCGACCTTAGCTATTATACACGCTCCGATAGAAGCGTTATACAAAAATACAATCCCGCTCTCGGAATCCGCTTCCTCGAGCACGGAGGGAAAGGAAATAATCATATACACCTGCAGGACGAAACTCTCTGGTACCTGAATAAAAATTCCGGTATATCGAATCTCTCTGACTCGCTGAATAAAAAATTATCCGAGAATATCAATGTCCTGAAACCCTATGCCGATAATCTGTACGCAGAAAATTTTTCCAACGGACTGGAAATCAATTTTGTAACCGATAATCTCGATTTAATAAAAGTCGAATTCGTTACACCACTCGGATTCAAATCAGCCGAACTCACTGCGGGAATATTCGAAAAAGGCGAACACAGTTTTTTCATCCGCACTGACTTTCTTAAAAAAGGTATCTATTGCGTAAGAGTATTTAAGAATGGTATGTATTTGTATCAGAAAAGCTTAATAAAAAATTAACCTGCTCTACTTTACCAATATCAGTTTCTTTGTATCTATTATCTTCCCGTCCGAATATAAACTGCAAAAGTATATTCCGCTTGATAAATTCCCCGCATCAAAATTCACTTCATAAATTCCCGCAGATTTCTTTTCGCTCACCAGTGTCGTGATTTCTTTTCCCGAGACGTCATGAATTTTTAATGCTACAAATCTTGAATCTTTAATCTGAAATTTTATAATAGTATGTGAGTTAAACGGGTTGGGATAATTCTGATATAGCTTATAGCTTTCAGGGATTTCAGAACTTATCTTTCTTATTCTTATTACCTCGATTACCGGCCTCCTGTATATCGCCGGGAACCAATTTGTACTTAAAAAAAGGAAATCATTAAATCTGAATAATGCCGTGCAACATATGCTTTGCAAACCTTCATTCCTCTGTGAAAAAGTTTGCCCGGAATCATTGGAAACAAAAACACCATGTTCCCACGCACTGATGAATATGTATTTCGTTCCAACCGAGGTAAATCCGAACAATCCGATATTTGCTGGTATACCGGGAATTAGTCCCCAATTAGTTCCTCCGTTAGTTGATTTATATACTCCCCATGCAGTGCCGCATAATATCAAATTTTCGTGTGCAAATAATGAATACGGAGAACCATTAGATTGAATATCCTGACTTATATATATCAAGTTTTCTCCGTAGTTTGTCGATTTGAATATTTTAAGATATGGAAGGTCATATATACCTGCAAATATAATACTGTTGTAAAAAGTCAAAGAAATACATGTTTTATGAAATGGTAAACCCTCATTTATATTAACCCAATCATTACCCCAGTTCGTAGAACGATGTATACCGTTTAACATTCCTACGTATACGAAATTGTCAACAATAATTACACAAAGAGCAGAACCTTGTATAGTATGTAAAGAATCCCAGGTATTACCATAATCAGTTGTTCTGAATAATCCTTGATCTGAGGCGATAAACATAATCGAATCCTTTACAGCAATTGCGTTATACTGTTGAGTATTTATACCGTTATTAAGCAAAGACCAGTTAATTCCCGTATTTGTAGTTTTATATATTCCGTCCCCTCCAACTGCGGCATATAATATGTTCCCATAACTTGCAAATGATGAAACAGGGTCGGTGATTTGATTATTAATAATTTCCCACTGCGCGTTCGCTGTGAGAAGTGAAAAATGAATTATCAGTATTGTCAGAATTGACTTTTTCACATCTCACCTCTTCCCCTTAAAAAAACTCTTCAGCAGTCCGCCACATTCTTTATCGAGCACACCGCCGAAAACGTTTGCTTTATGATTAAGTGATTTATTGTTTGTAATATTTATTACGCTTCCGCAGGCGCCGGCTTTGGGGTCGAAAGCACCGAAAAATAAATTCTCTAACTTGGAAAGCACTATCGCACCCGCACACATTGCGCACGGCTCCAGCGTCACGTACATCGAACACCCCTTCAAAACCTTTGAATCCAGATGCGCCGAAGCGGATGTAATCGCAAGTATCTCCGCGTGTGCGGTCGGGTCTTTCAGCGTCTCCACCTGATTGTGCGACTTTGCAATTATCTTATTCCCGAAAACTATTACGCACCCTGTCGGCGTTTCGCCCTCTTCAAACGCTTTCTCCGCCTCCCTGTAGGCGAACTTCATCCAATTCTCGTTTATGTTCATATGATTTTAAGATTCGATATATTAAAAAATTATAATCCGTTTACTTATTACTGCGCCTGCTCTTTCGCCTCGACCCTTGCACGCCTCTTCATAATGTCGCTGAACGTGAAAAACTTGTATCCGCGTTTTTTAATCACGTGCAGACCCGATAAATAATTCTGAAAATCCTCGTCCGTGAAGTTCACTATGTATATCTGGCTCGTGATGCCGTTCTTCGCCCTCGATAATATCAGGTTGAATAAATCCGTAACCTTCTTCTGTGATTTTTCCGAAGAGTTGTATTTGGAAAAAATCGTATCCCTGTAAGCTTTCACGGGGTATTTTGAAAATTCATCGAGCAGCTCCATCTCCAGTTTGTGCTGCATTTTGGGATTCCTTAAAACCACACCCGCCGCTTTGTCGAACTCGTAACAGAGCGTCCGCACCTTCGTCCGCCAGTCCTTCTCTTTCATGTCGCTCCTGAACTCCGCCTGAATATCGTCCTGCGTCCCTATCTCCGCCTTTACAAGGTAATCTTTCTTCGACTCCATTACCATCGTCTGCAAATCTAACTTTTCTATGTCGTCCGGCAGCATAACCGAAAATCTCTCGCTCGTCGCCAGTAGCTTCTCGAGCTGTGAATGTGTGTAGCTGTCAAGGTTATCCAGCACTATGCATATATCCGCAGTTTCCCTTTTCACCTTGTCGGTGTAAATGAAATTTATTTTCGCAACCGTTTTTTTCGAAGAATCGGATGCGTAATATATGTTGAACAGCTGGTTGTATGTCTTCGGGTCCTCGAAAGATATCGAAGAAAGATTGTAACCGTTTAAAAATTTCAGTATCTCCAGATTAAGCTCCGCAAACGGCACATCCCTCGGTATAGTAACCTCCTTTATAAACCAGAGATTCTCCGTCTGCGGCGGGACCTTTGTTGTCGGCTTGACCGGCTTTTCCGGCTTTTCCGGCTTTTCCGGCTTTTTCGTTTTCTCTTTCTTCGGCTTCTCTGGTAATGTAGCCGACGATATGTTTTTTATCCATTCGTGCTTGATACCGTATAGAAAAAGTATCGAATCAATCTCGTTCGGTATTATACGCTTCAGCTCGTCCGCACTTAACTGCTTCAACTCCGTCTTAGCCTCTTTCTCCTCTGTTACCGCTTCTTTCTCCTTGCCCGAATTTAGCATTAGTATAATAAGTATAACTGCAAAAATCACTAAAAATATTATCGCGAGTATTTTTATTTTTTCCGGCTTCTCCATTTTATGCTCTCTCTTGTGTGTTTAAAATTTATATAACTATGCTTTTTATTTCCTCCCGAATTTTCTTCAGTATCTCGGGCGCATTTTCTATTTTTTCGAATTTAAGCACGTTTAAAACATCATCCACATACTTTTCCTGCCTCGCCCCTACCAGCACACAGCCGACCCCTTCGACCGAACCCGTTACCAACAGTGCCTTTTGAGATAAAGGCATGTTATGGTATTTTTGAGGCAGAAAATCATTTATTATCGTGTGCAATAACTTGCTTCTCTTGTCGGCGAAAATCCTGTAAAAATTGCTGAGGTAACTGAACAGCTTGTATACTTCCTTTATGTACTTGTTGAAACAACCTATCGTAAAATCGTCCGATACCTTGTTCTCGAAATAATCCGTCAGATAATTTATCCTCGGAGAAAAATAATTCTCTATCATGTCAGTTAAATGCTCGTAACTCCCGTACGTCAGCGCGTTGTCCTTTACGTTCTCCCCGAATGTGAGAAGCGATTTGATTACCTTAACGTCTTCGTGTGGTATTACGAATTTCTGAAATTTCTCCCTCAGTAAATCGTATTCCGTTATGCATACAAGCTTTACCTGCCCGAGCAGCTTGTTTTCCGAAACCTCCTCGTATTCGAAATCGGCAAGCCTTATTAACCCTTTAGAGATTATCGCATTCAGAGGCCTGTTTATCAAAGTTTTTATATCGTAAGCATCCGCACGCTCTAGAACCGATTTTCGCATGTGATTTTTCTCGAGATATGCCCCCGATTCTATCAGGTTGAACGGAAACTCGGCATACCTGAAATTGTTTTCGGCCTTCACATTGTTAGAACATTCAATTATCTTGTCTAGCGACGTGAAATCAAAAAAATCTATCTTCCTCGGAAAAGAATTTGAAGATACTCCGTAAGATTTTATTTTTCCCTCCGAAACCTTCTCTTCTAAAAATTCAAACGCCTTCTTTATCCTCAGATAATATTCCTCTATCGTGTTTGCATTATCGTAACCGCGGATTTCCGCCCACTTTAAAAAATATTCCGGATTGTGAAGCAGATATGCGTCTATGTACCCGTAATTATCGTTCTGGTTTAAGCGGAATAACTGCCTGCTTATCTGGTCTTCGAGAAAATCAGGACTTATACAGTGCCAGAAACCGCTCTCTATTTCTACTACGTCATCAAAAGGTGCTCCCTGCTGCTTTTTCTTCTGGGCAAATTTGTAATTCTGACCCTGGATGTATCCTCCCTTAGTCACAATGGTTATGTCTTCCCGCTTTATTATGTTCTCCGAAATCAAATCCGATACTACGTTGCCTACCAGAATCTCACTCCTCCCGTCAGCATAATTTGCCGAAGTATCAATAACCGTTATCCCTCCCGTAATTGCTTTACGCAGGGCATTGTAATGTTCCTCTACCCTGTCGTCAACCCTGTAACAGCCAAAACCTATTTTTGAAATTCCCATTGAGAAATCCCCCTTAAAATTTTTTACTCGTCCGCTTTAATATCTACAAGAACTATTTTGTATGCTTTTAAAGTATCGGTTAAAAGAAATATTAATCCGATGCCTACTAAAACCATACCCAGAGTAAAAGTCGTAATGAATATATACTTGGTTAAAGTAAGTTCGGCAAAAGTCTCCACGCCTATCAGCAGCGATGTAAGTATGAAAAGAAATAATCCTATCGTAATCGAAAAAATACAATCGCGTATCAGCTTCAACCTGTATTGCAATACGCTTATCTGCTTTCTTACGCTCTGAAGTCTGGATATTTCGAAAAAATTAAGCTCGTTGTTGTGCTCCAGCTTTATTACGTACTTTCTTTTCTCTTCGTTTAATAAACGTGTCCTGCTTATCATCGACGAATACCTGTTGTTGATTCCCAGCAGTAACAATCCGCATGCGTTTATCATAACAGCTGGAGCCAGCATAAGCTGAATAATTTTTATTAACGTTTGTGTTTCCAATTTTATTAATTAAAAATTTTTTAAATACTTTAATTATCACTCCGTAATCACTTCTCGTAATTTATGTCTTTTCTCCCGATTTCTCCTGCGGCTTATCGGTAACTTTCCGCCATATAAAATATACCGGTATCCCGAGTAAAACAATCCCCACACCGGGCCAGGTATATTGAGGCTTGTATATCAGCAGTATTGTGCAAATAACTGCTGCCATTACAATATATAACGCCGGCAATACAGGGTACCCTATCGTCCTGTAAGGCCGCTCAGCTTCTGGTCTTTTCTTTCTCAACCTAAAAATACCCGCAATTGTTAAAATATAAAATACAAGAACCGCAAATACAACGTAATCCAGTAAATCCGAATATGTCCCCGAAAGACACAAAACGCTCGCCCATATCGCCTGAAAAAATAACGCCGTCCCCGGAACACCGTGCTCGTTTAACTCACCGCTCTTCCTGAAAAAAAGATTGTCTCTCGCCATCGCGTAAATTACACGCGCTCCCGCCAATATTAACCCGTTGTTGCATCCGAACGTGGAAATCATTATCAGCACCGCCATTATCACTGCCGCAGAATCCCCGAGAAAAACTTCTATCGCTCCCGTTGCTACCCTGTCGCTCGTAGCAAACTGTATCCCTCTCTCAAACGCTGTCGCCCCCTGCGGATTACCTTTTATCGGCAGAATAAACAAATAGCTGAAATTAGCTGCTATGTATAATACGGTTACAATTCCTGTCCCCAGCACAAGACTCAGCGGTATCATACTCTTCGGCTTCTTTACTTCACCTGCCGTAAATGTTATGTTGTTCCATGCATCACTCGAAAATATCGACCCTACCATCGCTACAACCAAAGCTATTATTATCCCGAATCCCGCAAGCGGCTCGACCGACGTTATCACGTTGTCCTTTACGTGCACCCACGATGCAGACCAGAAATCGGAAAAATTGATTTTCATCGCTGCCGAACCCGCTCCCAGCACCAATCCCAGAACAATCAATAAAATCAAAGCCGACGATTTTGTAAACGTAAAACCGTTTTGAACAATCTTTCCTAACTTTACACCCTTGGCATTTATGAACGTAAGAGCTGCAATGCTTGTAATCGCAAGTAACTGTGCCGCCGTTATCTTAAAACTCCCTGCCTCCAGCAAAATATGCTGCTCGGAAAACCACGGAATAAGAACACCCGTGTATTTCGCAAAAGCAACAGCTACCGCCGCTATCGTACCCGTCTGTATTACAAGATATAAAGTCCAGCCGTATAAAAATCCCGTCAGTGGATTCCATGACTCCCTCAAATATACATACTGACCTCCCGCGTGCGGCATCATCGCCGCAAGCTCGCCGTAACATAACGCCGCCGCAAGCGTTATCACTCCCGTTATTACCCATGCCAAAATCAGCCAACCGGGCGAACTTAGCGTGCGTGAAATATCAGCACTTACTATAAATATTCCCGAACCTATCATGCTGCCCACAACAAGCATTGTTGAATCGAATAATCCCAGTTCTCTTTTAAAGGTGTGTTTATCGTCCATTCCTGTTTTTTTAATGATTTGCATTTTTAGACAATTTGCAACTAAATTATTTATAATTATTTTGTTTAGCAACGTTAAAAATTGTAATCTTTAATCCATTTTCATTGTTATTAATTTACATTGTTTTTAATTTCCCAAATCTAAATTTTTTTATGGATAATAAATTATATTCCGATAATAAATTTATCGTAGCCTCCGTCATTGAAAACCCTGACGGATTAAAAGTCGGGCTGATCCGGCTCAATCGCCCGAATACCCTGAATGCACTCAATATCCCTATGCTTTTCGAAGTCGTGAATGCCTTCGAAGCGTTTGATGATGATAATGAAATCGGCTGTATCGTTATTACCGGCAACCAAAAAGCCTTCGCTGCAGGCTCCGATATTAAGGAGATGAACGAAATTACTACCGTGGAAATGTATTTCAAAGATAAATTTTCTATCTGGGACAGAATCAGAAAAATAAAAAAACCAATTATAGCCGCTGTTAGCGGCTTCGCCCTCGGAGGCGGAAACGAACTCGCGATGAATTGCGATATGATTGTCGCCGCTGAAGGTGCTAAGTTCGGACAGCCCGAAATTAACCTCGGCGTTATCCCCGGCGCCGGCGGAACCCAAAGACTGACCAGAGCTATCGGTAAAGCAAAATCTATGGAAGCTATACTTACGGGTAAAATGTATTCCGCGAAGGAAATGTACGATTCGGGATTACTGACAAAAATCGCAGGAAATGAAACATACCTCGACGAAGCAGTTTACCTCGCTAAGGAAATCGCAAATAAACCCGCTGTAGCCGTGCGGCTCGCAAAAGAGTGTATACTCAAATCCTTCGATACGACTATCGAAGGCGGCATAGAATTCGAAAGAAAAAACTTTTACCTGCTCTTTGCCAGCGAAGATAAAATCGAAGGAATGAGTGCTTTCGGCGAAAAAAGAAAACCTAAATGGAAACATAAATAATGTTTCTGAAAATAAACATTTAATGTCTTTAAACCTCTTGAGAATAAAATTAAACTATAATATAAATTTGAAAAAATCATTTGTAATATTATGTCTTCTGTTTTCTGTTTTCCTGATGACCTTTACGTTGAAAGCGCAGGATAAAACCCTGCAGCCGCCTTCTCTTGAACCGGAAAAGAAAAACGGCGACCTGACCGCAGAAGAAATTATCGAAAAAAATAAATCCGCTCTCGTGTCGATTTGGTTTCATGCAAACGACTACTTTTCTTATGTCTCGTATTCCTATACATATAAAGATACCGTTCTACTAAGCGGAAGCGGCTTTATTTTTTCGAAAGAAGGACTCGTAGGCACGAATAATCACGTTATTTCCGGCTACGACAGCATATTCATAAAAACAAGCGACGGAATATTCTATAACGCCGAAATAGTCTACATCGAAGATAAAAACGATATAGCTATACTGAAAATTATAGATACAACTAAAAAGACCTTTCCTTTCGTGAAACTCGGAAACTCGGGCGACGTCAAAGTCGGCCAGAATATCTATGCCATCGGAAGCCCGCTCGGATTTGAATATACTATCTCAGAGGGTATAGTCGCCGCACTCAGGGAAAATGAAAAAGTAAGCTTTACTGACCCCGAAACCTATACCCTGATTGAAAAGACGTTCGATAAGGTCATCCAGATTACCGCCCCTATATCTCCCGGAAACAGCGGCGGGGCGCTCTTTAGCGGCAAAGGAGAAGTAATCGGAGTCACGACTTACTCATACGGATTCTATGGAAACCTGAACTTCGCAATCGCAATTAATACTTTTAACGACATAATTAAAAATATTAATTTCGCCGACCTGGATAATAACGAAGACTACCAGAAAAAACGGATGCAGAATTTGTTTAGCTCTAACCTTAAAATGGCGGAAACTTATAAGAATAAACTCTATGCTACCTGGTTCTATTCGAAACAAATCGATACTATGAAAAAAATTGATACCTTCTACGTAAAACAGGACTCTATTAATAAAATGTATCTTAACAAAGCCGAAAACCACTATAACATCTGTATAGACCTGAAACCCGATACGTTTTACGTCTACCAGAATCTCATGGATCTGTATGTCTATACCGATAACTTTAAGAATGCGGAAGACTTGTATAAAAGAATAAGGGAAAGATTCGATTCCGACAGCCTCCTGAATACACTCTCTTCATCGCTCGCAGAAGCATATTCGACCTCCAAAGACTACAAAAAAGCCCTGACCTTCTATGAAAAAATGTTAAAAGTAGATACACTCGACAATTTCATAAGATACCAAATTGCCTACCTTAACGAGATGATGAAAGATTATAAAAAAGCAATCGCCAGTTATAACAATCTTATTAAGCGTGATTCGAATTACATTAACGCCTATGTGAGACTCGGCGATATATACTACAAGCATTTTAAGGACTATAAAAAAGCAAAAAAATATCTTAATGAGGCGCTCTTCAGAAATGATATGCTCTATGATTACGGAACCGGTAACGTCGACCTCTACTATCTTCTCGGAATGATAGCCGTAAAAGAAAACAGAAAACTCGATGCCCTGCTTGTATATATCGATATGAAAAAACTGTACCTCTATAACAAAGAAGACAAACTGAAAAGATACGAGTTACAGAAAGCAATTCAGGAGATGGAATAACCTGTTTAATGTTAAATTATAAATGTTAAATCAAAAATCCGTATGAAAAAAAAATTTTTGTCCTGTAGAAAAGTTTTTACATTAAGAGTGTTATTATCATCTGTCCTGTTAATAATGGCACTTTCAAGTGATTCTTTTTCCCAATATGATAGCGTGTGGCAAAGTAACGTTTTCCCCTATGCAAAAGATATAAAATTTACATTTGAAGATTATGTTTTTCGGACAAAATACGACACAAGCGAGTGGAACTCGGCTTTAACGGTTAAATACAAAGGAAAGGAAATAGCCAGAACTGTTTTTGAGGGCTGGATAGATACTATGAATGCTATTGACTTCAGCAATACCAGAAAAAAAAATCTCCTGTTAAGTATGTATACCGGCGGGGCACATTGCTGCGTATATCTTTTTATCGGTGTAATGGATAAAGGTAAGTTTTACATTTCCGATACGCTTTATCTTGGCAATTCATGGTTCGAAATCTACGATATCGATAATGATAAAGCGTTGGAAATCAACACTTCAACAGATATGTTTGCTTATGCTTTCACAAACTATGCCGAAACCCGCTTCCCCCCGAGAGTTTATAAAATCAAAAACAATAAATTTAAGGATGTTACGAAAAATTATCTCGACATTGTAAATGCATATATCGAAGAACTGAAATTAGACCTGAAAGAATTTACAACAAAGGGTTTCGAGTGCCCCGGCAGAGGCGAGGACACATTTAATACCGATGCCGGCTCGGTTAAAACTATTCTTGCCGCTATCACAGCCTGCTATCACTCAATCGGCGAAACGAAAAAGGGATATGAGCTCATTGATAAATCTTATAAATGCCAGGACAAAGATAAATTTGTAAAAATTCTCAAAGAGGAATTTAAAATAAAATAACGACAAATTAATTCGCTTCTATATGAAAAAAAATTTTACCGTAATCTTTATGTTATCTGCAATGGCAATTTCTCTGGTTGGCTGCTCCGGAAGCCCGTCAAAAAATATTGTGGGAAAATGGAAAGCCGACAGCGTTGCTGGTATGCCCAGAGGACTCGAGACAGAAATCTTTTATGAGTTCACAAAAGAAAATCTTATAGCCTCAGGAACAGTCCACGGCGAACCGCTGGATAAAATAGAAATGCCCTATAATATTAAATCCGAAGTAGGAGACTTGCTTGTGCTTGAAGTTGTACACCCCGTCTCGGGTGCAAAAGGGGAGTTCAAAATTATTATGGAAAGCAGCAAAAGAATGAGCCTTAAAGACCCCGACGACAAATCATTTGTGTTTTCGAAAATTGAATAAAGATATTACATAAATCACATTTTAATAAGGATTCTCTTTGCTAAAAGAAATTTTTAATTGCAAGCATTACCGCAAACCCTACCGGATTCAATACCGGCATGAGACTTATAAATACAGCAAACCAGTATTTCCTTAAATCGTAAAACACCCACGATATAAACGATAGAAAACAAATAAGAGGAAAGGTTGCAATAAAAGAATAAAGAATGATGAGTATTGTAGTTACTCCGGAATCAAAAATCATCATCGACATAACCGCAATCCATATTCCCGGAATAATCGCCAGAGCGAATGCTATGGTGGCTGTTACTAAAATTACGAAAGCTGTCTTTTTTCTTCTTAGTGGAAAATTTTCCATGCGTGATTCCTGACACAATATACAAATAATAGTAAAAATAAATCACATATAGCTTTAATACACAAATCACTTTGTCTTTTCTATCAGCCACTTTGCCAGCGCTTCGGCTTCTTCTCTCTTTAATCCCTGGTTTGGCATCACCGTATACTCCGGATTGATTTTTACCGGATTGTAAATGTATTCGGCCAGTTTTACGGCATCACCGTTGTACTTCGGAACCGTTTCTTTATATGCGGGTCCTACAAATTTCTCATCGAACTTGTGACAGGCAAAACATTTCTGGTTAAATATCTGCTCTGCGTCGATTTTTGCGTCTGTGTTTAGGGTCGATTTTCTCTGTTTGTTGTATACTTCGGGTTTCCGACTCAATGTGTATATGTGCTCTTTCACGGAATTCCCCAATACAACCTGCTCCTTAACAATCGTAAAAGCGAAAATTAAAAACATAATGAAAAATACCGCACCCGCAAAACGAATCTCCGAATTTTTGTATATCGCATACAGTAAATTGCAAACCACCAAAATTCCCGCCAGAGAAAATACTATATAAATATATATTGGCGAAGACATCGCCGAAACCGGCGTTAGTATAGTACTACCGAATAAAAATATAGGCTGAACTATTAACGAAATCATCGTTACCGGAATAACGCTCCCTTTCACAAGCTTCTTGTATTCATCGTTCATATCCTTTACGCCGCCCTGCCATATGAAAAATAAATATAATATTGCTCCGCCCGAAATCGAAACCGAAGCAAAAATTAAATATAAAAAATTAAACCATACATGCGGGGAAAAAACCGATTTTATTATTCCCGTCGTGTTCCATCGCGTCGTGTCCGACACAACCGTTGTCCCGCAAACGAAAAGAAATAAACCGACCAGCATCGCGGTCAAACCCAGGTATGCATACCCCGAAAGCGAAGGTACAATGTTTTTGGTTTCGTCTTCATTACAATCTTCTTTCCTTGCCAGACGGAAGTGTACCAAATACTTGTTTGGTTTCTGATTTTTTAAAAATGAATTCTTGTATTTGGATATGAAAATAACCGAGGCAAGATAATATAATGCCGAAAATATCAAAAAGCTTACCGTAATGATTTTTGCATTAAAAAGAATCTGAGAATATATTATTGATACTGTCGCAACAGGCAAAACCGTAAACCCAATTCCCGCAAACGTTTTAACCAGTAGTATGTCGATAATATCCTTTGCAAATTTCGTATAAAGAGGATTATTGTCTTTTATTCCTTTGCCGTTAAAGTAAACCGATATACCCGTTCCGCCTAAAATCATCCCCGCATAAGGCAGGAAAATTATCAGCGTAATAATCTGCAGAATATTCAGTAACTCTATGTGACCTGCTCCCAAAGGTATTACAAATCTGTCAAGAAAATTCATGTTTGTCCTATATTATTAATGTTATTAATAAGATTATAAAAAATATCAAGGCGTAACTTGTTAAAAGAAATTTAATCAGCTTCGAATTGTTCTTAACCTTTATAAAATATCTCGCTATGAATATTGATTGTATAACCGCAACGGTTACCAAGATAAAAACCGTTAATCCGCCGATATTCAATCCCGTAATAGCGGTTGAAAACGTTGCTAAAGTCACAAGCCCCAGCCAGACCAGAATGTAAGTCCCGTATTTTTCAGAATGTGTGTTTTCCATTATCCTGTAACTTAAAAAATATTCTTGTAAATCTTACTTTATTAAATAAAAAAGAGGGAACAGAAAAATCCATAATATTACCACAACGTGCCAGAATAACCCAGCTCCCCTGAGCCCGCCGTTGACATCTGCCGTTACTTCATCCTTGTAAACCGATACAAAAATTATTGTCAAAAAAACCATTCCGGTTAATATATGCAGAGTGTGCAGCCAGGTCATCAAATGAAATAAATTGAAAAATATTATTTCTCCCTTTTCCACCTGTAAACCTGCGTAGCTCGAAGGATAAAACCCGAAATTAAACCTCGAACCCCACTCGAATATTCTGTTAATTAAAAATATTATCCCCCAGAAAATTGTGAATACAATCAGAAACATGCTGAATAATTTCTGCTTTCTTTGCAAAGACGCTAATGCCAACGCCATTGTCAGACCGCTCGTTAACAAAACAATCGTGTTTATTAATCCGGCCGCAGAATCAAGCTCCGCAGATCCGAAACCGAACCCTTCGCGGTATGTCGACCTGTAAACCGCATAAACTATAAACATGCCTCCGAAGAGAATTAACTCCGTGAAAAGAAAATATAGGCTTCCTCTCGATGAACCCGCATTTTCTTTCTGCGTTGGGTTTGTTTGCTCTTTCTCTGTAAGTGTTTCTTTAAACATAAAATATTTTTAAATCTTTTCTTTGTTAATCCTTCGGCTTTGTTCCGCAAACACAAAATTAAAATAACGATTTAATGTAAATATATAATATTCCCCAGTCTTCCGAAGTCAATTCCTTAACCGATGCTCTGAATCCCTTGCTCCTTGGGTCGGTTGTGATAAAATTAACAAACTGTCCTTCGCCCTCTCTCCACTTTCCCGAGTTCCCTAACGAGTAAACCGAACGGTTTAAATCATAACTTATACTTTTAAATTTTTCAGCCGCTTTGTTTGTCGTGTCCGATTTAATTATACTTATAATGTTTTCGGCTTTTACGTAAAAAACCGAATCCTCGCTTAACATCTTTTCCGTTGCGGTTTTCACCGGTATCAGCGAAGGCTGTTTTGTACCCGAAGAAAGATTGTAAATCTTGTCGAGCTCTTTAAGCTCGCTCTGCTCTATTGCAGGATAGTCGTTTCTGAATGTCCTTATAAAATGTATAATTGCCACCCTGTCTTCCACGGGCAAACTGCTGTATGAAGACATCCCTCTCGCTGTTATTCCTTCCTGCAAAGTCTTGAATATTCCGGGAAAAGAGGTTCCGTTTGTCCAGCCGTTTAAATCGTGAAAGTTTCTCGGCGGGGGATTCATACTCTTCCCTGCAATGCCGTCTCCCTTACCCTCTGCTCCGTGACAACTCGAACAGTTCGTTTCGAATAAAGTCTTCCCCTTGGCAACCTTTTCGGGATTGGAAACACTCCCCTTGAAAATATCTACGGGCGGCGAAATCGTACCCTTTAACATAGGCGTATCCTCGCTCTTCCTTACCGTATCCTTTAACCTGGCAAGAGGCGTGACCTCCTCGCGTGTGAATGCCTCTAAATTGTTTAAATAAAACCATCCGAGCCCGGCAACTAAACCTAAAATTATTATATAAAAAATCCCGTAGAAACCAAGTATAATATTTTTCCTTTCTACTACTTCAAGATTTATGTCGTCTTTTTCGCCTAACATTATTTTACCTAAGTTTTTTTTCGATGTTTATAAATGAAAATCCAGTCCCCTCTGCAATTTAGGGTCACCAACGGGAATCATGTTGTGCTTCCTGGCCTGATACAAAAAAACAAGTATCAATATCCCGGTCGCTAAAACCGGAAACGCTATCTCAAAATAACTGAATACCGCCGCATCACTGTAAGTGGGCATTATAAGCCAGTACATATCGAATAAATGTGCAAACAATATAATTACTGAAACAATCTTAAGCCTCTTCGGGTCTGTCTTTGAAGGTGCCGTTAGTAACCCCAAATATGGTATGGCAAAACGAATCACTATCATCGCAATCGTTACGTACTTCCACCCGCCCGTCCACCTCATCATAAACCAGGCGGTCTCTTCCGGAATGTTCGCATACCATATCAGCAAAAACTGGCTGAAAGCAATATATGCCCAGAAATTAGTTATGCCGAATAACAGTGCCCCGAATGAATAATAATGGTCGGGACCAATCGAAGGATGTAAATATCCCTTCTCGTTTAAACTTACCGCGGCAAAAGTGGTTGCGGCAAGACCCGCAAGCAACGTCGCAGTTATGTAATATATTCCGAATATGGTAGAATACCAGTGCGGCTCGAGACTCATCATCCAGTCAATCGCCAAAAAAGAAATCCCGATTGCGGCAACAGGCATAAACACAGCCGATAACTTAACGCTTTTTCTTGTCAATCCCTGGTCCTTCGTTATATCCTGCTTTCGTGAGTTCCCGATGAATATAAAATAAAAAATTAATAATAGCGCAAATATCCCGAAATACCTGATTATGAAAAATGTAGCGTTCAGATACGGAGCTTTAATCTGCAGATAATGGTCGCTCTTCACCGCATCCTCGTGAGTCCAGTGAAAAAGTCCGTGAAGATTAAATAATAAGGGAATTCCAAGCAGTACTACAAACGGAATCGATGCCGCAAGAAATTCACTTACCCTTCTCGTTGGCGTGCTCCATACCGCACCGGATAAATGTTCGAGGGCAACCAGAACCAATGCACCCACCGAAATCCCTGCCGTAAACATTAACGCCACAACGTTATTGAACGATGCCCTCATCGGATTAACAAGATAAGATATCGCAACTAATAGTAAACCAATCGCGACAAGTATCCATCCGACTGTTCTAAACTTTTTCGGCAACTCTTTTTTCTGATATTCCATTTTTATTTTGTCGGCTAAAAAATTTCCTTTTTATTTTGAATTTTCAAAATCACTGTCCTTTGCGTCTTGCGATCGCTGTAAAACCCTTATGTAATGCACTATTGCCCATCTGTCATCCCTGTCGATTTGCTTATCGTAAGAAGGCATTATATTCTGCCCGTTCGTTATTACATGATAAATGTTCCCGTCCGGCCAGTTCTTCACCTTCTCGCTGTGAAGGGTCGGCGGCTTTGGAAATTGGTCGCGTAACCTTGTATCACCCTTTCCGTTATATCCGTGACACAGACTGCAGTATGTGTCATATCTCTCCTTACCCTTATCTGTCACCTGCTTTGAAAAAGGTAAAGGATTGGACAGATTTATGACCGCTGAATCCTTTAATCCCTTGTATTCATAAGGAATATAATCCCGGGCAACTGTTCCCTCTACGGGCTGTCTCATGGTAAAACCGTCTGAAAAAACTTCGCTCTTGGTCTGGGGCAATCCCTTGTCCTGCTCGGACATCCACGAGAACGGCTGTATGTATAAAAGTTTGTTCAGTACGAGATACGACGCCCCTGCCGTGAAAACCGCCACTAAAACCAGCGTACCGATAAACCTCTTGTCGAACATCCTTATGTCGGTCGGAAACGGCTCCCTATATATAATCTCTATTTCTTTTCCGCCGATTCCTGATAAAAATTTCCTTACCCTCTCCTCGTCAAACATCGGGTCAATCGCTGTTATGTTTATCCCGAATTTATCCGAAGAAACCTTCTTCATGTAATTCGTATCGTGCAGTGGGTGACTGTTGTGAGGGAACTTGAAAAACAAAGCTATCATAGCAACCACTGTCCCCACGGATGCCGAAAGCACCGTTACCTCGAACGTAATCGGCACGAATGCCGGCCAAGAAAAGAATGGCTTCCCGCCTATTACCAGAGGGTAATCCACAATCGCTACCCACGACATGAACAAAACGGCAAATGTTGCCCCGCCTATACCTATTAGAAAAGTGATTATGCCAAGCCTCGATGGCTTTAACCTCATTGCCTTTTCCATTCCGTGTACGGGATACGGAGTGTTAACGTCGTATTTTGTATAACCCCCAGCCGTCGTCTCTTTTGCCGCACGCGTTATGTCGTCAGGCGTGTCGAATAAAGCCGCTACCGAAAATATTTTCTTCTCTTTCATTAATGCCCTCCTTTGTGCGAAGGCTGAGCACCATCAACAACCGCCTTTACTTCCGATAGAGATACAACCGGAAGAGATTTCACAAATAATAATAGTAACGTGAAAAATAATCCGAACGAAAATATCAGAACACCAAAATCGTAAATCGTAGGCGTGTACATCCCCCAACTCGAGGGAAGAAAATCTCTCGACAGCGATGTTACTATAATTACAAATCTCTCAAACCACATACCGATATTTATTATTATACCGATTATAAACATAACCGGTATCGAGCGCCTCAGCTTCCTGAACCAGAAAAATTGCGGAGATACTACGTTGCAGGTCACCATTATCCAGTAAGCCCATGCGTATGGACCTAATGCCCTGTTTATAAAAGTAAACATCTCGAAATCATTCCCGCTGTACCACGCAATAAAAAATTCCATCCCGTAAGCATAACCAACTATCATCCCTACAACTATCATAACCTGATTCATTTTCTCAAGATGATTCAGCGTAATTATATGCTTCAGATTAAATGCCTGCCTTACAAAAATTAAAACATTTTGCACCATCGCAAATCCCGAAAACACAGCCCCCGCAACGAAATACGGCGGAAATATGGTCGTGTGCCATCCGGGTATAACCGAAACCGCAAAATCGAAACTTACTATCGTGTGCACCGATAGTACCAGCGGCGTCGCAAAACCCGCAAGTATTACATAAATTTTTTCGAAATGCTGCCAGTGCCTTGTCGAATGCCTCCACCCGAGTGAAAAAATTGTGTATATCGCTTTCTTTAACTTGTTCTCCGTCCTGTCCCTGAGCGTCGCAAAATCCGGCATAAGCCCTACATACCAGAAAATTAAAGAAACCGTAAAATATGTCGATACCGCAAACACATCCCAGAGAAGCGGGGAGGTGAAATTTACCCACAAATGATTTTGGTTCGGATAGGGAAATAAATACCCGTCAAGCCAAAACCTTCCGGTATGCAAAGCGGGAAATAATCCGGCACACATTACTGCAAAAATTGTCATTGCCTCCGCAAATCTTGCAATACCCGTACGCCAGCGTTGACGAAGGAGGAAAAGAATTGCCGATATTAATGTTCCCGCATGACCAATACCAACCCAGAAAACGAAATTTACGATGTCAAAACCCCAGCTTACAGGATTGTTGTTTCCCCACATTCCTATACCATAATAAAATGTATAACCCAATGCCACCGAGCCGGCTAAAAGCATTAATGATGTTATCGTAATTAAAATCTTCCATACCTTGCCCGGCTTCGTGTTCATCGGAACCGAAACAATCTCGTCTATCTGCCCCGCTGTCGGCCTTCCCTCTACAACGGGAATTTCAAGTGTGTAATCGGTCGTGGTCACTGCTTTTTCTCCGGTTTAATGTTTCTGAGTTTTGCAATATATGTTACGTTTGGTCTTACGTTTATTTCTTCCAGAACGTGATATCCTAATTCGTGGCTTCTTCGCTTTGTAATTTCGGAATCCTTCTTGTTCAAATCCCCGAAAACAATTGCACTCGATGGACACGCTTCCTGACACGCCGTTGCTACCTTGTCACCGTCGATTTCCCTGCTTTCCTGTGTTGCATGCTGCCTCTCGTCCATTATTCTCTGAATGCAAAATGTGCACTTCTCCATTACTCCTCTCAAGCGTACCGTTACTTCCGGATTAAAAAGTAAACTCAAGGGCTGCTTTTCCTGATATGCATCCGCAAAATTGTCCCTGTAATTGAAATAATTGTATCTTCTCACCTTATACGGACAGTTGTTTGCACAATACCTCGTCCCCACACACCTGTTGTATGCCATCTGGTTCAACCCGTCGGGACTGTGATTTGTCGCCGCTACCGGACATACGTTCTCGCACGGCGCATTGTCGCAATGCTGACATAACATCGGCTGTAAGCTTACTCTCGGATTGTCGGAATGCCCGCCGTAATACCTGTCCAATCTTATCCATTGCATCTCCCTGTTCCTCCCGACTTGCTCCTTACCGACCACCGGAATGTTATTCTCAACGTTGCATGCCGCTACGCAGTTATTGCAGCCGATACATTTGTTTAAATCAATCGACATCGCCCACTTAACACCTGTGTATTCATGCCCTTCGTTTATATTGAAAAGTTCCGTGTACTTTCTCTCCTCGATTAAAAATTTCGGATTCCTCTTGTATTCTTCGTAAGTCCCTTCCTGTATTATCTCCCGCTTTAAATGTATGTCGTTATACCTTTTCTCGTCTATTGGATAATGCTCCTGCGTTGTGACTAATTCGTATTCACCACCGGCTTTAGTTATCTTCCCGTCGTTGTATATCCACTCGGAAATCTGCGTATCTTTGGAAATCAATTGTGTCGCATTAAAACCCGTTTCCCTTCCTACCGTACCCGCTTTCGTTCTTCCGAAACCAAGCTCGATTGCAACAACATCATCCGCCATCCCCGGCTGTACAAATACAGGCAGCTTTATGGATTTTCCTCCCGCCGATAAATCCACCAGGTCGTTTGATTTTAATCCAAAAATTATGGCAGTTGCAGGCGATATCGCCGCATAGTTGTCCCAGACTACCTTCGAGACAGGATGAGGTAACTCCTGCAACCAGCCATTGTTCGCCAACCTTCCGTCACCCAGATAATATGAGTCACGTAATAGTATTACTAAATCCTTACTCGCTTTTCTGAATTCGTTAATCGATGTGAAAGCCTCGGGTTTAAAATTTAAAATCTCACCTGCTCTCTCGCTGAAACTGACAACCCCGTCGTGCAGAGAAAGATCCCAAAATGTCTTAAAATCAACCTTTGATTTTGTAATCGGATAAATCGCTTTCCCCCAGTTCGACTTTAAATAATTCAAATATAGGTTTTCCGCAAATGCTTCCTTTGCTCCGCTCGCCCAGTGAAGTAAAATCGCTTCCTTCTGCCTCGTCTTGTAAAGAGGTGAAATTACCGGTTGCTGTAAGCTGAAAAATCCCGTGCGCGCATTATAATCACCCCAGCTCTCGAAACTGTGGTTGATTCCCAAAACATAGTTGCTCAAAGAGGAAGTCTCCGTAACGCTTTCTGTCATTGTTACTACCGTCGCCACTTTTTTAAGTGATTCTTCGTAATCATAATCCTTGGAAAAATGAAATACCGGGTTCGTATCGAAGTGAATTACCATTCCGACATTACCCGATTTCATTCCCGAAACCAATTCCCCGATATCTTTCTTCGAACTTAAGGGCAATGCGTTTTGTGATAATAATTCTTTTGAATATAACTTCGGCGCACCGAGAACTTCGTTAAGTAAATTAACGATTATATGTGTGGATTCCGGAAGTTTCAACCCCGCCGAAACATAACACTCCCCCTGATTCTTCACAAAATCTTCGATTAGAGTTTTAACTGTTTCTTCGGCAAGCTTGTGCTTCTTTATAAATTCGTTTAATTTATAATCTTTTATTTTGCTTACTATATTACTGTTGCCGCTAAAAGAAGTAACTTTTTTTTCGGTTATCAGCTCGTTCAGAAGGCACAACGTAAATTCTTCTATCGCATCCGTCCTTAAACGTATCCTGTAATCCGCATTCATGCCTGTCGGGCTCATCGCTCCTTCAACCGAATACAGGCGGTTGAATTCCTTTTTTGAAAATACATCCCTTCCCTGCGTATACAGTCTTGCCTGCTCTACCGGGTTACCCTCGCTTCCGAGAAAATCGGATTCAAGCGATAAAATAATTTTAGCCTCATCTAATCTTACCTGCGGAATGATGTCCGTTCCGTATGTCTTCTTAAATGCATTTCTGTAATTAATATCGCTTGTTAGTTCGTATGAATATATTTTTGCTGTAGGATATGCCGAAATAAAATCATCAAATAACTTTTTCTGCGTGGGGGATATAACCGAATGAGTAATAATCGCAATTTCTTTCCCGCTCGAAGAAAGATTTTTCAATTCGGAAACAATCTTTTCGTCAACGGCTTCCCAACTTGTCACCGTCATGTCTCCGCCGCCTGTATTAAACTTGGGCTCTCTTATTCTTTCCGGGTCATATAAATTTAAAATACCTGCCTGCCCCCTTGCACAAATTTTCCCTTTGCTTATCGGATGGTCGGGATTCCCGTCTGCCTTTATCGGCCTCCCCTCCCGTGTCTTTATTAAGATACCGCATGCGTTCGGACACAGCGTGCAGGTCGATGCGTACCAGTTCGGAACCCCCGGCGTAATTTCCTCTGGCTTCTTGTTGTATGGAACAATTGCTCCTTTGTCCCTGTAATCCGAACACCCCGCCGCCGCAAAAGCCGCCGAAGCCGCAAATAATGCTAAAAATTTTCTTCGCGATATACCGGAAAGACCGTGTAAACCGCCTGAATCGGAGATTTCTCCAGCAAATTCGTTTTCCTTCGCCTTCCTAAATTCAGGGTCGTTGTATAACTCCCTGAATCCTCTCCAGTAACCAACTTCTGCCTTTTTGTTTTCCTTTTTCAAGAAATATCCTTCTCGCTCGTAAAATAATTTTCCGTTAAATTGTAATGTTTATTTTTTTAATCCGGAAGATTTGAATATATTCCGTTAAATTTTCCGCCTTACCGATTCGGGATTGGTCTCAAACTTGTATTCCTCTCTCATGTGCCCGAAAAATTTTTCCCTCTCCTTCCTGCCGAAAATCTTCATCGGTATCTTTACTAAACCGTATATTCCCATCAATACTAGCCCGGAATAAAAAATAAATTTTTTTCTGCTTAACTTTTTTTCCTTTGTGTTTTCTGAAACTTTCATATTTCTAAAATTTTCATTTTCTTAATTGAATATTTACCTGTGACATGCCGCACAATTTTCGGGTCCCTTTTTGAGATTGCCCTTTATTTCCTCGTAATTCGAAATCTTTTGCTCCGGCTTTCTGTGACATGTTAAACACGCCCCCATGGTGAAAGAGTTTACTTGTGCTAACTGCTCCATTTGCTTTACTTCACCGTGACAGTTCGTGCAGTCTATTTCCCTGTTAACATGTACGCTGTGATTAAAATATGCAAAATCAGGGACCTTGTGTATCCTCTTCCATTCGATTGGCTTCTTCTCGTTGTAGTACTTTACCAGCTTTACAATCTCCGGCCTGTCTGCCCTCGCAACCGTATGACAGTTCATGCAGATATCGGCCGATGGTACGCCGGCCGTCCTTGACTTGTCTACGCCAACGTGACAGTACTTGCAGTCTATCTGCATGTCACCCGCGTGTAACTTGTGTGAAAATTTTATCGGTTGCTCGGGTGAGTAACCTATCCCGTTACGCTCTGCGTATGAGGCATAATAGGTTATCGTAAAAGCCAATACTGCCGTGAAAATAATTACCGGTAAACGTACCTTTAAATTGTAATCCAGTAAATGTTTTTTCATAGAATAGAAATATCCGTAAAATAAAAAAAATTACAATTAAATGAATCACCCAAAAATTTCATAGACTCTCGGAACAATCAATCAGCTTGCCGGAAGTTAATATTGTAACATCTGTTTAAATAAAAAAATTTCATAAATTATTAATATTTTTTGCGTTAATATCAACAATCCTGCATCAACTAAGATATTTTTATCGTCCTGAACTTTATTCTATGCTACCCCTGCGAATTATATTATGACTTTTTTTAATCGTAATATATAAATAATATGACGAAAATATATCCTTAATAATATTTTTATCTTATTTCTATGAAAAATTATCTTATTTTCTTAATCCTTTTGCTCACCGTGACCCTGCCCGCACAGGATTTTTCCGAAGAAGAAAAACAAATCTATGCATGCCGCGATACTCGCTCTCTCGGCGAAAACAACGAGCTTATCAAATTCCTCGGCTCAAAAAATAATAACCTCGTGATTAATTCACTCTATGCGCTCGCTGACATTGCAGACTCTAATACCGTTGAAGATATTGCGGGGATATTAATCTCCGCTCATAATAAAGATAAAAAATCTGCTGCGGCATTTGCTCTCGGACAAATCCCCTGCGATAAATCAAAATACCTCCTGGTGAAAGCCCTGTATAACGAAAACGACCCCGAGGTCATTTGCTCGATTATCGATGCGTTGGGAAAAGTTGGAGATGAAAACTCCCTCTCCGTAATTCTGAATTATAATAACAGCAATAATACGGTCGCAAAAGCTATAGCCCTCGCAATTGCAAGATTCGCCGTGAGAAATATTAAAACAGAAATAGGTGTTAACTTTTTAAAAAATATTTTGACTTCTGCTCCCGATTTGGAAACCACCAGATATATCGCGTATGCACTCTACAGAATACGTATTAAAACTTTGCTTACCCCTCTTCGCGACCACATCATCCAGCTAACAAAAAATAACGACCCCTATGTGCGTATGTGGTCATTTTCTGCTCTGGGCTATGTCACAGATATCGGAGATGTAAATTATGCCGTTTCTTCTCTCGATAAAGAAGAAGATTGGCGGGTAAAAGTGAATATCCTTAATTTTCTTCCGCTTTATAAAAAAACAAGCGAATCGGTTCTCGACGAAAAACTTGTAAATGCCATTACATACAGATACGACGACGCAAACCCGAATGTCAGACATACTGCTCTTAGGGTTACCGCTCTTCTTTTTTCCGGACTGAAAGAACCCAATCAAAACCTCCAAACCGTAAGACAAAGGCTCGAATGGTTCTTTCCTCCCGATAAAGCAGTCGAGTGGCAGGATAAATGCGAGGCGATTCTTGCCTACGGCACCATTTTTAAGGATGACGTAAAACGCGAACTTCTGCTGAAAATGTCCGAAACGGAAAACGAAGATTTAATCCCGTATATAATAAGAAGTTTTCAATTTTTTAAAGACGGAATAGTTTACAATGAACTTACGGATTCTGTAGGAAAAAGAGTACAGCGGTACAATGAAATACATAAACAGGATTTCGGTGATATGGTGCAGGATGCAACTCTGGCAAAGGTTTACAGAGCTTATGTTGAAGTACTTTCTGTCCTGAAAAATAATGTTGATAAAAAAAATCAGGAAAAAATAATGCTTATACTTACTAATTTCGTAGCTTCGAAAGACCCCTCTATTCTTGATATTTGTTTTACCGCTTTAAACGATTCCATATATTTGGATTTAAGAAATAATATTAAAATGGTTTTGCTTATGGATTATAAAGAACTCGTCTATCCAAAAGATAAAGATGCAATGATACTTTTCATTAACGAATTCGGAGAACTTAAAATGAATGAAGCGGAAAATATCCTTAAAGAAAATCTAAACTCCGTCAGCTACGACATCTGCAAAGCATCCGCAAACGCCCTGAAAAAAATTAGCGGAAAGGATTATTCCTTTACAACAAAATTCAGAACCGATTTTGACTGGGAGTTTATCAAAACCCTGGACAAGAAGAAATTTGCCATACTTAAAACGGAAAAGGGGAATATCAAAATTAAACTTCTCCCAGAAGTCGCACTGTTTTCTGTCGTGAACTTCATCAGACTTGCAGAAAAAAAATTCTACGACAAAACATCCTTCCACCGCGTTGTTCCGAATTTCGTTATCCAGGGCGGTGACCCGCAAAATAACGGATACGGAGGACCGGACTATTCCATCCGCTCCGAGTTTTCACCGCTTCGCTTCGAAAGGGGATTCTTCGGTATGGCATCCGAAGGAAGGGATACGGAAGGAAGCCAGTTCTTTATTATGCATTCTCCGCATTATCACCTCGACGGAAGATATACAATATTCGGCGAGGTCGTGGAAGGTATGGACGTTGTCGATAATATCGCTTTTTCCGACATGCTCGAAACGGTTACTTTTTCAGAAAATTAATTTCATATTTAAAAACTAATTTATTTTATAATTTGTTTATATAACATTAAAGCTTATATTAAAAAAATTTCAAAACTTACAAATAATTATAAAGGATTTATACTATGATGTCACAAAAACTTCAGGATGCTTTCAACGAGCAAATTAACAGAGAACTGTTTTCCGAATATCTGTACCTTTCAATGGCGGCGTACTGCTATACCCAGGACCTCGACGGCTTCGCAAATTATTTTATGGTACAGACACAGGAAGAACACTTCCACGCTATGAAAATGTTTAACTTCGTTACGGAATGCGGGGGAAGAGTAATACTTAAACCTATTGCGGGACCAGAAGTGGATTTCAAATCCATTCTGGAAATCTATGAAAAAACTCTCGAACACGAAAAGTTCATTACGAAATCGATTAACGACCTGATGAGCCTCGCTATCAAAGAAAATGACCACGCTTCGGCAAGCTTCCTTAGCTGGTTCGTCGACGAACAGGTGGAAGAAGAAGCTACGGTTTCGAAAATTCTCGGCAAACTGAAACTCATTAAAGGCGAAGGACAGGGAATGCTTATGCTCGATACGGAGCTTGCCGCCCGCGTCTTTACACCACCCGCAAATGCGTAGTAAAAATATTTACCTGGATTATAAAACCCTGTTATGAAAAAATAACAGGGTTTTTATTTTACCCGCTTCATTAATCTCTATCCGTTTTCTTATACTGAATAATCATAGTAATTAAATTTAAATCTTATATTTGTTATTTTATACAAATAAAAGATAAAGATGAATCTTATACTCCGGATTGAAAAATTTCCGAAATATCTGCTCTTCCTTTTCTCCCTCTTAATTGTTTTCGTTTTCGGATTTCTTGATTATTTTACTGGAACGGATTTTTCGTTCTATATCTTCTATGTGATTCCGGTACTGTTTATTGTCTGGTTTGCGGGAAAAGAATACGGATTCCTTCTCTGCTTAATCTGCCTGATTCCCTGGTTTATTGATACATTTTTCCTGAGGGAAATTGAAATAAAATATTCTTCTCTCGTTTGGAATATTTTCGTTGAGTTTTCTTTTTTTTTAATCTTGATCTTCTCTGTCTCCGCTCTTAAGAAAGCCGTCAGAAAACAACAGGAGGCAGAAAAGCAAAAAATCACCAGAGAGCTCGAAATTGCCAAAGAGGTTCAGCAAAAATTATTCCCGCAGACAAAACCCGAGATAAACAATCTCGACTACTCCGGCTTTTGCAAACCCGCTGAAGCCGTCGGAGGAGATTATTACGATTACTTCCGTATCAATAAATTCAAAACCGCTTTCGCAATCGGGGATATCGCAGGACACGGTCTGCCATCTGCTCTCCTTATGGCGGGACTCGTCGGATTCGTCAGAAGTAACGCCGTCGTTTTCAACGAAGACCTGAGTACATTTATGGATAAGGTTAATAAGCTTATGTGTGAATCTACCGACGGTAGCAAATTCGCTACGTTCTTTTTCTCCATCTATAATTCCGAAACCGGAACCCTGAGGTTTGTAAACGCCGGTCATAATCCCCCGCTTCTGCTTAAAGCAAAAACAAATTCGTTCGAAGAATTAAAAACTGACGGATTTCTTATAGGGGCGTTAAGTAATTTCGACTACAAAGTTTCTTCTGTAAAACTCGATAATGGAGATTTGCTGCTGTGCTATACCGACGGAGTAACGGAAAGCTTCAATCCTAAAGACGAACAGTTCGGAACGGAAAGACTGAAAAATACACTGGAAAAAAACCGTATTTTAAATACGAAAGAACTCTGCGAAAAAATAATCGATGACGTGCGGATGTTTTCGGATGGCAGGGAACAAGCAGACGATATGACACTTCTTGCATTAAAAATTTTTAAAATTGAAAAACTTTAATCCGTAAAAACTAAAATATATGAGTGTTCTGCAAAAAGAGTTCGCACTGAAACCAAGAGAAAGAGGATTTCATCTGATTACCGATGAGGTATTAAATAATATTCCCGAAATTAAAAATATTAAAACAGGTATAATTCATATCTTTATCCTGCATACTTCCGCGTCTCTTACCGTTAACGAAAATGCAGACCCGACTGTCAGAAAAGATATGGAAACCCATTTTAATAAAATGGTACCGGAAGAAGGTAGCTATTACAGGCATACGCTCGAAGGACTCGATGATATGACGTCGCATATCAAAAATTCTATTCTCGGCAGCGGCCTGACAATCCCGGTTAAAGAGGGAAGACTTAACCTCGGCACCTGGCAGGGAATATATCTCTGCGAGCACCGAAACCACGGCGGCAGAAGAAAACTGGTCGTTACTTTGTTGGGGGAATAAATAAATGGTTACAACTCTACAAAATAAGTGAAAAATCCCAAAAGGATTAACACGACTCCTGTAATTACTCTTTCGTATTTATCCAGAAAATGAAGCTTCTCGCTTAACTTCTCCAGACTCCTTCTTCCGAAATCTACAAGAAAAATCATAAACGATACCGTTATCACAAGATATATAAAAGATAAAATCAGTATTCCTCCCCATCCGATAGAGCCTGCCGTAAAGTAATATGCCTCGATTTCTATGCATGGCGAAAAAAACATCAGAGTTGCAAATGAAAATACAATTGCAAATTTTGATTTCTTGCCTCCCTGTTGCAAATCCTCCGAATTGATTTGATGATGGTGATGATGCGGCCTTATAAAACTCAAAACTAAATATATTACACCGAAAAGTACAAGAACGCTCGGAGCTATTATGTGCGTTATCGTCTCGAGCGAGTCGCTTAGCTTGTATCCTATAAATCCCACTATTATCCCTATTATAATGGTACTTGTTATGTGTGCAAACCCCGTAATTGCCGTAACTAAAAGCGTCTCCCGTCTCGTCCACTTTTCGGATTTGCTTATCGCTATAAGTGGAAACCAGTGGTTCGGTATTAACGCATGCGTAACGCTGAGAATAACGCTCCCTATTAATATCTGTAACATGAAATTTCAAAAATTTTTTTCGGAACAAAATACAAAATACAAATTTGGCGCGTCATTATAAATGTAATACTAATTTGTGCTTACTATCTTTTCTCTTAATCCCGCAATCAGTTTGCTGATGATTTCTCTTGTCGGCTCGTGCACTAATCTGCCGCTGGAATCAAATTTATCTTTTGCCAAAGTTACATATACCTCGGGTGAATTTAATACGTTCAGATTCAACGCTAATGAAATCTGCCTGAGATGAACCTGTGCTCTGACCGTCCCTAACATACCAGGCGTAGCCCCCATTATCGCTGTGGGTTTCTCTTTAAACGGCTGCGTCGGGATTTTTGAAATCCAGTCAATTGCATTTTTCAAAACACCGGGAATCGAATAATTATATTCCGGGGTTGCTATCAGTAAACCGTCCGCGGAAGAAATTTTTTCCGATAATTCTTTTACGCTTTCGGGAATTTCTTTTACCCTCTCGTCATCATTGAATAACGGAACCTTGCTTATGTCCAAAACTTCAATTTCCGTATCTTCGGGTTTCAATTCCTTCGCCGCACTGATTAACGCACTGTTATATGATTCCTTCCTCAAGCTTCCGGAAAGCGACGCTATTTTTATCTTCTTGCTCATATATTGTTGTTTTATATTAAAACTGTTAAATTAATTATTTGTTGTTTATCAATATTCTAACCTGCCATCGGCACCTCGATAAAAAGAATCTTCGAACCCGACTCCGCCTTTATCTTTACCGAATCGATACCTTCCAATCCCATCCCGTCCCTGCTCCCGAGAGTCTCGTCCTCAACACTGATTGTTCCGTCTATTACAAAAATGTAAACACCGTTTTTTTTTCTTTTTATCTTATATTCTATACTAATGCCCGCATCTAATTCCGAAAAGGAAAAATATGCATCCTGGTTTATCCAAAGTACATTTTCGTCCTTTTCCGGAGATACTACCGTCAGTATCGTGTTCTTCATTAAAAACGGGTCAAAAATTTTCTGGTCGTAACACGGCTCTATGTCGTACTCCTTAGGGAAAACCCAGATTTGCAAAAGACCGACTTCTTCCGTGTCCGATGCATTATACTCGGAATGCGTTAACCCTGAACCTGCAGACATTACCTGTACTTCGTTTTCGGATATTACCTCCTCGTGTCCCATACTGTCCCTGTGAGCTAACGAGCCGGATAAAGGCAGTGTTATTATTTCCATATTATCGTGCGGATGAGTCCCGAATCCTTTACCCGGCGCTATCACATCGTCGTTTATTACTCTTAACATCCCGAAGTGTATACGCGATTTATCGTAATATTCTGCAAAACTGAATGTGTGATATGTCTTTAACCAGCCGTGGTTAAAATATCCCCTTGTCTTTGCCCTGTGTATTACCGATTTGAATGTTTTCATTTTACTCTCTAATTATGTTAAATACTAATGCTTTTTTACTTTACGGAAAACTGACTACTTCGCTGTGATTTTAAATTTTATGTTAAATTTGTCGTTTATCATCTTGTCGCCGAGATTTTCGAAAAACTTTCCGGAACCGTATTTTATTTCCCATTTCGTCCTGTCTATATCAAAATCAGCAAATGAACTCAATACATCGTTTTCCATCTTTATTGACGCAGGGAATGAAATACCTTTTGTTATCCCCTTTATTGTAAGATTCCCGCTGATTGTATTGTTGTAATTCGGCTTTTCACGGTCACTTAAAGGCTCTACATTCGTAATTTCGAACTTTGCCGTCGGATGCTTATCTACCGAGAAAAAATCGTCCGATTTTAAATGCTTTATTAATTTCGAGTTCATTTCTGCATCCTCCAGATCCCGGTTCACTATCGTGTTCATATCTATCTCAAAACTGCCGCCGACTACATTGTCTTTATCGACGCTGATTTCACCCTTTGCAATCTTTATGGTTCCGTCGTGCTCGCCTGTTACTTTCTTCCCAAGCCAGCTTACAGTGCTGGATGACGTGTCGACCTTTAGCATCTGCGTACCTTTCTTCGTTTCGCCTGACTTCTCGCTTGAAATCATCTTGACTTCCTTTTCGGATTTGCCGCAGCCGGTAATAAAAATTACGGATGCGAATAATGCCAAGAACATTGTGGCTAATAAATAAATGTTTTGTTTTTTCTTCATATGTTTTGTTTTTTTTGTTTAATAAAAAATCTTTTAGGGTATGTGCTAACCTCGTAATTTATCCAGTAAAAAATTCAGTTTCTTTGCTTCTTCTTCGCCTAAAGTTTCATACTTCTTGCGCCACTTTATCTGTAGTAAATCAATTTTCTTTAGTAATTCCAGCCCTTTATCCGTTATTAATACGTCTACGGACCGCCTGTCCTTCTTGCATGTCCTTCTCGTAACAAGATTCTTGCTTAATAACCTGTCTACTATTCTTGACGCATTTGACGACTTGTCCAGCATTCTCTCTATTAACAAATTTACCGTCGCAGGCTTCGGATACTGACCTCTGAGTATTCTCAATACGTTGTACTGCGGTAATGTCAGCCCGTGCGGTTTCAGGTTTATCGAATTTACCAGATTCATCCAGTTCCCGGTATATAACACGTTGACGACAAGCTTTTCGTACTCAGTATTGAATCTCTTCTGCTTAATTTCTTCTTCTAATTTCATATAACTTGTATTTAATGTTTTAACATTATATGTATGTACATCAAAACTTCGTAAGCCTTATTTTAGTTCCCGGATTTTTACGGTTCGGTAAAAAATATTTGTTAGGGAAGAAAACAAATGTAAATTTCGCATCGCACATAACAATGCAATATCGGGTTATCTTTTCGAATCTTTATATTCGTTAACGTTGTAATGAATGGAAATTTTTATTTTGCCGATTCTATTTATTAAATTGAATTATTAATATTGTTTGTATATTTTTTAACGAAATGCTGATTCTGTACTTTGCGTTCTGCTAAAATTAAAAGCTTTGTAAATTATAGAAAAATGAATCTACAAATTAAAACCTCGATTAAGGTAAGCTTATTCTACTTCATATTCGGATTGCTTGTAATATTGTTTTTTACTGCTTCGTTTAAGCTTCCGCCGGAAATATTGTTGCTCTCCCTGCTCTTCCTTATTCTAACAGGCGGAATCTTCGGGTTCGTTACCTATATGATTCTGAAGAAGGATAATATTTCTCCCGAGAAACATACCGCAGCTCTAAAACCGGAAAACGACTCAAAAGAAATTAAGGAAAAATTCAATAAACTCTTGTCGGAAAAACAAAAATTGGAAGCACTGAACGAGGCAAAAACCCTCTTCCTCTCTAATATGAGTCAGGAAATCAGAACCCCTATGAGCGGTATTATAGGCATGACCGAACTGATGCTGCTGACCAGTTTGACAAAAGAACAAAAAGAATATTTGGACATTATTAATTTCTCCTCCGGAACACTGCTCGCAATAATTAATGATATCCTCGACTTCTCCAGAATAGAAACAGGTAAACTGAAACTCGAAAAACTCGAATTCAATATAAGAGAACTGGTCTATAAAACATCCCAGATCCTCGACTTCGATGCAAAAAGAAAAAAATTGTCATTGAATATAGACGTTGACGAAAAAATTAATTTTAATATCCTCGGCGACCCGCTTAGGGTTAACCAGATTCTGATTAACTTGCTTAAAAACTCCCTCAACTCAACCGAAAAAGGACATATAGAACTCGAACTGAAAGAAAAAAAACGCGAAAACGATAAGGTGTGGATTGAATTTAAAATATCCGATACCGGATGCGGAATGACTAAAGAAAAAATGGATGCACTCTTTGGAGATATTAACGGTAAGGAACCAACCGGCGAAATTCCTCGGTTTGAATACCGCGGAACCGGACTCGGCACCGCTATCGTTAAACACTTGCTTCTCCTTATGGAAGGCAGGATGTCTGTTGCAAGTACCGAAAACGAAGGCTCCGTTTTTACACTCGAAATCCCGTTCGAATATGTAACACCGCGTATTATAAAACCCGTAAAAAAAGAAGAAGCTCCGCCCGCTAAAGAAACCCCCGTGACAAAGAAAGCAAGCATCCTTGTCGCCGAAGATAATATCGTAAATCAGAGATTGGTTAAGGAACTCCTTGTAAGAAAAAATTTCGATGTCATTATAGTCGAAAACGGTCTGAAAATATTCGATATATTGGAGCAGTCACAATTTGATATTATACTGATGGATATTCAAATGCCCGTCATGGACGGACTTGAAGCAACCGCAATAATAAGAGAAATTGAAAAGGGAACCGGTAAACATATCCCTATAATTGGTATAACCGCTTATGCCGTGAAAGCTGACAGAGAAAAATGCCTTAATGCCGGTATGGATGACTATCTCGCAAAACCCTTCATTAAAGAAGAGTTTTATAATATAATAGATAAATACCTAAAAAAAATTAATGGCGTTTCCTAATCTCGCATTTAAAATCTGAGTTTAATAGGAACGGGAAGAACAAAAATTGTGTTGTTTTAAATGTTGGTGGAAGCTGGCTCTCTTACATCGATTTCTGAATTATTTATGTCTTGTATGCCTGATTCTTCCCCCGATACTTAATTTATTTTTACAAAATTAAGAAATAGGAATTTCCGTATCTTTGTTCTGATGCCTGAAGATAATATTTACACAAGCGAAAAAATAATATGTTACCACTGCGGCGATATCTGCAGAGACAAAACTATATCTAAAGAAGAAAAATACTTCTGCTGTACGGGGTGTAAAATCGTTTTTGAAATTTTAGAGGAAAATAAACTCTGTAAATATTACGATTTTGAAAAAAATCCCGGAATATCTCCCGCAACGAGAAACAAAACCAAATACTCTTACCTGGAAAATGATGAAACTGTAAAACAAATTTTGGACTTCTTCGACGGGAATATCGGAATTGCTACGTTCTCAATACCGCAAATGCACTGCAGTTCCTGTATATGGCTGCTCGAAAATATTAATAGACTGAATAAAGGCGTGGTCTCATCACAGGTCAACTTTTTACAGAAAAAACTATCCGTGAAATTCTTTAACGATAAAACCTCACTGAAAGAAATTGTGGAACTGCTCGATTCCATCGGATATGAACCCCTGATTAACCTCGATTCCATTGAGAAAAAAAAGAAAAGCAGCTATAATAAAAAATTATATTATAAAATCGGTGTGGCAGGTTTTGCCGCCGGAAATATTATGCTCTTTAGCTTCCCGGAATATCTCGGACTGAATAGAAGCCTCGACAGCCTGTTCGGAAATTTCTTCGGCTACTTGAACCTGCTTATATCACTTCCCGTACTTTTATATAGCGCAAGCGTTTATTATATCCCTGCAATCAAGGGTCTTAAGAAAAAAGTCATAAATATCGATTTTCCGATATCGCTCGGTATCTTTGTCTTGTATTCCAGAAGCGCCTACGAAATTATTACTCAAACTGGAGCGGGTTACTCCGATTCCTTGACAATGCTGGTCTTTCTTCTGCTGGTCGGAAAAATTTTTCAGAATAAAACGTATGATGCCCTCAATTTCGAAAGAACTTATAAATCCTATTTCCCGCTGTCGGTTGCCATCGTTAAATCCGGAATCGAAACTACCATTCCTCTGTCAAAACTAAAAACCGGGGACAGAATTATCGTCAGAAACGGAGAACTTATTCCCGCTGACTCCATTCTGTTCAAAGGTGACGGTAATATTGACTATAGTTTCGTTACCGGAGAATCCTCTCCCGTCGGCAAAGTCCTTGGAGAAATAATTTATGCAGGAGGGAGACAATTCGGCGGGGCTATTGAACTTGAGGTTCTGAAAGATGTCTCGCAAAGCTACCTGACACAACTCTGGAACAACGATAATTTTACCAAAAAAGAAGAGCAGGGAATATCGTGGTTTTCGGATAAAATCGGAAAATATTTCACCCTGGCCGTCCTGTTAATAGCGGGAATCTCAGCAATAATATGGCTGAACATTAAACCCGAGGCGGCTATGAACGTATTTACTTCGGTGCTGATTGTTGCATGCCCGTGCGCCATTGCACTCGCTATTCCATTCACACTCGGAAATGCTCTGAGAAATTATGGAAAGAAAAAACTCTATCTGAAAAATATTAATACGATAGAAAAACTCTCGAAGATTAATACCATAGTTTTCGATAAAACAGGCACCATCACACAACGCGGAAATACTACCGTCAGATATATTGGAGAACCGCTCGATGATACTGCAAAATCGCTGGTTAAATCCATCTCCAGACACTCAACACACCCTCTCAGCAGAAGAGTCTATCTCGAATTCCAAGACTGTGACTATTTGGAAATTTCGAACTTGAGAGAGGTAAGCGGCAAGGGCATTACGGCCAATATTTTAAATTCTACGGTTTCTCTCGGGTCTTTCTCCTTTGTTTCCGGTAATGAAGAAATTGATAAATTTATAGATGAAGATAAATCTTCAAAAGTGTATTTCGCTGTAAACGCCCGCATCCTCGGAGTCTTTCTCGTGAATAATTCATATAGAAAAGACCTCGAGAAAGTCGTAAAAGAACTCGAAAAACATTATAGCCTGCATCTGCTCTCAGGAGATAACGAACATGAAAAATTTAAATTGTCCCGTATTTTCTCGAGTTCTTCGAAAATGCTTTTCTTGCAATCCCCGGAAGATAAATTAAACTATATTAAAAACTTACAGTCGGAGGGAAAGAAAGTTCTTATGATAGGCGACGGACTGAATGATGCCGTCGCAATTAATCAAAGCGATGTGGGAATCTCTATTACCGAAGATATTTCGGGATTCTCTCCCTCTTGCGATGGTATATTGGATTCCGAAAGCTTTTCGGATTTGCCCTCATTGATTTCATACTCGAATATTAGCATGAAAATTATATACTCCAGCTTCGTTTTATCTGTTTTATATAATATCATGGGTTTGTATTTTGCGGTTAACGGATTGCTTTCACCATTGTTTGCGGCTGTTTTAATGCCCGTAAGTTCTGTTTCGGTTGTTTCCTTTTGTGTGCTTATGTCAAACTTATGGATGAAAAAAAAGTTCGGAACAAAAATTTACTGAAATGTCTGTTGTAATAATTTTAATTGTTGTCAGCTTGCTAATCGCTTCGGGGTTTCTCGTTGCTTTCCTGTGGGCTGTAAAATCGGGACAGTATGACGACAGGTATACACCGTCTGTCAGAGTCCTTTTCGATGATACGATACAAGAAATAAATGAAAATAAAAAAATTTAACAAAAATATTTTTTGAGGAGTAAAAGAAAGTTATGAAATTTGACCCGAGTGTAGCAATACACGATTATCTGGTGTTCGGTGAGTTCGGTGATGTTAATCCTTCCATTACCGATTCCTCGACTTTTACGTTTCTTAGCACAGATAAAATGCAGGAAATGTTCGAACATGAAATAGAAGGCTGTTTTCTCTATTCAAGACACTGGAACCCGATTAATAAATATCTGTCCGGCGCTCTTGCAAGGTTTGAAGATACCGAATCCGCTCAGGTTACATCTTCCGGCATGGGGGCTATAAACTGCGTCGTTATGCAACTCTGTAATTCGGGCGACGAAATTATCTCGAGCCATACAATCTACGGGGGTACATATGCCCTGTTTAAAAACTTTCTTCCGAAATTCGGAATTAAAGTTAATTTCGTCGATATTACGGACTTGAACGCAATTAAAAACGCTATAACCGATAAGACTAAAATGATTTATTGCGAAAC
Source organism: uncultured Ignavibacteriaceae bacterium (assembly GCA_964501535.1). Lineage (GTDB taxonomy): Bacteria > Bacteroidota > Ignavibacteria > Tepidaquicellales > Tepidaquicellaceae > FEN-1279. The sequence goes on along the minus strand of CAZCSV010000004.1, from coordinate 66,236 downwards.
AATCAGCAACCCGCTGCTGGAAATCGCCGATATTCCGTCTATCGCAAAAATTACTAAGAAAAATAAAATCAAACTTGTAGTGGATAATACATTTGCTCCTATGATTGTGTCGCCTAAAAGACTAGGCACGGATATCGTAATTCATAGCATGACAAAATATATCAACGGAACAAGCGATTGCGTCGCAGGTTGTATCTGCTCGAACCACGACTTTATATCATCGTTAAACGATGTTAATTCCGGAGCTAGTATGCTGCTCGGAGCTGTGCTCGATAGCTTCCGCGCCGCAAGTATACTGAAAAATCTGCACTCGCTTCACTTGAGAATGCAAAAACACAGCCAGAACGCCGCATATTTCGCAGACCGGTTTAAAAAACTTGGCCTTACTACCTATTATCCGGGATTCAAAGAACATAAACAATATAAACTGCTCACAAGCTTTATGAACGAAGGCTTTGGCTATGGCGGAATGATTGCCGTCGATATAAAAAACGAAAAAAAAGCTAATAAATTTATGATGATGATGCAGAACGAAAGAGTAGGCTACCTTGCGGTTAGCCTCGGATATTTTAAAACTCTGTTCAGCTCGCCCAGCCATAGCACTTCTTCCGAAATTCCGGAAGAAGAACAGGCCGCAATCGGCTTGGGTAAAGGATTGGTCAGATTTTCCGTCGGACTTGATAATAATATTGAAGAAAGCTTCGCAAGAGTGGAAAAATGCCTTAAAAAATTAGCAATTATATAATTTTATAAATACGATTTATATTAACTAACTTTAAAAATATCTATGCAAGATACCCTTACTGAAAACTCAACTATGGAAAAATTCAGTTACGACAATAAAATTGTTAAGTATTTTACCATAGCTACAATAGTGTGGGGGTTGGTTGGAATGCTTGTCGGTATTATAATTGCCTTCCAGCTGTATTTTCCTGCCCTGAACCTCAACCTGCAATATACTACCTTCGGAAGAATCAGACCGGTGCATACAAACGCCGTCATATTTGCTTTTGTGGGTAATGCAATCTTTATGGGCGTCTATTATTCGCTCCAGAGACTGTGCAAAACGAGAATGTTTAGCGATTTTCTCGGCAAACTTCATTTCTGGGGATGGCAGATTATAATTGTATCCGCCGCATTGACCCTTGTCTTGGGAATCACAACAAGTAAAGAATATGCCGAGCTCGAATGGCCTATCGATATACTGATTACCATCGTGTGGGTTATCTTCGGAATAAACTTTTTCGGAACTCTCGTTAAGAGAAGAGAAAAACATCTCTATGTCGCAATCTGGTTCTATATTGCTACCATAGTTACCGTTGCCGTACTGCATATCGTGAACTCCGTTGAAATACCTGTTACGTTCCTGAAAAGTTATCCGGTCTATGCCGGAGTCCAGGACGCACTCGTGCAGTGGTGGTACGGACATAATGCTGTCGCTTTCTTTCTTACGACTCCGTATCTGGGTCTTATGTATTACTTTCTTCCGAAAGCTGCCAACAGACCGGTCTATTCCTATAGGCTGTCTATCATTCACTTTTGGTCTTTAATATTCATTTATATATGGGCTGGTCCGCATCACCTTCTCTATAGTGCCCTGCCTGATTGGGCTCAATCGCTCGGAACCGTTTTCTCGATTATGCTGATTGCTCCTTCCTGGGGAGGAATGATTAACGGACTGCTGACCCTGAGAGGTGCATGGGATAAAGTCAGAGAAGATGCCGTTTTGAAATTTATGGTCGTTGCCGTAACCGCTTACGGTATGGCTACCTTTGAAGGTCCTATGCTTGCACTTAAAAATGTTAATGCCTTAGCGCACTTTACCGACTGGATAATTTCACACGTGCATGTGGGTGTCCTCGGCTGGAACGGATTCCTTACTTTCGGTGCCCTCTATTGGCTTGTTCCGAAATTATTCAGAACCGAATTGTATTCTAAAAAACTTGCTAACTACCATTTCTGGATAGGTTTCCTTGGAATTCTTTTTTATGTGGTACCTATGTATTGGTCTGGAGTCGTTCAGTCACTTATGTGGAAACAGTTTAATCCTGAAGGCATCTTGCAGTATCCTAATTTTCTCGAAACCGTTCTTCAGATTAAACCGATGTACTTGATTAGAGGAATCGGCGGCATTCTTTATTATACGGGATTTATTATGATGGTTTTCAATCTGTATAAAACCGCTAAACAGGGAAGCTTCGTCGCTAACGAGAAAACCGAAGCTCCTCCAATGCTTAAAATCGAATATAAAGAAAAACCTAAATCATTCCTCGGCAGACATCGCTTGCTCGAAAGCCGACCGCTTCAGTTTACGGTTATCTCCCTGGTGGTAGTGCTTATTGGCGGTCTTATCGAAATAATTCCGACATTTGCTGTAAAATCAAACGTCCCTACTATACCAAGTGTTAAACCATATACCCCCCTTGAGGTGCAGGGTAGAGATTTGTATATCAGGGAAGGTTGCCTCGGCTGTCACTCACAGCTCGTCAGACCCTTCAGGTCTGAAACCGAAAGATACGGCGAATATTCAAAAGCCGGAGAATATGTGTATGACCACCCGTTCATGTGGGGCTCGAAACGAACAGGACCCGACCTGATGAGAGAAGGAAAGAAATATCCTAATCTGTGGCATTATCTGCATATGCAGGACCCGGTAAGCGTTTCACCCGGCTCCATTATGCCGAAGTATCCGTGGCTTATTACCCAGACGCTCGATATTTCTACGACAGAAGCAAAAATAAATGCTCTCAGAAGAGTAGGTGTTCCCTATGAAGCTGGATTCGAAAAAATCGCTAACGCCGAATTGCTCAAACAAGCTGAAGAAATTGCGCAGGACCTGCAGAAACAGGGAGTGGACGTTACAAACGATAAAGAAATTATTGCCCTTATCGCTTACCTGCAGCGGCTGGGTACCGATATAAGAATAAAATAATAATACTATGATACAGCATTATTTGGAATCAATAGAAAATATAGAAGTATTTGCAATCGCCGCTATGCTGATTTTCGTTGCCGTTTTTATTACAGTGGTTGTGTGGATATTTAAAATCGATAAAAAATATATTAATAAAATGGAAAATCTTCCTTTTGATAAATAACAATTTTATCCTGAATGAAAAATAAATTTAAAATTTTATATATAATTTTTCTCCTGCTTCCCGTTGCTGCCTCTGCCCAGACTACAGATAAGCCGGGTATGGCATCCATAAGCTATGCCTATGTCTTCCTTACGGGCCTGCTGTTTCTTCTGTCTGCTATGTTTGCTTCTTTTATGATTTTTGATTCTTTGGAAAGAAAAGCAAAAAAAGCTAAAGCAAAACCTGTCGATGACCTTGGTGCTTTGCTTATTAAGGAACATAACTATGACGGTATTTTTGAACTCGATAATAAAGCCCCTGCCTGGTTCCAGTTTCTGTTCTATGTTACTATTCTCTTTTCCGTTATATATATGGTGAACTTCCATGTCCTGAAAAAGGATAACCTTATGATTGATGAATATAATCAGGAGATGACTTCAGCTCAACAGGAAAAAGAAACCTTGATGAAATCCGGCGGGCTTATTAACGAAACTAACGTTACGGTTCTCGATTCTCCCGAAGATTTGAAAGCAGGAAAAGAAATCTATGCCGTTAACTGCGTGAGCTGCCACGGAAACCTCGGCGAGGGAACCGTCGGACCTAACCTTACGGATGACTACTGGATTCACGGTGGCGGCATTAAAAATGTATTCGCAACTATTTCAAACGGCGTCCCAGCTAAGGGAATGATTACATGGAAGGCTCAACTGAACCCGAAGCAAATCCAACAGACCGCATCCTATGTGTTAACTTTGTACGGAACGAAACCGCCAAACGGAAAACCGCCCGAAGGCCAGATTTATAAAGAAGAATCGGTAAAACCGGATTCTACTAAAACCGGTAAAACCGACCGCTTGAAAGGTAAATAACAAAATATAACACTTAAGAATTTATTCCGAAATAAATGAGCGAACAAGAAAGCTTCCGCGACCATATTTCCACCGTTAACGAAAAAGGAAAAAGAGTCTGGGTATATCCTAAAAAACAGAAGGGGAAATACTATACCGCAAGAACCCTGCTCAGCATTTTCCTCCTTGCTTTTCTGTTTGGAGCACCGTTCGTTAAAGTCAACGGTCAACCACTTATATTGCTTAATGTCCTCGATAGAAAATTTATACTCTTCGGATTCGCTTTCGGACCGCAGGATTTTTACCTGCTTGTTATCGCTACTATTTCTCTTCTTGTATTTATCGTTCTGTTTACTGCCGTATATGGCAGGCTGTTCTGCGGATGGGTCTGCCCGCAGACTGTCTTTATGGAAATGGTTTTCAGGAAAATTGAATACTGGCTCGAAGGCGATGCCGCACGGCAAAAAGCTCTGGATAATGAACCCTGGAATATCAATAAAATTTTCAGGAAGACCGCAAAGCACCTTATATTCTTCGCGGTCTCGTTCTTAATCGGAAATACAATCGTTGCATATATAGTCGGCATCGATAAGCTTTATGAAATCGTATCGAAATCTCCTTCCGAGCATCTGAGTGCCTTCATCGCCGTAATGACCTTTTCTTGCTTTTTCTATTTTGTCTTCGCTAAATTCAGGGAACAGGCGTGCATTATCGTCTGCCCCTACGGCAGATTGCAGGGAGTACTGCTCGACCCCAATTCCGTTGTGGTCGCTTATGACTACGTCAGGGGAGAGCCGAGAGGCAAACTGCAAAACCCCAAAACAACAGGGGACTGCATAAACTGTAACCTCTGCGTTGCCGTTTGCCCGACCGGAATTGATATCAGAAACGGTACACAGCTCGAATGCGTGAATTGTACCTCCTGCATAGATGCGTGTGATTCGATTATGGATAAAGTAAAACTGCCGAAAGGTCTCATAAGATATGCGTCGCTTAATAATATTAAAGACAAATCGAAGTTTAAACTTACTCCCAGAATAATAGGGTATTCGGTTGTGCTTGTCTTCCTCCTTGCTATTTTGATAACGCTCGTTTCAGTTCGCTCGGAAATTGATGCAAACATTCTGCGGGCTCCCGGCAAGGTCTATCAGGAACAGGCGGAAAACAAAATCAGTAACCTCTACACACTCAAGCTTGTTAATAATACATACAAAGATGTGATGATCCGGCTGAATGTGAATAATAACGATGCCGAACTGAAGCTCGTCGGAAAGGACGTCGTAATCCCTGCTCTCGGCGTCAGCGAAACCGAGTTCCTGATTCTGTTCCCGAAAGAAAAAATAAAAACGACTCTGATTCCTCTGACTCTGCAGGTCGTCGCCGATGGAAAAATAATTAACGAAATCAAAACTTCTTTCCTCGGACCGAATAAATAATGAAAAATAATTTTAATAATGTGCGAAAAATATAAAACAAAATAAAAATGAACTGGGGCGTAAAAATATTAATATCCTATCTCGTGTTTCTTGTTGCCGTTCTCGCAAGCGTTTTCTTCGCTATGAACCAGAAAACCGAACTCGTTACCGATAACTACTACGAAAAGGAACTTAAATATCAGGAGCAGATTGATAAATCCCATAGAACGAAATCCCTTAAAGAAAAAACCGAAATCCGGTTGCTCGATAAATATATTAAAATCAAATTCCCCGCCTTGCCCGATAAAAATAACGAAAAAAGCTTCATCCTGCTCTATAGACCGTCCGATATCTCCAAGGATCTAAAACTTCCCGTTTCCGCTGATTCGCTCGGCGTCCAGCTTGTTCCTGCGGGTAAACTCGCAAAAGGTTTCTGGAAAATTAAACTCGATTGGGTTTCTGGCGGACTGGAATACTATGACGAAAGCATCCTGAACATTCCGTGAAAACCGCTTTCCGTGAAAATTCAACACTAAACATAGTTCAAAATGAATTTATTTATTTTGTATGTTAGCTATTGCAGTTAATTAATATTGTTATTATATTTGTTTAGTCAAAAGTAATACCTTGATTTATTCTGTATGTGCAGAATGGCGTTTTTTTATTTGTTGTTTTGCCAAGCTTTAAAGTTCTAACATTACTGCAAGCAACCTTTCTTTTGAAAGTTACTCCACAGTAATTGATGAAACCGTGAACGGGTAGTTCGTATTGTCTGTTCCGGCTCTGAACGTTTAAAAGCCCAAAATTCCAGGGAGGTTTGCTTTTTGAGCTCCGTTCTATACGGATTTTTTAAACTTCAAAGAAAGGATTTCTTTTATGCAAAAAGGTACTGTTAAATGGTTCAACAATGCTAAGGGATATGGCTTTATTTCCACTGAGGGAAAAAAAGACGTTTTCGTACACTTCAAAGCTATTGTTGCCGAAGGGTACAAAACTCTTAACGAAGGTGATACGGTAGAGTTTGAGATCGAAGAAGGACCTAAGGGTCCGCAGGCCGCTAACGTCTCTAAGGTTAGCAATAACTAACAAAACCTTTTCACAAAAAAACCCGTCTCGGGAAACCGATGACGGGTTTTTTGTTTGTCTTATCTGAAATTTAACTTTTTATTGTACCTCCCGCCCTTTCAACATAATGCAATTGTATAATAAAAAATCTCTCTGCCACCACTTACTATTCCTTGTTGTTCTCGCACTATTCTCTTTCATCCCTGCGCTCCGCTTTCTTACCCCCTCGTTCCAATTTGTCACCCCACCACCCCGATCTCTCACCCGCCACCCCGATCTCTCGCCCCCGCAACCTAACTTGTCATCCCCGCACCCGCTCTGTCATTCCGGCGGATTTTAGGCCGGAATCGCTCTGTGTTCAGCGAAGCTAATCCATACGCTCTTTGTTCAGCAAAGCTAATCCATACACCCTTTTCACTTAATCCACAAAATTTCTCTCCTAAACATTGAATTGACATTTTAAAATATTCTTTTTACAATTACGCAAACGAATCTTGAATATTTCATTTATGAAAGAGGAGAAAGGTTATAAATACCGAAAGGGACTTACAAGATTACTTCTCAGCATTTTTATTTTATTTTTATTTATCGGCTTTAATTTTCAGGATACTCGTGTCGGCAGCTGGATTCCGCAGTATATTTATAATACGAACGGAAAATCATTAATAGATTTCGCATTTGCAGACAGCTTGACAGGTTACATTGTATTACGAAAACTATCAATTGATTACCCGAGTTCAATATTAAAAACTACAAACGGGGGTGAAAACTGGTTTGTTTGCATAGATTTTCCACCTAATTCAGCCATTTTAAAGAATATCACTGTATTAAATAAAGACACAGTGTTAATATGTGAAGGATTTACCGTTATTAAGACAACAAATGGTGGGCAAACATGGAGTAATGATTCCTTACCCGGATTCTTGGGATTCTATCTATTACCGTTAAATTTCGATACCATCTGGATTGCAGGGGGAACAGGCTTTAACCAACCGCAACTGTATTTGACAACAAACGGAGGAATAAACTGGACTCTGAAGTTTCAGTTATCCTCCGGTGTAGAATTCAGCAGGGTATATTTTTATAATAAACGAATTGGTTTTTGTTGCACGGGTTCAAACACATACAAAACCACAAACGGAGGGGATAATTGGTTTCAGTTAACAAACGAAATATTTAAAAAAATGATATTTACAGATAGTCTTACGGGTTGGAAATGTGAGACATTCAATTATTCGATGAAAAAAACAACAGATGGTGGATATAATTGGGTAACTCAAACAATACCAGCAGGGGGTCCCATTATCGAATCGAAGATGTATGATTTTGATGTATTAAATAAAGATACATTATGGGGAGTAGGTGGTTCGATATATTATCCTCCACCGGTCTCAAAATATAGGGGAATAATCTGGAAAACGACAAACGGAGGAACAAATTGGGGCTATCAACTACCTGATACAAACTTAGTTAGGTTTGGAGGATATTCACATATTAAATTTTTTAACAAAAATAATGGTTGGGCATATAATAACGATAGCACATCTTATATTTCTTTGGGTGGAGTGCATACAGTTACTGGAGGTCTGGATACGACTATATATATGGGAATTAGCAGTAATATTTCAGCAATTTCTAAGAATTATATTTTATATCAGAATTATCCCAATCCCTTTAACTCAACTACAAATATTAAAGTGCAAATGCTAAAGCGGGGATTTGCTGAAATAAAAATTTATGACATTACAGGAAAATTGATAAAAATTTTTGTTAAACAAAATTTAAATAACGGAGAACATAGTTTTAAATTTAACTTATCGGATTTTTCAAGTGGAATATATTTCTATTCACTCCTTGTTGATGGAATTATGATAGACGCAAAAAAACTATTATTAATAAAATAAATTCTGGTTATCCTGTCATCTCCACACCCCCGCTTTGTCATCCCAGCATGTAAGCTCTTTGCATCCCTATTTTTTTATTTGGGACTCTAAGCAGGGATCGCTCTTGCTCTGTAATTTAAATCAGTTCGGCTTAATCCTTCCGGAAACAGATGCAAAACTAAAACTCGAACCACTTCCTGTAATCTATACCTTCTTTCGCTTTCTTGTGCGTGAATTCATTCGTGTATTTATCGTAAATATAATCCTCCGACCACTTTTTGTAATTCTTTCCGATTTTTTTAATCGCATCGAGCGTAAAATATAAATCGTCCGTCGTCATTGTAGGATGAAGCGATAACCTTATCCAGCCCGGCTTCGTGGATAAATCACCCGTGTTTATCTTTTCCGTGATTTCCCTTGACTGGTTGTATGTCACGTTTAATAGATAATGCCCGTATGTTCCCGCACAGGCACAGCCGCCCCTGACCTGCACACCGAACCTGTCGCTCAGTAAACGTACGAATAAATTGTAATGAATGCCCTCTATGTAATAAGAAATTATTCCTAGCCTCTCTTCTGTGTTGTCCGCAAGTATGTGCAGGTCTGGTATCTTTCTCAGCTCGCTGAAGGCAATAGCGACAAGCTCTTTCTCTCTCTTCTTCATATTCTTCACACCCATTTCGTTTTTCAGCTCTATGCACATCGCCGCCCTCATCGCCTGAAGAAATCCCGGCGTTCCGCCGTCCTCTCTCGCTTCGATATCGTCTATGTACCTGAACCCCCCCCACGGATTCGTCCACCAGACCGTTCCGCCCCCCGGCTGGTCGGGAACGTAATTTTGATAGAGAGATGAATTAAAAACAATCACACCCGATGAACCCGGTCCCCCGAGAAATTTGTGCGGAGAGAAAAAAACCGCATCGAGCCTCGCCTCTGGGTCAGCGGGGTGCATGTCTATATCTACATAAGGCGCCGATGCCGCAAAATCTATGAAGCAGTATCCGCCGTATCTGTGCATCAGCTTCGCCATTTCGTGATAAGGTGTCTCAATTCCCGTTACGTTGGAGCAAGCAGTGAACGAACCGAAAAGTGCCGGTCTGTCTTTATGTCTTATTAATTGAGATTCAAGGTCGTTCATGTCAACAAGCAAATCCTTATCCGGCTGGACCTGCACAACGTCTGCAAAGGTTTCGAACCACGCCGTGTGATTTGAGTGATGCTCCATATGGGTAATAAATACGACGGGTCTTTTTCCGAGTGAACTGCAATTTTTGAATTGCTGGTTCTGGCATTTCTTTAATCCGAGTATCCGCTGGAACTTGTTTATCACCGTCGTCATTCCAAAACCTGCAGTTATTATTACGTCGCTCTTGTCTGCGTTTACGTGCTCCTTTATTAACCTGTGCGCCGTGTGATATGCCTTCGTCATCAGCGTTCCCGTCTCGCTCGTTTCCGTGTGCGTGTTTGCAACGTAAGGTCCTATCTCATTTGCAATCCTCTTTTCTATCGGACGGTAAAGCCGCCCGCTCGCTACCCAGTCCGCATATATCATTCTCTTTTTCCCGTACGCGGAAATGAATTCCTGATTGTGACCAATAGTGTTCCGCCTGAACTTTTCAAAATATTTTTCCATAATAAAAAATTTACCGTATGCAAAACGAGGAGATTTCTCTCCCCTCGTCTTTCCCGCGGTTAATATAATTCGTTAAATTATCTTAAGCTCTTTTAAACTTACCCTGTTTTCCTTCTTCCAGATTCTTGTGAAATCTTCTATCGTCGTCGAATTCAGAAAATCGTATATCTCGTTTTTCAAATCACTGCACTTGTTGTGCAATGCGCATTTCGAAGAAACCCCGCACTCCTTGTGCCCGAACATACAACGGCTGTAATCCTGCATCCCGTCGAAATATGAGATTACATCGAGCAGCTTCAGCTTCTCCGGATTCACCGCAAGCTTTACTCCGCCGTTCTTGCCCTTCTTTGAGATTATCCACTTCGCCTTCGATATGTCCTGAAAAATCTTTGATAAAAACGGCTGGGGGATTTCTGTGTGCTCGGAAATCTCCTTTATCATTATGAATTTCGATTTCTCCTGTAACGCTAAATATACCAGCGCCCTGACTACATACTCGCTGGATTTTGAATATAACATGTACATATTAAAAGATATTAAGACCCTTTTGTCTTAAGCTAATTAATAAATGTTTAAAGTTATATACAAAAAACAAGTTATTTCCTTAAAAATTCCACCCTCTTGCCTTAATTAAACTTTTTTAACATTTTTTACGTTTTAGCTTTTATATAAAAACTAAATCTGTAAATATAATGTCTCCACAACATAATATCGGCTGGTTTGAACTCTATGTTAACGACTTCGAAAAATCCATCGAATTTTATACAAAACTTTTCGGATGGGAATTTAATCGGTCCGAAAATTCCGATTCCGTATACTGGAATATCTTTACCGGAGAGGGTTCTATCGGAGGCGGGCTGATGAAGAAAGCCGTTCCCGAACACTCGGGGCAATCCGTTGTTCTCTATATAGAAACTGAAAATATCGAAGAAACTCTGAATAAAGCCGTTTCTCTCGGCGGAAGTATCATTATGCCAAAAACACTCATAAACGAAAAAGCCGGTTACTTCGCACTGTTCAACGATATAGACGGAAATACAATGGGTCTGTGGGGAAAAAACTAAAACCGAAATTTAAAAACTTCCTTGCTCTTTTGCAGTTCTGGTATACCCTGGACTTTCTTTGCCTTTTTCCTGTAAAGATTTTTATAACCTGACCTTGAATGATGTTCCTCTTTCTTTTTCGTCCGCCATCCTCGACGGACTTTCAAAAGAAATTGTCCCGCCGTGCTGCTCGATAATCTGCTTCACTACGGATAATCCCGTCCCTGTTCCTTCGTGAATCTTGTGCTTCACGTTTGAGGCTCTGTAAAATTCGGAAAATATCTTCCCCTTGTCCTCGTCCGGTATGCCTATTCCGTTGTCGCAAACTTCTATCTCCGTATACTCTCCGCCTTCGGATAAAACAATCTCAATTCTCCCGCCTTCTCCTGTATATTTGACAGAATTTCCTATTAAATTCGAAAATGCTAAATCGAGTAGACTCTTGTCACCCAAAATATTATTCGCTTTTTCCCTGTTGTCTATAAGCGTCAGCTTTATTTTTTTGTTCTCTGCCTGAACCTCCCTTTTCCTGATGTTGGTTTTTATTACCTCCAGTATGTCAACTTCGCTTTTCTCTATCTCTTCCTGAAGCTTTAGCCGCGAAATATATAAAACATCGTTTATTATCTGTATAGCCTCGTCCGAACGGTTCCTCGCCTTGTTTAGCTTGTCTTCTACTCCTTCCGATACGGGACCGGCGTATTTTCCGAGTATCAAATCCAGGAACGATTGAACCGCTGCTATGGGACTCTTTATCTCGTGCACTACCCCCATTATGTGCTTCTGCTTTACTTTCTCCGCATTGTTCAGTTTGTCGAGCGTTATCTTTAAATCCTGCTCGCGCCTGTATAACGCCGTCGTTATTGTGTTCGCAAGAAATACACTCACTATCATCATTATTCCGAATGCTGTTGCAAAAATTATTACGTATTCTAAATTGTTGTATATCGGTGAATCATATAAACCGGGTATTCCGTAATGGGCTATTAACCCCGAATATTCCCCGAATGATAATGCGAAAAATAAAACCACAACCACCCCTGCAATAGTGTATATCACGTAACCCGGCAGTATCATGCTCCCGATTATCATGTGAAAAATGTAAAATATGTAAAACGGACTCTCGATTCCCCCCGTGTAATACACTATAAGACCTAAAACTATTAAATCAATCTGTATCTGTATCAGGGATATGACTATCGGATTTATAACCCCGGGTTCATTTCTTACTATCGCTGAATTCGAAACATAATAAAACAAAAGATTGTATGCTAAAATGCATATTGATAAAACCGTCAATATAATGAATTGCTCGCTTGTATATTCAAGACCAATAAAATATTTCGATGAAATTGTAAATAATAATAGTGATATAAATGCATAATATCTGATGTTGATTAACCATCTGTTTCTCTTTCTGATTAGTATCCAGAGCTCTTGGATATCGTATGTGTGTTCGGGTATGAGGCTCGGCATTTTATGTGTTGTTAATATAAAGAACTGTGGTTTCTAATAATATATGTTTGTTACTTCGATTATCTCCGCTTCGGGGTCCTGTTCCTTTAGGTATACTATAAAATCCCTGTTGAGGTATTCCTGATGTGTCTTTTCGTATTCCGTCATTAATTCCCGTATTTTCTCGTAGCTCAGTGAGCTCTTAAAAAAGTTCAGCTCCTCCTTGTCGTCGAAAATTCTGTAATAGAACATGGTTTTTATATAAAATTATAATTTTAAAATCTTTTTTAAAAATTATTTTACTATTTCGTCAAGATGTAGAATGTCCGAGTAAGTCTCGCTCTTTATTATCTCTGCGTTCTTTCTGGAACTTGCCAATGCGTTCAGTATGTAACGGTTCGCAATAAACCTCTTCTTCTGGTTTTCCTCCGCTTCGTCAAGAAGTAAATATCCAATATATAAATATGTGTAAAGCTCCACAAGCTCTTTCGCCGCAACATCCTGAAATCCCGTGTCTTTCTTTCCTGCTACGTATTTTAGCGAATCGTATAGAATCCCCCGTATCTCTTTCAGGTGATTCGATAATACTGCCAGCCCTCCTGCGTATTCCTTCTTCTCCCTCTTGTCGAAGTATTCTTTCAAAACATCGTTCAACACACCGCTTATCGCCGCCACAACCTGTAATTGCGATGTCCCTTCGTATATGTTGGTTATGCGTGCGTCTCTGGCTAACCGCTCCACCCTGAACTCCTTCATATAACCCGTTCCCCCGTGGATTTGCAGGGAGTCGTAAGTTATCTTGTTGGCAGATTCGGTCAGTACAAGCTTCGTAACGGGTGTTAAAAAGTTTGCAACCTTGTTCACGGCTTTTAATTCGTTGTTTAAATCCGTTACCGATTCACCAATCTGCTTCTTCCTGTTGATTACTTCTTCAAGCCTTTCCTTTCGGTCGACAACCTTTGCCGCCGAGTACATCAGAGAGCGATTGCTCTCTAAAATTACCCTCATATCTATCAGTAAATTAGAAACCGCCGGAATGTTGTAAATTGCCCTTCCGAACTGTACCCTGTCCTTCGCATACATTAACGCTTCGTCAAATGCCGCCTGCGATATCCCCAACGCCTGCGCCGATACACCCATCCTTGCCCTGTACATCAAATCGAAAACGTATTTTATTAAACCGAACTTCCTCTGTCCTATTAGCTGTGCCGGAGTGTCGTTGAACTGAAGCTCGCATGTCGGTGAACCGTGTATGCCAAGCTTGTTCTCTATTCTCCTTACTTTCACGGTCTCGTCGCCGTAACACGCAAACATGCTCAAACCTCTCCCGTCCTTTGTTCCCGGCTCCGAACGCGCAAGAACTAAATGAACCTGTGCGTTTCCGTTCGTTATGAATCTCTTCATCCCCCGCAAAAACCATTGCCCTTTTTCGTTTTGATATGCGTGCATCTTTACTGATTGTAAATCGGAACCCGCATCCGGCTCCGTTAATGCCATCGCTCCCGTGTGCTCTCCGGTCGTGAACTTCGGAACAAATTCACGCTTCTGGTCCTCATCACCGTATTTTGCTATCATGTCCCCTATATCCTGTAAACCAAACAGGTTCATTAACGAGGCATCCGCTCTCGATATTATCTCCGTCGCCATAAGATATACCGTAAAAGGAAAATTCAAACCCCCGTATTGTCGGGGAAGTATCATCCCCATTAAGTCAGCCTTAGAAAGCATCTCGAGATTTTCCTGCGTTCCTTTTGCATACGAAACCTTCCCGCTTTTGTACTGGGCTCCCTCACTGTCAACATCGGCCGCCCTGGAAGATATGAAATTACCCGCAATATCTCCTACAACTTCCATTACCTTTCTGTAATTTTCAACCGCGTCCTCATAGTTTATCGGTGCGTAATTGTATCTCTTTGCTTCCTCGTAATTGTCTTCCAGCATTCCTATAATCTCTTCGAGGTTCAAACGGTTGAAGTGAAATTGTATGTCGTGATTTTCTGTAAAATAGTTTGGCATATTCTTATTTCAGTTTGTGTTTATATGTTTCTATAAATTTTGGTATTATATCCATGGCTTCCCCGACTATTCCGTAGTGGCTTATATCAAAAATTGGTGCCTCCGGGTCCGTGTTAATTGCTATGATTTTGTTAGCTTCCTGCATTCCCGCTCTGTGCTGTATCGCTCCCGAAATACCAACGGCGATATATAGCTTTGGCCTCACCGTTACTCCCGTCTGACCTACCTGCCTCTCCGACGTTATGAAACCTGCGTCTACTGCGGCACGACTTCCGGCTACTTCACCGCCAAGCGCCTTCGCTAAATCAAACAGTAAATTGAAATTTTCCTTCGAACCAAGCCCGTATCCTCCCGCAACTATTATCGGCGCTCCCTTTAAGTTTACCTTGCTCTCTTCCCTGTGTTGTTCTATTACCTTTAAAATATCATCTGTCCCTGTCGGCTCAAACAGAATCTCCTTTATTTTTGCATTCTTCGTCTTGTCAACCCTGTGCATCTCCATTACTCCTTCACGGACGGTAGCCATCTGAACCGGTACATCAGGCGTGATAATTGTCGCAATTATATTCCCGCCGAATGCAGGCCTGATTTGTAACAGCAGACTCTTGTATTCCTTGTTGAGATAATTTACATCGGAAATTCTTAAATCCGTACAATCCGCTGTCAGCCCGCTCTTCGTACTCGATGCTACATGCGGAGCCAAATCCCTGCCGATTACCGTCGCCCCGAATAAAACTATGCGGGGAACTTCCTTGTGAATCAGCTCGTCCAGAATCCTGCTGTATGGCAGCGTCCTGTAATAAAATAATTCCGGGTGGTCAACTAAATAACTCTCGTCCGCTCCGTAACTGAATGTTTCGACGGCAACCTCCCTTACCTTATGACCGATAACAATTGATTTTAAAACCCCTCCCATGCTGTCGGCAAGCTTGCGCCCCTTGCTGAGAAGCTCAAAACTCACATCCGCCGGCTTCCCGCTCCTCTGCTCTATAAATACCCAAACCTCTGGTTTCTTCATTTATCTTTTTGTAAAATGTATATAGTAAATTGTAAATAATATTGTTAAAAACGCGTTCATTATTATTCCTTACCCATTAAAAAATTCTGTCTTCCATTAGCTTGTCAATCAGTTTCGAAATTCCTTCCTTCGTCGGTTCTATTTGCTCGTGGTTCCCGCCTGCAAGCACAACCGACTCAACTTTATGAACTTTCGTCGGCGAACCTTTTATTCCTATCCTGTCCATGTCGACATCCAGTTCGTCGGTAGTTAGCGTCTCTATGAAAAGATTTTTCTCCTTATATTCGTGAACAAGATTGTCCGTGTATAAAAGCGAATTACCTTCCGCCATTTTTTCCAAATCTGCAAGTGACTTCGCTCCTTTGTATGCCATCAGCTTCTTCGAGCTGAAAGGCCTTGGGTCTGCCGCACCCTTTAAAACCGTAATCAAAACCGGTAAACTGCACTCCACTACCTCATATCCGCCGTCTATCTTTCTTTTTACTTTTATCTTCCTGTCTTTCAGTTCGAGAATTTCTTCTGCATATGTTATCTGAGGAATGCCTAACTTCTCCGCCGTCTGTGGTCCCACCTGCGCCGTGTCACCGTCAATCGCCTGCCTCCCGCCGAAAATTATATCGTAATTTCCGATTTTCTTTATTGCCTCGCTCAACACGTAAGACGTCGCAAGCGTGTCCGCTCCCGCGAACTTCCTGTCTGTTACGCAATAAACCGAATCCGCTCCCATGTATAAACATTCACGTAAAATATCCGACGCCCTCGGGGGTCCCATCGTCACGGCAGATACTTTACCGCTGAACTTGTCCTTTACCCTAAGCGCAAATTCCAAAGCAACCCTGTCTTCGTGATTGAAAATTGCCGGTAGCTTTGCCCGGTTTACCGTCCCGTCATCCTTCATCACTTTACCCGATATATTTGCAGTATCAGGAACCTGTTTTACTAATACTATCGAATTATACATAAAAAATTGATTTTGCCTAATATATCAAAGTTAAAGAATTTTTAAAATACCTTTTGTTGGAGTGTCGAAAGATTAATTTAAAACCATACGAAGAACTTGAGCACGAACGGAATATCGGGGATTTTATTTCGGATACTCAAAAAAAAAGGGATTTGAAAAAACCGAGAGCTTAAATCGCACAACGAATCCCGCGTGCAAGCAGAATACGCAAATCTTCGGAGAACACTCTTGCTCGTGAAATCACGTGGGTTAATCGCTTTTCCTTCCCTCGTTCAGCTTTCTTACCGTATTCAATATAAATTTCTTTGGAGCTCTCCGTGACAAAAATGTTATTTCCTTGTTCTTGATACCGTGAATTGCTACCCGCTTTCCCTTCATCATCGCCTTGTATCCGTATTCCGCAACCTCCCTCGCCGTGGGAATTGAATCCGCGTTTAGCATCTTGGAGTGCTCTACGTTCGCCGCTTTCTGAAATCCTGATTTTGTCGGTCCTGGACAGAGTGCCGTTACCGTAACACCCGTGCCCTCCAGCTCGTTGGCAATCGCTTCGGTGAAAAATAAAACGTATGACTTGGTCGCATAATATACCGCCATCAACGGACCGGGCTGAAAACCCGCCGTGGATGCTACGTTCATTATTCTCCCGCTCCTCTTCCTTGTCATCTCCGGCAGGAATAACCATGTCAGATGCGTTAAAGCTAACATGTTTAGGTTTATCATGCGCTCCTGCTTGTCCCAGTCGCTTTTATAAAAAGGTCCGTAATCACCAAAACCCGCGTTGTTGATTAAGTAGTCGACACCGAAATTCAGCGACTGTACCTGATTGTAAAGCTCTTTCGCTGCTCCCGGTCGGGAAAGGTCAATCTCTATCTCTTCTGCGTATATCTTGTGCTTTTCGCTTAACTCTGTGCCAAGCTTGGCAAGCTCGATGATGTTCCTCGATGCTATTATTAGATTTGTCCCCTTTGAAGCAAATATCTTTGCAAGCTCAAGCCCTATCCCGCTTGATGCACCCGTTATTAATGCTGTTTTTGCGTCCGCCATATCTGTTAAAATTAAAAATTATAAAAAATTTTTTAAGCTGACATAATCTCCCCGGTTAATAACGTGAATATTCAAGAACTGCTCCCTTATCCTGACCCTCAAAACTTTATTTGATGTTTTTTATACTATCCGTTACATATTTTTATAAAAGTCCTGTTGCTAATAATATCATGTAAAGCTCACCCGTTCCGAAACTTCCTATGATACGGTAAAATCCCGTCCCCATTGACCAGGACTTTATTACACCGCTGTCCACTTGAAATATTGGTTCGTCGGATGTAAAGCCTTTTACAATTCCTTCCTCGTATATGTATAACTTCCTCTTTGAAGCGGAACTTTTTAAAATACCGTTCGTAACGGTGTATAAAGTTCTCCCGCTCGTTCCGTCCTTTATTACGTTGTCAACAAGCTTGTATATGGACTTGCCCGTCGATAGATTGTATATTATGCCGTCCCTTATCTCGAATGTACTCGAACCTGTGGAAATTTCCTGTATGGTCTGTGTGTGTAAGCTTATTATAATCAGGAAGAAAAATGTAAAAAGAAAAAATATCGCTTTCATAGTTTTTCTTTTAATTTATAAAATAAAACTCTTTTCTTCTATCATTAAATAAATGGTTATGCTCGTTTATGAACTTGTTTAATGCCTCGTCGGGATTGATTTCTATAATTATGCATTCCTCCGTGTCTTTTGTCGCTCTTGCTAAATAATCGCCCCGCGAAGACAATATAACGCTTTCGCCCGTAAAAGTAACTTCCTTTCCGCCGTTAACGTCTGCTCCGATTCGGTTTGCCGTTATTATGAAAACTCCGTTCTCCACCGAACGGGCATACATCGCCCTCTGGCAATACGGCATAACAAGATTTGACGGGTGACATATTATCTGTGCACCCTGAAGAGCCAGCGTGCGTGCAGCTTCGGGAAAAAGCCAGTCGAGACATATCATCATCCCTATGCTGACCTCTCCGAACTTCTCTCCGTATATTTTCTCTGCTCTGAATTTTAAATTCCCCGGCATGAAGAACTTGCTCTCTTCGTTAAAGAGATGAACTTTCCTGTAAATCGAAAATTTGTTTCCCGGATATGCTAGTATGGACGAATTGAAAAATGTCGTCTTTTCTTCTTCAGCCCGCTCACAAAACCCCGATACGATGAAACAGTTTTTCATCGAACATATCTTTAATAACGAACTGCAAAAAATCCCGTCGCTCGCCCTCTCGGAATACTCCTCTAACTCTTCCCTGCTCGTAAATAAATATCCCGAATTCGCAAGCTCCGGCAAAACAAGTAAATCAAAATCCTTGTCTGTAATCATATCTTCGATTTTGGATATGTTCTCCTTGACTCTCCCGAAATCCGGCTTGAATTGTAAAAACCCTATTTTCATAATTATAATAAATTACTTGCTAGCTCCGCAAGCTCTGAACGCTCGCCCTTTTCTAAATTTATGTGCGAGTAAAGTTTCTGACCCTTAAACGTCTCAATCAAATATGACAATCCGTTCGATTGCGAATCCAAATACGGATGGTCTATCTGATATATATCACCAGTAAATACTATTTTCGTTCCCTCTCCTACGCGCGTTATTATTGTCTTTATCTCGTGCGGCGTTAAGTTCTGTGCCTCGTCAACAATAAAATAAATCCTCTGCAGACTCCTTCCCCTTATGTAACTCAAGGGCTCTACAATCAGTTTCTCGTCCTTTATCATCTGGTTTATCTGCAGATGATGCTTGTCCGTGTCGGGAAACTGGTCTTGTATAACTTTCAGATTGTCCCATAACGGCTGCATATAGGGGGCAAGTTTGCTGTCAACATCCCCCGGTAAAAATCCTATGTCCTTGTTGCTTAACGGAATTACCGGCCTCGCTACGTATATCTGCCTGAACTCCTTCTTAACAAATAACGCCGAAGCCAACGCCAGTAAAGTTTTTCCCGTGCCCGCTTTTCCCGTTATGGTTACGAGGGGAATGTTCTTGTTAATTAATGCCGAAACCGCAAACGTCTGCTCAGCGTTCCTTGGCTTGATTCCGTATATGTAATTCTTGTCTATCTTTTCTACCGTCTTCATTTCGTTATCCAAATATGCAAGTACGGAGCGGTTTGCGTTCCTTATTACGTAAAATTTATTCGGGTGCACTTCTTTTTTGTCCGCCTTGATAACTTTCTGCGCCGGTATCTGGAAGGGAACCTGAAAAATCTTCGATAACAGCTCGTCGTCAAAATCTTCAAGCGTCTCTTTCCCGCTGTATAACTCCTCGAGGCTTATCCTGTCCGTAGTATAATCCTCCGCAAGAATCCCTATCGCCTTCGCCTTCATTCTTAGATTCACGTCCTTTGAAACGAGAATTACGGATTCTTTCGAAGAAACCTGCCTTTGTGCTTCGTATGCAGTACTTAATATCCTGTGGTCGTGATTGTCTTCCCTGAATACGTTCTTTATTTCGTCGCATATTCCCTTCGTTATGGCAATCTTTACCTTGCCTTTGCCTTTACCCAGCGAGATACCGCCGTCGAATAGCGCCGAGCCGGTTAGGGAATCGAGCGTCCTTGCAAATTCCCTCGCATTCAGATTTATTACCTGACTGCCCCGCTTGAAATGGTCTATCTCCTCTATTACCGTTATCGGTATTACGATGTTGTTGTCCTTGAACTGGTGTATGCATGTTGAATCGTGCAGTATTACATTCGTATCGAGAATGAATGTCTTCGGGGGTTTTTTCGGCTTCATATAATAATTTGTTTTTTATAAATGTATTTGTTTTTCTTCAAACAGGAAATACAAAAAACGGGGAAACTGTTTATTCTAAATCAACAATTGCTTTTCCCTTTGTTTCCTCTTTTGGTGGTTTGAGAAAAACTTATTTAAAATACTCCATTAGCATTTTCGCGTTTTTCTTTCCCGCTGCTTTTTCTACTTCTTCATAACTGCAAAACAGCTTCTCTTTCAGTGCCTCTACCGAGCTGAACTCGGTTAACAGCTTTTTCGCCGTTTTTTCGCCTATTCCCTTTATTTCAAGAAGTTCCGTCGTAAGAGTCCTCTTATCCCTTAAATCCTGATGGAACGTAACCGCAAATCTGTGTGCTTCGTCGCGTATTCTCTGCAGAAGCTTTAATCCGCTCGATGTCTTTGGAATCGTATACGGGTCCGGCTCCCCGGGGAAATATACTTCCTCCAATTTCTTGGCTAAACCGATTATTTTTATATTCCGAATTCCTAAATCCGTTAGGACTTTCACCGCCGATGATAACTGCCCCTTTCCTCCGTCGATTATTATTAAATCGGGAAAGGCTTTCTTCTCTTCAATCAGTCTCCTGTACCTGCGGAATACAACTTCACGCATCGATTGAAAATCATCCGGCCGCCCGGTCTCCCCGGAAACACTTTCGATTCTGTACTTCCGGTATTCCGATTTCCTTGCCTTGCCGTCCTGAAAAACTACCATTGAGGCAACAGTGTCCGTGCCCTGAATGTGGGATATGTCAAAACATTCAACCCTTCTCGGCAAATCTTTCATACCTAAATCCCGCTTTAACGCTTCCACAGAGGGAGCAATAAACTCACGCTTCATCTTCGAAAGTTTTAACTCGTCAAGCATCAGCTTCGCGTTTGCCTTTACCATGTTTACAAGTTTTGCTTTGTCTCCAATCTTTGGAACCATTATTTCGAAACCTTTATTGCTCGTTTGTGTTGAAGAAAATTTTCTTTCTATCCAGCCCTTTAGTGTTTTAAGATTCTCCGTTTGTTTTTGCAGAAAAATTTCATCGGGAACGTAATCGGACTTGCTGTAGTAATTCATTAAAAGATTTTCTATAAGTTCTCCCTCCTCCTTTTCCAAAACGTTGCTTAAATAAAAATGCGACTTCCCAATCACCTTTCCGTCCCTTATCTTAAGAACCATCCCGCATCCGTCGTTGCCATCCGTTTCTACGGCAAAAATATCCCTGTCGATTATTTCGTCACTGACCATTTTCTGCTTCGACGAATATACGCTTATCGCCTCTATCTTGTCTCTGAGCTTCGCAGCCTTTTCGAACTGTGTGCCCGCGGAATATTCGTCCATCTTTTTAGTCAATTCTTTTATCAGAGATGTAGTTTTTCCGTTTAGCAGCTTCGCGACTTCGTCTATCATTTCGTTGTAATCTGATGCGCTGACCAGTCCTTCACAGGGACCTTCGCACTTGTGAATGTGATAATCAAGACAAATTTTATATTTCCTGTCCGCAATATTTTCTTCTGTAAGGTTAAAATTGCAGGAACGAATCATGAAAATATCTCTGATTGCCTTTAATGCATATCGCATCGTCTTTACATCCGTATACGGTCCGAAATATCTCGAACCGTCCGTTCTTTTCTGCCGGGTCGGAAATACACGCGGAAAGAGCTCTCTCGTAATTACTATATACGGATATGACTTGTCGTCTTTAAGGTTTACATTGTAGCGCGGCTTTAATTTTTTGATAAGATTGAATTCCAATATCAGTGCTTCAACCTCGTTGTCTGTCTTAATAATTTCGAGGTCGCTTATCTTCGAAACCATCATCGGAATCCTGCCATAGTGAGGTCCCGAGTGAAAGTATTGCTTGACGCGGCTTTTTAGCGATTTTGCTTTGCCGACGTATATTACTTTTCCGGCGCTGTCCTTGAACTGGTATACACCCGGCGAGACAGGAAGATTTTCAAGTTTTAATTTTAAACTTTCATTCATGGCATATATTAAAAAAGTAAAAAATAAATTGGAATAACCCGTGAAATTATTTTACTTTTTACCCGGTTGCGCAAGCTCCATCAATATCCCCGCCGTTGACTTGGGGTGAAGAAATGCAATTAACATATTGTCCGCTCCAACCCGGGGCGTTTCGTTTATCAGCCTTACACCGCCTGCCTTCAGCTCGGAAAGAGATTTCTCTATGTCGTGAACCTCGAATGAGCAATGCTGAATTCCTTCACCGCGTTTTTCAATGTGCTTCGATATTGGCGACTCTGAATCCGTACCCTCGAGAATTTCTATATCGCAGTTTTCAAGTTTTATTTTTTGAACTTTTACTTTTTGCTCCTCTACAACCTGTACCGGTGACGCCTTTACTCCGAATATCTTCTCGAAAATGGGTACCGTCTGCTCGAGCGATTTCACCGCAATGCCAAGATGCTCTAATTTCATGCTTTTTCTTATGTTAAATTATTATTGTTAATGTGTTAAAATTTTTCTTAACCCTCTTGTGAAAATTGGAAATATCTTTCTCGTTCTTGTGATTACCTCGCTTCGTCCGCGTCTCTCATCTTGAAAGTTATCCCGAACGGCTCCTCTGCTTCCCAGTTGGTTCTTCTGTATGTATAATGGTCTAATTCTTTTTTTATATCAAATTTTTCGCTGGGCCTTATCTCTACGGGAATGTGAAAATATATATCCATTCTGCTTTCCTCTACCTTGCCGTACCAGTTGCCCCCGCTGAAAGTGTAATTTATGAAATTGTCCGAACCCATGTAATACATTGAAATACCCGAGCCGAGAGGGGAACGGTACTTTACTACTATCTTCTTCGTTTCGTTTTCCTTGAATGAAACCTGCTTTATCCAGTACGCTCTGTATTCGTCCCAGCTTTCGTGTTCCCCCTTAACGTATTCTCTCTTTGCTTCCATGTTAATACCGTCAACAGAGGTGGAAAAAGATAAAAAGGCTGTCGTCGTATCGAATACTCCACCTATGTCACCGTAACCGGATTCCGGAAAACCCATATATACATCGCATGCCTCACCGTGATTTTTAAAAATAAATACCGCTATCACATCGTAATATTCCGAGTATACGTTTATGTCTATTGTCTCCCGCTCCATCTGAACGGAAGGGTGCTCACCCTTTATTAACACCCAGCTTCCGCCTATCGCCCTTATTCCCGAGTCGTTTGAATAAACTGTGTTTACGAAAAATAAAAACGTAAACACATAGAAAAATATTTTTATTGAATTCATCTTCTTTCCTCTTATTATGTTTATTAAAGAAATTGCTCCATTCCTTTTCTTCTTAGGTAATCTACTATGTCTTTTACATTCTGTGATTCTCCTTTCTTACACACCAGTAAACCGTTGTCTGTATCTATTATTAATAAATCCTCTACGCCTATCGCCGCCGTTATTCTCTGGTCGTTTATTATTAGACAGTTTTTTGAGTGGTGCAATACTGTCATCCCCTGCGTAAAGTTGCCGTTTGCATCCTTTTCTTTAAGATTGTAAATTTCGTCCCACGAACCTACATCACTCCAGTCGAAGTGGCTCCTTATCGTGTATACTTCGGAAGATTTTTCCATTACACCGTAGTCTATCGATATTCCTTTCATCTGTGCATACGTAAGCTCAAGCTGTTTGTCAAAGTCGTTCGACAACAAATATTTTTCCAGCTTTTCAAGCGATTCGGAAATATCCGGAAGGGATTTTTCCATTTCCTTCAGCATCGTATCAACCCTGAATATGAACATGCCACTGTTCCATAGAAAATCGCCGCTCTCTATAAACGCTTTCGCCGTCTCTAAATTCGGCTTCTCCGCAAATGTCTTTACTTTGTATACCGTATCGCCTATAGAGTGCTTTTCCCTGCTCTCTATCGAAACCGCATAGGAATCATCGCCGTCGTATTGTATATATCCGTAACCCGTTTCTGGTTTTGTGGGATTTATTCCGAGCGTTACTATCCCGCCGTTATCGTTTACGAATTTCATCCCGCATTTTACTACCCTCTGGAATTCCATTACATCCTTGATTATGTGGTCTGATGGAATCACAAATACGTTTGCTTTTTGGTCGAATTGCTTTATGTATAAACACGCTAAACCTATACAGGGCGCAGTGTTCCTGCCAAACGGCTCGCAGATTATGTTATCATCCGGTATCTTGGGAAGATGTTTTTTTGTCAGCCCTTTGTATGCTATGTTCGTAACTACAAAAATGTTGCTCGTGTTTATCAACCCCTCTAACCTCCTGAAGGTCTCCTGTATCATCGACAATTTTTCGTTCTGTATCTTTAAAAATTGCTTAGGAAATTTCGACGTTCCCTTGGGCCAAAATCTCTGTCCTATACCGCCCGCCATTATTATTGCGTAGTTGTTCATGGTTTTTTACTTTTTAAAATTTTAATTTTTTTCCTTTACATTCTGCGTTTTTTTGCACGTTCTTGTTTGTCAATTATTGCTTTTTATCTTTCTTTTCGAAAATCTTCACGGGGTCGTTTAAATATGATATCAGTAAATCTATATCCTTCGTCGGCTTCTCAAGAAATAAAAGCTTGAAATTGTAAATTATATATTTGAAAACTTCCGTAATCTCGCTCTCGAAGGGGTCCATCCTGTAGTTTTGAATGAACTTCACGAAAATGTAACTTGCTTCCGCAAGCTGTGCCAGCTTCTTCATCTCTAATGCATTTGCTGTTCCTACCAATTCCTTGAAGTGCGTAAATGTGTGCGATAACCTCCTTAATGCTTCATATTCCTGGAATTTGCCTTTTATATCTTCAATCGATTTGAATACGTTTTCTACGTCTATTATATTTTGTTTTAGAATGGCAAGCTTCTGCCTTTCGTTTGTGTTGTACTCTCTTGTCTTTATCTGCTCGCCGGTAACTTCCTTGTTTTCCTCGGCTTCCTTTTCCTTTCTGTCCTCTCTCTTTACTTCAAGCAATGTCTGCTTTAATACATCGAGTGACTTAATTGTACTGTCATACCCTGCAAAATCTTCCCCCTTTACAAGACTCTCTATCAGTTTAATCGAATCCGCAAACAGGAAAATAATCTCTCTCCCTACCGTCCTTCCGTATATGTAAAATGTCGTGCTCATTGTACCGTAAATGCCCGTGATAACCTCGAAAGACATTTTCTTCGAGTACTCTTCCATGTACGAACTGCTTTCTACAATTTCCTTTATTAACAAATTTTTCCTGTCTGTATCGGTTTCGAAGTCTTGACCCAGCCTTAATAACTCGTCGAGATTGCTCCGTAATAACACGTTGCTTGTGAGAAGCTCTGTTTCATACTTCATGTAAACAGAATTCTCTGTCTCTGACGTTTTCGTAATTTCTTCTTTCTCTTCTTCTCCTTCTGTAATTCTTGTCTCTTTATGTTCTTCTTCTGTTTTTGTAAATTCTTCCTCTTTGTTTTCTTCTGTTGTTTGTTCTTCGGGTTGAAGTGCTTCTTCCTCTTCTGCTTCAATGGTCTCTCCGGTTCCCGCTGAATCTTTTTCCTCTTCCGTGTTTTTTACTGTTTTCGTAAATTCTTCAGCTTTTTCTTCTTCCCCTGCTCCGGCTACTTTTTTGTATTCAATTTTTTCAAGTTTTACCTCTTCTATCTCTTCTACGTTGACTTCGTTCGTATCGAATTCTTCGCTCTTTATCTTCGCCTCTTTTTCCTCTCCCGGTAAAGAAAACACATCGTCTTCCTCTACGTGTACACTTTCTTCTGTCTCGTATTCTTCGTTGTCGGTGGGAAGCGAATAAACCGACGAGTCCTCCAGCCCGTCCTCTGGCTTCAATAGCTCAAGATAATTTCCGCGAACTATTAAATATTCCTCTTCTTTCGTGTTTGATTCTATAAACTCCTCTGTTACTAATTCGTTGTCGATTTCTTCCACTTTGAATTTTGACTCCGCGAGAATTCTCTTTATTTCTGACGATACCTTCTCTTCCTTTGTTTCTTTTCTCTTTAACTTCTCCTTTGCACTCTCTTCTTTTGTGACCTCATCAGATAACCTGCCAATATCAAAACAATTAAGTAGCTCTTTCATAATGAAATTTTTGTCAGTGTCCAGATTTTCTAAAAGATTTTCAAATCTTATCTCGCCCGTTTCAGCTTTCTTTAAAATAAATAATAAATAGTTGCCGAAGTTCTTTAAATTCTTAATCTGCGATATTATGTATATGTCCTTCAAAAGATTATCCGAGTTCTTTAAAATGTTCAGCAGGTATAAACATTTTATTAGCTCGCTTGAACCCGAATATATCTTCAAGTCTCTTTCTGCCCTTGCAATTATATAACTAAAATATTCCTTGCTTTTCAATGTGGATTGTTCTTTTTTCTTTTCGGTTTTTCAAAGTTAACCATTGCAAAAATGAAATTGAATCCTATTTTTTGGTGTGCTGCACTAAATATAATAAATTTTTTTAACTCTTTTACCTTTTACCTTCTGTTTTCTTCTTGGCAAACCATAAAAAATATTTTTGCCATATTTGTAATTCAATCTTGACAGTGAAGTTTATTTTGATTAATATTAGTTATGCGTTTTATGTCTGTTTTTTCTGTTAATATGTTGTTAATAACTTTTTTTGTGGTTTTTGATTTCTTATATTAGGATATTACTTAATCATTATTTTTAACAATGTTTGTTAATAACTGTTCGTTTTTTTTCTAATCGCGTTTAAAATATAGCGGTTATAAAATTTAAGCGATTGTTAGTAATTATCGTTTTTTTTTCTGTTTTTGTGTTCTTTATTGTTATATAACTTAAAGTAATTTTTTAAATAAATCGGATTTGTTAATAATTTATTAATTTGTTAGCGTGACTGAAACTTCTACTAATCTTTCGATTTTTCCTTTCGACGAAGAACTGAACGGCAAACCTAAAGGTGTGGCACTGCTGGATGCCGAAAACATTTGGAAAAAATTTATTGAACTGCTTTCCCAAAATCTGAAAGAAAGCGAAATTAAAACCTGGTTCTCCGTCGTTACCCCTAAGAGTTTTGTAAATAACACGCTTACAATCTCGGTCCCGAGCAGCGATTACTACGGAATGATAGTTAAACGATTTAATAAACAGATTAATGCCGTGCTTGAGTGCGGACTCCTCGGTGAAAATGGAAAGTTAAATTATGAGATTTCCCAACAGAGCCTCTTCGACGAACCGCAAAAATCCGAAAACCAAAATTTTCAATTTGAGTCTCCAAGGGTTTCACCTGTTATGGAATTCAGTAGCCCGTATAGAAACAGAAAATCGTCTATGGATTCCGTTTCAGAAAATAAGTCCTTTGACTCTAACCTTAACCCGAGACATCTTTTCGATAGCTTTGTAAAGGGTGAGAGCAACGAATTTGCAGTCGCTGCCGCTTACGCGATCTCAAATAATCCGGGCAAATCTTATAATCCGTTCTTTGTCTACGGCGGGGTAGGACTCGGTAAAACCCACCTGATTCAGTCGATTGGTCACGAGATTCTAAAAAAATATCCCGATAAAAAAGTCTATTATACCACGACACCTGATTTTACCACACAGTTCACTACACATATCGCTCAGGATAGAATAGAGTTCTCTAAAGGTAAAACAGGCATCAAAAAGCTTGATGAATTTTTTAAATCCCTTGATGTACTTATCCTAGACGACGTCCAGAACCTCGGCGGAAAAGCTGCTACTCAGGATTTTATGTATCAGATATTCAATACACTATATAATAACAAAAAACAACTAATTTTTTCATGCGATAAACCCTTAAGCGAGCTCAAGGATATCGAGGAGAGGCTCGTCTCGAGGTTTAAATGGGGAATTCCCGTGGATATCCAACCCCCAAGCTGGGAAATGAGAGTCGCTATCATTCATAAGAAATACAACGATTTCAATGTCCAGGTACCGGAAGAAGTTATCCACTACATCGCTACGAATGTAAAAGACAGCATACGTACTCTCGAGGGCTGTGTTGCCGGTACAATATCCGAAAGTACCCTGGTCTATGACGGCGAAATTAATCTCAAAATTGCAGAGAATGTTATCAAGCGTGTAATAGGAAATGTAAAGAAAGCTAAAATTATCTCTCTTGAAAATATTATCTTTACCGTTGCCGATTATATGAAGGTGTCTGAAAATAGTATCCTCTCAAAGAAAAGAACTAAGGAAATTGCCTTCGCCCGGCAGGTTGCAATGTACCTCGCAAAGGAAATGACCAATATGACTCTGCAGTCTATCGGTCTCTATTTTGGCGGCAAAGACCATGCTACTGTTTTATATGCATATAACCTCATTAAAAATCTGATTAAAAAAGATAAGGAAGCCGCAAATGTTGTTTCCGATATTAAGGATATTCTGAATACTTTATAACACTTATAATCAAATTTTAATTCTCTTCTCGAAGCGTCTTGTTCTTTCAGGACGCTTTTTTGTTAATATGTTTACAGTAAGATTTTAATAACCTTCTTTTCTTAACAATGTTTATTATTTTTTCTTTATCAATGGTACAAAATTATGGTAATGTTTTTAACAAGTTCCTGATAAGGTTTTTCTTATACACTTTCAAATTTTAAAACATTTCTATATTTTTTAACAGTATTAACAACACTACTATTGCAGTTCTTTTTTTATATAATATATTAATATAATAAGGACAAAAATGTTAGAAAAACTTTTTATTAAAAATTACCTCATAATTAAAGAAGCAGAGCTCAATTTTACTAAAGGACTTAATATATTAACCGGGGAAACAGGTGCCGGTAAAACTATTATCCTCGATGCTCTCTCCCTTATCCTCGGTGAAAGAGCCGATTATTCGATTATAAAAAACGAAAAAGAAAAATTGGTCATAGAGGGAATTTTCAGAATAGAAAAAAATAAAAAGATTGTCCGGTTCTTAAAGGAAAAACAGCTTCTCTTAGAGGGAGAAGAAAACAACAGCGTAATCCTTAGAAGGGAACTGTATAAAAAAGGATTCAGCAGGAATTTCATAAACGATACACCCGTGTCAAATTCCGATTTACAGGAATTCGGCAACCTTATTATAGATATCCACTCCCAGAACGAACACCAGTCACTGCTTAAAAAGGAAACTCACTTGGAAATACTCGACAGCTTTCTTACGGATAAAAAAATTGTTGACGATTTCAGGGAAAAGTATAAAAACTATAAAGAGTTGACTTCTAAATACAATGAACTCGTGAATAAAAAAGACAGCCTTCTCGAAAAAAAAGTTTTTCTCGAATTCCAGCTTAAAGAAATAAATGACGTTAACCCGCAAACGGACGAGGACGCACACCTCGAAAACGAGCTTAGCAGACTCGAAAACTCTGAAGAAATATCCCTTGCTCTAAATACAAGCCTTAATAAATTATATGAAGGAGAAAAAAACATAACAGCCGAACTCTCTCTCATTATTAAAGAACTGAAAAAAATAAGTAAATATGACAGCGAACTCGAAAAACTTATTTCGGAAGTAGAGTCGTCTTATATATCTCTAAAGGAAGTTTCCGCAACGCTGTCAGGTTATAACGAATCCCTTAACTTCGATGCCGCAAAAACCGAACAAATCCGCGACCGGCTCGGAACACTTAACTTCCTGAAAAAAAAATATAAATTAACTGTAAATGAACTGATAAATAAAGCAAAAATAATCGGGGAAGAACTTAACTATGCAGAAAATTATGACTATGAAATCGAGCAGATGAAAAAGAAAATTGATGTTGCTAAAAACGAACTGTTTGAACATGCTGCTAACCTCACCGGCGAAAGAAAAAAGGCAATAAAAAATTTTCAGAAAAACGTAAACTCCTGCCTAAAGGAGGTCGGTCTCGAATCCGCAGAGTTTAAAGTCTCTCACCTTCACTATGAAAGCACAGACGAGAATTTGTTCACAGGGAAAAAGGAAAAGAAAAATATTTTTATTACACCCGACGGCATAGACGATATCGAATTCCTGATTATGACCAATAAAGGCGGTGATTTCTCTCCGCTCAGGAAAACCGCATCTGGAGGGGAGATATCACGCATTATGCTTTCCATTAAAGCCGCACTCTCCGGAAAAGATAATATACCCGTCCTCGTCTTCGACGAAATTGATGCGGGCATAAGCGGACGAATCGCCGGTAAGGTGGGGAAACTTCTGAAAGAGCTTTCTAAGTCTCATCAGATAATCTCTATTACGCACCTTCCGCAGATTGCCGCTAAAAGCGATAACCACCTTTATGTCAGTAAAACCGAAACGGAGAACGAAACGAAAGCAGATATTAAGCGCCTTAATAAAGATGAAAAAATTTCCGAAGTTGCAAAAATGCTCAGCGGGGAAATTGTTACTAAAGCTTCCATACGAAGCGCCCGTGAACTAATCGAAAACGATTAATGAAAACAAAAAGAATAACAAAAAAGACAAAACGACAAAACAATAAGAAATTTGTCATCCCTGCATGCTCCTGGCAGGGATCGCTCTTAAATGTCAAAAACAAATAATTATATTGCCACAAAAAATATTAATCCCTTGGCTCCATTCCGTATCCCACCCACTCTTCCTTCGATGGTCCGTATACGCCGGGCACCTTTAATCCCGCCTGCCGCATTAATACCGTCATCTGTCCGCGGTGATGTATCTGGTGCGTATTGAGCATTTTCATCATCTGTGCCTTTGTGAAAGTCTGACCGTATGCGGAAACCTCTTCCCCCAGCATATCGTCTTTCAGCTTTGTCTCGAGCTCTGTAACCAGCGAAGCCGCTGCTCTCTCGTATGTGCTCTTTATCTCGCTTGCTCTCGGAGGAATCTTTGCGTCTTCGGGAGGACAGTCGGGACTTAAACCTATTTTCGTCATCATCTCGCCGATTGATAACGTAATATGCCACGCTAGAAAACCAAGTGCTCTTCCTTCTTCCCAGACCTTCTGCTTTAATGATTCGTCTGTTAGGTTGCCCAAAAGCTTCAGTGTTGCCTCGCTTTCGTATTTCCAGTCCGAAATAAATGATTTTACCGTATTATACATAAATATATTGAAACAAAATTAATAAATACGAGTTTAAATATTAAATTACTAAATATTATGTATAAAAAAAGTATTATAAGAAAAATACCGGTTTTTCTTTTCCTTCTTTTTATATTTAATTTTTACTCCTGCGGCACGCATATAAATCAGATATCTAAATTCCGGCTGACAAATAAAAACGTCCTGTTTAAACAATATGTCAGCCCGGATTTAACTCGTGTGCACATGGATATCGGCGAGTATTACCATGACGATAATCTCGTCACCGTAATCCTGACCGATATAGGCGGAACAATCGCCGGTAACAGCGTGACAGAAAAAGTTCAGAGCGCAATTAATGCAGACAGCATCGTAAACGCAGTCTCCGAAAGCATCAGTGAGGAAATGAAAACATACTTTAACTCGAACACAGTGGACTACCTCGAAGAGGACCCTGAATTCATTACTGAAACAAGACTCGAAAGATTCAGAATCGTCTCGAATACATCGGGAATATACGCAATGATTGATACGAGAATAATTATTACCGAGCGAGCTACCGCGAAAACAGTCTGGGAAAATACCGAGTGCTCGCGCATTCCGATCGGAGACGTGATTTATGATTTCACCTGTAACAGGTATATCCGTACCGCTAAAGGCGTGATAAACGCCGTTAGGCTAATGCAGATGAGCGAAGACGAAATCCGTGCGGCAGTTAATATCGCCGCGGGCGAAGCAGGAAAAAGACAGTGCGACAGACTGCGTGAAGATATTTCGGGTGAGGATTATTAAAAAAATAAAGGCGAAGAATATACAATTAGCAACCAGAAAATTTCTTCGCCTTACTTTTCAGAAAAGGTGAAAATTGAGTTATGCGGCTTTTTTTAAAGCGCGTCCTATATTTCGCCTTAAATCTGAGATGTTTAGTGGTTTTTGTAAAAAAGCAAAACAATAGGTGCTATCTAAATCCAAATCGTCATTGTCGTAACACGACAGAAGTATCACGGGAAGATTGTGATAAAGCCCTTTAATTATTTCCGCTAACTCAATACCGTCTAAACCTGACATCCTTATGTCCGATATGACTAAATCCGGAATATTTTTTTTAATAATTTCTAAACCCGTTAGACCATTGTCAGCCTCGAAAACCTTATATCCCAACTCCCTTACGTAAGTCATTAGCGATTCACGGGTCGAATCATCATCATCAATGATTAATATTTTTTCCATAAAAAAATTTATCGGTTTATGGTAATTACGATAACCCCGGTTAACTTCCCTTAGATAAAAATTATAACATAAAACCCGCAATAATTAAAACCAGTAAACACGTTACAACAACTAAAAAACTGAAATCTTGTCTTGTAATTTTTCCGCCCATTTATTGTAATTTTATTTTATAAAAATTATTAACCAGTATAATGCAATATTAATGCCAAAGAAATATGACTGTTTTCACTTGTTTTAAAGGTTTCATCGAATACGGAGTATCAAAATGAGAAAAGAAGAAATAGAAAATAAAAATTTGATAAACCAAATTGTACGTAAAAGTTGAACCGTTTTGAAAATTATTTGTAAAGAAATTTTCGCGACCGAAAACCACAACACTTAATTAAAACAAAACACTGTAAAAAATATCGGTTATTGTTAAAACCGATAAACGACAAAACGCTAATTATCCTCGCATATATATTATTATGGCGGAAATGTCGGAAGGACGTACACCCGCTATCCGCATGGCTTGACCAATGGACGCAGGCTTTATTTTCTTTAATTTGTCGAGCGCCTCGCTCGATAATGATTTTAATTTTTCATACCTGAAATCTTCGGGAATTCTCATTTCTTCGTTCCTGTTGAAATTAATTACCTGCTCGTTTTGCCGCCTTATGTATCCATCGTATTTGATTTCCGTTTCTATCTGCTCCGCTGCACCGCGATTTTCCTTTATCTCGCTTATTAATGAATTATCTGAAAATGCCTCGAGTGATAGTATGTCCGAAAGACTAATCCCATTTCTCTTTATGAGGTTTGATATGAATTCGTTTTGACGAATTTCGCTTGAGTTTTTCTGTATCAAAAATGTATTAACATTTTTGGGGCTTATAGTATTATTACATAAATACTTGATTCCTTCATATGTTAACTTAATCTTCTTGTCCAGTTTATCGACGTGAACCTTTTCAACAAGGCCAAACGAATAACCCTTTTTCATTAAGCGTATATCGGCATTGTCCTGACGAAGTATTAAACGGTATTCCGCCGAAGATGTGAACATCCTGTATGGCTCGTCAGGACACTTGATTATTAAATCATCTATCAATACCCCTATGTACGCATCGCTTCTTTTTAAAACAAAAGGAGCTTCATTTTTTAATTTTAATGCCGCATTTATTCCGGCAATTAATCCCTGCCCCGCCGCTTCTTCATAACCGGATGTGCCGTTTACCTGCC
The DNA here is from genome assembly GCA_964501535.1 of uncultured Ignavibacteriaceae bacterium. GTDB lineage: Bacteria > Bacteroidota > Ignavibacteria > Tepidaquicellales > Tepidaquicellaceae > FEN-1279. The sequence goes on along the minus strand of CAZCSV010000004.1, from coordinate 32,647 downwards.
CCGCATTGAATAAGCCCGAAACCAGCTTTGTCTCTAAAGTTTCATAAATATTATATGTCGGAAAAAAATCATACTCAACCGCATAACCGGGTCTCAAAAATTTTACGTTCTCCAGACCGGGAACCGTTCTCGCCGCCTTGAGCTGAATATCCGCAGGTAAGCTCGAAGAAAAACCATTCATGTAAATTGTGCTACCGTTTAAAATCTCAGGCTCTAAAAAAATCTGATGTCTGGACTTATCTGAAAACCTTGATATCTTGTCCTCTATCGAAGGACAGTACCTTGGACCCGCACCCTTTATTATTCCTTTGAATAATGGCGAATCTTCAAAACCTGTTCTGAGTATATTGTGCGTTTCTTCGTTTGTGTGTGTTAAATAACAATTAACCTGCTCACAAACAGGAAAATGTTCCGGATTGGTTCTGTGTGAAAACGGTATAGGCTCTTTATCTCCCGGCTGAACCTCTGTTTTGGAGAAATCGATGCTGTCAATAAGCAATCTGGGTGGAGTTCCCGTCTTCAGCTTGCCGGTCTCAAAGCCTAACCCGAACATACATTCAGATAACCCTGTTGCTGCCCTCTCTCCATACCTGCCACCGGTTGTTTTTTCTTTTCCTGTGTGCATTATCGCATTTAAAAAAGTCCCCGATGTGATTATTATACATTTGCAACGATAATAACTTCCGTTTTCAGTCTTTATACCCTTAATTTTGTAACGGTATTCTTTACTGGATTCTTTGTAATCCTCAACCACCAGCTCTTTAACCATATCCTGAATTATATCCAATCCGTCTATTCCCTCAAGATATTCAATCGCGGCACGCGTATATAAATCCCTGTCAGACTGGCATCTCGAAGACCATACAGCAGGACCCTTTGAAGTGTTTAGCATTTTAAACTGTATACCGGTCTTATCCGCTAATTCTCCCATTGCTCCACCCAAAGCATCAATTTCCCTAACAAGATGTCCCTTTGCCGTGCCCCCAATTGCTGGATTACAGCTCATTCTCCCTATGGCATCTTTTTCAAGAGTAATTAATCCTACAGACAAACCCATCCTTGCACCCGAAGAAGCCGCCTCAATTCCGGCATGTCCGCCGCCTATTACAATTATGTCGTAATTTTTTTCCAGATTTCTAGATTTTTGTTAAAAATAGCAAATTTCAAGGAAATTTTAAACATAAAAAATGTTTTATGTGAAACATTTTTTTAAAATTAATGAAATTCCCCCCTTTGTTGTTTCACGTGAAACAATTCTTCTAAACCCAATTATACCTGTCAAGAGTTCTGTATTGTATTGCTTCACTTATATGCGATACCGATATTTGCTCCTGCCCCGCTAAATCTGCAATTGTTCTTCCCACTTTTAGTATCCTGTCATATGCCCTTGCTGAAAGCCCGAGTTTTGTTATCGCCGTTTTTAATAAGTCCTCGCACTCTTTGTTAAGCACACAATATTTCTTTATCTCTTTTGTCTGCATGTTTGAATTTGTAAAGATTCCTGGTACATCTTTAAACCGCCTTATCTGTATTTCCCTTGCCCTTATTACTCGCGAACGTATTACTTCAGACCTCTCAGATTCAACCTTGCTTGACAGCTCGTTGTATTTTACGGGGTTTACATGAACGTGTATGTCTATCCTGTCAAGAATAGGTCCCGATATCTTTGAAATGAATTTTTGTACGTCGTAATCCGTATACATCTGTACCTCCTTCGCAGTTCCCGCTGGAGACGGATTCATGGCCGCCACAAACATAAAACTGCATGGATATTGAACCGTTATCTTTGACCTCGCAATTGTTACTACCCTGTCTTCAAGCGGTTGCCTTAATACCTCGAGTACGTTTTTCTTAAATTCCGTTAATTCGTCTAAAAATAATACCCCGTTATGAGCAAAAGAAATCTCACCCGGCTTCGCATTCGTACCCCCGCCAACAATCGAAACATCACTTGCCGTATGATGTGGCGAGCGAAAAGGTCTTGTTGTGATGATTGAGGTATCGGGAGGAATAAGCCCGGCTATGGAATGTATTTTCGTAGTCTCTAATGCCTCACCAAGCGTTAAAGGTGGTAAAATTGAGGGTACTCTCTTTGCCAGCATCGTCTTTCCAGAACCCGGCAAGCCTATCATAATTATGTTGTGTGCTCCTGCCGCCGCTACTTCCACTGCTCTTTTCACTTCCGCTTGACCCTTAACATCTGAAAAATCAAGAGTATATTCCCCCTCCCCTTTAAAAACCTCCTTAATATCCAGTCTGTATGGCTTAATATCTACCCTCCCATTTAGAAAATCATAAATATCCATTAGTGTCTCGAATGGGTATACTTCTACACCGTCTACTATCGCCGCCTCTTTTGCGTTTTCTTTCGGAAGAATAATCCCCTTGAAATTTTTTGCTTTGGCTTCTATTGCTATAGGTAAAACTCCGGGAACCTTTCGTAATCTGCCGTCTAACGATAATTCGCCTATAAATATATAATCTTTTATTTTTTCTGGTGTTATTTGTGAACTTTCCGCTATCAAACCTATCGCAATCGGTAAATCAAAACCTGAACCTTCCTTCTTTATGTCGGCTGGCGAAAGATTTATCGTTATTCTCTTTAACGCGGGAAATACTAAGTTCGAATTTTTTATCGCCGCCGGTATCCTGTCCCTGGATTCCTTTACCGCATTATCGGGTAAACCAACTATCGAAAACCCGGGTTGCATCGCTTTTTCCAGATGCGTCTCTACCCTGATGACGTAAGCATCTATACCGTATGTTGCCGCTGTGAAAATTTCCGTTATCATTGACGATTATCGATTAATTATTATATTGATATGGCAAAGCCCCCGTATACCATATAATATTATGCATAAGATAAGAATTGTATTTTCAAATATCAATATATTGTGAAATGGAATGAGAAGGTTTATTGGGACCGATAACCCTAATTCTTTTTCTTGAATACAAGCTCTATTGGTACCCCCGAATACCCGAAATGCTCCCGTATCTTTTTGTCGAGAAACTTTTTGTAGTTTTCGGTTATTAACTTTGGGTCGTTGACAAAAAAAGCAAAGACCGGCGGGGCCGACTTTAACTGAGTAATGTAATTGATTTTCACTTCCTTGCCTTTTACCGACTGGTGAGGTTTTCGCTTGATTTCATCCAGAATAAGCCGGTTTAATTCACTCGTTCGTATTATTTTTTTTCTTTCATCGTAAACCGACTTGGCATCATCCAATACCCTGTGAATCCTCTGCTTTGTTAAAGCAGAAACAAAAATGAATTTCAAAAAATTAAAACTCTTTAAATGCTCTGTGATTTTCTGCTCGATGATTTTTGCCGTGTTGGTATCTTTCGATATTAAATCCCATTTGTTTATTGCTATCAGTAACCCCTTTTTAAACCTCAGTATATCCTCGATAATCCTTATGTCCTGCTTATCTAGCTTGAAAACTGCGAGCTTTATATCTGATGCCCTGTCAAAATTCTCGTATATCAATGTTGCATCCAATACAAGTAAAGCAACATCGCATCGCTGTATTGCCTTGTACGTTCTTACCGTGGAAAAAAACTCGAGCGACTCTTCCTTCTTTATCCTGCTCTTTTTCCTTAATCCCGCAGTGTCTATTAATACGATTTCTTCCCCGTAAAACTTTATTACCGAATCTATCGAATCCCTTGTCGTGCCCGGAATATCCGTTACTATATTCCTCTCCTCTTTAAGTAATGCATTTACTATTGACGATTTTCCCGCATTAGGCCTTCCTACTACCGCAAACTTTATTCTTTTGTCCTCTTTCTCTTCTTCGTCTGCCATAGGGAAGTCCTTTACTATATCATCCAGCATGTCCGCAACGTTTTTTCCCGATAAAGCGGAAATGCAATGTACCCCGCCTAATCCCAGTGAAAAAAAGTCCAGCGACTCGAGCTCTCTGCTTTCATTGTCGACTTTGTTTGCCGCAAGTATTATTTCCTTTCCGCCTAAGTTTTTTCTTAAAACGTTCGCTATTTCCCTGTCTATAGGATGTATTCCGTTTTTTCCGTCCAAAACAAAAATTACCTTGTCAGATTCGCCTATGGCAACCTTTATTTGCTCCCTTATGTGTTTGTTGAACTCTGCATCCGAATCGGGAACAAACCCTCCCGTGTCTATCAGAAAAAATTTCTTCCTCGTCCATTCCGCCTCACCATAATTTCTGTCCCGCGTTACACCGGCTTCGTGATGTACTATGGCTACACGTTTTCCGATTATCCTGTTGAAAAGAGTTGATTTGCCTACGTTTGGCCTTCCTACTATAGCTACGACTTTTTCCATTTTCGTTTTTCTGTTTTTATGTATATTAACATATTCTTTTTTTTAATTGAGTTTAGCCCTGAAATATAGTAACGCTCCGTTTTCATGCGGTAATGCCTCAAATGCGAAATTGTGTTTATTGAAAAATTCGAACAACTCCTTTTCTGAATACAATTTTCCGTTTATTTTTGATTTCGGGTTTTTCCTCTCTGGTACGGGCACGCTGCAAATAAATACTCCACCTGTTTTTAATACTCTTCTTAGCTCTAAAATAAAATATTCAATGTCATCGAAAAAATTCAACGCTAAATTGCAAATACTAACATCGAAAGACCCATCTGTAAACGGCAGGTTTTCTGCACTCGCTATGTAAAATTCTGCATTTCTAAATCCGTATGAAGTAAAATTCTTTTCGGCAAGACGAAGTAAACCCTGACTAATATCGGTACCCGTATACGAATTATCGTTGTTAATAAATTTTACGGCATTACCGCTTCCCGTTGCTATTTCCAGTATATTTTTGTTATGCGTATTTTGTAACTCTTTTTTTAAAATTTCGAAGTGCTTCTGAATAGAACCGCTTAACTTTTTCGGGAAAACGGATTTTTCCATGATTCTGTCGTATAAAAACGAAAACACGTTACCCAACCATTGTTTATATTTTATGGGTTTTCCGTTTTTATCAAGTACATAATATATCTTTTTCTTCTCGACTATGTTTACTGACACTATCTGTTTTTTTGTATCCATCGTAATTTTCCGTTACTTCTTTAAAAATAACCTGTGTGAAAAAAAATTACACAGTTAAATTTTATACCCTTTTTATAAAAGAAAACGGGAAGAGTTATTCTCTTCCCGCTCATATATTTTCGTTTTTTGACCCCTACCTCATTATGTACTTTATCGCCGCTTCCGGATTGAGCTTGCCCCATCCCCAGTTGGTGTTTGGTAACTTTCCCGTGAATTCGTCCGATGTGGCAGTTGCCTTTAATATGTTTCTTATCTGTGAGTGCGTAAAAGTCGGGTCGTATTGTAACATCAGGGCTACCGTGCCTACTACATGCGGTGCGGCGGAACTCGTTCCGCTGAAAACCGTGTATGAATTCTCTGTACTTACCGTGAAAGTCGAATGACCGGGTGCACATATGTCTATCCCTATCTTTCCGTTTATGTTGTAACCTCTTCCGCTGTAATAACAAAGACCCCCTAGCTTGTCATCTAATCCGAACGGAAAATTAACCGTATATGCACCGACCGCTATCAGACTGTCTGCCGTGCTTGGAAATGTTACCGTTCCCTCGTCTGTAATTTTGTCTTTCACCGTCCAGTGAGTGCTCCCCGCCCAGGATTGCGTTACGTCTACAAGAAAACCGTCTATTGCAATATCACTCGGTGACTTTGCGTTTATCTTCCATTCGCCGTTCACCGCCCCGGAATCCTTTTGTGAAAATCCGAACCTGAACATTACTGTTCCTTTGCTTGATGCATCTCTGGAATAAAATATGTTATAATCTCCCGTCTTTATAAAGCCTGAGCCGTCTTTTAGCTCAGGGGTCTTCTTCCCGTCTGGAGTTTCTATTATAAAAGAAATCTTTACGTCTTTGTCCGTCCATAATATGGTTGCAAACACCCCGTCATTCTTTTTACCTTCGGCTTCCTTTGGGGAATCAAAAGTATAAACGTAATTCTTCCCCGCCTTTATCATGTCCTTTATGTGCATATTCCCCGATGCGAGATTTCCTCCCCCGCCTATTACCGTTATGCCGTCTCGTGCCATCTGGTTTGATAGCTCTTCCTCTTCCGTAGAGCCGTCGTTGAACTCATACATCCACTCGCCATCTTCGAATAGAAGTATGTTTATTTTTTCGTCCCTTAAAAATTTTATCATCTCGGGAAAAGCCCTTACAAACCTTGGCGTGTAATCGTAATAAATGTTTGCCATTACAATCTCCGCATCCGGCGCAAACCCGTGCAACCTCTGTATACCGTGATGCCCGCCGAGAACTATTCCCGCCACGCTTGTTCCGTGCTTCACCGTGTCTGGCTCCGTCTTTATTAAATCTGTCCCGCGTCTCCTTATGGTTCCGTCCTTTTCCCTTACCGCACGTACCTTCGAGGTCTTTAAAGCTACAAGCTTTTCGCCCTCGCTTAATTTATTGTCTTTGTTTTTGTCTATGCAGATGAAAAACTGCTCCCCGTATGTCGCGTCACTCTCTGTAAAACCGTCTTTCTCGCCGAAGTCCCTTCTCTTGTTTTTGTTCTTGTCTTGATAAAGAAAATCTAAATCCGCTTTGAATTCCTTGGAATTGAATTTCAATATGCCGTACGTGCCGTTCTTCATCCCGATAAATCGCAAGGATTCATCATTGTCTGCCTTTCCGTTTTTGTTGAAATCAACCGCATCCGTCCCTGGCGTGTATTCACCGTCCTTGTCAACGTCTATCCAGTTGTACTCCCCGCCATCCGCAAAAAAGAAAAACGGGCTGAATATGTCTATCCCCGAATCTATATCGCCTACTATTACCCCCTTTCCCGTGAGAGGATTACCGTCTTTACCTAAAAACTTTTCCTTCAAAATTGTCGTGTACCAGATATCGCTTTGTGCCATTGAAGATGAAGCACCCAGAATCAAAATAGCTGTGATTACAAGTAATGATATTTTTTTCATATAATTGATTTGATTAATTAAGTTTATGTAAAATAAATATACTCGTTATAATAAAATATAACAATAAAAAGTTTCTTTTATATTATTTACTGTTTTCTTAAGAATTTTGTTTCAAATTTTCGAAATTTTTCCGGCTTTAGCAGTTCTTTTCTTCTGAATTGAGGAAATTTACGCAGAGTGATTACTGCGGTAAAACCCCTAAAAATTTATCTCTACTCCAAGATTTATTTTGTTGTTAATATCTCCCTTTATTAAATCATTACCTGTGCCTATTGATTTCGCTCCGTCTATGTATGTTTCGGAATATTTTCCGTAAAGCTCTGCGAAACCGTGAATCTTATATTTTATTAGCACATACCAACGCCTGCCTTTTCCGTATAACCCTGTGTTTGACATAACACCGCGTATGTCATCCTCGTACTCGTAAATCCTGCTGTCGTCACTCTCGGTGTCGAAAAAAACAAACCTCGTCGAAACCGCTAAACCCGTTAACGGAAAAAACCGCAGGTCGGTATAAAATAAACTACCCTTGTTATTTCCTCCGAAGAGAGAATATTTCACCAATATATATTCATACCTGCTCTTTATCCTGAAATTTTTTGATACTCCGTATTCTAACGTAATTCTCAAATTCGTTTGGTTTCTGTTGTCTGTCTTTTTTACGTCTCTTCCGTATTCATCTTTTACTGTCCTCGAATCTTCCTTTTTTTCGTTTTTGACCCTGAGATTTATTGATAGATTTTTGTTCGCTGACCAGTTTATGCTGGTCAGAAAGTCGTTTCCCGAAACTGCAGTCGGGTCGGAATATGAACGGTAAGGAAATTTAAACTGGTCGAAATATGCATTGATTTCTAAACCTCTCAAAGGAGTAAACATAACACCGGAGTAAAACCCCGACTCGTTCTGTGTATTCCCGTTTTTCTCGCCGAAACCGAACGAGTGAACAGGAGAAAAATCTTCCGGATAATTTCTGTATAGAAATACTAAGCTCGCCGTCTTTCCGATTGAAAACCTCAGAGCCCCGATTCCCGCTATGGACCCTGATTGCGAGCGTGCAAACTCTCCGTATAAATTCATATTCCTGTATATAAAATCGTAATCCGCACTTAACATGCCCGCTCGGTCTCCGCTGAAATTGTAAAGCTGCCTGGAACTGTCTGCTCCGATTTGCTTTGAGAACTTCGACGTCCAGTATGTTACCCCTAACCTGATATTTTCTTTGCCGTAATAAATGCGCCCGCCTAGTAACTGCTCCCTTGCAGATTTTTTCCTGCCCCGCTCTGAAATTGTCCTGTGGTATCCGTCGAAGTAAAAACTCGAAATCTCATCGAGAACAGTGTCTATCGTTGCGTCGAAATAATTATTTGAGTAGAAAAGAAAAAAATCCAATTGCTTGTAAACTAAATCGACAGCGGCACCCCTGAAAAATTGTGACTCGTTGACCGATGAATATCCGCTTATGTTGCCGCTTCTTTTTTTTACTGGGTCGACCGAAATGCCTCCTTTCGAAAAACCGAGACCGCTCCATATTCCAAGACCCTGCCCGAAAGTTAACGAGTAATCTCCCGCCACCGCATTCCTTAAAAAGTTATAATTTTTTAACTCGATGTAACCCGATGAAAAATCTGCTATGCTGCTTTCCCCCGCATCTTTTTCTAACGTGAGATTTCCTTTTAATAAATATTTGCCTTTAGCAAACGTGAAATTCAACTGATTGTAAATTTTTGCTTTGGAACCCGGATAATCTCCGCTCAGATATCCCTCTTTCGTCTGTAAATCCTGCTGGAACCGCGACCTGTACCGGAACTCAAAATCTTTTATTAACCTTGGCTTGCTCACTTTTTCTTCTCTGAAAAATTTTTCTACTTCATTCTCGCTCGCGTTTATGTCGGATTTTTTTATGACCAAATATATTTTTATTGTCTCGTATAACTGCTCCGTTACGCCGCCCACGTTGAGAAGCTCACGTTTCGATTTCAGCGGAAAGTTTTCGTCTCGGTATTCGATTATTTCTCTTGCCAGGTTTGAACTTATATAAGGTATTTCTTCGAGCTCCTCCCGTGTCACGGTGTTCAAATCAAAAGGTCGGCTTTCCAAATCTTCAAGATAATCTAATAATTTTGAATCCTCTGAATCGTCGAGCGTGCTTTCAAGCAAAAACTCACTTGTGTTGCCCGGCTTTGTTATGGACGTGTCGGAGCTTGTTTTTAACGTATCGGATTTTGCATTGGAAGATTTTTGAAAAAGCAAAATAAAGAAAAAATACAAAAATAAATATTTTCTCAAATGCGACATAGGGCTTTAAATGAAAAACTGTAAAAACAAATTAATGCTTTTACAGCTCTTTTTCAATGGTATTTCAATTACCGAGTCGCACTGTTAAATGAACGGGTAAAGAAAAGAAAAAACCTAATTCGCCGTCAATTTCAGTTTCCTTACAACAAATGCCTCTTTCGAGGATAAACTTTGCGTGAAAATTATTATGTCCGCGTTTAAAGGATTGATGCCGTTCATTAATGTGTAGTTTATCTGCGAATTGAACGGAAGCGATATATCCTGACCCGTAGGCCCGGTTACTAAATCCCTAAGAACGTTGTTAAACCAAACCTCCCCGTTTGTCCCGCCGGAATAATATAGCTTGCTCTCTATAATCGCTACGTGAAGCTTTAAGTCACCCGCAGGGCTTCCCGATATCTGTGAGATTGAAATGTTTAATGCCCCGCTCTTGGTTATCGTGTCGAAAGTATTTGAGTAAGTAAGTTCTTGTGTCTCGTTTTGGGCTAAAGCAAGATTTATGCTGTTGGTCCACGTCTGGTAATTAAACGACGGCATTTTGGAACCGTTTAATAACCCCCACGGATTTAACCATACGGAATAATATGTCTGCCTCGCTGAATTAACAGGTACGTTGAAATTGTAAAAAGGGTCGTTTGCAAAAATCGAGGAGTGTATTCTTAAAGTAATTACGTTGGTGTCACAGCTCGTAATACCCGCAATTCCCGTGTCTATCAAACTTAAATAATGGTCTGTCGGAGGACAGTTTACACAGTTTACATTCGTGGATAGCTCAACAAGTACCTTCCTGTTTACTATAACGGAGTTGCTTACCGCAGGGTTGTTGTTATACTCGCAGGAGTAAAAAATGACTGTAACCGCTAGAAGTAAAAATATTTTTATAAATTTCATTTTTATTTTCCTTTTTTAAAATTTAGACGAAAGAGTTAACCTCAGTCCGTTGAACGGGTATACGTATCTGCATATGCCGTTCGTGCACTTTAAACCGCCTTTCTCGGAACCGTATGACACAGTTAAAATATTTGTCGGCGTAACCTTGTATGATACTTCACCCTGCATCCAGAATTGTTTTCCCGTCGGGTCGTCCTCATCCGAAGTAAACTCTGTGTTCGCCGTCAGCGTTAGCTCCGGGGATTTTGATAAACTGAGAGCTATGAACTGACTTGTATAGTCAGGGGTTGTCGGATGCGTTGTGTTGTGTGACCACTGGTTTTCGAATATGAGCTTTAAAGTGTAATCCTTTGTGAAAGAATACTTGAGTTCTACCGGTACTGTTGTGTTAAATACCCTCTCCGTTGCCAGCGGATTCTCGTCATTGTATATTGTTTCGTTCTGCCTTGAGGCCGCCACCTTTACGTAAAACTTCTCGCTTGCATAATATTCTGTTTCGAAATATGCTTCCCAAAACGGAGACAACTGCTCGCGTAAAGACGGTATGAAATTGTTGAACCTTTCTATCCTTTCCCATTTGTACTGATAACCTGTTATGTCTGTATTGTAAAACTCGTAATGCCTCGACGATATACCGAGATTTAAATTCATTATCAGCTTTTCCGACGGGGCAAACAAGATATCTAACTGACTCCCGACCTCATCGTTGAAATCAACTACATGAGGATTCCTTGAAATTAAAGTCGACGTGTGCTCTTTCAATGCTGTCGGAGGATTTTGAAACGGCATCATTTTCGTCGGCCTTGTCCTGTCCCTCTGGTCAGGCGTTACTAAATCGAACCTGTAATTCTTATAATCCAGCGTTATGCCAAATCCTTGCTTAGAAAAAGACAGAGAAGAATACATACCGTTCCCGAATGCCGATATGTTCTGGGGGTATAACGGATTTGCCTCTACCGATACTCGCTTGTGCGCGTAAGAGTAAAAGAAATTTAAATCTTTGTATTTTAAACTCATGTATCCTTCCGGTAACTCCGATGTCGTGTTCGTTAAAGTCTTCAAATCGTTTCCCATTATTGTTCCTTTTGCGTAAACATAATTTATTCCGAAGGTTAAATTCTTTAACGGCGTAATTTCAAAATTGCCGTCCCTTACTTTGTATGTTTCGGTTCTCTGAAGATTGAGAAAATCTACGTAGCTTATGTCACCACCTAAAATCTGTGCCTTAATCTTTACAGGCTTCTTGTCACCGAATGTTCTCTTGTAGGATACCCGCAGCCCGTCTATACCCGTGTCAAACGCAAGACCCCTGTCTTCGAAAACATTCAGCGTTAACCCTCTCCCTATTATATCCCAGTAATCACCGATTCGTATATTAATGTTTTCACCTAGATTGTTGTATTCGAGATATCTCTTCCTTATTCCCCTGTAATTGTTCCCGTATTCTATAGGGTCGCTGATTTCATACCTCATACCGAAAACAAAATCGTTAACTTTTAATCTTGCATCACCGATGTTTTCGAAATATTCTTTTGAATATTCCGTGATTGTGTTGTTTTCCTTTCCGTTTCCGTAGCGGAATAAATTGTTTAGCGATGCTTTGACGTCTAATTTTTGAGCCCACGTAACCGATGAAATGGAAACAAAAAATAGTACAATTAATAACTTTTTCATTTAAAAATGTTTTATTGAATAGATTATAATTTTAAATTATTTTATTCCGAGTGCGGCTTTTACTTCGTTTTCGATTTTAACCTCATCGCCGGTTTTGAACCCGGTGTGAACGGCAATTATTTCTTTGTTTTTTCCTATTAAAAGACTGTACGGAATCTCGTCTTTACCGCTGTATGCTTCGAAAACCTTTTTGTCCGAATCGAATACTACTGGGAATTTGTATCCCATAGCATTTATGTAAGATACAACTTTGGATACCGATTTCTGGTTGTCCAGGTTTATTGCTAAGTATACGAAGCCTTTGTCCTTATACTTTTCGTAAATCTCGTTTACTTTCTTCATCTCTTCTTTGCACGGGGAACACCACGTTGCCCAGAATGACATGAATACGGGCCCTTTTTCCAAAAGCTTTCCCATGTTGACTTCATTCCCGTCAAGGTCAAGAAGCGTAAAATCCGAATAGGTCTGAGACTTTAAAAGCCCCGAAATAAGTATCGTGAATGCAAATAAAAATATTACTTTTTTCATAAAGATTTTTAGTTGGTAAATTTTTGAATTAGTTGATAATAACAATCATTTTACAAATTTAATGATTTTATGACAAAAACTCTATAATAAAAGAACAAATTTATTTATTTCGGTTTTTTCCCCCGCAAAGGGGGGATAAATCTGTCATAAAATATAAATTATATTAATTCCTGTTTCACCTAATAATTGTAGTTAAAATATGATGCTTTTGTTTCTGCTTTTCTGCGAAAATTTAGTGATGAGACTTTTCGGCGGACTTTATACTATATACCTTAACCAACAAAAGCAAGGAAATATACGTAAATAAATTTGTGTTATTTCAATAATATTAAAACGGCTGCCGTAATAACTAAATTTGCCAAGGCCAGCGGAAGCATGACTTTCCAGCCGAGATTCATTAACTGGTTGTACTTGAACCTTGGAATCGTCCAGCGTATCCATATAAAGAAGAATACCATTAATACAACCTTTACGCTGAAGGTTATTACCTGTAATATGCTTACCCAGAATGCTGGAAGCCCGAAAGTCTGAAGATACGGGAACTGCCACCCTCCAAGATAAAGAGTGGTTATTACTCCGGCAGATACAATTACGTTGGCATATTCCGCAAGGAAAAATAATGCGAACTTCATACTCGAATACTCCGTGTGATACCCGCCTACCAGCTCCTGCTCGGCTTCCGGTAAATCAAAAGGCGTCCTGTTTGTTTCCGCAAAAGAGGATATTAAAAATGTGATGAATCCAAGCGGCTGTAATATTATGTTCCATTTCCACCCGAACTGGTTTGCTACAATTGTATCTAACCTTAATGTACCGTTTATTAGAATTATCGCCAAAACCGAAACCCCCATTGCAAGTTCGTAACTTATCATTTGAGCGGAAGCCCTTAATCCCCCGAGAAGCGAATATTTGTTGTTTGATGACCAGCCGCTGAGAGTAATACCGTATACCCCTAAAGATAGTAAAGCAAGTATATATAATATTCCGATGTTTACATCTGCTATTTGAAGCTGTATTTCCCTGCCGAATAATACTATCTTGTCCCCGAACGGAATTACTGCAAAAGTGGAAAGAGCTACAACCAGAGAAATTGCGGGGGCAAGAGAATGTATGAACCTGTTTGCCTTCTCTGGCACAATGTCTTCCTTTAAAAGTAGCTTGAATACATCGGCAATTGGCTGGAGAAGTCCTGCTGGACCTACCCTGTTAGGACCAATGCGGTTTTGTATGAAGGCAGATATCCTTCTTTCCGCATATACGGAATATGCTACACCGGTTAAGAGAACAATCTCAACTACCAGTATCTTTATTAAAGAAATTAAAGTGTTTATTAACCACTCTGGCATATATAGTTATGTGATTTTTTCTAATTTGCTCTTTAAATAGCTGATTGCATCTACTGGCGTTGGGTCGGCATTGTTTATAATTGCCAGATAATAACTTACCCAATCACCCAAATATATTAAATCGAATATCCTTCCGAGCTTGTACCTGCCGTTGCTCTCGATATACAAAATGTTGTCTGCGTATTCTTTGATTATTTCCGAAGTAATCTTCATTCTTAGCTTTATCCTGTCGTTGTCCTTTCTGTCTTTCAAAAATATAACAACGGTTTTCTTTAAAATATCCCCGTTGAGTTTCCAGCCCACAAGTTCGTTGTGGTTCATCTCCGGGTAAAGGTTTCCGTATGCAAGAATTTTCGAGTTTTCAGAAATTTGTCCCCGCCACCTTAAATTGACTATATCCAACAGGTCAACCGAAGAATATATAACTGGTAATTTACCCTTTAAATCTGCCGCGATTTTCAATGCGGGATTCTTTTCAAGATTTAATTTCGTGTAAACACCCGCTCCTTTCTCGAGGATTCTTATTGTCTCTTTTATTTCTTCCTGCTTTCCCTTTGTAAACCCTAATTTCTGAAAAAGTATGAGTAAAGTAAAAAATGAATATCCTAACGCACACCTCGGCTGAAAACCTTTTGGTATTATTACGCAATTGTGCTTGTTCTTCTCCGCAATTTTCTGAACTTCTCCGCCGCTTGTTATACAGATTATTCTGCACCCTGCCTTTATCGCTTGTTTGTATGCGGAAATTGTTTCCTCCGTGTTTCCCGAATAGCTTGAAATTATTACCAATGTATTCCGGTCTGCAAATTTTGGTATCGTATAGTTTCTGTTTACCGTTACCGGTATCCTTATTTCATATTGGGTAATACTCCTGAATAAATCACCGCCGATTGCAGAACCCCCTAAACCCGAAATAATAACATTCTTAATTTCCCCTGAACCGAATTTTTTTAATTTATATTTGTTTATAATGCTCAGAGCGTCTTTAACCTGTAAGTGAAAATCCCTGAGTACATTGTACATATTACTTTTATCTATAGCATTGATTATTTTTTTTTCCATGTTCGGATGTGTTTATTTTTCTGTTAAGTCGAGCTGTTTGTAAAAATTTTCCACCTCTTGATTGATTTCACGCTCGGTTGAGTATGTCATTACTTTTTCTGCTAGCTTTTCTGCTTCGCTGTACTTAATGGCCCGGACTGTCTGCTTAATCTCGGGAAAAACTGACGGGTTCACACTGATTTCATCGATTCCCATTCCTACCAAAATTGGAACCGCTGTCACCATTGAACCAAGTTCTCCGCAGATGCTTACCTTGATTTTGTTTTTGTGTGCATTTTCTATTATCCACTTTAATGCCCTTATCACCGCAGGGTGAAGTTGTTTGTACATTTCGGAAATTAATTCGTTGCCCCTGTCGACAGCAAGGAGATATTGAGTTAAGTCGTTTGTGCCTATACTGAAAAAATCAACTTCTTTGGCAAACTCGTCCGCAAGCATGAACGCCGACGGAACCTCTATCATAATACCAACCTGTATATCCTTGTCGTAAAACGCACCTTTCTTGTCCAACTCGGCTTTTACCTCATTAAGTATCTTCTTGGCAGACCTTACTTCCTCTAGAGAAGAAATCATTGGATACATAACCTTAACATTTTTCTTTACCGATGATAAAAGAATTGCCCTGAACTGGGTTTTTAAAATATCGGTTTTGTCTAAACAAATTCTTATCCCCCTCCAACCTAAATTGGGATTGTTTTCTTTTATCGTAGTGGGCAATACCTTGTCCCCGCCTAGGTCGAATGTCCTTATAGTAACCGTTTTTGGAAAGGTAACATTGGCTATGTGGGTGTATTCTTCTATCTGCTCCGCTTCGGTAGGGAATTCTCCCTTTGCCATGAATAAATGCTCAGTCCTGTATAACCCTATGCCGCAATGTCCGCAGTTCTTTATGAAATCCACCTCTTCTATGAAATCTATGTTCGATGTAATTTCGATTTTTTTCTTGTCGAGAGTTTCGCACGGTAGGTCAACAAATCTGTTGAATTTGGTTTGTTCAACTTCGTAACGCGAAAATTTTTCCCTGTATTTCTCTATTGTTTCTTCTCTCGGATGTAAAATTACTGTTCCCTCGAATCCGTCGATTATTACCGTGTCACCGGTTAATACATGCTTCGAAATTACTTTCATACCAACAACAGCCGGAATCCTCAGAGCTCTTGAGATAATGGCAGTGTGCGATGTCGTCCCGCCCGTATCGGTCGCATAACCCTGTACCTTTCTTTTGCTGAAGAGAATCGTATCGGCTGGCGTTAGCTCATGTGCAAATATTATTGAATTTTCGTCGACTTTCGATACGAGTTTTTCCCGTTTCATGTTCCTTATTACCCTGTTCTTGACATCTATAATATCTGTATACCGCTCTTTTAAATAATCATCCTTTGCGGCAAGAAGTATGTTTGCAAGCTTCGAAATCTCATCGTGAAAAATAAAGCCCGATGTTCTCTTGTCCCTCTGTATTCTTTTTAATACCGTGTCTATGAATATTTTATCGTTGAGTATATCCAGTTGTGCCTGAAAAATTTTTGAGTTTTCCTCGCCAATCCTTTCAATCGATAGGTTGTAAATCTTGTTGAGTTCTTTTTTCGAAATTTCTACGGCATTTTTGAATTCCGTTATTTCTTTCTCAATATCGCTTTCGGAGATTTCATGATGACTTATGCTTACCTGACGCCTCGTATATAAATATGCCTTGCTTATGGAAATTCCATTGGATACAGGAATGCCTTTATATATTTTTTCTTTTGTCAAAATGAAAATTGTCTGTAAAATCCTAAAATATAAGTTAAAACAGTAGCAAAAAAGTCAAATTTTATTAAAATTATTGATATACCCGGAAAATTATTTCTTCTGTATCTCGTTCATCTCCCTCTTCAACCGGATGATTTCGTTCGGATTTGAACCCTCTTTTAACAATTCCTCTATTTTTCTCTGCCGCAGGTTTATTTCGAATCTTTTTATCAAATCCTTCGCGAACTTTAAATAATCAGTGTTTTTTTTCTCTGTCTTTGAAAGCAGCGTGTTGTTGTTTGCGAACTTTTCCGATTTGCTAACTTCATATTTTAAGGTTGATACACTTCCCAGTAATGCTTTTGCATTCGTGTCTTCCAGTGTGCTTATTATTTTTGAAATGTTAATTTTACCTTCGTTCATGTATTCGTCGAGGAGTATTGTCGTTAATTTTAATACTGTTTCGTCTTGAATAAATTTTATATCAAGATTGTTCTCTATGTACTCGATTGCCATGCTGTCTCCGTTAACAAGCACATCTATTAAATCTGTTTCCGCCCTGTCCGCTTTCCTTCTCTCCGGTTTTCTGTTAACTTTCTTTTCCGGCAGAACAACGGATGATTTGGTAAAGTATTCTTTTCTGAAAATCTTTACCGCTTTCTCAAGTTCATCGCGTAAATCGGATTCGTATAAACCGTATTTTGATGCAATCTCTTTTATGAAAAACGCTCTTTTTATTTTGTCCGGGATGCGGCTTATATATCCGATTATTTCTTTTACGTATTCGGTTTTTTCCTGAACCGTACCAATCCTGTTTTCTTTTTCGTAAAGCTGACTTATGAACTCTATTATGGATTTTCTTTTATTGAGATGTATCTCGAATTCCTCCCGCCCCTTTTCCCTGATAATAGAATCCGGATCTTCCCCTTCGGGTAACGTTACTACGGCTAAATCAAGTCCCGCCTCCAGAATTAACTCTATTCCCCTTTTTGTCGCTTTAATCCCGGCAAGGTCGGCATCGTAAACCATAACCACATTTTTCGTGTACCTTGAAATTAATTGTACCTGCTCGACTGTAAGCGCCGTTCCGCTCGATGCAACGACATTGTGTATCCCGGACTGGTGTAACGTAATCACGTCCATGTAACCCTCTGCAAGTAATACGTAATCATTTGTATGGATGCTTTCCCTTGCAAAATTTAAACCGTAAAGAATCCTGCTCTTATTGTAAATTCTTGTTTCTGGCGAGTTGATGTATTTTCCTCCGGGGTCATCTTCGTAAAGTTTTCTTCCCCCGAAACCCACAACCTTGTCATTTTCGCTGAATATCGGAAAAATTAGCCTCCCCCTGAATCGGTCGTAATATTTCCCTTTTTCACTCTTAATTATCAACCCCGCTTTTTCGATGTCCTCTTCCGAAAAAATATTCTCTTCATTGAAATGGTTTAACAGAGAATCCCAGCCCTTTTCTGCATATCCAATCCCGAATTTCTTAAGGGTTTCTTTTTTTAGCCCCCTCTTCGTTAAATATTCGTGTAAAAAATCTTTTTCGTATCCCGAAGCGTTTTGAAGTTTGTCGTAAAAAAATCTTGCCGCTGATTTATTGATTTCAAACAATCTTGAAATTTCGCTCGATACATCGGGCGCCGCACTCCTTATGTTTAACTCTATTCCCGCACGGAATGCCAGCTTGGTTGCGGCTTCTACAAAAGTTATTTTATCGTAGTCCATTACAAACGTGAAAACATTCCCGCTCGCCCCGCAGGCAAAGCAATGATAAACCTGCTTTTGCTGGGATATGTTCAGCGATGGGTTTTTATCGGGATGGAAAGGACAAAGAGCAAGAAATGCTTTCCCCCTCCTCTTTACTTGCGTGTAAGAGGATATTACGTCGATAATGTCATTTGCCTGTATTATTTCGTCTAATTTTTCCTGCGGTATTATCATAACTTAAAATTACTTATTATTTGAATATAAAAAAGTGAATATATTTAGTGTAAATAGTATTCTGTAATAATTTGAAAATGGAAAAGAGCTTTGTTAATTTTGGTAAAATAAATTTTTTTTATGATATTAATAAACTGCAATAACGATATTCACGACCCGGCGGTTAATCTTGCACTCGAAGAGTATTGTGTGCGTAACCTGAATTTTGATAAAGACGACTTCCTTCTCTTTTATATTAACGCCCCGGCGATAATAATCGGAAAACACCAGTGTACAATAGAAGAAATAAATTATGATTACGTGAAGGCACATAATATTCACGTGATAAGAAGAATCTCTGGCGGGGGTGCGGTGTACCACGACAAGGGAAATTTAAATTTTAGTTTTCTTTCGAAGCACACAGATGACAGCATACACAACTTCGAGAAGTTTACAAGACCGGTGCGTGATGCTTTAATCGAACTTGGCGTAAACGCCGAAATGACGGGACGAAACGATATTGTCGTGAACGAGAGAAAAATTTCGGGGAATGCACAGTTCACGAATATGAAGGCAATGTTTTCACACGGCACATTGCTTTTCGATTCTCACCTTGAAGATGTTGTTCAGGCACTGAATGTGAAAATCGATAAAATTGAAAGCAAAGGAATTAAGTCTATCAGAAGTAGAGTTGCAAATATCACAGAGTTCTTGAAAGAGCCGATTACAATACTTGAGTTTAAAGAGAAAATTCTCCAATCTATTTTCCGTGGTTATAAAAAAATACCCGAATATAATCTTACTGAAAACGAATGGGAACAGGTTTATAAATTATCGGATGAAAAATATAGAAGCTGGGACTGGAATTTCGGACGCTCACCCGAATTTAACGTTCAGAAAACAAAAAGATTTCCATTCGGTCAGATTGATACTCGGCTGAACGTGAAAGAGGGAATTATTCGGGAAGTGAAATTCTTCGGTGATTTTCTCGGTCATGGCGATACGGGAGAAATTGAAAAAGAATTAACGGGAAAAAAATATAATCAAAAAGATGTATCATCCGTTATGGAAAAATTCAATCTGAACCTTTATTTTGGGGAAATTACTGCCCGGGAATTTGTTGATTATCTGGTTTCTTAACTTGACCCGTTTTTAATCTTTTGAGCCTTTCGGAAATTTTTAAGGATTCTTCAACATCCTTGTCGAAAACTTTTTCGATAATGTCCTTTGCGCTTTCAAGGTATTCTATTGCTTCTTGAACCCTGTTTTGCTCTTCATAAAGCTCCGCTAAATATTTATATGAATCAATAAGGTCCTGGTGCTCCGAACCAAGTATCTCGTACCTTAACTTCAGTGCCCTTTTGAATAAAATTTCCGATTCCCGGTATTTCTTTTGACAGAGAAATAACCTTGCCATGTTATTTATTAGTGTTGCTATGTGAGGATGGTTCTTTCCGAGTATTTTTTGAAAAAGCCTTAATGCTTTTTTGTAGAGGGGAAAAGCTTCGTCATATTTTCCGAGCTTGTAATATAAATAAGCAAGATTGTTGGTTCCCACTGCAACCTCAGGGTGTTCCGGTCCGAAAGATGATTCGAAAATTTCTATTGACCTTAAATAATATGGTTCCGCTTCGGAATATTTCTTCTGCTCTAGATAAACGTTTCCTATGCTGTTTAATGCCTTGCCTACTTCGGGATGAATGTTCCCTAACGTTTTTTCGGAAATTGTCAGCGAACGCTGGTATAACTCCTCTGCCTCGGAGAATTTTTTCAAATCGAAATATATGTTTGCAAGATTCATTATCGTTTTTGCTACCTCGGGATGGTCTGCCCCGAGATTTTTTTCCCTTATTTCAATCGCACTCTTGAATAACGGCTCTGCTTCGCTGTACTTACCCTGCATGGTGTATAAAACCGCTAAATTATTTAACGAATCGGAGTGCTGTTTAATGTCGCTTTCGGGATATTTTTCAAAGGATTCTATTGCCCTCAGAAACATGACCTCCGATTCGGAAAATTTCCCTATTGCGGAAAGTAAATAAGCAAAACTGTTTAATACACTTGCAACCTCTGGATGATATTTACCAAGATTTTTTTCTTTTATCTCGAGCACCTTTTCGAAATATGGCTCCGCTATTTTGTATCTCCCGAGCATTTGATATAAATTGGCTATTATCTGAAGAGCGTTTGCATATTCGATAGAGTCACTTCCTTTTGCCTCCTCCGTCATTTTGATTAGCTCTTCTGTCTGGGGAATTAAAAATTGATATTGTGCCGCCTCGTGAAAAATTACTATCGCTTCTGTATACCAGTTAAAGTATTCTATGTCGGATAAGGAGTTCTTGCCGTGATAACACGCCTCTATTAATGCCTGCTTTGCCGAATCATCGATGTTTTTAATGTCTACCTTTGCAAGCTTTTCTTTGTAATATTCGAATAAAGATTTGTGTAAAAGCTTAAGAGTTTCGGTGTCGAGTTTTGCCTGTAAACTCTCTCTCATCAGCTCGTGCATCGAATGAATTCCCGGCTTTTCCGTATCATTAATAAACGAAAATCTGCATAAATTATCCATAGCCGTAATAGGATAACCCGTCTGGAATTCGTTTACAAGTAAACGGAAAATTTCGCTTCCCCAGATTCTCGCCGAAGATAATGCCTTGAGTGTCTCTATTTCTGTTTTGTCGAGATACCTTAAAAATCTTTCTAGTACATCCTGCTGTGTTTTTGCGAAATCTTTTGCCTCGGGAACCCTGTTGTGCCTGTTCTGGATTTCATAGTATGTATCTACGGCTAAATCAAGAAAATGAGGAACTCCCTTGCTGGCTTTGATAATGACACTTTGAACATCCGCTTTTTCTACTCCGCAGGAGTTCAAAAAATATCTTGAGTCCTCATCTGAAAATCTCCCGAGCAAATACTGGTCTATATAATTATTCCACTCTTCGTCCTGCTCGAACCACCTTAACTTTTCCCGTCCGCAGATTACCCATACAACCTCTGGCAGGTGACTTACTAACTCCCTTATCCACTCGTCTCTCATAAAAAATCCGCCGTCTGCTTTTACGTTTTCCCAGAGAGCTTCGTAAGTATCTAAAAATAATACCGCCTCTTTCTTTTTCTCTTCGAGAAAATCTTTCATGTCGCTTGCCCAGAACATAGGCATTCTCAGTGAAATTTCTTTCGGTTCAAGCGACGGAAGATTTGCCAGCTCTTTCTCTCCCCTTTTTTTCCACCATTCGCGGAATACGTTACCCCCTGTCATAAAAGCTTTTGTAAGTTTAGGCACAAAACCTATATATGGCATTTCCCCTACAACACGCATTATACCTGCTACCACATTTGCACCGGTTAAAAGCGGGAAGTTGTCCTTTGTCATTGGTGTTTGTGGGTGCGTTTTTTGCCAGTATACAGTATAGGCAATGTCGAATGACGGGAAATTAATCTTGAACTTTTCATGTAGCTGATTGCGTAGAACGAATAACGCTGTTTCCTGCTCCCTGTATGTAGGGGTGTCTAAATCAATGGCAGTCCAGACCGTATTTGGTCTTTCGTCTTCGAGCCTTTTACCCAGTTCCTTTCTCAGTGTGGTTTTCCCTATGCCCCCAACCCCGAAATATACAACAAGCTTATGCTCGTCTTTTACTTTTGTAGCGAGTGCGTTTTGGAATGCCGCGAGGAATACTTCCCTGTCGGTAAATTTCTTTCCCGCTTTCGGAGATGTATCGCCGCCTGCTCCCGATAAAGTATATTTGGGTTTAATAGCCACTAATTCTCATTATACGTAATAAAATCGGAAAAATCTTTGAATATTTAAATACAAATAAAAAACTTTACCGCTTTCTTTATCAACGGTAAAGTTTTTGTGTGGAGGAGTATGAAAAAGTTATTTCGGTATTACTTTATTAAAACAAACCTTTTTGCATCTGAAAAATTTACTCACTTTCATTTTCACGACCAAAAACTGCAATTTGCCCCTTAAATATATTATAATATTTGAAATAATGCAACATTTAAATAATTGTAGTAGAAAGTTTGTTTCATTTTTTTGTTTTAATATGTAAATTTAATAAACTAAATTAAAGATTATGAGAAAAGAAAGTTTAAACTTCTTGGAAAAGTACCTTAATAACGCTTCTCCGACAGGATATGAAACAGCGGGACAGAAGCTCTGGCTTGGCTACGTTAAACCATATATAGATGAATACTTCAGCGATACATATGGTACCGTTGTCGGAGTTGTTAATCCCGAAGCGAATTATAAAGTTGTTATCGAAGCTCACGCAGATGAAATATCCTGGTATGTAAACTATATTACCGACGAAGGATATATCTACCTCCGTAGGAACGGCGGCTCTGACCACCAAATCGCACCGTCAAAGAGAGTTAATATCCATACAGAAAAAGGAATCATAAAGGCTGTATTCGGATGGCCCGCAATTCACGTCAGGGACAGGGAAAAAGAGGAAGCCCCGTCTATGAAAAACCTCTTCCTCGATTGCGGCTGCGATTCGAAAAAAGAAGTTGAAAAACTCGGCATTCACGTCGGAAGCATTGCGACCTTCGAAGACGAATTTATGATTATGAATAAAAAATATTTTGTGGGCAGGGCTCTCGATAACAGACTCGGCGGATTCATTATAGCCGAAGTTGCAAGGCTTCTGAAAGAAAAGAAAAAGAAATTAAACTTCGGATTGTATATAGTTAACTCCGTTCAGGAAGAAGTCGGACTGCGGGGCGCGAAAATGATAGCCGAAAAAATTAAACCGAATCTTGCAATCGTTACCGACGTCACGCACGATACCCACTCGCCCGTCTATGAAAAAAAGAAACACGGCGATATTTCCTGCGGAAAAGGTCCCGTTCTGATTTATGGTCCCTCAATCCAAAATAATGTTTTGAATATGATTATAAATGTGGCGGAGAAGAAAAAAATTCCTTTCCAGCGGGAAGCCGTCTCAACCTCTTCCGGTACGGATACGGACGCATTTGCTTACTCTAACTGCGGAGTGGCATCTGCACTGATTTCCGTCCCGCTTAAATATATGCACACGACGGTTGAAATGGTTCACGAAAACGACGTGGAAAATACTGTCAGACTCTATTTCGAGGTTCTCTCTCAGCTGAAAGCAGGTACGGACTATAGATATATAAAATAGATTGTTCGATTTGTAAGTGTCCCGGTTTTTATAACAAAAAGCTTATTGAAGATTATCAATAAGCTTTTTGTTATGTATTAAAATGTTGTTGGTATAAAGAAATCAATCTTCGTTTTCCAGCATTTCCTTTACCTTGAGCAGCTCCTGTTTGTGCTCTTCGGGTACGTCGGGGTATTTTAAATCGAGGTCTTTTAATTTTTTTACTATAACATCCGCCACCGCCGCACGCGTAAACCATTTGTTGTCAGCCGGTATTATGTACCATGGCGCCCATTTGGTGCTCGTGTGATTGAATAAATCTTCATATGCTTCCTGGTATTCCTTCCAGTGCCCCCGCTCCTTTACGTCGGCAAGCGAAAACTTCCAGTTCTTTTCTGGCTGGTTAATCCGCTTTAGAAACCTCTTCCTCTGCTCATCCTTTGATACGTTGAGATAAAATTTTAATATAACGATTCCGTTTTTTACAAGATACTTTTCGAAATTGTTTATCTCGTCGAATCTCTGCTGCCATAAATCGTTTTTGGAATTGTTATTGGGAAGCCTTTGCTTTGTTAGTAAATCCTTGTGAACCCTCACTACAAGCACCTCCTCGTAATATGAACGGTTGAATATTCCTATCCGCCCTTTTTCCGGCAGAGCCTTCGTACACCTCCACAGATAATCATGGTCGAGCTCTTCCGATGAAGGGGCTTTAAAACTGAAAACCTGGCACCCCTGAGGATTTACACCCGACATTACATGCTTTATTGTCCCGTCCTTCCCCGCTGCGTCTAATGCCTGAAATATTATTAGAATCCCGTATACATCGTGTGCATACAATATGTCCTGTAAACTTACAAGGTCTTTAATATCGTTCTGTAACTTTGTGGTTGCCTCTTCCTTGCTGTGGTAACGCCCCGTGAACTTGGGGTCGTAGTCCTTTAAAGAAATTTTTTTGTCGTGAGGAACAATAAAATGGTCGTGGTTCATAATGTTTGTTTTTCCTTAATTTTAATATTAATAAATTCGTTTATCAATATAATTATATAACCATATTTTATAACACCGGTAATAAAATCTCTGATGCCGTAATAAAAAAAGTCCGCAAAGCATAAGCTTTACGGACCCGATAAACTTGCTAAAACCAAAATTCTATTTTACCAACAGCATCTTTTTCGTATCCGTGAAATTACCCGCCGTAATCTTGTAGAAATATATTCCCGAAGTTAAATTGCCTGCATTGAATTGCAGCTCGTACTCTCCGGGTTTTAAATTTGCATTTACCAGTACCGCAACCTCTTTTCCTAAAATGTCATACACCTTCATATTTACAAATCCGCTGTTTGCTATGTAATATTTAATTTTTGTGGCTGGATTAAACGGATTCGGATAGTTTTGTGATAATTCGAATTTATTCGGTGTAAAGTTGCCTGTCGGCTCCAACCCCGTTACTGACCCGTACCTTGCCGCAAACGTTCCCCATTGCCCCGCACTTGGTACGAAACTGCTCGATGACGGGGCAGTAGTTCCCAGCGCCGCCCCCTTTTTGTCGAAAATTGTATACGGGAAAGTGTTGCCCCCGTCTACCGATATTTTTACAACTAACCTGTCTTCATATGGGGTTCTTTGTGCGTATGCGTAATCGAACTTAATAGAATCGTTAAGATTTACATTGTTGTATACTTTTGTCCTTATTATATCCTTTGTCCCGAGGTTTTCCGCGTAAGAATAATAATTAATTCTGATAGCTTTTACACCCGGGAATGATGGTCCGCTTATGGGATTATATATGTATTGCCAGAAAGTAAAATTTGAGTCGTTGTTGACAATAGTCCAACCCGAAGGCGGTACTTTGTCTTCTATTGTTTCAACCTGTAAACCGTTTCCTGCCGGTAACATGTAATCTGTCATTTCGAATGTCATTGGTTGTATCGAATTGTCCGTAATCAACGGTTGATTGATTTTTTCTGCTTTGTAGTAATTTCTTCCTTTTGCCGCATTTATAATTTCGTGATTATTATCGTCCTGAATGAAAACGGCAGTGTAAAGCATCGAATCAACCCATCCTGCCTCCCTCTTGTATTTGTATTCGACGGTATATGTGCCGGGAGTATAACTAATCGGCATTCCGTCGGTTGAAGGATACGCCCTCCTGAAAACATCGTAGAATATTGTCTCGCCGTTTGAACCCGGAGGCGTTGTGTATGTAATCTTTCTTTCAATTGCGTTGATTCTTAATTTGTAATTTACTCCCGAGGGTAACGCCGAAACAACGTTTATTGTTATTGTTGCCTTGATTGTATCACCCGCTAATCTTGTATCCGTTACCGTTAATCCGATTGGCGAGGCTAATGCCCTGCGGTTGTTGAAAGGAGTAAGCAGGTTCGATAATGTCGTATATCCGCTGACTTGATTATGAACTCCGTCGACCGTTAATGTCGGAACCGCACTGATGGCGTTGTATTGTGTTCTTACTCTTTGTTGTGGAATATTTGCACCGTACATCGGGTCACCAAGCGACGGCCACCAAACATGATATTTAATTGCTACGATGGAATCGAAATGCTGTTGAATAAATGCATCGAGTGCCGGGTTTTGTGAGGCGCAAGGACCGCAGGTCGTTGATGTGTGAGCTTCGAATACTATTTTCTTTTGCACCCCCTGTAAAAATACCGTTGCCTGAGAAACCGTGTCGTTGTTGTGGTTTTCGTCTGATGACCAGTTTATGTAAACCTTCATGTTCTTTGAACTGTTAATCGCAAATGTGATAGGGTCAAAAGTTACCGTGGTCGTTGCCCCTGCGGAAATTGCGGAAAGCGTCTTCGTTACGTTATATGTCCCTTGGTCTGTCATTGTTATTGTTGTGCTCCCGGACGTAACCCTTCCGAGATTCATTACCGTGACAATTGGAGAAAAATTGGTCGACGTGACCCCCGGCATCAGATAGTTCTTATCCCTCATACCGATTGAGGTTATGGTTAAGTCGTTGTTGTATCTTTCCCCGAAAGAAAAATTGTCCAGCCATAAATTGTTGCCGTTTGCATTTGTTCCTTCGAACATAATGACAACATTGTTCACAAGCATGTAGTCGGTTTTGTCGCCCGGAAACCCGAATGCAAATACTAAAACGGCACAAAGCAAAACCAAAAATATTGTAATCTTTTTCATAAAATTATTAGATAAAAATTAATAAAAATTTTAATTGTAATTACAAAGTTAAATATTTTTTAAAAAACCATTCTTTACCCCCCTCAAAGGGATAACTTTAAATATACTCAAAGTTAATAAAATTTATTTATAAAAAAACTATATAACACCTTTAATGTAACCTCTCCCGTCTGACAGCTTTACCCTATTATCTTTTTCAGATTTATTGTTATTCCCCCGGCGGCTATTACCAAAGCCCCGATTAACAGCCACATAAATCCCTTTTTCCACGCAGAGAATAGCATTCTTGTGTTTTCTTTTCTTGCCGTTTTTATCTTTTCTTTAGGCGCTTTTTTGTCTCTTATTAAATCCGTATTGCTTGTTAGTTTCGGATTTTCGAAAAGCTCTCTCGAGTCTCTGTAAAATATCCACCCGCCGTATACAAATATCCCTGTGCCCAGAAGAATAATCGGTATCCCCACCGCATTGTATGCCAGCTCTTCGTATTGCCGGCTGTTGTAAAGCGGCAGAAGCGTTTCTGTCACTACCGACCACAGTATGATAGCAAGAAGCACGCCAAATCCCGTAAATACTATTACCTTTATTAATACTGTTTTTCTTTTTTGGTTAATTTCCACAGTGTTAAAGTATTAAGATTTTATTTTATTAATACCGCTTTTTTGATTTCCATAAAATTATTAGCCTCTAATTTATAAAAATAAATTCCGCTCGATAATCCCGTCCCGTCAAATGTTACCTCGTATGTCCCCGCCGATAAATTCTCGTTAACAAGAGTTGTAATCTCTCTGCCTGTTATGTCAAAAATAAAAAGTTTTGCATTTAACAACCGCTGACCCTGTAACGACGGAATATCGAACTTGATTTTTGTTAAAGGATTGAACGGATTCGGATAGTTCTGATATAGAGCAAACCTCCCCGGCACCCTCGAAGATATTTCTTTTACCCCGATTGTGGTAGCTACTTTTAACACAACGTCGTTGTCCGGGTCGAAAGCCAGTGCCGTCGGCTGACGCGTGAAATTAAAAGTGAATAATTGATTGTT
Source organism: uncultured Ignavibacteriaceae bacterium (assembly GCA_964501535.1). GTDB lineage: Bacteria > Bacteroidota > Ignavibacteria > Tepidaquicellales > Tepidaquicellaceae > FEN-1279. The sequence continues at coordinate 4,902 of CAZCSV010000004.1, read as the reverse complement.
GACATTATTCATTACTTTAATCACAGTATCGGCTCCTGCCGTAAAAGTAATTTTCAGCTTAATTGGTATCTGGAAAAATCCTGCATTCGTTTGCGTCTGCTTTACCAGTAAATCTATTTTCCAGTTGCTACCGCCAGTGTTTCCTATCGAATAATTGTTGCTGTAAATCGGATGATTCGCCTGGTAAACCCACGAATTGAAAAACCAATCATAATTCTGACCCGTAACTTGGTTTACTTTCGCGTTGAACTCCTGCGTTGTTGCGTTTTTGTATTTGAAGTTTACTGTATCGTTTGCATACGAATGTAATGTGTTGAAAAATACCGTATCGCCGAGTACGTATCTGAGTAGGTGTAAAACACACGCCCCCTTGTTGTAAATTATTCCGTAATGATACAGGGAATCTATGCTTGGTGTGTGGTTTACCCACGCCGGAACGTAAAGAGGAAATCCCCCGTTGTTCGACATGTAAATGCTCCTCTTCGATATTATCTCGTTTTTGTAAGCAGTATATCCGCCTGTTCTTTCTTTCCAAAAAGCTTCCATAAAAGTGGCAAAACCCTCGTTAAGCCAAATGTCAGCCCACGTTCCGCAGGTTACTAAATCCCCAAACCACTGATGGGAAAGTTCGTGAATGCAGGTTATTTCGTTCCAGTAGTTTGGATATAAACTTATAAGAGTCTGGTTTTCCATCCCTCCCCATTGAAATCCTGCTCCCGACTGTATTGTGGCAAACCCGCATTTCTCGAATGGATATTCCCCGAACTTCTGCGAAAAATATGTCATCGCAGTGTTCATTAGATTCTTTATTGGAGTGTAGTTTTCCCCGGCGTTGGAATAAAAAACAAAAGGTATGCTGTCATTCGGATTTGAAATCTTGTGCCAGTAAATTACATCCTGTCTGTATCCGACTTTTCCTGTCAGTACCGTCAGGTAAGTCGCTACAGGGTCCCTGCTTACCCAGTGATAATAAATCGTATCACCCGTTATGGTCGAATCCGCAAGCCTCCCGTTTGAACCGAGCCTCGCGTTTAAAGGCACCTTCGCGGTTATATCGACCGTTGCCTTGTCCGAAGGCTTGTCCCAGCAGGGGAACCACTTTCTCGCACCCTCGGGCGGATTGTCTGTGAATACCATCCCATTCGACACGTAAAAACCGTAATCGGTCACGTTGTTGTGCCTGTAATATATTTTAACGTTTACTATCTCGTTGGGGTTGTATGTCCTGTCCAGCGTTACGGTAATAATATTGGATGAATGAGTGAAATTTAAAACCGTTCCGCTTAACAGACGGATTGAATCTATCGCCAAAGAAGTATTCACCGCATTTAGCTTTATGGAGCTTAATGTCGAATCGACCCTGAACGTGATAATGTTATTGGCGGTAAATGATTTCGGATACGGTGTCTTAAAACAACCGTAAATATCGAAATATAGTTTGTAATTCAAAACATCGAACGAATGTCGCGGAGTCGTTATTGCATTTGCGTTTATAAAAGAGAGAAGAATAATCGCTATGTAAAAAGTTAATTTTCTCATAACATTTATTGGTTTGTTTAGCCTCAAGTTAATATATTCCTATCGAAAATTAAATTAACAAATTTATAAGACGTCTGTAGCCCGATACCGTTTTGTGAAACCGGGTTTGCATTTTAATTTCAACTCGAATAAGATATTTTTGTGCAAACGACAAATTCAATGGACAATAAATTCAGCAATATATTCGTTATAGGCGACAAGGTTCTCATTAAACCGAAAACTCTCGACGACAGGACAAAAGCCGGTCTTTACCTCCCGCCCGGAGTTCAGCAGAAAGAAGAAGTCCAAAGCGGGTATATCATTAAAGTCGGTCCGGGGTATGCGGTTCCGCAGGCATCGGACGATATCAGCGAGTCTTGGAAAAGCAGCGAGGAGAAAGTTAAATATGTCCCGCTTCAGGTGAGGGAAGGCGACCTCGCAATCTTCCTTCAGAAGGGAGCTATAGAAGTTATGTATGAAAGTGAAAAATATTATATCGTGCCCCAGCACCTTATTCTTATGGTTGTCCGTGACGAGGAACTTTTCCGGTAAACATTTCCGTATTATCTCGCGAAGATTCCGGACAGAGTATTCACTCCGACTCCGTCAGGCGGGAATAAAATATCTTTGCGGAATATTTTGTGATAAAAAACTGAATAACTATCAGCAGAAGTCCAAAGCCTATTACCCCAAGTGTAAGCGCAGTAACTGTTATTTCGAAATTTAACCCGAGCATATCCTTTATTTTCTTTGCGGTGTTGTAGGGGTCTGTAAGCGCAATCAATATGGAGACAAGCGAGAAAAGAAGCACAATAATAGACGTGAAAATTGCCGCGTGCCCGAAGAAATCTTCGGAAGAAAAAATTTCCCTTCTCATGTAAATGCATTTCACCGCCGCGTAATAACCCGCGGGGATTCCAAGAAATAAATTTAAAACAGGCATTGTCGTGAAAATTCCGAAACAACCCGCAGAATAAAAGATGTAAACCAGAATCAGATTGGAAACCGGTATTTCGTAAAGATTTGATAATACCCTTCTCAGGTAAAAGAGGTCGATGATAAGTCCGAGCACCAGACCCGATAATGCGAATACAAGAGTTTTATTTACGGGCAGTAACACGAAAGTAATCCACCGCCCCGCTAGGAAGAGCGTAATAGGTATTATGGCACCGAATATGATACCGAAAAATATTTTATCGAATGTTTTCATATCCCCCGGGAACGGTTTCTTTTTCGAGCTTTCTTAAGATATGAATTTCTTTGTAAAGAAAAAATCCCGATAATACGGCAGCAAGCCCGTCGGATACCGGCACCGCAATCCATATCCCGTCGAGCCCGAAGAAACCCGGCAGTATCAATATGCCGGGAATAAGAAAAAGCACCTGCCTCGTTACCGTCAGAATCATTGCCTGCTTTGGTTTCCCGACCGACTGAAAATACGCACTGGTCACAATCTGATAACCTACTATCGGCAGAAGCAGAAGGTAAATCCTCAACGCCCTCGCACCGATTTCTATCAGTTCGCTGTCGCCCTTGCTGAAAAATCCCACTATCCCCTCGCTGAAAATCATCGTTACCAGAAATCCCGCTATGCATATTATCGTGGATGCGAAAATTGCGAGCTCGAAAACCCTCTTCACCCTGCGGTAAAGCTTCGCACCGAAATTGTATCCTATTATCGGCTGAATGCCCTGATTGATTCCGAATATCGGCATCACTATGAACATTGCCACCGCATTGCACACCGCCATAGATGCAATCGCCAAATCCCCGCCGTAATGCTCAAGCGACTTGTTGAAAATTATTATCACAACGCTCGCGGCAATCTGCATCGTAAAAGGAGAAACCCCTATCGAAAATATTTTCATCACCGTTTCCCTCTTCAACGCAAGATTCCCGAAATGAAAATGCACGTGGCTTTTCTTCCCGAAGAAATACGAAAGCACCCACACGGCACTTACAAACTGCGATATTACCGTAGCCCACGCCGAGCCTGCTATTCCCCAGTGCAGACCGAATATAAAAATCGGGTTCAGTATCATGTTCAGCACCGCGCCTATTATCATCGTAGTCATTGCCATTTTCGGATTCCCCTCGCCGCGTATGATATTGTTCATCGTAAACGCCACCATCTGAAAAACCCCGCCAATCAGCATCACCACCGAAAACTGCCTTGCGTATTCGAACACCTCCCCGCTCCCGCCGAACGCCCTTAATATCGGGTCGAGGAAAATGTAAAACAACAGAGTCAACATTATGGAAATCATCACCGCAAGCGAGAGTGCGTTGCCGAGAGTTTCCTCCGCCGCTTTTGTGTTCTTCTCGCCGAGCCGTATCGAAATTATCGCCGTCGCCCCGATTCCCACGAGCATCGAAAATGCCATAAAGATTATCAAGGCGGGAAAAGTTATCGCTATTCCTGAAATCGCAAGCGAGCCCACGCCCCGACCCACGAATATCCTGTCCACGATGTTGTAAGACGCCATCACTATCATTCCTATTATCGCGGGCAGTGAAAATTCGAATATCAGCTTTCCCGGCTTCTCCCTTTCCAGCCTCAGTGTCCTGTCCATAAATAATTAAAAATCAGTAAACCATAAAAATAACCACAACCGTTTTCAATAGATATAAAGTAATTTTTCCCATTGCCTATTACACGAGCATGACCGATTACGAAAGAATTATATAAAGAACGGGCATTGCGGGAAACGTTTCCGAAGTTTCAAAAATTAAGTCATTGTTTTTTCATCGTCGTGTTGTTCCGGAAACGTTGTACTGTTGCAGTTTTGTTTCCGGTTGGTATTAACATCAGGTTTTTCAGCAGTTTCGGTTACGGAATTTTCGGAAACTCCGTTTCCGCCGTTTCCGGAGGAGGTTTCATCGGTATCGATTTCGGTTTCGGGTTCGATATTATCCTTAAAATTGACTCCGATGCTGAGGACTTCGTTTTCATAGACGGAGAGGAGGTTAGAGAGGCGCTCGAAGCGGTTGAAGATTTTATCGTAGCCGGAGAAGACATCGTTATCGGTGACGTCGAACTTTTCGAGAACGGAAGTGATTCGTCCGATTTCCTTTTTAAGGAAGTCTATGCGTGAATTTTTCAGGTCGATAACTTTTTTCTGGAGTTCGCAGAAGGCTTTATTTCTCTGCGAGAGTATATCGCGGAAGAATTTTTTATTCCACTCGCAGACTGTGGACGTGGATTTTTTCAGGGTTTTGGCGATATCGCGGATAGAGCAGCCGTTTGCACGGAGGGCAATGAACTGTTTTTCGATATCGGTGAGAGCGGTTTTCAGGTGCGGGGGCATATTGGTGCGTGTGTATTCCATAGCATTACCTTTATAGATTACTAAAATATTTAACTATAAGCTAATTAGACAACAC
>CAZCSV010000003.1:244274-316802 GCA_964501535.1 uncultured Ignavibacteriaceae bacterium | reverse complement strand
GCCCCTATAACGGTTTTCGAGACCGCCGCTTTCAACCACTCAGCCACCTCTCCGTAATTGTATTTTCAGTAATTTAAAAAATTTCAGGTTTACCAAAAATGTATAAAAAATGGTATCAAGTGTAAAAACTTTTGTATAAACTTTTTACTTATGCTTTCAATACCGATTTTAAAGAACTTTTATACCTGCATTAAAACAAAAAACCGTCTTAGGAAAATCAAGGTCTTGCGAAACCTATTAAAACCTAAAACGGTCTTTGTAATAAAAATCTCTTATTCGCAAGTTTGATTTTTTTACTATACAAATTTAATCAATGAATTTTAGCTAATCAATATTAAATTTTTTCTTTTTTATAGTGTCAAGATTTTTTAATTATACAATCTCAATTACAATAATATTAGCATTTTCGGGAAGTCCTCTTTTTTTTATAAAATCCTCTTTACTCTTGAAATATTCAGTTTCGTTTAATTCATTTTGACATTGATAAATATTTGTTTTGGTATCTCTAAATATTACGTGGATTTTTAAATCCTTTGTAAACGCTTGATTGACAAGGTTTTCCAGCTTTTTTATTTTTTCTTTTGCACTCATATTTTTATTATTAATTATTAAATTATTATTTGAATTTGGTTTCATTCGTTAAAACCCTCTACGTTTAATTTATCGCTATTCTCAAATTTATTTTGATTGCATAATTTTTGTTCTAAAATCAGTATTCTTTTTTCTACTTCCGATAATTCCAATGCTTTTAAAAGACCGTTTAATAAGTATCCTATTCCGGTAGCTAAACGAATGTCAAGTAATCCGGCATATATATCATTTATCAGCTTCGAATAGAATTTTGCGACCTGTTTAGAGTTATCCAACTTTATAGGTAAATTTTGAGTATCATTAACAACTAATACCTTTTTTTTACCCCCGTTCCGCTTCGCTTCCTGTCTTTCGGTCTCCATTTCGGGATTGTGAAAATAGCAAAATTCACTATTTCGCATTGGTAAAGCTCCGCAGTTTTCCCCGTTATCCTTAACGAATATACAGCGTTTTTTCTGTTTGTTATCAAGTATAGTATCCATAATGCTTATTTTTTGTTTAAGTTATTTATTTTATTAATAGTTACCCATAATAATTTACTGAAATTTAATTATGGTATATATTTAAACCCGTAAAAATGTATATCCGAGTAAAGAAAACCCCGTAAAACGTCTCTATTAAAGCGACAAGACCGTTTAAAATGATATATCTTTGACAAAATCATTTTCGTTAAATTCTTTTATTCTTAAATTCTTTCGGTTAAAAGTAACATATACAATTCCGCTTTTACCTCTGCGGTTTTTATGAACCACTAATTTAAGCAAATCAATTTCCCCGTTTTGTTTTCCCTGCTTTTCGTTGTAATCCTGTATGGTTAAATATTTATCCTTTTCATTATCTTTTATGGTTTCAAGTCTTTCAAGTGTTAAAAAGAAATCCGAACTATTTTCGACCTCTCCGCTTCCTTTACCAGAATACAATCCGAGACCGTTCCCGTTCCCTTTTATATCCTGTCTTGATGTTTGACTAAGATTTATTACTGCAATATCTAAGGTCTTAGCATAAGAATAGATTTTTTTCATATTATCAGTAATTCGCAAATACTCATCTTTCATAAAATAACTGTTATCCATTAAACCGATATAATCAATAGCAACTAAACGAACTTTTTTTTCTTTTATCATTTCAATTGCTTTGATGTATGCAGGTATTTTATGAACGTCTATTCTATTCGTTATAACAATAAGGTTATTCAACGAACCTTTTAACCTCCGGCAATCCTCTATAAACTTCTTATCATTTTTTATAAACCCCTTTTCAATCTCAAATCCGAACCTATCCATTTCGATTTGAAAAATTCTCTCTCCAATTCCCACGTTTGACATTTCAAGGGAAAACAAGACCGTTAATTCATTAGTATTCTTAACGAAGTTAATTAAGAAGTTCAAAGCTAATGCACTCTTTCCAATTCCTGTCCCTGCTACCACTGTTAAAAGCTCTTGAACCCTTAAACCTCTAATTTGTTCATTGAGTAAAGGAAAACCGATATTAATTTTTTTCTTATCAATGTCATTAACATAATTCAAATAACTATCTGTTAAAGTATCTACATTATGAAAATCCGAAAGTTTTAAACCTTCTTTTTTCATTAATTCGATTAATTCTTTATTTTCGTTCATTGTAATTGATTTAATCTTTTATAAAAATTTACTTGCTTATTCAGTTCATTCAGGAAATTATTAAATTTGTCATCTTGACTAACATTGTATATTAATTTCAGTTCTTTTGAAATTCTTATAATGTCATTTGGATTTTCCCGAACCCACTCTTTTTTTAACCTGCTTTTTATTTCGTTTTTCCGCAGGTAAAATTCTTTTCTCTCAGGTTTTCTCAGGTTTGTTGTATCTATCGAACCGTTTTCAATCATTTCATTATAAGTATTCATAAAGTCCACGTATCCGAAAGAGTTATTAAGGGTATCAAGTATGTTTTTAGTATCCATTAATTCCATATTTCAAGATTATTATTAATTAAAAATTTTTCACGCTCAGAAAATACAGTATTCTTAAAATCCGAATAGCTTGTTTCCCTGTATTGATTTGTCAGGATTCCGATATATTTAGATTCGTTAATACGTTCTCGATTTTTCCGAATGATATACATCAGCATTAAGCATTTTTGCAAATATGTCAGCCCGTCCCCAGCTTTATACTTCAATAACTTATTTACTAATGAATAAGCATTAGATTTATCTTTACCACTAATAACCATAAATAATTTTACTACGGGGGAAAGATAGTTCTTTTCTTTACATTCTTTATCATTATTGTTTGTATCCAATGACTGTTTCTTTTCTGTTACTTTCGTTTTACCCTTGCTTTGATAACCATTATAATTTACAATGATATAATGAGTTTCATTCCTGTTACTTTCATTAAGATTGTAAATTTTAATCATATCATTTTCAATTAACCAATCTAAGACCTGTTTTATGGTTTTAACATTCGGAACTTTCAAGATACCACGCTCATACCACGCCACCCACTCGGCAACCTGTCTTAAACTTGTCATTCTTTCGCCACGTTTAATGAGTTTCTTAGAGTGTTGCCCTGTTATTCTGTCCTTATATGGAATTATATTATCTTTATGGTTTGCTTCAAGTAATAACCGCTCGAATACACGAAGATATAACGGGGGAAGTTTATATATATCACTCGATACGATTCTACGATGTAACATTATATATCCGGTATCCATTAGAATAAACTCATTTGAATTTTCAGCTTTGTAACTTGCTTAGAAATTATTTCAAACTTATTATTTCCTGCTTCCTGTTGCTCCCACGCTTTCACCTTATCCATTCCGAAACTCTCAAACGGTAAATATATTTGTTTGTCTAAATTATGATACTGTCTTATATATCCGTTTTTGAGAAAATACTCTCTTGATGTTTCATATAGTATAGAATCCACTTCGACAGTGATTAAATCAAAGTGCTTCCAGTATTCAGAAACGAATTTATAGTTAATACCCGCACCGTCACCGAATTTATTAAATACTTGTCCTTTTAAATTCCGTTTAGTGTAGAATGTTCGATCTTTGATGTATCCGATTTTTCTTACTGGTTTATAGCTATTATCAGATAGGATTAAAAGAACACGCCCATTAGATTTGATTGTGATTTTTTCCATAAGGTTTCATTTTTAAAAAGTTAAGCACCACAAAAGTTGAAACCTTAAAGAGTGCAAGGGAAGGATTGCAATCGAAAGACTTCTGCAGTGCTTTAAAAAGTTGTTTAATATGTAATAAATTTTTTATCAAAACTCTTTAAAGTTTCAATATGAATTTATAAAATATACTTTTTTTTATATTTACCTATTTATAAAAGTGGGTTTATTGAGTTGTTTTTCTGTCTATGGACTTCTTTTTTTATACGCCGTATGAAAAGTATTATAATTAGATTTGTCTAATTCAGGATATTTTTTAACTAACAAACCGAAAGCAACCTTGTAATTAAACCCTGCATTATTTTTATAGATAGTTTCATAATCTCTAAACATATCAAGTGAATATTTTTGTGACGCCGTTTTATAATTTTTTAAAATTTCTTTTAAATCTTCAATTTCATTTTTTTTTTATTTCATTTTCCTTTTCTAATTTTTTTATATCTTTTACATCATTTGACAAACTTATTATTTTATTATTCTTATTTATTAAAGCTTTTTTATTTTTTATTATATTAGTTATATAATTGGATCGTATATTCTGAAATGCACGAAATAATATCTTCAAACCGTCTTTCTTAAGTAAACTCAATTGTGATTTAATAAAATCCATTTCACTTATTTCTAAAATATTCTCTCTAAGAAATAAATAAATAAAATATCTTATAGTCATTATTTTACCGTCTTCGAGGGGGATTTGTATTGATGTATTGGATTTGGAAATCTGAAAACATTCATACAAAAAAGCATTTAATACATCATTATCAATATCAGCTCTTACGTTATGAGGTAAATCATTTAAGCTTTTCTGTATTGCATTTTTATTTTTACTTATCCATTTAGTAAAAGTTAAATCTTTCATTTTCCTTCCCTTAAATATTTTAAATATCTTGAAATCCTTATAAATAGTGAGTATTACGCAATTTTATTATTTAAAATAAACATTAAGGTTTTTAAAAGCTATATTCATTGGATTTTGAACTGATATTTTAAAATGCAACGAATCTATTAAATTACCTGTCCCAAAACCTGAAACCGAATCGGCAACATAAGTCCAATTAACTGTCTTGTTTAAATTCTCGATTAAAAAATGATACCCGCTTTTACTGATTAATTTTAGATTAAAAGTGCTATCTGATTTATATTCAAAGTGCATTTTAGCATTGCGATATTCTCTAAAGTCAATATATCCAATTGTAATTATTTTACCCTGTATATAAACCCTCGAAGAATCCATTTCGGTTTTGGAATACACCAAATCCCAGCCATTAATATTAGGATAACCAGTAGTCCCCGAGTTTACAGGATTTTCATCACTATTACACCCAAATAATAGAATTGCTAAGAGTAAAACAAAAATATACTTCATATTCCCTTCCCATTTAGATTTGTTTTTAAAACTTATTCACAATTTCCGAAATAATCAATATTCTAATTTATCTTATAAAATGCTAATCTTGTTCACCGCTTCCCTTAAATCATTTGTAGATATATGGATATAATTCATAGTAGTTACGATTTCACTATGACCGGCTATTTCCTTGACATAGTTTATATTAACACCGCTTTTAATAAGGTTTGTAATAAACGTATGTCTTAAGCAATGGAAATGATATTTTTCATTGAATTTAAGCGACCTCAAAACGTTTTTAAAATACTTCGATACATAATTTTTACAATACTTATAGTTATTCGGATTGACAAAAATATATCTTTCGGGATTTACAAAATTCAAGGTCTTTTCACCTGCATTAATATTTATCATTCCGCTAAGCAATTTATATAAACTATCTGAAATTGGTATCTGTCTTATTTTCCCCGTCTTTGTCTTGAAATTAGGTTTGTTTCTTATAGTCAAAATTCTTTCCGAAAAATTAACATCTTTCCACTGCAAATTTATTATTTCGTTTAATCTGCAACCTGTCAGGATAGCGAATTTAACGAAGTTCTTTATTGATTGGTTTTCAATTTTCCCTAATATCATTTTTATTTGAACATCTGTAAAAGCTAAATATTCCTTTTCGGGAATGCTTAATTTTTTGATGTTCTTAACCGGATTGACATTTAACCAATCGAAACGAATAGCAATATTAAAAATTGCTTTCATAGTGTTTATGTCCTTGTTTACCGTTGCTTTTGTAACCTCTCCGGCTCTTATGGTCTTGTATAATTCAATATCATTGGAATTAATCAGCTTTAAAGGTTTATCCTCAAATATGCGAAACATATTATCGAATACAGCTTTATAGAGTTTGCACGTTGAAAATTCCATATTGTTTAATACATATTGCATAACTTCCGTTTTCAGCTCACTAAGATAATGAACTTTCAATTTTTCTTTTGTCTTGTCTTTAAGATTGTTTTTGAAATCCGATAGGAATTTGACCGCTTCCGGTTTATATCTCTCTTTCGTAGAAATTGCATTGCGTTTACCTGTTATGTCATCAGTATAATGGACATAATAATAACCGTTTTTGTGTTTGGATAAGAACATAATTTTTAACCCTTCCCGCAGGTCAAAAAATGCTTAAAATTCGGGTATGAAAGCAAAAAAAAATGTAAAAAGTATGGTAAAAAAGTTTAAATTTGATAAGATTTTAAGGAATGATAACGGTTTTCGAGACCGCCGCTTTCAACCACTCAGCCACCTCTCCGTTCGTTTTTTGCAAAATAATCAACATTTTTGATTTTTACTATGGTAAAAAAAGTGCAATAAAAATATAAAAATTGTAAAAAGTTTTTTATAGTTATAATATTTTGGCATTAAATGTATCTCCTCCTTTCATATCTCCCGACTTGAATCCTTTGTTAAACCACCTCTGCCTCTGCTCAGAAGTCCCGTGTGTAAAAGAATCAGGTACGACGTAGCCCTGCACACTTTTTTGTATCCGGTCATCACCAACGGAACTAGCGGCATTCAGTGCTTCCTCAAGGTCGCCTTTCTCGAGAAGATTCATTCGTTCCACGTAATGCGCCCATACACCTGCAAAATAATCTGCCTGCAATTCAAAACGAACTAAGTATTTGTTGAATTCCTTTTTACTTAGGCGGTTTCGGAGTGAATTCATTTTATCACTGGTTCCTAGCAAAGTCTGAACATGATGACCGATTTCATGTGCAATTACGTAAGCAATTGCAAAATCTCCGGGTGCTCTGAACTTATTCCTTAATTCATTAAAGAAAATAAGGTCGATGTATACTTTCCTGTCGCCCGGACAATAAAAAGGACCTGTGGAAGAACCCGAAACACCGCAGGCGGAACTGACTGAATTTGTATACAGCACCAATTTCGGATATTCATATACCAGCCCCTCTTGTCTGAATAATTTAGTCCAGACTTTCTCGGTTTCTGCTAAGACGACTGATGTGAATTCGGCAAGTTCCTGTTCTTCAGCTGTGGGCTTGTATTCTGATATGTTCTGTGTGTTTGTATTTTGCGTTGTCTCGAGAATTTGAGTCGGGTCTCCACCAAGTAAATATACAACAAGCATAATTATAATCGTCCCGATTCCGCCGCCTATTATACCTTTGCCCGAAAGACCTCTCCTGTCCTCGATGTTTGTGCTTCCTTCTCTGCCTCTCCATCGCATAATAAATACTCCCTTTTAACTTCATTAAAATTTATTATAAATATTAAACAAATGATACGTAAAAATGTAATTGTCGAAAATAGGAATTTTATCATATGGTTGGAGCTAATGTCGCCTGCTGATGGATGTTTTCAGGCTATTAATAAAAAGCGCCGGTTGTAAAATAAGTATATAACCAAATAATCCCGAGAACAACAAGTGCTATACAGCAAATTACAAATATTATTACCGCCAGAAGGAAAAAAACGGTCATTAATACATTTGTAGACCTCTCGAAAATATCTTCGAGCATTTTTATTATTTTATCGAGAATGTTCATTAATCATCCTCCTTCATATTTATTTTTTTCTAACAAAGCAATATGCTCTCTATTTACAAAACTCTTCCACCAATTCCTTTAAGTCTGTTAAGCCGAGTGAATATGCTTTCCGCCAGTCTTCACAGGCTTTGTTTTTATCCCATAGATAATAATATACGTTGCCCCTGTTGTTATATGCCTCGGCATAATTTGGATTAATCTCTATGGCTTTTGTGAAATCCGTTATTGCTAACTGATTTTCTTTTAAATCGTAATAAACATTTCCGCGATTGTAATATGCTTCCGCATATTTTGGATTAAATTTAATTGCTTTGGAAAAATCGGAAATTGCTTTTGAGTGTTTTTCAAGTTTATAATATACCAGGCCGCGGTTGTAATATGCTTCCGCATATTTAGGATTTAATTTGATGGCTTTATTATAATCCGAAATAGCAGTTTGATTTTTTTCTAAACTGAAATATACAAGACCGCGGCTGTTGTATGCTTCTGCAAATTTGTAGTTTATCAGAATTGCCTTTGTAAAATCCGAGATTGCCTTCACATCGTAAAGCAGATTTTTATAAGAGATTCCACGCTGGTAATATGCCGCAGCATATTCGGGAGATAATTCAATTACTTTATTGAAATCGTATATTGCGTTTGAATCTTCTTTCATACTGCGGTAAGAAATCCCGCGGTAATAATATGCCTCTGTGTACGTGTTAGACAGTTCAATGGCTTTTGTAAAATTATCTATTGCACCCTTGAAGTTTTTACTATTATATGCTTTTACTCCTTGATTGAAAAATTCTTTTTCGGATTGTGAGAATCCAAAAGAATATACAGTTAATATTATCACTAATATTAGTAGTAATCTGTTCATAATAATAAATGTTGAGATTGTGGGAACTTTATAAATATTAGTAAAATGATTTAAATAATCAAACTAATTATATATACTCTATCTGAAAAAAAAATCTTGTATCATAAAATGTAATTAAATTCTATTCATATCTTGAAGATAATTGTAATGAGAGTATGTTAATTCCAATAAAGCAAAATATGAATTGCTTATCCATTGAATTTTTACGTTTAAATTATTAAATTACTCTTTTATAAATAAATATTTATAGGAATGTACGCTATTGTAGATATTAAAGGAGTACAGTATAAAGTTCAGGAAAATCAGAAGTTATTTGTTCCTAAACTTGCTGAAGAAGAGGGTAAAAAAATCAAATTCGATAAGGTATTATTCTATTCTTCGGACGATAATAATTTTGAGGTGGGAGCCCCGACATTGAAGCATAAAGTGGAAGCGAAAGTTTTAGGCCATGTTAAAGATGAAAAGGTGATAGTGTTCAAGAAAAAAATCAGAAAAGGGTATAAGGTTAAAAAAGGACATAAACAGCAGTATACCCAGATAGTAATAGAAAAAATTATATAATTTAAAAGTTTAAGTAATATGGCACATAAAAAAGGTCTTGGAAGTTCAAAAAATGGTCGTGATTCGCAATCAAAAAGATTGGGCGTAAAGCGTTATGGCGGTGAACTCGTTAAAGCAGGTAACATTCTTGTCAGACAAAGAGGAACAAAATTTATCCCCGGAAAGAATGTAGGTCTGGGAAGAGACCATACGATATTTTCATTGATAGACGGAAAAGTGAAATTTACTGATAAAGCAGGAAGAAAAATTTTAAATGTTTTACCTTTGGATACTAATTAATGTTTTTTTGTTTAATTGAAAAGCCGTTATTGTTTTGGCAATAACGGCTTTTTTTATCTCAGTTATAAACTCTTTTATTGCATCTTCTGTATCATGCTTCTTACATCTTCTGCGGATTTATCGAACGCTGCCTTTTCGTCTTCTGTTAATTTGATTGGAACGATTTCTTCCATTCCCTGTGCACCGATTTTTACGGGAACACCCAGACAGATGTCGCTATGACCGTATTCACCCTGCAAATATACACAGCATGCCATTATTCTGTGCCTGTTGTTTACTATCGAATCTATCATCTGTACTATTGATGCAGCTGGGGCGTAATAAGCACTTCCCGTCTTAAGATGCTTCACTATCTCTGCACCTCCGTGTCTTGTCCTTTCAATTAAAGCATCAACCCTGCTTTTCGGGAGTAAATCCGTTAGAGGAACACCGGCAACAGTTGTATATCTTACTAGCGGAACCATCGAATCGCCGTGCCCACCTAGCACTAGTGCGTTAATATTTTCTATTGATACGTTCAGCTCCATACAAATAAAAGTCTTGAATCTTGCTGTGTCCAAAACACCCGACATTCCAATAACTCTGTTTCTTGGAAAGTGGCTGTTCACGAATGCTGCGTATGTCATTGCATCCAAAGGATTTGACACGACAATAATAATGCAGTTTGGCGAATACTTTACAATTTCCTTTGTTGCGTTAGTTATAATGTCGGCGTTTATTGCAATTAAGTCATCTCGCGACATCCCCGGTTTCCTTGGTGAACCGGCGGTTAATACAGCAATATCTGAATTAGCTGTCGGCTCATAAGTGTTTGTACCGTAAATTTTTGTATCGGAAGTCTGAATGGCGGCAGACTGGTAAATATCAAGAGCTTTCCCTTGGGGAACACCCTCAACGACATCGAGCAGTACTACATCGTTTGCTAGCGTCCTGTCTACTATTATCTGAGCGGCAGTTGCACCTACGTTTCCTGCTCCAACGATTGTGATTTTCATGATTTTTTATTAAAAAGTTTTAAAGAAATAAATATATAATTATTTAACAATTGTAAGTATAAATTCAGTTCCTTTTTTTGATGGATTACATTCAAATTTATCTATTAAGGATTTAATGATAAAAATTCCTCTTCCGTGTTCTTTTAGAAGATTGTTGTGATTCGTCGGGTCGGGAATTTCCTCGGGATTGAATCCTTCTCCTTCGTCCTTTATTTTTATGGTAAGTGTTGATTTATCGTAGTATATTTCGATGTGAACTTTCTTTTGCTGGTTTTCTTTATTTCCGTGTACAATGGCATTTACTAAAGCCTCCGATACTGCAATCTGCAGATTTATAAATCTGTCCCGATGCAGTCCAAACTCTCTGTTTATTTTTTCTAAGACCTTTTCGAACTTTGAAATTTCGGTCCTTTCGCTTTTGATTTTTAGTGAAATATTTTTCAAGCTTGGTTTATTTTATATGTTCCAAAGTACATTTATATATAAACTTTCTGATTTATTTATTATCGTATTATCGCTCGATTCCATGAAATCTTTGCTTCCGGTTACTTCTATCTTGGAGTTATTCTTAAAATAAAACTGGATTTTTCCAATAGGACCGTAGTTTGATATAGTCCTTCTTAAATATCTTATCCCGCTGTCATAAATATATTGTCTCTGTATAAAGTGAGCAAATCCAACCGAAAATATAAGATTTTCAGTTAATTTGTAACCTAAAAATGCATTCAATTTTCTGTCATCAAAATATGCCAACGGTCTTTCCGAAAATTCTTTTTCATTATATGCACCCTGTTCATAGATTTTCATTATTCCGAAGAAGTCAAAAAATATATTCCTGCTGAAATTGTAATTTGTTGTATCGGCAACCGTCAGTTGCCTGAATGAAAAACTCTGTATCTTTGAAACTATATCCTCGAATTTATATACTGTGTAATTTGCCAATACCTGAAGAGAATTTTTTGTGGACAAAGAAAAGGTTGGATTATAAACACTACGGGACGTCAGCCTGTAAATTTTATTTGTGTTGTTGTTTGAGCTTTTTTCTTTAAATAAATAACTCAGTGTAGCCATATTGTATTCAAATGTCGTTTCAAGAATAAAATTCCGGAGATTGCTGTATTTATGGGATATATTAAGAATGGAATTCAATTCATCCCTGTCGTCGTAATTATCCTTACTGTCCGTATCATATTTTAATATCGATGAAGAACCCGAAAATCTGAACGAATGTGTATTTGTTATATTTGCATTCGCTTCTAGTACAAGAGACGTGTTTTTGCTGTTGTTGTCTTTGTCTTTTTCAAGTCTCTCCAGTTCACGTATGATTGATGACGGAAACTCACCGATATCGGCAGGATTATGCTGCTCGACCCGTTCGGAGTATAACATCCATATTTTTGCATAATAGTTTTTAGTGGAAAATTCCAGATTTGTCCCTGCCTGAAAACCGTTTTCGTTTACCTTTGCATTGTAAATGTTTTCTAATACGATATTTTGTGATGATGGTATATATTCATACCTGCTGTCAATAAACTTCGCCGTATATGCTCCCATAATATTAAAATTCAAATGGTCGCTTATTCCGTATCTTAATTTATCTTCCACATAAATGTAACTTTCGATTCTCGACTGAATATTGTTTTTTATGTTATAATTGCCTATTATGCTTCCTGTCGCCGGTATGTAAAAATCACTGCGCCTGTCATAAAATCTTATTATTGTATTATTCTCTGACCTTTTCGTGAACCTTTTAAAAACATTTGTGTTAAATTCTATGCTGTAATTCGTTTTTTGTGTAAGCTTGTCGTAACTTAGATTCAGATTACCGTCTGAAATGAAATTATATAAATTAAATCCGTTGAATTCCGAGGATAATATCCCGCCGAGCCCGGTATTTTTTTCGCCGATTTGTTCTTCGTTCCTTATTCCGATTTTAGAGTTTATATAAAAATCATTTCCGGGCTTGTAATCGAAATTCGAATAGTAAAATGCATTTTCATCTTTATTTATTTCTATTGCTCTGTTGTCCGATAAAGTCCTGTATTGGACTCCGATGCCGGATTTGAAATTTTTTGATATTTTGTAGTTGCCTGTAGCACTGAAATCGTTATAATCCCTGTAATAGTTATCCGTCAATTTCGTAACGTCTGAAGAATAATTGTTTATAAAAATGAAATTCAGCTTTTTTACGTCATGGTTTACATTAATTTTCGAATTGAGAAGCGCTGAGTTTACATTGTTATCTAGATTTGTTGAAATTGAATTTTCCCTGTATAATGAATCAGTCGAAACCCTGTTTAATTGAGCAACAGCAGAATGAAATGTAAGAAACAGAAATATAAAAATATTAATCGAAAACTTCTTCATATATGAATTTTTTATATTCCCTTTCTCCCTTGATGTTCTTGTATAAATTTTCAAGCCCCTTGTAGTTCTCCGATGATTTCAGCTTATTTGCATCGGAGTCCAGTTTTATTCGGCCTTTCTCCAAAATAATTAATCTTGTCGATATTTTCTCTATAATATCGAGTAAATGTGAACAATAGAAAATCGTTTTAGCTTTCTCGGAGAGTATTTTTATCATGTCCTGAAAAATAAAAATCGAATTTGCATCTAGACCGTTCAGTGGTTCGTCTAGTAATATAATTTTCGGGTTATGCAATAGTGCTGATGTTATCAGGACTTTCTGTTTCGTTCCCTTGGATAGACTGCCTATTGAAGAATTTAGATATTCGTTATATTCGAAAAACTCAGCGAAATATTGCATTCGCCTTTCTATTGTAGCTTCTTTTAAATTTCTTATTCTTCCTATGAAATGAAGATATTCGGATATTTTTAGGGAGTTGAATATATTTCCTGATTCCGGAACATATCCGATTATTTTCTTTACATCGACCGGGTTTTTCTTTACATCGATGTTAGAAATTTCAACTGTGCCGGCATCAAAATCAAGAGCTCCTGAAATAATTTTTATTGTCGTTGTTTTTCCTGCCCCGTTTTCACCTATATAACCGCAAATTTCTCCCGAGTTAATCTTAAAAGTAACTTCGTCGAGTGCAGTTTTGCCCCCTTCATATCTCTTCGTTAACTTTGTAATTTCAATCATATTTTATTAAATCATAAAGTTATGAAAGTTTTTATTTAAAAAAAGCACTTCTTTTTTGGTATTTTTCGGAAATAATATAATTTTTTTATGGAGAAAATTTTTGAAATTGTATTTGCATAAATGTATATATATCTTTCAAACGGTAAAGTATTTCCATAACTTATAGGAAAATCTATAATTTGTGTTTGTATTGAATATGCTCAAATGGCGGAATTGGTAGACGCGCTGCATTCAGGGTGCAGTCTTAGTATTAAGGTGAGGGTTCGAGTCCCTCTTTGAGCACTAAAAAATAAATTTATGAGCATTGAAAAAAATTTGGAAATTAAAAAAACTCTACCCGGAGCTGTCCTCCGAAGAGGGCAGGGGAATAAATTCATTTATCTCGGATATAAGGAACCTCAAAGCGAAAGTACAACTTCCTGATAAATTACTTAGAATCCTTTATTCACGCGGTATAACTGATTACCATAAAGTTGTAAAGTTTTTTAAACCTACTAAAGAAAAACTTTATGACCCATTCCTGATGAAAGACTGTGATGTCGCTACAGACAGAATCATTCAGGCAATCAACGACAAAGAAAAAATCATGGTGCTCGGTGACTATGATGTCGATGGCACTTGCGGTGCTTCGATGTTTCATTTATTTCTTAAACATTTCGGTCTGGAATCTTTGGTCTACATTCCCGATAGGATTAAAGAAGGTTACGGAATTTCCCTGAATGCTATCGAAAAAGCAAAAAACGAAAACATTAAGTTAATGGTTGCTATCGATTGCGGAATAACGGCTTATGATAAAATTGAATATGCTAAAACTATCGGTGTTGAATTCATTATTTGTGACCACCATCAGCCTCCGGAGCAGATTCCTGAGGCCCTGGCTGTGTTGGACCCGTTGAGAAAAGATTGTTCTTATCCATATAAATTCCTTTGCGGTACAGGAGTAGCCTTTAAACTTATTCAGGCTGTATGTCAAAAACAAAATCAAATCGAATTTGCTAATACTCTGATAGACTTTGTTGCTCTCGCTACATCTTCCGATATCGTGCCGATTACCGACGAAAACAGAATCCTTGTAAATGAGGGTTTTAAACTGATAAATTCAAAGCCAAGACCTTCATTGAAAACATTGATGGATAAAGTCGGATTAAAAGAAAATTCGATTAATACTAATAATATTGTGTATTCATTGGCGCCCAGGATTAATGCGGTCGGCAGGCTTGGCGATGCCAAAAGAGCAGTTGAGCTTTTAACCAGCGAAGACCCCAGAGAACTCGGTGAACTTGCTCTTACTCTCGACCTTGAAAATACTAACAGGCGTGAACTCGATAAAACAATTACTGATGATGCATTTAAGATTTTTGAGGAGATTAATAATAACGGTAAATATTATTCTATAGTCCTTTACAATAAGGAGTGGCATCCGGGTGTAATTGGGATTGTTGCCGCAAGACTGGTTGAAAAATATAATGTCCCTTCTATTGTTTTGACGTATGTGAGTGGAGTGGCAAAAGGCAGTGCAAGAAGTATCAACGGTTTTAATTTGTATGAAGCCTTGAAAAAGTGCGAGGACAAGCTTATACAGTTCGGCGGACATTGTCATGCGGCTGGTCTGGAAATCAGTATCGATAAAATTGATGAGTTCAGAGAGATTTTTAACGAAATTGCTAAGGAAGAATTAACCATAAACGAACTTCAGCCTGAAATAGAAATTGATTCGGAACTTCGGTTCGATGAAATAAATAATGTATTTGTGAATATCCTTTCGTTCTTTGAACCGTATGGACCTGGAAATTCGGTGCCTGTATTTGTAACCGATAACGTGCAGGTCGTAGGTGCTGTGAAAAATGCTAAAAGCGATACACATATATTTAAAGTAAGGGATTCTGAATCAAAAAAAATATTCGATGCTGTTTTCTTTCTTTCGAAAAGTTATAGTGATATTATCAAAACAGGTAACTGTGTGGATATCTGTTATTCAATCGACAGGAGTCTTTGGAACGGCAGGGAATCGGTGAAACTGAGAATCAAAGATCTAAAATTAAGTAAATCATAAGTTTTAATTGTTATTTTATAATTTTTTATTCAAATTATTATGTCAGGTCATTCAAAGTGGGCAACTATTAAACGTAAAAAAGCTGCAACGGATGCAGCAAGAGGAAAAGTTTTTACTAAAATCATTAAAGAAATTTCAATAGCTGCAAGGGACGGCGGGGGAGACCCGGCAGGAAATCCGAGATTGAGACTCGCTATCGCAAGTGCTAAATCCAGTAATATGCCGCAGGATAATATTAACAGAGCGATTAAGAAGGGTACGGGCGAACTCGAAGGCGTTCACTACGAGGAAATTACTTATGAAGCATATGCCCCCCATGGTGTGGCTGTCATGATAGAGTGCGTTACGGATAACAGGAACAGAACTGTAGCGGAACTGAGACACATGATTTCTAAACATAATGGCAACCTCGGCGAATCAGGTTCCGTTGCCTGGATGTTTGAGAGAAAAGGCGTTGTAATATTGCCTAAAGATAATCATTCTGAAGATGATGTGATGGAGATTATTCTCGATGCCGGTGCGGATGACTTGAAGACGGAAGATGATTTTTTCGAGGTTATTAGCAATATAGAAAATTTTGAAAAAGTAAGAAAAGCTCTTGAAGATAAAAAATACAAAATAGAAAGTGCTTCTCTTCAACAGCTCGCTAAAAATTTGGTCGAACTTGACGAAAAGGCCGCAGGCGATGTGATGAAATTTCTTGAAGTGGTCGAAGAACACGATGATGTTCAGAACGTTTTTTCAAATGCCGATTTTTAAATATTATTAAATGATAATTCTTGGCATAGACCCGGGTTCGGTTGTTACTGGGATCGGGATAATCCAGTGTAACGGCGACAAAGTAAAGATGATTGAAC
The DNA here is from genome assembly GCA_964501535.1 of uncultured Ignavibacteriaceae bacterium. Classification (GTDB taxonomy): domain Bacteria; phylum Bacteroidota; class Ignavibacteria; order Tepidaquicellales; family Tepidaquicellaceae; genus FEN-1279. The sequence continues at coordinate 300,425 of CAZCSV010000003.1, read as the reverse complement.
TCGATGCTGTTGTGCTTAAACCTAAGGATATACTTACAAAACGCCTGAAAATTATATACGATGCTTGTCTGGAAAAGATAAGAAAATACAAGCCTAATGAACTTGCTATCGAGACTGCTTTTTTCGGAAAAAATATACAATCCACTTTAAAATTAGGACAGGCAAGAGGAGTAGCGATAATAGCCGCCGTGAATTCGAATATGAATGTATCTGAATATTCGCCGCGCGAAGTCAAGAAATCTATTACGGGAAACGGTGCGGCATCCAAAGAGCAGGTGAAAAATATGGTAAAAAGAATTCTCGATATTAATGAAGACCCTGCATATATTGATTCATCCGATGCCCTCGCGGTTGCTCTCTGCCATCATTACAGTATGCAAAATTTTATTGTGAAATCGGGTAATCGGAAAAACAACTGGAGAAAGTTTATTGAAGAAAATCCGGAAAGAATAATTAAAAAATAATTTTATGATTTCATATCTCAGAGGTAAATTGATTTCTACCGGAAATAAAGAAATTCTACTTGATGTCAATGGTGTTGGCTACAGCGTCTTTATTTCGAAAAAAGTTCAGGATAGCCTTCCCGAAATTAATCAGGATTTCTCGCTCATTACTTATCTGGATGTAAAAGAAAACTCAATGGCCCTTTACGGATTCTCCGATGCCAAGGAAAAAGAAATATTTAAACTTCTTGTATCCGTCAGCGGAATCAGCTCTAAAACGGCGCATAATATTATGTCTTATGCGGGGTTCGAAGATATTATCGGGTTGATTACTAACAGGAATGCCCTCTCAGGACTGAAGATTCCCGGAATCGGTCCGAGAAAAATCGAAATGATTTCTGTAGCTCTGAAAGATAAGGTGTTTAAATTATCGGGTATGCTCGAGGAAGAAAAAATTACTATCGGTGCCGATGTTTTCGGAAAAGAACAATCGAGGCTCGATACGCTTAACGCTTTGTTGACTCTTGGATACAGCAGAGCGGAAGGAGAAAGGATAATACGCGAAATCCTGAAAGCCAATCCCGGCGTTGAGTTTACTACCGAAGAATTGATTAAAAAAGCACTCGGATTTATTTCTTAAAAATTCAGTTAAAAAAATTATTTTATGCCAAAAGATTTTGAAAGTACCTGGAAAGATTTAAGAAATCTATTAAAACCTCATCCATGGCACGGGATTTTCATCGGAAAAAACGCTCCCGAAATCATAACTGCATATATCGAAATCGTTCCGACCGATACTCTTAAATTCGAACTCGATAAACAAAGCGGGTATCTGAAAATCGACAGACCTCAGCTATATTCCAATATATGCCCGACCCCTTACGGCTTGATTCCCCAGACTTATTGCGGAGAACGTGTTGCAGAGTTTTGCTGCGAGAAAACAGGAAGAAAAGGAATAAAAGGTGACGGTGACCCGCTTGACATTTGTGTTATTACAGAAAAAGTAATTACACATAACGATATAATTGTCTCAGCTACTCCAATAGGCGGATTGCGTATGATAGACGGTGATGAAGCTGACGACAAAATTATTGCCGTTCTTCATAAAGATAATATTTTCGGAGGGTGGGATAATGTAGATGACCTGCCAACCTCGCTCGTAGATAGAATCAAACATTATTTCACGACATACAAAGAAGCCCCTGGCTCACAACACCGAAACTGCGAAATTACTCACGTCTATAGCAGGGAAGAAGCATACGAAGTGATAAAAAGAAGTCGTGAAGATTATTTGGAAAAGTTTAAAAACCTTGCGGATTTGCTGGAGAATAAGTTTTGATTTATTATCTATAAATTATAAAGCCATCCCTAGTTTATCAGGGATGGCTATTTATGTTATAAAGCAATCTTCTTTTTAAAACATGCATTGTAGCTGGATTCTGGCTAAAAACTTGCCGGAATGACAAACTATGTTTATTTACTTCTTATCGTCAACTACTTCGAAGTCTGCATTCTCTACTTTTCCGTCGTCTTTTTTCTGCTCACCTGTCCCGCCCCCGGGTTGCTGTCCGCCCGCGAAGCCCTGTTGACCGCCTGCGAATCCTTGACCGTCCGCTCCGGAAGCGCCCTGCGTCTTTGCCTGTGAATACAACTGCTGCGATGCTTCGTTCCACGCTGAGTTGTATTGTTCGATAGCTGATTTCAGTTCATTCACATTTGTTCCTTTGTTAGCTTCTTTTAACCTGTCGATAGCACCCTGAATCTTTGCCCTTGTCGCCTGGTCTAACTTTCCTTCGAATTCTTTCAACTGCTTTTCACCCTGGAATATCATTGAATCTGCCTGATTCTTTAAATCGATTTCCTCTTTCTTCTTTTTATCGTCTGCTTCGTGCTCTTTTGCATCTTTTTTCATTTTTTCGATTTCAGTATCGGTTAAACCCGATGAATGCGTAATCTTTATATCCTGTTGTTTGCCTGTTCCTAGGTCTTTTGCCGTAACGTGCAATATTCCGTTTGCATCTATATCGAATGTAACCTCGATCTGCGGAAGTCCTCTTGGTGCTGGCGGAATTCCGTCGAGATGGAATCTGCCGAGTGTTCTGTTATCTATTGCCATAGGACGCTCACCCTGCAATACGTGGATTTCGACTGACGGCTGATTGTCAGCGGCAGTGGAAAATACCTGAGATTTCTTCGAAGGTATGGTGGTGTTGGCGTCTATTAATCTTGTCATTACACCGCCCAGGGTTTCTATTCCGAGTGATAACGGAGTCACATCCAGAAGTAATACATCATTCACGTCTCCTGTTAAAACACCACCCTGTATTGCCGCACCTATTGCCACGACTTCATCCGGATTCACGCCCTTGTGAGGCTCTTTCCCGAAAAGCTTTTTCACTGATTCCTGTACCATTGGTATACGTGTTGAGCCGCCGACCAATATCACTTCGTCTATTTCATTTTTACTGAATCCCGAATCGGCAAGCGCTTTTTCGCATGGCCCGATTGTCCTGTTCACTAAATCTCCGATTAGTGATTCGAACTTAGCTCTCGTAATAGTCTCCAGTAAAAACTTCGGTCCGTCAGCACCTGCAGTTATATATGGCAGATTAACTTCAGTCTGGGTACTGTTTGATAAAGCTTTCTTCGCGTTCTCAGCAGCTTCTTTCAGTCTCTGCAGTGCCATTGGGTCTTTTCTTAAATCGATTCCTTCTTTCTTCTGAAATTCATCTGCTAGATATTCAATTAGCCTTTGGTCAAAATCATCACCGCCAAGATGCCCGTCTCCGTTAGTCGACTTAACTTCAAATACACCGTCGCCGAGTTCCAGTATTGATATATCGAAAGTTCCGCCTCCTAAATCGAAAACCGCAACCTTTTCGTTCTTTTTCTTCTTATCCAGCCCGTAAGCCAATGCTGCTGCAGTCGGCTCGTTTATAATTCTTCTTACTTCAAGTCCCGCGATTTTACCTGCATCTTTTGTCGCCTGTCTCTGGGAATCGTTGAAGTATGCAGGTACCGTAATTACTGCTTCCGTAACGGGCTGACCAAGGTAATCTTCCGCTGTCTTTTTCATCTTTTGCAAAACCATCGCAGAAATTTCCGGCGGAGAATATACTCTCTTCTGATTCGTGCTTTTATCAAAAATCTCGACTCTCGCAACATCATTATCGCCTCTTATTACCTTGTAAGGAACTTCCGTTATTTCCGTCGTTACCTCGTCGTATCTTCTTCCCATAAACCTTTTTATCGAAAACACGGTATTCGAAGGATTCGTGACAGCCTGACGCTTTGCTGGGTCTCCGACTATCCTTTCTCCCGTTTTAGTAAACGCAACTACCGAAGGCGTTGTTCTTCCGCCTTCTGAATTCTGAATTACTACAGGGTCGTTTCCTTCCATCACAGCTACGCATGAATTGGTCGTTCCTAAATCTATACCTATTATTTTTCCCATTTTTTGATTCCTTTCCTAGAATCTTTTATTTGTACAAATACCACTCCGGGTATTCCCCGGAATGGTTTTAATTAATTATTAGTTGTTTTACCTTTTTTCTCATTTCTTAAGTCCAACATAGAAATGAGAAAATCTATTTTTAGTCTCGTTCACAAACTAAGTTTGGGAACGAGTTATTTAATTTATTTCACCTTTATTTCTTTTACCACCGGTTTTACTTCTTCTTTCTTCGGTAACGTTATGGTAAGCAATCCGTCCTTAAACTCTGCATCTATTGAATCGGTCTTTATGTCGTCGCTTAAATTGAAACTCCTGCAGAATTCACCGTAATAAATTTCGTTCATAATTAAATTCGTGTCCTCTGATTTGTTCTGGTGTTTCTTTGTACCGCTGACCGAAAGAACATTATTTTCGAGAGAAATCTTCACGTCATCTTTTGGAATTCCCGGCATTTCAATGTTAAGATAAAAATTGTCCTTGTCTTCACTGATTCTTACTCTTGGGGTAAAATTGGAAGTGTTTAAAACTTCGTCTTTCATTGAGAAAAACGGATGATTAAAGAATGACCTGAATGTATCACTGAATAAGTCATTTTCTTTTTTAAATTTTACTAAGTTCATAATTATTTCTCCTTATATATTTTTTATTTTTATTTTTTATATTTGCTTATAAATATGCAATATGCGTGCCAATGATGAAAATGGGCTGAAAATAAAGAATGTTAAAAATAACTGAAATTATTTTCTGCTAAAACGAAATATATTTCTCATAATAACGAAATATATTTCATGATTATTGAAAATTATTTCTAATTAGGGATGAGTTAGTGAATAAAAAAAATCCAGTCACTGGTTGCGGGGTGACTGGATCTCATTAAAATAAGAAAGGGTAAATCTTATTTTTGCAAATACTCAACTTAACATCTTGCACAATTATTATCCGTTACAAACATAACTACTATATATATAAATGTCAAGTGAAAAATTATTAAAGTATAACTTTAGATATTCTTTCTAATTAATAGTTTTACATTACTTATTTTTACCACTTTAAATATGCTGGAAACTGAAAGAAATATTAACAGTAGTAATAAATAAATCATTATTTTTATCGCTATTTCTAATTCCGGATAGTTTTGAATGTAATAATATGTAGCAAAAAGAATTACTGCGGTTGTAACCAGAATGGATATCGATTTCCACTGATATTCGATTTTATATAATTTTTGTGAAATGATGTACATGTGAATAAACATAAATGTATATGTGAACAGAGTTGAATATGCTGCACCTAACATTTGATATTTTGGAATCAGTAATATATTCAGTAAAATATTTATTACAAATCCTTCGAGAGATACAAGTAATAATAAAGATGTCTTATTGGTGTAAAACGGTACCACATTAAGGTTGGCATATAATCCCGAGAAGAAATATGATAATAAAATTATCGGTATGATGACAAGTCCGCTGTAATATTTGGAATCCAGAAGACTGAAACCTCCAACCGACAATCTGACTGCCGGCTCCGTGAAAAATGCAAAGAACAAAAAAAGGAATAATCCGGCAAAAATAAAATATGTAAATGTATCGGAAATTATTTTTTTATTTTCAGGATTTTTGGATATGTTAAGAAAATATGGAGTCCATGAAAATCTGAATGCCGCTATAGCAAGACTCATAACCGTTCCCAGCCTGTAACTCGCACTGTATATCCCGACTATGCTTTCATTAAAATAATATTTTAAAAAAAATCTGTCCGAAACGTCTATAAGCAGTAAAAACAATCCGAAGTATATAAATTTGTTTCCGTAAATAAAAAGCTCTTTCGCTTCTTTAAAGGAAAATTTAAATGATAAGAATTTCTTCGTGATTGCTAGTCCTGCGAGTAATGTGTATATCACGGAAATTATATAACTGTATAAAATCGCTTCTACGTTTAACTTAAAAACAATGATGAATAAAATGTTGAGTATTAAATTGATAAATAAAGATGAAACCGAAAGATAAAAATATGTCTTTGCTTTTAATTCTGCCCTGAGCAAAAGTAAAGGAAATCTCGATATCGTGTCAAAGAAAAGGAGAATACTTAAGATCTTTATGAGATACTTTCCTTTTTCCGGATTTTCAAAGCCTATTGTGCTGCTTATCGTGCCGGAAAATAAGTAAATAATTATTGAAAATATTAACGACGTTATCGTAATTAAAATCAGTGTTGTCGAATAGATTTCCTTTTTGACAGAGTCCTCTTTGGCATCTATGAAGAACTTGATAAAAGAAGTTTCCATTCCGTAGACATATATCAATATTATAAACAGCCACAGTGATTGAATAAGGTTGTATAAGCCTAAATCCGGAGGACTGAAATAATAAGTATATATAGGGATGAGAAGGAAAGATAAGATTTTATTCAGCATTATTCCAACACCATAAATTGCGGTGTGAGAGAATAACTCCTTTATATGGGATTTACCGTTACCCAATTATTATTCCTTTTTTTATATATAATTCCATTAAACTGTTGTTCACGGATTCGAACGAATGGTATTTTTCCACCCATTCCCTACCGTTTTCAGAAAACGGTTTCAGCATAACCGGGTTTTCTATTATTCTTTTCAGCGTATCTTTCAAATTTTCGATATTGCATGAAATAAATGGATTTTCGGGTATAATTTTCAAATAGTTACCCGTGAATTCCGTAATCGTAGGTAAACCCATAGCAAGATTTTCTATTGAATTTTTTCCGTAACCGGTCCCACCCATTTCTCCGCCTACCTGGTCTATGGCAAGATTGCATACTCTTTTCAGCTTTAATAATTTTTCGCGCTCTGTATTTTCGATTAATAAAAACTCGAAATCTTTTTCCCTTTTTAATTCTTCTAATACGCTTATAATCTTGTCTGTCCCTTTGAATACCCTGTTGGTGGGTGAATGGATGATTTTGATTTTCTGTGATGAATTAAAATTATATGAGTATCTATTCACATCGAACGGAAAATATATGTAATTCAAATCCTTGTATAATTCGAGATGGTCATATTCAACCGTAAGATTTAAATCGCTCATTTCGTCGAGCTCTTTGAAAATACCCCTTGTTCTCAAATCGCTTCCGAAATAACAGCATACAATTTTTTTCCCGCGTCTCTTCAGTTCTTTTGCAAATCTTAAATCTCGGAATAAATCCATACCTCCGTCGAAATGATATATATCGAAATTGTATAATTTATAATTGTCTATATAGGAAGATATTTTTCCTCTGTTCTTGAAATCACGGAATCTGAAGAATGCCGCCTCCAAAAAGTTTTTTGGCTTGTAATATTTCAGCTCGTCAATTTTACTGTCACGCCATCTCTTTGCAAGTTTACCTGTATTTATTGGCAGGTTAATGGAAATATCTTCCTGAAAATCCAGTGTATTTTTGTATATCGTTATTAATCTCGATTCTATTCCTGCACTCTTATGCATGTTTACAAAATCCATCGGCATACCAGCAAAATTTTGAGGCGCTATGTGCAATATTTTATATCCGTTGCTCAAATTTTACTGTTTACTGTTAAGTAATTCGGTAATGTTTCCAGAAAAAATCAATTCTTTGTCTGAATCCGGAATTTTTAGACTCTCTATTATCGGAATGTACATTTTTGGCAGCCCGAGATTGTAATCGCTTCCGAAAATAATTCTTTCGGGACCGACTGTATTTACGACTTCATTTACAAAATAAAACTCCCTGATTGATTCAGTGCCTAAATATATATTCTTTGAATTTAAATTTTTCACTTCCTTCGCACATTCGAGATACAGACCCGGCTGGTCACCTCCTAAATGCGCCAGTATGATTTTTAATTCGGGGGAATTTTTATGAAGCTCCAATGCGTATTTAAATGATGCAATTTCCTGCCATCTCCCGCAATGGACTATAATAGGTTTGTCAGATTCTATCGCAAGCTTTATATATTTTTTGTAGCTTTCATCTGTAATTTTTCTTTTCTGAATCGAGGGATGAAATTTAAAAAGAGGAATATCGTCTATATTGTTTTCTAAAAAACTGTCCAGCTCTCCATCTTCGGGATTTATCCAGGCGGCAAAATAAAACTTGAAATCCTTTTGACTGTTTATATTATTAATTAATTCTGAGTTCGATGTTGCACTTGCAGGTAAACATACCGCAGAATGTATTCCTGATGATTTCATGACTTCTATTGCTTGCTCTACTGTAGTTTCGTAATTAAAGAATATGGGACTCCATTTGCCTATATGTGTGTGTCCGTCGATTATTTTCATTTAAATTTCCCTCCCTTTTTAAAGAACTCCTTAAAATCAATTTTTACATTTCCTTCTTTTTGCATATCGGTAATTTTTAATAAACCGTCTTTACAATTAATTAAGATATAATTTTCATCAACCAGCATTATCTCTCCCGGTTTTCTTGATTTGTCTGTTATTCCTTTTAATACTTTTGATTTAATGAAATAATATTTTGCATCTGAATATATACCGTAAGCGCAAGGATACGGCATGGTTAACGCTCTTATCTTGTTATGTATTGATTCTGTGCTTTCATTCCAGTCAATTCTTCTCTCATCATCCGAGATTTTTTTATTTGGTCTTTGCTTTAAAGACAAATCCTGTTTTTTGTATGCATTCTCCGGGTTATTCTCAGAGCATATCTTTACAATTCCTTTTATTACTGCTTCAGATGATATTTTACAGCATTTTTCATAAAGAGTATTTACGTCATCGTTGCTTTTTATTTGAATGTCTTCTTCGAATAAAATATCACCCGAATCAACTCCTTCGTCCATTTTGTGTATCGTTAAGGTTAGAGCTTTGTTCCCGTCAATAATCGTTCTCGATATCGGAGCCCTGCCCCTGTAATAGGGGAGTCTGCCGCAATGCAGGTTCAAAATACCAAGTTCCGGAATGTACAGAATCTCTTTCCCTATTATTTCCATGAAACCTACGCATATTCCTATATCATGTCCCCTGAAATTATTTTTAAATTCCGATACTCTGACTGTTTTATAAAGTTTTATATCATTTAAAAAACAGATTCTCTCTATGGGCTGAAAAAAATCATTTAATAGTTTTTCGGTTTCGTATGCTTTGTGAATAACAACAAATTCGGGCGGGTATTTCTTTTTAATCAAACCTTTTAGGCATTCCAGCCCTAACTTTCCGTGTGTAAGATAAAAGTATTTGATATTCTTGTTACTCAATATACTATTAATTACTTAACCATTTTTTGTACCATGCAAAAGTCTTCATGATTCCGGTATTTAAGTCCACTTTAGGTCTGAATCCAAGTAGCTTTTCTGCTTTCTCTATACTGGGAATTCTGAGCTCCACATCAACATAATTCTTCGGGACATATATAATCTTCGATTTTGTTTTGCATAATGTAATAATTTTTTCCGCGAGTGAACTTATTGTAATAGTGCCTTTCGGATTACCAATGTTAAAAATTTCACCGATTGCTTTTTTATTTGTCAGGCACAGCATAATTCCGTCCATCATATCGTCTATGTAACACCAGGAGCGGATTTGGTCGCCATCCCCGTGAATCTCAATACTTTTGTTTTTAACTGCATTCTTAATGAATATTTGAATCGCTCCTTCGCCGATTTGTCCTGGTCCGTATATGTTAAAAGGCCTTATTGTTACTACAGGATAATTATATTCTTTGTAAAAACTGTATGTCAGATGTTCACCTGCGACTTTGCTTACCGAGTATGTCCATCGAGCTTCACCTACGGGAGCAAACTTTGTTCCGGATTTTTCGCTGGATTTGTAAGAGTATGCACCTAATACTTCACTGGTTGATAAATTGACCACTCTTTCAAGTATATGAATATATTTCTTTAAGGATTTTAAAAAGTTCATCGTGCCGATTATATTTATATCCATAGTTTTAATCGGATTTTTAATTACTGTATCCACACCCGCTATTGCGGCAAGATGTACCGCTATGTGCGGTCTGAAATTCTCAGCTGCTTTTTTTAATTTTTCAAAATCACGAATGTCCCCGTCAATAATTTTAAAATGTCTTTTATCTATTTTTTTGTATTTCAGCGAGTCTCTCAGAAAAATGTCATAAACAAGAATTTCATTCTCCTTCCCCAATGATTCTGCAAGTTTACTGCCTATAAATCCGCCTCCACCTGTAATAAATATTCTTTTGTTCTTTATTATCATAAGAAAATATAAAATTTATTTAATGTTTAATTCGAATGTCTTGCGCAAGAAACCGCTTGCCATGAATTTTTTCTTAAACTCGAACAACCCTTCCAGCAAATCCTTGCCTACGTTTGATGTGCCGATGTCATAAAAATGATAACTTCTGTTCTTTGCCCATTCTATTGACTTATACAACAGAAAATCTGCGACTCTTTCTTTCTTGTAGTTTTCATCGGTTGCGAGGTAAAAATTCAGAACCACATCGTTTTTAACAAGGAATAAAATGCATACACCTGCGATAATGCCGTTTACCTGAGCCGAAAATAGAAAAATTCTTTCCGGCAGCTCATTTTTTAAATACACAAGCTCTTCAAGCGTGTGAGTCGGGGTAACGTTTTTCAGCTTTCTGTTCCTGTACAAAACATCATAGTATGGTTTTAAAAATACTGTGTTAATATTCTTTTCGTGCAGTTCTATAATAATGTTTTTTTCCGATTTCTGTATCGCCCTTTTTTTTGGATTTGTAAGCTTTTCAAATTCGAATTCCTTCAGGTTTATAATGTTCGTTATCGAATGATTTGAAATCTTGAAATCCTGATTTATTAGAGAATATTCGTTTTCCTCGTTGAAATGCTTTTGGTACAGAAGCGGTTGATTCCTTATTATACACGAGCTGAAATCGTTATTGAAGAGATATTCTTTGAAAACCTTTACTGTGCTTATATAATCAACTACGTTCAGTTTCTCTCTCCATTGAAAACCTCCGAAGCTTACTCCGTCACAGGATATATATATCTTTTTCCCGCTTAACCTTTTTTCGCAGCCGTTCAGTATCGCTATTGTTTTATTTTTATCCTTAAATATCAGGTGATGCCAGTTTATGTTTTTACCGAAGACATTGTTGTAAGAGATGAATCTGAAATCGTAAAACATGTTGTAATCGCTGTTGAGAAATTCAGCCCACTCTCTGTTGTTTGATATTTCAGTTTTAAGTATTTCCAAAATTATTTTTGATAAAGTTCGTATCCTCTTGTTTGATATATTAATTTAAAATCCGCCGGAATGAAATTCTTTGATTCCTCGTATTCGCTTCTGTTTATATTGTCTTTCTCTACAATTATGTTGTTATCCTTGACGTTTAATCCGTTTAGTTTGCTCTTCACTTCTTCTATACCGTTTTTCGTATCGATTAATTCATAATTATATTTATTGTTTTTCCAGCCCAGATCCAGACCATCAAAGTAAAAGCTGAATTGCGGATTTGCCCTGTAATTAGAACCTATATATACAATATTTTTCCTTTTGCTTTTTTCAATCTCCGATTTGATGAATCTTATCTCGTAAGTATCTTCCCATTCAGGCGTATGAAATAAATAAAAAGTATTTATACCAATGCAAAATAAAAAAATAAAAACATAATAAAAATTTATTACTGAAAGTACCTTTGAAAAAAAATTTATGGTGAAATATAAGATTAGAAATAACAGGATAATTAAAGAAATCGAAATGAATAAGTTTTGTGAGAAAATACTCTTGTATGTTAAATTGCTTCTTAAAAATAAAGATAATGACCATATGATATTTAAAGCAGTGAGTATGACTAATGCTAGCTTTTCCTTCTTGCTCGCTTTGCTTAAATTGTAAATATAGTCCGATAGCATCAGACTGCCGGGAGCTAAAATCAATAAAACATATACTTCGAGTTTTGTTTTGAAAATGGTTATTATGGCTAATCCTGTCAAAAACCATATAATTAAAAATATTTTTTTGCTGTCTAATTCCTTGAATTTTATGATGTCTTTTACCAGCGTGACGAATATCAGAATCGAGTATGGAATTATCGAAAGCAAATAATTTATATGATACAAATAACCGGAACCTTTTGTGTTGTGCTCCACCCCTACAAATGCCCTGTCGAGTATGTGAAACCCGAAAAAATAATCCGTGAATTCCTTGCCGTGCAGGCTCAGCATGTATAAATGCCAAGGAAGAGCAATAAGTATTCCGATTAACGTGAAAATAATTAAATCTGATAACTTATAATTGATTCTCTTCCTTAAAAAAATTAAAGAGACTAATATTATTATCGGTATGTAAAATCCGACAAGTATTTTTACCATTAAACAAAGACCGAATACAACTCCCCCAAGTATGTTGTATACCGCTTTCTTGTTATTCGTATATAAAAGAAACAGGTAAAAGGAAAGCAGTATAAAAAATGTATACGGCATATCGAACTGAAATCTTTTCGAAAACACACTGAATATAATGTTGCTTGAAAAAACAACAGCGGCAATAATTCCGGATATGGAATTGAACATGTTTCTGCCGATTAAAATTAAAAGCAGAATGCTTAAAAGACTGAATATGAAAGGAATAAATTTTAACGTAACGGAATTAGTTCCAAATAAAACAGAACAGAAATATCCTATCCAGATTAATAGGGGAGGGTGTGAACTTGAATAAAACCTGCCAACCGAATGCTCGCTCTGGTCTATGAAATCACCGTTTAAATGAATGGATAGTACCCTTGTGGCATACATACCCTCATCCCAGGGCTGTATATCAGCAGTAAAAAGTGCCGGTAATTTTACGACAGACAGAAAAACGACTATTAGAAAAAATATCTTGAAAGAATTTTTTCTGTCGTTTAAATAATTTAATATTTTATTAAACATTAAAAATTAAATCCTAAGGATATTGTATTGCTCGTTCCAAACGAATCCGAATACGGAATAAAAGCATAATCCAGCATTATACCTTTATATTTAAATCCCAATCCTGTTGTAAAACCTTTGTTTTCGTATGCAGTCTGATAACCCGCCCTGATGAATAACAGGTCCTTGTAACACACTTCTCCCCCCGAATTTATATGTAATTTTCCTCCGTCAAGTACTTTGTATCCCTCGAGTGCAAGTATGAAATTAAAATTACTTTTCGCAAATGAATATGCACTGCCGAATCTTATTGCTGTCGGCAGTTTTGTGCTCGTATTTTTCAATTCGTTAATCGAACCGAGATTGGAAAGCACGAATGAAAAACTTAGATTATCTCTTTTGTAATTTGTACCGATATCAAAACCGTAACCGGAGGATTCGTCTATGTATATTTTTTCGTATAGCATCTTTGACGTTACCCCTAACGTTATATTCTCGTATATTTCATAGCATAATGAAAGATTCAGAGATAGATTCTGAGCATCGAATTTATCGACTGGCGCTCCCGGAATGGTTCTTATCTCAATGTCCGCTATATTTGTTTTAAATAATCCTAAGCCAAGACCGAATTTGTTGAATTTGAATTTTACTCCTATGAAATTATTTGTTAAATCTTTCATGGCAGAATTGTACATCAGCGTAACGTTATTATCTTTTCCGGAGTTTAATCGAGCCGGATTGTATATTACGGCAGTTCCGTCATCACATATGGAGGAATATGCATCTCCCATTGCAAGTGCTCTGGCACCTACACCAAGCTTTAAAAAAGCAAGCCCCGTATTTGCAGTTCCGTCATTCTGCGCGTTTAATGTAATTGCTGTCAGTAAAATGAATATTGTGATGAATATTTTCTTCATAATTGAGTTAAAATACTTATTTAAATTATTTAAAACAAATTATTTAAATTTAAAACCAATACCGATATTGTGAATCGGCTCGTGCGTAAACGGTTCGAGTTGGAACGAATAATCCAGCCCCAGTGCTACATCCTTGGAAAAAGATTTATAAAAACCTACACCGAATCCTGGCTTGATATTTCCCCAGAAGTCATCTGCATTGAAATCCATTCTGTCAACACCTGCTCTTATTTTCAGCTGTTCCGATAGCCTTAACTCCGTTCCGAATTTTAATATGTAATTATATGTCCTTTCACTTTTTGTAACGGCTCCTGAGGTATCTTTGGTCTCAAATCTCGGGTTTATCATTGTCTCAAATTCGATTGAAGCAATACCGAGGTTTTTTGGTAAAAGATAAGTCGCCCCAATATCTGCAAGTACGGGGAATTTGTTTTCCGTGGTGGTTCCCAGTTCGTTGTATATATTCGATGTCTCCCATTTATACTTTGCAGAAATATCCCTGATTGCTGCACCTATACTCAGGTCGGGTCTTACCCTGTAAATTGCACCAAGGTCAAATGCAATAGATGATGATTTTACTTCATCATATAATTTCGAATAATAAAGTTTGAAACCTACCCCGAATGAGAGATTCTCGTCGAGCAGAAAGCCTGTCCCGAGATAAAACTGGTTTTCATATGTTGATAACATACCAATCTGTTTCGCATCGTTATCCCTTCCGTCTATATCGGATACTCCCGAATTTATCCAGGAAAGCGTTATACCCGCTCCGCCTTTTTCCTGTTTGGGAATTTTAAATTTCTTTGCGAAACCGACAAAATTCAGCCTCCTGTCTAAGGTCATGGCTGTGTATCCAAAATTCAGTATTCCCTGTTCCTGAAAACATGCAAGCGAAGGATTGTAATACCCGCTGACATCTCCGAATATATCCGATACCATTGCGTTCCCTAAAGCAAGACCTCGTGCCCCGAAACCCATTCTTGCAAAGCTTCCCGCATAACTGCCTGACTGCGCTTCCGCACCTGTGCAGTAAACGATTAAAATCGTCAGTATTAAAAAAATCTTTTTATACATTAATAATAGTTTATTTTTTACTGTAATACTAAAATTTTTCCCCAGACGGGCGTGTCTTCATCTATCTCTATTCTGTAAAAATACACCCCGTTTGCTACCTGATATCCTTCGTTATTTTTGCCGTCCCATATCGTAAATAGTTCATCCGGACTGTTTCTCATTGCGTTTTGAATTACCGTTCTTACCGGATTCATACCGAAATCGAATATCTTTATGGTGATTTTTGAAGTTGGCTTTCCCGATTTATAAAATATTCTCGCAACTTCATAGTTTGGTGAAAATGGATTCGGTGCCGCGTATGTCTTAATGTCGGAATTCAAATCTATCACCTTCATTGCTCTGAATATTTTCCATTTCGCAGTCCATGGCTGGCCGTTTTCTATCGTCCTGCATAAACCGTCCCCGCTTCCGAAATAAAGCGTATCGTTTAGATATGCACCCGAATAAAAATTGCTTGTTCTCAGTTGGTCCTTGGTCACCTCGTCGTAAATCAAACCCGGCTTTGTCCAGTCGAATTTTCCGAAATAGCTTCTCCATAAACCGTTATCCGATTCCGCATATACAATGGAATCTTTAGAGCTGATGTTCCTTGGCTGTATGTCTGCAAGTGTGTAAGCCCAGTTTGTCCCGTAATTTGTTGTGTAGCTGATTGCGTTGATTTCGTTATTGTCGTTTGCCCTTCTGCATGCTCCCCAAATAATGTCTTTCCCTCCGTATCTCTGTATGTGCAGATTTACTACAAAGTTACCCGATATTCTGCTTGTGCCTGAACCTGAATTCTGATAACTGTATTTCCTCCAGCTCAATCCCCAGTCTGTAGATTTGTTTATCCCATTCGCTGTTCCGACGAAAATAGTCGAATCGTTTAATGCTTTAATGCAGAAAGGTGTTTGATTGTAATTGTTCCGGACATTAACGCTGAAAGTATAACCCGTATCTATTATTCTTATGCTGTCGAGGTCGTCAGGAGGCAATACCACTCTCTGCCATGTGTTTCCGTAATCGGTCGATTTTCTCAAGCCCCCGCCCCATGATGTAATCCAGATTGTGTAATTGTTCAAATCGCTTTTATTTCTCGTTATTTCTATGTCATAAGACAGGTTTTGCTGGGGTACTACTACCGGAAGCGCGTATAAAATGTTATTTCCGTAAACTATCGATGTGTCATATCTGCCGTCTACAGGCTGTGGAAATGAATTCCAGTTTACTCCGTAATCAGTCGATACCTTGATTCCCGTTCCTACAGGGATGTCTTCTCCGCTTATTTCCTCAGTCGTTGCTGTAGCAACAACAACTATATTCTTATATACAGCCAGTCCCGACATGTCGTCTATCCCGAACGGAGCTAAATCGTAATAATTGTCGAACGTATTGAACCTGTCGACAGTTCTCATCAGCCCGCTTCCTGTCGAAAACCAGACTGTGTCCCCGAATGGAATTATCCTTACTATGAAATTGCTAATTGGGTATTTCGACCTGTTTGGATTCACCGTCACTAGTAAAGGCTTTTTGTCAGTATTACTTATTTTAAATTCCCTGAAAGCTTGCTTGGAAAGCTTGTATTCCTTCGGATGCGTAATATGCTGGGCGTTTAAAAAACCTGTTAAGATAAAGATTGATATTAATATATTTAATTTATTCATTTTCATTTTTATGGACGATATATATAAATTCTTCCTGTTAACTGATTGCTAAGAAGACTTGAATTGTCTTCTGCCTGATATTTGAATGTATACCAGCCTGTCGTGGTCTGTGCGGATGTTATCTGGATGATTAATGAAAATCTTCCGTCACCTGCAGTGGTGTCGCCGTGCTCGGGTATGTTTCCGTCATCATACATAGTAAACGGGCTTCCGCCTGTTATCGTGCTGTCGGGTCTGTAGGAATTAAAGAAAACCCTCTTAATATCGCAGTAGCCGTTTGAGTCTAGTGCAAAAACAGATAATGTGCTTATGCTCGAGCCCGAGACGGGAATTGCTATGCTGTCAGGTGCAAAAAGTCCCGATACAAAAGGCGCAGTGTTGTTTGTCATAACTACCGGAAGCGAACTGTTAATCTGGTTACTTATAAGTCCTTCCGCATTTTCTGCTATAAACTGAATTGAATACTGTCCTACCAACAGGCACGTTATGTCCGTTACATTTATCGTGCACGAATACCTTCCGTCTCCCGAAACAGAATCCGGCAGTGAACCATTGTCGCTCATTTGGTATGTTGCAAGTACGGAATTTTGCGGAGACAATATTTTGCAGGTAACCGATTTAATTTCCCCGCCTTCATTTGTGCTTGCCGCAACCGATGTGTTCAGGTTTATAACGGGTGCCGTCGATGTGGTGAAAACCGTATCTTTTGATTTAAATAAATCCGAAAGTATCGGGGCTTTTAATATCGGGTCTATTACCGTATCGTCCGTCTTCTCGCAAGAATAAATTAGAATACTCATTACAATAGCGCTGAAAACAATACAAAAATAGCATTTTTGAATCTTTTTATTCAAAATAGAAATTTAGTTTTAAGTTATTAACTCTTTGAAAAATAAATCTTAAGTTAGAAAATAATTAGTAAAAATGAAGTATAAAAAGGTATTTTAGGTTAATTTTTTATAAAATTATGATTTTATTCATTCGAAATCAAGGGGAAATAAAAAAGATTGAAAATTCAAATTTTACAGACAAATTATTTTTTATTTCGTTGTCGCCCACGGTTTCAACCATGGGATTCATTTAAAAAACTAATACTTTATTTTATCACCACCATCTTCTTCGCATCCATCTGCATCTCTCCTTTTTTATTCATATAAATCATTTTATAAAAATATACTCCGCTGGATAGTTTTAACGATACAGGTATTCCGTATCCACCCGTGTTTTGTTCTTCATTTACTAATGTTCCCATTTCTCTACCTTCAATATCGAATATTTTCAGCTTCACCCAGCCGGGTTCGTTTATATAATATTCAATTAAAGATGAATTGTTATACGGATTTGGATAGTTTTGTTTTAATTCAAAATTCTTCGGGACTGTCTGAATGATTTTGCTTATTGAAGTATAAAACGTTGTATCGTTGCCACCAACTAATGTATGTATACCTCCATAAGGAACAGTACCACTACCCAATGGAACATAAGCCCAACCTGTTTTTTTATTTAAAAAATTCGCAAAATAATAACTATGTAAATTTATGTTAATTGTATCAGGAATTTGATACCCCCAATTTACACCACCATTTGTTGTAATATATAAGATACCTCTTATTCCAAGTGAAGTTAAAATTGTTCCTCCTACTCCCCAAATAGTATCTTTATTTATTAAAGCAAAATCATATAAAGAATTATTTAGACTTAACTTCGGTCTTTTCTGTGCTATCCATGTTATTCCTCCATCGGTTGTTTTTCTTGTGCTGTCTGATGTTTTATATCCTGTTAAACTATCCACAAATACTATATCATTAAAACCATTATTCCCCGGAATCGAAACCCAATTTATTCCTGAATTTGTCGTTCTGAATAAACGACTTAAATTAGAACCCGATGCATAACCGATTCTGCTGTTATAAAAATACATTTTATTCGGAAGCGGTGCCAATAGCCCGTTAGACCTGCTTTGCCAGTTTAATCCGCCGTTTGATGTAAAAAATATTCCGCCAACCATTGTGTTACTTTCTGTTACCCATATACTATCCTTACTAAATACTTTCATATCAGATAGATATAACAATCCGCCACCCGGGATATTTAATGAAATCCAATTTATACCGCCATTTATTGTTTTGTATAATTTGGCTCCATCTCCATGACCTCCGCAAACAAAGCCTGTATCTTTATTATTGAAAAAAACTCTTGCATAATCTCTTTGGTCGGTAAGAATAATTGACCAATTATCCCCGCCATTTGTAGTTTTTAATACAAATGAAGTATCTATAGCATTGTCATTTCCTGTCGTCGCATAACCATTCAAACTATCCGCAAAGAAAATATCTGTTAATGGCACTCCTCCCAAATTCGGCATATTCTGCTGATACCATCCGCCGGTTCTTGGGTTTTGAAAATTAAAGGAAATCAGGAAAATAAATATCGAAGCATAAAAAAGATAAATCGGTAGTTTTTTTAATATCTTCGGCTTTCTTTCCTTCTCCATTAGAAAATCCTTTCTGATATTGGGTTAATCAAATTTATATGTAATAGCATTTATTTGCAAGTTATTATTTATATTTCGGCTGTATTACATCTATTTATCCTGTTTTTTATCCGTGTAAACCCGTTGTTCCTAATTAATTTTTTTCCATTTTTTAATATTAAATATATAATTACTTTATATTTCATACTTTAGTGTAAATCAAAATATATGTCACGGAAAACTTTAGTACAGCTTATTTTAAATTCCATAAATAACCATAACCCCTCTGAAGAGTTTATCTTTACCAAATCCGAAAA
The DNA here is from genome assembly GCA_964501535.1 of uncultured Ignavibacteriaceae bacterium. GTDB lineage: Bacteria > Bacteroidota > Ignavibacteria > Tepidaquicellales > Tepidaquicellaceae > FEN-1279. The sequence goes on along the minus strand of CAZCSV010000003.1, from coordinate 281,274 downwards.
TAAATATCACGGATTGGACAGAACCGAGCTTTATAACAGGATATTTACTCTCAGGGAATATCTTTTCAATATCGGTATTCAGCCGGGCAGTAAGCTCGCTATAATTTCGGAAAACCGCACCGAATGGGTCATTACCGATATGGCCTGCATCTTGTCGGGTTTCATTAATGTTCCGATTTATACCACGCTTAGCCCTGAATCTATAAAATATATTCTTAACGATTCCGATAGCGTTGTATGCTTTGTGTCTAATAACTTGCAGATGGAAAAATTACTGAAGGTCAGAGCGGAAATTCCCTGTCTCAAATATATCATTTCGTACAACGACTTGAAAACTAAATATTCTGATGATTCCGTCATAGCTTTTTCGGATATAATGAAAGATAAAATAAAATTCGACAGGAAAAAGTTAATCGGAAATGTGGAAGATATCCTGAATAATATCGATGATGAAGATTTAGTTACCATAATCTATACATCCGGAACGACCGGCGTCCCGAAAGGAGTTATGCTTACGCAAAAGAACTTGTATTCCAACGTGATTGCCTGTATGAATACTCTTCCTATTACGGAAAAAGATGTGTTCCTCTCCTACCTTCCGTATTCTCATATTTATGAAAGGACTGCAGGTTACTATCTTGCGTTTTTCTCGGGCTCGAAAATTTATTATGCACAGAGCATCGATACTATAGGTGTGCAGATGGCTGAAGTTAAGCCGACCCTGGTGATTACAGTCCCGAGACTTCTGGATAAAATGTACAACCGCCTGATGAAAAGCGGCGACGAAATGCCAAGCGGTTATAAGAAAAAATTATTCCTCTTTGCTGTTTACTATGCTAAGACAAACGGAAAAAATAAATCCTCGTTCAGGTGGAAGCTTTTCGATAAACTTGTATATCATAAAATACGCGAAAAAACAGGCGGGAGACTGAGATTTTTTGTCTCGGGCGGCGGAGCTTTGAATAAAACAGTCGGTGAATTTTTCGAAGCTATTGGAATTACTACCCTTGAAGGTTATGGAATGACCGAAACATCCCCTGTTATAAGTGTGAATCTGCCGAGTTTCTTGGAATATGGTACCGTAGGCAGACCAGTGATGGGGAATGAGGTTAAATTGGCTGAGGACGGCGAAATTCTGGTAAAAGGTGATTTGGTGATGAAAGGATATTATAACAATCCTGAAGAGACAAATGCCGCTATCGTTGACGGATGGATGCATACAGGTGACCTCGGTGACTGGCATATAAACGGCAACCTGATGATAACCGACAGGAAAAAATCACTCTTTAAATCTTCCGGCGGAAAGTATATAGCACCGTCTCATATAGAGGATTTGGTGTTGCAGCTGCCTTATGTCGACCAGGTGCTTGTAATTGGTGACAGCCGTATGTATGTCACCGCATTGATTGTTCCCGAGTTCAATGAACTGTCTTCTCTTGCAAAAAAAATCGGAGCGGATGTTTCCGTCGAATCGGAGTTGTTGACGAATCAGGTGGTTCTGAAAAAAATCGAAGCCGATTTGAACGAGGTGCAAAAAGACCTTGCAGTACACGAAAAAATCAGAAGGTTTACTTTGTTGAGCAGACCGTTTACCATAGAAGAGGGCGAGCTGACACCAACTTTAAAAATAAAGAGAAAATATGTCGAAGAAAAATACAAAGATGTAATCGAAATGATGTACCATAAAGTTTAATCCATTCATATATACTTCTTTTATTCTGAAAAAATATTATATTTATCTGCTATGATAGAAAACTATATACCGATATTCCTGATACTTGCATTTGCAGTGGGAATGGCAATTGTAATGATAAAATTTTCTACTCTTTTCGGTCCCAGGAAACCCGATAAAGAAAAACTATCCACCTACGAAAGCGGTATGGAACCCGTAGGCACTGCCCGCGAAAGGTTTTCGGTGAAATATTACATGGTTGCGGTCAGCTTTATCGTATTCGATATTGAAATCGTATTCTTGTATCCCTGGGTTATTTCATTCTTGAACTTTACAAAAACGGAAATGGTTTATTCATTTATAATAGCCCTGATATTTATTTTTATTCTGGTGCTGGGGCTGTTATATGAATTTAAAAAGAAAGTAATGGAATGGGATTAGAGGAAAAATTAAATAAAGACGGTTTCTTTACTTCCAAGATTGATTCGCTTATTCAGTGGTCGAGGAAAAATTCATTGTGGCCGATGCCTATGGGTATTTCCTGCTGCGCTATCGAAATGATGGCCGCTGCTGCATCGAGATTCGATATCTCCAGATTTGGAAGTGAAGTTTTCAGATTCTCCCCGAGACAGTCCGATGTTATGATTGTGGCAGGAACGGTTACTTATAAAATGGCAAAAGTAGTCAGAAAAATATACGACCAGATGCCTGACCCGAAATGGGTAATCGCTATGGGCGCCTGTACTTCGAGCGGAGGAATGTATCGCACGTATTCGGTAGTCCAGGGTATTGACCAGTTTTTGCCGGTCGATGTTTACGTGGCAGGTTGTCCGCCGAGACCCGATAACCTGTTAAATGCATTGATTGCACTGCAGGAAAAAATAAAAAAGGGCGAAAAAGCGCCTGAATAAGTAAATAAAATTTGAAAATACTATAAAAGAAAATACTCTTTTCGAAAAACTTTATGACTCAAGAGCGTTTAGAATTTATTAAATCGAAATTATCGGATTTTAATGTGGAATTTACGGATGTTAACGGTACACCCGGGATAATTGCCACTCCTGAAAATGTAATAACCCTATGTAAAATACTGAAAACAGAGTCTGAAATTTCATTTGAAATGCTCCTCGATGTTTTAGGTATCGATAATTTCCGGAAAGAAAAGAGATTTGAAGTCGTCTGCAGTTTGTATTCATTGAAATATAAAGACAGAATTTTTGTGAAAGTTCTGCTCGACAGTAAAAATCCTGAAATGCCGAGCCTGACTGCTGTCTGGAAAGGTGCAAACTGGTTCGAAAGGGAAACCTATGATATGTTTGGTATCGTTTTTAAAGGACATCCCGATCTGAGACGGATATATATGCCCGAAGACTATGAACATTTTCCTTTAAGAAAAGATTTTCCGTTGCTTGGAATACCGGAATCGATTCAGTTGCCCAAAAAATAATTAAACATATAGTTTCAGCGAAAAATTTTTTATGTCCAATACAGTATACGATAAATTAAAGATTGAAGACCCTGAAATAAAAAAGACCGGGATTTTGAAAGCCCTTGAATCTGAGGATTTAAGCGTGTCCTTCGACGATGCTCTCGAAAATGAAATGGTGCTTAATATGGGTCCCCAGCATCCTGCTACTCACGGTGTGCTGAGACTCTTGGTAAGCTTGGATGGTGAAACTATACGCAAGGTTGTTCCCGATCTGGGTTATCTGCACAGAGGTTATGAAAAACTTGCTGAAGCATCAACATATCACGAATTTATACCTCATACCGACAGACTGGATTACCTTCAACCTATAGCTAATAATGTTGCTTATACCATGGCTGTCGAAAAATTAATTCATATAGAAGTTCCCGAAAGAGGAAAATATATCCGTACGATTTGTTCGGAACTTGGCAGGATACAGTCTCACCTTATAGCATACGGCACTATGATTATGGATACAGGTGCGTTGACTCCTTTTCTGTGGGCTATGAGGGAGAGGGAAAAAATTCTCGATATATATGATTTAATGACGGGTGTTCGCTTTACTACATCCTATACAAGAATTGGCGGAGTAGCACAGGATATCCCCGATTCAGCACTGGCTGCCATTAAAAAATTTATCGACGAGTTTCCCGGGTATCTTCAGGAAATGCGGGATATAATTGAAAGAAATAAAATATTTATAGTCAGGTCCGAAGGTATTGGGTATATATCTAAAGAGGACTTGATAGATTATGGTATTACTGGACCAATACTCAGAGCGGCAGGAGTTGACAGGGATTTAAGAAAAGATGACCCGTACCTTGTCTATGATAAACTTGATTTCAACATTCCGGTTTATACTGAAAGTGATTGCCTTGCAAGATATTATGTTAGGATTGAAGAAATGATTGAATCGGTGAAAATATTGCGACAGTGTATAGAGAAAATTCCTTCCGGAGCATATAATTCGAACAATCCGAAAAAAGTTCTCCCGCAAAAAGAGAGAATATATACAAAGATGGAAGAACTGATACACGATTTTATGCTGATAAATTTCGGCGTTAATCCTCCGCCGGGTGAGTCTTATTCCGCAGTAGAATCTTCTAAAGGCGAATTGGGCTTCTATATTAAAAGCGACGGTAAAGGTAATCCTTTCAGATTGAAAATTCATTCTCCGAGTTTCTGCAACATTCAGGTCCTTCCTGTAATGATGAAAAACTGTATGATTTCGGATACTGTCGTCATTATAGGAAGTGCCGACCCTGTAATGGGAGAAGCTGATAAATAAATTATGAATTATGAGTAGTACAAAAAATTCAAATATGGTATTGTTTAGTGAAGAAGAGTTGAAAAAACTCGAAGGGATTAAAAAACATTATCCTGATTCGAAATCTGCTTTGCTTCCCGTGCTGTGGATGGTACAGGAAAAAAATGGCTGGATTTCTGAGGAATCAATGAAATATGTCGGTGATTTGCTGAGCGTACCATATGAACATATTCTTGGTGTGGTTACCTTTTATACGATGTTTAATAAAAAACCCGTCGGTAAAATTCACCTTCAGATATGCACAAATGTCTCCTGTATGCTGAGAGGTGGATATGAATTATTTAAATATGCTTCGGGTAAACTCGGTATAAAAAATAAGGAAGTTTCGAAAGATGGAATGTTTTCTATCGAAGAGGTTGAATGCCTCGGCTCCTGCGCAACGGCACCAATGATGCAGGTGAATAATAAGGAATTTTATGAAAATCTGACACAGGAAAAATTTGATGAAATTATCGAAACCATTCATAAAAAAAATAAACCTAATAGTTAATGTACAATAAATGATAAAGCTGATTTTAAAAGAAATACCGGATTTTGAAAAGATAGAAGTTTACGAATCGAACGGCGGTTACTCCGCTTTGAAAAAAGCATTGAAAAAAATGACTCCCGAACAGGTAATCAGTGAGGTTAAAATTTCGAATTTACGAGGCAGGGGCGGTGCGTGTTTCCCGACAGGACTTAAATGGACTTTTATGCCTAAGACAACCGATAAACCTAAGTATCTGTGCTGTAACGGTGACGAATCCGAACCTGGAAGTTTTAAAGACAGGGAAATTTTTGAGAAAAATCCGCATCAGTTTATCGAAGGTACTCTCATCTCCTGCTATGCAATGGGAATAAAAACAGCTTACGTTTATATCAGAGGTGAATATTTTAAGTGGATTAATCTGTTGCAAAAAGCAATCGACGAAGCATATAAAAAAGGTTATATAGGAAAAAATATTCTCGGTACGAAATTTTCTACAGATATTTATATCCATCGCGGTGCAGGTGCTTATATCTGTGGTGAAGAATCAGCACTTATGAATTCAATCGAAGGTAAACGCGGATATCCCCGGGTGAAACCTCCTTTTCCTGCAGCAAATGGCCTTTGGGGATACCCGACAACAATAAATAATGTTGAAACTTTAACGAATATTCCTGAAATCATAAATAACGGTGGAGAGTGGTTTTCTAAAATAGGTGAGCCAAAACATCCCGGGACATTGCTTTTTGGAGTAAGTGGCGATGTGAATAAACCCGGAGTATATGAACTCGAGACGGGAACTCCTCTGATGACTATTATTAATGATTATTGCGGTGGTGTAAAAGATGGGAAAGAAATTAAAATGGTGATTCCGGGTGGGACTTCTATGCCCCCGCTTACTAAGGATGAAGCTATGACTGTTAAAATGGACGATGCATCACTTAAAGCAATCGGCTCGGCAATCGGAACTGCGGGTGTGATTGTTATGAATGAAGATGCCGATATTGTAAAAGTTCTTGAGAGAATTGCTTATTTCTATTACCACGAATCCTGCGGACAGTGTACTCCCTGCCGCGAAGGAACCGGATGGATGCTTCGTGTATTAAAACGAATTAATAATGGTGAGGGAAGAATAGAAGATCTTGATTTATTAATTGACGTAGCACAAAACATCGAAGGTAATACAATATGCGCTCTCGGAGATGCCGCCGCTTGGCCTGTTAAATGGACTGTTAAAAAATTCCGTAGCGATTTCGAAAAGAAAATAAAAAAAGACATTTCAATTCCCGCTAAGAATAAAGTGCATTCGCTCAGGTAGCTTTTATTTCTTTGAATCCTGCCGTGTTTTTGCCTGACATATCAAAATTTTAATTGTAGTTTTATTTGCTTATTTTTATATTATATAGGTATTTTTAATTGTGAATGTTTTTCTGATTCTGTTAAATTTTTCTTTGATTTCTTAAAAAATTTTCGATATAACTATTTTAATAGCAATATATTTTTCAATAAATAACTGATTAATTTTATGAAAAAATGGTTGTTCGTTTTAATAGTCTTTTCATCTGCATGTTTCGAATTAATTGCTCAATCCGGCTGGCAAACACTGTCCTCAGGTTCTTCTGCTTATCTTTCTTCTTTATATTTTACCGATGCAAATACCGGATACATTGGTGGTAATAACGGATACCTTGCTAAAACCACAAACGGTGGCTTAAATTGGGTCCCGCTGTCAAGCGGTATCTCAGATTTCGTGAGAAGCATTTCGTTTGCAAATGCTAATACCGGATTTATATGCGGCGGAAACGGTGCAATCAAAAAAACAACGAATGGAGGCATGAACTGGAGTTCGTTGAATTCGGGTCTGACTTCAACCGTATATTCTGTTTCGGCGGCAGATTCTGTGAACGTATTTGCTTGCTCTCAGACTTATGTTCTGAAATCGGGCGATGGAGGCGCAAACTGGCTTCAGGTGAATGTTTCTGCGAATTCTTTGCTTGCAGTTGAATTCAGAAATAAAGATACCGGATTTGTGGCAGGTCAGGGCGGTGTTTTATATAAAACAGTGAATTCGGGACTAAACTGGGCACAGGTAAATACATTTACTGTGAATAATATTTGGGATTTATCCTTTATAAACGGCTCGACAGGTTGGCTTAATGCATATTACGGAACAGTGAGGAAAACTTGTGACGGTGGTGCAAATTTGCTCCCTGATTTCGGGTATAATGTGAATTTTGAAGGTGTCCATACGGTGAATAAAATGATTGCTTATATGTGCGGTCTTGGTGGTGCAATTTATAAAACTATCGATGGGGGATTGCATTGGGTTAAACAAATCTCGGGAACAGGCGATGGGCTTAATGAAATTTTTATGATTAATACTAATACAGGATATATTGTCACGAGCGGAGGAAATGTTTTAAAAACAATTGATGGGGGAAACGGTCAGACTTCTTTCGTAAAAGTGCTTTATCCTAATGGAGGTGAGGTTTTTAGAACGATAGATACGTGTAAAATATTCTGGACTGCATTCGGTACAAATAATGTTGATATAGAATATACAAGTAACAACGGTGCGGTATGGAATTCGATTGCAACATCCGTTCCTGCAAATTCATTCACATATTATTGGAAAATTCCGAATATCTATGCGGTTGTACAGGCAAAAATAAGAATTAGAGATGCGGGTTATACATTGATGGATGAATCTGATAATACTTTTATTACGGGAAATGGGATTCTCTCCGCCTTCAACATGCCTGAATTGTTCTATTACAAATTCAATAACTATATTTCAGGAAGAACTCCGAATTATGCAAATCTGGGTATGGGCTCTTCATACGGAACTGTACTCGGTCATACAATAGGCCCCGGCGGTCAGTTCGATAGTGCATTAATCGGAAATGGGGGTACAGGTACAGACAGTAAACTTGTTGATTCTTCTGCATTGTATCTTCCTTCCACTGGCTGGACAATAGGTTTTTGGGTGAGTAATATAAACCTGGGTGCAAATCCAAATAATCCAGTGTATTTATTTGGTGAGGCTACATCGAATTTCAGATGCTATTATGGAGGAAGCGGGGGCTTAGGAACAAGCGATACTGCAATAATGTTGAGAATGACAGGAGCATCGGATATTAGAATTCCCGTCGTAAGGGGAATAACATACCAGTTCTTCATTGTGTGGGATGCGATTGCATCGGCGATAAAAGTCTATAGGTGGGGGAGTCTGTTCTTGACTTTTCCGCAGTCTTCATATGGTGTCTCTGCTAACGGTCCTTTTATAATTGGAGGTCATTCGACGGTGGCTTCATCGCTTTCGGCAGGTATGAAATTGGATGAATTCCGGGTATACAACAGAACCTTGTCTTCCTATGAAATTACGGCAACATGGAATACACCTTTGACACATTATATGACAGCTGGAATTAAAAAAATATCAGGCGAAATCCCGGATGTTTATAAATTGTATCAGAATTATCCGAATCCTTTTAATCCGAATACTAATATAAAATATCAAATAGTAAATTCAGGAGTCGTAAAACTTGTAGTATTTGATTTACTTGGTAAAGAAATCGTATCTTTGGTAAACGAAAAACAATCACCAGGGATTTATAATGTCGGTTTGGATGCATCTAAATATCCGACGGGTGTCTATTTTTATCGGTTATTATTTGATGGTGTTGAAATTGCTGCGAAAAAAATGGTGTTAATTAAATAAATATTTTGATTTGTTAAAGCGTTTTTTAATAAAAATTAAACGCTTTTTTTTCAGGATTATTAATTATATAAAATTTATTTTATGAAGAAATTCTATATCTTTCTTTTAGCTTCATTTCTTTCTTTACTTTCTTTCTCGTTGATATCTGATACTTCAACATTGTTAACTTATGTAGAATCATCTAGCGGACTCGAACAGGGTATAGCTTTCGAAAGCGGAAGAGCTGATTTGAAATTTGCCGATATGAATAATGATGGATATACCGATTTGCTCTCACTGGGTGACCACGGAAATCCCTCTACAATTACAGGACAGCACGGTATAATGGTTTGGTTCGGCAACGGAACAGGCGCAAACTGGAACCTATTTCAGTATGGTAATTTCGGATATGGCGGAATCTGTGCAGGTGACATCAATAACGATGGAAAAATCGATATCGGTTTTGGAATACATCATAATTATGAATCGTCAGGATTAGGAAGTAAAATTCTTGGTGCTGCTCTTGGCGACGGTACCGGTACAAACTGGATTGCTTATCAGGATAGTCTTGCAATGAACGGAGAGACATATGCAATGTTTTCAAGTGATTTTGCCGATATCGATAATGATGGTAAACTTGATTTCGGGTCATTATCGATGGGTTGTTGTAACGGGACTCATATTTATAAAAATCTCGGAAACGGAACTTGGCGTCAAACTTTTGCTACTTCGGGAGGAAATTCGAATAAAGAGTTTTTCTTTGGTGATATTAATAATGATGGGAATATTGATTTTGCTACTAATGACGACCCGGGAATTCCGTATTTCGGAGATGGTTTTGGAAATTTTACACTGAAACATAATAATCTTCCAACCGCAAGCACGTGCAAAGGGCTTTCTATTGGTGATGTGGATAACGATGGTGGCAAAGACATTGCTTTTATAGGAAGCGGAGGAAGTGTGAATGTCTGGAAATGGAATAACTCCACACAGCAGTGGATTAATCTGTCAGCAAATCTTCCCTCAACAGGTAACTTTCAAAAAACATTTTTATATGATATGAATGGTGATAATTTTATTGATATAGTCTTGTATGGTAAGGGTAACGGAGCGGTTTATTCGGGTAACGGTGGGACCAATTGGGCTCTTAATGGAAGTTTTTCAACACCAACTGTTGGTAATTATCAGGCTTTAACTGTTGCTGATGTGGACAACAATGGCTTTGCTGATATTGCAGTGCTGTTCGAACAAGGTTCTTTTCCAAGTTATATCAACCATCTGAAACTTTTTAAAGAAACCACACCATATACAAATCTTTTAATCAAACCGCAATTTCCGAAAGGTTTTGAAAGATTAAAAAATAATCAGGTGAGGTTAATCGAATGGATTAGCTCTTCCCCGCTATCCCCGCAATCGCTCGTGAAACTTGAATTCTCGCAAACAGGAAATAATGGCCCATGGTCTTTGATTAAAGACAGTGTTAAAAACAACGGAAAATATCAGTGGATTGTACCTAGCGGAATATCCTCTTCAAATTGCTTTATTAAATACACTTTGTATAATTCGGGAGGAACATATACAGCATTAAATCAAAATCCGTTTTCCATTGGAATAATTCTCGAAATTAATATTAAAAAAGAGGTTGTATCGGAATTTGATTTAGGGCAGAATTATCCGAATCCGTTTAATCCTTCCACCCGTATCGGATATCAGCTGGCAAGTCCCGGCTTTGTTACATTAAAAATTTATGATATACTTGGAAAAGAAATATCAACTATCGTTAACGAAAAACAGACACCCGGTGTTTACAGCGTCGAATGGAATGCAGCCGATATTGCAAATGGTGTTTATTTTTACAGGTTGACTATTGATAAAGATGAATCGAAAAATGGTAAAATTTTCAATAAAACAAAGAAATTGATAATTATAAAATAAATACTTGATTTTTTTAATATGTAAAGAACATTTATTATTAATATGTGTCCTTAATATAATATAATTAAATACTTGATTTTTAATTTTAATTTTTATAAAATATAGCAAAAGAAAAAGAATCATTCTTCGGTTTTTCAAATTCAGATTCTGGTTTTATTTTAAAAATAAAAAAGAAAGGATCGAAAATGAAACACATCTATTTACCCTTACTTGTAATTATTTTCTCATCCTCAATGATTTTAGCTCAGTCTGATTTTGGTAAGGATTCGAAAAACGATATGCCGAATGACTGGGGTAAAAAATCTTCTGAGAAAATAAACTACGGAACTTAGGAGAAATCTAAGATTCCGGATTATTTAATGGAACAATATAAAAATGCTAAACAGACAAGGAACAATGAGGAGAAATTAAGAGTCGGCAATGAAATTCAGAAATATCTGGAACCAAATATCCCGCCTCAGGAAGGTACGTTTGAAAAAACACAGATTCATACGGGTGTTAACCCCCCGTTTAATGCTCCCGATTGGAATCCTACCGATGTTCAGGTTTATGCAGGTAGTGTCAGAAGTTACGGATATAGAACACTCGATTTAAAATATGGCGAGGATGGATGGCTGTATATGGCAATCCAAAGAGTAGTATCGGGCTCTAACGGAAATGTAGGAATTTACAGGTCCTCCAATGGCGGTTTGAACTGGTCACTCGTAATTTATGCAAGTAATACTTCCGCTTACTTCGGAAACCTTTCTATGCTGGTCGAAAAACGACATGCTACAAACAATGATTCCACGAGGATTCTGGTATTTTATTCCAGAAGTGGCAGTACCTCGTTTACCGATGCATCTGTAGAAATATTATCCACCAGAAGAGATGGTTCCAACGCATTTGCATTTAACTTCGGCTCTCCACCGTCCGGTCACAGGTATGTTTATCCTACTGCTTGTAGTGACGGTATGTATTGGGATGTCGCAACCTATATGCATATTATTGCACGTGAAGAGTCAAATGACGGAAATACATATTATGGACTTAGACATTGGCTATCAACGGATTGGGGACGAAATTATACCAATGTTTTAATTAATACTAGCAATAATGATAATTATCCAAGTGCCGCATATTGTGAAAAAGGAACGACCAATGATTCTATCTATATTGCAGTAGAAAGAAGAGTTACCTCAAATGAGTATGAAGTTAGAGCTATTATTACTTGTGAATGGCTGACAACAAATCATTATGCCTATTATATTACAAATGCTGCATCAGGCACAAAATATGAAAAACCCTGTATCACTGTTCAGCAGCAAAACGCTAGTGTACCAAGAAGAATATTAATAACCTGCACAAAAAATAATATTGCAAGGTATCACTATTCGACAAACGGCGGAAATTCCTGGTATGTTGACTATAATCTTGGGACGAACGGATATGCAGATTATACTTGGTGTAACTCGGATTCGCTTACGGGTTCGGGTGGATATGCTATCGCCTGCTTCGTTGACCAGGACGGCGATTCGATTACTGTAAGAAGAGGTAATATACAAGGAAGTTTAGGGACATATCATTATAAAATGAATGGTCATTTGTCTACGGGATTATTGGCACCTGTTTGTGCGGTCTATAAAATTGGAAGTAATAAGTATTCCGCATTTGGTTATGCAGCAAGTGGTCCCACAAATGTGTATTTTAACCAGGAACGTCTGCCGATAGTCGGTATCAATCAAAACAACAATACCGCGGATAAGTTCGAACTGTCTCAGAATTATCCGAATCCGTTTAATCCTGTTACGAATATTAAATACCAGATTGCGAAGAACAGCTTAGTTACTCTTAAAGTTTATGATATTCTCGGAAAGGAAATTGCAACATTAGTAAACGAGAATCTTATACCCGGCTATTATAGCATTGATTTTGATGCGACGAAGTTGACAAGCGGTCTGTATTTCTATAAAATTACTGCGGGTGATTTCTCTGATGTAAAGAAAATGATTCTGGTCAAATAATATTATATTTATCCTGCACAATATTAACACAGAGTCTCCATAATATATGGAGACTCTTTTTTTATCTTTCGGCTTCCCGAATACATAATTGTTGGAATATTTTTTTATTGTTTGAATCGTTAATTTAATTAAAAAATTTTTATGATTATTTATATACACGGTTTCTCGAGTTCCGAAAACTCTGTAAAAGGACAAATACTGAAAAATTATTTTGCCGGGAAAGAAAAAGTCCTTACGCCGGGTTTACCCGAGGAACCGAATAAGACAATAAAAATACTTGAAGAATTAATTGATAATTCAAAAGGTGAAAATGTAATGCTCATTGGGAGCAGCCTTGGAGGGTTTTATGCCCTTGCCATGCATTCGAAATATGAAAATCTCAAAACAGTACTGATAAATCCTGCCCTGTTTCCATGGGAACAGCTTAAACCTTATGTCGGTATGAATATCAGCAAAAGCAATGGGCAATCATTCGAATGGAAGGCGGAATATCTTGAACAACTGAGAAAACAAAACGATGATATTGGCGACAAAAAATCCGATAAAATTATGTTGCTGCTTGCCAAGGACGATGAACTGATTGATTATAAGAATACAATGAGCCTACTGGGAAAGACTGGAGAATTAATTGTTCTGGAAAATGCCGGACATCAGTTCTCGAGATTCGATGAAGTACTGGAAAATATTTATGAATTTTTCAGGAGAAATTCTTGAAAATAAAACCGGGAGTAAGAAATGATAAATTCATTTGTCATTTATACTCCCGATTTTTTATACTCGACTTTTTTATTTCAATTCGAACACCACTCTCACCTTGGCTTCTATCTTAAGCAATCCTTCGCTGAAATGCTGTGATGTGCTTGACATATCGACCGAGTAGTTTTGAACGTTGCTTTGTGTATAATTCTGATAACCCCAGTAATCATAAATCGGCTCTTCCTGTATTAATATCGGCTTTCCAACCGACATTCCGAGCGTCTCTGCCATTTTGACTGCCTTTTCCTTTGCCACGTTCAAAGCATTCGTTCTTGCCTGCATGCGGGTTTCTATTGCTTTCGTATATTCGAGGGTTGTATTTGTTATGTATACATCTTCGATTTTAATAAGTTCGTTCGTAAGTAAATCATATTTTGAAATATTATCCACTTTAAACCATATTGTGTTATAAACGCTGAATTTCTTTTCCTGTCCGTATATGTAATTTCGCTTTGTCATCCTTATCCCGCTAGTCTTTATATCCTTGTCCTCGATATTGAAATTCTTAAGGATATTCAGAACTTTTGCTATCGTATTGTCGTTTTTCGTCTTTGCCTCTTGCACATTATCATTATCGTTTTGTATATCTACAGTCCATTTCATGATGTCCGGCGTGACTGAAATCGTAGCCGTTCCTGTAACCTCAATCCCGGGAGGCTTTTCCTGGCTTTCGGCTATGCTGATAGGTAATAATAATAAACAGATAACCCACAAAACTTTTAATGTTTTCATTTTACTGTATTTGATTTAAAGAAATATGAAATTTAATTTCTAAGATAAATAAAAGTAATAAAAATAATATTAATTTCTTGGAATTATTTTTTACCTAAAACTATCTTAACGGTCATTTCCTCTCCGTTTCTTTTTAACACAACTTCCACTTCGTCTCCCGGCTTGTATTCCCCGAGTGCGGCGGTATAATCGTATATATTTTTTATTTCTTTATTACCGAATTTTATCATCAGGTCACCGGTCATTATTCCGCCCTTTTCAGCGGGACTTCCCTCTTTGACTCCGGAAATCTTGTAACCTTCTTCATTGGAGGAAAAATCTGGAACGGTTCCTACATATACCCTGACGGGACCTGTCTCCTTTTTCTTCTCTGTGCTTTCTGCGACTTTTGTGAATTCGGGTTTCTTATCTGAAACTGCAATGTTAAGTATTATCTCATAAATGAACTTCGATACCTTCTCTTGTCCTTCGGTATTGATTTTTTCGTATGTATCGGACGGTTTGTGATAATCGGTATGCAGACCTGTAAAGAAAAAAAGTACCGGAATGTTTTTCGAATAAAAAGGTGACTGGTCTGAAGGACCGTATCCATCGGGTATATATGATGTCGTGAAATTATATCTTTTATTTATCTCATCCAGCTCTTGAACCCATCGGGAGGATGTTCCTGTCCCGTTTATGATGAGTTTATCGTTTTCCATTCTTCCTATCATATCCATGTTTATCATGGTTACAACATTTATTTTCCCGAATATCGAAGAATTGGTAAAATATGAAGAACCTATCAATCCTTCCTCTTCACCGGTAAAACAAACAAGCAGTATGCTTCTTCTAAGAGTCTCTTTATTTGCGTAGAGTTTCTGTGCTATTTCAAGAACACCCGTAGTGCCCGATGCATTATCGTCTGCACCATAATGAATTTTTTTGTCTTTTCCCTGGTAAAGAGAATTTTCGTCTCCGTACCCGAGATGGTCATAATGTGCTCCTAAAACGATTACTTCTTTCTTTAGCTCAGCGTCAATTCCTTCGATGAACCCGATAACATTTCCCGTTCTCGCCTTTACCTGCTCGATATTTATGTTTGCACTTACTGTCCATCTTTTGAGAGAAAAAGATTCAGGCTTTGATTTACTGTTAATTTTTTTCTGTATACTCTTTAAATCTTTGCCTAAATCCGAAAAAATATCTTCAACATATTCCCTTCTCAGCTTTATTACCGGAATTCCGGAACTCTTACTTGCAAGACTGAAAACCAGTTTCGGCAATACATCTTCTGTATAATAATCCGATATCACGATAATCCCTGCGGCTTTGTTTTCACGGGCTCTTAATATTTTTTTATATATACTTTCGTATTGGAAAAAAGTATTGTTCGTCGCAGCGTTTGTCGGAGAATTTGTCATTATTATTACTATTTTTCCTGCTACATCGATTCCGCTGTAATCATCATACTTCAAATCTGGCGCTGTTATTCCGTATCCGGCAAATACAAGCTCACCGCTCATTTTACCGTTTGAAGAGAAACTCAACGGCATCCATTCATTTTCTATCTCACACCTTTCCGATTCTCCGTTTTTCATTAATTCAAGAGTGTTACCTTTCCCAAGCTTAAGGTCTGTTATCATATCTACGAACTGTATATAACTGCTGTCTCCGAATGGGGTTAATCCGTATGTTTGAAATTCCTTGCTTAAATAATCCATCGCTAGATTCCCCCCGTTCGAACCGGGATATCTGCCTTCCAGCTTGTCTGATGCTAAATATTTTATGTGCTCATAAATTTCTTCTTTTGTAATTTCACTGTTTCTCACTTTTTCTATATCGTTTTGGGCAAAAATATAGCTTATAGAGAAGAATAGAATAATAAATAATAATTTTTTCATTTTTATCTTTATGTTCTTTTTATTATTTTTTATTTAGGTACGTTACCACTTAAAACACTGTGGGGTATTAAAAAGATTCCTATGGTTATAATTGCAGCACCCAAAACCCAGTAACCGGGCTTTTTGGATTTATATAACGCTATAAATGCCGCTATCCACGCAATGAACGCAACAACCATTTTGTTATCCGTTAAGTCTATTCCAAACGGAAAACCTGTCCACCATTCGTTAAATGCATAATATTGTACTAACGGACCAAAAATAAACCCGCCAACAATTGCAAGCCCTAATGTCCAGTATATATATTTTTTGTATTTTGGCTCTTTTCTGAAAAATTCCATTCCGGTCTTCAGAGACATTAACTCGAATGCAAAGATGAAAATAACATGAAGAATGACAATCATAAACGGTACATCGCCTCTGAACCTTATTACTACTCCGTTTTTATCGGGTATGTATCCGAGCTGGTCTACGTTCTGGGTCCCTGGCTGGTTCGTGCTTAGCTGAATATAATACTGAAGCTTCTCGGCCATTTTCTCCTGTTTGTCGAGCTCGGCAATCAGATATCCGTTTTCATACCTCATCGGTTTACTCGATTCGTTGTCCTGAGTTTTGTATCTCTTCCAGATTAGTGAACCTTTTATCAGACTGTCGTTTGTATAAATCTTTACTGGACATTCTTTGTTAATCAATGCGCTCCTGTCAAGTTTGTAATCTATTTGCTTACCGCTGAAAACGATATGCCCTTCTTGCGGATATGTAGGACCTGTCGTATTCTGATATAAAATTGATATTGCAGTGAGAATAACCGCAACTATCCAGAACGTCAGATTTACTCTATCCGTTTTCTTTTTCTGTATTGTTTCTTCTGTAATTTGTTCTTCCATTATTTTTTATGATTATTTTATCAAAACCATCTTTTTTGTTTCCGAAAAATCCCCGCTGTTCAATCTGTAAAAATATATTCCCGAAGATAAAAACGAACCGTCAAAATCAGTTTCGTATTCGCCTGCTTTCAGGTTTTCTTTTATAAGTGTTGCAATTTCTCTTCCTAACAAATCGTATATGATTAAAGTTGTATATTTTGAATCCTTTAATTTAAATTTAATTGTTGTTGTCGGATTAAAAGGATTCGGATAATTCTGGCTCAATTCGAAATTTGCCGGTACTAACTCCGATATTTTCTTGACCGATATGGGGAGATTGTAATTTACTGTTATACCCCATGACTTGATTACTCCGGTCAATCTCGATCCTGTTGCGGTTTCCTTTATCCTCAATACCCAAAGCCCGTTGACCGATAAAAAATTGAACTGTGATAAGGGCCTCGTGGGCCTGAATGTTCCTGTGAACGGTGGAGTCCCGTTGTTAATCGAAATTGCTGCCGAATCGTTCAGAACAGTCTTTATAAAATTGTTACCGCTGCCGCCAACTCTGTATATCAGCGTATCGTGTGTACCCTGATGTGACAGGATAAAGACAAGCCCGCTATCAATCCCGTTTATCACCGTATCAATCATTGCGTTTACGTCGAGAATCAGGTTTTTAGGTGCATTTATGCTGATGTTTATCGTATCGTAAGTTGTGTTGTTCATTGTAATCGGTTTGTTTAGATTGTTTCTGTAATATGTAACGGTATTCGTGGCATAAGTTCCGCCTCCGTTATTCGTGTATACAAAATCACCGTTCATATTCACCGCATAAATGTTGTTTATAGACAGACAGTTCATTCCTAATATGTAGAATACTGCCCCTGTTTCCATTGGTGTCCAGCTGTTTCCGGAATTTGTAGTCTTGAAAACCATTGTCCCGTTTGCGAAAAATCCCATAGATGGATTGAGGAACTGAATCGCTGAGATTGATGCGTAGCTTATCCCTGTGTAATTCGTGAACCAGCTTATCCCTCCGTTAGTCGTCTTTAAAAGCTGCCCGTCCGCCGTACCTGCCCATCCGTTCATTAAGTCCAGAAAATATATCGAACGTACATTTCCGCTGAATGTATTCGGATTCCAGTTTAATCCTGAGTTTGTGGTTTTAAGCATTGTGTTGCTTCCTGCCGCCCATCCTGTCTGCGGATTGAGGAAAAATATGCTCCTTATAGGTGTGTAAGTTCCGTAAACCTGCGTTGTCCAGTTGTTGCCGCCATTTACAGTCTTCATGATTGCCGCTGTTGTTCCCTGATATGTCCCGGCTACCCAGCAGGTTGAAGTATCTAATGCATACGATGCGTAAAATATATGGTCGGCTGCCATCATTTGCTGAACCCAGTTGTTTCCGCCGTTCGTTGTCCTGTATATATAACCCGTCATTCCTGTTGTTTGATATGCACCAATAGCCCAGCCGGTCGAGACATTTGGAAATGCCAGGGAATTGAACTGCCCGCTTACTAATCCCGTCGGCTGAAGTGTCCAGTTTAAACCGCCGTTTACTGTTTTATAAACTGCCGCGTTGTTTCCTGCAATCCAGCCTGTTGTCGGATTTTTAAAGACTACCGAGTAGAAGGCATTCGATGTCGCTACATTTTGTACTATCCATTGAGAATTAATTGTAAAGAAAGGAAAAACTATCAGAAAAGCTAATACGGTTAACTTTTTCATAGGCTTTTTTTTTCTTTAAGTTATGAAAAATTGCTTAAAAATAAACTGAAAAATTGAGGAAATATTATTTTATATGAAAACAATGCAATTGCATTTCTTCTCCTCCAAAAGAATTTTAATTTTATGCTATGAAAATCTTAATCACAGGCGGCAGCGGTCTGCTAGGACAGTATCTTAATATGATTTTATCGAAAGATTATGAAATACTTACGTTGTATAACTCTAATGTAGGGAATTGCAATAAATTCAAATCAGCCAAAACCGATATTACCGATTTTGCAAACCTGAATAATATTTTTGATTCATTTAATCCGGACATAGCAATCCATACTGCGGGATTCACCCGTCCGGAAACCTGCACTGAAGAGAATAAAACCGATGTATATAATACAAATGTAACGGCAACAAGAGTAATATCACAACTATGCGATAAGCATAATGCTAAATTGATTTTCACTTCTACGGATTTGGTGTATGACGGAACCGGCAGCGGGATGCTGAAAGAGACCGACTGCGTAAATCCCGTTTCCATTTACGCGGAAACAAAACTTAATGCCGAGGGGGAAATCGAAAAAGCATTCGGTAATTATATTATTTTAAGGACATCATTGATGATAGGATTCGGCTTGAATCACAGCAGAAATAATTTTCATGAAATGTATAAAGCACTTAAAGAGGGTAGAAAGTCCAGACTGTTCATTGACCAGTACCGCACACCGATTTCCTTAATTAATGCATCCGAAATAATATCTGAATTCGTGAAATCTGAAATTAAAGGTGAACTGCTGAATTTTGGTGGTATGGAACGCGTTTCCCGTGTTGAACTTGGGGAATTGCTCTGCGAAACTGCAGGATTCGATAAAAACCTGATTGAAAAAATTAAAATGTCGGATATTCAGGGCTTTCCTGCCGTTCCCGATGTTTCTCTTAATACTGATAAACTCCGGTCTTTTGGAATAAAACAGAAAAGCCTTGCGGAATCTGTTCGCGAAATTTTAAAAATGAAATATCGATAATAAAAAACGTTACACTCAGGATACCGGGTAACGTTTAAAAAATCTTTATCGATTTAATTTTTATTTTACTAAAAGCATTTTCTTTGTATCTATTTTTACCCCGTCTGCGAATAGGGAGTAAAAATATAAACCCGAAGAGTAGTTTTCACCGTAAAATGTTAAATCATGTGTTCCTGCCTGCAGGTTTTTATTTACGAGTGTTGCAATTTCTTTGCCTAATATATCATATACCTTTATTGTTACGAATTGCTTTTCTTTTATGTCGAATTTTATCTTCGTGTTCGGATTGAAAGGATTCGGATAGTTTTGGTGTAATGCATAATTTTTCGGTACCTCATTATTTACCGACAT
Source organism: uncultured Ignavibacteriaceae bacterium (assembly GCA_964501535.1). Lineage (GTDB taxonomy): Bacteria > Bacteroidota > Ignavibacteria > Tepidaquicellales > Tepidaquicellaceae > FEN-1279. The sequence goes on along the minus strand of CAZCSV010000003.1, from coordinate 261,368 downwards.
TCCCGTTATTATCCCGAAAATTTCCCACGTTCCTCTTCCGTGCGTGCCAAGACGAATTTTACCTGAGAGCTGGTTGTAATCCAGATGCATTGCTACCGTATTCGGCAATCCTTCGGAAAGCTCTACCCAGTTTACTCCGTAGTTATTTGTCATGAAAACTCCTACATCAGTTGCCACAAAATATATTTTGGTTGGATATCCCGGATAATAAATCAAACCGTCATTTACTGGAGCATCGGGTAAATCCCCGCTGATATTAATCCAGTTCTCGCCTGAATTTGTGGTCTTATAAATCTTACCCGCACCGAATCCGGAAAAAGTCACGATCGCAACTTTCGAGGAATCGGGGTGAACATATACGCTCGTTATGGTTCTGTTTGGCATCCCGTTTGACACTAAAGAGAAATTGTAACCGCAGTCATTGGAAAGATACAACGTGCTTCCTACCGATACATAAATTGTACTCGGTCTGGTTTTGCAGATTGCCATTTCCCTGATGGTACCGCTTGTACCGCTTGATATTGCCGTCCAGCTTGCCGCGTTGTCCGTGGTTTTGAAAACCTGCTGACGCGCAGTGTAAAATATTCCGAGTGAATCTGGATGTGATACAATTGGACCAATCCATGCACCTGTCCCTGATAATCCGGATGCTGCGCTTGACCATGATAATCCTTTATCGGTAGAGCGGAAAACTCCGTTATTTTGTGTTTCCCCTAATATGTATTTTGAATTTTGACTGCTGAAACATACTTCTCCTCCATCACCGCCATAAGCCGCCTTCCAGTATAATTTGCCTGTCGTCCTTTGCGTCCCGTTGTCCTGTGTACCTCCTATTAGATGAGATGGATTTGTCGGCTCTGAAGTCATTCTGTAAAACTGAGTAAGTGTCAGGTCTGTATTCAGATTCGTCCAGGTTGTTCCCTTATCATCCGATTTCCAGACACCACCGTCATTTACGCAAAAAAGTTTGTTAGAATCCGTTGGATGAAAATCCATGTTGTGCTGGTCAACGTGAACACCGCCGCTGGATATGTTCTGGAAACTGCTCCCTCCGTCGGTTGTCCTGTAAATTGATATTGTCCCGACATACGCATAATTCGGATTGTATGGACTCACGTGCATGTAAAAATCGTACCACGCCTGTCCTCCTGAAAAATTAAATCCGGGAACCAGCTGTGTAAAATTATTACCCCTGTCAGTGGACTTGAAAACCGATACAGTTCCGGATGAATTGTAAACCGATGCATAAAAAATGTTCGTGGCTGATTTGCACATTGCTATGTGGTTTCTCGTACCGAGAACTAATCCTGTCCCTATTTCGGTAGGGAATGTGGCTCCTCCGTCGATTGATATCCTCATGTTCTGCCCGCTCCCGATTGCATAAGCGGTATCACCTGTTATTGAAAAAAGTATATCGTCACATCTCCCGCTTCTCACCTGATACCAGTTCATTCCCGCGTCCGTGCTCCTGTATATTCCGCTGTTCCCGAGCGCTGCAAGCAGCTCCGAGTTGTGATTTGGTCTTATTAAGAGCCTTGAAAAATATGTCGATGTCGGTAAACCGTTCCTGTAATTTAACCAGGTCTCTCCGCCGTCTGTGGATTTCAGTAAACCCCTTCCATAGTATGATACACCGCTGTAAGTTGCTTCACCCGTGCCGTAATATATTATCCTTGTTTCACTCGAGGCATCTATTGCAATCGCTCCCGTAGAAAGAGAAATCTCATAATCGGTTTTGGATTTCCATCTCAATCCTCCGTTTGTTGATTTCCATATTCCTCCGTATGCCGCTCCTATATAAATTATATCGGGATTAATCGGGTCGTATTTTACCGAAGTAATCCTTGATGAAATGTTTCCGTATGAAAAATAATATCCAGGCGTCGGACCTATATTCGTCCATGATGCCGTATTATCAAAGTAATATCCGTTTCTGTCTCTTAATAAAAGTTTCTGATTGTAAGCTTTTTCGTATGCATTTTCCGGAATAAAATTATTAGGATACATCCTTTGCTCGTAAAACCATCTTTCCCTGTTTAAAGCATTTTTCTTTAGATTGTAACTGTCGGCATTGTCATAAGGATTATCCCTAATAAATAAATCCTGAGAGAATGAGAGAGAAGTAACTATAAAAAATAATAATATAATTGAGTTCTTCATAGATATTGTTTTTATTTGAATAAATTAACTTAAAAAATTGATAATTTAAATAATAATAATATTCCGTAAAAAAAATGGAATAATACCCCAATTTGTAATGTTTTTTTAAAATTATTTAATCTATTATCGGATATTATTGAATAATTTTTGTATGTGGATTAATAATGATCTTAAAAGAATAAGCAGAGAACCGAATTACAGCTCTGCTTATGAAGTATTTGAATCTTTAATTTCTAAGGTCTGTCCGGAAATAAATTTACTGAAGAAATTATACGGGGAAAAAAAAGCGAATATCATTTTCGATAATATAAAAAATTATTTTATCAGGGAAAAAAGGAAAATACTGATTCCCAGAAAACACGATGACAAAGCACCCTTGGAAATTTCAAATTCGAGAAATGAAATCGAAAAAAATATTAATTTTCAGAAAATTCAGTCCGCCTTGCTGCGGGATGAGTTACCCTCGAAATCAGACCTTGAAGTTTTTTATGGCAATTATACGGATTTTGTTTTTAATATAATTGAAGTTTATAAAAGACTGAAACTTAAACGTAAGTGTGAAATAATTGCTTCAGCTCATCTCAGCCGTGTAGGAGCCGTTGTTTACCGGCTTGATATGAACGACGAAGGAACCTATAAATACAGTACCATAGCTGTACTGCACGATGCAGTGGAGGATTTACTTGATTATTCGAAGCTGAGTGAAAACAGTAAAATCCATATTGATTATTATGATTACTTTTTGGATACTTATATACCGGAAGACTTGCAGCAATCCGTTATAATTTTAACGAATCACTATAACTTTATTTTAAACTATATAATAGAAAAGCTTAAAAACGATGACAAATCTGTTAGTATTAATAATATTATCCGCCTGCTTGAAAAAATGTCGAAGTCAAAACTCGGTAACCTGAATGAATATTTAGAAAAAATGTGTAATCTTTTGTCATTCTTCGAACCTGAAGGGGATTTAATCGAATCGGTGAAATGGGAATGCTATAAGAGCCTCTATCTAAACGGGATTTCGGAGGCTTGCAAAAGTTGTAATGATTATAGACTCTTCGAAATAAAAGCCGTAGACCTTTCTGACAATGCACACGGAAGGAGTGCATTGTCAATGGAAGCCAAAATCAGGAATATGAATAAAAATATTCTTTTGGGTATTATCGGCTATAGAATACATTCGGATTGGAAACCCCTTAATGATAAAATTGAGGAAATAATTGAAGATACCCTGCAGTCTGCCGAGGCACTGATATTGAATGATTTACTGCAGCCTCAATCATCACAGGATTTCGTTATGTCCGCACTTCATAAAATCAGAAAGCTTGAGCCTGTGTTTTACACTTAATAATATTGTGCTCTTTATTCCTATTTTACCAGCATCATACTTTTCACTTCCGAAGATTTATCGGTTGTCAACCTGTAGTAATATACTCCGCTTGATAAAGGATATTCCGATATCGAAAAGGGAACATAGTAATTACCCGTCTTCTGATATTCACTTACAAGTGTGGTCATTAATTTACCCTCAATATTGTAAATATCGAGATTGACATACGAATTGTATTTCAAAGAATATCTGATAATTGTGTACGGATTGAATGGATTCGGATAATTCTGATACAATTCATAAAATACCGGCTCCGAACTGTAGGTAATCCCTATCGGCTGTACTATATGTATGATTTTGTTGGGAGACCATCTCCAGTTGCCGGTATATCCAACATTAAATGTAGCATATAATGTATCCTCACCTGTATAATTCGGGGCAATGTACAAAAAATTAATCGAAATGGATGTCGTAAATACAATTCCTTCCTTATGGACAAGCTCCATGTTCAGTAATTTTAAATATGTACCGCCACCGACCGTATCGAGCAATCCGAATTGAGCTGCAATATCGAGCCCGGTTTTTCCTGTGCTCGATTTGTTTATCGTGAATGTAAATTGTGCCGATTGCCCTTTATATACAGTGTCGGGACCCGAAAAAAATGCCGTGTTTACTGTCCCGAATGTGTGACAAACACTGCATCCAAGTGAAGTAGTCTTTTTAGTCCTTTGGGCTATTCCCCATGGCCATGGATGTGAAGTCTGAGGAAATAATAGTGAAGAAAAAATTATGATGCAAAGACTTTTAATGAAATAATCTTTCATATGATAATTTTTTCTAAAAATAATACATATTTGTCAAAAAAAGAAGACCCTTATTAATGAATTAATAAGGGCCTCTTTGATAAACGACTGCTCGTTTTGTCAGTATTTAGTTAGTGTCTTATTCTAACGCAGTTCACTTTTTTTTACAAAATCCCGATTTTCATTCCTGCAAAATATGTCCTTGGTGTGAATGGTCCGTAAACATATCCCGCATCTCTGTATTCACCTTTATCATAATCTTTTTGAAAACTATTAAAAATATTCTCTACTCCCGAATAAAGCTCCATAGAATAATTATCCGTTATCTTTAGGTTGTAAGAAATTTTCATATTAAGCGAGAAAAAGTTTTCGGTTGTTTCGAGTCTATCGGACGGAATATATCCTGCAAAATGCGGTACAAGCATCGAGCCTGTATATGTTCCTGTAAATGCAACCGATAATGGTTTAATTGGATTCAGTGAAACTGATACGTACCCGTAATTATCGGGAGAACGTAAAATTTTATCCACAAGTGATACGGTTGAATCTTCGCTCCATTGGTAAGGGCTTTCATATTCACTTTTCTGGAATGTGAATCCTGCCTGTAAATTTAGCCACCTCGATGGCACAATTCTCAACTCCAGGTTAATTCCTTTTACATTTGCCCCGGGACCATTCCTTCTTTCAAGTATAATGTTTGATGACGAATCTCTTCCCGCTTCCTGTAAAACAAAAGCATCTTTTAATTTTGTATAAAAACCTTCTATTAAAAAATCAAATTTTACATTACCAATCGTTTTAATTATATCGAGTGAACCGCTTATGCTTTGCGAATATTCGGGTTTTAAATCAGGGTCAAGTCTCATCAATACAACATTTCCGCCAACTGCTGTTACGTGAAGGTCTTCGTCAAAAGTTTGGGGTGGCCTGTACCCGGTTGAATAACTTAATCTGAATATATAGTCGTTTAAGAGTGTATAGCGAACATTTGCTCGCGGGCTAAAAACAAAATTATCTATTAAATTATGCTTGTCTGCTCTTAATCCAATCAAAAGGGATAGATTTTTATTTTTCCATTCGTTTTGAATAAATGCTCCCCCGATATTCACTTTCTGGTCTATTATTCTTCCGTATCCAAGCATTTTATCAGTCATTTTTCCGTAGCTGTATTCAAAACCTGTAGTAAGTTCCGAAGGTAAGAATAAGAATTTTTTAAAATAATTCATAAACTGGAATCCGCTTACTGCCGTTATGTCATCTGTTTTCCCATAAGCATTTTGATCTTTGCCAGCACCATAATAGCTGTCCCTGTTAATTGCCTGTAAAGAACTGTATATGTTTAATTTTCTTGTTAAATCTCTATTGAATATTAAAAAATCAAAACCTCCTCCATTTATGGTGTGCTCAGTCTGTTCGGTAATATCGGTTTCATCCGGTGGTAAATCAAAAAGATTTCCTCCTCTTCTGAATTCTTTTATGTGATGATATTCAACCGATAGCTTACTGTACATAGAAGTTTTGTAATAACTCCTCAATCCAAAAGTAGACTGGTCAATTTTTCCAAGTTCGGAAAAATCATCTTCATTATTGTAATATGGTTTTCTATTCCTAACTGTTCCGAACACGGTTACTCCGGCTTTTCTATCTTCGGTTACCATAGCACCGTTAAACTGGAATGTGTTGTCGGGTGTTTTCCCTTCCAAGGTAGAAAAATTATTACTGAAGGAAAAGGAGTTATACAACGGCTCTTTTGTAATAATATTTATCGTTCCTGCAATTGCATTTGACCCGAAAAGTGCGGAGCCGCCTCCTCTAATTATTTCGACTCTTTCAATCATACTTGTTGGAATTTGTTCGATTCCATATACACCCGCAAGTGTACTGAATATAGGTCTGCTGTCAATTAATATTTGAGAATAAGGACCTTCCAGACCGTTGATTCTTACCTGCTGAAAACCGCAATTCTGACAATCGTTTTCAACTCTTAATCCCGTTTGATAATTTAATGACTGCGAGAGGCAAACCGAATTTGTGTTTTCCATTAATTCAGGTGTTATTAGATTTACAATTACAGGTGTTTCTTTCCTGTTTGTTTCGTTCCTGTTTGCAGTTACAACCACCTCATCTGTCATTAATTCATCTTCATCGAGTTCGAAATTTATTTCGATGGATTTATTTTTTGAAAGCTGTATCTCTTTTTCTGTAACTTTAAATCCTAAACCCGAAGCTTTGACTATATATTTTCCGGTAGGAATATTTTTTATAAAATAATGTCCTGTATTATCACTTGCTGTCGCTATCGTTGTTCCCTTTAGTTCTATTGAAATATATGGAATATGTTCTTTTGTTTTATTGTTTAAAATGTGCCCGAATATATTTGCATCTGTTTTTTCTTGTGAAAATGTAGAATTTAACAAGAATATAAATATGCAAAATGCAATTATTAATCTCATAAAAATTGTATTATTTTAATTTAAAAAATTTTGTAGTACTTACTTATATTAAGAATATAATATTAGGATGCTGAGGAAGGAGCCCTTATAGGATTTGCAATAAATATAGTTTTACTGAAATTAAAATAAACTGTTTGTATAAAATAGTTTACCCTAGAGTAGAATAAAACTAATAATAATGAAATGAGTACCTTTAAAAAAAAACGGAAATTATTTTCTAAATATTTTAAGAAGATAAATTCATTCTCAGTATGATTATGCTGTTTCTCTTTTGAATAGGGGTGTGAATGGTGTACAATCTTTCCGTTAATAATATGACTATGATAAAAATATGTATTTGAAAAATTATACCATCCAAGAGAAATGAATAAAAATAAAATTAATGGAATCCTGAAAGATTTTAGCATTTTATTAATGCTAATATTTTTATTCAATATTTTACTTAGAAAAACCGAATTATTCAATTTCTTTACAAGTTTTTTTCCAGGAGATTATTCCTTTACAAAGATAGGATAAATCTTATTAAATGAATATTACAAAAAAAACCATTTTATAATAATTAAAAACACTTGTTTTTTGGAAAAATACTGTTTTTCAGTTAAATCTTTAAACATTAGCTGCAAAAATTATTTTTTAGACATATATAAAAGAAAGCCGACCCGGAGGAGGTCGGCTTTCGAGGAAGTTATGGATTGTTATGAAAAAGTTATTTGGTATTTAAAACAATACTTATTCAAATAAGTTCCCGAAATAAGAAAAATTATTTTTACATTTAATAATTTTCTTATTTGTTGTATTTTTAGTTGAATTTGAAAAAGAAAAAAGAAAATAGTGAGAGAATGTTTCTGGAAATGTTTAAAAACAACAGTGCCGTTATGATTCTTATTGACCCTGATACAGGGAAAATCGTTGAAGCTAATGAATCATCACAAAGATTTTATGAATATCCATACGACAAGTTGATTTCTTTAAGCCTGTATGATTTAAGCGTAAAAAATAAAAACGATTTGACGGCTGAAATGGAAAAATCATCGTGCGGGGAAAAGAACTTTTTTATTTGTAAACATAAAATCGCTGACGGGAAGGTAAGAGATGTAGAGGTATATAGTGAACCTGTTACTATGAATGATAAAAAAGTGTTGTTCCTGATAGTTCATGATATCACTGAAAGAAAAAAAGCGGAAGAAGATTTAATAAATGCAAAAAATCAGGCAGAAAATGCAACGATTATGAAAGCTCAGTTCCTCTCGAATATGAGCCACGAAATAAGAACACCACTGAATTCCATCATTGGTCTAAGCAACCTGATGATAAATGAAAGCGATATTGATGATAAAAAACGGGAAAACCTGAAAGCAATTAAGTTTTCGGCAGACCATTTACATGCTATCGTTAACGATATTCTGGATTTTTCGAAAATTGAAACCGGAAAAATTACGCTTGAGAAAATCGATTTTAATTTCAAAGAATTAATTGAAAATATAGCAAAATCCTTTGAATTAAAGGCTAAAGAAAAAAATCTGTATTTAAAGACTGTTCTGGATGATAACATACCCTCCGTTTTAATAGGTGACCCGGTCAGACTGAATCAGATTATTATAAATCTCGTGGTTAATGCCGTTAAATTTACTGAGATGGGCGGAGTGGAAATTAAAATTAAGGTAAATAAAAAATTTAACAAAAGCATTAATCTTAATTTTAAAATCTGTGATACAGGTATCGGTATTTCTAAAAACAGAGTCGATAAGATATTTGAAAGCTATACCCAGGCTTATGATGATACAAGCAGAAAATACGGCGGAACGGGTCTCGGATTGGCTATTACAAAAAAACTTGTGGAACTCTACGGCGGAGATATTATAGTCGAAAGCGAAACCGGTAAAGGCTCGGTGTTTATGTTCAATATTTCTTTCGGCATAAGCGATAAACAAAAAATTAAAACTGTTGAAAAAAATATTCAGCATTTCAAGGGACTGTCAGGAATAAAACTTCTGCTTGCTGAAGATAATGTGATGAATCAGTTTTTTGCAAAACAACTTTTTTCAAAATGGGAGATTATTGTTGACATAGCAAATAATGGTTTGGAAGCGGTAGAACTTTTGAAAAAAAATGATTATGATATTGTGTTGCTCGATTTGCAAATGCCCGAAATGAACGGTTTTGAAGTCGTTGAAATTATCAGAGACATTAATTCCGAAGTTAAAAACCATTTTATACCTGTAATTGCTCTTACAGCGGATATTTCACCGGACACTAAAGAAAAAGTTAATTCAAGCGGAATGAATGATTTTGTGCTTAAACCGTTTGAACAGCACGAGTTATACAGTAAAATATCAAAATTCGTTTTATAGATATTTTTAAATGCTTTTTATAAGCCGAAAGAAAATACTACAAAGAAATTTTTTCCTTGTTTAAACTTGTTTAATCTCCATCCGAAATTAATTCTTCCGATTTCGAGTATCCTGTCTATTGCAAACCCGGCTTCCATAAATATTCCGTTTGTCGTTGATGTTTCGTAAGGGTAATTCGATAATGACGATTTATTGGTACTGCTGATATCACTTTGCCCGGCATTGAAAAATCCAATTAAGTCGAGACTTTTTATGTAAGGAACATTTCCCCAGAGTATTCTACCAAAATTATTTTCAAGATTAAGAAAAAACATTCTATCTCCGAGATATTCGTTATAATCTGTAACTATGAATCCTATGTTTTCAGGGTCGGTGCGTAAATGCGTATGAAAATATGCAAGGTCCTGATAGGGAACTGATCCGTTTATATATACTCCTCCAAACCTGTATTTTAGATTCAAAAAAGAATTGAATCTGTTTTGTCCGTAAAAATTAAAACTGTATCTCCTGTTTTCAAAAGTGCTGAGTAAACTTTTTCCGGAATAATCATACTTTAATGTTAGTCTTGGATACTCGGTATTTCTGAATCGCGATATTTCCCCGTCTCCCCAGTCGATACCGTAATATTTATTCGGATCGATTCTTAATTCAAATCCTACTGTTCTTTTAAATGCATCGCTTATCAAAGGATTATCCGGATAGCTTTGGGATTTTCTCAAGAAACTGTAATCGGAAGTTTTAAAAGCAGATGTTTGCTTTTCCTGAAAATAATTTATTCCAAATCTTATTTGGGGTATAATGGTTTTGTTAATACTTATTGAATAACCGTTCCCATAGTAATAATTATATTTGTCTTTTTTATAAAAAAGTGTATATAAGTTATTATCGAGAATTCTTACCATTGATCTATCAGTAGTAAAAATTCCGTTAAGGTTATTGAAAAATCTTGTGCTAATTCTGAGGCTTTTATCATTTAGCAGTCTGAACCTTGCACTGATGTCAAATTTTGTTTTTTTATCTCCGAAACCGTAGCCTAAAAAAGTTTCAACATAATATTTACCGAAATCTTTATTGTAGTTTGCATTTAATCCGAGTTGATGCCCCGATACGCGGTTGAAGCTGTAAGCATCGAGCAGACTCATGTTGAAATTTTTACCGTACCTCAATGAACCAATTCCTAACGAAAGCGTTTTGCTTTTTCTTTCTTCTTCTTTTGCAATTTTTTCAAAAGTAATTTTTTCCTCATTTGTATTTTTTATCAGTTGGTTTTTTTCCCAATATGAGGAATCCTTTTTCGATGCATCGGGTAAAATTTTTACTACAATGTCATCGAATGTTCCCGGTGGAGCTTTTTCGTTCAGGTTGTAATTAGATACGATTGTAAATACTTCTCCTTTAAATTTTACTATTCCTAAAAATGAACCTTCAGCAAAGATTTCCACGTCAGTCGGCATCCAGAATTTCTTTTTATTTTTATCTTCGTATGAAGTGAATTTTTGTATGAACTCGATATTATCCAGTCCTCGCGGTAAGCCCGCATCGTTTGTTTTCAGGGATACTTTCATCAGTGCAAAAATACTGTCTATAATATAAATGTGACCTGAAAATTGCGGAACGATGTTTGAAGTGTTTATTACATTTATTTTAAAAATTTTTATCGAATCTATCGAAGTAATATTAATAAGCTTATATTCATAGCTGTCGAATGCATCATCGGAAAGCGGACCGGGAATCTTTTCCTCGTTTAAATATACGTTTTCATCATAAAAATTGACAATTAGAGGAATCGCAAAACCTTTTTGTATATTTGCCGTCTCTTTTTTGCTTTTTACTATTTGCTTTTCCAGGTCAGGCTTCTTGATGTATCCTTTGGTTTCCGATTCGAGAATCCCGAATATCTTTAATTTCGATTTGTCCGATGTCGTGTCTTTTTCCGAAGTAGGATTGAGATTTGTTCTTATAATGAATTTTGAATATGCATCATAATCATATTCGTAAAGCCTGCTCTTGAAAAGTTTTTTGTACTTGATTGCTTTCCTTATTATATCATAAGCAGGATCTTCCCCGAAAACCTCTATCTCCTCCGTAAGTAACTCGGTCGGTCGTAAAAAAATATCCCTCTCCGTATCTTTGTCTTCAATGAAAATATTCGCGGTGTCCGAAAAATAACCTATGTATGAATATACCGCTTTGTAATACCCGCTTTTCAGCTTTATAATGTATTCTCCGTTTTGGTCGGCTGCCGTTCCGTAAGTGGTGTCCGTTATCTTTACGGTTGCAAAGCTAAGTGGTTTGTCCGTTTTGATGTCTTTTATCTTTCCCGTTAACCTGTATGTCTGAGGGGTTGATATACCCGAAAATATTAATATTATCGCTGATATGAAAAAAATAACTCTTTTGTCCATATGATTTTAATTTATTACGACGATTTTTTTATCCTCAATTTTGTAAACCTGGTCGAAACTAAAATCAATTATATTAACGGAAATATTTTTATTTCTCTTTTTCAGGATATTTAATTCTTCTGTAATATCCCCGCCCTTTATAAAAATCAATTTCCCGTTTTCTTTTAAAAGAGGTTTCGACCATATGTATAGTTTGTCCAGTGTTGCTACTGACTTCGCCGTTGCAATGTCAAATTTGTTTTTATATTTGCTCTCTTTTGAAATAGCTTCCGCCCTGCCTGAAATAACCTCAACGTCTTCAAATTCCATCTCGCTTACTATTTCCTTCACTGCATTCGCTTTTTTTGTTATGGAATCGATTAATAATATTTTTAAATCATTCCTCAATATCTTCAGGGGTATTCCCGGAAAACCCCCGCCCGTGCCAATATCAGCGATAAAAGAGTTTTCCGGCAAGTGATATTTTGTTAAAAAAAATATTGAGTTTAATGTGTGTGATTCAATCGAATCTGAATTTCTTGAAATGAGATTTATTCTCTCGTTCCAGTCGAGAAGAAGCTTGTTATATAAATTAAATCTTTCAAAGACATCCGCATCTTCAATTTCTAATTCATCCGTTAAAAATTTCCTTAACAATTCCATATGTTCAAAATGTGAATTATATTTCAAAAATTAAATATGAAAATATGGAACAATACTCTTATCCAAATAAACATAAGATATAGAAAAACCTAAATTGATAAAAATTATTAAATGTGGTATATTTTAAGAGTTATTAGTGGAATATAAGAGCAATTCAAAAATTTTTTTAATAACAAAATTAAATCTATGAATAGGATTATTTACTCTTTTGCATTAATCGTATTTCTTGTCCTTTCATCTCCGGTGCTTTTTTCTCAGTCAAATCCTGAATATAAAATAGAACCCGGAAAAGGTTTTAAGGACTGCATGATAGGGGATAGCAGTGATGACATTATAACGAAATTCGGGACTCCCGATAAAAATGACGGCAGTTATATAGATTTCCATTACAAAGGTTTTGAGGTTGCGGTCAGGAACGGGAAAGTCAGTACGATTTTTTTAATGTACCGCTCGAAAACATTTATGACTTTCGACGGAGTTACGGATAAAAAAATCGGATTTAACAGTACGATTCCGGAGGTAATGCGTTTTTACGGAAAACCAAGCAGGATAGGAAGTTCGATTGTATCTGAATACGGCACTTTCCCCGGTGCTCACGAATACTATCTCGAATATAATCATCTCGGAATAGCATTTACATTCTACGATAACGAACTCGCGGATATAAGAGTATGGGAAGCAAAAGAAAAGTAAAATAAAATTAAAATAGTGAATTAAGAACGAAAATCATAGAACACTGAAAGAGCGGATGAAACTGATTTTTACGGATAAAGCTTTTTGTTTTTTATATTTTATTTTTAATTTTTAATATTTAATACTTATTCTGCTTTTTGTATTTCATCACTTCGTTTACCATTTTTCCGAATGCCTTATCCTTCTTTCGTTTTTCAAATTTGCTCGACTGGAAACGGATTTTCTCACGCTCCATTTTCAAATAATTTTTATACGTATCTTTATCTATAATATTGTTTTCAACCGCTTCCAGTACGGCACATCCTTTCTCGACTGTGTGAGTGCAATCCGTAAATTTACAATTTTGTGAATGTTGTATTATGCTTTCGAAAGTGGTTTCCAGCCCGTCAGAAGTGTCTGCAATTCCGATTTCCCTCATTCCCGGATTGTCTATCAATATGCTTCCGTTTTCGAGAACGACTAATTCCCTGTGTGTAGTAATATGTCTGCCCTTATTTGTGCTTGTGCTGATATCGCTTGTCTTCATAATGTCTTTGCCTGATAAGTTATTGATTACAGTCGATTTTCCCACGCCCGACGAACCCAGAAAGCAATACGTTTTTCCTTTTATTAAAAAAGATTTTAAATTCTCATAACCGAATTTTGTTTCACTGCTGAGCGGGATAATCTTAATATCTTTTAACCTGTTTTTCGTTTCTACTAAAAGTTTTTCGAGTTCGGTTTCATCAATAAGGTCGGTTTTACTCAGCAAAACGATCGGCTCGACTTTTGCGGAATTGCACAGAGTAAGGTACCGCTCGATTCTGTTTATATTAAAATCCCTGTCAACTGCATTTGTAATGAAGGCAAAATCTATGTTAGTTGCTATGATTTGCGTCTCGCCGAATTTTGCAATTGCCTGTCTTTCCAGAATGGATTTCCGCGGAAATATTTTATGAATAATTGCAAAGTCCGAATCGCAAACCGTCATCGCCACCCAGTCTCCGACGGCAGGGAAGTCAATACGGCTTTCCGCTGAGAACCTCATATTACCTGTGATTTCGGCATCGTACTCGCTTTTATCCGTTCTTACTACATATCTTTCCTTATGCTCCTGCGTCACTCTCCCGACATCAAATCCCGTTAAGTTATTTTCAGCTCTGAATCTTTCCAAATCCTTGCTGTATCCTAAAAATTCCAATTCCATTTAAGTAAATATAAGATTAATATGTTTGCCAAGACCTTCTTCAAAAATTCTATAAAGTGTTGAAAGCTGTATATCGCATTTACCGTTTTCCAGTCTCGATATGTAGCTTTTTTTTGTTCCGACTTTTTTTGCAAGTTGTTCCTGCGTCATATTAGCTTCTCGCCTTGCATCCTTTAACATTTCGCTAATCACAAAATATTTCGCTTTTTTTTCAAACTCATTTCTCTTTTTTGTACCGATTTTGCCGTATTGTATATCGAGCAGTTCATCGAATGTCTTAGCTTTTCTTATTGCTGTGTCTTTTTTCATTTTTGTATTTCTTTTATTTTAAAATATTCAGTTTTAAGTCTCTCAGCAAGTTCAATTTCTTGCTTTGGTGTTTTTTGAGTTTTTTTCTGAAACCCATTAAACAACACAACTAAATTACCTTTGTCAAAACAGCAGAAAATTCTATAAATATTCCCGTCTGCCTAGACTCTAATTTCATAAAGTCCATCCGTTCCTTCAAGATGTTTCAGAAACTTCTCGGGAATTCTATCCACCGTTTTTATTATACGAAAAACATATCCGATTTTTTCCCGAACACTGTCTTTCTGCTTCAGGTAAAAATCCTGGAAATAATGTTTGTGAAATATAATTTTCCGCTCTGTCTTCACATTATAAAGTTAACTTAAAAGTTAACAAAAATCAAGCAAAAATATTTTCTTAAAAAAGATAAAAAAAGTATTTTGACACTAAGGGTATAGGGGATGCTGATGAAAATCGAATAACAAAATAACAGGTTATTCTGTTATTATGTTATCGGAAAAAAATTATATAAATAAATAACAATATATTAATTGAATTTTTTCGTTAACGTTGTTATTGGATGTGTTATCCGATATGTCAGGGCTACCACAAGTATTTAAAAAAACAGAAAATTGAGTATTGACTTTACATAATAATTGCACAATTTTTCTTTCAAACAGGAAAAAATAGTGAAATTTTATTTTTAATCTTTGATTTGGATATAACCATCCCAGGACTTGTATTTCAAAGAACCGTAATATACCATAATAATATATGGTAATATTTTTGAATTGTCAAGGGGAAAAATTTAGATTGTAAATTTGAAGGGTGTTTTGAGTTACTAAAAAAGGGCTACGGAAACTAGAAAAAAATTATATATTCTTCTTATATTTAGGCCATCGATTGTATCCAATCTTTGGATTGTTTGATTTAAACTTACGAATAAATTTTGTCTCTAAAATACTAATATCTTTATTAGATATTTTTTCTGATTCAAATAATATCTCTTTTCTGATTGTAAAATCTCTAATCTGTTCTCTTGTAAAATCCTTTTCAATAATTTTACTATCAGCACTACCAAAATAATTTAATGTATCTGTTAAATCTTTTCCGATATAAATTTTACCGTTGGGATATGTGATTTTATATATTATCTTCATTTTAGAAATAGAAATATAAAAAAATGTTTTAATCAGATAACTTTTTAATTAATTCTTTCCATTTATTTGATTCAAATAATCTTCTGCGATTTGTTAATACATTAGAAATTCTTTGAGCTAAAATCCCACCATATATCATTAACTCTTGTATATTCATACTACTTTGTATATGTTGATTACATCTTGCAGAATATAAACCAAGATTTTCAATGATACCAATTAAATTTGGATTTTGGTTTTTCGAAAATAAATGTCCCCATTCATATTTTATGTAATCCAAATTCCAATCTCTTGGATTATTCCAACATAAAGGCAATTCTGTCCCCTCAATGTGAAAAAAAGGTCTATATTCCTGAGTTTCAAAAAGCAAAATTATAAGTTCTTTAATTATTTCTTTCTTTGGTTTGTCAAATCTTATTTTATTGTACTCATTTCGAATGTGATTAATCATTGTATCTACTAGACGGTTTAGATTTTGAATATCTTTTATATAAGCTTTTGGATTAGAATTTAAGTTTTTTCTGTGCTCAATTAGTTTCATATGTATGAAAGTATTAATTATTTAAAAATAATATTGAATTTATTTGATAAATAAATATTGGAATTAATTTTTAATTTTAAGTAATTATAAAATTCTTTATGTTTTGTTTGTAGTAATATTCTTTTCAATATATTCTGCGAGACCTATTATCAATTCTTTGTATCTTTTTAAGTCTATTGGGTAAAATACATATGGTTTTTCATTGTGATTATTTATTTTTACATTATTAATGTATTTTTTATCAGTTCTTCCAAGATTATGTAGAATAATATGTCTTACTTGATAATATTTGTTTATCTCGTCATAATTTTCGAAGTCTTTTAATTTAATTATTGTCTGTCTTTGGAACTTATAAAAAATTCCCATACTATTGCATGTATTCCCAGTTAATTTTTCTGCTTTATCTTTTAAATAAGATTCCATTATTGCAGTCATCCCTGTTATTCCAAGAGCAATTTGCCATGCACGAAATAAATCATAATTATATTCATTAATGAATTCATTTTTTGTAGCTAAGAAAATTTCACCATTATTATCTATTGAAAATTGAATCTTAGGATTTTCGAATTCAACTCCAGGAAAAACAACAGTAAATATTGATGCATTTTTTAATATTTCATTATATCGTTCTCTAGTAAGTAAAGCAGAGCAAATTACAGAATAAATTGTATCAATTCTACCTTTTAATTCTATTATATCCATAAAAAGATTTGTTTTATTCATTTTGGTATTTTGATATAAAATATACATAATGGTAAAATTATTCTATACAATATAATATTATATTAATAATTAAATCTTTTATTACAAACAAAAAACCCGTCAGATTTCTCTAACGGGTTTAATATTTTATTTCTGAATTTCGTTCCCACGCTGGAGCGTGAGAACGAGGATTATATTTATCGAGATCCCCGCTTAAAACATGCGGGAATGACAAACGAGTAAAAAGCTGACGGCAATAGATGTGTTATAGCTGGATTCCGGACAAAAGCATTCCGGAATGACAGAGCGGAGTATAAACAAAAAAACCCGTCAGATTTCTCTAACGGGTTAAAAAAAACGTTCCCACGCTGGAG
>CAZCSV010000003.1:30713-244174 GCA_964501535.1 uncultured Ignavibacteriaceae bacterium | reverse complement strand
AAAGGGTACCCGGGAACGAGTAAAAAAAACCCGTCAGATTTCTCTAACGGGTTAAAAAAAACGTTCCCACGCTGGAGCGTGGGAACGAGTATAAGAACGAGATCCCCGCTTAAAACATGCGGGGATGACAAACGAGTAGGGAGAATAAAAAAAAACGTTCCCAATCAGGGGGTGACCCAAAGGGTACCCGGGAACGAGTAAAAAAAACCCGTCAGATTTCTCTAACGGGTTAAGTAACTGGATTCCAGCCTTCGCTGGAATGACAAAACTAAATGAACAACGGCGCCAGTACCAGCGTTACTGTCGAAAGTAATTTTATAAGTACGTGCAGGGACGGACCGGCTGTGTCTTTGAAGGGGTCGCCGACTGTATCGCCGACTACTCCTGCCTTGTGAGCGTCAGAGCCTTTTCCGCCGAGAAATCCCATTTCAATATATTTCTTTGCGTTATCCCACGCACCGCCTGAATTGTTCAGGAAGAGCGCCATAATCACGCCTGTAATCGTTCCGATTAAAAGCATACCTGCAACTACTTCCGCTCCCGATGCTTCTGTTATTTCCCATTTATATAAAAGCTTGAAAAGATATCCGACTGCAACGGGCATCAGGACTACGAGCAATCCCGGTTTTATCATTTCCTTTAAAGAGCGTTTTGCAACTATATCAACGCACTGTGCATAGTCGGGTTTATCAGTACCTGCCAGTATTCCCGGTTTTGCTTTGAACTGGTCGCGGACGTTTTGTATTACTTCCTGTGCGGCATTTCCTACTGCTTTAATTGCCCACGAGGAGAATAAAAATACAAGCATACCGCCCATTAATGCACCGACGAAAACTTCCGGTTTGGAAATATCTACTCCGTGAAAATCTTTCATACCGTATTCACCGAGTTCAACTATGAATGCCTCAAAAAGCAGGAAAGCGGCGAGTGCGGCTGAACCGACTGCATAACCTTTTGTAAGAGCTTTTGTCGTGTTACCGACTGCATCGAGCCTATCTGTTTTCTTCCTGATTTCTTCGGGCTGTTGAGACATTTCAACTATTCCGCCTGCGTTATCTGTAATCGGTCCGAATGTATCCATTGCGAGAACGTATGCGGCGGGTCCGAGCATACCCATTGTGGCAACCGCCGTCGAGAAAAATCCTGCATTTTCAAGTCCGCTCGACATTCCAAGCAAATATGAACCGATGATAGCGGCGGCAATAACGAGTGCCGGCATTGCAACGCATTCGAATCCGACTGCAACACCCTGAATAATGGTCGTCGCAGGACCTGTTTTACATGCGTTTGCAATATCTTTAACGGGTTTATATTTATATTCAGTATAATATTGCGTAATCCATAAAAATAAAACCGAAGTAATAACACCGATTATTCCGCTTAGGAAAAAGTGCCACCAGGCATTAGGTGCTTTTGAGGCTACATCACCCGTTCCGAAAGTCCAGTATGCCGCAACACCGAAACCAACCATAGCCAGTACTGCGGTGATATAATAACCTCTATTGAGTGCACTCATAGGGTCTTTGTCTTCTTTTGTCTTTACCGTCATTATTCCGATGATGGAAGAAATAAGTCCGAATGCACGGGCAACCATCGGGAAAAGAATTATTCCGAGCAATACTTCGGGTTTCGTACCGAAAATTCCCGGGTTTGAATTATATAAAAGTGTTGCCAGAATCATAGCACCGATATTTTCGGCGGCAGTAGATTCGAAAAGGTCAGCACCACGGCCTGCGCAATCGCCGACGTTGTCACCGACTAAATCCGCTATCACTGCGGGATTTCTCGGGTCGTCTTCGGGAATTCCTGCTTCCACTTTTCCGACTAAATCAGCACCTACATCAGCGGCTTTTGTATAAATACCGCCGCCAAGCTGTGCGAAAAGTGCCACGAAGCTTGCACCGAATCCGTAACCTGCAATGTAAAATGGAATTTTTTCGGGTTCGAATCCTCCGATTGTTTTAGCCAACCAGAAAAGACCTACAACTCCGAGAAGTGAAAGAGCAACAACGAAAAGTCCCGATACCGCTCCGCCTCTAAGTGCGGTCTGAAGTGCACCGTTTAGCGATGTCCTTGCTTCCGAGGCAGTTCTGATGTTACTGCGAATCGAAGTCCACATTCCGATGTATCCAGATGCTACCGAGCTTAATGCACCAAAGAAAAATGATATTGCCGACCACACCGCAATTTCGGGTTTTTGGATTATGTAAAGAATGTAAACCAGAAATGCAAAGACTACGGCAAGAATAAGGATGGTTTTGTTTTGTCTTCTTAAGAATGCTTCTGCACCTTCTTTAATTGCATTAGATATTTCTCGCATCTTTTCTGTTCCCGTGTCGCGTTTCATAACGTTTTTTATTAGGAACACCGCGAACAGCAATGCGAAAATACTGACTGAAAAGATTAAAGTTAGCTCCATAAATATTTATTTTATTTTAATAGAAATTCTCTTTTGGTCTACAAATCATGAAGTAACATCCTTAACTTCCGGAGAATCCTCTTTCCTGATTTCTTTATTCTCCGTCTTTTTCAGGTACATCCTGTTGTACCTGGTCATGGTGTCTTTGATGTCTTCACAGATAAAACTTAAAACACAGTCTTTGTAAATCGGAAACATTTCCTTCAGTTCTTCAATTTCCTTTTCGGTGAAATTCGTAAGTACATAATCGATGTATTCATCCTTGCTTAAAATATCTTTTCCCGTACCGATTCTCATCCGCGGAAAATCCATCGTATTCAAGCGGTAAATGATGCTTGAAACACCGTTATGACCGCCGTCACTGCCTTTTGTCCTCACTCGAATCATTCCCAGAGGAATCTGAAAATCATCGAATATAACTAAAATATTGTTTAAAGGGATATTGTTTTTGGTGAGAAAATCGAACACTGCCTCACCGCTGTTGTTCATAAAAGTCGTGGGCTTCATAAGGTAATACTCAAAACCGTTGTATACCCCTGAAACACCGTACCATTCACCCTTCGCTGGTTTAAACTTAACTTTTAAATAATCAGCTATATAATCCAAAATCTGATAACCAATATTATGCCTTGTTAGTTCATACTTTTTTCCGGGATTGCCAAGACCTACTATTAGCTTCAAAGTATTTAATGTTTATTCTTTGAACTTGTTCAGAAAAATCGGGAAAAATTATTTCTCCTCTGTCTCTTCTTTCTTTCCTTTTGAAATCACTTCGGGCTCAGCCGGTGCTTCACCTTCTTCTGCTGCGGCTTCTTCAGGTTTTACCTCTTCTATCGTCGGAGGTACGACCGAAATAATAGAAGCATTTTCATCGTTCAAAATTTCAATACCCTCGATTTTTATATCGCCGACCTTTATGGAATCTCCTATCGCAAGACTTGAGATGTCCACGTCTATATGCGGTGGTATGTTCTGGGGCAGACATTCTATTTCAAGCTTGTGCAGATTGTGCTGTACTATTCCGCCTTCTTTCACGCCTATTGCACTGCCTTGTAATATTACGGATACTTCTATCGTAATCTTTTCGCCTTCCCTCAAACCCAAAAGGTCAAAATGTATTATTCTTCCCGTAACAGGTTCAAATTGGGTGTCTTTTAATATACAACTCATCGGTTTGCTTTCACCTTCGATTTGAAGGGCTACTATGTTCGATTCCGATGTGAATACTAAAGGACGAAGTGCAAGTTCGTTTACTTTTATAGGAATAGATTCTTCTCCGAATGAATAATATATACCGGGTATGAATCCGGCTTTTCTCATCTGATTGGATGTCGATTTTTTGAAATCCGCTCTGCGCTCTGCTTTTAAAATAATTTCTGCCATTTTTTACTTGCTATAAAAATTTAATATAAACATAAAGATATTGATTTTATGGAAATTTATCAATTCTATTTGATGTCTATTTTACTTTTTATATGCAATCAGCATTTTTTCACTGATGATTATATCGAACTAAAAATGTATTAATGAAAGCTCATTTATTCTTTAATATTAAAGAAAACACAACTAAAATCATGTTTATTAAGCAATTTCTTTGCTTAATCCTCTTATACTGCCGGAAACACATAAAAATTTAATAAATAAAGTATATATTTATTTATTTGTTTTTTTATTACATTATTTATGTATATGAGGAAGTTATTTTATAACTCGATTAATTTTTGACACACCAAACCGTAAAAATGAAGATTAGTCTTCCAACTTGATTCGGAGGAGAATAAAGTTGTAAAAAAGTTTTTGTTTTACCCGCAATTAAAACTGTTCCAAAATAGAATTTAGAAATAAAAAAGTTTTTTTAACCAATATGCAAATTTTGTTTTCAACTGCATCTCTTATTATTGCCGCCTCCCGGCACATTGAATCCCGATGAATCGGGGAAAACAGATTTGAAAAGTTTACAGATTTTACAAGTAATTATTTTTTTAATTAAATATTTAGGGAAAAAGTTATGAAAAAAATCATCTACGTTTTAATGTTTTTGGCATTTGCAGGCTTTTCAAATGCACAGTGGTCAATCGTTAATATGAATACGACTAACCAATTTACAGATATTAAACTATCAAATGACCAAACTTTCTTTGCAATAGCTGTAAATAATACAACTTATGCGGGTACTTTTTATAAATCCACGAATGGAGGAACAAGTTGGTTTCAATTGCCTTTACCTTCAGACTTTAGGGCACCTTATGTATGCCATATAGGTTCAGATGGAATTAATGGATTTGTTGCTGGGACTCAAATTCTGAAAACAACTAACGGAGGGGTAAACTGGACGGTAGCATATGCACCAACGACGGATACAGTTGTTTTTTTTGGTGCAGAAATAGCCGGTACACCAAAAGCTTTTTGGGCGGCCGGAGTAAAAATGATTGGTTCAACTTTAACACCTGTTGTGGTACGTTGTCCTAGTTTTTTTACAAGCAATGTTTATACAAGAGTTACAATGCCTTCAAGTATGACAAATTATCAATTGACTTGTGTAGCAACAATAGATAGTATGACTTGCCTTATTGGTGTTCAGAGAGGTTCCCAACCTGGCGTAATATTAAAGACAACAAATAAAGGAGTTAATTGGTCTGAGTTTTTTACTCCTAATGGTGTTGAGATTTGGGCAATTGATATGAGTAGCGGAGGATACGGTTTTGCCGCAGGTGGAAATGGAGGCAATAGTTATATCTATATGACAACAAATACAGGTACAACCTGGAATTTGGTATATACTGGAAATCAAGGTAGATTAAGAGGTTTGGATTTTTATAACCAAGTTTTTGTAGTCGGTTCGAATGGAACTATTTTGAAAGGTTCCGGAGACGGAACTATTTGGACGGCACAAAATTCGGGTGTAACTGCAACTTTGTACACCGTATCTGTTTTAGAATCAAACCATAATATTGCTTATGTAGCTGGGGATAACGGAACAATGCTTAAAACGACTAATGGTGGTTCTATTGGAATTCAAAATATAAGCACCGAAATTCCTTCATCATTTTCATTATCGCAAAATTATCCGAATCCGTTTAACCCAAGTACGAATATAAAGTTTCAGGTGAAAAGTTCAAATGTTGTAAAGTTAGTTGTTTTTGATATGCTCGGGAAAGAGGTCGCTACTTTAGTTAACGAAAAATTACAACCCGGAACGTATGAAGCAACATTTGATGCATCTGCATACACAAGCGGAGTGTATTTTTATAGATTGACAACGGATAATTTCAGCGAGACAAAGAAGATGCTGATGATAAAATAAAACTGAATTCCGTTCCCAACGAGGATCCCGATAAAGAGAATCGGGGCAGGCTGTTGGGAATGAGGATTTTTTAAGTGTATCTGGAACACTGATTAAATAAGTGCAAAAAATATATATTGAATTTTTTCACGGATTTGATATTAGAGTTACCGAATCTTGAGTTTAGTAATACCGCTTTCTGTAATGAATCCTGTAACCAACCTTGCAGGAGTAATATCAAATCCGTAATTTTTTGCGGGACTTTTACGGGTTGAGATTAAAACCTTTTCAATACCTTTTCTTGACTTTCCCGTAATATATTTCACTTCATCGGGACTTCTTTCCTCGATTGGAATTTCTTTCAACCCGTTTTTGATTTTTTTATCTATTGAAGAAGAGGGGAGGGCTACATAAAACGGAATATTATTATCTTTTGCTGCTAAAGCGGTCTTATATGTGCCGATTTTATTGCAGACATCACCGTTTAATGTCGTTCTGTCCGAACCGACTATCACCATATCCACCATACCTTTTTGCATTACGTATCCTCCCGCATTATCGGTTATAATCGTATGCGGGATTTTATTTTGCAAAAACTCCCACGCTGTCAAGCTCGCTCCCTGATTTCGCGGACGGGTTTCTTCTACATATACGTGTAGTTTAATCCCTTTTTTGTGTGCGGCGTATATCGGTGCGGTTGCTGTACCGTAATCTATGCAGGCAAGCCATCCCGCATTGCAGTGTGTCAGAATATTTACCGTTTTCCCTTTTTTTGCCTTGCTGATTTTTTCGATTATTTTTAATCCATGTTCTCCTATTCTTTTGCATCGTTTGATTTCCTCGATAGATAAATAGGTCGCAAAATTTAATGCCGAAGCAATTTTATCCTCGATTGATTTGTGCTTAAGGATTAACGAAACGGAATTTTCAACTACATATGCAATGTTTACGGCTGTTGGTCTGGTCTCTAAAAGCTTTTTGGATTTATTTATGATATAAGCGTTAATTTGCTTTTCCTGTCTGAATTTCCTCTTTGCTTCGAGCGCGGCTAAATATAAGCCGTAAGCGGCGGCAACTCCTATTAACGGCGCTCCGCGTACGATCATGTTCCTAATGGCTTTAATTATATCATCGGAGGATTTTAATGAAATAATTTTGAAATTATGTGGTAGTAATCTCTGGTCTATAGTCCGGATGATTTCAGGATTTTTTTTGTCAACCCGGATTGTTATGTAATGTCTGTTATTTACAAGCATAAAAAAAAAGCTTTACCGAATTTTATTTCAGTAAAGCTAATCAATTTTAATTTAAAAGTTTATTCACTTTCTGCTGGAGGCTCTGTCTGGTATTTCTGGTGTTTCTTCTTCCAGAACTGGAATTTCTGGAACAGGTCGTCCGATACTATGTATAGTGTCGGTGTAATCACAAGCGTCAGGAAGGTCGAAGCCATAAGCCCGAAAATAATTGCAACACCCATCGGTCTCCAGAAAGCTGAATTCTCTCCGCCTATTATGAAACTGAATGTCCTCCAGTCAAAATCAACCCCCGATGCAAGAGGAGTTATACCGAGTATCGTTGCGGCAGCCGTCAGGAATATAGGTCTCATCCTGATTAATCCCGCCTGTACGAGCGATTCTTCTCTGTCTAAACCTCGCTTCCTTAATTCATAAGCAAAGTCAAGCATTACGATTGCATTCCTTACCACAATTCCACCGAGAGCAATCACTCCGATTCCCGTCATTATAATTCCAAATGGGGTTCTTGTGAATATTAAACCTAATAATACACCTATCAAAGATAGTAAAATTGAAATCATAATCAGTACCGGAACTCTGACCGAATTAAATTCAATTACCATTAGGAAAAAAATCAAAAGCAGCGATATAATAAGTGCTTTAGAAAGAAAATCGCCCGATTCCTTCTGCATTTCCTGTTCGCCGGTATAATCTATATTATAACCATCGGGTAACTTGAAGTTTTCGAGCTTGACCATTACGTCTTTTAATACGTCATTACCCAGTCTGCCCTCCGCGTTTGCAGTTACTGTTACTACTCTTTTCATATCCTTTCTGTTTATTGCTCCTATACTGCCTGAGAACTTAACCTCTGCTACGGATGACAGGGGTATCTTTTTACCCTCATTGTTTGTAATATACAGATTCTCTAACGTCTGAATTTCGTTCCTCTGCTGTTTTCCTAATCTTACCGTAATATCGTATTCATCTTCTCCAATCCTGTATTTACTCGCAGTGGTTCCGTTAATCGCAGTCCTTACTGTTGCCCCTATCATGGCTGTATTCAATCCGAATAATGCCGCTTTTTCCCTGTCAACAAGTATCTGTATTTCGGGTTTTGTTCTGTCGAAATTGTCTTTCAGGTCGGTAAGTCCGGGAATGTTCTGAATTTCCCTTTTAACATTTTCCGATATTTCTCCAAGCTTGGCAAAATCATCACCTGAAATTTCTATGTTTATCGGTTTCCCTACGGGTGGTCCCATTTCTTCCTTTTCGACCTCAATCGTGCCTCCGGGAATTTCCGATATTGTCTCTCTAATCTTTTCCAAAGTCTCAAAAGAACTTACTTTCCTGTCTACTTTGTCGTAAAAGTTTATCGCAATTACACTTTTATTCGGTATCCCTTCACCGCTGAAGTCGAGTGGATTATTTGATGAACCTACGTTTACCACTATCGTCTCTATGTTTTCTTCTTTCGGCAATTTCTTTTCGATAGTTTTTGCTAAGTTATTTGTCTCCTCTATGTTGGTTCCTACGGGTGTTGTAATGTTGATATTTACGGTATTCGGCTCTACATCGGGGAAAAACTCGATTCCGTTGTTAAATGCACCATAAAGCAAAAATACAGCAATCAAAATCCCGAATACTAATGTTAAACTTGTCTTTCTGTATTTCAGGGATTTCCTTACAGCTTTTTCGTATAACTTTAGCGAAGTTCCGAAAAACTTCTCATCGAAATGCTCGAGGAATCTTGCTATCGGTCTGAATTTCTTTTTCCTCGATTTCTCCCTTTCCTTGTAAAAATTTATGAATACGGCCGCCTGTACAGGACTGATAATCATTGCTACGAAAAGCGATGACAAAAGACATACTATCAGTGTTATTGGTAGGTATTTCATAAAGCTTCCGACAATTCCCGGGAAAAATAGAAGCGGGAAAAATGACGATATAATCGTCAAGGTCGCTATCGTTACGGGAAATAAAACCTCTCTCGGACCTTCTATTGCCGCATCGTGAGGTGTGTATTGCTCTTTTTCCTGAAGCCTGTATATATTCTCTATTACCACTATTGCATCATCGACGATTATACCAAGCACGAGTATCAAAGTGAATAATACAATCATATTCAACGTTATACCCATCATATTGAGTACTATAAAGGATATCATGAACGACAGCGGAATACTTGTAGCTACTAAAATTGCGTTTTTCAGTCCCATGAAGAAAAATAATATCAGACAAACAAGTATTACCCCCGTTATAATTCCGTTTTCGAGTTCGTGAAGGGTGTTTTTTATGAACTTCGAATGGTCTCCTGTCATTGTAAAACTTACACCGGGAGGAATCAGCGAACTCTCTTTCTCGAGTATCTCTTTTGCCTTGTCGATAATGTCGATTATGTTTGCTCCGGCTCTCTTCTTTAATACGAGTGTAACACTTTCCTGACCGTCTGTTCTTGCGTAAGTCTGCCTGTCTTTGTATCCGTAAGTAACCTCTGATACATCTCTTATGTAAACCGGCTTTTCATCATTGGATTTTATTACTATGTCTCTGATTTTCTCAGGCTCCTTGTATTCACCGGGTGTCCTTACCAAGAAACTTGTCTTTCCTACATCCACGTTTCCTCCTGGAATATTCAGGTTTTCCGCCGAGACTGAGTTTATTACATCGTTAAAACTTAAATTATAATACTTGAGCCTGTCTGCATTTACATCTACCTTAACCTCCCTTTCAATCCCTCCCACTACTTCTGAAGATAACACTCCGGGAATCTGCTCGAACTTGTCTTTAATCCTGTCCCCGGTAATTTTTAATTCTGCCGCACCGATATTTCCCGTTAGATTAACATATAAAATTGGTAATTCCGAAAAGTTAATCTCCATTATTACCGGCTCTTTTATATCCTGTGGCATATTCGTTTTTGCCGTGGCAACCTTATCCCTTACCTTTTGTAAGGCATCGTCGATTTCTACATCTGTTGTAAATTCAACCGCTATCGAAGATAAACTCTCTCTCGATACCGAGGTTATTTCCTTTACTCCGCTGATTCCTTTTACTTCTTTCTCGATTTCCTGAGTCACAAGATTCTCTATGTCCTGCGGAGAAACACCGGGATATACTGTTGCTATGAAAATGTACGGTATCTTTACATCCGGACTGGATTCTTTCGGAAGTGTTACATAGGAGTATATTCCCATTATAACAATCATTAGTACGAGTATATAAACGGTTACTTTATTGTTTACTATTAATCTGAAAAATTTCATAATCTTTTTGTCTGTGTAATTTTAAAGAATTATTCGCTGATTACTTTTACTTTATCTCCGTCAACTAAAGCTCTGAAACCGTAATAAATAATCTTATCGCCAATATTCAAACCTTCCGTGACCAAAACTTTATTGTCGGAAGCTCCGCCAAGCTTTATTATTTTTTTCTTTGCTATGTCATTTTCAAGAACAAAAACAAATTGTTCGTCGCCGTTGTCTACAAATGAATCCCTTTCCAGAACTACCGCATCATCCAAATCAATGTTTGTGAAGAATATATTTGCAGACATTTCAGGCTTTAATTTTCTGTCCTTGTTATTGAGTATGATTTCTATGTCGAATGTCCTGCTCTGCGAATTTAACGTCGGAGATATGTAGGATATCTGTCCGCTGAAGTTCTCATCGGGTAATACGTCGAATGTTATTTCTACTTCCCTCCCTTTCGATAACCTTGTGACGTATTTTTCCGGAATGCCTGCTTCGATTTTCACTCTCGATACGTCCACAATGCTTAGTATCGGTGCTCCGGGACTCGTCATTTCCCCTAAATTCATATATTTGGCGTCTACAACACCGCTTATCGGTGACTTTATGTAACCCTTGCCAAGCCTTGTCCTGTACATTTCAACCGTCTTTTCTGCTATCTGCATTTGCAATTTTGCATTGGTGTATACCTGCTCTGTGGTTACATTCTCGAGGTACAATTTTTCTGCCCTTTCGTAATTGTCTTTTGCAAGCTCATACTGCGATAACGCCTGGTCGTATGAAGCTTTATCGAAATCCTTTTTTAATACAACTACCGTTTCGCCTCTGCTTACACTGCTTCCTTTGTCCTTGGAAAGATATGTTATTATACCCCCTTCTTCCGAAGAAAGCTTGGCGCTCGTATTCGGTTTTACTACTCCTATTATCTTATATCTCTCGGTGAATTTTTCACCTTTGATTTCTCTCACCTTTACCAGTGAAAGTTTTTTCTCCGTTTCTTTCTTCTCCTGTTTTTTACCGCAAGCCGAAATAAATACCGTAATTGCGATAAGCAAAACTAAATAAATAAGTCTTTTCATTTTTCTGATTTTATGCATTTTAATTACTTATTGTTTTTTTCTTTTTGTTTTATTTTTCCAGCAGTTCCTCGAGCTCTGCTTTTGCCGTCAGGTAATCATATATTGCCTGTAAATATGCAAGCCTGCTTTGATTTACCATTAGTTCTGCATCGAGCACGTCTATCTGATTTATTGCTCCATTTTTAAAACTTATGTTCGCGAGCTCAAGTCCTTTTTCTGCAAGCTTCACCGTCTCGAGATTTGCCGTTATCCTTTTCTTTGCATCGTCCATCTTTAAAATGATATTCTGCCCTGAAATTTTAAGCTTTTGCTTTACGTCTGTTATTGTCTCTTCAGTCTTTTTGACCTCGAGTACGGATTGCTTTTTCTTGTATGTGTTCCTTAAAAAATTCAAATCCCATTTCAGCCCGACACCTGCATAAAAAATGTTGTAATACCTCCAGTCCAAAAACGGTTTATCGTTGTTTTCATTTGCCGCAAACTGATACTGCGCAAACAAGTATAACTTTGGTAAATATGATGCGTTGTCTATTGTTACAAGTTCTTTGTTAATCAACTGACTGATATTCAACTGCCTTACCGATACGTTGTTTTCTGCAATCTTCCTGAGTATGTCATCGGTCGTACCAAATACTTCAGAACTGTCATAAGTTAAAACCCCGATTACATCCACTTCTTCGTTTCCCTTTAATCCCAATGCGTTTTTAAAAAGTTTTTTGCTGATTGACAGGTTGCTTTCTGCCTGGGATACATTTGGCTTTGACGATTCAACTTTTACCTTTGCTCTTAAATAATCGAACTCAGTGTTGACGCCGTTTCTGTACCTTGCCTCGACGACCGTGAAGTTGTCTATGGAATTCTGAAGACTTTTATTGTTCACCTCCAGGACTTCCTTCAGAAATAATACGTTATAGTAAGATTTCTTGACCTCGGTTTTTATTTTACTCTCGACAGCCGCAACATTTTCCTTCTGAAGATTTTCGTAATATTCCGCAATCCTTATTCCCGAGAAAACTGGTGTCCCTAAAAAAGGTATCGGCTCGGATGCTTCGAAGGTATGAGTCAAAGTATTATCTGTACCTATTTCATAGTTTTGTCCGAAAATATTAAAAACCTGTTTTTTAATCGCCTGATAGTACTGTGAGCTCAGCGTTAGAGACGGAATCAGATTCTCGTTATATGTCTGAGATACTTTTTCCTCAGCTTTCAGTCTGTCGAAACGGGCATTAATTAAAGTCGTGTTGTTTTTCATCGCTTCGGATATTGCCTCACCAAGTGTGTAGGATTTTTTATACTGTGCATTCGAAAGATTCAAACCTGCCAACACAAAAAAACTTAGTAATATAATCTTTTTTATCATTTTATTTTTTTTCTATTTTTAAAATTTGTATAACTTCAATAAATTTTTCTCTTTATTGTATATTTTTAATCCTTTAATCGTTAAAATACCGCTGATTAATATATCTATCGAATAATTTAATGCCTGTTTGAATGATAATTTACTGTTAATTAGAAAGTCAGTATGTAAAACACCTTTTACTATTGTCTCGATTCCGTTTAATATTAAATCCATTGGTATATCCTTTAATAGTCTTTCCTTTCTTCCTTCATTGTATATTCTTTTGAAATGATTATAATGCTTGTCATTTTTGAATTTCATGTATTTGTTCCATAGTTCGGGTTTATGAATCTGCAAATCGTTAAGCCATTTTTCGCTGAATTTCGAAAAATCATTCAGATTGAACTGAATCATAAGTACTATCTTTTTTACTATATTTGCATCTTGCTTGAGTATTCTTATTTCATTTTCGAGATGATACTCGCAATTGCCGTCTATTAACGCTTCTATTAGAAAATCTTTTGATGGGAAATACTTGTATATTGTCTTCTTGCTTATATGTAAATAAGAGGCTATCTCATCCATCGATGTCTTGTTGAATCCTTCTCTGTAAAATTTCTCTCCTGCGAATTTTAAAATTATATCTCTTTCTTTCATTTTTTCTTGTTTCTCGGAAACTGTTATCGTTTATTTAGTTTCCAAAATAATCAAACTCGATTTTACTGTCAATATAAAAAATTGTATTGTAATATTAAGAAATTGTTATGTATTCTACGAAATATTGGGAAACATTGTTTCAAAAAAACAAAAACTGCTGTTTTTTTAGGTTTAAATCCCTTGTTTGTATATGCAATTTTATTATTTTATTATTTTATGTATCTTTGTATTTATAACGTCTTAAATAATAAATTTTTAATCTTAATTTAAATTTAATGAAAACAATTACGAAATACAGATTGCAAAAAAGTATTTTGATGCTTTTGGCAGTTTTACTTAGTTTTCCCTTCTTAAGCTTCAGGGATAACGGAGAATATAAAATTTTAAACGGGAAGGTGATTTATAGAGGTCCCGGAAAAATGTATCAGGTGGGTGTTATCAATGTTAAATTTAAAAGCGAAGTTCTGAATTTCAGTGCCGATAAAACCGGGATTCAGAATCTCGATGATTATTTAGCCGGTTATTCGGTTAAAAAGGTAACACAAAATCATCCGCTGAATAAAGTCGTTTCTAAAAGAAAAATCGGCGACGAAGAACTCGCAAAAATATTTTGCGTGAAATATGATAAAGCTGTTGACCCGTTCGACTTATCTTCATTGATAAAAAGCAAATTCGGTAATTTGATAGACTGGGTCGAACCGAGCTTTGTCTATGAACCGGATTATATACCTAATGACCCGGTGATTAATGGTCAGTGGCATATTGCTAAAATAAATTCGTACCAGGCGTGGGATTTGTGTAAGGGAGATACGAATGTTCTCGTCGGTATTGTTGACTCGGGTACCGATTTCGACCACCCTGACCTTCAGGCTAATTTGAAAATAAGATGGATAGAAAATCCAACAAATGGAATTGACGACGATGCAAACGGATACATCGATGACTGGCGAGGATGGGACTTCTGGGGCGGCGATAATGACCCGAGTATAATGCCGAGCGGTAATACTCACGGCTCTCACGTAGGTGGATGCGCCTCACAGGTCACTGATAATGCAGTGCACGGTGCCGGTATCGGATTCAAGATTAAAATGTTATATACCAAACATACCGACGATTCGAATCCTTTATCTTCGCTCTATAATACGGATATGGGAATCACTTACCTGTACCAAAACGGAGCTAAGGTCATCAACTGCAGCTATGGAAGCTCTTATTACAGTGCTTATACTCAATCTGTTGTGAATAGCGCCTGGGCAAACGGAACCGTTATCTGTGCCTCTGCCGGAAATGGCGATGCTAACGGAGTCGGTCAGAACTGGGCAAGGTATCCTGCTTCGTACGATAATGTTGTATCCTGCGCGGCTACAAATTCGAGTGATATTAAAACTACATTCTCGAATTTCCATTCGACCGTAGATGTGAGCGCCCCGGGACAAAATATACTCAGTACATTGTACAATAATACCTATGCATCGCTTGACGGGACTTCGATGTCTACACCCATTACCGTTGGAACAGTTGCTTTAATCAGGTCAAAATATCCTTCGTGGACACCACAGCAGGTGGTTGACAGATTATTGATTGGAGTCGATAGTATTTATAATCTTAATCCCAGTTACGTAGGACTGCTGGGAACAGGCAGGGTCAATTCATTTAAATGTTTATCCGATTATCCGATTTTAAAAATTACATCTTTTGTCCATAACGATTCTCTTTACGGAAATAACGATAAGGTGTATGATGTCGGAGAAGTCATACCTGTCTCAATTACATTTAAAAATACGTTCATAGCGGGCAGCAATGCTTCGATTCGGTTGACTACAACGGATGCAAACGTGGAAATAGTTCAGGATTCAGTGTACGTCGGTAGTATTCCTGCATACGGTACTTTTAGCACCAGTATTACTAATACTTTCAGGGTTAAAGCAAAATCAACCTGTCCTTTCGATAAGAACGTGACGTTTACTGTTTCAAACGGTGCAACCTGCTATACTGATAACAGTGCTAACACTTTCACTCTGAAATTCAGACAGGGATTCGCGGTTCATAATGTAAACAACCTGAAACTCGCTTTGACAAATGACGGTGCAATCGGCAAGAAAGCCCAGACGTACGGCTCGGGATTGATGCTCTATAACGACAACGTCAACCAGATTTATGAAGGCGGATTAATGATAGGAATAAGTAATACTAAAGTATCCGATGTAAGCAGAAGAGGAACAACCCCTGCCAACACTTCGGATACGGATTTTGTTGCCTTGAAAACCTATAACCTGACCAAACCCGGAACGGTTTCGGCTCAGGACGGTAACGGAAAGTTTAATGACGACGGAGCCGGCACGAACAAAATTGGTGTAGAAGTAACTTCCGAAAGCTTTGCTTTTAATTCTGCCAGCGATTCGAATTATATACTGTTGAGATATAATATTAAAAATACGAATTCGACTGCTTTAAGCAATCTCTATGCGGGTATATTTACCCTCTTCTCTCCAAACGGCAATTTTGCAAGCGATAATATGACAAGATATAATGCAACAAATAAATTGGGATATACTTATTATACATATGCGCCTTACCCGTATCTCGGTATTGCGGCGATGACGAATCAGAATATGAACTTTAAAGCGATGCCTGTATCGGATCTTTTAAACGGATTTACAACCGAAGAAAAATGGCTCTCGCTGAGCAGCGGAATTTCGGGTGATTCTCTGGGTCCTGACGGCTCAGGATTTACTCTGGCATACGGTCCGATTAATATTCCCGCTAACCAGAGCGTTACTGTGGGCTTTGCGATTCTCAAGGGCAATAACCTTATGGATTTGCTCAACCAGTCTACAATTGCAAGAAATAAATATAATTCCGTGGGCGTGAAACAGATTTCAGATTTACTGCCAAAGAAATATGAATTGATGCAGAATTATCCGAATCCGTTCAATCCATCGACGAATATTAAGTTCGCTATTCCTGAAAATGATTTCGTGAGCTTGAAAATTTATGACGTGCTTGGCAGGGAAGTGATGACCTTGCTTAATGAAAAACTTAATGCTGGTTATTATGAATTCAATTTCAATGGCTCGATGCTCTCAAGCGGACTGTATTTCTATCGTATGACTACAAATAAATTCTCGGATATAAAGAGAATGATTCTGGTGAAATAAAGTATAAACACATTTACTAAAAGCAGCAAAGATGTTATTCTTTGCTGCTTTTTTTTTTACACTTTAAATGTCATGAATGTTGTCGGAAATTTCGGTGTCGGTAGTCTGAGTAATACCCGATATGGAATTTTCGAGTCGAGACCTGAAATCCTTTTCTTCCCAGCTGTTTAACAGTTCACAGACTTCATTGAAAATCGCCGTGCGTCTCGATTTTAAAAATTTTAAGTATTCGCGCAAGGATTTTGTAGGTATTTTTTCCTTCTTTCCCTTCTGTGTGTCGTTATAAATCCTGAGCTCTTTCAGGTAACTCGTTACGTGCTCTGTTATTACGTCGATATCGTGAATGTCTCCTGATTTCTCCACGAATAATTTGATTTCCTCGTAGTTTTTTTTGAAATCCTCACCGTACGCCTTCAGATAAAGCTCCATCGTGTATCTTAAAGGTTTTGCCTTTATTCTCATCCTGTGCAGTTCCGGCTTGTTCCTTGGATGATTTTGCACCTTGTCGAAATACCTGTTCACTTTATCGAATAATATCGGGAATATTAATGCTCCGTTTTCTTTGAAGTTCAGGTTTATATCCAGAATGTCTATGCTCTTTTTAGGCCTGATTAAATATTTATCGTAAAATTTAAAAAGCTTTGCTATGTGATTCCTGAAGTCCTTCAGCTCTCTGTTTTTGTGCAGTTTTGCCCTTGCAGTAATATTATCATTCTTAAGTTTTGCAAAAAAAAGCATTACAGCTTTTACATCCTGCTGTATGAATCCTGATATGTAATCTCCTATCATTTTCAGCAGTACATCATTTTCTCTCACCGGTCCCAACAGATTTTTAAAATCGTATAGTGGCTGATAAATTTTTAAATATTTTTTCTGCGGGAACATGGGACGGAAAACTTTGAAAAGTGCAATTAACCTGCGTGAAGATACTCTCGTGTTGTGAAGAATCTCGATATCGTTGTTCCCGAACAACTGCTCGTAATGAAAATATAATTCTTCCGTTTTGGTTTTAAATAATGAATGAAGACATTCAGTCAGACTTTTGTTTACATCAAATCCCTCTATTTCGAATGCCTTCGCCATAACCTAAAATAAATAATTATTTAATAAAATAATATATTTATAGTATCTTAATAAAAAATTTAATATTGGAATGCTCGAATATATCCTCTATTTTAAAAAAACCCCGAAATCACTATGATTTCGGGGTTTTTTCGTACCGGGAGGGGGATTTGAACCCTCGACCTGCGGATTATGATTCCGACGCTCTAACCAACTGAGCTATCCCGGCAACGTTTCTTTTTGAGTGAACAAAATACTTATTTAAAAGTATTTTTTCAATGTACAATGTTCAATGTATAATGTACAATTTTAAAATCGTCTCTTCACTAAAACTTATAACATTATAATTCCGTAAACAAAATCTCCGCTTCGCTCCGGCTTTATAAACTTTATGAACTTTATAAGCTTTCAACTATTCTTACCAGATTTTTACCCTTTCGCTTTCCTGCCTATAAAGCTTGTCTCCTTCTTTCACTCCGAATGCATTGTAGAATTCCTTCAGATTCGACATAGGTCCGTTGATTCTTAAAAACGGCGGGGAATGCACATCCGTCATCACCCTTCTTGCAAGCAGTTCATCCCTGTAATACACCGCCCAGGAAAAAGCATAACCGAGAAAATATCTCTGGTCGGGAGTGAATCCGCCTATAATCTTGTTGTCCTGCCATTCCTTTGTTTTCTTAAGTGCTTCATAACCCAAAACAAGCCCCGCCAGGTCGGCTATGTTTTCACCTAACGTTGCTTTTCCGTTGATATGCATATTCTCGAGAACTATATAATTATTGAACTGGTCGACCAGCTTCTGTGCTTTAGCAACGAACTTGGCTGAATCTTCTGCTGTCCACCAGCCCTTCAGATTACCTTCGGCATCGTAATTCCTGCCTTCATCATCGAATCCGTGTGTAAGCTCGTGTCCAATAGTACTCGCACCGACGTAACCGTATAAAAATGCATCGTCGAGCTCACCCATCTTTTTTCCCGGAACTGTCATTACCGCAACAGGCAGTACGATTTCGTTATTCGATGAACTGTAATATGCATTGCATGTCTGGGGATTCATGTGCCATTCTGTCTTGTCGACCGGCTTGTCCATCTTATCTATGTTCTTTCTGAAATCCCAGTAATTTGCATTGAAAATATTCGTCAGGTAAGAATCTCTACTGATTTCTAACGTGGAATAATCTTTCCATTTATCCGGATATCCGATTTTTTTATCCACTTTGCTGAGCTTCTGTAACGCTTTTTCCTTCGTTGCTTCGCTCATCCAGTCGAGATTTTTTATCCTCTCTGCAAATGCCGAAAATACATTTTCCACCATCTGCTTCGTCCTTGCTTTATCCTCCGGAGTAAAATATATCCTGACGTATTCCATTCCGAGTATTTCGCCTAAAAGGTTGTTAGTGTTGTCGAGAACCCTCTTGAACCTGGGTCTCTGCTCCGTCGTGCCTGAGAGTATTTTACCGTGGAAATCGAAATGCTCGCTGTTGAATTTACTGCTCAGAAGTTCGGCTGTCTGGTCTATAAGATTCCACTTTAAATAATTCTTGATTGCTTCGATATTGTAATCGTTTAATACTTTCTCTACTTCCACGTAAAATTCCGGCTGGCATACTATCACCGTATCGGTTTTCTTAACCCCGTAAATTTTAAAAACATCTTTCCAGTTAATCGACGGAGTAATACTTGATAATTCCTTAAAAGTCCTTCTGTTGTAATTTGCATATGAATCACGAAGTTCCTCTAGATTACGCGATGATTTTGCAAGCTGTGTCTCGAGTTTCATTATTTCCTTTGACGCATCAGCCGCATCGCCTCTGCTGTAGCCGGTCAATACAAGAAGATTTTCTATGTGCTTCAGATATTTTGAACGTATGTTTTTGGTCCTTTCATCATCCTTGAAATAATAATCCCTGTTTGGCAATCCTATACCTCCCTGATAAAGGAAAACCTTGTATACACTGCTCTGCATATCGTCCTGACCCGTGTAAAAAATGTAAAGCGGATATATTCCCTGAGTGTGCAGTTCGGCTGTAACTTTTAACGCATCGCCGGTATTCTCGATTCTGTCTATCTTATCGAGCCACTTTTTCAGGGGCGCCAAACCCTGCTTTTCGATGTTTGCCGAATCCATTCCGCTGAAAAAGAAATCGCCGATTTTTTGCGTGTTGCTTCCCTTGACCGCCGTATTGTCGTTCATGGCTTCGATGCAGATTTTTTTCAGGTATTCATATACATCGTCATTAATCAAATTAAATATCCCGTATAAGGATTCCGATGCCGGAATCGGATGATTTTTTATGAATGTCCCGTTTGCGTAAAGGAAAAAATCATCGCCGGGATTTACCGACTTGTCGATATTCTCCTCCATAAAATATTTTTCCTGGGAATAAATAAATCCCGAAAACAGTAAAGCTATTGCAAGAAGAAATAAATTTTTCTTTAACATATTTTAAAAATTTAATTTTTATATTTAATATTCTATTAATTATTACGGTTTTGCTACGCTTTTGTTACTTAACCTCGCGGATAATCCTTACAACTTTATATATCTTGTAAATCTCGCTTTTTTTGTGCACCGTCGGAGCGTATTTCGTGTTGACCGAATACAGCATAATCCTGTCATCATCCAGAAACTTTATCAGCTTTGCATTGCTCGAATACGTTTCCGGAATTGTTTTGAAATTCACCACCACTGCTCTGCCGTCTTTTATTTTATGCGGCTCGTCCGAGCACAGCAGTAAATCTCCGGGATTTATATACGGGCGCATCGATTCCCCGCGTGCTATTGCTATAAAAGGATTCGTAAAATGATTTGCTTCGGTCAGCTCCATCATTTTTATTGCATCGCTGTTTATCTGGTTGTAAACCGGAACTCCGCACTCCACCTCTGCAAGCATAGGAATCAACTTTGTCTTTCCATGCGGTTTGTCAGGCTTCTTGAGCATTTCACCCTCACCGTTCAGAAGCCAGTTTATGTTGCATCCGAGATTGCTGATTTTGTTTAAAATGTCGGGCAAGGGAAGCCTCTGTCCCTTTATGTATTTCTGGAGAGTCTGCGGCTTCATTCCGAGCTTGGAGGCAAAATCAACCTGAGTCGGCGAAACCAACCTGCAAAACTCCATTAACCTTTCGCTGAAAGAATTTTTGTCCATTTTCATTGCGTAATTGTTTAATTAAAAACTTGAATTATTTAGTAGCTTATATATTTTATACAATATAATACAAAAAGATTATAATTGCAATGTGAATGGATTTGTATGTTTTGTAATTTTTTTCAAAATCCTGTTGAAAAATTCCTGCCGTCTCGCCTGTTGAGGAATCCCTTTAAAATCAATAGAATTCCTGACGCTGTAAACAATACTTTATAGGCTTAATTTTTTACTTAAATTATCAAGTGTTTTCCGGAAATTGTTCCTCTTATATTGATTGATTTAACTGTCTTTTTTGTTTAATTTATAACTATTCAATTAAAAAAGAATCAATTTGAAAATTCGGTTACTAATACTCTTCTGCGTGTTTTTTATTGCTTACGCTAATGCAGGTGCGCAGGACGACTGGTGGAAGGATAAGAAATATAAAAACGAAAAAACAAAGTCGAAATATTCTCTGTGCAAGAGGACTTTCAAGGATATTGCCACCGGTTTTAATTCCCAGAACGTTAGCAGAATCAGCTATTACTTCGGCTCCGAAGTCTATCTGAATATTATAAGCACCGATAAAGGCTATTACAGCCCAAACCAAGCTGAACTGATTCTTTCCGAGTTTATGGATTATTTTAAAGTCGTCAGTTTCAAATATAAGCATTCTTATCTGAAAAATTCCTTTGCATTCGCTCTCGGTAAATATGTCTACGACAGGGGAAGCGGCAAAAGGGAACTGAATGCTTCCGTGTCCTTGAAGTATAAGGATGATGTATGGATTATTGACCAAATAAGTCTCAACTAAAACGAAACCGGAAAATTGAAGATATTAAATTTATTCAACTCCCGCAATAAAATCCTGACATTCCTGCTTATCTTTATTATCGTCTGGATTGGTCTGGTAAAACTTGTATCTCTCTTTATTATTTCTAACGCAGATGACGACTGGCAAAACGTTTTTAACGAAAAAGAACAGAATAATAAAGCAGGCACTCTCGAAGTTTTTAATTCTTTCCAGAAGGAGATTTCCGACTTTTCTAATTCGCTTTCGGTAAATTATGAAATCAGAAAACAGACCGACAAGGGTGATGCGAAGAAGATATACGATGAAATATACAGGAATAATATTTCCCGGGATTTCCAGATTGAAATTTATGACAAGTGGATGAATTTGCTTGCTTTTCAGGGCAGTCAGCTCGAACCTGAATACTACCTTCTGCAAAAAGCATTTTCCGGAAACAGCTTCTCAGTTATTAAAGAAATCGGATATTCGAATTACCTTGTTGTTTACAGACCATTGAAAAAATTCGATGACGAAAATCAGATATGCGGAGTCTTGCTTACCGCAAAACTTCTCAGCGTTAGATATCATTACAAGGATGAATTAACCAAGATGACCGCTTTTTCCGAATTTCTGGAAAAAACTTATAAAAATACCTACGAGTTAATTTCGTCGAATCCGGTTAGCGGTTATATACAAATTGATTCCAACAGGATTAAGGAAAACCAGGTAATTGATTTAATCAGCATCGATGATAAGACAATCGGAAAAGTCCTCATACCGCTGTATGACAAGGCAACACATATTTCCGGTATAAATCAGTTTACACATAAAATAATTTCATTCCTGCTGTTTGTCTTTGTCGTTTTGACATTCTTCTTCTTTTTGTCTGCACTTAAAAATTTAAAAAACATTGTTGTTAGAATAGTCTCGTTCGGTCTTTATATATTTGCGTTGAGATATTTGTTCATTTTCCTGAATTTCCCTTCCGGTCTTTTCGAAGGCGATGTGTTCTCACCTTCGTATTTCGCATCGACATTCGGATTCGGAATTATGAAATCGCTCGGAGAACTCATTGTAACCTCTGTTCTTGTTCTATTCTTTACGATTTTTATAACAAAAGAAATTTATAAGTATATCAGAACCATCGAGAAAAGCGGCGCAAACAACTTCCTGATTGTTTTAACCATATCTCTATTGATTGCTCTGTTTTTCTATTTTTCGAATATATATGCGGTATTTGTCCAGACAATTATTTATGATTCGAACATTAAATTTATGGATAAATCAAGTATTATCCCGGGAATTGGTCTGTTCTTCGTGCAAATCGTAATCTTAATCGTTACTTTGTCCTATCTGCTGGTCAGCTCTTCCTTAATACTGCTGATTTTTGCCGAATTAAGAAAGATTAAAGGACTGAAGTTACTGCGTAAAAATTATATCCTGTTCTTGTTGATAATGTTTCTGCTGATTAATCAGTTGGTGGATATGCTCTTTAATAATCTCGAAATAATATATTATCAGAGAATATTGATTATCGTGCTTCTCTTCGTTTTCAGCTATTATATCAACAGGCCGATTATATTGAAAAAAAATTATTCTCTCCTGTCCATTAAAAACTTTTCGATTCTACTCCTGATTTGTATTATAATTTCTCCGTTGATTTTACTCGAAAAGACAAAATCACAAGAAAAAAAATTCGTTGAGCTGCTTGCAACGGAATTGTCTGAACAGCAGGATGACAGGATTGTATATCTGATTTCCAATGAACTGACCAGCCTCTCAGCCGGTAAAACCACGAGCGAGCAGATTCGGGATAAAAATAAAAATCAGAAACTCGCTTTCCACCTGTGGAAGGAAAGCAAGCTGAGCTATGAAAACTACTATTCCGCTATAATAATACTCGATACTTCAAAAAAAATTATCAGCGATTTTAATATTAATTCTACTGTATTAAACAGCGACAGCGTCGTGAATTTCGTGAAAAAGAAATTCTTTGAAAATAGATTAATAATCGACATACCCGATTCCGATACAAATGATTTTAGCAGGAGCGAGGAATTTGACAATGAGGAGGAATCGGAGGGTGACGGCAGTATGCCTTTGATGCTGGGCGATGTCAATATTTTGAAAAATTCCGAGAGAAAATATTTTGTAGGTATTCTTCCTATTGAAGACTATGATTTGAAAAATACCGTGTATGCCAGAACTCTCGGATACGCGCTGATGCTTGTGAATTCGGAAGCTAAAAATTTATTGCCGAATACCTCTGCGAAAATATTCAGCAGCTATGCAACCGACAATTTGGCTGATAAACTGATTGCCAGACCAGTAATCACGGAATTTCTGAACGGCGAAATTATCAATACCACCGATGCCGAAGTATCAAGAGTCCTGGTCAAATCGCTCGAACCCTTCAGGGAGTATCTGAAAACCGGTAACAATCCGAAGTACTGGCGTTATGAAAGTATTAACAACGAACCCTATAAATCCTTCTTTATTCTTGCGGCAAATCAGTCTGCAGAGATTAATGACGCGCAGGACGAAAAAATATATGTGGTAAGCCTGAAACGTGATGATATTTCCGTGACTATGTTTTTTTATCTGAAGTTTATCTTGTTTACTGTAACTATTTATATTGTCCTGTATCTTTTAATAGGTTTGTACCTGCTGTTTAAAGTTCATAAAATTCAGTTCAATTTCAGTGAAAAACTTTTCGTCTCGTTTTTGCTCGTTTCGATTATTCCGATAATTTTTCTTGGTATCTATACGCGCTCCTATATTACAAATAAGAATAACGCATCGGTGCAAAACCAAATTATCTCTGATCTAAGCCTTGTAAACGAGAGTCTGAAAGACGAAAAAATATCCGTGAGCAAATATAAATCCTTCGATAGTTTGAGGCACGTTGCTAAGGAAATTCTCGATAAAAATTTTTCCCGCACAGAAAAAAATTTCAACTTCTTTGTCAAAAACAGACTCGTTGCTTCTACAAATGATGAATTGTTCAAATCTGATTTACTCGATTCGAGAGTCGATAATGATGCCCTGTATAATATAATATTTCTGAAAAAGGATTTCTTTATTAAAAACGAAAATATCGGAGGATTTGACTTCCTCGTCGGATATAAACCCTATAAGGATAAATCAAATAATATTGCCGGAATAATTTCCTCAATATCGGTCTATCAGCAAAAAGTAATTAACGAAGAACTGACCGAAACTCTGACTTTCATTTTCGGCTCTTATTTCACGGTTATTATAATTTTGCTGATTGTTGTCAGCTATATCACACAGAGAATTTCAAAACCTATATTAGAACTTAAGAATGCTACCGATAAACTTTCTAAAGGTGAAAATAATATTGAAATTAGATTAAAAAGCAATGACGAACTCGGAAGTCTCGTTGAGTCGTTTAATAAAATGACTAAAGAACTCGAGAAATCAAAGAACGAACTGAAAAAAGCCGAAAGGGAAGCCGCTTGGAGAGATATCGCAAGACGTGTGGCGCACGAGATCAAAAATCCGCTCACACCTATGAAGCTGTCTATTCAACATCTGTTTTCAATCTATAAGGAAAAACCCGACAAGGATTTTGAAGAAGTGCTCGGGAAAACAAAAGTAATGATTGTTAATGAAATTGATAAGCTGAATCATATTGCCACTGAGTTTTCCAATTTTGCCAAACTGCCGAGAAGAAATTATGAATATTTGAACGTAAACTCCGTCCTCGACGACGTAATTTCCCTTTATTCGCTTGAACCCGAAGTTGAATTTGTAAAATTGCTGGCTGATGATTTGCCCGAGATTTTCGGGGATATACAGGAACTAAACAGGGCTTTCCAGAATATCGTTAAAAATGCATTACAGGCAATCTCTGAAAACGGGAAAATCGAAATAAAAACATTTTCAACCGGTGAATTTGTTTACGTGAAAATTACCGATAACGGGTGCGGAATCGAACCTGATATTTTGGGTAAACTGTGCGAGCCGAATTTTTCGACTAAATCGCAGGGTATGGGGCTCGGACTCGCTATAACTAAAAAAACACTCGATGATATGAAAGCCTCTATTACGTTTGATAGTAAAATTAACTCGGGAACAACAGTTACTGTGAAATTTATTGTTAAAAACAGACCCGGGGTGAAATGAAAAAGATATTAAATACTTATCCTGTTTTTGTTTTCTTTGTTTTTTTTGTCTTTGGATGCGCTAACCAGCTCCCTCCCTCCGGCGGGGAAGATGATTTAATCCCTCCGAAAGTATTGAAGATATCTCCTAAATCGAATACTCTGAATTTCAAAGATAATATTGTCTCGATTGAATTTAATGAATATGTAGAAA
Organism: uncultured Ignavibacteriaceae bacterium; assembly: GCA_964501535.1. GTDB lineage: Bacteria > Bacteroidota > Ignavibacteria > Tepidaquicellales > Tepidaquicellaceae > FEN-1279. The sequence goes on along the minus strand of CAZCSV010000003.1, from coordinate 218,426 downwards.
GAAGAAGTATGAAGGATGCCCTTTTTATTTCTCCAAAACCAATGGGGGAGTTGAATTTTAACTGGAGCGGGACGAAGGTGGAAATTGAATTTCCAAAAGGACTACTGAAAAATACAACTTATTCCTTCGTGATAGGTAAGGGTCTTAAGGATATTCACGGTAATACCTTAACGGCACCGATCCAATTCTCGTTTTCTACGGGAAGTTCCATTGATAACGGTAAAATAAACGGAAAAGTTTTTTCCTCAAAATCGGATAACCTGATGATATTTGCATATCTAAATAATAATGCAAATGATTCCCTGATTAATCCTGAAAAAAAATTCCCCGATTATTTTACTCAGGTCGACGAGAAGAGCAGGTTCTTTTTTTACCATTTGCCGAAAGGGAAATTCAGGCTGTTTGCTTTAAAAGATAATAACAGAAATTTTTTGTTTGATGTCGGTGCGGATGAAATATCTGTCTTGAATGGTGATGTAAATATCGAGGATACAGTAACGAAATATGAGACGCATTTCTTGTTCGCTGATTATTTCCCCGGCGACGATTTTATTTATTCCGAAAAATATTTTTCTTCCCTTACTCCGGATACGTCCAATAGTATTTTCTCGTCGGTGAAAAATAATGATTCAAGCGTTCCGATTGATTCGAGATTTATTTTTTATTTTAAAAATAATAAAACGTCCCGGTTTGAAATCGCTGAAAATATTAAATTGCTGGATACTGCGGACAAGAAACAATACAGACTGCATTATAATTGGGCGTCTGATTCACTGCTGGAAATTATTCCGGTCGAATTGCTGAAATATTCTTCCTCACTGAAATTCATAATTGATTTGAGCAATACAAAAAATAAAAATTATTGTGAGATTTTATTCAATGTGGCAGATGAAAGAAAATCCGGTAGTATTTCGGGCAAAGTGGTAGATATGGAAAAGCTCGGAAGCCCGGTATATATTAAACTATATAATCAGAGCATTAATACTGTTTTTTATTCGGTATACCTCGAAAAAGATTCATCGTTTAGCTTTAAGCAAATTCCCGAAGGGCAGTATGTCTTATTTTCTTTCATTGATGAGAATAAAAACAGGACTTATGATTACGGCAGCCATAATCCGTTTAAACCGTCCGAGAAATTTAGAGTATTTGAACCAATGCTGAATCTGAAAGGTGGATGGAAAATTGATAATGTATTTATACAGTTTTAAATTCGGATTTTATTTTAAAAGCGAGATTTAATAAAAGCAGCTCGGTATTCAGGTTTTGGTCAAGCTCTTTGTAACTATCCTCTACAAAGTTTATTATTTTGTAATTATTCGTTTTATAGAGCTTTGTAAACTTTTCAAGCCTTTCGAGCTTGTCTTTGTTGATAATGTTTGCTGTCTCTCCGTTGGAAATCAGTATAACATCCCTGAACCATATTATTATTAAAAGCAGGAACTGCCTTATTTTTTCTTTGTCTTTTTCTATTACAAGGGAATTTATTATATTTGATAGAGTGATGCCCTTGTTCATTACAAGTGCTATAAGCAAATCTATTACAGATTCCCTTAATTCAAAAAAATATGAATCGGTAATGCTCTTGCATTTCAAAATACTTCCGTCGGAAATGTCCGCAAAAAGTTCGGCTTTCTGTATACCGATATCCTTTTTGAAATTAAGAAGAAATTTCGTCATGTCTTCCTTTCTTATCGGGTCAAGCCTTATTTTCTGACACCTGCCTGTTATCGTGGATAACATTGAATTTAATCTGGATGTCGTCAAGATAATTAGCGAATCCCCGGGTGGCTCTTCCAGTATTTTCAGGAATGCATTAGAGCTCTGGGTATTCATCAGGTCACTGTTTGAAATTATAAATATTTTCTTTTTCCCTTTTACTCCCGTAAGATAAATTTCCTTACGTATTTGCCTTATACTGCTAATCCTGATGTCATTCGCATTGGGAATGTTTATCTTATGATAATTGTCTCTGGACTTCTTTGCTATCTCATCGAGATATATTTCGTAATCTTCCTGCTTTAACGTATTTACCGGATTGTCGTCTTCCGATGTCTCTTTCCTTCCGGCGGGTAATGCGGTGATGAATTTAAATAAAGTGGAATTTAATGTGTTGATTTGCCTGCAACTCGCACAATTGTCGCATGCTTCAGACCCGTCAATTTTATTGTCGCAGTTCAGTAATTTTGCAAATTCTATCGCTACCGCATCTTTTCCTACTCCTTCCTTTCCGTAAAAAATATACGCATGCGAAATTTTATCGCTTGAATGTATGTTCTTCAGTATTTTTATTACTCTGTCCTGTCCTATTATGTTTGACCACATTTGAATTTTTCCTTCGTTTCCCCGTAAATTAAAAAGTGTTTCCTATTCCGAACTGAAATGCAATCTTGTTTTTAAAAATTGTTTTTAATGAATTGTCGAAAAGCCACTTATTGGTTCCTTCTTCTGCAAAATAATCATATAATTTGAAACCAATATCGAATCTTACAGGACCGACTATCGTGTAATAACGGATTCCGCCTCCAATGGCAAGAGCAATCTGATTGAATTGAAATTTTGATGCCTCCTCCCATAAGTTTCCGTAATCAAAAAAAGTAACGAATCCTAAATCTTTGAAAATGCCTTTTTCGTTTCTGAACGGTTTGGTCCTGTGCTCCAGATTCCCTTCGAATAAAAAGTTCCCCCCGTATTCCATGTTTTTAAATGTTCCTAGTCTCTTTCCCGTCCATCCCCTTACGCTTGTATTCCCGCCTGCAATAAATCTTGTCTCGAGCGGAATGAAGTCTACGCTTAGATTGTATGGTGTACCGCTCACTTTTAAAGAGTTGTCCCCGTATTCAAAAATAACCCCGAGTAATGTCTTTGAAGCAATTACGGACGCACTGTTTTCGTGCAATACGTTAAAATAAAACTTGTGTACGGTAGTGAATTTAAAATAATTGAATGTTGATATATCAAATAATTTTCTTGCGGCACCGCTTAATAATCCGCTTTCTTCAAATAAATACGACTGAAAAAAACCTTTTGAAGGAAACTGAAAACTGTTTGTATTATTGTGAATTATCGTGAGCCCCAATACCGATGAAAAAGTATTAACGAAAGAATTTACGGGTAAAATAACCACCGTATCACCTAAATTATTTTCAACCGGCTTTTTCACTGTGAATCTTTGATTGCTTATTTTCCACGAAAATTGCAGATTGTTGATGTATGTATGCTTTGGTAGTTCGTAGTTTATGTCGAACTGGTTCTTCGTTTCGAGTGTCCTGTATTTATCCTCATTGAACAATGTCGTCCCGATTTTCCACTCACCCGTGATTTTATTGTTGTTGAAAATATACGGCTGAAATACATTCATAGAAAAATCAATACCGTTGTAATCGTCGGAGTGAACTAGCCCTTCAAGCTTAATTAGCAGGGTCCTTCCGCCGCCAAAGAAATATCTGTCGGAAAAAGATAATCCGCCTCCCCCGTAAAATAAGTTATTTATGTCGTATCCTAATATCTTTGGCTGTATTTCGTATTTGTTCCTTACCGATGCGTTGATTTTGAGATGGATTATATTGTTTACTGAATCCACATAATCGAATAATATTCTTGCGTTTTCGAGTATGGTGATGCGGTTTATCCTGTTCTCGCTTTCAATGAGCTTTTCCTTGCTGTATGTGTCATTTTCGTTATATTCCAGCTCTCTGTATACTTCGAAAAATTTAATTCCGTATTTGTTGTCTTCGATTTTTATTTTCGTCTTTCCAAATCTGTAAAAATCTCCGAGATGAAAATTTAGGTTAATGATAACTTTGTTTTTTCTGCTGGGATTGTTGGTCTCAATTTTAATTATTTCCGGAGGGTCATTAATTGCATTTGCGTATCCGTTATTGTTGAAAAAGGTGACTATTCGTGAAATTTCCTGCGCGAGTCTGCCTCTGTTGTATATGTCATTTATCTTAATTAGCATTTCCTTCTCTTCAAAAAGTTTCCCGCTTAAAGTCGGTCCGATATCCTCAATTCCCTTATAATCAATGTATTCTACTCTGTAAGGCTGTTTTTCGTCAATTATGAATTTGGCTGTTATCTTCTTCTCTTTCTCGTTTATGGCAATGTTAGTGTCTACCGATGCATCTATAAAACCGTTATCGAAATAAAACTTTTCTATTCTTAATATGTCTGTACAAAATTCACTGTAAACGAATGTATTGGATTTTCCGGTCTTTATCAGGTTCTCGATGTCGTTTTCCTCGAAGTTGTGTGAATTCTTAAATTCAATGACTAATTCGTCAAGTTCGTATTTTTTGAAATCGAGTTCATCGTCCTGCGAAAACGCAAAACTTGCTGTAAAAAAAAGTAAAAATAATATTTGAAAAGTCTTTACCAAGGTGTGTTATAAAAAAACCCAATAAAAAATTATTGGGTTTTTTGTTTATCCGGTTTTAAAGTTAAAAATCTTTGTTTTCTTCATCGTAAAAGAAATCCTCGTCTGTTGGATAATCCAGCCAAATTTCTTCCATGCTCTCGTAGGGCTCTTCTGTATCTTCAAGATCCATTAGATTGTCAATTACCTCTTTTGGTGCACCTGTCCTTGTTGCATAGTCTATTAGCTCTGCCTTATTGGCAGGCCATGGTGCATCATCAAGGAATGAAGCTAATTCTAATGTCCAAACCATAAATTTTTTAACCTCCAGTTAAAATTAAAATTTTAAAATAATTTGTGCTATTCAAAATCATGCTCGAAGTATTCTGTGTTCCTTCCGAATCCGTTATATGAATTCTTTCCGAAACCCGAATCCTTCTTGTTCCGTTTTATTTTTGCTTCAAGTCTTTTTTCGAATATTTTTGCGGCATTATAACCGTAATGTTTGCATAAATAATTCAATGCTATCACTTCTGCTATTACCGTTATGTTTTTGCCGGGAAAAATTGGTAAATTGATGGCTTCAATGTCGACTCCCATTAAATTAATTATCTTGGAATTTAATCCGGTCCTGTCGTAGTTCTTTGAACTGTTCCAATCCTCAAGCTCTACTATTACTTCCACCCTCTTTTGGAATCTTATTGCCCTTATACCGAAAATCTGCTTGATGTCTATTATGCCGAGTCCTCGGATTTCCATAAAGTGCTTTACCAGAGAAGTTCCCGCTCCCATTAATATGCTTTCTGCCTTTTTCGATACTACTACTATGTCGTCTGCCACTAACCTGTGACCTCTCTCTACTAAATCTAGCGTTATTTCGCTTTTTCCTATCCCGGATTTACCGCAGAATAATAATCCAACTCCGTAAACGTCAACGAATGAACCGTGTATCGCTACCTGTGTGGAAAACTGGTCGTCGAGAAAATCACTTATGAAATTTACAAATCGTGTTGTCTGGTAAGGAGTAATGAAAACAGGTACCTTGTTTTCATCTGCTATTTTTAAGAGTTCATTCGGTGCCTTGTTGTTATCCGTTATAATAACGCATGGAATTTCAAACGAAAAAAATCTCTTTAATGTAATCAGACGGTTTTTGCTTGTAAGGGTCTTCAGATACTTCATTTCCGTGTTACCGAAAATCTGTACCCGGTTATAGGTAAATAATTCCACGTAACCCGCTAATGCCAACCCGGGCCTGTGTATGTCCTTTTCTCTGACAACTTTTTCTTTGGGAATTCTTTTAGATGTCGCTTTCTTTAATTTGAATCTCTCCTTGCATTCACTGTAAAAAAAATCTACACCTATAAATTCCCTTTTGAATTCCTTTATGTCTTTAAATCTGTCCGGCAATAATTATTTAAATTGATTTGAATTTTCCTGTATCTTTTTTATATTTTTGTGTCTTATTTTTGTCTTTGTATTTGTATAGTTGCGTTTCGATTTTTAAAACAGCATTATCAACCGCTTTTTCAAAATCACCTGCAGATTCCTTTGCAGTCAGTATCTTATCCTTTAACTTAAATATTAATTCACAATATTTAGTATCTGCCGGTGGTTTGTCGTAAAAAAATATCACGTCCGCAAATAAAATATTTTCACTGTACTTTCCCAATTCTTCTATCCTTGCCTTTGCATACTTCTTTAAAGAATCTTTTGCCTTAAAATGCCTAGCCGTTATGTTAATTTTCATGTCTCAGATATTAAATTGTTAATGAATAAAATTTAAAAGAACACTTTTTTGCGAATATGCAAAACAATATAATTAAATTCAACTAATAAAAATAAAAACTGTTTTTTTGCATATTTTTGTAAATTGGTATTGTTTGACCTTTTTATTTAGATTTAGTCGTTTTATTTTTATATACAAAAATAATGCAAAATAATGTCAGGTAAAAGAATTTATTTTATTTTTCTCGTAATTACACTGTTTTGGAACGCTTTTATAGTCTTTGCGCCCCTTTTTCATAATTCTTCAGGTATCCTAAAAACTGTTTCAGACTTCTCGTATTCTTTCTTTTCTGTTACCTGCCATCAGCTTGATGACCGTTCTTATCATTTATTAGGCGAAAAATATGCGGTTTGTTCCCGTTGCCTTTCAATTTACTGGGCTTTTTTACTCTCGGTAATTGTTTATCCGCTTGTTAAAGGCATAAATAATCTAAAATTACCACCACTGTGGCTTCTTCTTGTCCCTGCATTTTTTGTGTTTCTGGATGCCGTGATGGACTTATTCGATGTTTTTAACAATTCCTTTATCTCCAGAACATTTACAGGGGCTTTAATCGGTTTTATTTTGCCTTTTTATTTAATACCCGGATTTTATAATTTCTTTAATGAACTTTTTGTTTATTTTAAAAACAATAATGAAGCGAAAGGGAAAGAATAACTTGTATGAATAAACAACCTAACAGGATGATACCTATTGTTTATGGAACTTTTATTATGACTTCGATTTCTGTGCTCCCTTTTATTAACTTTGTTAACCTTTTCTTTTGCTCGGGTATTATGCTTGGAGGATTGGCCGGTGTCTTTATTTATAATAAACAGATTGAAAACACACAGACGGATTTAAATTCAAAAGACGGCGTGATGATAGGAATTTTGTGTGGCATATTATCGGGAATTTTAGTCTCCGCTTTCAATTTTGCCTTTATGCTTATGTCTAAACAAAATCCCGTGGACGAAACATTGTCTTTTTTGAAGGATTTTTCTTTGCCGCCGGAAATTGTGGTGCAAATGAATAAATTCTCGGATGAATTTAATCAATACGGCTTTTCGCCAACTATTTCGATTGTTTCTTTGTTTTCAAATTTGATAATATATCCCTTGTTCGGAATGATAGGTGCGGTACTGGGCGTAACTATTATTAAAAAGAAAAAACAAAATAAACTATAAATATATGTACGAATACAATGGTGCAATACATGTCCATTCTACTTTTTCGGATGGCACGGGCAGTGTGGAAGAAATCGCTAAGTATGCAAATGAAGTAAATCTGGATTTCGTCATCCTTACTGACCACAATACTCTTCTCGCAAGAGATGAGGGCTTGGAGAAGTGGTTCGATAATACAATGGTTATCGTCGGATATGAAATTAATGACAAGAGCAATAAAAACCATTACCTCGTAATGGGACTGGAAGAACTGATAGGGACATTCAGAGTGCTGTCCAATGGAGAGCTTGGATGTAATCTGACCGCTGAACAATATGTGACGGAAATAAAAAAGAAAGGCGGTGTCGGTTTCATTGCTCACCCGTTTGAAAAAAGAAATCAGTATCCCGAACATCCCGCATACCCGTGGATTGCATGGAAAAGCAAGGATTTCGACGGAATTGAAATCTGGAATCATATGAGCGAATGGGTCGAAGGCCTGAACGATAATAATAAAGTGCAGAGATTCCTTCACCCGCTTAAATCTATCGAAGCTCCGGACAAGGAAGCTGTTAGGAAATGGGATGAACTGAATAAGGAAAGAAAAGTTACCGCAATTGGAAGCGTTGACGCTCACGCCCATAAACAGAATTTGATGGGCTTCTATACCATAGAGGTGTTTCCGTATAAAGTGCTTTTTAAATCCATCCGTACTCATGTCTTGCTGAATGAAGAAATTAAAAAAGGGAACAGCGAGAAATTCGCTCTGTATAAAAAAGAAATAATTGAAGCGTTGAGATACGGAAAATCCTTTATCGTAAATCATTATTACGGGGATGGGAAAGGTTTCAGGTTCTTTGCCGAATATGACGGGGTAACGTATAACCTGGGAGACGAAATTTACTTCGATAAGAAAAAAAATAAAAATATTATTTTTAATACTTTCGTTCCGAAACAGGCAAAATTAAAATTGATTAAAGACGGTAAAATCTATGATGAGTATTCGGGTATCGGCTGCGTATGGGATACTAAAGAACCCGGTAACTACAGGGTCGAATGCTGGCTCGGCGAAAAAGCATGGATTTTCTCGAATCATATCAGGGTTACTGACAAAAAGAAATAGAAAAATTTATTGTTATGAAAATAGATAAAGAAAGACTCTTAAGAAGGAAGAAGCATTTTGTCGATTGCTATACAAAATCAATTCATTCCAATTGCGGTGTGTTCGGGATTTATAACAATCCCGAAGCGGCTATATTGACGTATTACGGACTTCACGCTCTCCAGCACAGGGGACAGGAGGCCGCGGGAATTGTGTCCTGCGAATATCTCGAAGATAAAAAGAGATACCATTTCAACGTGCATAAAGGAACTGGGCTTGTACTCGATGTCTTTGCCGATGAACTGATTTTGACCGAAGACCTTAAAGGAAATTCTGCAATCGGTCATAACCGCTATTCAACAACGGGTGCATCTGGAAGAAGAAATAATATCCAGCCCTTTAAGGTGAATTATAAGGACGGAAATCTCGCACTCTCTCATAACGGTAACCTGACAAATACAAATTACCTCAGAAATAAACTTCAGAACGAAGGTACGATTTTTCAGACCACAACAGACAGCGAAATAATTTTACATTTAATAGCAAAAAGTAAAGAGAAAACCATCGAGGATAAATTGCTCGATGCTTTTAATCAGGTAGAAGGTGCCTATTCTGTCTGCATTTTGACGGATGAAAAACTTATTGCTGTCCGCGACCAGTATGGAGTCAGACCTTTCGTGATGGGCTCGCTGGAAGACAGCTATATATTTGCCTCTGAAACAACTGCACTCGATATTCTGAATGCGGATTATATCAGGGATGTCGAACCGGGAGAAATGATTGTTATCGACAGGGATGCTATCAAAAATAAAAAACCGAAATCGACTATCTTTAAAACTGCGGATAAATATAAACACTGCATCTTTGAGTATATATATTTCTCCAGACCCGACAGCCAGATTTTCGAGGAGAAAGTCGATAAGGTGAGAAGAAATATCGGACGGAATCTCTCGATTGAACAGCCGCCGCCTGATAAGGATAATCCGGTCGACGACGATGAAAAGAAAGTAATCATAATTAATGTCCCCGACTCCTCTAATACCGCTACACTCGGATACTTTAACGAAGCAATTAAAACTACGAAAAATCTGAAACACGAAATAGGACTGATTAGAAGCCATTATATCGGTAGAACATTTATTCTCCCGGGTCAGGATAACAGGAAACTGAAAATAAAAATTAAATTCAATATCGTTAAAGGCGTGCTGAATAACCGCAAGGTGGTTATCGTCGATGATTCGATTGTCAGGGGAAATACACTTAAAATGCTCGTCGACTTAATCAAGAAGGCAAATCCCAAAGAAATTCATCTGCGTATCACTTCACCCCCAATCGTGTCTCCCTGCTATTACGGTATGGATTTCCCGTCGAAGGAAGAGCTCATTGCAAACCAGCATAACGGAAACATCGAGGGAATAAGACAGGAATTGGGAGTGGATTCGCTCGGCTATCTTTCACTGGAAAAACTGCTGGATGCTGTCCCGTATGCGGAGGAGAAAACCGACTACTGCACCGCCTGCTTCAGCGGCAAGTATCCTATTCAGATTGACGATGTCGTGAATAATAAAGATAAAGAGAAGTTCGAAGATTAGTTCTCGAATGCTAAATTTTGAATTATGAATGTTTTTGTTATTCGTTTTTAAATGCTTTTTTCAGTAGCCACGAGCTTTAGCTCGTGGAAGGGATTTTTATAAATGACGGCTTTAGCCGATAATTTTTAAAATTATGCCTTTTATCAAAGTTTGGGTTCATCTGATTTGGTCAACTAAAAACAGAAATAAAATTATCACTCCTGATTTAAAATATAAATTATATGACCATATAAAAGATAATGCACGGAAAAATGATATTTATTTAGATTTTATTAATGGGGTTGAAGACCACGTACATTTATTAATTTCTATTAAAGCTGAGCAGTCTCTTTCCAAATTAACTCAATTAATAAAAGGTGAATCTTCATTTTGGTTGAATCAAAATAAGCTGTTAGATAAAAAGTTTGAATGGCAGGATGAATATATAGCGGTGTCTGTGAGCGAATCTTTGATTCCGAAAGTAAGAGAGTATATAAAGAATCAGGAAGAGCATCATAGGAAGAAATCATTTGCTGAAGAAGTGGAGTTGTTTTTAGAGAAATATGCTTTTAAAAAGGGTTAACGGCTAAAGTGTTTTTTATAAAGTTCTTTTTCAGTAGCCACGACCTTAAATCGATGTGAAGGATTTGCTCTTTTTCAGTAGCCACGACCTTCAGGTCGTGGTTTAGATTCACCTTATTTGGGCTTTAGCCCAAAACTTGAACGTTTTTTTTGATTAAGTTCTTTTTCAGTAGCCACGACCTTCAGGTCGTGGTTTAGATTCACCTTATTTGGGCTTTAGCCCAAAACTTGAACGTTTTTTTTGATTAAGTTCTTTTTCAGTAGCCACGACCTTCAGGTCGTGGAAATAGATTCACCCTTATTTGGGCTTTAGCCCAAAATGTTTAGGTTATCGGCTAAAGCCGGGTTTTTGGTTTTACTATCCCACGAGCTAAAGCTCGTGGCTATTGAGCTTTTAAATTTCCTGTTGGTTAAGTCTGCTAAATCGGACTAAACACCAACAGCGGCAGAATCCAAATTAAAAGGTTTATAAATTAAATTATAATAATATGGGACTATATATTCAATCTTTAACCAATATTCCAATTGATACCACAAGGAATTATTTTATTTATCTTCTTGATTATGGATGGGAAGAACCACTTGGAGAAGCTTTAATAAAGAATTACGAAAAAATGGCTTCAATTGCAGCAGAAAATAAAGCTGTTGTTATTAGAGGAACTGATAAAGTCCATTTTCAAGATGAAGTTTTATCATGGCATAATATAAATGGCGAAGATGCAGAAGACATGTTACCTGCAATATTAATAACAAATAGAATCCAAGTAAATTTAGAGAGAATTTTAGTTTGAACCATTCAAAAGAAGTTGAAGATGACTTGAAACTTATTTTCATTCCATTGAAAAAGTTTTGTAAGACAACAACAGAAGTTGTTGCGCTAGTTGAAAAATTATTTAATGATATAATACAAAAAAAGGATCTGAATGATTTTAAAATAGCAAAGGAATTAAAAAAAGGAATTGGAAAAGCTTTGGCAGACTCATTAATATTAGAACCTAACTTTGCTGGAGTAGGATTTAATTTTAATAAAATGATTAACTTTTTTACTAAAAAACAATAACAGTATTTTCCGTAGCTTTTAATTCATGTAATAAATATGAAATTATAAAAATAATTTTATGCCCAAAAACAAACTCTCTTTCCACAAAACCCGAAGGCAGGAACTGCTGAAGCAGGTTGATAAAGGCTCGCTCGTCCTCGTCTTCGGTGCGACTTTTAAACATAAATCATACGATTACGATTTTCCCTTTAAGCAAAACAGGAATTTCTTTTACCTCACCGGATTCAATGAGCCGCATTCTGCATTACTGCTGGCTCCCGGAGGAATTAAAGTATCAACGGGGAAAAATAAATTCAAAACCGTTAAAGAAATTTTATTCGTCCAGCAAAAAGATAAAGCAAGGGAAGTGTGGACGGGCAAACGCCTCGGCTTTGAAAACGTAAATAAAGAACTCGGAATTGAATACGGAATGGTGAATACGGAATTGATGAATCTCCTGACAGCGAGCCTTACCCCTGATGTTGATAAACTCTATATCAACATTCCCGAATTTTATTCCTTGACAGGCGAAATGAAACGAATAGTAATAGATTTGTATGAAAAGCTTTTTACAATGACTCCGAATATTCAGATTATAGACGTGAACAATCTTATCGGAAAAATGAGATTCGTTAAAACCGATTTCGAAATTTCCGAAATGAAACGCTCGGCGGATATTTGCGTAAATGCATTTGAAGATGCGATAACTACGCTGAAAGCAGGAATGCGAGAATACCAGGTGCAATCCATACTTGAGTACAATTATAAAACTTACGGTGCTTCTGATGTTGCATTCAATACAATAGTTGCTTCAGGGAATAATGCTTGCACTCTTCACTATGAAACCAACCGGGATATACTGAAAGATGGTGATTTGGTTTTAATTGATTCCGGCGCGGAGTTCAACGGATACAATTCCGATATCACCCGCACAGTACCCGTAAACGGGAAATTTTCCGCACCGCAAAAGGAAATCTATGAACTGGTTTTAAAAGTCCAGAAAGAAGTGATTAAAAGAATTAAGCCGGGTGTAAAATTGTCGTATCTGAAAAATTATGCCAAGGATACGCTTGCAAAAGGCCTGCTGAACCTGAAAATAATTAAAAAGAAGGAAGAGGTAATTAAATATTATATGCACGGAGTCGGACACCACCTTGGTCTCGATACACACGATGCGGTTAAAACAAATAACGGTTACGACGTGCTTAAAGCAGGAAATATACTGACCGTGGAACCCGGAATATATATCGCAAAGGGCAGTGACGCACCGAAAAAATATCACGGAATCGGCGTGAGAATCGAAGACGATATATTAGTAACGAAAAACGGATACGAAAATCTTACCTCTGCCCTGTTCAAGGAGGTCAGAGAAATTGAAAATTATATGGCTCGCTGATTGAAGCTTAATTTTTTCAGGCAAAAGAATTAGCCCGCTTGCTTTCTGCAAACGGGCTATTATTGAATATCAAATTATAGATATTTATAATGAGAATGTTCGAATTAAAACCGTACCACTCGAAAGTGAACCTGAATAATTTGTTACGGTTCCATTAATTAATATTCTGACGTTATACGGTTTAGTCCCGGTGCCGCCCCAGTAATTTACTTCTACTTTGTATGAACCGGTTGGCAAGGAACTCTTTAAACTGTATATATTTTCTGTTGCGTTTCCTAATGTATATCTGAAATCTACATCAAGTGCAAAACTGCTGTCATTCGCGACTTTGTGCCCGAAATATACTTTTTCGTTGTTTGGCATTGTAAGATATAAATCAAGGTCAACTGCACTGCTTGAAGTATTTACCCATGTCAGTGTCGCTTGAAAATTTCCCGTTCCCATAGGGATAGTTGCCGGAGGCCAGTTCGAAGGTCCACCCGCTACCCAGTTTCCGCTTCCCGGTGCGACCAGATGTGCCCAGCCGGATGGATTGCCCCAGCCCCAGTATGTGAGCGGAGCATCTATGTTGCAAGTATATGGTGAACTGAATGTATGCATCGGAGTAGATCTGTTTACTCTGCTTACCCATATTTCATAAGTGCCCTGAGGTAAATATGCGTGCAAGGGAATTATAGGCCATGTTCCTGTCGGGTCACTTCCCGAACTGAAAGTGTGGCCAACAGGACTTCCCCCGCTGAACCAGGCTCCTTGTTCGGGATATTTAGGAGTCCAGCTTTTTACTGTTAGTGTATACCAATATTCTGTTGTTCCGGTAAATTCTATTCCGCCCTGTGAATCTGGTGCGTCTTTAGTCGAAGTCTTTGTAAGTGCAAAATATCCGAGCTTCAAACTGTCTCCGTTTGTGCTTATTGTCTTGTTTACCGTATCTATCGCTGAAGTATTTACCCGGAACCATTGGTTTCTGTCCGGATAATAGCGCATTATAACAAGGTTTTCGGGTGATGATTCTCCCGAAGCCGAGAAAGTCATCTTTAACGGCTGGGAAAAAGTGAATCCGTCAGGACCGAATTTTACATACTTGCCGACCAGCGTTTGATCCGATGGCAGAGCCGCTATGCCTGATTCCAGTGTCGTATTTGTTTCAATAGAAAATGTCACCTGTCCGTCTCCTCCGGTTGCTGTTTTAGGAACTGTGTTTGGCTCTATTGATAAAATATATCCGTCGTATGATAGAGTTCCACCGTTAGGTGTTGTGAGTAATAATGTATTGTTAGTTCCGGTTGTCCCTGTACCGCCTGTGGGTGTCGTGCTTTCATTACAGCTGTAGAACATCGTAATGCAAAATACGGCTAAAAACAAAGTGGGAAGAATTAATTTTTTCATAATTATATTTTTTTAATTGAGAAAAGAAATTTCTTTATTAAAAAATTATTCTCCTCACTATGGAAAAAATAGTAAAAATAAATTAAAATATGAACATATTTTTGAATCTTATATCACATATTAACAATTTAATAATTAAAAAATTATTTTCTTGCATGTTTTTCGATATAATAATAAAATCGTGAAATTTTATTTGGTTTTTTATTCTTTCAAGGCTTTTTTAACTCGAAATAAATTGAAATTTATGTTATTTTAAGTGATTAAAGTTAAAATTTATTTTATGAAAAAAATTTTTTTCTCGTTAGTTTTTTTGATTGTTTTGTTTATGGCTTTGAGCTTCGATTTATCAGGCTCAAAACAGACAAGCTTCGTTAAATATTCGCAGGTAAAAATATATGTAAATTCACCGGGTGATATTCAAAGACTTTTAGGTCTTGGTATATCAGCAGATGAATTTTTGGGAAATACAAAGGAAGGAATAATCCTTGTCCTTAATGTGGATGAAATGAATATTTTGAAAAATTCCGGATTCAGATATGATGTTATGATAGAAGATATGAATATATATTATAGTGAAATGAAACCGCCCACCGAACAGGAACTCCGGAGAAGTTATGAACTGATGAGGTCAGATAATATTGACGGATATTCTCTCGGTACTTTTAAAGGTAATCATAATTATGATGAAATGGTAAGAGTGCTGGATACATTGAGACTGTTGTATCCGAATATCGTTTCGACAAAAACAAATCTTGGCACTTCGTGGGATACAAATATTGTCTGGGGAGTTAAGATATCCGACAATCCGAATATTAACGAGTCGGCTACGGAACCAATGGCTTATTACGACGGCTTGCATCACGCACGCGAACCTATATCCCAGGAAGTCCAGTTGTATTATATGTACTGGCTGTGCGAAAACTACGGCACCGACCCGGTTGCAACATATCTCGTGAATAGCAGGGAAATATTTTTTGTCCCTTGCGTCAATCCGGACGGTTATGAATATAACAGAATGACGTATCCTAACGGCGGCGGAAGCTGGAGAAAAAACAGGCGCAATAACGGCGGCAGCTATGGCGTTGACTTGAACAGAAATTACAGCTACGGCTGGGGTTTGAATAGCGGCTCGAGCGGTACTCCAAGTTCAGATACTTACAGAGGTCCCTACGCTTTCTCCGAACCTGAATCTCAGGCTATCAGAGATTTCCTTCTGCTTAGACATCCGAAAATTGCCCTGTCTATACATTCGGTCAATGGTTCAATTTTAAATCCGTACAGCTATTGCGATACGGCAATCAGGTATGATTTATACTCGGACTGGAGCTCTGAATTCGGGCAGACCAATCAATATCTCTATGGTACGGTTCACGAAATGCTTCAGTACTATTCCAGCGGTACGACAAGAGACTTTATGCACGTTACCGGCACTTACGGATGGACAATAGAAATTTCCGGCTCGGGTTTCTGGCCCGCCGCTTCCGAAATTATTCCCCTGAATAGTCTGAACCTCCCTATGATGAAGCATATTAGCTGGCTTGCCGGAGGATATCCTAAAATGCAGTATTTCACGGTTGCCGGAAAAGGCGCCGCAAGTAAAAATGATACACTTCAGCTGAAAATCGGTGTCAGGAATAAAGGCGTTTCTCAGACATCGAAAAATGTCGTCGTGGAATTGACCACAACCTATGCTAACGCAACCCCTATTGTTTCTTCGGTTAACTACGACAGCATTCAGGTGAAACAAATTAAAGAAAATACAAATACAACCTTCAAATTTAAAATTTCCAACTCTGCGGGCATCGGTGACAATGCTAAATTCATTTGCACGGTTAAACAGGAAAATGCTGTTGCCTCTCAGGATACGTTTTATGTTACGATTGGAAATATAGAAACACTATTTTCCGATAACGCTGAAAATGGAAAAGGTAACTGGACTGTAAGCGGGTCGGGAAAACAATGGGATACTACCTATATGACTTTCTGGAAAGGCTCGAGATGCTTCTGTGATTCTAAAGGCGGAAATTCCTCGAATTCATCTTCCAATTATTTCACCCTGAATAACAATATCAGCCTTACAGGAAAAATTAATCCGAGAATTGAATTCGCCGCTAAGTGGGCTACAGAAACGGGTTATGACTACGCCAGAATTCAGGTGAGCAGCGACAACGGCTCGACCTGGACTACCATGACCGGTAGATATACAAAAATGCAGTCTTCGTACCAGTCTTATGTCGGCCTGAACTATTGGGTCTATGAACAGGTGAATTTAAATTCCTATATAGGAAAAACTATTAAAGTAAGATTTTATTATTATACCGATAACGGTACTCCGGGTGACGGATTCTATTTCGATGATTTCAGAATCGTCGATTACAGGGAAACCGCAATGGGCATTACCTCAAACGGAAAAGAAATTCCCCAAAGTTACTCGCTTTATCAGAATTTCCCGAATCCGTTTAATCCCACAACGAAAATAAATTTTGATTTACCAGTGAACTCTTCTGTTAAATTGAATTTATATGATATCCTCGGTCGTAAAGTAGCCGGATTGATAAATGAAAATTTATCGGCAGGAAAATATACGTATGATTTTAATGCAACCAATTTATCTTCGGGTGTGTATTTTTATAAACTGGAAACCGAAAAATTCTCTGACATTAAGAAGATGGTTATTACAAAATAATTTTGAGATTCAATTTTAAAGCCCGTCGAATTTTTTCCGGCGGGCTTTTTTTATTGTACTTTATCAAATTTCTCGTTCCCAAACTTTGTTTGGGAACGTTTTTTTATCAGTATGTCTTAAGTTCTCCGATTTCTTTTTCAACTGCATGCAGAATATCACGTCCCTTTACATATGCCATCATATTATTGTGGTCTGTGAATAATGGCCTGTCGACATCTAAATGCTTTACAACTTTTCTTACCTCTGCGTGAGCAACCTTTGTTCCTTTACCTACACTGTAATCCCTGAAATCTATTGCCTGTGTTGCTGCAATGAATTCAATTCCTAATATTCCGTATGCATTTTCGATTATCTGCCTTGTCTTAAGTGCCGTATTCATCCCCATACTCACGAAATCTTCCTGGTCTGCCGCAGCCGGGATTGATTGAATCGAAGCCGGTGCGGATAGAATCTTCTGCTCTACTATCATCATATCGGCAGTGTATTGGCTGAGCATATGTCCCGAAAACATTCCCGCTCCTTTTGTAAGGAATGCCGGAAGCCCTACGCTTAATGCAGGGTGTAATAACCTGTTTAATCTTCTTTCCGATAATACGCAAACCATAGTAACCGCCGCTCCCAGCATATCGAGAGGAACACTGATTGGCGAACCCTGGAAATTTGCACCCGTTAAAACTATTTCGTCATCAGGTAGAAAAATTGGATTATCTGCAACTCCGTTAAGTTCGATTTCCACCTGCTCCCTTGTCCATCTTAACTGGTCACGTGCGGCACCTATTACCTGCGGTGTTGAACGCATTGAATATGCATCCTGTACTTTCACTTTTACTTTTCCGAGCAGGTCGGAGCCTTCTATCATTCGCTTTATATTTTCTGCGGAAGTAACAGCACCGCGGAATCCTCTTAAATTGTGAAGCCTTGTATCGTATGGCTTCATATTTGCCATTAGTGCTTCGAGCGTCATTGCACACGCAATCTCAGCCTGCTTTAAAAATCTTTCTATCTCGTATATCTGAATGCATGCCATTCCGGTTATCACGTTTGAACCGTTTATCGCTGCCAGTCCGTCGCGTGCCTGTAAACCCGGTACAGGAATCCCTGCCTTTTCAAGCGCATCTTTTGTCGGGATTCTCTTGCCTTTATAAAACGATTCTCCTTCACCCATCAGCGAAAGTGCTATCTGACTCATCGGCGAGAGGTCCCCGCACGCACCAACACTGCCTTTTGTGCAGACCACGGGAGTTACGCCTTTATTTAGCATATCTACATACGTTTGAGTAATCACGAGTCTGCACCCCGAATATCCGTTTGCATGTACGTTGATTCTCGATAGCATGGCCGCACGTACCGTCTCTATCGGAAACGGCTCTCCGATTCCTGCCGCGTGATTGTATATTAAATATTTCTGAAATTCCTTTACCTGCTCGTCGTTTAATACTACATTTGCAAGCTCACCTATACCCGTATTTACACCATACATGATTTCTTTTGCGACCACCCTTTTTTCGAGGAATCCCCGGCACTTGGTTATTCTCTGAATTGCTTCGGGATGTAATTCCACTTTTTCGTTTCTGAGTGCGACATTGTAAACGTCCTCAACTTTCAGATTTTTACCTGTGATTACAACTGACATAACTTACTCCTGGATTTTATTGTTTATTACTAATGGTTTTTTGAATCACACAATATACTTGGAATAGAATTCTTAAGAAATTGAAAAATTTATGGGGTGTTTTTTTGATTTTTCAGGAATTAATACTGTGATGTCATACCTGCATGCTCTTGACAGGTATCGCTTTTTAAAAATTAAGTTGCTTAAATTAATGATATGACCTCAAATTTTCTTACTGCTCACTGCGAAGGGCTTTCACCCATTCTACGAATAGATAATCCAAATCTGCAAGTCTCATCCTTGTCACTTCTTCAAGCTGTGTTCTTCCGGATTTGTCTTTTTCGTAATTGTCCCTGAAATTCTTATAAAATATTCTTAAAAGCTTTTTCTCCTGTAAATACTGGCAAAGATATCTTGCCTGTGCGTAATTTTTTGAACTCTCGTAATCGTAAAATTCCTCATCTGTCGTATTTATAAGCCATTCGAGCGAATTGTATAAATTGTTCTGAATCGCTTCTTTTAATTCCGGTAAACGCCAGTTCGTATGCCCCAGAATTTCCTTGTTGTTCATCGAACATCTTTCGTAAAGCGAACCGAGCCCTTCGTTGAACCACGACGGAATGTCGGGAAAATCATATCTGACAAATGCGTGTGTCAATTCATGCACAAGCGTTCCTCCTCCTGTACTGATATTCATTAACATCGTTTTCTTTGAAGGTTTGTAGTATCCGAATCGCGATAGGTCGGTATCTCCGTAAAGCTTGTTCGCCCAGTACCTGTATGTCTTATCGTCTTTAAAAAGAAATATCGTAATCACCTCATCGGGCTTTTTTTCGAAATAATCGTTATAAAAACATTCCTCGGCATTTCTTATGGTGTATTCGACAATCCTTTGCGTTTCAGTCTCGTTTAGATTGCTTACAACTACAAAACACGAGGATGTTTTGTAAATGAAATCACCTGACAGCGATTTCTTCAGCTCCTTAATCCTGCTATCGTAATCGAATGAAATCGTATCGCTTGCTTTTACTGCTTTTATTATCTCGACCGGCTTCTCCACCTGCGACGACTTCGTCTTGCAGGAGATGAAAAGAAATACCAGTGAAAGAATTATTATTTTGTACATATACTTCACTTTCCGATACAGAACTTCTTAAAAATATTATTTAAAATTTCCTCGTTTGTTACCTCTCCCGTTATTTCGCCGAGGTAGTTCAGGGCATTCCGCAAATCGACCGAAATAAATTCTCCGCTCATCTTTTTGTCTATGCTCTCGATCACCTGTTTTAATGAACCAACGACATTTTCCAGGCAGATTTTGTGCCTGAGATTTGTCAGTATTATTTCATTGCTCGATTTGCTTATCGTATTTTCTTTTACTCTGTCGATAATTTTTTGTTTCAGCTTATTCAAAGATGAATCGTCGAAAATCGAAATTGAAATGTATCCTTTGTAGTCCGTTCTTTTCAAATCATTTTTCGAAAATATTAAAAGCGATTTTTTAGAATCGAAATTCTTGCCGTAAAACTCTGTTTCTTCCCTTATTATCTCTTTTGATTCGGATGAATCAATCAGATATATTACAAAATCCGCTTCTTCGATTTTCTGAAAACTTCTCTTTATTCCTTCGGTTTCTATTGCGTCTTCTGATTTTCTTATTCCTGCCGTGTCTATTAGGTTAAAAAGTATTCCGTTTATAATAATGTTTTCCTGAAGATAATCACGCGTTGTCCCTTTAATTTCGCTTACTATGGCTCTGTCGGATTTTAGCAGCTGATTAAAGAGTGATGACTTCCCGCTGTTCGTCCTCCCTGAAATCACGAGATTTATTCCATCCCTGATAATTTTTCCCGATATGTAAGAAGAAATAATATTATTAAGTTTTTCTATTAAAGCAATAATTTTTTTCTTAAATTCATCCTTGGGAACAAATTCCAAATCCTCTTCCGAAAAATCCAGTTCGAGTTCGATTAAAGATGTTGCATCTATTATTTCCTGTCTTACGGAACTTATATATTTCGAGAGCGAGCCTTCGAGTTGCTTAAGAGAAGATTCGTGCGCCGAATCCGTTTTTGCTTTGATTAAATCCGCCACCGCTTCCGCCTGAGAGAGGTCGAGCCTCTTGTTCAGAAAAGCCCGCTTCGTGAATTCACCCGGCTCCGCAAGCCGAGCACCTTGCTTTAAAATCACGGAAAGAATTTTTTGAGTTACTAATATCCCTCCGTGAGAAGAAATTTCAATCGTATCCTCACCTGTATATGAATTCGGTTTCTTGAAAATCGAAATCAGCACCTCATCAATAAGATTTTTATCCTCAAATAAATATCCGAAGTGAACCGTATGCGAAGGTGTATCTGGTATACTTATTCTCTTTTTTGAATCATAATTCTTTGAGAATATTTTTTCTGTTATATCAAAAGCCTTCGAGCCCGAAATTCTTATTACCGAAATTCCGCCTTCACCTATAGGCGTTGAAATAGCAGCTATTGTGTCCGATAAATTCATATTAATAATTATTTCCCTTTCTTAAAATTAGCCAGATGAAAATCGGAGCTCCGATGAAGGAAGTTACTATACCTACCGGAATTTCTGCCGGGGATATTATTGTCCTCGCAATCGTGTCCGAAAGTAATAAAAATATCGAGCCGAGCAAAATGGTGCACGGAATGTTGAATCTGCTGTCGTTTCCTATTATAAGCTTTGATATGTTCGGAACAACAAGACCTACGAAAGAAATTATTCCTGCTATCGAAACCGCCGAAGCGGCTAATAGTGAAGATACTGCAATCGAAATTTTCTGAACTGTCTTTATGTTTAATCCGAGCGAAACCGATAACTCATCTCCCAGATTTAAAACGTTAAGCTCCTTTGATAAAAGAATTGATGCTATCAGTCCGATTAAAACAAAGATTATCGTGGAATAAAAATCTCCCCAACCGCGTCCGGATAAACCCCCGCTGAGCCAGTAAATAATCTGTGTCAGGTTTTTACCAGAGACAAGCAGTAAAAACCCGTTAAGTGATGATAATAATGCGTTTATTGCTATTCCAGCTAAGATGATTTTATTTGAGGATAAAAAATTTGTATATTTATTATTAAGCCCTTTTGCGATATTAAAGATTATTATTGTGGTAATTATGGCGAATATGAAAGAAACAGGCGTCAATAATGTGAAAACAAACGGGTAGGGAAGTATGAACAATACGATTGCCCCGAATCCCGCTCCTGCTGATATTCCGAGCAATCCGGGCTCTGCAAGGTTGTTCCTTAGTAGAGACTGAAGAATTATTCCCGAGCAGGAAAGTGAAGCTCCGACTGCTATGGCGTTTAGGATTCGGGGCACTCTGATGTCAAAAATTATTTTCCTGCTTATTTCGTTTGACGGTGAATTTATGTTCAGTAAAACATCGGGCGGTATGAAACTGCTTCCAGATAAAATCGAAATTACTAAGGATACAATCAGAACTGAAAATAGTATAATTAATATGTAAAGATTTCTTGACAAAAGTATTATTTATTTGTAATATTTTATGTAATTTAAATCTCTATGTTGTAATATGTAATGAATAAATTTGGCTCATTAAATATAAAAATTGCTTTATTGTTAAGCGGGGTCTTGATCGCTCTCGGAGTGCTGTTCTTTACGCAAACGTTAATCGATAAAATCCAGAAAAGAGAAGCTCAGATTGCCGATTTGTATGCCAAATCCCTTCAGTATATCGCTAACGATACAAGCGCCTCGGGCGAATATAACTTTATTTTCAATGAACTGATACTGCAGATTGATTTTCCGATTATTGCGACGGATAAAGAATACAAGAACGTGGAATTCTATAAAAATGTGGATATCGATACTACGCTGAGTATCAGAAAAAGAAACGAGGTCTTGCTCGAACTCGCTAAAGAAATGAAAGATATCAATCCTCCGATTAAGGTCTCTTATCAGGACTCTCTTGTCCTTAGTTATGTTAATTATGGCCAGTCCGGGCTTATTATTCAGTTGAAATATCTGCCTTACTTCGAGTTTATTGTAGCCGGGATTTTTATTTTCCTCGGTTATATTGGATTTTCTTATATTAAAAAACACGAACAAAGCAATTTGTGGGTCGGTTTATCGAAAGAAACTGCCCACCAGCTTGGAACTCCTCTGTCTTCATTGCTTGGTTGGCTGGAAATATTGAAGAATACAAAAAATAAATCGGAGGAACTCGAGGGCGTTTCATCGGAAATTGGTAAAGATTTGGAAAGATTGAAAAAAATTACTGGCAGATTCTCGAAGATAGGCTCTCAACCAAAACTCGTTGAGGAAAATATTACTGAAGTAATTCAGGGTGTATGTGGCTATATCGAAAAGAGAATTCCTTCTCTTACAGGTTCCGACGGAAAAGTAATGAAAAAAGTAAATTTAAAGATATTAACAAAGGAAAATATTTTCGTGAAAATAAACCGTGACCTTTTTGAATGGGTAATCGAAAATTTATTGAAAAATGCCCTTGATGCTATCGACAAAAATGCCGGCTCGATAGAATTCAGAATAACCGATAAGGGCAGGGAAGTTATAGTTGATGTGACCGATAACGGCAAAGGAATTGACAAGAAGTTTAAAAAAGATATTTTCCGCCCGGGCTATTCGACTAAGAGAAGAGGCTGGGGTCTTGGATTGTCTTTGGCTAAACGTATTATCGATGATTATCATAAGGGTAAATTATTCCTGTTGGATTCTGTTATGGAACAAGGCACCACTTTTAGAATTAAATTACAAAAGTGAATTTTACGGAAATAAGAAAAAATATTGCGGTAAAATCGAAATTTCTGTTCGGGTTTTTTTATTCTAAAAAATATCTGATTTTTGTTTTCCTTCTGCTGATTAAAACTCTCCTCCAGATATCACTTTTTCAAAATGGCTATCAGTGGCTTTCCGCGGATGATTTCTGCCGTACAGTTAAATCGTTTGAATGGCTGCAAAATCCGGAAATCCATTCCGGAGTCTGGCTCTCGGGACATTTTTGGCTAAATGGATTTGCAATGCTGTTCGTTAAAAACCTTTTTTTATCGGCTACTTTGGTGAATTTGATATTGTCAGCTTTTACGCTGATATATTTTTATAATGTTATAGAAATCTGCTTCGACAAAAAGATTGCTTTCTTCTCCTCTTTGATCTTTTGCGTCTTCCCGTTTCAGGTGTGGCTGAGCATTTCGGGCTTGCCTGAATCAATTTTCTTCTTCTTCGTGATTGCCGGGATTTATTACTTTATTAAATGGAAAATCTCTGATTCTAAAACGGTCTTTTTAATCCTCAGCTCGGCCGCATTTGCATTGTCGAATTTATTCAGATATGAAGGATGGTTGTTTAGTGTCGTATTGGTATTTTTTGTCGCGCTTGATTTTAGAAAAATAAAATTTAAAAAGGAATTCTTAAGGAATGTTGCGATATCTTCGATTTCACTTTCTACAATAATATTTTGGTTCGTTTTGAATTATATAGATTATAAAGATGTGTTTTATTTCGCTAAAGAAACTAATAAGATATACGAGGATTATAATACCGTTAAGTATTTGCAGAGGCTTATTCAATATCCTACTTTCCTTTTCTATATAGCTCCTATTACAACTGTACTTTCCATTAAGGTTACCTGGGATTTTGTTAAAAGTGTGTTCAAGCCAAATGGTAAATTCTCGAAGATTGCTGTCTATTTTGCAATGTTCAATATAGTCGAACTTTCGCTGCTGATGATTCAGGGCCTTGCAGGTACCGGCGGGACAAACATTATTTCAAGATATATTGTGATAAATGCATTGCTCTTTTTACCGTTTGCGGTTTATCAGGTGTTCCAGTACAGAAAATTGTTGACTTCTCTTCTTTTAATCGCAATTATTTTGGTAAACTATATTTGGTGCTATTACTTCCCGCAGTCTTTTAGAGCCGATACTGTCGAAACCGGAGCTCTGCTGAAAAATCAAATAGAAAAAAACTTTAATAAAGACGAAAAAATTTATTTCGAGGAAATCGAAGGATACTACGATGTCTTTGCAGTCCAGACTCTTTCGAATAACCCTTCAAGATTTGTCCTCGGAAATTTTCCGTCGATAAAAACAGATGAAAAAAAATCAAAAAAGAAGAAAAAGCAGATGTCCCCCGAAGAACTCAATATCCTCGACATAAAGAGCTTCTTTGAAAAAAATAAAATCTCTCTCGCAGTAGTTAAAAGCGACAGCTACGTCGATAAGCTCAGAAAAATGAATCTGAAGAATGAGGAAATCGGAGAATATAAAATATTTTACCTTAAGAATTTCGAATCGAATTTAAACGATTCCACAATATCAATTTTTTCGAGTAACGTTCCGCCGCTCGATAAAAATTCGGACCTGGTCAATTTTAATAAAACTTTGGCATTAAAGGAAGTAAAAATTGATAATTCGAATTTTGGCTTTAATCCCCAGACAATTACGCTCGAATGGGTCGCCGTCAATAAAAATATTATTGACAGTATTGATTATGAAAATTTTGATTTTGACCGATACAATGCCGTAATAAATATCAATACCGTCGATAATGATTCGGTCGTTTATTCCGAATCAAAGAGAATTTTTTCGGACAGGAATATCGAAGACCTTATATTCTATAACAATATTAAAAACATAATCGTACTGAAACCTTTTGCCGTTATATTTTATTCGAAGAGAATGAGCAATTACTCGTTTGAAAGCGGGGTGTATAATATGTCCCTGAAAGTTTATGATTCGAAAGCCAAAAAAAACCTTGTCCTGTATAAAGGAAATTCCCGCTATAAATCCGAAGACGAAAGTGCGACTGATACACTCGGTAATAAATCCGTGGATTCTGTGAAAACAAAAACGAAAGAGACAAACTTAAAAAAAGATTCTATTATATATTCGTATAATCTTGGAAGTATTATTGCCATGTTCCCTAATACGAACATAGAGAAACTGGTAAAGAAAACGAACGTGAATTTCTACCGTATAATTACTCAAAACGGCTTACAGGTCTTTTTCTCACAAAGATATCAGGGAGATAATTTTCTGAACTTTGTATTTAATTATTTTTAAGACCCTTATTTCATTGAATAAACAATTAAATAAACTTAATTTTAACGGATGATTAAGAAAAATATAGAAAAAATACTTGAAAATTCTTCCGGAAAGAAAATCTGCGTAATTGGCGATATTATGCTTGATAGGTATATGCTCGGTAATGTAACCAGAATATCTCCGGAAGCTCCGGTTCAGGTGTTCGATATTAAAAAAACTGAACCGAAACTCGGCGGTGCCGCTAACGTTAGCCTTAATGTGAAAAAACTGAATGCAGAGCCTCTTCTCATCGGCGTTATCGGAAAAGATATCGAAGGGGAAATCCTCAAACAGGTGTTAATAGAGCAAAATCAGAATACCGGTGGACTCATAGAATGCGATGACAGACCTACAACCTGCAAAACGAGAGTCATTGCTTCCTCACATCATCTGCTCAGAATCGATAGTGAATCCAAAAAAGAAATATCTGCTAAAATTGAAAAGAAAATTACTGGTATAATCTATGATAATGCTAAAGATTTTGAAATAATTATTTTACAGGATTATAATAAAGGCTTGCTTACAAAATCGCTGATTAAAAAAATTATTGAGTTTTCAAAAAGTAATAAAAAGAAAATTCTTGTTGACCCGAAATTCGATAATTTTTTCCGGTATAAAAATACTTTTGTCTTTAAACCAAACAGAAAAGAACTCGAAGACGCCTTCGGCAAAAAAGCGAAAAATGATAGTGAATTAATAAAAATTTGCAGGGACTTGTTAAATAAAATTAAATGCGATAACCTTGTTTTAACTCTCGGAGAACACGGAATGCGAGTATTTAATAAATCAGGCGGAAAACTTAATATACATTCGGTTAAGACAAGAGCAAGAAAAGTATCCGATGTGTCAGGAGCCGGTGATACTGTCATTTCTACACTGGCCGTTTCTTTGGTCGGCGGTGCGGATATTATTGAATCTGTGGAAATTGCAAATATTGCCGCGGGTATCGTCGTCGAAGAAGTGGGCATTATTCCGATTGAAAAGGACGTATTAATAAAACATATTAAAGAAAACAACTACTGAGATGATTTACGATTTAAAGGATTTTTTGAATGTTCGAAAAAAGTTGAAAGAACAAAATAAAAAATTGGTCTTTACTAACGGTTGCTTCGATATTTTACACAGAGGTCACGTTGAGTATCTGAAGCAGGCTAAGTCTCTTGGTGATTATCTTGTCATCGGTTTGAATTCAGATTTGTCGGTAAAGAAAATTAAAGGTGATTTGCGTCCCATAAATAATGAAAAGGACAGGGCTTATGTACTGAACAACTTAAAAATGGTTAATGCCGTTGTAATCTTTTCGGAGGATACGCCCTATAATATTATTAAAGAAATAATCCCGGATTTGCTCGTAAAAGGAGGAGACTGGTCAGAGGAAAATATCGTGGGCTCTGATATAGTTAAAAAAGCAGGCGGAAAAGTCGTAAGTCTGAAATATGTTGATGATTATTCAACAACAAGCACTGTTAATAAACTAAGAAAACTTGGAAACTGAAGAAATTAAAAATACTAAAAAGAAAAAAAGTTTTTTCAGAAAGCTTTTTAAGTTTATTTTTATTACTTCCGGTACTTTCTTTACCGTTCTTATCTGTTTGATAATATTTATTCAAACACCCTTCTTTAAAAACTGGCTCCTACATACCATTGTAAAAACCGTTAATGAATCGTTGGCGGAAAAGGATAGTAAAATGTATGCCGAGTCTATTGAAGGTAGTATCGTAAGAGGATTTATATTGAAAAATGTAAATGTCATTGTTAAAAAGGATACGATGCTGAAATTCAGCCGGCTAGAAGCTGATTATAATCTGCACAGATTGCTGAATAAGGAAGTCCATTTACGCTCTGTTGTACTCAGTGATTTACAGGCAAATTTCACAAAGATTACGGATAAAAAAGGCGGATTGGTTTGGAATTTCGAATACCTTCTCGAAAAAGAAACCGTTGAAGAAGATACTGCAAAAAAAGAATTTGACTGGAAGATTACCTGTAAAAATTTCGAATTGATAAACGGTGCCGTTAGATTCCTTGCAGAGAAAAATTCCGATAATCCGATTTCTGCGGTTCCGGTTGAACAATCGGAAAAACTGAATATTTCCAATCTCGACATAAAAAATATTAATGTCAATTTATCCGGTTATTATCATCCCGATGAAAAATTTGTTAATCTGAAAAATTTAAGCCTTAATACGAATACCCCACTGGAACTGAAAAGCCTTACTTTCGAAGCTTCTATCTTGCAGGATAACAGGTCGGACCTCAAAAATTTTCATATAATAACGGCTAAAAGCGATGTGATAATTAATGAAGCCTATATCGAGAATTTGAATCCTGTAAAGGATAAAGTGATTTATGAAAACTTTAAGGATAAAAATGCATATATTGATATGATTGCTGATAAGTTTGATGCCGATGAACTCGTTTTCTTCCTGCCTTCATTGGATTTTTTGGACGGGAAAGTTTATGTCGAACTGAAGGTTGACGGGAAATATGATAATATTAATATTAGAAATTTTATCGTGAAAACAGATAATTCGAATTTATCGGCAAGCGGAAAGGTGATAAATCTGCACGACCCTAAAAAACTCTTTCTGGATATAAATGTAAAAAAAGCTGATTTAGACCCAAATGATACGAAAAATTATCTCCCGGGACTGCCTATTCCCGATTATAGCCATCTCGGTAAAGTGAATGCGTCGTTTACTTTTAAAGGCGAACCCCAGAAATTCAATACGGAATATGATTTTAAAACAAACGCAGGGGATTTGAACGGTAAAACATTCCTCGACCTTGAAGATAAAAAATTTGTTTTCAATGCGGACTTTACCGCAAAGAAATTGAACATCGGGAAAATTCTTAAAAACGAAAAATTAAATAGCAATATAAATGCCGAAATTAAAGCCGACGGCAGGGGATTTGATTATAAAACCTTAGTCGGTAATGTTAACTTCGATGTAAATAATACCGAGTTTTACGGTCAGAAAATTTCTAAGACGAACGGAACGATAAAAGCAAATTCCGGCAATTTGGATGTCGATTTAAACTATGCTTCTAATTCGCTTACTACAAAAATGCAGGGCACCGTTAACGTCAGGGATATATCAAAATTAAAATATAACCTGAAAGGGCACGTGCAAAATCTCGACGTATCGACTTTTACTAAAAATAACGATGATAAAAGCAACCTGAATTTCACTTTCGACGTGCAGGGCGAAGGATTTAAACCGGATGAGTTGACCGGCAATTATAATATCGGTTTTACTCCGTCGAAGTATCAGTATTATATTATTCCGCAAACACAAATGACCGCCAAAGTGGAAAGAAATGGCGATGAAAGACATCTATCCCTTATATCTGATATCTTCGATTTTGAAGCAACCGGTAAATTCTCGTATACGGCTTTGCCGAATGTTATATCATCCAATTTTAAAAGTATTTCCGAACAGTTTAAAAAAGAATTTTCAAAGGATAGTCTTGAATCGGATTTTACGTTTAAGAATACTAAAATCGTGGATGCCGGCATTACCAAACCTTTTAATTTGAGTGACCCTTCTGACTTCCATTTGAAATATAACCTTACTGTGAAGAACTTTTATCCCGTGCATTTAATTCTTAAGGACAGCAGCATTATCTTTAACGGAAAAGTTTTCGGTGAAATAGCAAATAATAAAAATTCGTTTAATATCAGCGTTAAAGGAGAAGTGGATGATTTCAGTTATCTCGATTCTACCTTTATGTTTTCAAAGGGTATAGTCGAAATGGATTTTAAAAACGATTACACCTTGTCACGGGAAAATGCTGTTTTGTCTGCTAATGTAAATTTGTTGGCAAATGACCTGATAACTGGTAATAAGAAATTTGATACAGCGAATTTTAAGATAAACTACGGTACTGATAAAGGCATGTTTTCAATTGCAGGGAATATAGATACTACTGTCGTAATTCAGTCTTATGGTAAGTTCGCTCTCGGTGCAAATTCAGTCCGTCTGCTCTTTGATACACTGGGTCTGGGCTATAAAAAATATTTCTTGGCAAACCGTCAGCCGGTTAAGATAAATTATAAAATTCTGGACTCTGCAATAAAAGAACATATTGTGCATTTTGAGAATTTCAGAATTGTCTCCGATAAACAGCGTATGATGGTCAGCGGCTATTATTCGTTGACAGGCAATAGTAATCTCAATATCAGAGGACAACGCATTAAAATTGCCGAAATCCAGAAAATGATTAATCCGGAAATTGATGAGGAAAAGGTTATTAACGGTGAACTTAGAAGATTCCTTATAAAATATACTGGAAATCTGGACGACCCTGAATTGTATGCTGAACTCAATACCGAAGTGCTGGGCCTGCAAAAAATTAAATTGGGAAGAGTCGATGCTCTGCTTAGTTATAATAATAATACCGCGTTTCCGGAAATATCTTTCTCTAACGTTAATAATGAGGGTAATCTGCAAATAAAAGGCGAAATCCCTCTGCAAAATCCTCTTCAGACTTTTCGTGAAAAGGAACAAAGAGATAATTTACTGGAAAATGAAGTAGACCTTAAAATTGCATCGCAGAATTTCCAGATTAATATACTGGAACAGATAATCCCTATCGTTTCGAGATTGAGAGGTAATATGAACGGTAATATTAACGTCAAGGGAAAAGTGAAAAGACCCCTTCTATCAGGCAATATGAATGTAAAAAACGGGAAATTTAAACTGGTGATGACGGGAATGAATTATAATTTTAAAGCCGATGTCTCAACACAGGACCAGAAATTGTTGTTCCCCAGAATCAAAATTTTCGCTCCGTACGAAGAAAATTTGCCGTTTATTATGAAAGGTTATATTGATTTTACTAATCTTGAAATGAATGACCTTGAGCTTACTATGGGCGGAAAAATTAAAGTTCTCGATAATCAGGTCTCCCAAAATATGATTGGCGTTTATGGCGATTTGTATGCGAGAACGGGGAATAAAGAACTTGTTCTTAGTGGAAATTCGGAAAGGCTCGATATGACCGGAGATCTTATCGTGACGAAAGGCAGAATCTATATTCCTCCCTTTAAAAAGGAAGCCTATAGCCTCTACGCCGATAATTTTTTGTATAAAATCCTGTTCGATTCCGCTAATTTCAGGAATGACAGCATGAATATGTATGTCGCAAAATTGAAAGATAGTCTTAAAACTGCCGATAAAAAACGGCTTGACCCGTTTGATAATAACTTCCTTTCAAAGGTAGGAGGTCTGAAAAAAATCGTCGGTAAAAAAAGTCCTTTTTTCTACGAGGTTACAATTAATACCGAAAA
Source organism: uncultured Ignavibacteriaceae bacterium (assembly GCA_964501535.1). Lineage (GTDB taxonomy): Bacteria > Bacteroidota > Ignavibacteria > Tepidaquicellales > Tepidaquicellaceae > FEN-1279. The sequence continues at coordinate 187,385 of CAZCSV010000003.1, read as the reverse complement.
GAAATTGTATGTCAACCTTGTAATCGATGAAAGTACCGGTCAGGAGTTCTTCGGTAATGTCAACGCAAGCTTGGTGTTCGATAACCACGAAAACGATTCCATAAGGGTCAGAGGCAGGGTCAATCTCGAAGATAATTGTTATTATAAGTTCTATAAGAATTTTGAAGCAACGGGCAATTTAATATTTTCTGGTAATATCATTAATCCGGAACTGAATATCGAAGGTAAATATAACTCTATCTCTGTCGACCCGTCCGACGACAGGAATACAAGAACGGTTAATATTACTCTAAAAGTAACAGGTCCTACTCTGAAACCTGACCTGCATTGGGAAGTGCTGGTCGACGGAAGCTCAAGAAGCGGGAATCAGGACCAGGAAGCCGTCAGTTTTATTATTTTCGGAAAGTTTACCGATGAATTGAACGCAGACCAGAGAATGAATCTCGTCTCGAGCGTCGGGGCGAACGTCGGTACTTCCCTAGCATCGCAGTATATTACAAACCTGATGCAAAGCGTTTTACCCTTTATTGTTAATACGGACATTAATTATAACAGCACCCAAAACGGAAACGTTGCTCAAAATACTGATATTAGAATTACTGCGGAACTCGGTGATGCTACTGTGAGAGTCGGCGGCCAGGTATTCAGAGACTTATCCAATACAAATATTGCTATCGAATATCCCCTGAATAAACTTCTTAAAATAAAAAGTCTCTCCAATAACCTTATTATACAATTCGAAAGAATAGTAGACCAGTTCTCACAGAATAAAAACTTGTCAGGAACTGCTCGGACTGGCGGAATGCTTTATTATAAAATTAAATTTTAATCACGTAAAATTTTGCAAAACCAGATTATTAAGACCCTTAAAAAGAATAACGGAAAATCTCTGAAGTTCAATTCCATTTTGAAAAGAATGGATATAGACAGGAAAAAAAGGGGAGAACTCCGCCGGCAGCTGTATGATTTGGTTAAGCAAAAAAAAGTAATTAAATCTGGAAAGTGGTATTATATCAATATTAAAAAAATTAAAGACAGTAAAGAACAAAGCGGAAATGTTTTAACCGTTACCGGAAGATTCGAAAAGAATAAATATTTCGGATATGTTGTGCCTGATTCGAGAGTAGTTAAAAACGATATTTTTATCTCTAAAAAAAATTATTTTAACGCAAAAGAAGGTGATAAGGTTGTCTGTGAATTAATAAATTATGACCCCGAAGACAATAACAAAGAACCGGAAGGAAGAATAATCGAAGTTCTGGGAAAAGCCGGAAATGTCGATACCGAAATATCCGCGATTGCAAGAAAATATAACCTGGAAAAACAATTTCCTGAAGATGTGAATAACGAAGCGGTTAATCTTGCTAAAGAATGGAATAACTCTTCCGCCCTGACTCCGAAACCGAGTTTCGGAAAGCAGGATATTGATTCACGAAAAGACATCCGCAATAAAATATGCTTTACAATCGACCCCGAAGATGCTAAAGATTATGACGATGCAGTCTCGATAGAAAAAACAGAAAGCGGTAGATATATTCTTGGAGTGCATATTGCTGACGTTTCGTTTTTCGTAAAAGAAAATTCTCCTCTCGATGTTGAGGCACTTAAGAGGGGTACGAGCGTTTACCTTCTTAATAACGTTATTCCTATGCTTCCCGAATCACTGTCGAACGACATTTGTTCTTTGAAGCCAAATCAGGACAGGTATACTTTTTCCGTCGATATCGAACTGTCGAAAAATTATTCGGTGAAAAGTTATAAGATTTATAAATCGGTAATTAATAGCAAAAGAAGATTTTCCTATGAAGAAGTGCAGGATATAATTGATGGCAGAAAAGGCGATTTCAAAAAAGAAATTGTGCTGATGGATAAAATCGCAAAACACTTTTATAAAAAGAGAATGAAAGAGGGAAGCATCGATTTTGAATCCCGGGAGGTTAAATTTGACTATGGTGAAGATGGAAAAATCACCGGTATTAAAGTAAAAGATAGACTAGATTCTATGAGAATGATAGAGGAATTTATGCTTCTTGCTAATAAATGCGTTACAGAATTTGTGACGGAATTGTCTGAGAAATTTAAACAGGACTTGCCGTTTGTTTATCGCGTACACCAAGAGCCCGATGTGGAAAAATTGAATGACTTATCCGCTTTCGTCGAGCAGTTCGGGTATAAACTTCATATAGATGATAAGGATTCTATAAAAGCACTTCTTGAATCTATTAAAGGAAAACCCGAAGAGTACCTGATAAACGATTTGCTTATCCGCTCTATGGCAAAGGCAATTTACGATGAAAAAAATATCGGACATTACGGTCTCGGCTTCGATGATTATACCCACTTTACTTCACCAATCCGACGCTATCCGGATTTAATCGTTCACAGGATTTTAAAAGAGTATCTGCAGTTTGCTGAAAATAAAAATATTAATTACAAAAAAATTAATTTTTATAAAAAGCATCTTCCCGAAATATGCAAACAGTCTTCAGCTAATGAACAAAATGCGGTTTATGCAGAAAGGGAAATCATTAAGCTGAAACAGATTGAATATCTGAGCAGCCGCCTCGGTTATGAATTCAACGGTATTATATCGGGAATGGTGCATTACGGTATGTTTGTGGAAATTATTGATATTGCCGTAGAAGGCCTTGTCCGCTTCCGCGATTTGGAAGATGATTATTACGAATACTTTGATAAAAAACATATGGCAATAGGTGCACGCAGAGGTAAAACATACCGCATAGGTCAAAAAGTCGTCGTGAAAATCCTCGCTACCGATACAGAGACAAAGAAGATAGATTTCTTATTGGTGTAATTTTTTTTAAATTATTACAATTTTAAAATTCAGTAACATGAATAAGCTTAAAATAATTATCTTAATAAATATATTGCTCTTTACATTCTCAAATATGTCCTTCTCCCAGTGCTATACAGTCCTCGCAGTCAAGGGTGAAATAATTTCCGAAAAAACAGGACAGCCGATTAAGGAGATGGATGAAATCTGCGCGACCGATAAATTAACATTCAGTTCCCAGAACTCTAAAGCTTCGGTATTTAGTTCGGAACAGGGGACTTTTGTTGTTAAACTGGGAGATAAAAAGAAGAAAGATGCCTTGACGGCATTTGTCGGCTCGGTATTGTTTTCGGGGAAAGAAAAATTAAGTACGAAACATATCGATTTTGACGAACTCGAATTGATAAATATTAATTTTTATGAAAAAGAATTCGGGAACGAATACTTTATCATCAGGGAAAGCAAAATCTTTGTCGATAGCAAATTATATCCTATGGATGAAAACAATTTTTTTTATGTAAAATATTTATTCGGCGGAAATGAGATTGAAAAAAAAATAAAATCCGATAAAGATACGTTGTTAATTGATAAGGATTTTTTTAAAACAGTAGAGTTTGAAAGTAATCCCGAAAAAATCGATACAGTAAGCTTGTATTATTTTGATAAGGATAAAAATTATAGTATAAAACTAACTTCTTTTAGTCTGTCTTTTGCGGATGATAATACACTCAAAAGTGAATTATCAAATTATATTACTATTCTGAAAAAATATAACTTGAACGATTATATAATTACCGAACAGGTTATAAACTTTATTTACGATATGTACGGAAATGTGAACTGGTATGATATCCGTTCGTATCTTGCCGAAAATTTCAGCATAAAATGAGAGTATTTATGGTAAATAATCATTAAACTATCCTTCCTCTTTGCGTTGACATTTTTCTCTAAATTTCTTATTTTTAATGTTTAATGGAAAATTTTTTATGAGAAAAGCTATAAGTAAATCGGTCAGGACTACAAAATATGCTACAAAAGCAGATAATCCTGGCAAATGGTATTTGGTTGATGCCGAAGGCAAAACTCTGGGCCGCATGGCAAGTGAAATTGCTAAAAGAATTAGAGGTAAATATAACCCTCAGTATACCCCTAATGCGGATTTAGGTGATTTTGTGGTTGTGATTAATGCGGAAAAAGTTAAAGTAACAGGTAAAAGAGCCGTGTTGAAAGATTATAAAACTCACTCAAGATATCCCGGAGGACAGAAAATTAAGCTTTATAGTGAAATGATAGTCGAAAAACCCGAAAGAGTTGTCGAACTCGCAGTGAAAAGAATGCTGCCAAAAACTGTTCTCGGAAAACATTTAATTCATAAATTAAAAGTATACAGGGGGAACGAACATCCGCATAGTGCTCAAAAACCCATTGCTTTAAATATTTAGTAAATTCGATTTTTAAAAATATATGACGGTAAAATCAACAATAAAAGTAGGAAGAAGAAAAACAGCGGTTGCAAGAGTTTTATTGACTGACGGAACTGGTAAAATTACCATTAATGGAAAAAATGCCGAGGAATATGTGAAATCTCCCGCGTTGTACCAGAGTTTGTTGCAGCCTTTAAAAGTTACCGATACACTCGGTAGCCTCGATGTGAAAGTTAATGTCTCCGGAGGCGGATTTACAGGCCAGGTAGGAGCAATCAAACTTAGTATCGCGAGAGCATTGGTAAATAGAAATGAAGAACTTAAAAGTGTATTGAGACAAAACGGATTTATGACGAGAGACCCCAGAATGGTCGAGCGTAAAAAATACGGAAGACCAAAAGCAAGAAAAAGATTTCAGTTTTCTAAAAGATAATTTTTTAATAAACGTTATTTTAAAATACATATTTCCCGATTTTGTTTTACGCGTGTCCCGATGAATTTTTTATCTGGATGTAAAATAAAAGATGACGGAAATAGAAGAAAAACAAAAGCCAGCATTTGCCTAACTCCTCTCATATGCATCGACTGATGCAAATCTCTTAAGGCATCCGGCTTTTATAAAAATTAAGGAGTAAATTATGTCTGCAGTACAGATTGAAGACCTGCTCTTGGCAGGCTCGCATTTTGGACATCTTACAAGAAGATGGAATCCAAAAATGAAGAAATACATTTTTATGGAAAGAAACGGTATCCATATCATTGATTTGAAGAAAACTTTAAATCTTCTTCTGGATGCTTCGAATGCAATTGCTAAAATTACAGCCGAAGGCAAAAAGATCCTATTTGTGGGGACTAAAAAACAGGCTAAAGCCATTATTAAAGAGCAGGCTGAAAAATGCGATGCCTTTTACGTTTGTGAAAGATGGCTCGGCGGTATGTTGACTAATTTTAATACCGTTAGAAAAAGTATTAAAAAGCTTATGAACCTGCAAAAGATGGAAACGGACGGAACGATTGAAAAATTCATTAAGAAAGAAAGACTTAAAATGTCCCGTGAAAAAGAAAAACTTGAAAAAGTCTTAAACGGTATCTCTAATATGACTAAATTGCCGGGTGCTTTGTTCATCGTGGATATTAAAAAGGAACATATCGCTATCGATGAAGCAAGAAAATTGAATATCCCGATTTTCGCTATCGTTGATACAAATTGCGACCCAGATTTGATTGATTATCCGATCCCCGCAAATGATGATGCGGTAAAGTCAATTGAAATAATTACGAAAACCGTTGCCGATGCCGTGGCGGAAGGAACTACCGCCGCAAAAACAAGAAGAGAAGATGAATCCGAGGAAATGAAGGAAAAAATGGAAAAAGAATAAATATTTTGATAATAAAAAAATTCATACAATATGGAAATTACAATTGAATTAATTAAAGAGTTAAGGGAAAAATCCGGTGCGGGTATGAGCGACTGTAAAAAAGCTCTTCAGGAATCGGATGGCGATATAAAAAAAGCTATTGAATATCTCCGTAAAAAAGGCGCCGCAATGGCTACCAAAAGAGCCGATAAAATTGCAAAAGAAGGCGCTATTAAAGCAAGTATTAATAAGGAAAATACCGCGGGGGTTATCATTGAAGTGAATTGTGAAACTGATTTCGTCGCTAAAGGCGATTCCTTCCAGAGCTTCGCCCAAAAAATTGCGGATGTGGCTTTGGCAAGTAATACGGATGATTTGTCAGTACTGCTGAATTCGAAAGACGGAGATGGCCTTACTGTCCAGGAAAATATCGACGGTATGATGGGGAAAGTCGGCGAGAAAATTGAATTTAAAAGAGCAAAACTGATTAAGGTCGATAACGGCTTTGTGGCTTTTTATATACACTTTGGAAGCAAGGTGGGCGGTATGGTCGGAATTAAAGGTAAGTTTTCGGACGAACTTTATGACATCGGTAAAAAAATGTCTATGCAGGTGGTTGCTATGAATCCCTTGTCTATAAAAAGAGAGGATATATCGACCGAAGTTGTCGAAAAGGAAAAGGAAATTTATCTTACACAGGCTAAAAACGAAAATAAACCTGAAAAAATTATCGATAAAATTATTCAGAATAAAATCGAGAAGTTTTATCAGGAAAACTGCTTGCTCGAACAGGAATATATACAGGATTCCAGCAAGTGCGTTGGAGACCTGCTTAAGGAATATACCAAAAAGACAGGCGAAACCGCTGAAGTAACCAATATGATAAGATTCCAGCTTGGATAAATTTTTGATGTTTCATTATTCCCAATCTTAAACTAATTTTGAAGCGGGAAGTTTTTTTGCTCAGGTGTTAACTCTGTTCCTTCTTTTATTTCATTAATATTTTTTTAGTGAAAAAATAAATTAAAGTTATGAAAAAAAATTTTAAAAGGATTCTTCTAAAACTCAGCGGTGAATCGCTAATGGGAAATAAGAGTTATGGCATAGATTCTGATATGCTTGAACATATTACGGGTGAAATCGTTAAGGTTTATAAATTGGGTATAGAAGTGGGAATAGTTATTGGCGGCGGGAATATCTATCGCGGATTGTCGGCATCACGGCAGGGAGTGAACAGGGTTACCGGTGACCAGATGGGTATGCTCGCTACGGTTATTAATTCACTTGCTCTTCAAAATTCCCTCGAAAAGAAAAATATTTACACAAGAGTTCAGTCGGCTATTAAAATGGATGAGGTCGCGGAACCGCTGATAATAAGACGTGCTAACAGACACCTCGAAAAAAAACGAATTGTCATATTTGCGGCGGGTACTGGCGAACCTTATTTTACTACCGATACTGCTGCAGCGTTGAGAGCAATTGAGATTAAAGCCGATGTAATTTTAAAAGGTACGAGAGTAAATGGCGTATTTGATTCGGACCCGGAAAAAAATAAAAAGGCGAAAATGTTTAAAAAACTGAAATATAAGGATGTTCTGGAAAAAAATTTGCGTGTTATGGATTTGACTGCAATCACGCTGTGCCGTGAAAATAACTTGCCGATTATGGTTTTTAATATGAATGTAAAGGATAATTTGAAGAAAATTATCTCCGGAATGGATATTGGAACGATTATTTCTTAATAAATAAAAACTCAGGTTATTAAATTATTTTTTAATATATGATAAAAGATATTATTAAAGATTCTGGCGATAGAATGAAAAAAGCCGTCGAGCATATAATCTCTGAATTTATTAAAGTCAGAACTGGCAAGGCTTCTGTGGGCCTGCTCGACGGAATTAAAGTAGATTATTACGGTACCCCGACTCCCCTGAATCAGGTCGGGAATATCAGTACTCCCGATTTTCATACTATCACTATACAACCGTGGGATAAAACAATTATCTCGGCGATAGAAAAAACTATATTGAATTCTAATCTGGGACTAAATCCCGCTAATGACGGCTCGCTTATTAGAATACCTATTCCTCCGTTGAACGAGGAAAGAAGAAAAGAACTCGTTAAACTCGTAAAGAGAATGTCTGAAGAAGGAAGAGTTGCCGTTAGAAATATCAGAAGAGATGAAATTGAAAAACTTAAGAAAACTGAAAAAACCGAACACATTTCAGAAGACGAAAGAAAACACGGAGAAGTGGAAATCCAAAAACTGACCGATAAATATATTAAGGAAATTGACGAAATACTGGCAAAAAAAGAAAAAGAAATTATGGAAGTATAATCCTTCCCTTTGAGTATATGTGTAAATTCTGGCTATATGTCTACAATATCTTTTCGATTCCATTAATTTGGATAATCTTCAGGCTTTATTCCGTATTCAATTCGAAAGTGCGTGAAGGCTTTAAAGGCAGAAAGTTTATCTTTTCTGAACTTGAAAATAATATGCCTTTGTTAAAAAACGGAAACAAAAATATTATTATCCATTGCTCTTCATTGGGCGAATATCAACAGGCCGTCCCCATATATCAGGAACTGCTTAATCAAAACTATAATATCGTCCTCACGTTTTTTTCGCCCTCCGGTTTTAAAAATTCAAAGGTCTCGGATAAAAGGATTCTTAAAACATATTTGCCCTACGATTCATATAAAAAAGTTGGCAAATTTCTTGATATAATTAATCCCGAATTTGTCGTTATGATGCGGTATGATTTGTGGTTTAATTTCCTTTATGTTGCAAAGAAAATGAATATGACTACCGCAATAGCTAATGCGAGATTTGACCTGAATGATAAAACATGGAAAATACCATTAATAAGTTCGTTTAAAAAATGTTTGTTCAATATGATTGATATTCTTTTCGCAATAGATGATGATGATGAACTTAATTTTAAAAGAGTCTTGAAAAATAATTCGGAAATTATTAAAGTGGGTGACTCGAAATTCGAGAGAGTACTGCAGTCTTCAAAAAACATTAGTAGGGAAAATGTAATCGGTGAAAATATTTATAAAAATAAAAAAGTCTTTGTTGTCGGCAGTTCGTGGAAAGAGGATGAAGAAATATTGCTTCCTGTCATAAATAAAATTCAAAATTATGAACCGGATTTGTTGACTATTTTGGTGCCCCATGAACCTAAGGAAACAAAACTTGTTTTGATTGAGAAAAATATCTTCCAGAACTATCAGAACCTGAAATCTATCCGCTTTTCCGATTTGAAAAGTTACTCGAATGAAAATCTTATTATCGTTGATTGTATTGGTAAACTCCTGAATTTATACTCTATTTCTTGTGTTAGTTATGTCGGCGGGGGATTTAAATCGGGATTGCATAATATTTTGGAACCTGCAATATTTAATGTGCCGATTTTCTTTGCGAATAATATTAAAAATTCTGATGAGGATGAGGTGTTGCTGGAATATGGAAGCGGTATTCTGGTTAAAAATAAAATGAAGTTTTATAAAGACTTGAGAATCTTGCTCGCTAATAAAATCCTAAGAGACGAAATAGGTCAAAAGAATAAATTTGTATTTAGTGATAAAACCGGAATCGCTAAAAAAATTGTTAATAATTTGCTGGCTTTAAAGAACTCAAAATAAGGAGAAAAAAATGTTTGATAAAAATTCTTTTATAAAAGATTCGCTGAAAGAGAGTTCTGAAATAAAATTGAAGGTGTCTGAATTGTGTTTCGGGGATATTTTAAAAGTTGCGGATGTTATTGTCGGATGCATTAAAAAGGGAAATAAACTCCTGTTCTGCGGAAACGGTGGCAGTGCAGCCGACTGTCAGCATATTGCTACCGAATTTATGGTTAGACTTTCACACGATGTCGATAGACCCGCAATAGGTGCAGTTGCCCTGACGACCGATAGCTCCAATATTACTGCAGGGGGAAATGATATAGGTTTTGAAAATATCTTCGCAAGAAATGTCGAAGGTATAGGAAATAAAGGAGATATTTTAATCGGGATATCTACCAGCGGTAACTCGGAAAATATTGTCCGTGCGGTGAAAAAAGCTAAGGAGAAAGGTATGATTACCGTCGGATTGCTCGGAAAAACGGGCGGTAAACTGAAAAATATTTGTGATTATTCCGTCTGCGTCCCGTCCGAAAATATTCAGAGGATTCAGGAATCACATATTACTATCGGACATATCCTGTGCGAGATTACCGAAAGAGAAATTTATAAATAATTTTTTTATGATGAAAAAATATGGAATCATTCTGCTCGTTTGTATTATCTTGATATTTTCGTGCGGAAAAGATGAACGCAAAAAGGCATTTTCGGATGTCGTGAACAAAAACGGAAAAGATACATCCCTTCTTACCGGTAAAAATATTCCCAACGGTCTTCAGAAACTCTTAAAGGCTTATCCGGAATTTCTCGAAAAAGCCGACAGCAATCACCTTTACTGGAAAGACGGAACGGTTATGATTTACGACGACGGAATTGTCAAATCGCACGATGAGAAACTCGATAACGCTGACCTCGAGGATATGATGTCTCAGGAATATACCGCAGGTAGAGAGTGGGATAGCCCCCCCGAAGTCAACTTTGAACCTGGCAGAATTAGATATGAATCCTTCTTTGAAAAAATGTACGGATATTCGGAATCGGATGTAAGAAAAAATCTCGTAACGATTACCTGGATTCCGGGAATTGCAAATGCTAAAGTTATGGTGAGCAGAATTAATAATGCCGATAAGTTCTTTAAAGCGGTTTCCGATGAACTTGAAAATATATCCGACGACCTGAAAAAATATGTGCAGAAAACAGCGGGAACGTTTAACTACCGCAATATTGCGGGAACAAAAAGACTTAGCGTACACTCTTTCGGTATCGCTATAGATATTAATACTCAGTATTCGGACTACTGGCAGTGGGATAAAAAAATTCGGTATAAAAATAAAATCCCAATCGAAATAGTTGAGATCTTCGAAAAACACGGATTTATCTGGGGAGGAAAATGGTACCACTATGATACGATGCACTTTGAATACAGACCGGAATTATTGATAAAACTATAAAAATAATATTATCTGCGTATCGTTTTGAATAAATTGCATATAAACTTCTGATAATTTTTTAAGCTGTATCGTTTTTTAATTGTAATTATTAAGTTCTTTCACTATCTTTCGTAAAGAAACGGGGCTATAGCTCAGCTTGGTAGAGCACTTGAATGGCATTCAAGGGGTCAGGAGTTCGATCCTCCTTAGCTCCACAAAAATTCAATCCAATAACTTCCGATATATTGAGTAAAAATAAATTCCATTGTATGATTATATGTATTTCATCATTCCACCATATCAGATTATTTGATTAATACCATTTTCTTTACCTGAACAAAGTCACCGGCAAAAAATTTATAGAAATATACTCCGCTTGAATAATTACTTCCATCGAAATTTACTTCAAAATTTCCTCCGGATTGTTTTTTGTTGACTAAAACTTTTACTTCCTGACCAAGTGCATTATATACTGCAATCTTTACAAATTCACTTCGCGGTATTTCATATCTTATTTTAGTATTAGGATTAAAAGGATTCGGGTAATTCTGATATAAGATATATTTATCAGGTATACTACTGCTTATATTTTGTGCAAAGGTAAGACCTCCTGTTGTGGTTTTTAGTATTACACCCGAATCGCCACCAATCCATAATCTGTTGGAATCGAGAATTTGTATAGTTCGTAATGTAGCCAAAGTTTTACTGTCTTGCTTTTGCCAACTTTCAGCAGAATTATTAGTTCTAATAATATATCCATTATTTCCGCATGCCCAACCGGTTTTTGTATTTAAAAAATTTATGCAATAATAAAATGTACTAAAACCTGTCCATCTTGTAATCCAATTAAAACCTGCATTAGACGAAAAAAATACACCACTCGTACCATTTCCAACTATATACATTGTATCTGGATTTGGAATTGAAATACTATTACCACCTATACTGAAAGATTGACACAAAACCCAATTTACACCTTCATTTGTTGTTCTTCTTGCATATGGGTCTAATAAATATCCTGTATTTGAATTTATGAATTTTATATCATTAACGAATAAACTTGCTGACGGAGTTACATTTATCCAATTTACTCCCCGATTAGTTGTTTTTATAACATACCCGCTTTGGCTTGACATATCGAAATCGACACCGCCCACAAATCCCGTGTTTACATTTAACCAGTCAGTTGTCGAAAAATAAAGATAATCGAGTTGTTGAGGATAAAATGTATAATCGGTTCTAATATTATTTTGAAATATCGCAACAATTCCCCAATATAAACTATTGTGACCGACAAGCACATAATTACTATCATTAAAAAAATATCCATTATAAATTGTTATACCTATCGTTGAAGAAGTCCAATTTATTCCGCCATTAGTTGTTTTATATAAAATTCCGTCATAAGAAGCTGCATAACCTGTATAATCATTAAAGAAATGTAAAGTATGAAAAGCTGAATTACCCAGATATTGCTTAATCCATCCTGATTGAGAAAATGTTGAAGCCTGATAAAGCAGAATTAAATAAATAAGTGTTAATGATATTTTTTTCATATTGTTTATTTTTTTATTCATTCCCAATCTGAAGATTGGGAATGAATATTTTAAATTAAAAAAATTATTTAATAATTAACATCTTCTTTGTGCTGACAAAATTACCGGATTGAATTCTATAAAAATAAATACCGGATGCTAAGTTTGAACCATTAAAAGAAGTCAAGTATGTTCCGGCTTTTTTGAATTCATTAACGAGAGTTTTAATTTCTCTGCCTAAAATATCATAAATAACAAGTTTTACCAAACCATCTTTTGGTATATCGAATTGAATATTAGTAACAGGATTAAATGGATTGGGGTAATTTTGATAAAGTTTATATACCTTTGGAGTATTATTCGAAAACGACATATTATCACCGCTTCCCGTGCAATCGAGTGTCCAGCCTGATATATAACTTCTATCAGATTTCACAGATTCCAGTTCATCATTATCCACAGCTTTTACTTTATAAGAAAATGTAATATAATTACTTGCACATCCTTCCCTATACTGCATTTCATAATAAAGTAAAATTTCTTCGTCAATATATTCGGGGTAATCATTTGTGTTTGTAATTGTTGTCAGGTATGCATAAGTTGGCTCTTCATTCTCATCGAAAGAATAACCTCTGTAGATTTTATAAACACCACTAAAATCAGGTTCGAGGTTTTTATACCAGCTTAACTTTGGGTGAAATGATTTTTCTGCTTCGACTACGTAATCTGTAACTTTAAGCCCGGTAGGTTTAGAAGGTTTTGCATCTGTAATATTTGTAAAGTATATGTTAATTACTAAATCACCATTCTGATTTCTGCTGTCGATTTCAATAGTCAGGCTATCAGATGAACTATTAATTGGAATTGGCGGATTGCTCCAGGGGGAATAAATTTCGTTATAATCAACGTCGAAACAGGTGTTTTTATCTCCTCCGGCACCCATATAGCCCAATTTATCCGGAATATTTACATTTTCACATTTTTTATTGTAAACATATTTATCCACCAGATGAAATGGAGAACCGTATTCATTGAATCTATCAGGTGTATCGTGAAAGAAAAAGTTTTTTCTTTGTGAATAATAATCTACTTTGTATCTGCTTTCCGTGCACATTTCCCAATTCCAATTACCATCCGCTGATTGAATTTCAAATGACCTTCCGGATTTATTTCTGTAGATTACAAGCATAGAATCAGATTGAATCGGTCTTAAATCATCACCACAATTCCATTTCCAAATAATATTTTCGTTTGAAGAATAATAACTGAATCTCCTTCTGTTTTCAAGGTATATTGTATCATTGCTCCTCACGATTTTTGCGTAATCATTCGTTGTTACATAATCTCTTAATGTTAATGTTGTATCTGATGTTGGTGTAATAGCATTAGTAGTATTCCAACCGAAATGTTCTCTATCATAGGCAGATGCTATTCCACCGCCATTTATATTATAATTCCCCATCAACTCACTATGCCCATATCCATAACCGTAATGCTCTGCAAATTCATGCGAGGATATTCCAATTTCCCAGGGATTTGTAACACCTGAAATGCACCCGGAACCGGGGAAACCGGCTTTAATTCTTTTACCATCGAGAGTAATTTCATTAACAGGTTGACCATTAACGGTTCCAAATCTAAAACCACTACCTCCGAGACAAGCAATGCCAGTATAACTTGGCGGATCAATTGTGTGCGCATTAGTAAACCTAAATATTATAAAAATAAAGTCAACAACACCATCTGATTCTCTTAAATTCTGGTCGTTGTCGTAATCTTCAGGGTCAAATTTATCATACTCAGAGAAATCTACATCATTATCTATGGCTAATAGCAATTCCTTTACTGCATATCCAATTTTTAAAGAATCAGGTGTATAATATGAAACTTGTTCATTAAAAATATATAAATCAGGATAAACATCACCTATTAACCAAAATCTACCCATACTTGCATCACGAAAATAACCGGTTAATGACGGATGCCAAATGTTTGTTGTTGTAGGACAAATGACACTATCTGCCCAGGTCGGTTTTGTTTGTGCATGTAGAGTATCACCCGGCCAATATTGCAATAAACAAGTATTTGTTATATCAAAATTCCCGCTGGGATAAGGAAAATTACAAAAAACAACGAGTGCTTTTAATGTATCATTATTCATAGGGAAATAGGGGTAATTGTAGCTCGATGAACCGGAACCCATTCCGCATACGAGGTTTGGGCAGTTCATATTATTGTAAAATTGTGAATATCCTGTATTAGTGATAAAGATATTCAACAAAATTATTGTTAAAACAAAATATATATAATTTTTAGTTTTCATTTTCATAAATTTTTGAGTTAAAAAAATGATTTAAAACTTTTATATTACATAAAAGAACTATATAACTTTGTTTTTTGGGATTGGATTGTATATTCGCTTTTTCGGGAAGTAATATACTTTCCGAATCCTGCTCAGGATTTAAGCAGAATATCTTCTAATCCCTTTTTCTTTAATATATCCAAATTCCCGATTAAAAAATACGAGAAGATAAAAGTTGTATATTAAAGAAAAAGTTTAATCCCAAATGATGTGATTATTTACGGAGCTCTTGTCATTTCTATCACCTCCTTTCTAAACTTAATACTTTTTCTTTTGTATTTTTTTATCAATCATTTTATGAATGAGTGATAAGCAGTCTTTGACAAGTAACAAAATTTGATATAAAGTAAAATATATTTTTTATTTTATCAAGCTATTTTTTTTTTTTAGTAATATTAAATACTGTTTTAACAAATATTAATGATAATATTATCATATATTACAATTAAAATTTATGATAGAAGCACAATTTAACCCTCAAAATAAAAAATATAACAATTAAAAATTTAATTATTATTAAAAAAATTATTTCAATTCAGCTTGGAATTTAAAATGCACTGACCCATTGCCCTCGGTCATTTAACACATCCCCCTTCACCTTTTCTTAAAGGATTATCCGGTTCTTGAATAGTCTAAATTACACGATTTTTAAAGGTTTTTTTGTTACCTCTCAGGGGGGTAAAAAATCCTTGATTTTTATTCAACGTTTTATTACTTTGGATTGTCTAAATAATAAAAGGGACATCTGATAGCGGCAAAAAAGATAAGTGCAATTAGAAAAAAAATTTAAAAAAATTATTTAAACATATATCATGAAAGGAAAATTAAAAATGAAAACAAAAATTATATATAGCTCTCTGCTAATGGTAATTTTCCTTTTCACCTTTAGCAGTTGCAATAAAAACCGGATTGCGGAATCGAGCACCGGCTCTGCAGGAAAAGTATTCTCTACGGATTCCGTTTATTCCGATGAATACATCATAAACGAAAACCTGTTGTTCAATAATGCCCAGGGCAGAACAGTCGGCAGTAATATGGAAAATGCTTATGAACATATAACCGGTGAAAATATGGACGACAATTATACCTATGAGGAAGAAAAAATTCTGAATGAAAATCCTTTCTCGGAAGATGTAAGCCTTGATGCTTTTGAAAGCTCGCTTGCCTCGGACGGGAAATTCGTCAGTGTAACACAGGATGAAATTGACCCCGATAATAACGTCTCCGGAGAAACTGTAAATTGCGATGAAGATTTATATGTGAACGTGATTTGGATTCCGAATTCGAATTATGTCTATGCAAACTGGAATCCTTATACAAACGGCAGATGGGTCCTGACAAAATACGGATGGACGTGGAAATCCTTTTACAGATGGAAATCGACTTACCATTACGGAAGATGGTGGTACTCACACAGATACGGATGGGTCTGGTCTCCGGGTAGGAGATGGGCTCCCGCATGGGTAATCTGGGGGCATCACAAGCACTATATCGGCTGGCACCCGATTTCTCCGCGTATACATATTCATAAGAAAGGACCGGTTACACCCATAATACCTCGCAAAAATCAAAACGGATGGGTAATTGTTAAGAAAAGTGATTTCACAAAAACCATAAATATTTCAAATGTAATTCCGGATAATAAAAAAATAACTATTTTAAAAAATACTTCGACCACTATTACTTTAAAACAGGAAAATAATACTTTTTATAACGAGAATACAAAAATTTATTCAAAACCTAAAATTCAGGTGAAACCGGATGAGCCAAAAACCGTTAAGCAGATTATTACAAAAAAGAATACGTATGACGAAAATACTTCGCCCGTTTCGAACAACAAACAGAAAAATATTACTCCGGTCTCGAGTACCAATAAACAAAACAGTACGGCTCCTGTTAATAACAAAACCGCTGTCGTTACAAAAACCACTGAAAAGGAATCCGTCAATAAAAATAAAGATGTTAACAATAATAAAACGGTAACTCCTGTGACAGGAAATAAGCAGGTTAATGTTTCCAATACCAACAGCAAAAATAATACTGTCGAACCTAAGAAAAATGAAAATGTCACGCAAAAAAAAGTTACCGAAAATAAAAAAACTGTTACAACATCCTCTACAAATGTAAATAAACAGAATAATAATGAGAACAAATCGATAATAAATGATTTGCAGAAAAAAAATATCGAACATAAACCTATTAATACGGAAAAAAATAAAAATAACAGCATTGCTCCCAATAATAATACAAGGACAAACAATACCTCAAATACCGTAAAAACTGAAACCCCGAACAGGACAAGCGAAAAGAATGTCAATAAAAACGAGAATACTAATAAAAATGTAAATCCTGCACCGAAAATTCAGCAAAGTCCTAAAGTTAATAATGAACCCGTGAAAAACTCACCGCCAAAAAACGAGAATAAAAAAGGAAATAATTAAAATATTGGAGAGTGATTTATAAAAGAAACCCGGATTAATATTCCGGGTTTTTTTATTTGCTCGAGAAAAAGTTATACTGTATAATTTGAATATCCAAATATTTCATAATTATAATGAAAAATTTTCTATATTAATAATAACAGCGGTAATGAATAAGAAATAAAAAGAAAACAGAAAATCAGAGTTACTATGTAGTGCAATGCTGGTTTCTTTACGCCTTTGGGGTATCTGAAATAGAAAATCTGCCAGATTGTTCTCCATAACCAGAAAAACGCATAAAAAAGTACAAGACTAAAAACCGCTCCTGATGGATTCGCGAGCTCTTTGTAATAAATTAATGATATTACACTGAAAATCAAGAAAAATAGAATCAGAGCAATATGAATTGTGTAAAGAATCCTCTTGTTCTTCGGAAGAATTCTTTCAAATTCCGATTCCCACCCGAATAGTACATAAAACCTTGCGTGAAAAACTGTCATGGCTAATGATAATATACCGCCGAAAAAAATCGAAAATTCACTTATATTCATTGAATAAATAACTTTTTAGGTGGAATAATATATAAAAAATCTGAATTATTTGCTATTATATATTATTTCTATCCAGTCCTCACACTTGAAGGCCTTTTCCCACTCTTTCCAGTCTTTTAAAACATCGCCTTTATTAATTTCTTCAAGTGATTTTCCGTTATCTTTTTCTTTTTTCACAATTTCTGAAGTTTTAATTACCATTTCTCTGTATTTCTTTAAGTCATCTTTTGTGTATATTCTCCCATGCCCGGGAATAATGCTCACATCATCGGGAATCATATCGATTATCTTCTGAATGTTCTTTTCCAGCGTATATACACTCCCTCCGTGGTCAAAATCTACGAACGGAAACATATCCGCAAAGATGATATCCCCGATGTGCAGTATATTTGAGTTCTTGAAATATACTATTATATCCCCCGCGGAATGTCCGCCCGTAACCGCTATCAACTCTATTTTTTCCCCGTTGAATTCTATATCGTAACTCTTGTCGAACGTGATTTTGGGAAGTGCATTCTGCGGCAGTGCTTTAATCGTATCTCCCAGCAAAAACTGGTCCTTTGATAACAGCTCCTTTGTGTCCTTGTGGGCGATTATTATTGTATTCTCGTCGCCGAGTATTCCGTTTCCGCCAACATGGTCGAAATGCCAGTGAGTGTTGATTATATAGTTTATTTTTATTCCGCCTAATTTCTCTATCTCTTCGCCGAGCGCCTTACTCCCCTCCTTGTAATTCGCATCTACTATCAAAACTCCGTCCATTCCTACTGATGCTATAATGTTACAGGACAATAGCGTAATTTCGTAAAGATTTTTCCCGATTTGCTTTACTTTGGCGGGCGGTATCTGTGGATTGTCCTGTGGAACTACAATATGAATCGATAAAACGATTAAAAAAGCTGTGAAAATGAATTTTTTCATATCACATATATTAAAATTAAAAAATTTGTTTGTTTAGTTATTTTTACGATTTTTTTTACCCTATGTTTCAGTGTAAAAAAACATTAAATATTAAGTTTTATTATGGTATTTAAATTTTTATATTGTAATATTCGATGAATTTTATTTTCTTAAATATCGGGAAATAAAGATAATTATATGTCTGAAAAACTTTTTTTGATAGATGCTATGGCAACTATTTATCGTGCCTATTTTGCCATGATTTCGCATCCTCTGACAAATAAAGCCGGTAAAAATACTTCTGCGGTCTATGGATTCCTTAATTCCCTTATGAAAATTCTTGACGACGAAAATCCCGAACATATAGCAGTGTGTTTCGATACGGAAGCTCCTACTTTCAGACATAAAGAATTTCCTCAGTATAAAGCTCAGAGACAGGAAATCCCTACCGATATGCCCTGGCAAATTGGGAAAGTGAAGGAAGTTGTTAAAGCAATGAATATCCCTTTAATCGAACTCGATGGCTTTGAGGCGGATGATGTTATCGGAACGCTCGTAAAACAGGCGGAAAAGGAAAAAGTCGTTAGCTATATGGTCACTCCCGATAAGGATTATATGCAGCTTGTCTCTGATAAGACTTTTCTCTATAAACCGTCGCGGAATATTTACGGAAATAAAATTTCCGAAGTGGAAATCATTGACTCGGAAGGCGTGAAAAATAAATTCGGCGTTACTCCCGATAAGGTTATTGATGTCCTCGGCTTGATGGGGGATTCCTCCGATAATATACCGGGCGTCAAAGGCGTTGGTGAAAAAACTGCGACTGCTCTTATTCAGGAATACGGGTCGATAGAAAATATTTATCTGAACATAGAAAAAATTACGAAGGCAAAATTGAAGGAAAATCTTTTAACTTATAAAAAAGATGCTTTCCTGGCAAAACATCTCGTTACAATAAAAACGGATGTCCCTCTGAAAATAAATTTCCATCAGCTGAACAGGAAAGAAATTAAATTTCCGGAATTAATCGTTCTGCTTGAGGAACTCGAATTTAAATCGTTTATAAAAAAGTTTTCATCCCTGAAAAATGAGCCTGTCCCTGATGTTATTACGAAAGTAGACGAAGCCCTTATACCCGAAGAGTTGGAACGGGAGGAGGCTCCCGAAGATATCAAAATCACGATTAAGGGGATGAAACTCGGTGATGTGAAAGTGGATATTCCCGATAAGGAAGCAAAACTTTTGACTGCTAAGGATGTAAAGCATAAATACTATACTATAAAAAATAACGATGAATATCTTAGATTAATAAAGAAACTCTCGGAGGAGGAATTGATTTCTTTCGATACGGAAACATCCGGTCTGGATGTCTTTGCGGATAAATTGGTGGGTATGTCATTCTCTTATCAGGAAAAGGAAGCATTCTACGTACCCGTATTCGGGGAATATAAATCCGATAAAAATAAAACCGGCGGGCTGTTCGGAGAAAGCAGCAGGAGCGGACTTGATAAAACCGGAGTTGAAGTGGGCTTTGCTGTCGAGCATTTGAAACCTGTTTTGGAAAACGGTAAAATCAGAAAAGTCGGACATAATCTTAAATATGATTATATGGTTATGAAAAACTATGGTATCGAAATGGAAAATATTTTCTTCGACTCTATGGTTGCTTCTTATGTGCTTTCCACGGGCACGGGTGAATTCCACAATATGGATGCGGCTTCAGAAAGATATCTGAATTATACTCCGATTCCTATTGAAGAACTTATCGGAAAAGGGAAAGACCAGAAATCGATGGCCGATGTGGAAATTCATGTAATAAGCGAGTATGCCGCCGAAGATGCCGATATATCGCTTCAGCTTTTCCACAGGCTGAAATATGAATTGCAGAAAATCAATTTGTATAAACTGTGCACGGATATAGAATTTCCTCTTATTCGCGTGCTGGCCGAAATGGAACTTGAAGGTGTAAAAGTTGACAGTAAAATACTGAAAATCCTCGACAGGGAAATAGTCGAAATTATTGAACAGTGCGAGCATAAAATTTATAAAATCGCAGGCGAGAAATTTAATATAAATTCCACACAACAGCTGGCGAAAATATTATTCGAAAAATTAAAACTCGTACCGACAAAAAAAACAAAAACCGGATTTTCTACCGATGTCAGTGTGCTCGAAGAACTAAAATCCCAATCGGAAATAGCACAGATACTGCTCGATTACAGAATGCTTACAAAACTCAAATCAACTTATATAGAGGGTCTGCTGGATGCCGTTAAACCGCAGACGGGCAGAGTCCATACATCGTTTAACCAGATTTTGACCGCAACCGGAAGACTGTCGAGCAATAATCCTAATTTGCAGAACATTCCCATCAGGTCTGATATAGGAAGAAGTATCAGAAAAGCTTTTGTCCCGGGAAATAATGATTTCCTGATTATGTCCGCCGATTATTCCCAGATTGAACTCAGGATAATGGCACATTTTTCTGAGGATGAGAATTTTATTAACGCTTTTAAAAAAGGCAGGGATATTCACACCGAAACTGCTATGAGAGTATTCGATATCAAAAATAAAAAAGATGTAACTTTGGGTATGAGAAGAAAAGCAAAGGAAGTTAATTTCGGAATTATTTATGGTATAGGTGCGTTCGGACTTGCAAACAGACTCGAAATCAGAAATTCCGAGGCAAAAAACATTATTGACAGGTATTTCAGGGAATATCCTAAAGTGAAAGAATATATGGAAATTACAAAAAAGTTTGCAAGACAAAATGGTTTTGTTCAGACTTATACCGGCAGAAGAAGATACTTGTCACAGATTAATAACCAGAATCCTACTGTTAGAGCCGAAGATGAAAGAGCCGCTATTAATATGCCGATTCAGGGTACTGCAGCGGATATGATTAAAATTGCCATGATAAATATATCCGAAGATTTCAAAAAAAACAAGTATGAATCGAAAATGATTCTGCAGGTTCACGATGAACTTGTTTTTGAAGTGAAAAAAAGCGAACTTGAAGACGTGAAGAAATGTATCGTGAAAAATATGAAAAATGCCATTAAACTGAATGTCCCCATAGAGGTGGAGGTTGGTGAGGGTAAAAGCTGGTTCGAAGCTCATTAATAAATAGAAAAATATTTTTTTATATTATATAAAAATTTTTGCCGGAGATATTATCAAAATATATTGAGTGCTACGTCTGTAAAAAATCAAAAAATGGGATTAAATATTTAATCCTTAAAAGAAGCGGCGAAAAATATCCGTTTCCCGGAATCTGGCAGATCGTAACCGGCAGATTCGAGGATGAAGAAAAAGCTTATGAAACCGCCTTTAGAGAGGTTAAGGAGGAAACGGGACTCACTCCCGTGAGATTTTTCGTTGCTCCGAGAATGAATGAATTTTATACTCCTCATAACGATAAGATTTATCTTATTCCTGTTTTTGTTGCCGAAGTAGAGGATGATAAAATCGACTTGTCGGGCGAACATACGGATTTTAAATGGGTGAAGTATAAAAAAGCTTTTAAAAAAATTCATTGGTATTCACAAAAAGAGAACCTGAAGGTCATCGATGATATCCTGACAGGCAAAATTGAAAACACGATGATACAAATAACGGATATAAAATAACCGAAAATATATTACGAAAAATTTTTTTTAATTTAAAATTTTAAAATTTTAACATTTATGATAGTAGTAACGGGTGGCTCGGGTTTTATCGGCAGTGCATTAATCTGGAAATTGAACCAGCTTGGCAAAAACGATATTATTGTCGTAGACCATTTTGGCGAAAACGAGAAATATAAAAATCTCATTCCTCTGAAATTTCTGGATGTTCTCGATAGGGAAGACTTCGGCTCTATCGTGCAGGATGGCTTTTTGAAAAATAATAAAATCGAAGCTATCTATCACCTCGGAGCGTGCAGCTCCACTACTATGCTCGATTTTAATTATTTACTCCACAATAACTATGAGTACAGCAAGTTTTTATGCGGCAATGCTGTCGAAAATAACATAAGATTCATTTATGCTTCCTCCGCCGCAACTTATGGCGACGGAAACAACGGATATATCGATGATGAATCCAAACTCGAAACCCTCAGACCGCTTAACGGATATGGTTATTCAAAACATTTATTCGATTTGTGGGTCAAAAATAACGGATACCTGGATAAAGTTGTCGGTCTGAAATATTTTAATGTGTATGGTCCTAATGAATATCATAAAAAAGATATGAGAAGCGTCGTTCAGAAAAGCTTTGAACAAATAAAGGAAAAAGGTAAAGCAAGATTGTTCAAATCGACCGTAAAAGGCTTGGAGGACGGCGAGCAGAAAAGGGATTTTATTTATGTCAAAGATGCTGTCGATATGACCGTATTTTTCGGTGAGAATCCCATTGTAAACGGAATTTATAATATTGGTACGGGCACCGCAAATTCTTTTAATCAACTCGTTAAACCGATTTTCAAAGCCCTTGATCTGAAAGAAAATATCGAATACTTCGACATGCCCGAAGTGTTGAAAAATAAATATCAGAATTTTACTCAGGCGGATATTTCGAAAATTAAAAAAGCAGGATATTCTAAAAATATGACCGATGTTGAAAAAGCTGTGAAAGACTATGTCTCGAATTATTTAAATAATGATTTTCCATTTTTAAATATATAAAATTTTTTATAATATTATGAAAAAATATATTTTTACTGTTTTATTGTTTCTCCTCTCCCTTAATTTTTCAATCGCACAGATTTTACCGAGAGGATTGACCCCTGAAGAAGAAAAATTGTATTATGATTTCATTCACCGTAATTATTTCTCTGAAGGCGTAATCCCTCCCCCTACCCCTGTCAGAACGATTGCGGAATGGGAAGAACTTCAGGCTATGATGATTACCTGGACCTCCTATCCGCAGATTCTTGCACAAATGGTTGATTATGCTCAGGACGAATGCCTTGTCTTTATCGTATGCTCGGATTCTAATAGCGTGAAATCTCAACTGACAACATATGGTGTACCGCTGGTGAATTTAAGGTTTATTATTGCTCCTTATAACTCTATATGGAGCAGGGATTATGGCCCGTGGACTGCCTTTACTAACAATATCGACAGCCTCAAAATTATTGACTGGAAATATAACCGCCCTGCCAGACCCCAGGATGACCAGGTACCGACTTATATTGCTTCGTTCCTTAATGTGCCGATTTATCAGGCGATTTCTTCACCCGATGATTTCATTGCTACAGGCGGAAATTTTATGTGCGATGGTCACGGAACTGCATTTTCATCAAAACTTATTTTAAATGAAAATCCTACAAAAACAGAAGCTCAGATTGATACGATTATAAAAAAATATAACGGCATCAGAAGATATATCAAAATGGAAACTCTTCCTTATGATGTTATCCATCATATAGATATGCATATGAAACTTCTCGATGAGGAAACTTTATTGGTCGGACAGTATCCGACCGGTGTAGCGGATGGTCCTCAAATTGAAGCTAACTTGCAGTATATATTGAATAATTTCCAGACCTGCTTTAATAAACCCTATAAGGTCGTGAGAATTCCTATGCCTCCGGATGAAAGTAATAATTATCCGCCTTCATCGGATTACCTTACGTATACTAACTCGACATTCGTTAATAAAACCATTATGGTACCGATTTACGGTCTTCCTCAGGATACTACGGCACTTAGAATTTACAGGCAGTCTTGCCCCGGTTATAGAGTGGTCGGTATTAATTGTCGCTCTATAATCTCCCTGAGCGGAGCAATTCACTGCATAAATAAGGAAATCGGTGCTTTCGAACCGATTCTTATCTCACATTCGGCAATTAGAACCGCCACCAATAATATGCCTTATTATGAAGTTAAAGCATATATAAAAACTAAGAGCGGAATATCTAATGCAAAAGTTTACTGGACTACCGATACGACTTCCGGATTCTCGCAATTAAATATGACAGCCACTGCGGATACCTTCAGGGCTAATATCCCGACCCAATCCATCGGTACAAAAGTTTATTATTATATTTCTGCAACTTCTAATAGTAATAAAACTATTATGAAACCCCTGCCTGCTCCTTCTGGAAATTTCAGGTTTACGGTTACGCCTTCCTCCGCAATAACTAATGAAAATGAAACGGTCAGAGAATATAAATTATTCCAGAATTATCCAAACCCGTTCAATCCCGCTACAAATATAAAATATCAGATTCCCTATAACAGCCTCGTCACTTTGAAAATATTCGACATACTCGGCAGGGAAGTTACAACCTTGGTCAACGAAGTCCAAAAACCCGGGATATATACAAAACGGTTCTCTGCTGACCTGTTGTCCGGATTATCGAGCGGTATTTACTTCTATAAATTAACATGCTCGGGACAAACTGATTATAGCGAGATTAAAAGTATGCTTTTGATAAAATAATTTCTCGCTGAATTACCGTTTTTTTTGCCTGTCCCTTTAAGGAACAGGCATTTTTTTTGAAAAAATAACATATATTCCCCTGTTTGGGGGGTAAGAAATATGATATTATGACTTGAAATTATTATTAAAAAATTTAATATTATATTAATTACCCCCCTGAACGGGGGTAAGAATGTTTGTAATTACGGATTATATGACTTTGGAAATTAAAAGACAGTTTCAGAAATTCATTGATTTTGGACTCACAGAGCGTGAAACGAAAGTCTATATGATGCTTCTTACTAAGAAGTGCTTCACGACTTCCGAACTGCAGAATTCCGTCGATATTACACGTACCAAGATTTATGAGATTCTGCAGAAAATGGTCGCAAGAGGAATCTGTACCGAAAGGTCTGTCGGTAAAATTAAGTACTACGAAGCAGTGGAACCGAAACTCGCTTTGCAGAGAGTCTTCGATAAATATAAAGAAGAATGCCAGAGCGAATACGAAAGAAGAAAACATCTGAAAGACGAACTGATTAAAGCTCTCAATCCCGTCTTCGATAAGAGCAAAGATGTAGTGAGCCCGCTGGATTTTATAGAGATAATGAAGGATAAAAATCAGATACAAAAAAAATATTTGATGTCCGTCAGAGAAACAAAAAATGAAATGCTGACTTTTAATAAAGGTCCTTATGTTTGCGATACTTCGAAAAGACTTGGCGAACAGATTAAGGAAGAAAAGAAATTATTGAAGAGCGGTATTATCAGCAGGAATTTGTACGAAGATGCCGAGCTTAAAAGTCAAGCCTGGCTTATGAATTGCCTGAAGACTCTGTCGGGCTCGGGCAATCAGGCAAGGATTACGAAAAATCTGCCTATTAAAATGATGGTATTCGATGAGAGAAGGGTTATATTGCCCCTCCAGCAGAATTCTCCCGAGGGCAATGGTATTACTATGCTGTATATCGAGCATCACGGTCTTGCACTGGCTTGTAAATCGCTCTTTAACAGCGTTTGGGAAAAATCGGATGTTTTGAAATTTTGAAATTTTATTCTTTGAAATTTCGTTTTAACTATTTAAATATCTATTAAAATAAATATTTTTTCCATCCTGTAAAGATTTTTTATTACGGGATAAAATTAAAAAAAATAAAAAATGAAAAAAATCTTTCTTCAAATTTTCGCTCTGGTAATCGGTCTATTTTTGACTGTTACCGTTTCCAGTGCATCTGAAAATGTATCTACGCTCGATACAAATAATGTCTTGCTGGAATATTGCACCGGTACATGGTGCGGATATTGTCCCTGTGCTCACCAAATCATAAGGGATAATATAATGCCATCCTATCCGAATACTGTTGTAGTTGCCTATCACGGCACAAGCTCCGACCCGTGGTATGCTTACAGCCAGACTATGATATCAACCTTCGGATTTTCAGGATACCCAACAGGTATTATCGGTAGAACTACAGGTATTGTCAGCAGAAGTGCCTGGTTTTCTTATGTCTCTTCTCAGGCATCTCAACAACCCGGTGTAAAAACTACAATTACGAATAAATTTTATAATGTAGCCTCGAGACTTATGACTGCTACTGTCAATTTTACTGCAGTTCAGGATTTACCTGCCGGTGATTACAGAATGATGACGATTTTGCTCGAAAATAATCTTATCTATCCTCAAAATCACTATGCAGCCTGTGGATATAGTGGTTATATTAATGATTATGTGCACGGTCATGTTGTTAAACACGTCGTAAATCCTCCTTATGGCGATACTATTACTTCTCAGGCATGGAATACCGGAGTCATTAAAACAATGCAGATTTCAATTACAGTTCCTACTCACATTGTATACACGAATGCTGAATTGGTTGTTTTTGTATATAAAAATGGTGCTCCTCTTTCAAGCGGTGCCCCGGTACAAAATGCTTCTGATGTTTCTTTAAACTCTTTTACTCTTACAGGTGCTGAAACTCAGAATGAAACTGTAAAAGAATTTTACCTTGGTCAGAATTATCCGAATCCGTTTAACCCGATGACAAATATTAGATTTTATGTCCCTAAAGATGCCTTTACAACACTTAAAGTTTATGATATTAAGGGAAATCAGGTAGCCCTTTACTTAAGCCAGTTTATTAAAGCCGGTCAGTACAGTGTTGACTTTAACGGCTCGAATCTGTCAAGCGGTGTCTATTTCTATAAACTGACATCAGGTAACTTTACCGATACAAAGAAAATGATTCTTGTTAAATAATTTTATATTTAGAAATAATCTTACCAAAGCCCGTTATTTTTTATAATAACGGGCTTTTTTATTTTTATGAAAATTGATCTTAATAATACCGTGTCTGTTCTCTGATTTTTAAATTTAAGTCTTTACTATTTAATCGAAATTTTATAATTTCATACAATTTATAATTAAAAGAATTAAATAATGAAAAAACTTTATACTTTCTTGGCAGTATTGCTCTTTACGGGATTCAGCTATGCCCAGACAAATAACGTCTTGCTCGAATTCTGTACCGGCACGTGGTGCCCGTGGTGTCCGTGCGGTCACGCTGTCGCGGATATAGTTCTGTTCAACCATCCCGATGCTATGGTTCTTGCGTATCACGGCGGAAGCAGCTCTGACCCCTTTATTAATTTCAACGGAAATAATATATTGAGCTTATTAGGCTTATCCAGTTATCCGACAGGCGTAGTCGGCAGAAGAACCGGAGTGATTAATCGCTCTGCCTGGTCTGGACAGGCTAATGCCCAGACTGTGAATTATCCGCCTGCTATTACGCTTTCTTTTAATAAGACTATCGATTCCGTTGCAAGAACTATTAACCTGACTGTTTATGCGGTTGCTCTGAGGGATATTGATACTAATGTGAATGTCAGTTTTGTTATTACCGAAAGTAATGTGGTCTATCCTCAGACGGGTAACACTGATTGTCCCGGCGGAACGAATTATATTCATAAATATATTGTCCGAAATATGGTTAACGGTGCCACGGGCGATGCTTTGTCCACCGGTCACTGGGCACAGGGGACTATGAAGTCAAAAAGCTGGTCTACTACAATCCCATCGGGATGGGTATGGTATAACTGCACGGTCAATACTTTCGCTTTCTTCTACAGCGGCTCCCTGTCAGCGGTCGATAGCTATATCTTACAAACCAAAAAAGGCGATGTGAATGTAGTTACAGGTGTAGAGAAACAGGGACAGACTATACCTTCGGGATATAACCTGTCTCAGAATTATCCGAACCCGTTTAATCCCGTGACTAATATCCATTTTTCGATTCCTAAGGACGGAAACGTTTCGCTGAAGTTTTATAATATGCTCGGAAAAGAAGTTGCTACTTACTACGACGGATTTATGAAAGCAGGATATTATAATGCGGAATTTAACGGTGTAAATCTCTCGAGCGGTATATATTTCTATAGAATCGTTGCCGGCAGTTTTACCGATACAAAGAAAATGATTCTTGCAAAATAATAACCGAACTGTTTTTCGGTTTTATTTGAAATTTTTTAATTATCCCCGGATTTTCCGGGGATTTTTTTTTATGCTATTCTTTACTTTTTTATTTCCTTCGCATTTCCTGCGAGTGATAAATTGCTTATTTTCCCTTCTTCTGCCTTGAAATCGACAGTCAGGTATTCTCCCGATTTCGTCAGGATTTTAACAGGAGGTATTAAATCGTATACCGAATAAGCCACTATTGCCGTAGATACTGCTCCCGTCCCGCAGGAAAGCGTTTCTCCTTCCACACCTCGCTCGTAACTCCTTATCTCGAGCTCGCTTCTTTCGTAGGATTTTAATTCGACAAAATTCACATTCGCACCCTCGGGCATTAAATCCTTGTGCATCCTTATGTTCCTGCCCCAATCGTTAATGTCCACTTCGTATAAATGTTTTATTATCGGATTCCTGATGTTCTTTATGAATAATACTATGTGAGGCGAACCGACATCCACATAATGCATCCTCAGTTGCTGCCACCATTCGGAAAAATTTACCTTTAAATTGAAATTTAACTTTATGTAATTCGGAGGCGGAAAAGAAATCGAAATCAGCCCGTCATCTAAAATTTCACTTTTGTATATTCTTCCGACAGCTTCGAGCGTAATAATCTTCTGCTCGGATAATTTGTTGTCCACTATGTATCTTGCGGTACACCTTAAACCGTTACCGCATAATGCATTCCCCGTCCCGTCTTTGTTGTAATAATTCATATGGAAATCCGCTATATCCGAGCTCTCTACGAAAATAACCCCGTCATATTTTTCATTTCCTTTTATTCCCATAAGGTCAGATACAATTCCCTTGTGATTTGTGATGTCACCCGCGATGTTGTTTACAATTAAAAAAGTGTTTCCTGCTCCCGAATATTTCTTGTATTCCATATAAAATATTTTTGTTTTTACTTCTTCTTTCTTAAAACAAATTAAAAAGTCTGGTATACCCCTCTTGTATTCGTCTGCTTCTCGACCTTTATATCCTGTAAGGACGGTGCTTTAATCCTTACCTGAAAATAAAACCCCCTGTAAATCCCCGTTGGATACCAGTTGAAATTAATCTCCCATGATTTTAAATCCCTGTACATCGTTATGTAAGGCGCTGAAATCTGCTTTGTGAAAAAATCGTAGCTCGTCGCAAATGTGAATTTCCATTTGTCCGATAAACTGAATGCAATGTTCCCGCTTATGTTCGATGTCTTGTATACATTGTAAGGATTGTGCTTGTCATATGTGTAATTGTAATTTATACCTCCGGAAATCGGGATATTGTATTTCACGTCGTATACTTCTTTTTTGTCCTTTTCCCTTTTCTCTTTTTCAAGTTTGATGCGCGTCAGGGAATCAACCGGCTCGTTTACCGTGCTCCTTTGAACTTCCATGCTGTTCGTTAAATTTAAACTGTATGATGTCGAAAGGTTAATGTTGAAACTCGTTAAATCTGCAAGCTTTCCCTGCGTACTCAGAAGATAACGGTTCACACGGGTATTAACGTTTTTGTCGAATTCGTAAAAATTAAATGTCGCACCCCCGCCGATATTCAGAATACTTCCTATCTGTGTCCGGAAATCGGAACGTAACTCTGACCATTTGAGAGAATCCGCCGCAAAGTTGTACGATGAAGATAGATTGAAATTAATCAGCTGAAATTTGTTCTCCGTCGTGTCGTTTACCTTGGTTTTCATTTCAAACAGGTTTCCCATCGAAAAAACTAATGCCTGGCTTTCTCCCATAGGAGCACCGCCGAATATTTCCTTCGAAAAATATGAATATTTATATGAGTTTCCGCTCGTGTCCCTGTATGTTCCGTAATATCCCCATTTGCTTTCGGAAAAGTCCGGCATGTATTGATATGTGATTGACGGTGTTACCGTGTGTCTTATTCCTGTTATGCTGAACAACCCTGGATTGACTATACCAATGAATTTCGTGTTAAACGAAACACCGGTCTGAAAATACCTTACTGCATTGAAACCTTTGTTGTCCGTTTCTACCAGTGTGTTGCTTGAAGGGTCAATACTCCTGGTTGTGTATTTCCCGTACCAGACTTCTGTGTAATTGAAGTATGGCCTTACATTTATAAATTCGTTTTGAGGGGAGAAATTGAGATTAATATTGTGAATGGCTCCCATCCTCGAATCTTTGTATGTGCTGTCAAATCCCTGATAATTTTTTAACGTTCTCCGCGTGTTTAAATTCTGAAAATTTCCCGTATATGAATAAGAAAAATATTCGTAGAACTTTAAGTTTCCCGTAGTGTTATTATCCGACCTGAACGGAAAAGATTCGCTCCTGGAGAAACTTAAAGAGGGAAGCCTCTCAAGTACATCTCCGTTCTGTAAATTCTGGTCTCTGTAATAATTCACCGACATTGAATACGGCGTCTCCTCCCAGTATTTAGACAGTGTCAGATTTGATATCGCATTTTGCCTTAGTAAATCCGATAACTGGTTCGTCGAATTGTCGTAATAACTCTTTCCGCTTACGAAAGATAAATTTCCGTCGAGTGTTGTAGTTGGATTTATCCTGTGATTGTGTATCAAATTTATTACCCATTGGTCGGAAGAAAATTTATCCACGTCTTTTTCCTCTCCTGTCCTGATTCTCGAATATCCCGCTTCTAAACTTCCTGAAAACTTGTATTTCAAAGCATATCTGAATCGGGACGATACGTCTAAACGCCCCTTTGTAAATGCACTACCCTTAAATGTAAAATCCATATAGTCATTTGTCGCCCAGAAATATCCGAAATTGGCGAAATATGCTCCGTAAGTCCCGTCGTTCCCGTATGTGGGAATTATCAGACCGGAAGACCTCCCGTGCTTATTGGGAAGTACTACGAATGGAATCCAGAAAATCGGCACCCCTTCCACATATAAAAAAACCGATTTAGCCAGTACTTTGTCTTTCGGAATTATTTTCATTTTCGGAGAGAAGAAATGATATTCCGGGTCTACCCTCTCTGTCGACGTTGTGTATAATCCGTTTTTTATGAAATATATCTCCGAGGTTACTTTCTTTATTCTTTCCCCGAAATAATACCCTACATCGGCATCCGAATATCCCATCGAAATGCTGCCCTGCTGTGTCTGGAAATTGTATGTCAGTATCGTTCCTTCGTATTTCTCGTTGCCCTGATACATCAATGGCAGTTGAGAAAAACCGGTTGTGCTTGATGAATCCGGTAATCCCATTGCATCGAGAGTCTGTGCCTCCTGTTCAAAAACTATTATCCCTGAATTCAACTTCAAATCCTTGTATGTCAGTTCCGAATTGTTGTACAGATACATCTTCTTCTCTTTTAAATCGAATACGACGGAATCTTCCGAATGGTAATTTATTATTTCATCTATATCCGATTTAACCTGTTTAGTTGTATCTATCGTTACCTTTATTGTATCTGATAATTTGGTAGAGTCAACCTCGTAAATCTGCGAGTGAGCGGTTGTATAAATTAAGAAAAAAAACGATATTTTCAAAATTACTCTAACCAATTCTATGTTCCATTTGATTTATTTCTTTGTTACAATATCGTTGGAAAGCTCATTCCTGTCTCCGGGCTTAATTGGGAATTCCTTAATCAATATCTTTCCGATCTCTTTCAGACACTTTTCCAATCCGGCTTTGAAATTGCCGCTCGAAAATTCGGTCTTCATTTGAAACAGTATTATATCCCATTTATCCTGATTGATTTTCCTGTTAATTCCTTCATCCGCTATAATTTCGAAGACCTTGTCCTTGAATAATACAAAAATCAATACACCCGTTTTATCGGCTGTTTTATCCATACCAAGTTTGTAAAACTCTCTTATAGCTATCTGCCTCGGTGTCATTTTCCTTTCGGCAATTGCTCGCTTTAACTTCAGACAAAACCTTATTTCCCCCGAAGTCTCTTTCTCAATTTTTCCTATTTCGTTTTTAAGCTCGTATAAATCCTCGTTTGAAAGGAATTTCTTTACGTAATTAATTGCCATAGTTTATAAATTTTAATTACTAAATTTTAATTCTTACCAACTGCCGCTTGCTCCGCCTCCGCCGAAGGAACCTCCACCTCCGGAAAAACCTCCTCCGCCTCCAAATGAAGAGCCGCCGCCTCCGAAAAATCCGCCGCCTCCCCAGTTCGACCATTTGTTTCCTTTTGAATATATGTTCCTCCCGAATCCGAATATCCGCCTTATTATTGACATGATTATCGAAAAGAAAATAATTCCGAACACCATTAATATGAAAATCGGAATTCCGAGACACGTTATCCCGCTTATTCCATTATCGGATTTTTTATCAGCGGTATATTCGCCTTTTGTAACGGACATTATCGATTCAATCCCGTTGTCTATACCTTCATAAAAATTGTTGTTTCTGAAAGATGGTGCTATTTCATTCCTTATTATTTGTGAAGAAATTGCATCCGTTAATACGCCTTCCAGTCCGTAACCTACATCAATCCTTATCTTTCTGTCACTTTTGGCTATGAATAATAGTACTCCGTTGTCCTTGCCTTTCCTTCCTATCTTGTTCTTTTCCGCTATTGTATGAGATACATCCTCTAGCGACTCACCGTCGAGACTTTGTATCATATATACTACAATCTGAGTGGATGTCTGCTTGTCGAAATTCTGAAGCTTTTGTGATAGTGTGCTGACCTGTGAAGAGCTTAATGTCCCTGTCTCATCGGTTACATACTGAACTAATTTCGTGGGTTTATCTGTATAGGATTTGGAATTCTCGTCTTGAGAAATACTGTACCCCGATAATAAAAATAATATAAGAAAAATATAAAAATTTGATATTTTCAAAATCTTGAAATTATTGATTTAATATATAATTTGTCAAAATTATTTAAAACAATAAATATAAAACAAATAACCCCAAAAAATATAAAAAAAAAGCGATTCGGCTTTCCTTCACCGAATCGCTGAATTTTGATAAAAATTCCCTTTATCCGCCTAATGCGTTGATTTTCTCCACATCTTCAGGCTCCATTTTTAAGAATGCGTATCTTTTCTCGATTTTTGCACGTGAAATTTCGTCAAATATATCGGCCATAGTATGATATTTCATTTTACGGTCGAACTTTAATAATAGTAATAAATTATTGTTTTGCGCGAATAGAGCCTCAAGTTTAACTGCTATATTTTTCGTTTCGATTTTTTCCATTGGAGTTTCACTTCCGTCTGACCTGCCCATTGCAAAAAATACATTTCCTTTTTCTGAAACTCTAACGAATAATACGTTACCCATGTCAACTTTTACTTTGTCTTTTACATCACCCTTGGGAAGAGAAATCTTCATTAGTTGCGGAGCCGCTAAAGTTGTCGTAAGCATGAAAAACGTTAAAAGTAACATTATAACGTCAACCATGGGAGTCATATCTATATGAACACCACGACCTTTAACTTTCTTTTTATCTTTTCCCCCGGTATCGGGAGCATCGAAATTACCACCAGCCATAAAAATTACTCCGGTATTTTAAATTAAATAAATTTTATTCTTTTTTATCTGCTTTAATCATAGTTACAAGAGAGAATACTTTGTTCTGAGTCTCATGTAATGATTCCATTAAATCTTCCACAATTCCGTAATTTGTTTCTCTGTCGCCTTTAACTACAACTTGATACTCTGCTTTTGGATTACCTGTAAGACTTCTCAATGTTGTTTTTAAATCAACTAGTACTTTTTCGAATTGTGCCCTGTTAAGCATTATAATTTTTCTTTTGACTTCCTTATTACCGACCATACCTTTTGTTTCAATTTCACTTTTTGTCGTTGAATCTGGGTGATATACACCAATTGCAAATTCATCACCGAATACTTTTTGCCTGACTTTATAAGCATCAACATCTACAAAAACATCGCCTTCACTCGTTATTGTAAGTGTTAAAACATCATTTTCTCTCATTTTATTATCAGGGTCGGAATATATTGATTGAGGTAAAGAAACCGTAACTGCCTCAGATTCGGCAGCTTTGAAGGTAGCGGTTAACATAAAAAATGTTAAAAGAAGCATAATAACATCTACCAAGGGAGTCATATCGATATGAATCGAAGCTTTTCTTATATCTCTGACTTTTTTTGCCATAATTAAAATCCTTTAATCTTTATTTTATGCTTTTTAAATAATTAATTATTATTTTGATTTTAAAGCAATGATAGCAAGAAGATTATAGGTCGCTTCGTCAATCATATATGTTATCGAACCTACTTTTGTTAAGAAAAAGTTGTATGAAATTGTTCCTACGATTGCACCGAAAAGTCCGAATGCTGTATTGAATAGCGCTTCCGAAATACCTGCTGAAAGTTCTGCTGCGTTAGGTGTTCCTGCCGTCGCAAGTGCCTGGAATGAACGAATCATTCCTACTACCGTTCCGAGAAGACCTATTAACACAGATACCGATGCTAATGTTGCTAAAGCAGAAAGATTTTGGTTTAATAACGGAAGTTCCAATCCCATTGCCTCTTCTATTGCACTCTTTACTTCTTCAAGCTTCTTCTCTGCATCCATCTCTTTGTCGAGAACGAGCAATTGATACCTCTCCAAGCCCTGCTTTATTATGTTTGCAATAGAACCCCTCTGCTTGTTGCATAATTCTATTGTCTCTTCTATGTTTCCGTCTTTAAGTGAAACTTGTACTTTTTTTAGAAAAATTTCTATCGCACCTTTACCTTTTGCTTTTCCTAAAGAAAGCATTCTTTCTATCGTATATGTTATAACCATGATACTTACGGTCATAAGGAATACAAGAATGAAACCACCCTTATATGCAGCACCGAGTAAATTTACGGGGCTGTTATTTATGTTTGCATCTTTAAAGTTTCCTTTGAATCCAAATACAAATTCGAAT
Organism: uncultured Ignavibacteriaceae bacterium; assembly: GCA_964501535.1. Lineage (GTDB taxonomy): Bacteria > Bacteroidota > Ignavibacteria > Tepidaquicellales > Tepidaquicellaceae > FEN-1279. Next base: position 152,218 of record CAZCSV010000003.1, on the reverse strand, counting down.
ACAATATAAGATACAATTAGTGAAACCACGATTAAAATGGCTGAAAATACACCAGATTTTTTCATTGAGATTTAACCTCCGATTGCTTTAAATGTTTATTATTAATAAAATGTTTTAAATGTTAATTATTAAATTGCAAAACTTGCTATTGCTTCTTCCTGATTTGGATATGAATCAAAAATCAAAGAAAGCTTGGTAATTACAAATAAATTTTCCAGATTCTTGTTTATCTGGCAAAGCTTTATCTTACCTTCCCTTTTTGTGTAATTTGCGTGTGATGAAATCAGAACTCCAAGTGCGGTACTGTTTAAATATGATACACCGCCCAGGTCTATAATTAACTTCTTATTTCCTGTGTCTGCGTATTTCTTTATTGTATCCCTTAATTCGTCAGTCTCTTCTCCACCTACAAAATTTCCCTTCGGCTCTATTATTATTATTTCACCTTCCTTTAACTCGGTAATTTTAATTTTTGATGCCATAATTTTTTGATTTATTCTTCAAAAATATGATTAAATTTTTTAAATAGCAATTAACTTATAAATGGCTAATACTATCCTAAATCCTTCAATTTTCCCAAAATAACGCGGTTTATTTCTTCAATTTCACCTGCTCCATTTATTTCAAGCGTCCTTCCGTCATAAAAATCAATAACGGGCTTCGTGGAATCATCGTATATTTTTAATCGATGACGTATCGTCTCTTCCGTGTCGTCTCCTCTGCCTCGGTTAAGTAGCCTCCTTACTAACTCGTTTTCATCCGCTGTAAGATGCAATACTATAATGTTGTTGTATCTTAATTCCTTGAAAATTTCTTCTAATGCCCTCGCCTGTGGTATCGTCCTCGGAAAACCATCGAGTATGAAACCTTTCTGTGTTACATTTTCTATCAAAGCCTGTTTGACTATGCCTATCATTATATCGTCCGGTACGAGTGAGCCTCCCTCGACAATTACTTTTGCCTTTTTTCCTAACTCAGTTTCCTCTGTTATTGCTTTCCTTAAATATTCTCCCGTGGATAAATGGAATAATCCGAAATTTTCCGCTATAAGCTGTGCCTGTGTCCCTTTTCCCACACCGGGAGGTCCGAATATTAATAAATTGTACATAATTATACGTATTTTTTATTGTTTTGTTTTAATTAAGTTTTTTCCTGCAAGCTGCCCGCATGCGGCGTGTATGTCTACCCCGCTGCTTTGCCTTAAATTTACAATTACGTTGTTTTTCCTAAGTCTTTCAATAAAATCAAATATTTTATTTTTTGAAAGTGAAAAATCCTTGCCGTTGTATTTTTCCAGCGGCTCTTTCAGCTTGAAATCGATAGGATGAAAAGGAATCACGTTTATGTTGCACGGAAACATCTTTGTGATTTTCCCTAACCTCTTAATGTCGTTTTCAGAGTCGTTCAGTCCTTCGAAATAAATATATTCGAATGTAATTTTGTTCCTTGTCCTCTTGTAAAAATAATTCAACTCCTCGTAAATCTTCGGCAGGGGATTCTTTCTCGAAATCGGTATTAAACTCTCCCTGAATCCGTTGTCCGTCGAGTGAAGCGATAATGCAAGCTTTATATTCTTAATCTTTTTATTTTCTGCGGCGCATAAATCGTCCGCAAACTCCCGAATCCTGTCCGTTAAACCAATAGTCGATACAGTGATTTTTCTGGAAGATATTCCAAATCCGTTTTCATCTGTCAGAATTTTCACTGACTTTAAAAAGTTATCGTAATTTAAAAACGGCTCTCCCATTCCCATAAATACTATGTTTGTCGGTTTCTCTCCCGTTTGCTTCGATACTGAATATATTTGAGTGACTATTTCCGAAGGACTTAAATTTTTTCTGAATCCAATTTTCCCCGTAGCGCAGAATTCGCATCCCGCATTGCATCCCGCCTGAGTGGATACGCAAATCGTTTTCCTGCCTTTTTCTGCTATTAAAACCGATTCTATCAATTCCTTGCTTACCGGCAGCTCGAATAAAAATTTTTTCGTGCTGTCTATTGAAGATTCTTTTACTTCTGCCAGTCTCGGCAAATCTATACGAAATTCTCTTGTAAGTTTTATGATTAAATCTTTCGGAATGTTTTTTATATTCTCGAAATTGAAAATATTTTTATCGTGTATCTGCCTGAAAATCTGAATTGCCCTGTACCTCTTCTCTTCCAGCTCAACTATCTGTTTTCCCAGTTCCGGTAATGTATAATCTAAAATATTTTTCCGCATATAAAACAATTTAAACATATTTAATAATTATTTCTATGGATTTTCCTTTAATATTTCTTATCTTTTATAAATTAATTATCTTGATGCTTTAATACCTTTTTATCGCAAATTTTTAATGTCTTTAGATTTATCTGTATTAAATCCCGAACAGAAAAAAGCTGTTGAGGAAATAGATGGTCCCTGTATGATTATCGCGGGCGCGGGTAGCGGTAAAACCCGCGTGCTTACTTATAAGGTCGCTCACCTCGTCGAGTCGGGTGTCAGTCCTTATAATATCCTTGCCCTCACTTTCACCAATAAAGCCGCCGGCGAAATGAAAGAAAGAGTCGCCGCTCTGTTGAATTCAAGCGCAGATAGTATCTGGATGGGGACATTCCATTCCGTTTTTGCGAGAATCCTGAGAATGGAAGCCGATAAAATCGGATTTACAAGGAATTTTACTATTTATGATACCGATGAATCCGTTAATGTGATTAAACAGGTGATGCAGGATAGCGGCATATCTACTGAAAAAACGAACCCTAGAGGAGTTCAGGCAACAATAAGCTTTCTGAAAAATAAATTAATCTCACCCGAAGAATTTTCACAGACAGCAAAAACTTTTTACGAGAAAATTATCGAAAAAGTTTATCCCGAATACCAGCGGATTTTGTATAAAAGCAATGCTATGGATTTTGATGATTTGCTTATGAAACCAATTGAATTATTCGAGAGACATCAGGAATCACTGTTAAAATACAGCAGTCGTTTTCGGTTTATTTTGATAGACGAATATCAGGATACGAATAAAGCACAGTATATAATCGTAAAAATGCTCGCTGAAAAATATAAAAATATCTCCGTCGTAGGGGATGATGCCCAGTCGATTTATAAATGGCGTGGCGCGGAAATTCAAAATATTTTTGACTTCGAATCCGACTTCTCGGATTGTAAAATCATTAAACTCGAAAAAAACTACCGCTCTACTCAGAATATTCTCTCTTTCGCAGGTTGCGTGATTCGGAAAAACGTTAAACAAATCGAAAAAAATCTCTGGACCGATAATGAAAACGGTGATGAAATCCATATCATTGAATCTATGACAGATAAAGACGAAGCCGGAAGAATTTCGAAGTACATTTCTCAGGAAATTCATAAAAGAAAACTGAAATACAATGACTTTGCTCTTCTCTACAGAACTAATGCTCAGTCCCGCGTTCTCGAAGAATCCCTCAGACAAAACGGAATTCCATATATTATCGTCGGAGGTATCAGATTTTATCAGAGAAAAGAAATTAAAGATATTCTCTGCCATCTGAAAATTGTCGTTAATCCGAAAGATGATGAAGCTATGCTCAGAGTCCTGAACTTGAAACCCGGTATAGGTAAAACAACAATCGTGAAACTGCAAGACTTGGCCGCCGGGAAAAATATCCAGCTCTTTGATGCCATTAAACTCGTGGATGAAGAAGGCATATTCTCAAGCAGGACGAAAAATCTTCTGATGGGAATCCTGAATTTTATAAATAAATATTCTTTCTTGAAAAGCGATATCTCTCTCTCCGAAGTCGTCAGGGGAATTATTGATGAGATGGGAACACTGAAAGAACTGCGTCTCGAAAATACAGTCGAGTCCGATGAAAGAATAAATAATATCAATGAACTTATTTCCGCTATAGCTGAATTTGAAGACGATTCCGATGAACCTACACTGGAAAATTTCCTCCAGCAGGTCTCGCTCGTTGCCGATATCGACGAAGTTGATAACAGGAAAAATGCCGTGACCCTTATGACTATCCATTCGGCAAAAGGACTTGAATTCCCGGTCGTGTTTATCACAGGACTTGAAGAAGGTCTGTTCCCTGTCAGCGGTGCACTTAACGCAGAGGAAGATATGGAAGAGGAAAGAAGACTCTTTTATGTCGCAATCACTAGAGCTAAAGAAAAACTTTTTATTTCATTCGCTAATCAGAGATATCGGTTCGGTGTCCAGTCTTATCAGATGAAATCGAGATTTCTGAAAGAAATTGAATCGGAAACCGAAGAGAAAAATCTGGTCTTCTATGAAAGATTGAGGATAAATAAAAAAAGCAGCCATTTGCTCTCCGATGAACTAAAAAAACCTAAAAGGATTAATCTGAACTATGATTATTTCGTAAATAAATCCGGTGGCTCGGAAAATCATTTTGATGATAAATTCCCCGATATCAAAAAAGGCGTTAATATTTATCACGACCATTTCGGAAAAGGTACGGTAATTTCTGTCTCCGGAAAAGGACTCGATAAAAAAGCCGATATATATTTCGATGAGATTGGTTTGAAAAAAATTATTCTAAAATATGCAAAAATGAGAGTGGAATGTGAATAGGATTTTTTTTATTTTGCATAATTCTTTTTTAACATAAATATTATTACATTTGGAAGTACTGAAGGAAATTTTTAGTCATCTGTATGACGTCGAATATGTTATTAAGCTTGCCTGCGATTATGGTATCGCTTATACCGTGTTAACAATATTTGTTTTTGCGGAAACAGGAATGCTCGTCGGATTTTTCCTGCCGGGTGATTCTTTGCTGGTGACCGCTGGAATATTTGCATCGAGAGGGGACTTGGATATTATTGTTTTGATTTCTCTTCTGATTCCCGCTACTTTATTGGGAGACTCAGTGGGATATTTAATCGGAAAAAAAATCGGTCCAAAAATATTTACAAAAGAACAATCGTTCTTCTTTAGAAAAGACTATATCTTGAAAACAAAAAATTTTTATGATAAATATGGCGGATTTACGATTGCTATTGCTCGCTTTATGCCTATCATAAGAACTTTTGCCGCTACAGTGGCCGGTGTTGGGCAGATGAAATATTCTAAATTTCTGCTCTATGATATAATCGGCGGCGTTTCTTGGGTTTTGAGTATGACTTTAGCAGGTTATTTCCTCGGACAACTCTTCCCGGGTGTCGTAAAAAGACTGGAACTTGTTATAATTATTGTTGTATTTGTTTCTTTGCTTCCTGCGATAATAAAATTTATTTCGCATAAATTGAAAAAGAATAAAGAAACCGAACAAGTGGAATCAGAAAAAATATCTTAGAAGTAAATTCATTATGAAAATACTTGCAACCGTGATTGCAAATATAATTAAATAATTTAGTATTATTCTCTTTATATTTCGGGGAAAAGCATAAAGGAAAATGTATCCGTCCCATTTGCAAGATTTGCAGTGATATCTCTTAAATCTGAAAAGTGTTAAAAAAAATTTCTTTCTCTTGCTGCTCGATTTTGCTCTCTCTAAAGTTGCTACCTGTTTGCAGTTCGGACAGGCACAAAAAATCATGTTCCTCGGTATTATTAATCTTAAATCAATTTTTCTCATATTGGAATTTACTTGTTATATGAAAAATAAATTCAGTAGATAACAAATTAATTTTTATATAACTTGAATAAAAGGGAAAAGATTTGCATAAAATAAAGCTCCTTTGGTATTATTATTTCCATCTTTGCTTTTTTGTGTTTTAAAAAACTTTTAAAATGTGTAGATTTGTAAACTAAACACAGAGAGTTGCTCGAGTGGTTTAAGAGGCACGCCTGGAGAGCGTGTATACGTGAAAGCGTATCGAGGGTTCGAATCCCTCACTCTCTGCAAAGGTTATTTCACTTACGTTTAAGCGGAATAACCTTTTTTGTTCTATATGGTCAAAAAGGTATCAGCGAAGCTAATCCCTCACTCTCTGCTGTAGTTTATTTAACCTATTGACGGGTTGTTTAAACTCTTTTTTATTTTGCAGTCGTGCTTATAGTCAGGATTACTTTTTTATAGAGCTTATTTTTTTATAATCCCTTCTTTGTACAAATTGTTAATTGTCCTGATTGTTAAATCTATCGCTGCTTCCATAGGTATGTCATCGATTGTTTTGAATATTCCTGCCCATACAGGTTTTTTATCTTTTACTGAAAAAAGAATAACTTCGAAATTTACGTTCCAGACTTTTTCTTTGTAATCTGGACTGTTTATTCTTTCCATCCCTTTCTTCAAATATATATCATAAGTAATATCTTCGTATTTTGCTTTATCCGAAATTTTCTCGAGATATTTTATGGTAAAAAGATAATCGAAATTATTCTCCGAAATCACTCCTGATAATTCCTCCACCGTCGGCTTTATTGAAAAAAACGGAAATTCCTGCTGGGAGTGGGCATCTATACTTTCATAACTGAAACCAATGTCGAATTTTTCTTCGAATTCCCTTTTGTCGTCCGGATTTCTTAAAATAGCGAAGTCAAACAGTTTCTTTATGCTTATATTTTTATACCCGGTGTTTTTCCAGCTGCTTACAGGAGCCGAAGCTGAACATGACCAGAAATAAGCGCAGGAAATTATAAAAAATAAAGCGTATGGAATTTTTAGTTTATACATATATAAGTTCTTAAATTTTATTCTCTTTAATTTACTCTTTTAAAGAAATTACCTGCTGTATCCTATCCCGACCAAAGAGAAATACAAATTTGACGGAAATTCCAGACCGGCTTTGATAAATTTCCCTTCACCATCGCGCTTTTGATATCTGTAACCGAATCTGAATGTTGCACCGGGGAACATGTTTTTTGTAACATGTCCTATTACATTAAATGCAATTCCGCTCCCTATCCCTCCTTCTATCCTGTCGTCGGCGGAAGTGAAAAAGTTAGCGGAAACAGGTGTCCCAATCATTAAATTTCTGGTGAATCTGCCTTCTTGTGAAACAAAATTTATTCCGGCTCTTAAACTTATGTTGTTGTTGAGCATCCTCTCGTAATTTATTCCTATTCCTATTGTTGCGGCTGTGCCCGCTATTAATGCTCCGAAATCGATATATATTACGTCTTTTGGCTGGGAAAATATAGACGAATAAATCGATAAGAAAATTATTATCGAAAAAAATAATTTTTTTACTTTCATATAATAGTAATCTGTCTACTTTGTAATTTTTATGTTGAATTTCCCCTCCGTAACTTTTAATGTCTTTTTCGGCTCTTCTGTCGTAACCAGATTGAAATTAAAAGTTCCTTCCACGTGATTTTCATCGAATTCTACTACCGTCACTTTACCATCCGAAGAACGGAATTTTTCAAATTCTTTGTCAGAACCGTTATCTTTTCTTGTCATGGTTGAAGTGAATTCTACATATGATTGATTATCTTCGCCGGCAAGAGAATAATCTCCTGTTTTAAGTTCTCCTTTCAATACAATACTGAAAAGTTCAAGTTGCTTGGAAGTTGTATTTGCAAGAGTTGATGTGATAACGGTGTATTCCGCACTTTTTATTATGTTTGTAGTCAGAGTATCACCAACCCATTGCTTCCCGTCTATTTCGCAAACGAGGCCGTTTTTTATTGTTACGGAGTCTTTCTTCCCGCAGGAAAATATTACTAAAGAAAAAATAATTAAAATGAATAATAACTTTTTCATAATGCTTCCTTTATTAAATTTTTTAATAAAACGGGTTACTTGAAATTGATTTTTACAAAACCTAAACATATAATAAATAATAATCAATTGCAAATCTTTTGGCTCAATATTAAACGTTTTGATATAATATTTTATCCCGGAATATTAAATATTTTACACTTAAATTTTTGTAAATTTTAGTTAACTTACTTGTTTAATAACGTTTAATGGCATTATGACTGTTCTTGTTACAGGCGGCGCCGGCTATATTGGCTCGCATACTGTTAGAAAATTGATGGAAAAAGGAATCGAAGTCGTTGTATTCGATAATCTTTTACGCGGACATATTGAATCATTACCGGAAAATGTTCCTTTCGAAAAAGTGGATTTGCTGAATGAAAGGAATTTGAAAAATGCTATGGTCAATTACTCTATCGATTCCGTTATTCATTTTGCGGCTTTTGCCTATGTTGGTGAATCTTTTGAACATCCGGATTTATATTATAAAAATAATGTGTTCGGAAGTTTTAATCTTATTAAAACGGTTGTTGATTTGGGAATCAAACGGTTTGTGTTCTCTTCAACGTGCTCGGTCTATGGAAATCCCGTAAATATACCGATTTCGGAAAATGAACCCGTAAACCCAATCAATCCTTATGCAAGAACAAAACATATGATTGAATGTATTTTAAAAGATTATGATGAAATTTTCGGATTGAAATATGTCTCTTTAAGGTATTTTAACGCCGCAGGAGCCTCAGATGACGGTGTTATCGGCGAAAGCCACGACCCCGAACCGCATCTGATCCCGCAGGTCTTGTTTGCCGCTTTGGGTAAAAAGAAAAATATTAAAATTTACGGTAACGATTATCCTACCCCCGACGGTACCTGCATTCGTGACTACATTCACGTGAATGATCTTGCGGATGCGCATATTCGAGCATTGGATTATCTTGAAAAAGGTGAATCGGCTGAGATAAATTTAGGTACTGGTAACGGATATTCCGTGAAAAATATTGTCGAAGAGGCAAAAAAAATTACCGGAAGAGAAATTAATGCGGAAATCGCTGAAAGACGCCCCGGTGACCCGGCAATTTTAATAGCCGATAATAAAAAAGCAAAAGAATTACTCGGCTGGATACCAAAATATAATCTGAAAAGTATTTTGGATACAGCCTGGAACTGGCATAAAAATCAAAAATTTTAAAAATTAATAATAATTTATGAAAGGTATAATATTGGCTGGCGGTGCGGGTACTAGACTATATCCCGTTTCGAAAATTTATAGCAAACAATTAACTCTGATTTATGATAAACCGTTGATATATTATCCGCTTTCGATTTTAATGCTTAGCGGGATAAAAGAGATATTAATAATTTCTAATGACGAGACAATTCCGTTGTATATAAAATTATTCGGTGACGGCTCCCATATCGGATTGAAGATTGAGTATGTGGTTCAAAAAGCGCCAAACGGAATTGCGGAGTCATTTATACTCGGTGATAAATTTATCGGTAAGGATAGTGTGTCATTGATTCTCGGTGATAATATTTTTTACGGTAAACTTGATTTTATTTATGATGCGATTAAGAATAATGACGGCGCAACTGTCTTCGGCTACAGAGTCACTGACCCGCAGAGATATGGTATTGTGGAATTTGATGAAAACGGGAAAGCCATCTCTCTCGAAGAAAAGCCTAAAATTCCTAAATCAAATTATGCAGTCCCTGGATTCTATGTTTATGATAATGAAGTTGTTAATATATCGAAAAATCTGAAACCTTCCGCACGCGGTGAACTCGAAATAACCGATGTCAATATCGAATATCTGAAAAAAGGAAAATTAAACGTCGTGAAAATCGGACGCGGAGTCGCATGGCTGGATACAGGTACACCCGAATCACTGCTCCAAGCTTCACAATTCTTCGGCGTTATAGAAGACAGACAGGGACTTAAAGTCGCATGTATCGAGGAAATCGCTTATCATATGGGATTTATTAATCACAATCAATTTGAAAAAGTAATTTCCCAAATTCCAAAATCACTTTATAAAGACTATTTGGAGAGAGTTTTAAAAAACGATTAATACTTATGAAATTTATAAATACCGATATAGAAGATTTATTAATTATCGAGCCGGATGTTTTTCCTGATAGCAGGGGATACTTTTTTGAATCTTACAGCAAACAAAAATATGCGGAAAACGGATTTGATTTTGATTTTGTTCAGGATAATATTTCAAAATCAACAAAAGGAACAATCCGCGGATTGCACTATCAGGTAGGAGATTCCGCTCAGGGGAAGCTTTGTCAGGTAATTTCCGGCAAAGTCTTTGATGTTGCCGTCGATATCAGGTTTGGTTCCCCGACTTTCGGTAAATACGTCGGCGTGGAGCTGTCGGACGAAAATCACCGCCAGTTCTGGCTACCTCCGGGATTTGCTCACGGATTCTCTGTGCTTTCTGACGAAGCAATTTTTATGTATAAATGCACAAATTATTACAGCAAAAAAGACGAACGCGCAATATTATTTAATGACCCTGATATCGGAATTGATTGGAAAGTGGAAACACCGATTGTATCTGAAAAAGATTTACGTGCAAAAAAATTTAAAGAAATAGAAAAAGATTTTGTTTATTAAAAACTCGTTTGTCATTCCAGCCTGCCGTGGCAGGTTGGAATCCAGCTATAATACGAGAAAAATGTAGCCCACGGTTTCAACCGTGGGAATAATGATATAAAAGAAATTATTAACCGTTTCAACGGTTTAAAAAGAAAAAAGGAGATTTTATGGATTTATCCATCATCGGAACCGGATATGTCGGACTTGTTTCCGGCACTTGCTTTGCAGAAATGGGTAATAATGTTATTTGCGTCGATAATAGCCCGGAAAAACTTAAAAAACTCAAAAATGCCGAAGTTACGATATACGAACCCGGACTCGAAATTATCTTTTCACGCAATATCGAAAAGAAACGGCTGACTTTTACAGACGATTTGAAATTTGCCGTTCTTAATTCCGAAATGATTTTCCTTTGCCTCCCCACCCCGCAAGGGGAAGATGGCTCTGCTGATTTACAATATGTATTAAAAGTTGCAGGTGATATCGGAAAAATTCTAAAAGAAAATAATTGCAAAGACCATAAAATAATCGTTAATAAAAGTACCGTACCCGTCGGTACTGCACAGCTTGTCGAAAATGAAATTAAAAAACACGGTGTAGATAATTTTGATATAGTATCTAATCCTGAATTTTTACGTGAAGGTTTTGCGGTAGATGATTTTATGAAACCCGATAGAATCGTGGTCGGCTCCGAAAGCAAATCTGCTCTGGAAAAAATGCGTGAACTCTATGAACCCTTCGTCAGGCAAGGGAATCCGATAGTCGAAATGAATACCGCAAGTTCCGAGGTTACAAAGTATGCGGCGAATTCTTACCTCGCTATGAGAATTACTTATATGAATGAACTTGCGAATTTTTGCGAAGTTGTCGGTGCGGATATTGATTTGGTAAGGAAAGGTATGGGAACGGATACAAGAATCGGAAAAAGATTTTTATTTGCCGGAATCGGATATGGCGGTTCGTGTTTCCCGAAAGATGTTAATGCATTAATCAAAACTTCCGCCGACAAAGGTTCATCTATCAATTTACTCACCGTTGTTGATAAAATGAATAAAGCACAGAAAAAAGTTTTATTCGATAAAGTATTAAAACACTTTAATAATAATATTAAAGGAAAACACTTTGCTATTTGGGGACTTGCATTCAAACCAAATACCGATGATATGCGGGAAGCCCCGTCAGTAGTGATTATAAACGAATTGCTAAAAGCCGGTGCAACAGTCTCCGCCTACGACCCCGCAGCAATCGAGACATCTAAATTCTATCTGAAAGATACAATCACGTATGCACAAAATGAATACGATGCTCTGAAAAATGCAGATGCACTTTTAATATTCACCGAGTGGAACGAATTCCGCAATCCCGATTTCGACAAAATTTCTTCCATCCTCAAAAATAAACTCATCTTCGACGGAAGAAACATCTTCGCAACAGATAAAATGAAAGAAATGGGATATATGTACTATAGTATTGGAAGAAAAGTGGTGAAATAAATATTTATTTTAAAAAATTCTCGTTTTCAAAATCCTCTTAAGAAATAAAATAAATATCTGTGAAAATCCGTTTCTTTCCGCTCTTATCCGTGTCAAAGTTCTTATACAACCGCCTTAAAATACTCCATCGTAATTTTCAGCCCTTCTGCTCTTGACACTTTCGGCTCCCAGCCGAGGATTTGCTTTGCTTTTGTGATATCAGGTTGTCTTTGTTTCGGGTCATCTTCGGGGAGAGGTTTAAAAATTATTTTTTGTTTTGTTCCTGTGAGTTTTATTATTTCTTCGGCAAATTCCAGCATTGTAATTTCATCGGGATTGCCGATATTGATTGGATAAACATAATCACTCATAAGCAAACGATATATTCCTTCTACCTGGTCATCAACATAGCAAAACGAACGCGTCTGGCTTCCGTCTCCGAATACGGTTATATCTTCTCCTCTTAATGCCTGTCCGATGAATGCCGGTAAAGCTCTTCCGTCGTTCAGTCTCATACGCGGACCGTATGTATTAAAAATCCTTGCAATTCGTGTATCGAGTCCGTGGTATGTATGGTATGCCATCGTAATCGCTTCCATAAATCTTTTCGCTTCATCGTAAACTCCGCGTGGACCAATCGGATTTACATTTCCCCAGTACTCTTCATTTTGCGGATGAACCGCTGGGTCGCCGTAAATTTCCGAAGTGGATGCAATCAAAAATCTCGATTTCTTCTCCTTAGCCAATCCAAGCAGGTTGTGTGTTCCCAGCGAGCCAACTTTTAAGGTCTGGATTGGAATTTTCAAATAATCAATCGGGCTTGCAGGGGAGGCAAAATGCAATATGTAATCCAGCTTTCCCGGAACGTGTACGAACTTCGTTACATCGTGAAAATAAAACTCGAAATTCTTGTTCGGGAAAAGATGCTCGATATTTTTCATCGAGCCGGTACTCAGGTTATCCATTCCTATTACATAATATCCCTCTTTTATGAACCTGTCGCAAAGATGTGAGCCGAGAAATCCCGCCGCCCCCGTGATTAAAACCCGTTTTTGTAATGTGTCCACGTTATGTTTATTTATTTGATAGTAATTTAATTATAATAATGAAAAGATTTTATTCATAAATTTTTCTTTTATCACTTTTCCGAATTAATTTTATATTCGACTCCTAAAGGAGTCATGGAAATACTGAATTCTTATGTTACTGATATTAAACTCCTGACGGAGTTTTTAAAAAATCTGATTTTTAAATAATTTGCAATTTTGCATCCTATCTTTGTGTTTCAAAATTATGTTTTCCTTAATGTTAAGAGTTGACTCCGTAGGAGTCGAATGTCAGTAACATCTTGTATATCCATTCTCCGACTCCGTAGGAGTCGAATGTACATTAAATTTTGAAATAAAATATCCTTGATTTTTTAAAAGAATCTTAATATACTTGCTAATAACAATTAAATAGAAATACGTTCCCACGCTGGAGTGTGGGAACGAGAAAAAATTAAAAAATAAAACAATATGCCCATTTTTGAATATAAATGTAAAGACTGCGATTCGAAATACGAAATTCTCCATAAATCCAGCGAAAAGCAGGAGGATATTTTTTGCCCGAATTGCCGTTCGACAAAACATATTAAGTTAATATCATCTTTCAGTGCAAATGTTTCAGGTTCTTCTGATTTTGGTGGATGCTCGGATGGTTCGTGCGGTATGCCTTCTTATGGAGGCGGATGTGCTAATGGTATGTGCGGCTTGAATTAAATAAATAAAAAAAACTCGTTCCCAAACTGAGTTTGGGAACGAGGATAATTTAGAATAAATATTACTTAACTCTTCTCCTGCGCTTCGAATACTGCCATCGCAGTCAGATTTACAATATCATCTACATAACTTTCAGGTCCTAATAAATATACTGGCTTCTTGATCCCGAGAAGTATCGGTCCTATCGCAACAGCTCCTCCAATCGAACCTAAAAGCTTGTATGCTATATTTGCAGAAGTAAGGTCAGGACAAATCAATACATTTGCCTGCTCCTTCAGGTTGCTGAATGGATAATAGTTTGCTATTGTATCGGGATTCATTGCCGTTTCCGCTGTCATTTCACCGTCTATAATAATGTCAGGACGCTTTTGCTTCACTATATTCGTCGCTTTGGCTACTTTATTCGATAGCGGGTGATTTGTACTCCCGAAATTGCTGAATGATAGCATCGCTATCTTTGGTGTGAATCCCAATCTGGTTACTCCGTCAGCAACAAGTAATGCTATCCCTGCAAGGTCTTCTGCATTCGGCTCTATGTTAACCGTTGCATCCGCAATGAATAATGTCTGGTTTTTGAATACCATCATGTAAAGCCCTGCAATTTTTTCCGCACCTTCTTCTTTGCCGATTATTTGTATTGCCGGTCTCACTGTATCCGGATAATGCTGTGTAAGCCCTGATATTAATCCGTCCGCATCTCCCATCCTTACCATCATCATTCCGAAAATCTGTTGAGTTTTTATTAGCCTTTTTGCCTCGATGTATGTTATGCCTTTCCTTTTTCTGAGGTTGTAAAATTCTTTGAGATATTTATCGTATTTAAGGTTGTCTTTTGGGTCGATTATTTCCACATTCTTATAGTCAAAATCCAACCCGAGTTCCTTTACTTTATTTTTAATCCTTTCCGCATTACCTACCAGTATCGGCTTCGCAACTTTCTCGTCTACGAGGATTTGTGCCGCGCGTAATATTTTTACTTCCTCACCTTCGGGAAATACTATTCTCTTCTGTAAATGCTGTGCTTTGTGAATGAAAAATCTCATCACTTCTCGCGATTTTCCGAGCCTTCCTTCCAGGCAATCTCTGTATTGGTCAAAATCTGCAATCGGATTTTTCGCAACACCCGAATCCATCGCGGCTTTTGCTACTGCCGGAGCTTCCCAGAGAAGAACACGCGGGTCGAATGGTTTCGGAATTATATAATCACGCCCGAATTCTATCCTGTTTCCCCCGTATGCCCTTATTACCGCATCGGGCACGTCTTCTTTCGCCAGGTTTGCAAGCGCATAAGATGCCGCTATTTTCATTTCTTCGTTTATAGTGGTCGCCCTTACATCGAGTGCTCCCCTGAAAATAAACGGGAATCCGAGTACGTTGTTTACCTGGTTCGGATAATCCGAACGACCGGTTGCCATTATTACATCATCCCTTGCATCTTTTGCGTCGTTGTAAGTTATTTCGGGATTCGGATTTGCCATTGCAAATATTATCGGATTGTCCGCCATCGATTTTACCATCGCTTTTGATACTAAGTCCTTTGCCGAAACTCCGCAAAATACATCCGCTCCTTTCATTACTTCTTCGAGAGTCCTCAGGTTTGTGTCGCGTGCAAAGTATTCTTTGTAAGGATTCATCCCTTCTTTTCTGCCTTTGTATACCACACCTTTAGTATCTACAAGGAAAATATTCTCTTTTTTTACTCCGAGCGTTTCATAGAGCTTCGCACACGCAATGCCCGCCGCACCTGCTCCGCTGAATACAACCTTTATTTTATCGATTTTCTTGTTTACTATCTCAATTCCGTTTAATAAAGCCGCACCGCTGATTATTGCCGTTCCGTGCTGGTCGTCGTGGAATACCGGAATCTGCATTATCTTCTTAAGCTCTTCCTCGATGTAAAAACATTCCGGTGCTTTTATGTCTTCAAGATTAATACCTCCGAATGTCGGTTCGAGCAGTTTTGTAGCTTTAATTATTTCGTCTGAATCGTGTGTATCAAGCTCTATGTCAAATACGTCTACATCGGCAAATCTTTTAAACAACACTCCTTTCCCTTCCATTACCGGCTTTCCGGCAAGTGCTCCGATATCTCCTAAACCCAGAACTGCAGTCCCGTTTGATACTACAGCAACTAAGTTACCCCTCGCCGTGTATCTGTATACATCATCCGGATTTTTTTCGATTTCAAGACAAGGGTCGGCTACACCGGGTGTGTATGCTAACGATAACTCCCTCTGTGTAGTGCAGGGTTTGGTAGAAATTACTTCGATTTTTCCGGGGCGTCCAATCGAATGATAATCGAGCGCATCCTGTTTACGAATCATAACTCCCTTCCTTTCTAAGTGAGATTTTTTATTTTGCGGTTTTTATGTAAAATATGATATTTTATTTTAAAATATAATTAAAAATTTTATCAGTAAAAATAAATAAAACTTTGATATTTCTTATTCACTTTTATATAAAATCCATTTATTGTAATTTATAGTTTATTTGTTTTTTATTTAACTGAAAAATTTATGTACGATTTTATATTCAAGCCCTTCAATGAAATGACCGATGAAGATTATGCGAAAGTTGGTTTCAAATCCGGTCTGGAAATTCATCAGCAGCTTTTAACTGATAAAAAACTCTTTTGCCGATGTCCCGCTGGTCTCTACAGCAAAAAGTATGATGCAGAGATATTGAGGCATATGAGGCCGACTCTGTCGGAAATGGGTGAATATGACGGTACCGCTTTAATGGAATTTAAAACTAAAAAAGATATTATTTATCATATCAACAGGGAAACAGTATGTACTTATGAAATGGATGATACACCGCCTTTCGAAATAGACGAATCTGCACTCGATATCGCTTTGGAAATCGGAATGCTGTACAAATGCTCGATGATTGATGAAATTCATATCGCTCGGAAACAGTATCTCGACGGAAGCATCCCTACCGGATTTCAGAGAACCACTATCGTAAGCGTAAACGGAAAAATTCCGTATAAAAACCGTGAGATTGAAATAATTCAGCTCTCTCTCGAAGAAGATTCCTGCAGGGAAGTCAGCGATATCGGACATACCAGAGTGTATATTACAGACAGATTGGGAATGCCCTTGCTCGAAACGGTTACCGGACCCGATATGAAAACTCCTTTCGAAGTGGCGGATGTCGGGAATATCTTGAGAAAACTTGTACGCACAACGGGAAAAGTTAGAACCGGAGCAGGTGCTGCACGAGAGGACGTGAACGTCAGCGTTACGGGAGGCACAAGAATCGAAATTAAAGGGGTCCCGAGCATTAAAAGAATTCCGCTCCTTACTTATAACGAAGCTATGAGACAATGGAATCTGCTTAGATTAAGAGAGGAACTTAAAAAAAGAGGAGTTACTCCCGAAACATTTGAGGCTAAAACCGATGACGTTACAAAACTTCTGAGAAAAACAAAATTTCAGCCTATCGCTAATGCAATTGCTAATGAAATGAAAGTGAATTGTGTTACTCTCCGTGGTTTTAAAAATTTACTGAGATGGCAAACCCAGACCGATACATATTTCTCACGCGAAATATCCGACAGAGTTCGAGTAATTGCATGCCTGACCACTCTTCCCAATATTATTCATTCCGACAGCACGGGCGAAACACTCGCTACATCCGAATGGAAAAATGTTAAAAAAGCAGTTGGAGCTTCCGATAACGATACTTTCGTAATCGTGTGGGGTAATAATGTTGACTGCGAAACGGCTGCTAAGGAAATTATTATCAGAGCAAAGGAAGCTACAATCGGTATACCCTCTGAAACCAGACAGGCATTGAAAGACGGGACGAATGGCTTTGAAAGAATCTTGCCCGGTGCCGATAGAATGTATCCCGATACCGATCTTCCTCCTAAAAAGATTACACGTGAACGCCTTGAAATTATCGGGAAAAGAGTCCCCGATTATTACTGGGATAGGGAAAATTGGTATAAGGAATTGAAAATCCCTGATGATGTTATTCCCGGTCTTGCAATCTCTAAGTTTGCGGGTTTGTTTAAGAAACTTGTTTTGGAATGGAAAGTAAATCCTGTTCTGGCTTCTGTTGCTCTTATTCAGTATCCGAAAAGATTGTTGAAAAAAAATCTGAAAATCGAACTTCTGTCTGTGGAAATTATGGAAAGGATTTTTAATGATTATATGAAAGGCATTATTTATAAAGAAGGCATATTGATTGCTATGGAACTCGCTGTAAAAGGAAATAAAAATTTTAAAAATTATTTTGTACCCGAGATTACTCAAAAGGATTTGCAGACACATTTTAAAAAATCCCTTTCTGATTTGAAGAAAATTGAATTAAATGAATCCGAAAATAAAAAAATTGTTCTGATGGGATTGATGATGAATAAACTTAGAGGCAAAGTAGATGCAAAAAAAGTTATCGAATTAATCGAAAGTATAAAATAAAATTACTGTTTGGAATATGGCTAAAAATGAAGATTATAAAGGTTATCGCGGTGTTGCACTGGATAAATTAAAACAATTTAAAGCACTCGTTTGGAGTGACGTCGAAATAACTACCGATAAAGGTATCTATAAAGGTAAAATTCTTCCGCGTTCGGAAACGGCCGACCAGTATCATATCGTACTGAAGTTGTCCTCTGGATATAATATCGGACTTGCCGCTGACAGCCTGAAAGATGTCAAAATCCTCGGCAGAAAAGAAGCACATTATAAAATTCCCGAAAAGGAATTCCCATTCGACCCTAAAAGACCTAATGTGAAATTGCTGGGTACCGGCGGCACGATTGCAAGCCGCCTTGACTATAGAACAGGCGCGGTTATTCCTGCCTTTACTCCCGGTGAACTTTACGGCTCTGTTCCTGAACTGGCGGATATCTGTAACCTTGAAACCGAAAAATTGTACGGTGTCTTTAGTGAAAATATGGGTCCCGAACAATGGGCCGGAACCGCAAAGGCAATCGGCAGGGAAATTGAAAAAGGTGTCCAGGGTATCGTTGTCGGACACGGAACCGATACTATGCATCATACGGCGGCGGCTCTGTCTTTTATGGTTCAGAATTCTCCGGTTCCTATTGTAATGGTCGGCTCTCAACGCTCTAGCGACAGACCTTCTTCAGATGCGGCACTGAATCTAATGCACAGCGTCAAAACAGCCGCGGAAAGCGATATCGCGGAAGTTATGGTCTGTATGTTCGGTCCAACCTCGGATGAGTACGGATTGCTACATAGAGGAACAAGGGTAAGAAAAATGCATTCGAGTTACCGCTCTACATTCAGAACCATAGGAGATATACCTGTTGCAATGGTTAGTCGTAAAAAAATTACTCCATTGAGACAGGATTATAAAAAAAGAAGAGATGATAAAAATGTAATAATAAATACTGCGTTTGAAGAAAAAGTCAGCATTGTTTACTACTATCCTAATATGAAACCCGATATTATAGATTCCTTGATTGATAACGGTTATAGGGGAATAGTTATTGCAGGTACTGGACTCGGACACGTGAATAAACCTCTTTATCCCGCTCTGAAAAGAGCTAAAGAAAAAAATATTGCCGTCTATATGACAGTCCAGACACTCTGGGGATATGTCCAGATGTATGTGTACGATACCGGCAGGGATATGATGGAACTCGGAGTCGTTCCGACTGCTAATATGCTCCCCGAAGTAGCTTACGTCAAACTCGGTTGGGCGCTCGGTCAGACAGATAATCTTGACGAAATTAAAAGAATTATGCTTACTCCGATTGCGGGAGAAATCACTGAGAGAGAACCGAGCAACGGATATTTGATTCTGCAGGGCGGTGTACCGGAAGTGGAAGAATTCATATCTAAATATAGAAAATAACAAATATTATTCTGCGTAAAAATTTTCATTTTTTTATTTTTTATTAAACGTTTTTACCGAAAAAAGCATCTAATATATTGGCAATAAGTAATTTGCCTGAATGTGTAACGACATTTCATATTTATTTGTTTAAAATTTAATACATAACAGAAATTGTAACTAATATATGAATCTAAATTTAGGAATGAAA
This sequence comes from uncultured Ignavibacteriaceae bacterium, assembly GCA_964501535.1. Taxonomy (GTDB): domain Bacteria; phylum Bacteroidota; class Ignavibacteria; order Tepidaquicellales; family Tepidaquicellaceae; genus FEN-1279. The sequence continues at coordinate 132,715 of CAZCSV010000003.1, read as the reverse complement.
ATCAAATTAATAGAATTAGTCTTATTTGTTTTAGTTTTTTCGACTTTAACATTCTCGCAGGACAAACCAAATAACAGAAATTTTAAAGGCTCCGATAAAAAAGGAAAAATAACGGGAATAGTCGTTGATAGCTCCGCAAATGCTCCCGTTGAATCTGCAACCGTTCAGCTTTTTGGCTTGAGGGATTCATCACTGACTACAGGCGCGGCTACGAATAAAAACGGGGAATTTACCCTCGAACCCGGCTATGGACGCTATTTCCTTAAAATAAGTTTTATCGGCTATAATAATACGATAATAAATAATTTAAGGATAAATAACGAAACTCCTGAAGTTAATCTCGGTACAATAAAATTATCACCCGGGAACGAAATGGTGACTAAAGAAATTGAGGTCGAAGCGGAAGCCCCTGTATTTGAAAGCCAGCTCGATAAAAAAGTGTTTAACGTAGAAAAAACCATCGTAAGCGAAAGCGGCTCTGCCGTGGATGTCCTGAAAAATGTTCCCTCTGTTACGGTTGATGCCGACGGAAATGTCAGCCTTCGGGGAAGTAGTAATGTTAAAATCCTTATAAATGGAAGACCTTCGGCTATGCTCGGAAATGACCCGTCGGCTGTGCTGGAACAGATACCGTCGAAGATGATTGAATCTATCGAGATTATGACTAATCCGTCCTCTAAATATGACCCGGAAAGCACTGCAGGTATTATTAATATTGTCCTGAAAAAACAACAGGACGACGGATATAACGGTACTATTAGTACTAATGTCGGAACAGGCGATAAATATAATACCTCCGTAAACCTGAACTTCAGGAAAAATAAATTCAATTTCTACGGTAGCTATAACTACAGACTCTTTAATATGAGGGGAAACGGAGCTACCAACCAGCAGACATTCTATAACGACTCCACCTATTTTTATAACTCCACCGAAAATGCTCATATGAAAATGAACGGACATTTCGGCTCGCTGGGAATTGATTATAACTTTGATAAAAAAAATCTCTTCAGCCTTGCGGCTAATTATAACTACAGGGACAGAAACCGTGATGAGGATGGACTATATCAAAACCTAAATGGCCAGAATATTATGACCCAGATGTATTTGAAAAAAAATTCCGACGATGAAACAGGTGAAGGATTCGATGTGAATTTCTCTCATAGACTGAAATTCGACAGGAAAAAGGAAGAACTCAATACCGCATTCCAGTATTCACGCTCGAGCGAGGATGAAACCGAAGACCTCAATCAGTTCGATTATTTTACGGGAAGCACATCATTGTTACAAAAAGATTATACTACATATAGCCTCGATATTTTTTCGGGACAGTCGGATTACTTCCTCCCGATTGGAGAGGAAAATAAATCCAAACTCGAGGCGGGCGTGAAAGGCGTTTATAGGAATATTAATTCAAACTTCAATTCGAATTATTTCGACTTTAATTCTCAATCGTGGGTCTATAATTATCTGACCAGCAACGATTTTACCTATAAAGACCAGGTGTATTCCGCGTATGCGAATTATGGTAATACATATAAAAACTTCGGGTATCAAATCGGCTTGAGAGTCGAACAGACGTTTACTAAATCCAGTCAGTTGACTACTAACGAGGATTACGAAAATAATTATTTCAGCTTCTTCCCCAGCATCTACCTTACTCAGGCAATTACAAAAACTAACGAAATCCAGCTTAGCTATACAAGAAGAATTAACAGACCTAACCTTCGCGTAATAAATCCGTTTATCGATTACAGCGACCCGCAGAATCTGAGGAAAGGAAATCCTTACCTGAAACCCGAATATATTAATGCATTTGAACTCGGCTATATGAAGTATTTTACTTCCGTTACACTTACAGGCTCGGTCTTCTATAGACGGGTGGATGATGTCATAAATAGAATCGTTAACCTTGTCGACTCCGTTACGTCTTTGAGCACTTTTGAAAATATGGCTAACTCTCAGTCTTATGGTCTGGAATTTATCGCAACTGGTAGTCTCTATAAATGGTGGTCCTTGAACGGAAGCATCAGCTACTTCAATACTAAGGTCTCCGGTACAAGCAGTATCGGAACTGCCCTTGATAATTCGAGCAATACCTGGGCTGGAAAACTTATGATGAATTTTACCTTCCCCGAATTGTTCGATGTCCAGTTCGGATACAATTATTCCGGAAAAAGAATTACTGCAACCGGCAGTATGGACCCGATGCAGTCTCTCGATATTGCGGTTAAAAAGGATTTCTTTAATAAAAGACTGAGCATCACACTCAGAATCTCGGATGCCCTTAATACTCAAAAGTTCGCTATGGAATCCGTAACGGATGAAATAAATACTCAGTCTGTCAGAAGACGTGATTCGAGAAATATCTTCCTTACACTGTCTTACCGCTTCGGTACCGAACAGCAGAAACAGGAAAGAAGACAAAAAAGGCAGGAAAATAATAACGATGAAAACGGCGAAGATTATTAAATATAATTCCTGTAGAGCTTATCGTGTATTTAATACAATTCCTGATTCGGTTGACCGTATCAGGATTTTTTTTACATGAAATTAACAACTCCCTCCCGGCTCCAAAAACTCAAAAAACTCTATCCACTGAAATATATATCTTTTTTTATGTTTTTTTATTACTTTATTTATGTATATGAGAAGTTATTTTATAACTCGATTAATTTATAACACACCAAACCGCAAAAATGAAGATTAGTCTTCCAACTTGATTCGGAGGAGAATAAAGTTGTAAAAAGTTTTTGTTTTGCTCGCAATAGAAATCTGTTCCAAAAAAAGTAATTTATTAATAGATATACAGTTTTCATCTTGTTATGTCTTTATATTTATAAAGGAAATAACAACTAATTATTATTCAAAACTTTAAAAAAGGAAATAGTTATGAAAAAAGTTATTTACACTATTTTAGTTCTCATTATTGTACATAGTACATTGAATATTGAAAATTGTATGTGCCAGTGGGTGCAGACAAATGGACCAGGTCCTCCTAATCTATATTGTTTAGCAAATTCAGGCACAAATATTTTTTGTGGGACGTCGCTTGGCGGAGTATATTTAACTACAAATAATGGTACGAGCTGGACTGCTGTGAATAACGGTTTACCTGGTCCGGATTTTACTACTTCTGCACTTGCTGTTTCTGGTGCTAACCTTTTTGCAGGATTAGGAAGCGGCGTATTTTTATCAACAAACAACGGTTCAAATTGGACTGCTGCTGGATTAACCGGGAAATATATTTCTTCACTTGCAGTTTCTGGTTCGAATCTTTTTGCAGGAACAGGAAATGAAGGAGTATTTTTATCAACAAATAATGGTGCGAGCTGGACCACCGTAAATAACGGATTGACAAATCTAAATATTAAGGCTCTTGCTATTTCAGGAACAAATATTTTTGCTGGAACTTATAACGGCGGAGTATTTTTATCTACAAATAACGGCTCAAGTTGGACTTCAGTTGGATTAATAACTCAGTCTGTTGTATCATTTGCCGTTTCAGGAACGAATATATTTGCAGGCACAGCTATAGCGGGAGTATATAAATCAACAAATAACGGAACAAACTGGATAGCAGTGAATAACGGTTTAAATAATCAAAATGTTTTGGCACTTGCACTTTCGGACACGAAACTTTTTGCAGGTACAGAAGTTGGAGTGTATTATTCCTCAAATAACGGAACAAGCTGGTCTCAAAAAAATGAAGGATTCGGTGTTATTCCGAGAATTTATTCATTATTGATTGCAAACAATTACATCTTTGTAGGAACAAATAATTCTTCCGTTTGGCGCCGCCCATTATCAGATTTCATCGGAATAAAAAACATCAGCTCAGAAATACCATCTGTATATTCTTTAAGCCAAAACTATCCGAACCCCTTTAATCCTACTACAAATATTAAGTTTCAGGTTAAAAGTTCGGGTTTTGTAAAGTTGGTCGTCTTCGATATTCTCGGAAAAGAAGTTGCAAATTTAGTAAACGAAAAACTTTCATCTGGTACTTATGAAGCTGCATTCGACGGAAGCAATATGGCAAGCGGGATTTATTTATATAGACTGACAACAGGAAATTTTGTCGATACTAAACGAATGATATTGATTAAGTAATTTTTTTGTTTCTTCTCGTTACAATGCTCCAGCGTTGTAACGAGTTATTCTTTTGGTTACTACGCTGGAGCGTAGTAACCAGAGGGGGAATTTTTCTCTCTCGTTCCGAAAGTCTTCTTCCCCTCGTTCCCAAACTGAGTTTGGGAACGAGGGCTTTTATATCCCGCGGTTTTATCCGTGGGGATTATTTAAGCAAAGTATATCATAAACCGTATCAACGGTTTACAGAATATATTACTCAGAACTCTAAATTTATTTATCTGTGAAACTTAGTTCAGCGAAGCTAATCTGTGGCACCGCTCTTCTCTGTGTCCTCTGTGGCTAATTACTTTTTATAGATATTCAGCAGCACCTCTGCCGCTGTCGTCGGTAAGATTTTCCCCAATAAAATATCTTTCTCTATTTTAGGTAAGGATTTTTGCACGTCGTGATTTGTATAAAAACTCTTTTTGATTTGCTCTTCCACTAAATTATAAACCCACTCCAGCGCCTGAGTTTTTCTTCTGCCATCGAAGACTCCGCTCGATTTGGTCTGCTCTTTGAATTTCATAATCACTTTCCATATATTCTCTATCCCTTCTCCCGTCAAAGCCGAACAGGTAAATGCATTCGTCTGCCATTCTTTCGTTGCCGGAGCAATGTATTTCAATGCCATTGCAAATTCTGCCTTTGTGCTCAATGCCCGCTGTTTATTTTCCCCGTCCGCTTTATTTATCACCAGTGCATCTGCAAGCTCTATTACACCCTTTTTTATTCCCTGTAATTCATCGCCCGCGCCCGCTATCATCACGAGCAAAAAGAAATCCACCATCGAGCGAACAGTTACCTCGCTCTGTCCCACACCAACCGTTTCCACCAGAATCACATCGAATCCCGCCGCTTCGCATACAAGCATCGTTTCACGGCTTTTCCTTGCTACTCCTCCGAGCGTTCCTTCCGATGGCGAAGGACGAATGAAACAGTTTTTTTCCCGGGATAACTTTTCCATACGTGTTTTATCGCCGAGTATGCTTCCTTTCGTTACCGTACTGCTCGGGTCTATTGCCAGCACTGCAACTTTATGTCCTTGCTTTATCAAATAAAGTCCGAGAGTCTCTATCAGCGTGCTTTTTCCCGCTCCCGGGAAACCGGTAATACCAATTCGAATCGAATTACCCGAATACGGCAATAGCTTTTTCAATACTTCCTGTGATTTCTCATAATGGGCAGGGGAGTTGCTCTCGATTAATGTGATTGTTCTTGCCAGTACAGTCCTGTTATCTTCTAAAACACCCTTGAAATAATCATCGATTTTCAGATGTGCTCTTTTCTGTCCTTTGCTTTCTTCAGATTTTTTTAAATCAGGCGTAACACCCCGAATAACCTTCGTGGCAAATGCCTCCGAGGGATTCTCCGGAACCCAGTCGGGTAAATATTCATTTGGTTTTTTCTTTACCAAAAGATTAAGAGTTAAAATTTTAAACTAATAGTGAAAGTCTTTACTTAATCTAACTTTAAAAACTTTACGAACTTTATAAACTTTATAACTTATTATGAGAAGCGTTTTGATACCTCTTCCATTATCCTTATTGCCGCTTCGGGTATCTTCGTTCCCGGTCCGAATATTGCCGCCGCTCCGTGCTCGTACAGGTAATCGTAATCCTGCGCCGGAATTACCCCGCCGCAAATTACTATTATATCTTCTCTTCCGAGTTTCTTTAATTCTTCAACCAGTTGCGGCAGAAGCGTTTTATGTCCGCCTGCGAGCGAACTCATTCCTATAACGTGTACGTCGTTTTCCACCGCCTGCTTAGCTGTCTCTTCCGGCGTCTGGAAGAGCGGTCCCATATCCACGTCGAAACCCATATCTGCATACGCCGTCGCCACAACCTTTGCACCTCTGTCGTGCCCGTCCTGTCCCATTTTCGCTATCATAATGCGCGGTCTGCGTCCTTCCTTTTTTGCAAAGTCGTCTGTCATCTTTCTTGCGATTAAAACTTTATCGTCTTTATCGCTTCCGTATTCGGTGTTATATATACCCGAAATTGTTCTTGTCATGGCCTGGAACCTCCCCCATACTTTTTCCAAAGCAAAAGAAATCTCTCCTAATGTCGCCCTTGCTCTTGCGGCTTTTATAGATAAATCCAGCAAATTACCCTCTCCGCCTTCGGCGCATTTTGTTAGCGCTTCCAGACAGGAGTCTACTTCGGCTTGTTCTCTTTTTGCTTTTACTTCTTTTAATCTTTTTATTTGTGAATTCCTTACTGCTGTGTTGTCTACTTCCAATATTTCTATCGGGGATTCCTTTTCTAACCTGTATTTGTTTACCCCTACTATAACCTCTTTCCCGGAATCAATTCTCGCCTGCCTTCTCGCCGATGCTTCTTCAATCCTCATCTTCGGAATTCCTGCTTCTATCGCCTTTGTCATTCCGCCGTAAGATTCAATCTCGAGTATGTGCTCCCAGCCTTTTTTAAGCAGTGCATCGGTCAGATATTCAACATAATACGAACCGCCCCACGGGTCAATCACTTTCGTAATACCGGTTTCTTCCTGTAAATAAAGCTGTGTGTTTCTTGCAATCCTTGCAGAAAAATCTGTTGGCAATGCAATCGCCTCGTCAAGCGAATTCGTATGAAGTGACTGCGTATGCCCTAAAGCCGCCGCCATCGCTTCCATACAGGTCCTAATTACATTGTTAAACGGGTCCTGCTCCGTTAAACTCCATCCCGATGTTTGTGAGTGCGTCCTTAAAGCCATCGATTTCGGATTCTTCGGATTGAACATCTTTATTAACTTTGCCCATATCACCCTCGCCGCTCGAAGCTTTGCAACTTCCATAAAATAATTCATACCTTCCGCCCAGAAAAACGATAACCTCGGAGCAAATGCATCTATATCCATTCCTGCTTTTATTCCTGTCCGTGCATATTCAAGTCCATCAGCAAGTGTATATGCCATTTCCAAATCGGCAGTAGCCCCTGCTTCCTGCATATGATAACCCGAAATGCTTATGCTGTTGAACTTCGGCATGTTTTGTGACGTGAACTTGAATATATCCGCAATTAATTTTATCGATGGCTCGGGCGGATATATGTAAGTGTTTCTCACCATGTACTCTTTTAATATATCGTTCTGAATCGTACCGGTAAGCTGTTCCCATTTTACTCCCTGCTCTTCCGCCGCAACAATGTAAAATGCAAGTACCGGAAGCACAGCTCCGTTCATTGTCATCGAAACCGACATCCTGTCAAGCGGAATTCCCGAAAATAAAATTTTCATGTCTTCTACCGAATCTATTGCTACACCAGCTTTACCTACGTCACCAACCACTCTCTCGTGGTCCGAATCGTATCCCCTGTGTGTAGCTAAATCAAACGCTACCGATAAACCTTTTTGTCCCGCCGCAAGATTCCTCGCATAAAAAGCATTGCTCTCCTCTGCCGTTGAAAATCCCGCGTACTGCCTTATCGTCCACGGCCTTTGTACGTACATCGTTGAATAAGGTCCCCGCAGAAACGGCGGAACACCCGGCATGTAAGTTAAATGCTCGAAGTTCTTTGTGTCTTCTTCCGTATATAATGGATTTACCGGTATCTGCTCCATCGTATGCCAGACGAATTCTTCTGCAGTCTTTCCGGTTGCTTTCTTTAATTTCTCTTCCCATTCTTTTTTGGAAACGGATTTTGATTTAAACACGAGCTCTATTTTGGTGAAATCGGGTATCTTCATTATTTTATCACTCCTGTCTTCGTCATTAGAGATTTTATTGTTTTATGTGCATCACAACCGAGAAATATAAAGTCGTCTACTCCGGCCTCTTTAAACTGGTCAACATAATCCTTCGGATATCCTGCTACTATTATTATCTTATCTTTATCCTCCGCTTTTATTCCTTTTACGATTGGAGGTACAAGTTCGGGGTATGTCTCGTCCGTCGAACATATTACTATGATTTTCGAATTTGATTTTATTCCCGCATCTATTGCCGCCTCGATTGTGTGGAAACGTTGCGTGGAAACCACTTCAAACCCTCCGATTTCAAAAAATCCTTTCGAAAAATCAGACCTCGCTTTGTTCTGCTTGAGCGGTCCCATCGGTAACAAAAATACTTTCGGAAGAACTCCGTTTTTTCTCTTGTATTCTAAAGATGCATCCCTCAACTCCTCGAAAATTTCCGCTGTCCTGTATACCTTTAAAGGTCTTATGTTGATTCCTTTCCCGCTGTCTCTTCTTATGCTCGATGCAACTTCAAAAATTGTTGCCCCTTTTTCAATTGCCGCAGAGGAATATTTAAATAAATTTTCTGAATTTCCTACAATATCTAATTTTTTCAAAAACTCCTCGTAGTCTTCTTTGTACTTCTTTTGTGAATTTTCACTGTATCTCTTTCTTATTGTATCCCTGTAATCTACTCCTCTGTATTCTGCCTTTTCCTCTTTTATATTTGCATAAGCATTGATGCCAATCTGTGTCGTTCTTCTTTTTGCAAAATTTGTTCTCTTCTCGCTTACTGTCTTCTCGATTTCTTCCTGTATGAACCCTGATTCGAGTGCTCTTAATATTCCGCCTCTTTTTTCTATTTCCTGAAAATATGCCCACGATTTCCTGGTAATTTCATCTGTCAGATTTTCGACAAAGTATGAACCGCCGACCGGGTCTATTAGTTGGTTCAAATGCGATTCTTCATTCAGTATAATCTGCGTGTTCCTCGCAATCCTCCTGGAAAATTCATCGGGTAGTCCGATTGTTTCGTCGAACCAGTTCGTATGCAGACTGTCAACGCCTCCGATGACCGCTGAAAACGCTTCGGTCGTTGTTCTAAGCATATTAACGTATGGGTCGTATACCGTCTGATTGTTGTATGAAGTCCGGGCATGAATGAAAATTTTCTTCGCATCTTCGTCTCCTCCGAAAGCATCTATCAAACTTGACCATAAAAGCTTCACTGCCCTTAGTTTCGCAACTTCGAGAAAATATAATGAACCGATTCCAATAGTGAATCTAATGCTTCTGGAAATTTCGTTTATACCTATTCCTCTTTTCAGCATTTGCTTTATGTACTCTGCCGCCGTAGATAATGAGCACCCGATTTCCTGCACGATGTTTGCACCGGAATCGTGATATTGTAGCGAGCTTATTCCTATTGTTTTTATACCCGGATAATTTTTAATCGCCCATTTTGCAGAAATTGCAGCTTCATCAAATACTTTTTCCGGTGGAATCGGTAAATACCCTTCCCTTACTAAGAAATCAATCGGGTCCGTTTCGATGGCTCCGCAAATTTTTCCTTTGTTGTATCCTTTTTGCCCTAAATATGTGTCAAATAACATTAAAAATGGTAAATTGCTGTATCCGGCTTTTATGAATATCGGATAATCATTCAGTTCAATGCTTTCAAATGCTTTTTTAAGGTCACTTATCTCTGTAACAATTAATCCGCTTTTACCGATAATACTTTTATCGAATTTTAAACTCTGAACGGTTTTATCGAGAATTATGTTAATCGAATTTTGTCCCCGCCCTAAATCGTATCTTAAAGCCGAATTAAAATCTTCAGGAAGTGGATAGGGCGTTTCCTGCGATATCAACCATGATTTGCTCAAATAACCATCAGGTCTTGTTCCTCGTACGAAATTTTCAAAACCCGGCTTGCTCTTCATATGCTGTAACTTCTCTGTATTCTTTTTTGTGTAGATAAACTGAAGGTAAATTCCTTCATACGTTTTTGTCTTTAAACGCTGTTCGAAATTTACTCCTTCTAAATCTTTCTCAACAGTTTTTTTCCAATCTTCAAAATTGGTCTCAGGGAAATCATTCTGTATCTTGAATTCTTCGGGTAGTGTATTCATAAGGAAATTTAGTTAATAATCTGATAAATATCTTAAATTTATATCAAAGTTTAAATTCAATTTTTTAGTAGTATTTTCTTGATGCCTGCTATTAAAAATTTGCTGAAAGTTGAATTTTTCCAAAGGGAAAACCAAATATTTAAGTAATGTTTGTTGAATAATCTTCTAAAACTGTATATATATTCAACAATATACTGCTTAATAATTCTACATAGATTTGTCGCTTTTATATTACTTAGTGAATATTTTCTGTAAATTTCGTAAAAATACTGTATAAATATTAAGCATTCGCTAAATCTTGATTGTTGTTATTAAAATAATATACTGTAATATCAGTAATATATAAACTAAAAAAACTCTTATATTTGGTATGAAAATTGTAACTATATAATTAAACATTTTATTTAATGGAGGTTTAAAATGGTTCTAATATTAGTATTAATCGCTGTCACCATTATGATTATGGTTGATATTTTTGTTATCAGGGCAAGAAAAACTAAACTTGCCTATACTAGCCCGACTGTCTTTAATAAGAAAAGCCTGATTGCTCCGGAGGGGTATTATTTCTCCAAAGGTCACGTTTGGGCAAAACAAATTGAAAATGATAAAATCAAAACCGGTATAGACGATTTTATAATCCACGCACTCGGCAAAATCTTGATATCCGATATTACCCGAGAAGGCACAAGCGTAAAAAAAGGCGACGTTTTGATTCAGGGAAAATTCAATTCTAAAAATGTGAATTTCCTTTCACCCATCGATGGCATAGTTGATTCGGTCAATAAAAATATTGTGGGCAAAACAATTAATGACCCCTATAACAACGACTGGGGTGTCGTGATTAAACCAAACTCGAGTAATCCTCTGGCCGATTTCCTGTTCGGGAACAATGCCGTTACATGGATGAAAAACGAGTTCAAAAAGTTAAAGGATTTTCTTGTGATGAATTCGAATAAACCGGAATTGGTCGGGGTCACTATGTACGACGGAGGTAACGTGTTCGACGGCGCTATCTCGCAACTCGATGAAAATGGTATCAGGGACTTTGAAGCAATGTTTCTGTCTTTATAAAAACCAGCTGTATCATTAATTAATTTAAGAAATACAAAAGGCAAAGATTTTGTCCGGTAAAAAGAAAAATATTATTGACGAGCTGAAGTGCATCTGGATGTCTACTAATTTCGTAGAGGAGAAACTGTGCAATAACAATTTCGATTGTGATAACTGTAGCTTCGATATGGAAATGCGGAAGAGAAAACATCATAGGGAATTGTTCGATAACTTGTGCCTCTATTCAGAAAAAAATATTGTCGAAGACGTTATCGATAAATTAAATGCACTGAAAACCGTTACATATCCCCGTAATTATTTGTTCGTCGACGGCTTCTTGCTGAAAAAGTTTTTGGGAGATACTTATTTGTTTGGCTTTAACCCTGTGTTGCCTTTATTGCTCGATAATGTGACTTCCTTCCAAATCTGTCAGGCAACACACCTGTTCAAAAAAGGCGATAAATTTATGAAATTATTTGGCGACTGGGGCAGTGTGGATGTATCTGCACCGTTTGATTTTAATATGGAATCCGAACCCCTGACAACAGGTCTGAAAAAGGACGACGGTAAATGGATTGGCTTTATTAAATCGGGAAATGGCGGTTTCGATGTTTTGAAAAACGGAAAAGATGACTTCCTGAAATCGATAGATAATGTATGCGGCAATTTGAAAAAATATGTCAAAAAATATGTTCCTGTCGGAATTACTATGTACGACGGGGGAGAACGAATGAAATATATTTTCCAGATAATCGGTAAAGAAAATTATATAAAAATATTAATGCAGATTCTGCCATAACATTGTTGATGTTATATTGTAAAGAGGAAGACAAATCCCCTCCAAAAGAGGGGATTTTTTTTACAAAAAATCGTTTTATTAATAATAATTTATTTTGTCTTTCAAAATTTAAAGTATTTTACGATATTATTCTAAATAATAAAATATAGTGGCTATAAAACCCAAATATATTTTTTCGGGTTCAGCTGCTGATACATCTCCAAAAACCGAAAAGAAATTTACCGATAGGGAGCCGTTTCTCGTTGCATTCTATAATGCTCTATTCACAAAAATAAAAAATGAACATAAAGTTATAGTATATTATGGTGTTGGGGGAATCGGAAAAACTTCTCTCAGAAAAGAACTTGGCAAACGCCTCGATGCCGAAAGACCTGATACAATCTGGACTGCCATTGATTTTGATAATCTCTCGGATAGAGAAAAAGAATCTGCGCTTTTTATTTTAAGAAATAATTTGTATAATAAATATAATATTAATTTTCCTTTGTTTGATATTGCTTATACGATTTACTGGCAAAAAACTCATCCTCAAATACCGATGACAACAGATAATTTCCCTCTTTTAAATGGCGTAAACATTGTAACGGAAATTATTCGTATTGTTGGTGAAATACCGCAAATTGGATTCGTTCCTAAACTTACAAATGCTTTTATTGAATATGGGAATATTTATCGTAAATGGTGGGAAAGGATGGGTAAGAAGGAACTTGCAAATCTTCCTTCACTCGAACCGAAAGATATTTCAGTCAGATTACCGATGTATTTGGCGAGCGATTTGAAAGAATATCTTAATGAGAAAAAGAAAGATGCAGTACTATTTCTCGATACTTACGAAGCACTATGGGAAAATCTGAAGACTGACATAGGGTTTTTTGAACGGGACGAATGGATAAGAGAACTAATTAGTCACTTGCCTGAAGTGGTATGGGTAATTTGCGGACGGGAAAAACTACGATGGGGTGAACATGATGAAGAATGGAATAAGTGCATAGAGCAATATCTTCTCGGTAGTTTATCATATGAAGACTCTGCATACTTTTTAAAATCCTGCAATATATCAAATGCAGATGTTCTGAAAGTAATTATCAATGCAAGCAAAGGAATTCCGTATTTTCTCGACCTTGCTATAGATACTTATTATGAAATTAAAAATCATCATAAAAGAGAACCGGTTTCAGATGATTTTGCTAAAACGCAAAATGATGTTCTTGAAAGATTCTTAAAATACCTTGATAATGAAGAAATCGAAACACTAAAAACTCTTTCCGTTGCAAGAGTCTGGAACAGTGAAATGTTTCGAATGCTTGTAAAAAAATTCAGGACGGGTTATGCTTTGACTGAAATGGATAATTTATACAGGTTTTCATTTATAAATAACACGGGAAAAGCGGACATGTACACGATGCACGATTTGATGAGTGAAAGTTTACAGTCTAAACTTGACACGGTTACAATTAAAGCGATTAACATAGTATTATTCCAATACTATGATGAAAAATTAAGAAAGATAAATTTAAATTATATTGATGAAACTGCAAAGCAAAATTTAGTTGAAGCGAGTTTTCATGGTAAAGTAGGTCTTCAACCGGGAGAATATTATGAGTGGTTTACTAATTCAAGTAAAGTATTTCTTGATTCTGCTCAGTACCATCTAATATTACCTCTGTATGAAGAATTATTAATAATAATTAAAGATTTCAAGGGGGAAAATTCTATAGAATATATAAACACATTACATAAACTAGCTAAACTTTATCTTGGGACTAAAATATATAAACACTCACAAAAATTGTATCGTCAGGTTCTTGATAAGAAAGCATAATTGTTTGGTCCCGAACATTTAGAAGTAGGAATTATTCTATATGAATTAGCTGATTTATTCTTTTTTTTAGGCAGATATTCAGAAGAAGAACCTATGATAAAAAAAGCTATTCAAATAATTGAAAAAAAATATGGAAGAGATAGCTATGAAATTTCTGGACCATTATATAGTTTGGGAAATTTATATGCAGTACAGGGAAGATATAAAGACGCCGAGCCATTACTAATAAAAGTTTTAAATTTACAAGAAAATTATTTAGGTGCAAACCATAGATTTATTGCTGCTACATTGTGTAATTTGGCAAATATTTATTTAGATTTAAGAAAATTTGAAAAAGCGAAAGATTTATACCTCAAGGCTCTTTCTATTCGTGACAATACTTTTGGTGAATCCCATCCAATTGTAGGTAAATCTTTTATTGACATTGGTAATGTTTATCTATGTCAGAAAAAATATAAAGAAGCTATAATGTATTATGAGAAAGGGATAAATATACTTGAATCTGCTTACGGTTTAGAACATCCAGATATTGCGATAGCGATAAATAATCTTGCCACTTCATATCTTAAACTACATAAAAATGAAGAGGCGTTTGCTTTGAATAAAAGAGCGATAAAACTTTATCATAAATTTTTTGGTAGAAATCACCCAAATACCGCATTTGCAATTAATAACTTAGGGTTATTGTTTCTCAGACAGAAAAAGTATAAAGAAGCAGAAATTCTTTACAACCGTGCTTTAAAAATAAGGATTGATGTATTTGCAGACGAACATTTTGATGTAGCTGATTCTTATAAAGATTTAGCAGAATTATATGTAGAACAAGGTCGTATCTCTGAAGCAATTGATTTTTTTGAAAAAGCAAAAGGAATTCTTGAAAAAATCTTAGGAAAAGATAATTCTGATGTAATTATATTAAATGAAAAAATTAAAAGATTAAAATATTGAGTAATCAAATTAATATTATTTCTATATTTTTATACAGGTAATATATAGCTAAAACAAAGTAATATTAAAAATTAATTATAGAAAGGAGGTGCTGTATGGTAAATATCTTAGATGAAAATTATAATGTTATCTTTACAATAGATAATAATGGAGCAATTTTTAAAGATAATACAAAATTATTTGAAATACAGGAGAACAATAAATATGTTGACTCAATTAATGGCGGGTATTACGAATATCAATCAGACACCGGTGTTATTAAATCCTGGGGGATTACAGTTTCTTATAATTCGCCTGTTCCCAACATTACAAAGTCGTTGTGTTTTCAGGTTTTTTATAATTTTTAATTAGATGGTGAAACACTTTCTATTAAAGATTCTATGGGTAATTCGGTTGCGTTAAAAGGAGAAGATGAGGAATATGAAAGCGGAGTTGTAAAGAACTGGCAAAGCCAAAATGTTGATAATATCAAGATTCAAAATTCAGAAAACGAACAATCCGAAATTCTTTTAACATTATTAGCACTGGGTGAAATTTTAGTCCCAAATGTAAATACCCCAAGTTAAAAAATTTTCTGTTTTAGATAATATATTACCTGTTTTTTGTTTCTTAAAAATTTGTATAAATTTATTTTTTGTAGCGTTTAAAAAATTGTATAAATGAAAGGAGGTATTTTAATCCTTGTGTATATTTTTTTCACTCCTGTGGAAAGAAATATTTATAAAATGTAAATCAACTCTAATATATGACTACTGAAAAGTTGTATATTTTTGAAGAATGTTTTTATTATGTGTAAAATATCTTAAATTATGGTGAAACTTTATAGTAAAATAAAATTAACACAAATCTTTTAAAAATAATCTAATCTTCCCCCTAAAATTTGCAATTGTTATTAAGATTTTCCTTCCATAATTTTCCAAAATTACTTTATTTATGAAAGTTAAGCTTTTCAGTAAGTTAAGCGTTAAACTGTTTCTGGTTACGTCTCTGGTACTGATTATAGTTTTCTCGGTTTATACTTACTTGACCGTAAAAAATATCGAAGAGGGCTTCATTGCTAATCATAAACAAAATGTTTATAACATTAGCGATGTCATAAAACGCTCTACCCGGCATGGTATGCTTCTGAATAAACGCGAAGATGTCTATGAAATAATCAAAACCATCGGCAATGAACCCGGTGTTAAAACTATCAGAATTTATAACAAACAGGGCGTTATCTCCTATTCCTCCGATACCACCGAGCGGAATAAAACCGTCGATATGAATGCGGAAGCCTGTATTATGTGTCACGAAAATAATATTATATCAAAAAACATTACTGGCAAAGACAGCCTGAGAATTTTTAATATTAAGGATGAAAGATACCTCGGACTTATTAACCCAATCAGAAATGAAAAAGATTGCTATACTTCCGACTGCCACGCACATAAATCCTCTACGGAACTCCTCGGTATCCTCGATGTCGTGGTCTCTATGAATAAAGCCGATAAATTTATTGAGTCCAATAAAAAAGATATTATTGTAAACTCCGTTATCATAACACTGCTTATCTCCGGCCTGAGCCTCGTCTTTATTTTATTCCTGGTTAACCGCCCCTTGAAAATTCTTCAGGAGGGCATTAGTGCACTGGGTAAGGGTGACTGGAATTACAGAATCAATATGCGTTCACGCTCTGAACTGGGGCGGATTGCCTCCGAATTTAACGATATGGCAAGACTTCTGTCCTCTGCTTATAAAGAAATCAAAGATTGGTCGGAAACCCTGAACGATAAAGTGGAGCAGAAAACCGCCGAACTGAAAAATATTTACGAGCAGGTTCTGCAGATTGAAAAACTCGCCTCCCTCGGTAAACTCTCCGCTACGGTCGCACACGAACTTAATAATCCCCTCGAAGGTATCCTGACTTATAGTAAGCTGATTTCTAAAAAACTAAAGGAGAAAAATGAAAATGAAATCAATCCTAAAGTAATCGAATTCTTGGACCTGATTTCTGATGAAGCCTTCCGGTGCGGAAAAATCGTAAAAGACTTGCTCCTGTTCTCCCAAAGGGATACGGAACAATTACAGAGATGTAATATGATGGAAATTATTAATAAAAGTATCTTGCTTATAAATCATCATCTCGAGATAAATAATATTAAATTAGTGAAGGAATATTCGGAAGATAAACTGGAAATCTATTGCAACCCTCAAAAAATTCAGCAGGCTCTGATTTCTCTGCTGATTAACGCTATTGAATCCATGCATAATAAAGGCGGAGAAATAAAAATAAATTTATCGGCTGAATCCAAAAATGCCGTATTGAGAATAAAAGACCAGGGAGACGGAATCTCTCAAAAAGACTTGCCGTTTATTTTTGAACCCTTCTATACTACTAAGGACGCTATGAAGGGAACGGGTTTGGGCTTGTCTGTTGTTTATGGAATTATAAAAGTCCATAACGGAAAAATCGAAGTGGAGGAAACTTCTGAAAAAGGTACTACTTTTAAAATTATTTTACCGGTGAATCAAAATAATAATTAATAATGGATAAAAAAGAAAGAATAATGATTGTCGATGACGAAAAAATCGTGCGGGAATCTCTGTACCACTGGTTTATGGATGAAGGCTATAATGTCGATACTGCCGAAAGCAGCGAAGCCGCATTGAAAAAATTCGATAAGGACAAATTCGATTTGGTTTTGCTCGATATGAAAATGCCCGGAATGAGCGGACTCGATTTACTGCCGAAACTGAAAAATATTGATTCCGATTGCTTTGTTATTTTGATTACCGCCTATGCCTCGGTTCCCTCTGCCATACAGGCGCTGAAGGAAGGTGCATTCGATTATATTACCAAACCTGTCGACCCCGAAGAACTGAATCATATTGTGAAAAATGCCCTCCAGCAGAAAAGACTAAAAACCGAAAACGAACAATTGAAAAATAAAATAGATGAATTGATAATGCCCGATAATCTCGTCGGCGAAAGCGTGCAGATGAGAAAAATATTCGAACTGATTAATACCGTCGCACAAACGGATACTACGGTTCTGATAAGAGGTGAGTCGGGCACGGGAAAAGAACTCGTCGCAAAAGCTATTCACCTCAATAGCAAAAGAAAATATTTTCCAATCGTTACCGTAAACTGCGGCGCTCTGCCTGATACACTCCTGGAAACTGAACTCTTCGGCCACGAAAAGGGTGCCTTCACTGGCGCACATTATAGACGAAAGGGAAAATTCGAAATGGCCGACGGCGGCACGATTTTTCTCGATGAAGTCGGCTCGATTTCACCTAAAATGCAGGTCGACTTGCTGAGAGTCATTGAAACAAAAAAATTCAACCGTGTAGGCGGAAATGAAATGATTAGTAGCGATTTCAGGGTAATCGCCGCTACTAATGAACAACTTGAAAATCTTGTCAAGGAAGGAAAATTCAGGGAAGACTTGTATTACAGGCTGAATGTTTTTACACTGTTTGTTCCCCCCTTAAGAGAACGTAAAGAAGATATTCCTATTCTGGCAAATTTCTTCAGGCAGAAATATGCCGCGATGATGAATAAAAATATTAAAAGCATTTCTGCTGATGCTATGAATTTCCTGCTGGTACACGAGTGGAGAGGAAATGTCCGAGAATTGGAAAACGCTATTGAAAGAGCAATCGTCGTCGGTAAAAAAGAAGTCGTTAATGTGGAGGACCTGCCGTTCAGACATTCTTTCGATGTCTTGGGTGCTGATGACGATAAGAGCCTTGGTGCGAATGAAAAAAAATATATCTTGAGAATTCTGAGGGAAAATAACTGGAATATCTCCAGAAGTGCCGAAATATTGGATATCGACAGAGTTACGCTTTATAATAAGATTAATAAATACGGCTTGAAAAAGGATTAATGACTATTTTTTTTGCTCCAATAAAATTTTCCAACAAATCTTTGCTGAAAAGATTGCAGAATGATATATCGAAAATTATTTCCGTTAATGCTGATACGATTAATCTCGACATCGATTTATCCTCATCTTATTCGCACGAAAGAAAACAATACTATTCATCTAAAATTATCGAATCGGCTATTCATAAAACAGGTTATGCAGACGGAATCGTCATTATGCTGACCGAAGTGGACCTTTACGTACCTGTGTTGACCTTTATCTTTGGCGAGGCTCAGTATAAAGGCAAGCATTCTATAGTGTCAGTCTGTAGATTACATGAGGAATTCTATACCGGAGTTACCGACGAAGAACTGTTCTATGAAAGAACGAAAAAAGAAACTCTGCACGAACTGGGGCATAATTTCGGACTCCTCCACTGCCTCGACTGGGATTGCGTGATGCACTCATCCAATAGTATCGAAGAGGTCGATATAAAAGGTAGTTTCTATTGCAAACACTGCTTTGAAGAATTATTATTGGTAAAGAAAAATCCTCTCCCTTTTAATAATTAAATGTTGTCGCTTGTCCGCGTCTTTGATTTAATCGGTATTCATTAATTAGTCTGTATTGTTTGTATTTGTTGAAATATGAAATAATAAAGATATTATTATATGTAATTATAGTAAAAAAATAATAAAATATTCTGTATGCGAAAGCATCTTATTTCGTTTGAAAATTTGCTTTTGTTCTAAAATTTTCTTATATTACTTGTATTATGGCTTAGGATGAGAATATCAAGTTTGTTAAAAGAACTAATATGCATAAATTTTTAATTATTTCATACTATGGAAGGATTAAATAATACTCATCAAGGCAGTAATAACCCGCGATATAACCTTACTGAAAATCATTTCGGCTTTCAGGAATTTATTGACCTTTTGCCGGAAGTAATTTACGAAACAAACAACGAAGGGAAAATAACTGTAGTTAATAATGCTGGCTTGAAGATTTTTGGCTATTCAAGAGATGAAATTCAAAATGGTTTCTATATTTATAATGCTATAGTCCCGGAAGAAAGAGAAATAATGCTGAAAAACCGTGAAGAAATCATTAATTCGAAAAAACCTCTGAAATATGAATACCGTGCCCTGAAAAAGGACGGTACAATCTTTAATATACTTGTGCATACTTCTCCAATCTTTAAAAATAATAAATTGATTGGAACTAGGGGAGTTATCTTGGACATTACCGAAACTAAATTAATGGTCAGCGGCCTGAAAGCCTCCTATGATTTCTTGAAAACGGCAATTAACGCTATGCAGGAACCTTTTTTTGTTAAAGATGAAAATCATAAATGGGTGCTGATAAATGATGCAAGCGTTAAAATGTGGGGGCAAAACAGGCCTGATTTAATTGGTAAAACCGATTATGACCTCTTTCCTAAAAAGCAGGCGGACGTGTTCTGGGAAAAAGATAATTACGTTTTTGAATATGGCAGTAATACTAATATGGAAGAAATTACCGACAGCAATGGTGAGGTAAGAACGATTATTACTGCAAAGGTTTTGTATAAAGACGAGTTGTCCGGAAAGAAATACATCGTTGGAACAATTCACGATATTACTGACTTGAGGAAAAATGAAAAGAAATTACAGGAATATTCCGAAGAATTGGAGGAATTAAATAGAAATAAGGATAAATTCTTCTCTATCGTTGCCCACGATTTGAGAAATCCCTTTACAAGCATTTATGGGTTCTCGAACGTCCTGTCCGAAGAGTTCGATACCTTATCCAAAGAAGAAATTAGAGAGTATATTAATTATATCTATACAGGAACAAAAAATATATATGACCTGATAGAAAATCTTCTGACTTGGTCAAGACTGCAAACCGGTAACACATTGGTACAACCGGTAAAATTGAATATGTATAACGAAGTGCAGGACGCAATAAAAATTCTAAACGTGATATCTAAAAATAAAAGAGTAAAACTCATTAACGCTGTCGAAAAAAATCTTTATGCTATGGGAGATGATAATATGGTCGACTCTATCTTCCAGAATCTGATTTCTAATGCCATTAAATTTACAAAATCGTCCGGGACAGTAAAAATTACTTCCGGACTTGCAAAGAAATTTGTTGAAATCTCCATTGCCGATGACGGTATCGGTATGAGCCGTGATGAAATTGCTACTCTGTTCCAATTGGGTAAACATAAGTCTAAAAGCGGTACATCCGAAGAAAAAGGTACTGGACTCGGTCTGCTGCTTTGCAAGGAAATGATAACCTTGTTGAAAGGTAAAATCAGCGTCGAAAGTGAGTTAAATAAAGGTAGCACTTTTACTGTCTCACTCCCGAAAGTTGTCTGATAAATATTATCCGTAAAATCAGTTGCCTTTATAAGTTTGTTCCCTGGTTTAATTAATTTCATTAATTAAAATTTGGGAACAATTTTTTTTAATCTCCTCACTATTTAAAACATTGTAGTTTTTTAATTTAAATATTAAATTGCTAACGATGGCAAACAGAACTAAAATCTTGTTGGATGTACACGAAAACCGCCTTGTTAGATTAGTCTGGATTTTATTCGGCTTTTTTTTGGTCGGACTTGGTGTATTGGGTGCCGTTCTTCCGGTAATCCCGGGTACTGTTTTTTTTGTCCTTGCCGCATTTGCTTTTGCCAAGGGCTCGGAAAAATTCTATAAGATGCTTATTCATAATAAATGGGTTGGCCCTCATCTTCAAAATTACCTGGAAGAAAAATTTATACCCGTTAGAACAAAAATCATAATAATTTCTTCCCTGTGGATTTCTATTACGGTCTCTGCCGTTTATGTCCTCGATGTATTTTGGCAGAGAGCCGTTATGTTTCTGATTGCTATAGGGGTTTCCGTATACATCATTTTACACCGAAGCAGAAAAATTGAATTAAGTAATGATTAAATGTATTGCTTTTTTATTAAACTAAATTTATTCTGATATGGAAACAAAACCTTTTACAAAGTATATAGCCGAACTGATTGGTACAATGGTCTTGGTGCTTATCGGTTGCGGTAGTGCCGTGATTGCCGGCGGAAATATCGGATTTCTCGGTATCTCATTTGCATTTGGAGTTTCTGTGCTTGTTATGGTTTATACTATCGGACCTATTTCCGGATGCCATATAAATCCTGCCATTACTCTGGCGATGTTGGTCGTTAAAAAGATTAATTCAAAAGATGCATTGATGTATGTATTGTTCCAGATAATTGGTGCAATTATCGGTGCCGGAATTTTGTACCTGATAGCTGCCGGTGTCAGCGGATATTCGGTTTCGGTGAACGGTCTGGGACAAAATGGTTACGAAACTCACTCACCCGGCGGTTATTCGATGATTTCAGGTATAATTGCCGAAGTGGTCTTCACTGCTGTTTTTCTTATTGTAATTCTGGGTTCTACTCATAAAAATGCTCCTGCAGGATTTGCAGGTATTGCAATCGGATTTACATTGTTCCTGATTCATATAGTCGTTATTCCCGTTACAGGAACATCCGTTAATCCCGCCAGAAGTATCGGCCCTGCCGTTTTCGTCGGCGGAGATGCATTGGCTCAGTTATGGGTCTTCATTGTTGCTCCTATCGTTGGTGGTATTATTGGTGCGGGAATCTGGAAACTCCTTCTCGATAGGGAATAATGTCATTTGAACAATACCTGAAAAGAACTAAAATAAAATGAGTAATCATTTTTAATTACTCATTTTTATTTTTTTTACTATGTATAGATAACCTGTTTTCTCTACTTCTTAGACATGTTATCTAAAATTTCTTTTGTGTCCTTTGCTATCATCAGTTCTTCATTGGTCGGAATTACATATACCTTTATCTTGGATTCCGGCAGGGAAATCTCGGCAAGCTCCCCTCTGATTTTCCTGTTCTTCTCCTCGTCAAAGTATAAGCCCATAAATTCTAATCCTTTGCATGCCTCGTATCTTGTTTCAGGGTCGTTTTCTCCTATCCCTGCTGTAAAAACTAAAGCATCAAGCCCGCCCATTACTATTGCATATGCTCCGATGAATTTTTTCAGGCGGTAATCAAACATTTCGAGCGCAAGTTTTGCCCTCATGTTACCGCTGTGAAATGCATCTTCTAAATCACGGAAATCGTTGCTGATTCCTGAAACTCCGAGCATCCCGGATTTTTTATTCATAACATCGTCTATCTGTTTCGCCGACATGTGCTCTATATTTTCCAGTATCGGTATTAATGCCGGGTCAATATCTCCGCATCTCGTGCCCATTATTAATCCTCCCGTGGGCGTGTGCCCCATGCTTGTGTCGATGCTGATACCGTTTTTAACCGCGCATACGCTGGCACCGTTCCCGAGATGACAGGTTATGATTTTTGAATCCTTCTTCCCTAACATCCCTATCGCTACCTGCGATACGTAACGGTGCGATGTCCCGTGAAAACCGTATCTTCGTATTCTGTACTTTTCGTATAACTCGTATGGAAGTGCATACATATATACGTAATCCTGCATCGTCTGATGGAAAGCGGTATCGAATACTCCAACCATTGGAACATTCGGCAGCACTTCCTTGCATGCTTTTATTCCTTTTATGTTTGCCGGATTGTGAAGGGGGGCAAAAAACGAACATTCTTCTAGCGCGTTTATTACATCATCCGTGATTAAAACCGAACCGGAATATCTCTCTCCTGCATGTACTACCCTATGCCCTACTGCGTTGATTTCCGAAACATCTTTGATTACACCTCTTTCGGGATTTGTGAGAATCTCGAATACTACTTTTATTGCTTCGGTATGATTCGATATTTCCTTTTGATATGTATTTTTTTCATTATCGATACAATATGTTACGGAAGAACCTTCAGCTCCGATTCTTTCGACAATTCCTTTTGAAAGAAGCTTTTCTCTTTCCATGCTCAGAAGCTGATACTTTAATGATGAGCTTCCCGCATTTATTACTAATATTTTCATATCAATTTATTTGAATTTTGTGAGGTATCTTTTATAGAATTTTCTCTGAATTCTTGCCTATTGAACAGCCGTGATGGCAACTACGTTTACTATGTCATCTATACTGCAGCCGCGTGATAAATCGTTTATAGGTCTTGCAAATCCCTGACTTATGGGTCCGATGGCATTTGCCTTTGCTATCCTCTGTATTAGCTTGTATCCTATGTTACCCGACTGTAAATCCGGAAAAATTAATACGTTTGCCCTTCCTGCAACTTTGCTCTCGGGTGCTTTCAAAGAGGCTACTTTCCCTACGATTGCCGCATCGAGCTGTAACTCGCCGTCAATTAATAATTCGGGTGCTTTCTCTCTCGCGAGCCTTGTGGCTTCCACTACCTTATCTACTAACTCGTGCTTTCCGCTTCCTTTCGTGGAAAAGGATAACATCGCTATCCTCGGCTCGAATCCGCATAGGCTCCTCGCAGTCGACGCTGTTGCAATGGCTATCGATGCCAGTTCTTCTGCGTTTGGATTTGGATTTATCGCACAGTCTGCAAATACTAATACACCGTCCTCCCCGAATTCCTTTGCCTGAGTTTCCATTATGAAGGAACTCGATACTATCGAAATCCCGGGTGCTGTTTTTATAACTTGTAAAGCTGGACGCAGTAAATCTCCCGTCGAGTGAATCGCCCCGGATACCATCCCGTGTGCATCGCCGCTCTTTACCATCATTGTAGCAAAATATATTTCATCGTGAAGTATTTCTTTTGCTTGCTCTGACGTGATGCCTTTGCTTTTTCTTAATTCGAAAAATGCATTAGCATACTCGTTGAATTTTGCGGAAGATTTTGGCTCTGCTATCGTTATTCCTTCAATATCAGCACCAACAACCTTTGCTGATTTCTTTATTTTATCGGCATCCCCGAGTAGAATTATCTCCGCTAGTTTTTCCGATTTGATTTTTTCTGCAGCCTTTAATGTTCTGGGCTCGCTGCCTTCGGGAAGAGCAATTACTTTCTTTAATTTCCTTGCATTCTCCCATATCTTTCCCATAATATCCATAACTTGTCTCCTTATGTATTTTTTACATTATACTACACACATTTACACTTTCAAAAATAATCAAAAAAAAATAATTTTTATATAGCCTTTTTTTTGCTTAATTACATAAAAAAACCCGGTTGGATATCCAATCGGGTTTTCGAATTCTTTTAATATTAATGATTATTTCACAAGTATCATTCTCTTTATATCACTGAATGCTCCCGAATGAATTTTGTAGAAATATACTCCGCTCGTGAATGATGTTGCATCGAAATCTACAGAATGATATCCGGCTTTTTTCGCTTCGCTTACTAAAGTCGCTATTTCTTTGCCCAATATATCGTATACTTTTATTGATACGTAACCGTCTTTCGGTAAAGCGTAATTTATTTTCGTTACCGGATTAAACGGATTCGGGTAATTTTGTGATAATGAATATTCTTTCGGAATGTCGATGCCGTTTACGATTCCTGTCGCACCAACGTTTACATTTCCTTCGTACCTGTAATAATTCTGCTTTGTTACGACTACCTTCATTACCTGACCTGTTGTTAAAGTTCCGGAAATCGTAATTGCCTGTGGTGAGCCCGTTGCCGTCGCTGTTCCCAGAATGTTTCCGTTTATGGATAATGCTATAAATGAACCGCTGTTTGCCGTAACCGTGAAACTCGTTGCATTTGAATTTATTGTGGAATTGTGTGTAACCGTCAGATTCTGCGGTATGTTGTAATATAAATTTAAAAACGCATCTCCGAACATGTGATATAATCTGTATGTAACTAACTTGTCGCTTGTGTTGTATGGCCAGCTGGATTGTTGCAGGAAATATCTTCCGGCAGCCGCTCCGAATGCAGGTTTTATATCCCTCGATGGGGGAGTCGTTCCGTATGCCGGCATGAAATCTGTCCACATATTGTCGTAATTTCCCCATAAATAAACGTCATTTACAAATGAATAGGAAACTTCAGATGGACATACCATTCCGAGTGCTCCGGAATTCTGATTGTTGTATTTGTACCTTACAAATACTTCCACAAAACTTGCCTCTGAAGGACATCCGGAAGGATTGTGATATGCTCCCGTCTGACAGTTTATCGAATATACAAATGGTAAAAATGTACCTGTATTCGTTAATTGAGAAATGTATGAAGTCGTGAATGCAGGCTCGCCCCAACCGGTGTAAGAACCGTGGTCCCTGTGCTGCAATAAAAAGGTCTTTGAATTTATTGCATTTACGACCATCGTCGGCGTACCTCCATCAAAACCGCCGAGTGTATCCGGTGTCATCGGTATATATTTCAACGGTCCTGCCGTTCCGAAATAATTTACTACCGTCGCAGTGTTTGTGGCTGTTGACCATACCGAACCGGGTGTTCCTGAATATACTTTGTTAATCCTTGTAGGTAATTTGTTGTGGATTTTCTTGAAATATCCGCCGACAATTTCCGAACAAAGCTGAAACCATCTCGTCGTCTGCCAGCCTAATGCCGTAATCGGTTTGTAATAATAATTTGCATCCGTAGGTGGATTTCTTTCGTAATCTAAATTCTTCGAAATAAGTGTCTGTAACTGTGTCGCGTTGTTTCCGATAATCCTCGAAAAAACGATATCGGGCATCTCATCGTTGTTTACATCAGCATAATAATTATCCGATGCATACGCCGGATAACTCGCCGGATGTGATTGTAACATTGATATAATCGATGTGTTTCCCGCGGATTCTGTCCCGTAATCTCCCATCAGACATATTGCCGCCGGCTTTATTGTCCATGTGTTGTATGCGTTCGTTACCCATGTTTTTATTGCCGATACCGTATTACCGCCGACTTGTGTAACTGTGAATACTCCTGTCTTTATTCCCTGCATCGTTCTGAAATTCTTAAGCGTGTCAGCCCAGGGAGCAAACTCGGCGTTGTTTGGCCTTATTATTACGTATTCGTAACCGGTTTCTTCCATTATATTGTCGTATCTGTTCTCGAAATCAATTTTCGGAAGTGATGAATAATTCAAAAAAGCATCTTCCAAAATCGGTTCCCACCACCTGCACCTGTATGCATCATCTCCGAAACGTCCGTTACCTCCAACAAAACTTACTTCAACCCTTATGTCGGTATATACGACTAATTCTTTCGTTGCCGGATTATACTGAAAAGGAGTTATACCGAGAATTACAGCGTCTACACCCCTTATTTTTGTTACTTCCGAAAGCATTACAGGACTTTCCGGATAGTATGCATTTTGGGAATAGACGTTCATGTTCCTTTGATATTTTAAAGGTGACGGGTCGCTGTCAAGCGGCAGCACTGGCGCTGGCGCAATCTCTATACCCTTTATTACTTCCGTCCTGTAAGAAATAATTTTGTAGGTCACTGTCGCACCCTGCGGAATTGCTAAATATCTGCCTGTTCCCGCTAAATCAGGCATACCCGCATCGTTTGGAAGAAATATTCCCTCGATTTTTGCGGACTTGAAATTTATTCCGTCGATGTTTACATCTTCCAGATATAATCTGTTTACGGAAAAATTTATTTCCATCCCCGACGATTTCTGACTGACTATACTGAATCCGTTTACACCCCAACTGTTACTGTAATTTATGATGTCCTGTGCAAAAGTAAATGAAACAAACAAGAAAAGAAAAAAGAAAAGAAAGGTTTTTTTCATAGCATTGTAAATTAATTAATAAATTATTTGTTAATCAGTCATAAAAAATCCTTCCTCTAATTTTTTATAACTAATCTCATAAGGTATAAAAAATTATTTTAAAAAAAAATAGAAAATATATTTTAATATTTGACGAAAAAATTGAAATTTGTATTATTTTATCATATTTTAAATTTTATGCAAAAAAAAACGCCGTAGAGAATACTCTACAGCGTTTTTTAATCTGATTAACCAAATTTATTTGATTAATACCATTCTCTTTATATCACTGAATGCTCCTGATTCCATCTTGTAGAAGTATACTCCGCTCGATAATGTCGATGCGTTGAAATCTACGGAATAATATCCCGCAGTCTTCACTTCGTTAACGAGTGTCCTTACTTCTCTTCCGAGTACATCGTATATCTTCAGCGAAATATATCCGTCCTTCGGTAATTCGTAATTGATTTTCGTTACCGGATTGAACGGGTTCGGATAGTTCTGCTTTAAGTCATATTTAACGGGAATACCCAGTGTCTGATTGTTTATTCCTGTTGCCGTCGTGAAGAATAATGTTATGTTCGGACGGTATGATAAATTTGAACCGCTTGTCATCGTGCATCCGCTTGAATTATCCGTGTAATAACCCCTTGCCATTCCTGACATCGACGTGGCGTATACGGGTGAATATGAAGTGTAAGAGGAATTGTCGTAACAAACTTCAATCAGTAAGTTACTCGTACCGTTGTAAACCAGTGGTGTCTGCATATCAATATACTGCCATCCCGTTCCGGCTACCGTGTAAGTCCCGGAGTAACATGTCGTCCACCCCGTCGTAACCCACGAACTTAATGATGTCATCGTTGTGTTCTGCATCCTTACCGTAAAGCCGTTCATGGCTGGTCCTCCGACCGTTATTACGTTAAATCCGATTCTGGATACATAACCCGTAAATCTGCCGGCGTTTATTTCACTAGCAGTATATAACAACTGCGTCCTTCCGTCCATCCAATATGTCGTGTACGGATAATTTGAAGTTACCGTGCCGGTGCCTATTATTGACCAGTTTTGTCCGATTGTTACCTGGAATGAATCTATTGCCGAAAGTGCTCCGGATAAGTTGTACATCTTTAATTTGAATTTTGCAACTGTACCTACAGGCGTAGTTGGTGATGCACTCAACTGGAATGTACCTCTTACTGAATCTGATGCGTTTATGTTTCCGTATACTGTACTGTCCTGTATCATCGTTATGTGACTTGACGTTGTTGTTAGCTTTGCACTTACATTTCTGGCTTGTGATGAACCTGCGTTTCGGACTGCTATCTTGAATTTGACACTTTCACCCGGGTCTAACCTGCCATTGTTGTTTCCCGTTGAGTCGGTAATGATATTTCCACCCAAAACCATTTTTGCGGAATGTCCGGTTATGCTGAATGCGCTTGTCCATGTGTTCGTGCCGCTTGTTGCCGTTACATTGAAACTGACTGAAGTGTTGTCAGGTAATAAATTGGATACGTTATATGCGAAAGCATTGTTTATTGTAACAGTGCCGCCTGGAGCAATCGTTCCAAAGTTTTCCGTGCTGTCAGTCATCGTAATGTAAGGATTTGTAGTGGTTACTTTTATTACAACATTGCTCGCTGATACTGAACCAACGTTTTTAGCCCTGAAAGTCAAAAGATTTGTTTCACCGTAATCCATTAAATGATTGTTGTTTCCGCCCGGTGTCGGGTCGTTAATTGCTACCGAATCATTAACAATATAAGCACCGGAGTTCGGGATTACCTGAACGTTGGCGGTATAGCGGTATTTATCCTGTTTGGTGGCAACTACTTTCATAATTTGCGGAGGAACCTGTGTCCCGGGAATGGTAATGCTTAATGTCGAACCAGTGCTTGTTCCTGTTCCGAGTATGGTCGTATCGATTGTCAGGGCAATGAATGCTCCGGCTTCGGCAGTAACGTTGAACGTGGTAACGCCCGTAGCTATTGTAGAGGCATGTGATATGGTCATGTTAGTCGGAACGTTTGCATAGATATCCAGAAACGCATCACTGTGATGATGGAATAAGTGATATGTAACTTCCTTGTTACTTGTATTGTAAGGCCAACTCGAAGAATACAGGAAGTGTTTACCTGCTGCATTTCCGAATGCAGGTTTGAAATCTCTTGAAGGTGGCGTGGTGCCGTAAGTCGGCATAAAGTCTGTCCAGAAATTATCCATCATACCCCATACATAAGTATCGTTTACAAATGAATACGAAACTTCGGAAGCGGCAATTAATCCAAGCGCCCCTGCGTTTATACCGTTGTATTTATATCTGTGGAATTTTTCAGCAAAACACTCAGATGAATAATTATATTTTCCTGTTAAACAATTAATCGAAAAAATAAAGCAAAGATTATTATTATTGTTCGTAAGCTGGTCGATGTTTGAATTTTGAAAAGCCGGCTCGCCCCATCCTGTTTCTCCACCATGGTCTCTGTGCTGTAATGCAAAAGAACCGCCATTGATGGCATTCACAACCATCTGTGCAGTACCGCCACTCCATCCCCCAAGTGAATCAGGAGTTAAGGGAATATAATATGTTCCTGCAGGACCAAAATAGTTTATAACTGTAGCAGTGTTAGTTGCGGTCGACCATGTCGTGCTTGGTGTTCCCGAATAAATTGCATTAATTCTTGTCGGGAGTTTTCCCATCTTTTTCTTCCAGTAACCTCCGACAACTTCTGAACAGATTTGGAACCATCTCTCCGTTTGCCAGCCGAGTGCTGTTATCGGTTTTAAATAATAATTTGCGTTTGTCGGGGGATTTCTTTCATAGTCCAGAAATTTCGTAATCATTGTCTGTAGTTGTGTGGCATCCTGTGCCGTCATACGTGCCATTATAATATCCGGGAGTTGGTTATTGTTTACGTCTCCAAGTATATTATCCGAAACACAATAATTGTTATAAATCGGAGAAGTAACAGCGTTTGCGGTAACCGGTGGATTGTAATCGCCAAGCATTAATGCGGCAACCGGTTTTACGGGCCAATTGTTCCAGGCATTTACAAGGAAATTTTTAATTAATGTTGCATCATTTCCGCCGATTTGCGTTAGTGTGAATATTCCGGTTTTTATTCCCTGGGCTATTCTGAAATTTCTTATCGAGTCTGCCCATTGTAAAAACACAGGGACATTTGGGCAAATGATTATATACTCGTATCCATAAGCTCTTATATTTTCCCATTCAACGTTTCTCTTCCCGTAATCAATTTTTGGTAAAGAAGAACTGTTTATAAAAGCATCTTCCAGTATCGGGTCGAACCATCTGCTCCTGTATGCGTCGTTTCCGAAATGTCCGGTCCCGCCGACAAAATTGACTTCAACTTTTAAGTCGGTATAAACGGTTAACTCTTTTGTTACTGGATTATATTGGAAAGGTGTTATTCCAAGCATTACTGCATCCATTTCCCTTATCTTGAGTTTGTCGGAAATCTTTACGGGACTTTCTGGATAATTTGCGTTTTTACCGTAAACATTGCCGTTCTTGGGATACTTTAAAGGAGATGGGTCGTTATCCCATGGAATTTCTGGTGCCGGTGCAATATTAATATTTTTTATTACATCGGTTTTGTATGATACAATCCTGTATGTAACGTTTGCACCTTGTGGAACTGCAATAAATCTTCCTGTTCCCGCTAAATCCGGCATACCTGCGTTGTTGGGAAGAAATATCCCCTCAATTTTCGCGGACTTCATGTATATGCCGTCTACATTTACATCTTCCAGGTATAGCTTTTGAACCGAAAAATTAACCTCAATACCTGTTGTGCTTTGACGTGTCAGGGTCATTCCGTTTGGACCCCAATTGTTGCTGTATGTACGTATATCTTGAGCTTGAGCATTTAAATCTAACATGAAAAATAATAATCCGAATATGGCCATTACTTTTAAAACGTTAAATGTTCTCATGATAAAAAGACCTTTTTGTATTTTGTTAAATTAAGTTAATTAAAGAAATAATTTTTTTTAAATTATTTTTAATATTTTGTAAAAATAAGTTTATTTATCCCCGATTATATTATATAAATCTAAATAAATTAATATTAAATAAAAAGCAAAATATTACTAATCTGTTATTTATTTTTACTCGCAAATTCCAGACCCGCTTTTAAGGCTTCTTTATTCGCTTTCACAACTGATTCACCTTTTCTTCCGAAAAGTTTCTCTATGGACTTTTCCAGATTCTCGTAAGGTATCTCTAAAAATGGTGAAGAAGCACCTAAAATTACCATGTTCGCCGATTTTGCAGAGCCTATTTCCCGCGCTATTTTATCGGCATCGAGAGCTATATGCTTTGGAAGCATTTCGATTTCTTTTAAAAGTGCCTCCTTATCGGGATAGTTCGGTATGTTTATGTATGGTTTCGTGTTGGTTATTACCCATCCTTCGGGCGAAAGCATCGGTAAATATCTTAATGATTCCATCGGCTCCACAGAAATTATCATATCCGCTTTTCCGTATGGAATTAAATCGGACGCTATGTCTTTGTCCGATAACCTTAAATGTGACTGTACATCCCCGCCCCTCTGGCTCATTCCGTGAACTTCTGCCTGCTTTAAATATAAACCCATATCTACCGCGGCTAATCCGATGGTTGCCGCTATGGATAAAATTCCCTGTCCTCCGACACCCGCAAGTATTATATCTTTTTTCATTAAATTCAGTTGTTATTTTGTGATTTTTATTTTTTCTTTTTTCCAATCGTCTGTATGCATTCTCGCCTCGGTATTATTACCGATACTCCGTTATAGTCAAGTTCTTTCTTTATTATTTTCATGTTCTCTTCGTGATGTTTTTTCAATGGATTTATTATATGAATATGCTCTTCCTCGACTCCTACACCCTTGCATATGTGCTCGATTCTGCCCGTTGCAGATGATTGCTGCCCGCCTGTCATTGCAGTTGTTGCATTGTCTAAAATGAATACCGTAATAGGGGATTTATCGTTTACTGCATCCAGTAATCCGGTTATCCCTGAATGCGTAAATGTTGAATCGCCTATAACTGCAACTGCAGGTACCAATCCCGCATCTGCCGCACCTTTTGCCATTGTTATCGATGCACCCATGTCTACTGTGGAATTAATCGAATTGTAAGGCGGTAATGCTCCAAGCGTGTAGCAACCTATATCCGCAAATACTCTTCCTTTCGTTAAATTTTCTAGTACTGCGTTTAAATCGAGATATGAATCTATATGCGGACATCCTGCACATAGAGAAGGCGGCCTCGATGCTACAAGCGACGGTATCTCACTGCCTCTTGTATCTTTATGCCCAAGTGCCTTTGCAACAATGTTCGGATTTAATTCTCCGTCACGCGGTATCGTGCCGTCTAACCTTCCCTTAATCTTTAAACCTTTTGATAGTAAACCTTTTATTAGTTCCTCTACCATAGGATAACCGTCCTCTATTACCAAAACTTCTTCGCATTCGTCGCAGATTTTTTCTACCATGGCTTTCGGAAGCGGATATTGGGAAATCTTCAGTGTAGGATAGGGGACTTTTCTGTCCGGATAGTTCTCCATTAAATAATTGTACGCTAGCCCGCACGCTATTATACCAAGCTTCTTGTCCTTTCCTTCGAAATATTTGTTGTTTCCCGATTCGGCCGATTCTTTCTTGAAATTTTTTTGATTGTTCAGTAAACTTTTATACTGCTTCCTCGCTATAGCAGGTAGCAAAACAAATTGCGTAAGATTCCCTGGTAATTTCAAACTGTTCTGTTCCTTTTTGTCTTTTGTCTTTACACCCGCCCTCGAATGTGCAAGCCTCGTCGTTATTCTCAGTAATACAGGAATCCCGTATTTTTCCGAAATGTCGAATCCGTAATGTACCATGTCGTATGCCTCCTGCTGATTGCTCGGCTCGAGTATCGGAACGAGTGCGAATTTCCCGTAAAATCTCGAATCCTGCTCGTTCTGCGATGAATGCATCGATGGGTCATCCGCGGCTACTACTATCATCCCGCCGTTTGCACCCGTTATCGCCGAATTTATGAATCCGTCCGCCGCTACGTTTAATCCCACATGCTTCATGCATACCATCGAGCGTTTTCCCGCATAAGACATCCCCAGCGCCGCTTCCATTGCAGTCTTTTCGTTCGCAGACCACGACGAACGTATACCCTTTTCTCTGGCTTCCTTTGAGTTCTGTACGTATTCTGTGATTTCTGTTGATGGGGTTCCGGGATAGGCATATATTCCTGAAATTCCTGCATCGATTGCAGCCTGGGCAATTGCTTCATCACCCAGAAGTAAAAGTTTTTGCATTAAAAATTAATATTAATAATTTAAAAAATTTATCGTTGTTAAAATTAAGTAAAATTTCCTAAATTATTGAGGTAAAAATTAACCTATTGTAACCTAAGAAGTAATTGTACAATAAATTACTGAGTGATAAGTGAATGAATATTTAAATCAATGTTCCTATTTTATTAAAATCATTTTTCTTGTTTTTATAAAGTCTTCCGATTGCAGCGAATAGTAATAAATCCCGCTCGATAAATCATATGCATCGAAAATGATAAAGTGATTACCCGGCTTTTGATTCTGATTTGTCTGTCTGAACACTTCTTTTCCTGTGACATCGGATATTTTTAAAACTACATCAACTGAATTTTTTAAAAAATAATTTATTCTTGTTGAACTGTTGAACGGATTTGGATAATTTTGCTTTAATTCAAATGAATATAATCTCTCATTATTACCTTCGTTTATTCCGATTGAAGTACTATTTTTAA
Source organism: uncultured Ignavibacteriaceae bacterium (assembly GCA_964501535.1). Lineage (GTDB taxonomy): Bacteria > Bacteroidota > Ignavibacteria > Tepidaquicellales > Tepidaquicellaceae > FEN-1279. The sequence goes on along the minus strand of CAZCSV010000003.1, from coordinate 98,863 downwards.
TTGCACGGACAGAATATGCTAATGTTTTATAATATGAAAAGGGATTCAATGAAGCAGAATTATATTGTATATATCTGTATATTGCAAGTATGGAATTTGTTTGTGTTGAACTCCATAATACTGCCGACATTTTCATAAATTGGAAATTTCCGCTTTCCCATTCTCCTGCTCCTAAAGCAGTAAAGCCGGAAGAATTATCTGCACCTGTATTTGGCGGGAACCAGTGTATTGTATCTGTCTCTTTTAGCTTTCCTCCCGCAATGCTGTTTCCTCCTAGATAATTTCCGAGTACCGTCCATTCACTGTCGGTCGGGACATGATAACCAACAGGACAAACTCCTTGAACACCCTGGTTAGTTGAATTCCGCATTGCTGAATTCCAAGTATAAAGTCTTCCGTAAATATTAGCCAGTGAGTCGCTGTTATTGTATGCTAATGCTCCGTTTATAAGTGTGCCGTCAGAATAGTGCAGTGATTTGATGTTCTCTTTCAGCCAGACTTGTGTGCCGATTGTTACGGTGTGATAAATATTCCCGTCATAATCAACTACTATAGAATCGGTATTTATATCTGCAAGTGTTGAATTTACCGAATTGCTGTTTAATGTAATTATAAGAGCGAGAAGAGATACTGAAAAGACCAAAATAAATATTTTTTTCATAATTTATTGAATAAATTTTATTTCAAATTTAATGGGTTTATTTTTTTCTTGTATCCATTAATCTTGTAATGGTTTAATATGTCTTTTAACGGTAAAAATATTTTTTGCCGTTTAACGGTTATCACGACCGTTAAAAGAAATGAATAATTATTTGTTATTTTTTTGATTAATTTTATTTTAAAATTTGAAATCTTTTGAAAAATTTTAATCGCTTATTCTGGCTGTTAAATATATCCGGGTGGATTATCTTATATCTGGTTGTTTTAATATTTTGCTATCCCAAATATCTTGGTGATATGAAAATTGTGTCTGGCGTTGGTCTTACATATTTTATTCCTTTCTTATTGTCCTTATTACTTCGAATATTCTATAGAAAAAATTATGTAAAAGACAGAACAGTTTTTCGTTCGTTTATATTTATCCTCATCGTTTCCGTGATTGCCTCTCATTTGTGGTATTGGATCGATGCTTTATTAACATTTCTTATCTTTGGTAATCCTGATTTTTTATATATGAATATCTATTCGATTGAAGCCGATATTATTGTTCTAAAAGTTCCCGTATTGGTAGCTTGGAGCGGTTTATATTATGTTATTAAACTTTGGACTGACCTTATTGTAGAAAAAGAACGGGCTGAAAAGGCGGATTTACTTGCACATAAAGCTCAGCTTCAAATGCTTAGGTATCAGCTGAACCCCCATTTCCTTTTTAATACTCTTAATACCATAAGAGCTTTGGTAGAAGTAGATAAAGATAAAGCAAAAAAAATAGTAACCGAATTATCTGAATTTCTCAGGTATTCATTAATCAGTAAAAGCAGTTCCGTTGTTCCTCTCTCCGAGGAAATTAAAGCGATTAAACATTATGTTGAAATTCAAAAAATAAGATATGAAGATAAATTAAATGTGAAAATCGATATTCAACCTGGAACGGAAAAAATCCAGATCCTGAGCTTCTTAATCTATCCTCTGATTGAAAATGCCGTGAAATACGGGATGAAAACCAGCAGTTTGCCTCTCGAAATCTATCTGATTGCTAGGTTAAATAAAAATAATTTTACAATAGAGGTAATTAATACCGGAAAATGGATAGATAATTCAAATGAAGTATATTCGTTGGACAGGGGAACGGGAAAAGGTCTTGAGAATGTTAAACTCAGACTCGAAAATGCTTATGGAAAAAATCAAAGCTTTAATATCAAAGAAGAGAATAATAAAGTGAATGTTGAGTTACAAATTAAAAAAATTGAAAATGAAAAAGAATTTTAATGCAATTATAGTAGACGACGAACGTCTTGCAAGATTGGATTTAATTTCGATTCTTAAGGAATTTGAAAATATTAAGATAATCGGAGAAGCCGAAGATGTTATTACAGCGGAATCACTGTGCAGAAAATTGAATCCTGATATTGTATTTCTCGATATTCAAATGCCGGGAGAATCCGGATTTGCTTTACTCGAAAAAATCAGTCCCGATATTAAGATTATCTTTGTTACTGCCTATGATGAGTACGCCATCCGGGCTTTTGATGTGAATGCAATGGATTACCTTATGAAACCTGTTAATCCCGAAAGGTTAAGACAGACAATCAGTAAACTCGAACAGAAAGCCGATAAATTGGTAAATAAATATAAAACGTTATGCTATGAGGATTCATTGTTTATTTTATTGAATTCTCAAATGAAGTTTGTAAAAATATCCGATATCCTTGTAATTGAATCTTCCGGCGATTATACGAAAATCAACCTGAAAAATAATATTAAGGGCTTGACTTCAAAACCTATGAGAGAGTGGGAAGAACGCCTTCCGGAAAAACATTTTATCAGAATTCACAGAACAACAATTGTAAATCTCAATTTTATTGACAAAGTGGAAGAATGGTTCAATAACTCTTTCAAAGTATTTGTTTCGGGAAAAAAGGAACCGCTTCTGATCAGCAGACGATATGCCGCTAAACTGAAAGAAAAAATGGGATGAAATGTTTTTTCAAAAATATGTCACCCTTAAAACACAAATTTTGTTATCCCTGCTATCACAAATCTGTCATCGCTAAGGCACAAATCTGTTATCCCTAAAACACAAATATGTCACCCCTGCAAGCTCTTGGCAGGGGTCGCCCTTTTAAAAATAAAAAACCCGATTAATTTTTGTAACCGGGTTTACTTTTCGAGCTGGCAGAGGGATTTGAACCCCCGACCTGCTAATTACAAATCAGCTGCTCTACCAACTGAGCTATGCCAGCACTGAATTACAAAATAAATGATTTATTTATATCTTTCAACTGAAAAAATAATTTAAATTTTTTAGTCTGTTAATATTCTATTAAAATTATAAAAAAACCCGCCTGAATTTGGCGGGTCGCTTTATTAAAATGCTTCCTTTACTATTTCTTCTTTTTCTTTGGCGCCGAAACGTTTAATATCTGACCTATTACTATTGTATTGCTGCTTAAATCATTCCATATCTTTAACTCTTTTATCGTAACGTTGAATTTGTCCGCTACCGATTGTAGCGTGTCGCCTTTCTTTACCTTGTATGTTTTTTGACTTTCTGTCTTTTCGGTCTTCTTTCCATCCTTTCCTGGCGCCGATACATTTAACACCTGCCCCGGTATTATTACGTCATTGTCTATGTCATTCCAGTCCCTGAGCTGTTTTAATGTTACTCCGTATTTTTCTGAAATCAATGTCAGATTTTCTCCTTCTTTTACAGTGTGTGTTTTTGCTTTCTTTGTCGTTTTGTTGTCCTTCTTTGTCTTTTTTGGCTCGACTAATGTTAACTTTTGCCCCGGAATTATTACGTCATTGTCAAGGTCGTTCCATTCCATTAAATCTTCGGCTGTTAAACCGTATTTGTCTGCTATCAGCGATAGGTTCTCACCTTCCTGTACTGTGTGCGAAGTCTTGCTCTTTGTCGTCTTTTCCTTTACTTCCTTTTTCTCTGTTACCTTACCTTTTGTGTATATCTTTAATTTTTGCCCGACCGTTATCTTGTCACCTGATATGCCGTTCCATTCCTGTAATTGTGCTACCGTAACACCGTTATCCTCCGCAATTTTACTTAAATAATCACCCGATTGCACCGTATATGTCTTGTAATTTGATTCCGTTTTTTTTGTCTCGACCTTCTCTTTTATTTCTGTATTGTTGTTTTCTGTCTGATTCTTCTTCTCCTTTAACTTTTCAAATAAACTGCCTTCGGTATTCGTGGATGCAGTATCGGTCGATTCTGTCTTCTCCTCTTCTTTCGGCTCATCTTTTATTCCGTAAAATTTATTGTACATTTTGGTCGAAAGATAAACCGCTAACTCCTGGTTCGGCTTGGGTGAAGTTGAGTAAGGTATATTGTTCCAGATTCTCAAATCCGTCGGCCTGACGTAAAAAGAATCTGCAACCCTTGATAGCTGCTCGCTCCCTCTGTAAAAATATGACAGTTTCTTCTTGCTCGTTGATACGCCTACATATCTCGGCTCTCCCGGGTCGTAACCCTTGACTTTATACGTTATGTCCTTGACCTCCGTTACAAAACCGTGTTGCTCGTTCCCTGCAAACTCAGGAGTGATTTTTCCGTTCCTGTCGTATTCCTCTGATTTCTGATAGTTTGTCGTAAATGTCTTGAATGTGCCGTGCGGTATTCTTAAATGATATGGTACATCGTAACTCGGAACGGCATCTGTCGTTAACTCCGAATTTAAATCCCTTATCGTTTCTATATCGCTTCCGCAAAATTCTGCAACCCGGTCGAGTGTTATTTCTCCCTTTATGCTCACTCTGTCGAATGCTAATGGCTGTGCGTATTCTATGTTTTTGAATCCGTAATCTTCGGGATTTCTGAAAATGAACGATAACGCCAATATCGATGGCACGTAATTCTTTGTCTCACCCGGAAGATATGACCTTATCTCCCAGTAATCTTTTGAACCGCTCTTGTTTATTGCATTGTTTACCCTTCCCGGGCCCGCATTGTATGCCGCAAATGCTAAATACCAGTCCCCGAATGACCTGTATAAATCTTTTAAGTGACGAGCAGCAGCATCAGTCGATTTCTCAAAATCACGCCTGTCATCACGGAAATTATCCTGAAATAAACCGTATGAATTTCCCGTCGAGGGCATGAATTGCCATAAACCCACAGCACCGGCTCTCGATACTATAGTCGGATTTAATCCCGATTCCTGAACCGATAAATATATCAGCTCCTCCGGTGCATTGTTTGACCTCAGAATTTTTCTAATTAAAGGGAAATATTTGCCCGACCTGTAAAAGCTCTTGTCCATAAACCCGCGACCCCTGTCAGTCTTCGAGAAAAATTCAATGTATTCATCTACAGGCTTGTTTCTTATCAACTTTATATCACTGCCGTCAGGCAGCTTATCCGAAGCTTCAGTCTCTATATATTCTTTGTCCGCCTCGTATTCTATACCGTATTTCTTTGCAAACCTGAATACATTGCTTTTTTCCGGTATGTTCGACTGTGTATATAAATAATCCTGTACTACGCTTTTTGCTAATTCTACGTAATCCTTTTTCCATCCTGCATATTTCGGATTTTCAAGCACCCTGTTGTCTGCTTTTTTCATGATTACCAGTGTTTGCTCGAATCCGTCCCTCGCTTTGTCCTTCTTTTCGTTTTCATTTAGCAGTAACGTCTGCTTGTACTGCGTCATTGCTTTGTCTATTATCGTGTATATTCCCAATGAATCCCTTTGACGCTCGACATCTAATTCGGGTTCCTTTCCTCCCGAACATCCGTTTAAAATACTCGATATTAGAAAAAAAGAAGTTATTATGAGAAAATTATAAAAAAACTTCTTCCCTTTGTAAGTCAAAAAAGTTTTTTCCATGTTATTAGTATTTTATTTGTAAGATATGTGTTTATATAAATAAATTCAAGCTATTTTTTAAGTGATTTGACTAACCATATTTAAAATAAAGATGTTGCGTGTTTTATAAACCGTTGAATTATAATAAAAAACGCTGATGTCTTGACTGACATCAACGTTTTAGAGTATATGAGGAAAAAACGTTCTTACTTTACGTGTATTTTATATCTGAAATATTGATTCGAATATTTTTGAGGAGTCCATAGATTTTTGGAACTGATTTTACTGTGTAAATATCTGTTGAGCATTCTGTTCTCACCGTAAATATTTGCTATCACCAGTTTCCCTTCCTTGTTTACTTTCATTGTTACGTATGCATCTCCCTTTAAATTTTTATCCCCATATGCAAGATATACGGGTAAATTCAATACCTCTGATATTTCGTTATATAATTGATTGTTGAGTGAAATTACGGATTTTGCAATGGCTTTTTCCCCTCCGTCGTCATTCGCATATGCAATAGCTGTAATCAAAAATGATGTAATTAATATAACGAAAATAAATTTTGCTTTTTCCATTTTGTTTATGCCCCCTTTAAGCTATTTTCAAAATGTTTTTTATTGTTACTTATATAGACGAAATTGTAATCTAAAAGTTTCATTTTGTCTCGAAAAATAATTAGATAAGAATGCAAAAAAATTATAAGCTCTCTGTCCCGGATATTAAAGAGAGAACACGTCTTGACAAATATATTACGCGATTCATAGAAAATGCATCGCGGACAAAAGTCCAGAAAGCCATTAATCTGGGCAATGTTATCGTGAACGGCAACTTCGTTAAATCAAACTACCTGCTGAAACCTTTTGATGAAATTGAAATCGAATTGCCCGTTCCGGAAAAACAGGATATCCTCCCCGAAAATATTCCACTGGATATCGTTTTTGAAGACGATTGTTTGCTGATTGTTAATAAACCTGCTGGTATGGTTACTCACCCGGCTTATAAAAACTATTCCGGCACTCTCGTTAATGCAGTTATGTATTATGCACAGAAAAAAAATGATTCACTCTCTGATATTAATGGATTCGAAAGAGCAGGTATCGTTCACAGACTGGATAAAGACACTTCCGGACTTCTCGTCATCGCTAAAGACGAAAATACTCATAGAAAATTGTCGGAACAGTTTTTTTTTCATACCGTTAAAAGAGAATATAATGCCATTATATGGGGAAAATTGAAAACAAAATCCGGTACTATTGAAAGTAGACTCGCAAGAGATAAAAAAGACAGGACAAAAGTCGCTGTCGTCCATAAAGAAGATGATGGCGGAAAAAATGCCGTTACCGATTATGAAGTGATTAAGGAATTCGAATTTCTATCCCTGCTGAGATTGATTCTGAAAACCGGGAGAACACATCAAATCAGAGTGCACTTGTCATCGATCGGCCATCCTGTCTTCGGTGACGAAACATACGGGGGAAGAATCCCTCATAGCATTGTACTTACTTCTAATGTTAAAGCCCAGATAAAAAACCTTCTCGAGAATATGCCCAGACAGGCACTGCACGCTAGAGTGCTGGGCTTCCTGCACCCTAAAACAAAAGAAAATTTGTATTTCGAATCGGAACTCCCTTATGATATGAAGTATGTAATTTCTAAAATTGAAAAATAACCTGTTGTTTTCTAGTAAATATATGGGACGATTTTTTTCGTTCTCCTTTTGTATTCGCTGAAATTTTCGAACTTCTCCGATAATAACCTTTCTTCGTAATTTATTTTGATTATCAGGTCTGTTATAAGTATGAGATAAATTCCTGCCCTGATAAAACTGAAATCGTTTATTACCCATAAAAGGATTAGACAAAGTACCGAAGTGTACATCGGATGACGGATTAATTTATATGGACCCTTCGTTTTTAAAGACGCACCGGGCAAAATTTCAGGCGCAGCATTGAAATGAAATCTCATTACTGCCATTGACCATGCGGCAAGTGATACCGAAAATATAAAACCCGATAAAATGTAGATGTTCTCGGGCATCAGTTTACCCGTGAATATAATTATCCCTATGCAGATGAATTGAACTGAAACAAAAATTGAAGATTTTATCGAGCCCGGTGAAAATGTGACTTTCATCACTTAATTACTTCTTCTATGTCTCTTCTCGGCGTAGGCTTTACTTCCTTTCCATATCCCATCCTTATTATTAAATGCGGATAACCTTTTAAACCTAAAAGCTCCTTTAGCTTTTCTTTTAATTCGGGTACTTCGATCGGTTGGTTCAGATATGATGCCGCAATTCCCTCCGAACTCGCTTTCAGTAACAGCTTCTCTAACGCCATTCCCGTATGAAGCCAGTCTATTGCCTTGTTGTTCTTACTTTCTATAACGGCAAGCACTGGAGAGCCCTTGACAAGATTTCTGTCGCGGCCTGCTTGTATGTCACCCCAGTTCAGGTTTCCTATGAAAAACGGGCTTCCGAATGATATTAAATCTCCCATCCCGAATGCATATCCGGGAATCCCGTCTTTACTGTTTGTCCTGTTAGGATGTACCCATTGCGCAAGCTCCCTGCAGAAGCTCTTGTTGGACGCCTGTATCTTGTCGCCTTGCTCTATTATCTTGATTACCTCTTCCCTTGTCTCTTCCCCCTCTATTATATGGAGATTTATATGCTCTTCGCTTGCTATTGTTTTTAATTTCTGTAACTTCAATCCGTCTATCTTTTCATCTGCAAATGGTAACCTGTTCGTATGCCTGTTCTTTATTGCCTTGAAAAGTATCCTGTCTTCATCGCTGGGCTCGTATCCTATCATCGGCTTAATCTTTGCAAGTAAATCATTGTCGTTCTCGGACGGGAAAAACTCTACCTCCGCAAAATACTCGTAATTCTTCATGGCTATGGTAAGATTCTCGAGCGCCGCACCACAGCTTATTATCAGCTCTAAATCATCGGGGTCTATTACCGGCAATGCCCTCGTCCTGTCTGCATGTAAATTAATCGACATCTCATCTTCGTTTATCTCGAATAACCACGGCTGTGTGTTGTGTCCGGATGGAGCAAGAATAGCATACTTTACGAAGTGTATCAGCTTGTCTTTTGCTTTTCCGCTTTTTGGAAAATCTTTCTCCGATACTTCCCAGGCAATTAAATTATTTTTCATTTTATAATCTATCTGTAAATTTTTAAATATTTATTATTGCGTAAAATAAACATTAATATTTTAAAATAAAATATTAAATATTAAATATAATTACCCGTAATATAATGATGAATTTGTAGGGAAAGTCAATCCCTATTTCCAGTTAACCTGTCTTAAGGATTTTCCGTCACTCTCGAATATAATCGCCCCGTCCCTGTCCGTCCTTAATACTTTTGAACCCGATAACTCGAGTTTCGTTAATACTAACTCGGAAGGATGCCCGAATATATTATCTTTCCCGCACGAAACTATTGCGTATTCAGGCTTGCATTTCATTATTAATGGAATCGATGTGGCATTCCTGCTTCCGTGATGGGATACTTTTAATATGTCTGATTTTAAAAAATTACCGTATGTATTCGTAATGTGTAATTCCCCTTCGGTGCTTAAATCGCTTATCAGCAAAATTTCAGTGTCTTCATATTTCAGCTTTATTACAATGGATTTTGTATGCTCGCTCGCTGTTAATGTATCGTTTTTATCGGGATTGAGAAAATATAACCTCATATTACCGTATCCTTCTATGTAATCTCCTCCGTATATTTTTTCCTTGGGAATGCTTTTCTCCAGTACTAAGTTTTCCATTTTCCTTATTAAAGAATTATTCCTTTTCGTCCCGTTGTCAATAATCCTCTTTACTTCAAAATTATTTAATACGTATTCTATGCCGCCAATGTGGTCGTAGTGAAGATGGGTTAATATCAGTAAATCTATCCGGTTTATCCCTTTCCTCTTTAAATACGGTACTATATTGCTCTCGCCGCTGTTGTACCGGAAATCCTTCATCCCGCAGTCTACCAGTATATTGCTTCCGTCAGGCGTTTCGATTAGAGTACAGTCGCCCTGACCGACATATAAGAATGTTATTCTTAAATTGTTGTCGAATTTCAGATTCAAAATGAAAAGCAAAATAATTGTTACTGTTAAGAATAATATGTGCAGCTTTACCCTTTCCTTTTTATATGTAAATATTATGATTAGTATGACGAAATATCCGACTGTATTTATCGTATCGAACCTGTAAAAACTCGTATACCCTAACCTTAATGATGCAAAGTAATGTATCATTGTAAGCTGAAATTTCAGCAGAAGATAATTTACCTCGGCTATTACAGATGATAAGAATCCGGAAATAATACCCGCTGATATCTGGAAAAACCCGATTGCAAGGGATAAATTCGAAAGCGGCACCACTATTGCATTTGCCGCTAAGGATATAAATGAAATTTTCTCGAAATAATGCGATGTTATCGGTAATGTCCCTATCTGTGCCGCAAATGAAACAAAAATAACCGATATCACCAAATGAGCTGCTTTGCTGAATTTACTCTTTGAATTTTCTATTCTCTGTAAAATTACTGTGTCTAATTTTTCGTAAAAAATCACCATCGATAAGACCGCAGAAAAAGATAATATGAAACCCGGGTCGAAAAGCTGCTTGGATTCATATACGAGTATTATCAAAACCGAAATCCCGATGATATTGTAAAAATTGGATTTCCTCTGCATTAATCCGGATATTAATAGCAATGAACCCATCACCGTTGCCCGTATTATCGATGCGGGTGCACCTGTGAAAAAACAATAGAAAATTAATATCAATAATATGATTAAAACTTTTGGCGTCCGGGGAACCCTGAATAACGAAAGTATTAATGTCAAAGCTAATATTATATATGCAACGTTCAGCCCGGATACCGCAATTATATGCATTACTCCCGCTTTTACGAAATCCTCTTTTATCTTCTTCGAGATGTCCGCCCGCTCCCCGGTTACAAGCCCCTTTAAAAAAGCTCCCTCGTTTCCTCCGATGTATTCGTCTATGTTATCTGATGCGAACTTTCGGGCGGGGTATATTATTTTTTGATATGCAAATCCGAGATTGTCCCTGTTGATTATTTCTATATTATCGTAACCCGTTATGGTAAATGTTTTGTAAATGTTATGCAGATAAAGATATCTCTTGTAATCGAATTCTCCGGGATTTCTCTCCTCGAATGGCTCCGCTAATTTCCCATACATCAATACCCTGTCTCCCGCCCTTAATTCCGGCCGCCTGTCTAAATTAATGTCTTCCGAAATCTGACTTTCCTGGTATTCGTTTAAATCTGTTTTCGGATTTCTTTTAAGCGTTACTATTATGTCTCCGCTTATTAAAGAGGTATCGTGAACTCTCTCGTTAATTATAAATTCCGAGGATAATCTGAACCTGATTTTACTTGAATCGTATGATGGTATGTCTTCTATTACTCCTATTATTTTCGTTTCCTCGTTCCTTTTAGTATCCTGTATCAGGGAAATTGAATTGTCGGGCAGTAAATTGAAATCAATTTCCGCTTTTAATATCCCGGTCATTATTACGATTACGGATATAAGAAATATGTTCAGTGACTTTTCTGTGTTTTTTTTCTGTAAGTAAAACAGATATAATATCAGTATCAATATCGCCGAAAGAATTATTACTATGTTGATTTTGAAATGCGAACCTGCCAGTATGCCGGTAATAAAAAGAATTGCAAGCTTGAATGCCGGTGCAGTCTCGAATCTTTGCATATTGATAATTTCAATAAATATAATAAATACAAAATTAAAAATAATGATAATAAATGGTGTCCTGCGTTAGCTTGATTCGAAAAAAAACTCTGTGACTGCTGACTGAACTCTTTAATTATTAATGTCGCTTTCAATTTCCTTTAACCTTTAAGAAGTTTTTATTACTTTAGTAAATGTTACCCGTAGAAATCATAAAGAAAAAAAGAAATAAAAAACCGCTTACGAAGCATGAGATAAAATTTTTTATCGAAGGATTTCTCTCGGGTAAAATTACCGATTATCAGATGTCCGCTTTGCTTATGGCTGTCCATATCAACGGGATGACTGACGAGGAAACCTACGATTTGACCGAAATTATGCTGCATAGCGGAAAAGTCGTAGATTTAAGCGGCATCGATAAAGTGAAAGTTGATAAACACTCTACGGGTGGCGTCGGCGATAAAACATCCCTTATACTCGCTCCTCTGGTCGCCTCATGCGGTGTCGCTGTTCCTATGATTTCCGGAAGGGCTTTGGGACATACCGGCGGTACCCTCGATAAACTCGAATCCATTCCCGGTTTTAATGTCAATTTTTCTGTTGACGAATATAAAAAAATATTGGAGAAAATGGGAGTTGTGTTGATCGGACAAAACGATGATTTCGCTCCCGCTGATAAAAAAATCTATTCCCTCAGGGATGTTACCGCTACTGTCGATAATATTCCACTCATTACTGCAAGCATTATGAGCAAAAAACTTGCAGAAGGAACCGATGCCATTGTGTTCGATATAAAGCTCGGATGCGGTGCTAACCTGCAAGATAGTAAAGAATCTCGTGAACTTTCTGAACACCTGCTGGCCGTCTCTGAAAAATTCGGGAAAAAAGCAATCGCTGTATTTACCGATATGGAAGAACCGCTTGGACGTAAAATTGGTAACTGGCTGGAAGTCGAAGAGTGCCTCGAAGTTATGAACGGAAAGGAAATTTATGACTTGAATAAAGTTAATAATGTATTGTCCGGCGCTATGATTTATCTCGGCGGTAAAGCAAAAAGTATCGAGGAAGGGGAAAAAATCGTAGAAAAAAAATTAAAGGACGGAAGTGCTTATCAAAAATTCCTTGAGATTGTTAAAGTGCAGAAAGGCGACGTGGATTACGTTAAGGACTGGAAAAACTATAAAAGAGCAAAATATTCAAAAAAAATATTCTCCGACTTCGATGGTTATGTGTGTAAAATGAATGCTTTCTCGTTCGGTCTCGCTTCGATTGAACTCGGATGTGGACGAAAAAAAGCGGATGATAAAATCGATAATCTTGCGGGAATCATACTGAATAAAAAATCCGGTGATAAAATCTCGAAAGGGGAGGAGATTTTTGAACTCTGGGCGGAAGATGAAATTAAAATCTCCGAAGCGGAAAAAATTCTGCAGGACGCCGTTGTTATCGGAGAGTCGAAACCCGAAGAAAGAAAACTGATTTTAGATATTATCGGATAATGCTTAAATTAACGGGTAAAATAATATCGTCAGGCGCTACGCTGATTATTATTGTTGGAGCGATAATTTATTATTACGTAAATCACGGTTCTTTTCTGAATAAGAAATGGTCCGATAAAAACAGGGAAGTTCTGGTCGTTAAAAGAGTTGTCGACGGTGATACGTTCGAATTGTCTGATGGCGAAAGGGTGAGATTGCTCGGAATTGATACCCCTGAAAAATATGAATCCGATAAACTCGATAGAGATGCTGAATCCTCGGGGCAGGATAAAAAAACTATTATGAAACTCGGTAAACTTGCTGGCGATTATGTAAGAAATTTTGTTGAGGGGAAAACTGTTATACTCGAAAAAGAACCGAGTTACAGCGATAAGGATAAAAACGGCCGTTTGCTTAGATGGGTCTATCTTGAAGACGGCACTTTTGTTAACGGAAAAATTGTCAGGGATGGATATGCATATGTGTTCGAAAAATTCCCCGTTTCGAAAATGGATGAGCTCAGAAAATATCAAAGGGAAGCAAGAGAAAATAAAAGGGGACTCTGGGGACCTGTTGAAGGCCTGGAACAGTTTAAATAAATTAATATATTAATTCCTTGAATAGAATAAGAATATTTTTAATTTTGTTGTTCGTTTCTTTGTTTAGCATTAGTGCCTATGCACGGCTGTCCCCTGAACCTGATGACGGTAAACCAAAAAAGAAAAAATTTAAAATCGCTCTCGAAAAATTAGCTCTGAAAGTAAAAGATATTAATGATGACGAAGAATTTATTACAACTCCAGCAAAAGGCTGGTATGCTGTTATGAAACAGGTTAGAGATAAGAAATTAACACGTAAACAATCGGTCGATTCGATGAGGAATTTTATGGAAGACTTAAACTTGTATTTAATTAAAAATAATCCGAAAGTTTATAAAAAATCACAGTGGGTGTTCCCCGTTAAAGGCTATACTTCTTCCGCAATCGGTGGCACTAACGGAAGCGGCTATGTCATTGCGGACTTCGACTTCTTCGATGGCAGTACGGGTGGACATCCTGCACACGATATCTTTATCTCCGATAAAAATCAGGATTGCCTGGATGATTATACGGATAAACCCGTTAAAATACTCTCTATCAGCGGAGGTATCGTGGTCGAAACCAGAAAAAATTGGTCGACTCAAATGATGGATATTAAAGGCGGAAATATCGTCTACGTTTATGATAACACAACCGATGGTCTGTTTTATTATGCACATCTGGATAAAGTGTATGTCAGCGTGGGAGATTTCGTTTATCCCGGCTTGGAACTGGGAACTATGGGAAGAACAGGCAAAAATGCCTTCCCGTCCCGCTCTCCTACACATCTGCATTTAATGTATGTCAAAAATTATGACGGCGATATTAAACCCCAGAATTTGTACGAAGATTTGTTGAAAGTTAAAACAGTAAAATAAAACTTTAATTTTTTATATTATGGAAAATAAAATATTGTCTACGGCTATTACTTTTGATGATGTTCTGCTTGTCCCGAGTAAATCGAAAGTCCTTCCCCGTGAGGTCGATTTGAGGACGAAACTGACAAAAAATATTGCCCTGAATATTCCGCTGCTCTCCGCCGCTATGGATACGGTTACTGAAACGGAAATGGCTGTCGCTGTTTCCCGCGAGGGCGGTATCGGTATTATTCATAAAAATATGTCCATAGAAAAACAGGCCTCGGAAGTCGATAAGGTTAAAAGAAGCGAGAGCGGTATGATTATGAAACCCGTTACACTTACTGCCGATAAAAAAATAAAAGACGCAAATCAGGTCATGTCCAAGTTCAGTATTTCGGGTATTCCGATTGTGGATAGTGACGGAAAATTAATCGGTATCCTGACTAACAGGGACCTGAGATTCGACCCGGATGAAAATATTTTTATAAAAGATATTATGACGAAAGAAAACCTTATCACCGCTCCGGTTGGTACCGATTTGTCAATGGCAGAAAAAATTCTGCAAAAACATAGAATCGAAAAACTTCCCGTCGTGGATAAAAACGGGTATCTGAAAGGTCTGATAACCTTTAAGGATATTCAGAAACGAAAAAGTTTCCCGAATGCCTGTAAGGATGATTTCGGCAGGCTGAGAGTCGGTGCCGCTGTCGGAATTGCAAGAGATACTATGGAACGGGTTGAGGAACTTGTTAAATCGGGTGTGGATGTCATCGTGGTCGATACCGCACACGGACATTCATCTGCTGTGGTTAATATGGTTAAAAGAATAAAATCCGCAATCAATGTAGAAATGATTGCAGGAAATGTGGCTACCGCTGAGGCAACAATCGATTTGATAAAAGCAGGCGTTGATGGTATAAAAGTCGGAATCGGTGCCGGCTCTATCTGTACAACAAGGGTTATTGCCGGCGTGGGTGTACCCCAGCTGACCGCCATTATCGAATGCTCAAAAGCCGCTAAGAGATATAAAATTCCGGTCATCGCTGACGGAGGAATTAAACAAACCGGCGATATTCCCAAAGCCATCGCCGCAGGCGCCGATTCTGTTATGATTGGCGGAATGCTCGCTGGTACAGATGAAACTCCCGGCGAAAAAGTACTGCTCGAAGGAAGAAGCTTTAAAGTCTATCGCGGAATGGGCTCTATAGAAGCTATGAAAGAAGGCAGCAAAGACAGGTATTTTCAGGATATGGAAGACGATATTAAAAAACTTGTCCCCGAAGGTATAGAGGGAATCGTCCCGTATAAAGGTCCACTGAGAGATACTATCTATCAAATCGTCGGCGGCCTTCGCTCATCTATGGGCTATTGCGGGGCAAAAAATATTTTTGAAATGAAAACTAAAACAAGGTTCGTGAAAATTACTAATGCCGGACTTAGAGAATCTCATCCGCACGACGTGAAGATTACTAAGGAAGCACCGAATTACGGCCTTAAAGGATAATTGAAAAATTTTTTAACTTAAATATAAAATTAAATTATAAAATATGGATAATTATAATCAACAATATACTGACCAGTATAGACCCGTCGAAGCTGCCTTTTCGACCGCTGAACTGAGAAAATTCCTGCTCAATGTCTATAACTGGATGACAATGGGTCTGGCTCTTACCGGTCTCGTTGCTTTCGGTGTGTCAACTTCTGAAACTTTGTTGGAATTCATTTTGCTTAATCCGTTTATTTTTTACGGATTGATGATAGCTCAGCTACTCGTGGTTATTGTCTTGAGCGCCGCCATTAATAAAATGCCCTCCGCCGTTGCAATCGGTGCTTTCTTCCTGTATTCGTTTCTGACAGGACTGACTTTTTCGTTCATTTTTCTTGTTTATACTGGTACATCTATTGCCTATACTTTCTTTATTTGTGCCGCGATGTTCGCTTCGGTTAGCGTGTTCGGATATATCACGAAAATGAATCTCGCCGGTGTAGGTACTTTCATGATGATGGGTCTTTTTGGATTAATAATTGCCTCTGTCGTTAATATATTCCTGCAAAACTCGATACTGGATATGATGATAAGCTATATCGGCGTTTTGATTTTTGTCGGATTGACCGCTTGGGATACTCAGAAAATCAAGAGAGCTGCCCAGCAGATGAGCTTCGAAACCGAGGAGGGAAAAAAAGTCGCAGTTATGGGTGCATTGAGCCTGTATCTTGATTTCATAAATATGTTCTTGTTCCTTCTGAGAATAATGGGAAATCGTAGATAAATTTCCTGTGTTCAGAAGACGTTGAAAAAAACGTATTACCCTTGCCTTTTATTGCTATTTTTAACAGGAACGGAGGAAGTAGTTTTTTTTCTGTGATTATTCTTTTCAGTTGAATAATGTTTTTATACATTGTATATTGAATTGATACAATAACTGAATTGAATAATTTCATGAAAAAATTATTTATCTCCGCCTTTTTGCTCTTTCTGGCATTCCCACTGAAATCACAGGTCGTTATTAACGAGGTTATGTATTCTCCCTCCAGCGGAACCGAATATGAATGGTTCGAAATTTATAATTCGGGAAGTTATTCCGTAAATATGTTCCTGTGGAAATGGAAAGATGAAACAGGTACGCTCAGAACCATTTCAAATTCAAGTGTCAATTTAAATGCATATCAATATGCTGTCATCTGCCAGGATTCATCGGCTGTCAGACAATATCATCCCGGCTTTTCCGGACTTATCTTTCAGACAACCTGGTCTGCCCTGAATAACGATACCGATAATGTGGTCGTCTTGGATGGCACAGGATATAAAATAGATTCCTTACGCTATATATCCGCTTGGGGTGGCTCGGGTGGACATTCGCTCGAACGAATAAATCCTGGCGCTCCAACGAATAACCCTGGTAACTGGGGAACATCAGTAGATTTGCAAAAATCTACTCCGAATCGTATCAACTCGGTTACTCCGAAACAATATGATTTGAAGTTGTATACGTTTACTTTCTCACCACAAAATCCGAAAACCGGTGATACTCTTTCCCTCAAATTCCATATAAAAAATGTCGGATTGAATTCTGCAACCGGTTTTTCTCTGAATATTTATAAAAATCTTAACCTGGATAGCATTGTTAAACCGTCGGAACTTATTTATACTCAGAATTTCCCGTCTACGATTCTGAATGCGAATGATTCTTTGATTTATACTTATACCGTTGCAGGAATCGATAGTGGAATGAAACAGTATATTGGTAAAATTATGTATCCACCCGATAATGATACTTTAAATAATTTTCTCGTTAAAAATATCAATGTCGGCGGAGGCGGTACGGTAAATGGTTCGCTCGTTATAAATGAAATTATGTATCACCCAAAATCCGCTGTCGAGTGCGAATGGGTTGAATTGTTTAATAATACAAATTACCCTGTCAATATTGCCAACTGGAAAATATCCGATTCTTCAACACAATCCAACCCCTTAATTATTACTGCAAATAGCAAAATAATTAATTCGAATGACTATATCGTAATTGCTAAAAATAATTCAATCCTTAATAATCATACTCAGATTGATACAAATAAAATCGTATTCCTTGGGAATTTGCCGGCACTCAATGATGACGCAGATGTCGTAACCGTCTATGATTATCTCAATAATATTGTCGATAGAGTATCGTATAAATCGAAATGGGGAGGGAATAATTCCAGGAATTCACTGGAGCGCGTATCCCCGAACCGCCCGTCGAATGATTCCACTAACTGGTTAACATCACTCGATTGCGAGCATTCATCTCCCGCAAGGGCAAATTCACTGTCGAATCTTACTTCATACCTGAAAAATGACCTTGTCGTGAATGAAATCATGTTCGATCCTCTGACTTCAAGTTGCGAGTGGATTGAATTCTTTAACACGACATCCAAAAACATGAATCTGTCCGGATGGAAAATAAATATATCCTCCGATGTCTGCAATTTGTTCGATACATGCAATTTCATTATTTATCCCGGACAGTATTTGGTCCTTGCAAAAGATACAACTGTATTTAACAGATTCTCGGGATTGAGAATCCCTGAACCCTCTCGTAAAATTATTTATAATGAAAGTCTCTCCTTGAGTAATTCTGGCGAAATGCTTAGAGTTTCGGATGTGCTTAATAACGTAATTGATTCGGTTTGCTATAGCCCAGGATGGCATAATTCGAATCTGCCCGATACGAAGGGATATTCCCTCGAGAGAATTAATCCGCTTCTTAATTCCAACGACAGAAATAACTGGAACAGCTCTACCGCCGCCCTGGGAGGAACACCCGGCGAAAAAAACAGCATTTTCACAGTAAATATCTCAAGCACTAATTCTGTTGACGTTTCTCCGAACCCTTTCTCGCCTGATGGCGATGGTTTCGAGGATTTTACTATTATAAAATATAAATTAAAGCAAAATATGGCTCAAATTAGAGTTAAAGTCTTTGATGTGAAAGGCAGAATGGTCAGAACTTTGCTGAATAACCGGCTGAGCGGCAGCGAAGGCCAGATTATCTTCGACGGTAAAAATGATAACGGCGAAAAATTGAGAATCGGTATTTACATTTTATTTATCGAAGCAATAAATGATATTGGAGGAACTGTAGAACAGACTAAAACTACGGTTGTAATTGCAGCTAAATTGTAAAATTGAAATTCTATTATGATGAAAAAATTAAAGCCTGTACACTGCTATATTATTATTGCCGTCTTTTCGTTTCTTGTATACTTTAATACACTCCAGAATGATTTTGTCTTCGATGATGAAAGCGTTGTCCAGAATTATATGGCTATTAGGGATTTGTCCAATATTCCAAAGTTCTTTACTGCCCAAGAAGGCTTTCATAAAGTTATCGGAAGATATTATAGACCCGTGGTGTCTTCTACGTATACCGTGGATTATGCACTCTGGGGTTTGACTCCTAAAGGATTTCATCTTACTAATATCGTTATAAATACTATTGCCGTCCTGTTTCTTTTTGCTTTATTACGCAGGCTGTTTTCTGAGTATAAATACGGTTTGCTCGCTTCGCTTGTATCTGCACTGATTTTTGCCGCACACCCCGTGCATACAGAAGCCGTCAGCTGGATAAGCGGAAGAACCGATTCTCTCGTCACTCTGTTTTTCTTCGCAGCATTCTATTTTTACTTGCTCTATGTTGAGGAAAATATGAATAAATATATTGTGCTCTCTCTTGTATTCTATGCCCTCGGTCTGCTGTCGAAAGAAATGATTGTTACTTTTCCCGTTATTATTATCCTTTTCGACTTCTTGTGGAGAAAAAAATCTTTCAGGGAAATTCTGGATAACTGGAAGACTTATGCACTGTTTGTTCTGCTGACTTTATTTTATCTGGTGATTAGATATCTGGTCCTGAAAGATGTCGTCGAGAGAACCAAGTATAACTATTTTTACGGAAAGGATTTTGTCACTGTGTTTGCAACGATGCTGAAAACCATTCCTGTATATCTTAAACTCCTTGTCTTTCCTGTCGGTTTGCTCTATCATTATAACGGCGTGATTCCGGATTCGTATTCTTTTTTGGACGATAGCGTTATTTTTTCCGTTGTCCTGGCCGTTGCTTTGTTAATCGTTTCGTTTGCCCTTTATAAGAATTATGGCAAAATTACATTTTGCATTCTGTTTGTATTCGTGACTTTGCTTCCGGTTATGAATATCATACCGACTATGAATTTTATGGCCGAACGGTTTCTGTATATTACTTCATTTGCAATTTCTCTGCTGATTGCTTTTCTGATGTCTGAATTTATGAGTGAAAAGTCTAAAAACCTCGTTATTCCTTTATTGCTCGTTGTGTTTCTCGCTTTTACTTATCTGACGGTTAAAAGAAATTATCAGTGGAAAGATAATGACACTTTGTATCTTACTGGTGAAGGAAAAGATGGCTCCGTCCTTCTGGTAAATATCGGAAATATTTTCGCCAACAGGAAACAGTTCGATGAAGCGGAAAAAAGATATCGCAGAGCTATAGAAATCAGGAATAATAACGTACTCGCTCACCATAACCTTGGTCTGATTTATCTGGTTAAAGGAAATTTGGATTCCGCCGAAATAAAAATTAAAGACGGACTTGATGTCGATTCCCTTGCTCCCGACGGGTATTACCAGCTCGCCAATATTTACCAGCAAAGAGGAAGAATGGAAGATGCAATAGGAATGCTCGAAAAATTGCAGAATATTGTCCCGGATTACAGAGGCTCGAAATCCCAGCTCGAACAGATGAAATTGATCGGCAGTACCAATGGTATGCAAAACCAGGGTAATAATCAAATGCAAAATGACCCGAATCACGTCGCCTTCCTCGAAAAACGCTCATTCCAGTTTTATAAGGACAAAAAATATGAAGAAGCTATTAAAGATATCGAGGAAATGATTCGCTGTAATCCTTTGGGCGTATCCGGATATATGAATAATATTGCTCTCTGCTATCGCGGTCTGGGAAATGACGAAAAGGAAAAGCAATATTTTGAAGAGGCGATAAAACTGGACGAAAAAAATTTGAATGCCCTCAACGGCCTCGCGGAATATTATTCGAGGAAAAATGATAAATCCAAATCGATAGAATATTATAAAAAAATCCTGAATATTAATTCCGCCGATGAAAACGCAAAAAAGAAAATTGATTCACTAATGAAAAATTAAAACTGCTTTCTTCTGTATAACTCTAATCCGTCTTCGGTGTATTCTAAATCGTAATTGCTTCGGAAGTTTCTGTTCGTGTCAAGAGCTTTGAAAATCTTGTCGTCTGGTGATTTTAAATAAAATAATACCCATTTTGCGTAAGGTACAGGATTGACTAACGCCTTCTCGCCGATATCATAAGTGTGAAATGTAATCCTCTCCCTTAAATAAACTCCCGACCAAGGAGGAACTGCGAATACCCTGAAGTCATATAATAAATTCCCTCCGTCGTAATTTTTTTCGAGATAACCGGCAAGATTGTATGTGACCGTTCCCTTATAACCCGCAAACCTTGCCTCCGCTACAGACGGAACTTTTGACGGATAGTAATAAATGTATGAAAATGTCTGTAACCCCGCTAATATTACAGCAATGACTGCCAGATATTTCTTGTGTGATGAAAATTTCTCGTAAATGTATCCTGCAAAAATTCCTCCGAAAATTACTAAACCCGGTATTGCATATAACCCGTATCTTGAATTGAAATATCCCGGCGGCTCGGACTCGGGTATCTCTATTATTACCTGCCCCAAATATAATAAAAGCAAAGTCGTTGGAATCGCTATTAATGATAAATAAACGGGAAATGATTTTATTCTGAATTTATTTTTGTATGCATAATATAAAAACCCAAATAAAGCAAAAATCAGGGTCAACCATCCTGAATATAAATAAATGTCGAAATAATATACCTTGAGCGATAACATCGGATTGTACTTCGTCAAAAGCCTCCCGATATTTTCATAATACTTTATCTGAAAAAATGTGGAATATTGTCCTCGCATGAACTCGAGCGGGTCCGAATAGTAAATGTAATTGTGAATCAACCACCAGCCGATTACTATGGCGGTCGGCAGTAAATAATAAAATGAGTATTTAAAAATACCTTGTCTGTGAATTATGGAAATTATGAAAACCAGAACGACCGCCGCTAATGCAAATGTCCATCCGTCGTATCTCGTGCACGAAGCCATCGATGTGTAAAACCCCGCTAAGAAAATATCCTTCACAGTTTTTGTTGTGTTCCATTTTACTAAATAAAAAATCGCAAGTGAAAAGAATGTTAAATATATCTGCTCGCTCATCGGCGTGGTCTGAAAATATAATATGTTCGGATTTAAAATAAACATCAGCAATCCTGCATATCTTGCGATTTTATTTTCCGTGAGTAATTTTATCGTGTAAAATATTACCGCGGCATTGATTATGTATGCAATGAAATTTACTATACTGCCTGCTAGCCCGGTTTTCCATAAAATGTCAATTGAAGCTAACGGCAACATTAACAGATTCGGAAGCGGTAGCCAGACCGTGCCGATTTGATTGAATAATCCCGGATTTATTGCGTCGATGAACCTCCTCGAGGCATCGAGTCTGTATATCGAATCCCTGTATGCTAAAATGTATTCACCCGTATAAGAAATGTAAAGGGCTGTCAGCCCTGCAATAGCCGAGATTACTGTTACTATTATTAATTCCTTGCGGCTTGGCTTAAATCTCATTTTACTTAATGTAAGAAAACAAAATACCAAATATTGTTATTTAAATAAATATTATAAAAAATCTGAAAGAAGAAACAAAAAATTGTCTCATTATTATTTATGCTTTATTTATCATATTATTTTTATAAATTTAACATGTCCCCGAATTTGCTTTCATCGGGTATTTATCACAGAAATAAAATTTATATTTTAATTATAATCATATTTAATATGTCATTACAAAATTATAATTCTGCTTTTAATCGCTGGCTTGATGTTATGTTTCACTATAGAAAACACTCCGGAAGCTGGGCTTGGATTCTTCATAGAATCACAGGACTCGGACTTACAGCTTATATTTTACTGCATATAATTGCTCTTACCGGTCTGCTTAAAGGCGAAGCCGCATTTAATGAGGAGATGAAACTGTTCTCATCACCCCTGTTCCTTGTCGGGGAATGGCTACTTGGTGCCCTGGTTATGTTCCACGCCGTTAACGGAATCAGAATAGTCCTCGTCGACTTGGGAAACGGTGCCAGATATCATAAACAATTGCTGGCTTTTGTCTATATCCTGTCTGTTATTGTGGTCGCTGGTATGGGATATCTGATTTTCGGTCATATGTAATATTTTATTGAAAATTTTAATTAAAAAGTTTAATTTTTTTATAATGAGTACAAAAACATTTAAATTTGCCGGTGCAAGAGGCTCTGGTGCTAAAAGCTGGTATATGCAGCGTATCACGGGTGTATTGCTCGTTGTCGTTTTAATCGGTCACTATATTTTGATGCACGCTACCCCTGAAAGCGGTCATACATATCAGGCGGTGATGGATAGATTGCATCAACTGGAATGGAAAATTATCGATTTGACTTTCGTGACCCTCGGTCTCTGGCACGGCCTGAACGGCCTGTGGAACGTGATTCGTGATTATGAACTGAAACCCTGGCTTACTCATACGATTTATACCGTTATCATTTTGGTCGCCCTTGTCTTCTGGTTTATCGGGATAAATACGATTTTATCTTTTTAAGCATAAAGTAACAAAGACACAAAAATTTAAACATTTAACATTATAATTAAATAAGAATGATACATAAACATGATTTGATTATTGTCGGTGCTGGTCTCGCAGGCCTGCGTGCAGGAGTCGAAACCTCAAAATATTCCGATGTAGGCATAATTTCGAAACTCTTCCCGACACGCTCTCACTCGGGCGCCGCTCAGGGCGGTATTGCCGCCGCTCTCGGTAATGAAGAGCACGATACCGTAGAATGGCATATTTTCGATTCCGTCAAAGGTAGCGATTACCTTGGCGACCAGGATGCAATTGAAAAAATGTGCGGCGAGGCTCCCGATGCAATCTATGAACTCGAACATATGGGCGTTCCATTTAGCAGAACTAAAGAAGGTAAAATTGCACAGAGAAAATTCGGCGGCCATACAAAAGAAATCACGGACGAACAGGGAAACTCTAAACGCGTTCCCGTGCTTCGTGCCTGCTATGCCGCCGATAGAACAGGCCACGTTATCCTCCATACGCTTTATGAACAGTGCGTAAAAAATAATGTCAGATTTTATTCCGAATATTTTGTGTTATCTCTTATCATTCGTGACGGTGTCTGCAGAGGACTCACTGCGTTTAACCTCCGCGACGGGCAAATCCATACATTCCACGCAAAAGCTGTTATGTTCGGAACGGGCGGATACGGCAGGGCATATAGGGTTACATCTAATGCCTATGCGAACTCCGGCGACGGAGTCGCTATAGCTTTCCGTGCTGGTATCCCGCTCGAAGATATGGAATTCGTCCAGTTCCATCCAACAGGTCTCTATCCCCTCGGCATCCTCGTTACAGAAGGTGCTCGCGGAGAAGGCGGATATTTGAAAAATAAAGACGGCGAAAGATTTATGAAAAATTATGCTCCCACCGTTATGGAACTCGCTCCCCGCGATATGGTTACGCGTAGCATACAAACTGAAATTAACGAGGGCAGGGGAATCGACGGCAAAGATTTCGTTCACCTCGACCTGACTCATGTAGGAGAAGCGAGAATAAAAGAGCGTCTTCCCGAAATTACCGGCTTTGCAAAAACATATGCCGGTATTGACCCGATTAAACAGCCGATTCCGATTCTTCCCACTGCTCACTATTCTATGGGCGGCATTCCGACTACCATTGACGGACACGTCCTTGCCGATGAAAAGGGAACCGTCGTTCAGGGCTTCTATGCCGCAGGCGAATGTGCCTGTATCTCCGTTCACGGCGCAAATCGCCTCGGAACGAACTCTCTGCTCGATGCTGTTGTACACGGAAGAAGAACAGGTAAAACTCTCGTGAAATTCCTCCGCGATGCAGAGTTTAGCCCGCTTCCCGAAGATGCGGAAGACCGCGATAAGGAAATCTTCGCAAATCTTTATGCTACAACAAAAGGCGAGAACTGCGATAAAATCAGAACTGTCCTCAAGGAGGAAATGATGAATAAATGCGGAGTCTTCAGAAATGAAAAAGACCTCACCTCCGTGCTGGATACCATACACGAACTTAAAGCAAAATATAAAAACATCAGCTTGATGGATAAAAGCAAAACGTTTAACACCGAACTTATGGAAATCCTCGAACTCAGAAACCTGCTCGAATTCTCAGATGCTATCGTAACAGGGGCTCTCGCCCGTCAGGAATGCCGAGGAGCTCACTGGCGTATCGACCACCCGAAACGCGACGATGTTAACTGGCTCAAACATACCATCGCTTTTAAAACCGAAAAAGGTATCGAACTTAAATATAAACCCGTAACAATTACTAAATATCAACCACAGGAGAGAAAATACTAATGAAAGTTATATTATCTATTCAGCGGTTTAATCCCGAAAAGGACAAAAAACCCTACAGGAAGGAATATGAAATTGATGTCCCCGAAACTCACCGTATTCTCGACTGTCTCGATGTTGTTAAATGGGAACACGACGGAGAACTCTCTTACCGGCGCTCCTGCTCGCACGGAATATGCGGCTCCGATGCTGTGATGATAAATGGCAAAAATATGCTCGCCTGCCAGGTCCTCGTTAAAGATTTTAAAAAGAAATATATTAAAATTGACCCCATTCCTTCGCTCCCGATTATTAAAGATTTAATCGTAAATATGGATTCCTTCTTTAAAAAATATGATGTAGTGAAACCGTATTTGATTGCTAAAGACCAGCCGCCCGTTAAAGAAAGATTGCAAAGTCAGAAGGAAAGGGCATTAATCGACGAGGCTGTGAACTGCATCCTCTGCGGTGCCTGCTCTGCTTCGTGTCCGTCACTGTGGTCGAATGATTCTTATCTCGGACCTGCCGCTATGCTCAAAGCCTACAGGTTTATTTTCGACAGCCGCGACGATGCCGCAGATGAGCGTCTGGATATAGTTGATACAGCCGATGGTCTCTGGCGTTGCCATACGATTTTCAATTGCGTAGAAGTCTGCCCGAAAGATATCAACATCACCTGGCATCTCTCGCAACTGAAAAAGAAATGCGCAATGAGAGAATTGTAAAAGTGCTATCACCACTAAGGACACTTAGAACACTAAGAAATTCTAAGTGTCCTACATGTCCTTAGTGGTAAAATAAAAAATTCGCTCTTACCCGAAAAACGGATTGTTCAGTCTCTCATCCAGCGTCCTTTGAAAATACTCTTTCTTTTCCGATACGTTTTCCATCAGGTAACCGTAAAACTTTTTCCAGTATTCCTTCTGTGCGCTCTTTATTGTCCGGCTCCTTATTTTTTCTTCCATCGCATACTCGTTCGCAAGCGGCTCGATTACGTAATACTCCAGTGCACGAATCCTGTCGTCCGGCTGGTATGTGTTTACCGCCCCGCAGCTCTCGCATTTTAAATTTATTGCCATAAACGAGTATACCTTAATCGGAAGTTCTCCGGCACACTGTGTGCACCTGTGGAGCTTCTTCTCGTCTATGTGCTTCTGTACGTTTTCCAGAATTTTCCTCGCCGCCCTTGCATAAAGCTTTATTTCGTAACTTGCAAATTCATCCTCCATCCAGTTTTCAAAAATATGCTTCTTCTGCCCTTCGCTGTCTATCAGTTTTTTTGCACCCGTTTTGTATATCTCGTCTTTCATCTTACCCCATCCCTCGTCTAATTTCTGACCGAGCTGCGTTACAGTCTGGTTCTTCAGCCCGTTCAGAATGTTTATTATCATGATATTGTCATACTGCAGATTGTTTATCACATCGTTTAGCGGCTCTTCTGCCGAATTCAAAACCTCGTAATACCTGTCCCGTATTTTGTTCAGGTAACTGTCCCATCTCGCTGTTAATTCCTGTGACATAATTTTTATTCTTTAATTTCGAAAAGCTTGCTCCCGCAAAAAAGGCAATTGTCGTATTGCATTTCCTCCAGCCTCGGTGCACCGCAGTTTTTGCAGGTCATTGTCTTGTGCTTTGCCTGCTGTAGCCCCTGCGAGTATTTCTGCGTTCCCGTTGCGGCATTCTTGAATATATCACCCAGACCCGAAAATGGCTTTATCTTCTGGTAATACTCTTTCACCTTCGCTTCCATATCGAACTTGCTTATTGCCGATGCGAGCAGGGGGGATGAGGTTTCAAGCACTCTGTATTTCTCGATTATTTTTTCGAAAACCCTCCTTAACTCTATCGGAAATGCTCCCCGTGTAATCTTCATTTCGGAATTTAAAAGGAAATCCTTGTTCTCCTTCGAAAGCGGAATTACGTTATACGAATTCAAAAAAATATTCCACCCTTCATCTCCGCCCTTTTCCGAATGCCACGCCTTCTGAAAAGCCGTATCCAGCTCCGAATTGAATTCTTTTAATAATTTATTTTCGTCCATTGAAAATGAATTAATATTATAAACTGTGAGGTAAAATTAATTTCTGGCGTTAGATATTTCTTTGCTGGTTTTAAAAATCTAAATCCTTGTGTGCATTACCCGCTCCCATGCTCTCGTATTTCGCCTTGTATTCGTTCATCAGTGTCTGCATTTTCATTGCGTAGGTGTAGTCTGTCATCATCTTTCCGTTCCAGTATGCACTTACTTTCGAATAATCGGATACCGTCAGCCCGAAGTCTTTCAGCACGTCCTGTGCGTCGCGCCCCTGCTTTCCGAGCACGTCCTGCGCTACCATTGCCTCTATCCACTTCTCGAACGGATATGATTCCGGAGATACCGGCGCTGCTCCGCCGGTTGCCGCCGCCGCGGGTGCTGCCGGAGCTGCATTGAATGCCGCAGAGTAAATTCTGGAAATCGTGAATGATGTATCGTTGCGCATGCGGGTCAGCCACTCGTTGTTGACTCTGTCCCATTTCGGTGCGTCTATGCCTATTTCTTTTATTGCCTCGTCGGTCGGTGTACCCGCTACGATTTTCGCGTTTACTCCTGCCCATTGCTCTATTGTTACTCCCTCTACAGGGTCTAATAAAGGATTGCCCATAATTGTGTTTGTTTAGTTTTTTTTGTTGTCTTTTGAATATACATAAAATATTTTAAAGTAAATATTAAAATTTTCAAATATTATAAATTATAATATTTATTTGCCGTGTAATTGTCAAAAATTATGACAAAATTTTATAGTACTTTTTAGAAAAATAATTGCTAAATTTTATTATAATTTATTATAGCTATGCCCCTGACTGATAAATGGATTAATACAATTTTTAAAATTGCTACGGGAGGAAAACTGATGAAAAATATTATCACTCCCTTTGGAGCAGTGTTTTTTGTATGCTTTATTACCGGTCTTGTTCTTCTTTCCCTGTTTCTGGATGATGTCCTCGAATATTCTGATTTCGTCCCTTTTCCTTACGATTTAATCTTTGGCTTTTTGTTCCTGTCTGTAGGTGCGTTTTTGGCCGGTTCCTGTGTAATCTATTTCTTGAAATCAAAAGGCACTCCTATTCCCCTGAATCCTCCTCCGCAGCTGATTGCGGATGGACCTTACGCTTATTCACGGAATCCCATGCTGTCCGGCCTGTTTATGATTCTTTTCGGCTTCGGATTCCTGTGTAACTCGGTTGCTTTGACCTTTATCGTTACACCCGCTTTTATTCTATTGAATCTTTTCGAACTAAAAAAAATCGAAGAACCCGAACTCGTTAAAAGATTGGGAGAGGATTATATCCGGTATAGGGAAAAAACCCCGATGTTTATTCCGAAAATAAAAAAATAAAATTATTACTTTACGACAACCATTTTTTTCGTTTCTGAAAATTCTCCTGCAGTAAATTTATAATAGTAAACTCCGCTTGGCATTGGTTTATCTGAAAATTGATTAATGGAAAATGATACTTTGTAAGTCCCTGCATGAAGTTTTTCGTTTACAAGAGTCGTAACTTCTTGCCCCAAAGAATTAAATATTTTTAATGTTATTAATCTTGTATCCTTAATCTTAAATCTTATTATCGTTTTCGGATTAAAAGGATTCGGATAGTTTTGATATAATTCAAATTTGTCGGGTACTGTTTTGGATATCCGGTTTATATAAACAGGGACGTTTTTGACTCCTATTGTTACGTACTTTAAACTGTTCATGGAACTCGATTCGGCATAACCTATCTCGAAAACAGGGAACTTATATCCTGTCCTGTACCAACGGTAATTTGTTATTACCGTATGACTTGTGCTGACGACATTGCCCCCGACCTTTACAGTGTCGAATGATTCATCTGTGTCTTTAACTCTCATTACATTGTTATATGTTATACCGGGAAGTATTATTGTCCCGTATCCGTCAATACTAATATTTCTGAAACCGGTTGTGTATCTTGTCGCCTGCCCTGAGTAATTATGTGCTTTATATGTACTGTTATACAGAGAACCGTAAGTCATTGGATAATGAAATCTGCAATAAGGTGTCGTAAACCATTTTATAAAATTATTGTTTGCGCAACCAATCATATTCCAATCCGTATCAGTGTTTTGGTAATAATGATAATCGGGACTCGAATTATTATTCTTCGTGGCAACATTGGCACCGGGGAATTGGTTTGAATAAGGTGTTGAAGAAGGAGCAAGATATACTTCTTCCCACGGTGTTCCTGATAAAATATTGATATTCGAAAAATTCCATGTCACGTTTATCCCTGATTCGCCTGGTGTCAACCCCGTCGTGTCTACATCCGTTGTCTTTAATGTGTCTCCGATAATAGGCATATATGAAGAGGTTAATGTAAATTGTGATTATGCTGTATTGTTAATTGTGATTAATAAAACCGTTAAACAGAATATAAATAATTTTTTTTTCATATTATTTATTATCGCTTGCTGTAAAATCGTTTATTATATATTTGAATCTTCTGCCCGAATTTTTAATTTCTTATTTCGTTTCCCGCCTCTCTTTGCCTCCTTTGTGCATCCCTCTGCGACCTTGACATAAACTGCTCTCCGAAATTGAACGATAATGTAAAGAAAACTACTCTCGTGTGCCCTTTCTCGTAAACCGCCTGATGAAATTCATTAGTGCTCATTGAATAATCTATGGCATTTCTATCCAATAAATCACTTAACCTTAACCCTAATACTAATTTTCTGTTGAAGAAACCCTTTTGAATCGATATATCGAGGAGATGTGCAGGATTGTATCTGCCCTGTGGCGTTAGATTTATGCCATCATATCTGTACATTAATTGTATGTCAAATAAATCGGGAATGTTCATGCTCGATGTTATGTTTGATGTATATCCGTTATATGAATTATCGTATGAGGAGAAGTTGTCGTTGTTGAATATCCTGTTGTAATAATAATCCGCACTCGCGTTTATGTTCCACCATTTCGTCGGGCTTAACTGCACTATTAATTCGAGTCCGTATGTGTTCGATGTCCCGGTATTTTTGTATGTCGTGAATACCGCTCCGTTTGTATCCACGGTTTTATACGGATTTATATTGTCCGTTACGTTTCTTAAATATCCCGATATCGTGAAAGTTGCAAATTTTAAATATCTTGTGTATCCTAATTCTACTGAATTTACGTATTCAGGCGTTAAATATGGATTGCCGGCCCTACTTAAATATTCATCGTTCTGAAATACAAAAGGATTTAACAGATATAAACCCGGCCTGTTGATTCTTCTGCTGTATGTCGCCTGTATTACATTCTCCTTGTTTAAATTTTGAGTCAGATTTATATTCGGAAATAAATCGAAATAATTTTCATCGTAATTCTCCGCTCCCTGCTTTATGTCGAAATTGCGGTAATAATATTCTCCCCTTAAACCCAGATTGTATGATAAATCCTTGTACTTTCCTGTCAGTGTCATGTAAGATGCACTCGTGTTTTCGTTCCAGTTTATATCGTTAACCCTGTTGAGATATACTAACCACTGCTTCGTTGCCTCGTCCAATATCAAAAATTTGTAATTCCCTTCTACGTTTCTGTATGAATTTCTTAAACCTGCCTCGAGTTTGTTCTCGCTCCCGAACGGATGTATATAATCTGTCTGCGCATTCAGGTAGTTGAATGTCATATGGTCTTCGGCTTTTGTGAAATATATCGTATTGTCGGGATTGTAATTTGTGAACGCTAAAGGATGGTCGTTTTTTCTCCTTGCATAATTTGTCTGTACCGTTAAATCCCGCCCTTTCTCCTCGAATTTCTTGTTGTATGATAGCATCCCTTCGAAACTGAAACCCTCCCTTGCATCGTTGTTGTAATTGTGCAGCGTGTTCGAAATATTGTTGTTTATGTCGAAGAAATTTACGTAATTGTCCTTTCCGAAATCGCTCCTGTAATAAAATGCATTCGCCGACAACGATATGCTGTTGAATTTGTCGATGTCGTAATCTGAACCAATCGAACCGAAATGTCCTATCCCCTTGAAATACCAGAATAAATCCTGCTTCGTTAACCTGGACTCTATGCTCGCATAACTTGTCCTGTCCACTGTGGAATGACCCGGATTGTAAAAATTCCAGAATCCGTAATTCCCGTTGACGCAGTATTTCCCTTTTTTTAAGGATGAACCCGTCGTGAAATTGTATTTGTCCTTTGTTCCTGCATTTACCCTGAAATTTCCGTTATAACCTATGTTCTGCCCTTTCTTTAAAATAATATTTATTATCCCTGAAATTCCCTCGGCTTCGTATTTTGCGGAAGGATTGTTTATTACTTCGATATTTTCTACCGTGTTTGCAGAAATGCTCTGTAGCGCCTGATTGCCGTTGCTCAGTAATGCCGATTCTTTCCCGTCAATTAAAATTTTTACGTTTCCTCCTCCCCTTAAAGTTATGTTACCGTCATTGTCCACTTTTACAGATGGAATGTTTTTTAATACGTCCATTACACTTCCGCTCTTTGCTGCAAAATCCTTTTCCACGTTGTATATTTTTTTGCCGTTTTCGAATGTCATTGCCGGTGCCTCTTCTATTACGTTTATCTCATCAGCAAGCTCGGAACTTGGCTCTAACAGAATTGTACCGAAATTGATGGCCTTCTTCTCGTCGCTTATTGCTACATTCTTCGCAATCGCAAAAATGTATCCGATGTAACTGATTTTCACCGTGTATAAACCATAAGGGATTTCTCCTATGCTGAATTTACCTTCCTTGTCCGTTGCCGCTCCTTTTAATAATGTTGAATCTTCCGATTTTATTACCTGTACCGAAGCCGACACAAGCGGTGAGTTCGTCGCTTTATCCAATACAATGCCTTTTATGGTTCCGGTAGTGCTGCTCTGGCTGAAACATAAAGATGATATTGCCGTTAAAAAAAATAGTGAGAAGAGAAATAGCATTATCCTTTTTTTCATTTTTCTGTTAGTTATGATTTAATTGTAAGAATTATTTTTTTGTTATTTCAATAATATCATTCTTTTCGTTTCCGAATATGTTTCCGTAATTAACCTGTAAAAATATATTCCGCTTGATTCCTGATATCCGGATAACTTTGAAATGGAAAATGGTACTTCGTAAGTTCCTGCGTTTAATTTCTCATTAACTAATGTTGTAATTTCTTTCCCGATTATGTCATATACCTTTATGCTTACAAATCTTGTGTCTTTAATCTGAAATCTTATTGTTGTCTTTGGATTAAATGGATTCGGATAATTTTGATGTAATTCGTTTTTTACCGGTATTTCAGACGAAATATACTGGATTAAAATATGCATGTTGCTTATGCTGTATGTTGCATCACCCCTTCCATCGCCGCCTGTGTATTGTGCATTTAAAAATAATGGTGCCAGTAAAATAAAAACTAAACTCTGTATTTTAATTTTCATATAATTGTAATTTTAAATTTTAATTTTTTTTATGGTGCTGTTCTTCCGCCGCGTCCGCCGTCTGAATCATAATGACCCGCATCCGTACCGGCCGCTCCGCTTCTGTCCGATACTCTCATGTACCATGCATAATATGACCAGTATCCGCCCCGGAAACCTGCACCGTATGATGATATCCCGGGCCAGCCTGATACATCGGAATTTCCCGCAGTGTTTACCATGCCGTTCCCGTGTAATCCCGTAAATGACCTTCCCATAGAATTTCCTGTCGTGATAAAATGTTCGAGCAGATTACCGCTCATTTCCATTATCCCGTAATATGTCGCTCCTGATGTTACTCTTCCCGTGTTTCCCGTATTTCCCGCAAATATGCCAACCCTTAAAGGACCGTTTATCGTTGAAGCTGTCAGGTTGTATGCGGCATTCCCGGTTGTTGTGCTGTAATTTGATGAAATGATTTCATTGCTTGCTCCGGTATTGCTTAACGCGTATTGCCCGTTTGTCGCATCCGTGGTTCCCCATGCATATTCTTCCGGTACAGGCACGTTTGGTCCTCTGCAGGCTTTCTCATATTCCAGCTCGGTTAACGGACGCAATCCGCTCCAGTCAAAATATGCCGCTTTGTCTCCCCAGTTTAAAAAATTGCAGGCAACATATGGATTCGTTGTGCTGAATACTCCGTTAGCCTTGATTATACTGTATCTGCTTGTCGGGCTTATATTGTAATGGCGGTTGTTTGACTGTTGAATGCTTAAGGTATTTAAAAAATCCACGTAACCCTTCTGGCTTATTTCGTATTTCATGCAATAAAAAGCTCTGTAACCCTTTGGAAATGATGCAGGTATCGGACCGAGCCTGTCACCACCGAAAGTCGACTGGTTGTAATAAAGGTGATCATTAGTAGCTCCTACCTGGATTGCATTCTCGCTCGTTATCTGATAAGGATTTGTCGATGCAGGGTACTTGTAAAATGCACTCGTCTCTGTACCACCGCTGCCAATATAAAAACTTCCCTGAGGTACGTATACGAGCTCGATTGCATAAATCCGTAAATCTATTATGTCATTATCGTTTAATCCGTTCGCTCCGTAATTCCACCTGAGCTGTACGCCCGCCTTCGAAAATGTCCCTGTTCCGTCCGCATCCCTGTAAATAAATACTCCTGTTCCGGGATTTGTACTCGGATTGAATACCGAATCGGGATATAGTAATCCTGTAGATATCGTGCTTCCTGAAGGACCGAAATGCCCTGTGTTGTTTAACCATGCATGCTGCCATTCGCCTGTCCCGACTCTGAATTTGGCAAATACCCACGCGGCATCCCAGTTGTTCGGTGCCGATGAGGTCCTCCACGAGTTTTCCCATTGAATGTCGAACTTGATGAACGAATAATGATTCGTCGTATTCTGTCCCGTAAGACTGATGTTCGATAATATTACATTATTTCCTAAAATTATCGAACTGGAAAAAATTAAAAAGATAAATAATGAGATTTTAAAAGTAATATCGATTTTCATAATTTTTTTTATTTTATTAAAATCATTTTTTTAATATCTGTAAAATCATCTGCTTCCAGCCTGTAGAAATATATCCCGCCTGAATTTTTTGTTCCGTCCCAGTCAATTTCGTAAGTTCCGGGGGATTGCTTCTCTTTTACAAGTATTGCTGTTTCTTTCCCGAGAATATCGAATATCCTGAGTATTACCATACCGGAGTTCTTGATTTTATATTTGATTGTTGTCTTCGGATTGAATGGATTGGGGTAATTCTGATATAACCTGTATCCGCCGGGAATTTCATTCTCGATTTTTCTTATTCCTATTGAATTCAGATTTATGTATATAACGCTGTTTGTATTGAAATTCGGTACCACAAGCAAATTACCTTTTGGATTGTAACTGATGTTTGCAGGCCCGTTGAATCCTGACGCTATCTCTACCGGTGTATTTATAAAATTCTTATCGTATTTATGTACCTTGTTCGTGCCCCATGATGTGAAATAATAATTCCCGGATGTGTCACGGGCGATTCCGTCGAAATTTCCGATTGAACTCTGTACCAGATTCGTGACTGTCGAATCGCTTAAACTCACCGCCTGTATCGGTGAACCGTTAAACCAATTCGCTACTATTAACCTGTTGTTTTCCGGGTCGAATTCGATATCCTGCGGAGAACCGAGCCCCTGCCCCGGCGGCACAAACGTTGAGAAGGATTGTGTCGATAAGTTTATTTTGAAAATCTTATCGTTCGTTCCCTGATAATCGTAGTCTGCTATGTACAGATTGCCTGATGTGTCGGTTACCATTCCGTCTAACTGCTTTGAACCCGGTATGTATAAATTCATTACCTGCTGGGGTGGAGTTACGGAAATATCGTATCCCCTTATTGATGTTACTGTGGAAAAATAAAAAATGTTGCCTCGTATAGTGTTGCTTAATACATGACCGAATCCTGTCAGAAAATAAGACTGTACCCCGTTCGAATCTATCTGTATTATGTTTCCGTTCGTGTAACACGAAACCAGATACCTGTTCCTTGGCGCATCAAAAGCAACACACTCAGGACCCGATAAAAGATTCTGTGCATCAGCACTGCCGAAAATCAAAAGCATTAATGCAATCGGAAGGATTTTGAAAAGGATATTTCTGGTGTTTGTCCTGGATTGAACTTTTTTGTAATCCATACTATATATTTTATTTTTAAAAAATGAATAAGCTTACAAAAATTTCAATTCGGGCAAAGTGGTGAAAATAACTTTTTGTTGTTAATACTAATTACGGAAAATATGCGGTTTTGTTGCGTAATTTATTAATTGGTTTGAATTTGCAAATCTTTATATTTATTTTTAAACCATCGGAAACTGTACATTGTACATTTGCTGATTGAATATCGGGGTGTGGCCCAGTTGGCTAGGGCACCTGAATGGGGTTCAGGGGGTCGGTGGTTCGAGTCCACTCATCCCGACAACAAACTCAATAAAGAAATTTATTGAGTTTCTTATTTCCCCCCGGCATATCCATATGGAATAAGAACCTTGTATACTTTAAAAACTTTATAAACTAAAAAAGGTATTTCAATTAATGTTTTTTCTTACCATATTTCGTTATGGACATTGAAAAAATTTCGTTTACCGTCCGGGACTTGCCTAAATCGGAAAGACCTCGCGAAAGACTGAAAAACGTGGGAGCCGGTAATATTTCTTCTCACGAATTGCTTGCCGTTATCCTCGGTAGGGGAATAAAAGGGGAATCCGTATTGGTTACCGTGCAAAAACTGATTCGGCATTTCGGTAACCTCCAGAATATCCTGGAAGCATCGATAGAAGACTTGATGAAAGTGCGCGGCATAGGTTTTGCCAAAGCCTGCCAGCTTGTCGCCAGCTTCGAACTCTCGAAAAGACTGCTTAAGGAAAATATCGAACTCGAAAAGGAAAGAGTAAAGAAAAACCCTGTAACTAAACCGGATGAAATCGTTAAATTCATCAAATCGGAAATTGCGGATTTTTCCAAAGAAAATTTCTTTGTCGTGAGCTTTGATGTCAGAAATAGACTCATTGGAATTGATAAAACTTCAAAAGGAACTCTTAACGCCAGCCTCGTCCACCCGCGGGAAACTTTCGAATCCGCTATCAGACGACATGCCGCCCAGATTCTGGTCGCTCATAACCATCCCTCCGGCGATGCCGAACCCTCAGAAGATGATATCAGAATTACTAAACGACTTTATGAAGCCGGAAAAATTATGGGCATCGAACTCATAGACCATATCATCATTACTAAAGATGACTACTGCAGCCTCAAAGATAAAAATGTCTTCTAATCATAAATTCTGAATTCTGAATGAATAGAGGAATTATTTGTATTTAGGTTTTAATTCAGAATTCATAATTTATTTGCAGAAAATTATAAATTAAAAAATCAAGTGGAATATAAAGATTACTATAAAGTGCTCGGCGTCGATAAAAACGCCTCCCCTGATGAAATAAAAAAAGCATTCAGAAAGCTTGCCCTTAAATATCATCCCGATAAAACTAAAGGTGATAAATCCGCTGAGGAAAAATTCAAAGAAATCAATGAAGCAAACGAAGTGCTGAGCGACCCTGAGAAAAGGAAAAAGTATGACCAACTTGGAGAAAGTTATCAATACTATCAGCAATATGGAAATCAATCGCAGGGATTCGACTGGTCGCAATATGCAAATGCAGGCGGCTCACAGCATTCGTATACTTACAGCGGTGACTTTGAGGATTTCTTCGGCGGCTCGGGTTATTCCGATTTCTTCGATATGCTATTCGGAGAAGGATTCGGCGGCTCCCGGAAAAAAAGAAAAACCGCTCGCTCTTTTCAGTCTCGCGGACAGGACTATCAGGCTGAATTGGATATCTCGCTCGAAGAAGCGTACAACGGAACTACTCGCGTATTCAAACATAATAACCAATCTATTAAACTAAATATTAAACCCGGCATTCCCGCCGGCCACCTTCTGAAAATCCCCGGTCGCGGCGGCTCTGGAAGAGGCGGCGGTCAGGCAGGAGACCTGCTTATTAAAGTCAACGTTCTGCCTCACAAAATTTTCGAGCGGAGCGGTGATGATTTATACGCAAACCTGAATTTGGATTTGTATACCGCCGTCCTCGGCGGAAAAGTCCGGTTCAAAACCCTGAAAGGTACAATCAATATAGATATCGCAAAAGAATCCGATTTCGGAAAAACTCTCCGCCTGCAAAAACTCGGTATGCCCGTGTACGGCTCCGCTAACGCGTTCGGTGACCTGTATTTGAAACTGAATATACAGATTCCGAAAAATCTTTCAAACAAAGAAATTAATTTGTTTAAAGAATTGCAGAAGCTAAAAAGTTAAAGGAATAAGAAAAAAAATATTTATCTGTGATAATCTTGCCTCATCAGCTTTATCTGTGGCCTATTTAATTATTCTTATTTCTCTTTTTTCCAATTTCTAAAATTGTTATTTTGCAACTCACTTACTAGCGGGAATGGCGAAACTGGTAGACGCACCATCTTGAGGGGGTGGCGCCACGTCGGCGTGAGGGTTCAAGTCCCTCTTCCCGCACACTCTTCCAATTTTAAATGTTAAATTAAAAAACAATTATTTTTCATTTTCATATCTAATCTGTGCATCTGTGGCTTATGCTCTCCACTCTTAATTTTTATTTTTGATATTTAATATTTAAATTACTTCACCGTCTTTCTTAATATAAAATAAATCGGTAACCCTAA
The DNA here is from genome assembly GCA_964501535.1 of uncultured Ignavibacteriaceae bacterium. Taxonomy (GTDB): domain Bacteria; phylum Bacteroidota; class Ignavibacteria; order Tepidaquicellales; family Tepidaquicellaceae; genus FEN-1279. The sequence continues at coordinate 61,057 of CAZCSV010000003.1, read as the reverse complement.
AAATAAAACCAGTACACTTATTAAACCCGAAATTATGTCCTGCGAAAACGCCTTGAACGAAACTATTAGCAGGAATATTATAAATATCGATGGCACTATCGGATTCACTTTGAAACCGTCGTAGCTCCCTGTATCTTCTTTTCTCTTCCTGAATATGAAAATCGTCGAGGCTACTATCGCAATCACAAGGTTATCGTTGAACATTATTATGTTAATCAGTCTGTCGAACTGCCCCTGAAAAATTATGAATATTAATATAACTACCGTAAGCAGTATCAAAGCGTATTCCTGCACCTGGGTTCTCTCGTTCACCCTCATAAATACCGGAGGAATCACCTTGTCCTCTGCCATTGCGTGGAATATCCTCGGCATGTGCATTAAAGATACATTTACAAATCCCGCCGCCGATATGAAAATAATAAACGAAATTATTTTGCTTCCCGCATCACCGAAAATAATTTTTGCCGTATCCGCCGCTATAAGAGGGGAGTTTGCTACTCCCTCTATCCCGAGCAGTCTGTAATATCCGAAATTGATTAAAAGATAAACCGTAATCGTAATCACCACTCCAAGTATTATTCCTCGCTTAAGATTTCTCTTCGGCTCGATTACATCCGCACAGAGATTTGTTATTAACTGGTATCCACCGTATGTAAAAAATACCGCAATCAATCCGCTCGAGAAAGCTGAAAAAAAAGATGCTTCCTGAGTAATCTCGGGTGCCGCCTGTATTTCGCTTGTCCCCGAAATAAAAATTGCAAGGAAACTGAATATTATGATTATCCCGATTTTCGAAATCGTAATAATATTTAAAACCGTTGCGCTTGTCTTTATCCCCGTGTAATTTATTATGAATAAAATTATCACGATGCTGACCGCAGTTATTTTTAATCCGGTAGGGGAACTGATTCCCTCTATCGGTATTAATGACGATAAATATTCTGAACCCAGTATCAGCACCGCCGCATATGTTGCCCCGCTCGTGATGATTACACCTAACCAGTTGACTATGAAAGCTACCGCAGGATGATATGCCTCCGAAACAAGTTTGTAAAATCCTCCCGCATATGGTTTCCTCGAGCCTATTTCCGCAAAAGTCAACGCCCCCAGTAAAGCAATTATTCCTCCCGTTATCCATGCCGCAAAAAAAAGTTCCGGACTTCCCGTCTCTTTTGCTACCAGTGCAGGTGTGCGGAATATTCCGATTCCGACTACTAAACTGACTACCGCAACCGTTGTATCGAGAAGGCTTAACTTTGGCTTTATGCTCATCCTCTATTCGGCTCCGTATTTATCTATTAAATATACTAATGCGGTCAGTACTGCACCACCGAGCTTTAACTCCCTCGGATGAATGTTCTCGAACGTGTCGTTTCCCGAATGATGATAATCAAAATATCTCTGCGAATCGCAAATCAAGCCTATCCTCGGGAATCCTAAATCTCTTAAAAAAGAAATATCAACCGCACTGCCCCCGGCTCTGAAAAAGTAAATCCCGTAAGGCAATAATAAATCCTTGAACGAAGAGATTTTATTGAATTGCTTCTCGGTCCCCTCCATTATGAATCCCTGCGGAACCGAACCTCCCGCATCCGATTCTATCGCCGCTATGTGCTTTTCACCTTTTAATCTTACAACTTCCGCGTATTTTATTCCGCCCCTCTGAGAAATCTCTTCATCCATAAATGCAACGAATCTGATTGTATGCTCCGGCTTTATGTTCAGGGCTTTGTATATCCTGAGTACTTCCATTGCATGTATTATTCCCGCTCCGTCGTCGTGCGCTCCCTCACCTAAATCCCACGAATCCAGATGACCTCCAACTAAAATAATTTCATCAGGATATGCCGAACCTTTTATCTCTCCTATTACATTGTAAGAAGTCTTTTCAGGTAACTCTTCGCAGTCCGTTCTGAAATATACTTCCAGTTCACTGTCCTGTCTTAAATATTCGCTCAGCAAATCTGCGTCTGCCGTGCTTATCGCAACTGCGGGAATTTTCTTTACCGTGTCCGCATATCTCATTACTCCTGTATGCGGAAATTCGTATGTGGCTAACGTAACCGAACGCACGATTACACCTGTTGCTCCGAGCTTTGAACTTTCTATCGCTCCGATTATTCTTGGTCCTACAGCATTACCGTATGCCTGAAATGTATTATAAAAATCCTGCCTAGCCTTATTGTTGAAAAATATTATTTTTCCTTCAGCTTTCCTTCCTAAACTTTTTAATTCCTCTAATGATTTTACCTCGATTATGTTTGCTCTTATTCCGTTACTGCCTGTACCTATTGATGTTCCGAGTGCACATATATTAAATTCTCTATCTCCGAATAATTTTGAAGTCATGTAACATTGCTCTTTTTCACCTCTCACCCAGTTTCTTACCTTGCATTCCTGAAGATATAACGTGTCTAATTCCATTTCCCCCAATACTTTTTGTACCCACTCGATGGCTCTTTCGGATTGCGTGGAACCGCAGATGCGGTGTCCGATATTTTTACAAAGATAGCGGAGATTCTCGTATCCCGCATCACTCGTTAATGCCTCTTTGTAAAAATTTTTTATGGTTAACGTGTCGCTTTGCTTTCCGTAAATTAATTGTGTGGTCGGGAAAAGAAAGAGAAGAAACAGTATTAATTTTTTTATCATTTGATACCTGCTGATTTTTTTAATTCTTTAATCCTGTATACGCTTATTCCTTCCGCTTTGTTGCCCGTTGAACTGCATAAGAAAAATATCCGTAGACTTTTTACCAGTACGTCTGTCTTGTCAAATGCATCACTTAAACTCTTTCCCGATGCTACACAACCGTGCTTTTCCCATAAAACTATTTTATGCCCGGTGAATTTCTTCCTCGTCTCTGTCGCAAGCTTTTCTGAACCTGTTCTTTGATAACTGACAAATCCGATTCCCTCCGGAAATGCAAAACTAACCTCCGGCTGTATCGAAAATAAAACCTCGTTTATGCTCTTTTCTCTGCAGTATTTTTTTATGTGCGTGAATGCAATTACCTCCGCCGGATGAGTGTGCATTATTACTCTGTCTACCGATTTTTTTTCGCATAGAAGATTCTGTAACTCCAGATGTGTAAACAATTCCGAAGTGGGCTTCTTGCTTCTTTCGTTATCTAATGAAAAATTATTGTATCTCTCACCTGTCTTGCTTATATGCAAAAGACATAATTCCGGAATCGGATTTTTTGCAATATCACGCATCCTGCTGCCGGAACGGGTTACTAATATAAAACTATTCCCTAAATGTTTGTATTTTTTTATCAGCTTTTCACCCGTCTTTTCCTCTTTCCCTATATCTATATCACCTGCCATATCGGTAATGTTTATCGAAAAATTACCTGAATTTGCATCCGCCCAGCCCTTTTCCCACAGTAATTTGGAAATCTCCCTTGCTTCTTCTATGATGGAAACTATATTTCTATTTTTTGTTAAATCCTGCATTTATTGAAAATAATTGTAAAATATCAAACTCTTGGGAATATGAAAATGCACAAATAAATTAACTTGATTATTTGACCAAATAATAATATTTTTATGCTTTTAAATACTAAATTTTAATTTAACTAAGATTGATAAAGAAACATTACGAAAGTTACATCATTGTTGACGGAAATTACGAAGATAATGTAATTGAAGAAATTATTAAGAAGTACGAGACCTTCTTCAAAAAAAACGATGTCCAAATAAAAAACGTTGATAGAATCGGCAGAAGAAGAATGGCATATGCTATTAAAAAGAAACAAAATGGCTTTTATATTTGTTTTGAAATTGTGGCTGGTCCCGATGTGGTCGCTAAACTCGAAAGAACCTATAAACTCGACGAAAATATTATTAGGTATCTCTCGGTAATTATGGATAAAAAAACTCTGAAAGAAAAAGATGATTATCTGAAGAAAAAATCAATTATGGCTGCGGAAGCGGCTGAAAAAGAGGCGAAACGTGTCGAAAGTGAAGAGGTCGCCAAAGAATCGGAGATGGAAAAAACTAAAAAAGAAGTGTAATAAGTGATTTTTTATATACGATTTATTAATTAACTAATTAAAAACAAATAATACTTTATTTGGAGGAAAATCATGGCTGAATTTAAGATGCCCGAATTAAACGCTGTTGTTATTGCAGGAAACTTGACTAAAGACCCGATTTTTAGACAAACTACTAACGGAACACCCGTAGTGAATTTTTCGATTGCAAGCAATAGAAGATTTAGAGATAAAAATGAAGACTGGAAAGAAGATGTGTGCTATGTCGGCGTTGTTGCCTGGAATCGCTTGGCTGAAAGCTGCAGGGATAAACTGAGAAAAGGTAATGCAGTCCTCGTTGACGGTGAATTGCAAAGCAGAACGTTTAAAACTGAAGATGGTAATAACAGGACAATTGTGGAAATTAAAGCCCGTAGAATCCAATTCCTTAATAAAAGAATGGGGACAAACGGCGAACATACTGAAAAAGATGAACCGACTACTTTTACTGACGATAACTTCGATTCGCTTCTGTCTCCTGAAGATACTGACTTATTACACGATAAATAACAATTTTTTATAACGATATCTAACGCAGGGTGGATTTTTATTGACCACCCTTTGTATTATTTAAAAACTGCAAGAAAAATGAAAATTATTTTAAAACAAGATCACGATATTTTAGGCGCTGCCGGTGAAATTAAAGAAGTTAAAGACGGTTATGCGCGCAATTACCTCATCCCTAGAGGTATCGCTTTGGCGGTCACTCCATCGAATTTGAGAACATTCGAGGAAATAAAAAAACAAAAAAGCAGAAAAATTCAAAAGGAAATTGAAGAAGCTAAAAAACTTTCCTCTGATCTGTCGAATACTACTTTGACGGTTTTTGTGAAAACTTCCGAAGACGATAAGATTTATGGCTCCGTTACCGCCCAGATGATTTATAATATGCTTAAAGAAAAAGGTTACGAAAATATCGATAGAAAGAAAATTTTACTCCACGAGCATATTAAAACTCTCGGCGAACATCTCGTCGACGTTAAACTCCATACCGATGTCGTTGCTAAATTGAAAGTCGTTGTGGAAAAAGAAAAAGTGGAAGAAATTCCTGACTCCGAAAATAATATTGAAGAAACTGCGGATTCGGAAAAGTAATAACTGTCCCTATATATTTTTGTAATCCATTCCGTATCGCGGGATGGATTTTTTTATTTTCTGTAATTTGTATGTCCTTGATATAGCTTTCTAATATAAGTATTTTTGAAATATATTTTTTGTATGAATATAAATAAAAATTATGGACGAAAAATCAAATCTTGAGACTAACGAAATACCTGGAAATGGAACTGCTAAAACCGAAATAAAATCAGTCGCTGATGTTACTATCAGATTTGCTGGTGATTCCGGCGATGGTATGCAATTGACCGGTACGCAGTTTTCTGATGCTATCGCTGCCGAAGGTATGGATATGGGAACTATACCCGACTATCCCGCGGATATACGCGCTCCCGCTGGCTCGCTCTATGGCGTAAGCGGTTATACTATCCATTTCTCCAGTCATGATATACATACGCCGGGTGACCAGGTCGACGTTCTCGTCGCTATGAACCCCGCTGCACTAAAAGTGAATTTAAAAGACCTGAAAAAACACGGTATCATTATTGCCAATTCGGATGCCTTCGACAAAAAGAATCTCGATTTGGCCGGCTTTAAAGAAAATCCGCTCGAAGATGGTTCACTGGAAGGCTATCACGTCTATGAAATCCCGATTACTAAATCAACACTGGAAGCACTGAAAACTATGAAACTCCCGCCTAAAACTGCCCAGAAATGTAAAAATTTCTTCGCTCTCGGTGTGGTCTATTGGCTCTATAATAAAAAATTTGATTTTACACTGAACTGGCTCGAGGAGAAATTTGCTAAAAATCCTGAATTGGTTGAAGCAAACTCTAAAGTCCTGAAAGCGGGATTTTATTACGGTGATACTACGGAAATGTTTACTACTCGTTTCGAAGTTAAACCCGCTGACCTGCCTGCAGGAGTTTATAGAAATATCAACGGCAACGAAGCCGTTGCCCTCGGTCTCGTCGCGGCTGCTGCAAAATGCGGATTGCAGCTGTTCCTTGGTAGCTACCCTATTACACCTGCTTCTGAAATTATGCAGACGCTTTCCAAATATAAAAGATATGGTGTTAAGATGTTCCAGGCTGAAGACGAAATCGCCGGTATCTGCACAGCTATCGGTGCCTCTTTCTCAGGCTCTCTCGGTGCTACCTCCACAAGCGGTCCCGGTATGGCTCTGAAATCTGAAGCTACCGGACTTGCTGTTATGGCGGAATTGCCTCTCGTTATTATTAATGTACAGAGAGGCGGTCCTTCTACTGGCTTACCAACTAAAACGGAACAGGCAGATTTGCTTCAGGCAATGTACGGAAGAAATGGCGAATGCCCGTTAGTGGTGCTTGCCGCTTCTTCTCCCTCGGATTGCTTTACTATGGCAGTCGAAGCCGTTCGTATCGCCGTTAAATATATGACACCAGTTATTTTGCTTTCTGATGGATATATCGCTCAGGGTGCTGAACCATGGAAAGTCGTGAAGTTTAATGAACTCCCGGAAATGAAGGTCGTATTCAGAACCAATCCCGACGGATTCTTCCCGTATGCGAGAAATGAATTCCTCGCAAGACCTTGGGTTAAACCCGGTACAAAAGGACTCGAAAACAGAATCGGCGGTCTTGAAAAACAAAACGTTACCGGTAATGTCAGCTATGAACCCGAAAACCATCAGCTGATGGTCAACCTTAGAGCAAAGAAAATTAAAAGAATTGAAAACGATATCCCCGAACTCGAAGTGCTGGGCGATAAATCCGCTGACCTCTTCGTCCTCGGATGGGGAAGCACTGGAGGTGCAATCGCTACCGCTGTGGAAAATCAGGTCGCTAAAGGCAGAAAAGTCGCCTATAGTATTTTGAGATATATGAACCCTATGCCGAAAAATACCGGTAAAATCTTGAAACATTATAAAAAAATATTAGTCCCTGAAGTCAACAACGGTCAGCTTAATAAAATTATCAGAGCAGAATTCTTAATCGAAACTTTACCGTACTTAAGGGTTAAAGGGCTCCCGTACAAAGCTTTGGAAATTGAAAATAAAATTGAAGAAATCTTAAAAGTTTAATTTATAATAAAATGACTGAATCAATAAAAGAAAATAATAAACAAGAAAAAGTATTACCTCTGTATACCGCTAAAGATTTTGCTTCCGATAGAGATGTTCGATGGTGCCCGGGCTGCGGCGATTACTCCGTACTCGCTCAGGTTCAGCGCTCTTTCCCGCAAATCCTCGATGCGAAAAAGGAAAAATTCGTCGTTATTTCCGGTATAGGATGCTCGAGCCGCTTTCCGTATTATATGGATACCTATGGATTCCATACCATACACGGCAGAGCCGCCGCTATTGCTTCCGGAGTGAAAACCGCTAACCCCGAGCTCTCAGTCTGGATTGCTACAGGTGACGGCGATGCCCTCAGTATAGGCGGAAATCACTTCATTCACTTGCTCAGAAGAAATATAGATGTAAATATACTGCTGTTCAATAACAGGATATACGGTTTGACTAAAGGTCAGGTTTCCCCGACTTCCGAACACGGAAAGGTTACGAAATCCACTCCCTATGGCAATATCGAGTATCCCGTAAATCCTGTCTCGCTTGCTCTCGGAATGGAAGGTACTTTCATCGCACGTACTATAGATAGAGACCCGAAACATATGCAGGAAATGATACTCAGATGCTATAAACACTACGGTACTACTCTGCTCGAGATTCTGCAAAACTGCGTTATCTTCAACGACGGCGCCTATGATCTCTATACCAATAAGGAAACCAAAGATGATAACGTCATTTATCTCGAAGATAAAAAACCTCTCGTGTTCGGTAAGCAGAAAGATAAAGGGATTAAACTCGATGGATGGAAACCCGTTGTTATTAATATCAATGACGGCAAAAACAGTATTAATGACTGCCTAGTCCACGACGAGACTTCTAAAGAACTTGCGTTTATCCTGAGCAGCTTCGGCGATAATCCCGCTATGCCTATGCCTCTCGGCGTATTCCTCGACAGACAGCGAAATCGCTACGAAGTCGAAATGGAAAACCAGATTGCCGATGCTAAAAAGAAATTCGGTGAAGGCAGTATAGATGAACTTCTTATGGGCTCATCTACCTGGGAAATAAAATAATAATTCAGTTTATACTGATTAACTCTCGTTACTAAGCTCCAGCGTAGTAACGAAAAAAAATAAAACCGTTCTCTTCAAATAAAAGAACGGTTTTTTTAATATTCAATCTCAATTTCTATTTCGTATCCAGTATCGTCTTCATTCCTTCGAGTGACCTTGTAATCACTGTCCCGGGAATTTTTACCATTGCACCTATCTGTGCAATAAAACTACCCTGAACTTCGCCCGTCTTGAATGTCGTAAATCCTATTCTGTATAATCCCTTTACAAGCGATTTTGTCGGGTTGTTCTTGTCGCTCGTAATTCTCATCAGTGAATTGTATTTGCTTCCCGATGGCTGTGCTGGTAGTTCCCCCGAATCATCGTTCTGCCCCAGCAGTGTCCATTCTCCGTTTTTAACATTCTCTACGAAATTGGAATCGTTTAAAAATACGCTCGATCTTTCGAACGAAATCCACGTGTCGAAGTAACTCGTTTTGTCACTTGCATTTTCCGTGTATTCATCCATCACGTAATCGAGCTTTTCGGGCTTTAAGCTCTTCGGTACGGGCGATACCATTCTTATCCCTAACTCCGGTGAAGCTACTGGAATCCATAAATAAAGATAATAGTATTTCTTTCCGCTTCGCTCTTCGTCGGGTGTCGAGCCCGCTTTTATGTATCCGAAGTAACTTATTACATCGAGATATGGCACCCGGATTTCCTGCCCGAAAATTGTTTTCTTGCCGAAGTCGGCGTCGAATGTAGGCAGCTTCTGAGCCTCGGCCGTTTTGAAAATGAAAAGAAATACTGCTGCCGCAAAGAGAAGTTTTTTCATGATTTTTATTTTTTAAATTATTATTTTATAATTAACATTTTTTTTGTCTCCGAATAATCCCCCGCAGTCAGTCTGTAAAAATAAACTCCGCTTGAATATTCCGATGCATCGAAAGTTATCTCGTACGTCCCGGGTATTTTGCTCTCTCTTACTAATACTGCTTTTTCCTTTCCGAGTAAATCGTATACCGTTAACGTGACGAATCTCGTTTCTCTTATCTGAAACCTCATATTGGTGTTCGGATTGAATGGATTCGGATAATTCTGGCTCAGAGAAAACCTGTCGGGCACATTGTTGCTGATACCGTTTATACCGAGTGCCTGCCCTTCCACGAGATTATATATAGTGTTCGGTGATACGTTAGCGAAATACTGCATTAGACCGCTCGGCCATTTTACGATTATACTGTCTATTATGCTCGCACTTCCTATTCCGAATTCAACCGGAAGCGAATTCATTCCCTTTCCTCCCGAACCGCCTTCTACTTCTCTGATTTGATTCTTGCTTCCCGTCTTTATTCTGACCCTCGTGCCTATTGCGGATTTGTTCGAATTTGTTCCCGCTAACCTTATTATTATCCATTTGTTCGTGTTTCCCGAATTCTTGTATAGTCTGTTCTCCGAACCGTTGTTGTTTAGATATAAATCCGGAAAACCGTCATTGTTGTAATCTCCCCACGATACACAGCTCGAATGCCTTAAGTCTCCCATTCCGCATTGGGTGGATATATCCGTGAAAATCGAATCGTCGTTGCGGTACATCTTATCGGCGTAAGTCTGACCTTTTGCAACATATAAATCCAGGTCACCGTCGTTGTCTATGTCTGCCCATCCGCAGGAATATGATTGTCCCGCATCGTTTACTCCCATCGACATGCTGACTTCCGTAAAAGTTCCGTTACCGTTGTTCTTGTATAGCTGGTTTAATCCCGTATAGTCCGCAATGTATAAATCCATCAAGCCGTCGTTGTTGTAATCACCCCACTCTGAACCCCATGTGTAATAGTTTGTCAGTATGCCGGATTCTGTCGTTGCATCCGTGAATGTCCCGTTGCCGTTATTTTTGTATAGTATCGCAGTTGTCATCGAACCCGGATTTGACTGTGTGCCTAAAAATAAATCCGGATAACCGTCATTGTTGTAATCCGATGATGAAAGTGTCAGGGTCGATGTACTGTCCGTTAAGCCGGCAGCGAACGCCACATTAGTGAAACTTGCTAGATTGTCATTTCTGAATAAATAATTGTATCTCGGCGGCATCCCGTCGTTCGCAAATACCGCGTCTATCTTGCCGTCCTTGTTGTAATCTATCCAGTTGATTGAACCGCCGTAACTCATAAATGCAACTCCAGCATCTGTTGAAAAATTAATGAATGACGTTCCCGTATTCTTGAAAAGCATTATCGGCGTCTGCCAGTTGCCGACCATAAAATCTATGAATCCGTCATTGTTGAAATCTGCCGCCGATACCCCTCTCGTCGGACTCGTGATGTTTACCCCCCAGATTGCCGATGACTCCGTGAAACTTGTTCCATTGTTGTTTATCCAAAGCTTGCTCTGTACGTTGTTGTTGGCGAGAAAAATATCCAGCCAGCCGTCGTTGTTGACATCTAAAAAAACCACTCCCTGTGCCGCTCCGGGGTCGTTTAAACCTAATGACGGACCAACATCCGTAAATGTTACCTGACATAATAGTAATTCGGAATATAAAAGAATTGTGAAAATTAAAAATACTTTGAAAAATTTATTCATTATTGTAATTATTAAATTAATAAAAATGAACAATTGCAGGTAACGCTAAAGTATGTAATATGATTTTAATATTCAATTAAAAACAATAACGTTCTTTTATTGTGATTCCGTAAGTGTTTGACAATGGATGTAAAAAAAAACGCATCACTTGCGTGATGCGTTTTCTAAAAATTAATCTTTATCGGTAATTATTTTATGAGCGTCATCTTTTTCGTTTCTGTGTAATTCCCTGCTTCCAGACGGTAGAAATATGTGCCGCTCGGGATTTGATAACCCGTAAAGTCAACCTGATATGTACCCGCTGTCAGCTTCTTGTTTACAAGCGTGGATATCTCTTTCCCTAACATGTCATATACCTTCAATATCACAAATGTGTTTTCCTTAATCTGGAATTTAATGTTTGTGCTCGGATTGAATGGATTCGGGAAGTTCTGTGATAAATTGTATCTATCCGGTACTTCGGAACTTATGCTCTTTACCTCCATTACTTCATCCTTTAAACGTCTCCATGCCGATGAACCTGATGTACCTGCAAATACGTAACTGCCCGATACTAAAATTGACCTTATGTATAAATTCCCGAGACCTTGATTCCTCTGTATCCAGTTTGCTCCGCCGTTGTGTGATACGAATATCCCGCCGCCGTATGTTCCTGCTATAAGACTCGTATCCGAATTACTTAAAGCGTAAATCAACAGATTTGTTAACCCGCTGCTGGATGCCGTCCAGTTTACTCCGTTGTTACTCGATTTGAATACTCCGCCTCCCGTTCCTGCATAAAGATTTGAACCGAGACTGAGCATTGAATATATATTTACGTTCGTTAATCCTCCGTTCGAAAGAGACCAGCTTGCTCCGTTATTGGTGGAAATGTAAAAACCTCCGCCTATATTTACTGTACCAGCATATAAATTGGCTCCAACCGATATAAGTGAAGTTACAGAGAGATTGTTTAATCCGCTGTTGACTGCTACCCAGCTGCTTCCGTTGTTTGTGGACAGAAATACACCTCCCAATGTTCCCGCAAAAATGTTTGAACCTGAAACCGCTAATGCATTGACCGTTAGATTTGTAAGCCCTGTGTTTACTATCGTCCAGTTTGCTCCGCCGTTAGTTGACTTGTAAGCTCCGCCTCCTTGAGTCCCGATGAAAATATTGGAACCAGAAACTGCAAAAGTTAATATGTTAAGATTTACTAACCCGCTGTTCAATGTGCTCCATGTACTGCCGTTATCCGGTGTGCTGAAAATTCCGCCTTTGTATGTACCTGCAAATATGTTTGAACCTGATGGCAAAAACGAATATACTATGTATCCTGATAATCCGCTGTTTGCTAAATTCCAGCTCGCTCCGCTGTTCGTGCTTTTAAATACTCCGGCTCCTACTGTCCCTGCCAGGATGTCTGAACCGAATATCTGAAATACACTGATGAAATTATTTGTTATCCCGGTGTTTGCTGCCGCCCAGTTCGTCCCGTTATTTGTGGATTTGAAAATCCCTCCGCCCCACGTGCCGGCATATAAAGTCGTTCCCGAAGCAATGATAGTGTTTACTAAAGTATTCGTTAATCCGCTGTTCTTTGCAGTCCAGCTTGTTCCGTTGTTCGTCGATAAATATACTCCCGTACTCGTTCCTGCGAATAAATTTGTTCCCGATATTGTCATTGAATATACTACAGGGTTCGTCCCTAAACCGCTGTTCACGGCTGTCCAGCTGGTTCCGTTGTCAGTTGAAAGAAATACTCCTCCGCTTGAGGTCCCTGCAAATATATTCGTGCCGGAAATTAAAAGTGATATTACCGTAAGATTCGTTAACCCGTTGTTGATTGCTGTCCAGCTTGCTCCGCTGTTCGTTGATAAATACATTCCTCCGCCGTTTGTACCTACAAAAACATTGCCCCCCGATACTGCAACTTCATTGACGTTTAGATTTGTTAATCCGCTGTTTGATGCAGCCCAGCTTGCTCCGTTGTTTGTTGATATGTATATCCCGTTCGCATTCATTCCTGCGTATATTGTGCTCCCTGATATTGCTACGGAATATACATCGACGTTCGGAAGTCCACTGCTTATTGAAGACCAGTTTGAACCCGTGTTCGTGGATAAAAACATCTTTGAACCGCCTGCATATAAATTGGTAGAGGAAGTAGCGAAACAGTAAACATTTCCACCATAAGGGCCAACTTCTTGCCATTGGGCATCACTGAAATTCAGTGCTGATAAGCTTAAGATAATTATTGCAACCTTTAAAAAATTTGATTTCATGATATTAATGTTTAAATTTTAAAAATCATTATTAAGTTTACCCTTTTCCTCGCCTTATACTAAACTTAATCCGTATATTTCGTTTTTGCAAGTGCTAAAAACAGTATAAAAAATGATTCTAAAAATCAAGTGCCAAAGAAAAATAATACTTCGGCTGTGAGAATTTGTTCAAATCATAGCTCCAGGCAACGTCGAATTTGAACGGCATCCCGAATAATGCTATCCGCGTTCCCATTCCCGTCCCCATCAGTAAATCCCTCGATACTATGTTGTCGGAACTGTTCCTTTCGAATAACCTCAACGCCTTCGTGTCCGACCAAGCCGTGCCTGCATCGAAAAATAACGCTCCCTGTATGTCCTGAAATCCTATCGGCAATGCTCCGAGTATCAGATACCTGAATAGCGGAAACCTGAATTCTATGTTTGCAAGTGCATATTTTGAACCCGATATCCTGTCGAAATTGTATCCCCTCAACGGTAATCCTGGCACCGAAAATGCATATTCCTTTATGTCTTTGCCTATCGTTATGTTGTTGCTCTCGTATTGCCAGTTTATCCAGTTTTCAGTTCCACCTAAATAAAACCTCATCGGATTTGCACCGAAACTCGCTCCGCCTGCAAATCTCAATGCAATACTGAACCCCTCTCCAAGCTTTCCGTATGTCCTGAAATCTCCTAAAACCGACGTGAACTCTACCCCGTCACTCCCCAGCTTCGGCGAATTCATCAGTGTTAAATTGTATCTCGAACCCTTTACAGGCGCGAATAGTCCGTATAGTGAATTATCGTGTACTAAACTCAAAGAGGGGACTATAAATACGTTCTTTTCTATCGGCATCTGTGAATCATCGAGATTTTCCCGCGAAATGTTCATTACCGCTAACGAACCGTCTAACCTCTTGAATTTTGTGAAAGGATAAGAAGCACTTACGTTTCCACCCCAGTTTCTGAACCTGTATAGTTCGTCACCGTATCCGCGGTTGTAAAATAAAAACCTCGCCGTGTGGTAAATCATAAATCCGTAATCTATCCTCTTGGGTAAATGATAATATGCTAGTGCGTAATCGCTGTTCTTTAAATCTATGACCATAGATGTCAGTATGTATACCCTGTGGTCTCCCATCATATCGCTGAGTGCAATCTGAGCTACTCCCTGTACCCCGTAAAAACTCGAATAGTTCACGTTGCCGTATACTAAGTCGGGTGAAAATTTTATCTTGTAATTCTTTATGTTAAATGAACCGTCCGGCTTCTGGTAATCCCGAACCTTGAAGTTCTGATTGCTCGTGTATAGCGAATCGCCTATCGGTTTGTTGAAAAGCGTGTCACTGCTGAATGTGTTGAACTTTATCTTTATGTCGTCTCCGTAAAAATTCAGGCTGTCCTTTCTTATTCTGCTTACCAGTTTTATCGAATCTGCTGTCTCGCTTTTTGTTATGCTTATGCTCGTTCCGGTTGTATCGGTCTGCAGCGAATCGGCTTTCACTAATTTGACCGTATCCTTTGCCTTTATCTTCGGTAAAATATTCTCCGCTACGAATTGCGTCGGCTCGAGCTTGTCGACGTTCAGCTTCTTCTCGAAGGGATTGTCCATCGAATATATGTCGTATCCGCCTTTGTTCAGTGCCGAGAATAATACCTTCTTCCCGTCTTTAGATAGTGAAATCTGGTCCAGCGGACTTATCGAATTAGTTATCGGCTTTGAAACTAACTTTCCCGTCGAATCTTCCTCCGCAAGGTATATGTTCGATATTCCGTTCTCGTCCGATACGTAAAGCATCTTCTTCCCGTCACTGCTGAACTGTGCGTAACCTGTCTTCGATTCCGGAATGTCCGTTACCCTCGTTATTTCCTTCGTATCGATATTTACCTTGTATAAATCCTTGCCCTTCGGATTGAAATTCACGATTTTAAAATCATAAGGTATCGAATCCGGATTTGTGTATTTCCCTCTGTCCGATGAAAAATATATGTACTTCCCGTCGGGCGACCACGTCGGATTGAAATCCGAAAATACATCGTTCGTTATCGTCTCTATCTTGTTCGTGTTTAAATTGTATATGTATATGTTCGATTGCTTCGAACTCGAACCTACAAATGCAAGTTTGTTCTTGTCCGGTGACCAGTTCACGTAATGTATTGAATTAAAGTTCGTCGTTATTTTCCTCTGGTCGCCGCTTTTTACGTCGATTACGAATATCGCATCCTTGTCTCCCGCTTTCACGCTTATCGCTATTTTCCTCCCGTCCGGTGACCAGCATAAACCCGGCGTCAATACCTGTAACTCTTCGAAGTTGCTCGATGTGTTTCCCTTTACTATCTTGTCTATTATCTCGCCCGTCTTCGCGTCCGCTATGAATACGTCGAAAAGGTCATCCCTGTTCGAAATAAATACGAACTTGCTCCCGTCTGGCGATATCACCGGCGATATGTTGTAAAACCCTCCGTCCTCTTCGTGATTCGTCAGCTCCTTTGCAAAATCCGTCACGTCTTCACGTGTCTTTATCTCCGGCCAGTACCTCTTCTTGATTTCTTTTATCCATTTGTCGGATAACTTCTCTATGTTCAGCTTGTATGTTTCGTAAAACCCTCCGTCCACATCGTTCACCCCCATTATATTGCTCATCAGCTCGCCGATTTTGTACTTGCCGTATGTGTCTACCAGAAAAGCAAAAAAACTCTGCCCTCCCCGGTATGCGAGGTATCCGTTGCAGTCGTCTATCGACCGCAGATAATCGTTTATCACAAGGTTCCTAATGTACATGTCCGTCGCCTTGTCCAGACCGTCTAAACTCTGTATTTCGCACATCCCTTCATGAAACCATAAAGGAAAATTCAAAGTAATATTTTGCGAAATAATATTTTGTATCGAACCTCCGTAAAACATATCGTTCATAAATGTGTGTGTTAGCTCGTGGTGAATTACGTGCCTGAATGCCTCGTAATCTCCCTCGAATGGCACGAGCGCCCTGTTCTTGAAAAGCTCCGTCACTCCGCCGATTCCTTCCGGAAGGTATTCGTCTATCACGTTGTTCTGCTGGAATTCGTTGTGAGAGTTGAATACTATCAGCGGTATCCTGTTGCTTATTTTGTGATTCAGATTCCTCGATAATGAAACAAGCGAACTCTCCGCTACCGTTGCCGCAAATTCCGCAATGTCGTATCCGTCCTGCGAAAAGTATATGTCGAAATGCTTCGTCTGTATCAACTGCCACTTGAATTCCTTGTATTGTACCTTGTTTTTCCCGAATTGTGCAAAAATCACATTCTGGATTGCAAGCGAGAAGAGAATTACCGGTATTATTAAAAAAAGCTTTTTATTCATTTATTTAATTATGTATTTATATATTAAAACGAAATTCTTGCCCTTTAGTTCCGCCCTGTTTTAAAAATTATTAATCAGTTTGAAATAAAATTCCTCACTACTCCTATCGTTCCCAACAGCTTGTCCCGATTTTTTAATCGGGATCCACGTTGGGAACGCATAATCTTGTTTCATCACGTTTCAAGATAATTAATCGGTTTGAAATATATAATTCATTTTTTTAGATGTTTTTCCCCACTCTTACTTGTGAAAAAAAATCCTAAACATTGAATTGACATTTTAAAAGATTCTTTTTACAATTACGCAAACGAATCTTGAATATTTCAACACACCCCGCTCTGTCATTCCGGCATGTTTTTGGCCGGAATCGCTTTGTGTTCAGAGAAGCTAATCCACACACTCTTTTCATCTCCACACCCCCGCTTTGTCATCCCCGCAACCCGCTTTGTCATCCCCGCATGTTTCTGGCGGGGATCGCACTTGCTCTGTAATTTAAATCCCGTATTCTTCCCTCCGCATCACCCGGCTCCCGCTTTGTAACTCGAAATATAATTTATTCAATCCTCCTTTTTCCGCTGTTTTTTATTCTTTTATAAAGTAATTTGATATCTATTTTTTTTTATGATTGATTTTGTTGAATTTAATCTCGGAAATGGTCTCCACTGCATCCTGCATAGGGATACCTTAAAGCCTATCGTGAATCTCGCTGTCGGATATAAAGTCGGCTCACGCGATGAATCGAAAGGCAAAAAAGGAGTGGCGCACCTCTTCGAGCACCTTATGTTTCAGGGCTCGGAAAATATTAAAAAGGGCGAACACTTCGATTACGTCCAGCGGGCAGGCGGTTACTGCAATGCTTTTACTAATCAGGATATGACGGTTTTCTACGAAAATCTTCCCTCTAATCACCTCGAAACCGGTCTGTGGCTCGAAGCCGACAGGATGAATTCCCTCGACCTCTCCGAAGAAAATCTCCTTAATCAGAAAAATGTTGTCATTCAGGAAAAGCTTTTTAATTACGATAACGCTCCCTATGGAACTGCCCTCATTAATATACTGAAAATTTTATTCGAAAATTCCTCATACGAAATTGCTACCATAGGCAACGAAAGCGATATTAAATCTTTCCTGAAATCCGAAGCCGAGGATTTTCATTCCAAATTCTATTCTCCGGGAAATTCCGCAATTTTGATTTCAGGCGATATTGACTATTCCGAAACTCTTCGTTTAATCGAAAACCATTTCGGAAAAATTAATAAACACAGCCCCTTCGATAGGGAATTTGTGCCTCCTCAGAACTTGAAGGAGGATAGAAGGGTCAAAATTTACGATAACATTAAACTGCCCGTACTGTATTTCTGCTACCCGATTCCCGAAGTCGGAAGCAAAGAGGACTATACTTTCGAATACTTCGCCGGCATTATCGCAAACGACAGGAGCAGCAGGCTTCATAAGGACTTGGTCTACGACAGGAAACTTGTTAAATCCGTTAACGCTATTAAATATCAGTTCCAGAAAGCCGGCATTTTTATTGTTACTGCGGTCGCTTTCCCCGATTCCAATCTTGAAAATATCGAAAAGGAAATATTAAATGCAATCGATAACTTCGTTCGAAATGGTATTAAGGATGAAGAGTATCTGAAAATAAAAAATAAGCTCGAGTATGCCTTCGTCGCTAAGCTTTCCACTTTGCAGAATATCAATCTGGATTTGTTCAGCAACTGGTTCTTTTTTGACGAAGCTGGTCGCATTAACGATAACCTCGGCAGATACCTGTCCGTCACTAAGGACGATATAATAGATTCGGTGAGAAATTATATCTTTAAAGTTCCGAAATTATTGCTAACTTATTTGCCGGGGTAGTCTATGAGTTCTTCAAGCAGATTGAATATTGATGTTAAGGAATTTGAACTGCCGAACGGCCTCAGCGTCATTATGTCAAGGCGGAGCGAACTCCCTGTTGCCGCCGTGAATATGACCTTCCACGTCGGCTCCAAAGATGAAGACGAGGATAAAACAGGTATCGCGCACCTGCTCGAACACCTTATGTTCGAAGGCTCCCCGAATATGAAAAGGGGAGAGTTCGATGAGATTTTAAATAAAAACGGCGGCGACAGCAATGCTTATACTTCCTGGGATATGACCGGATATTACCTCGTCCTCCCGTCGAGTAAACTGGAACTCGGATTCTGGCTGGACTCCGACCGGCTCGCAGGCTTTGGCATTACTGAGGAAAGCATTGAAATTCAACGCAGTGTTGTCCTGGAAGAAAAACTTCAGGTGCACGATAACGTCCCTTACGGCTCGCTTGAAGAAGAAAGCAGTAAAAGATTGTTCAAAAACAGCGGATATAAATGGCCTGTCATCGGGTATACCGGTAATATTGAGAAATTGAAATTCTCCGATGTTAAAAGTTTCTTCGAAAGATATTATAAGCCGAATAATGCCGTTCTGAGCATAGTCGGGGATATTGATTATTCCGAAACAGAAAAACTTATTGCGAAATATTACGGAGGAATCGAAAGGGGAGAAATCATTAAGAGAAAAGAATTTACCGATAAAATTCTCGAAAAAGAAAATAAAGACACCATTATTAGCGATGTCCAGCTTCCGGGAAAATTTCTGTTTTACCTTTTTCCTGAAATCGGAAGCAGGGAGTTCTATGCTGCCAATGTCCTGAACCAGATCCTCACCGCTGGTGAAAGCTCTAAGCTATTTAACGAACTCGTTTATAAATACCGCCTCGCAGGTGAAGCCGAATCCATAATCTACGTGATGGAACATATTAGCATTTTTTTCGTTAACTTAATTGCCAGGAAAGGTGTCAGCACCGGAGAACTCGAAAAAAGATTCGATGATATTATCAACCGCATAAGACAAGGCGATTTTTCTGATGAGGAAATAATGAAAGCAAAAAATAAACTTGAGACGAATTATTTTACTAAATTTAATTCTTCGGTCTTTGTCGCAGAAAAACTTTCGGAATATAAAATTCTGCTCGGTAATTATGAAAGACTTTTTGACGAAATTGATTTTTGCCAAGATATCGGTAAGGATGATATCGTAAATGTATCGAAAAAATTTTTAAATAATAACCAGAGAGTAAATCTCAGCTATATACCAAAGGAATAAAAATGAATTTTGATTATGTGAATCTCGACCGCTCGAAACCGCCCGTAGTAGGCGAAGCAAGGGATTTTAAATTTCCCCCTTATCATGAGGAGACGTTGAAAAACGGAATAAAACTTTTCGTCGTGGAAGATAAAAAGCTTCCCTTGATTACTGTGAAATTCGTAGTTAAATCGGGCGCCTGTAACGATGTAGGATTTGGTGCGGATAAATCTGGACTCGCTTCCATCACCTCTGACCTGCTGGTTAAAGGCACCGATGAAATGAATGCAGTTGAAATTGCGGAGAAAATTGATTTCTATGGGGCATCTATTTCAAACGGATGCGATTACGACGCTTCTTCTCTCGTGCTGACAAGCTTGAACAGGTATTTTCCTGAATTGTTTGCCCTCACCACTGACCTCGTTCTTAAACCTGGATTTTTTGAAGAGGAAATTGTGCGCGAAAAACAACAGATAAAAAATTCCCTCCTGTCCTGCCTCGATGAGGGTAACTTCCTCTCCGAAAGGGCTTTTAAAAAAAATGTCTATCCGGTCTCACCATATGGGCTTAATGTAGAAGGCAATATCACTACGGTTGAAGGTATTAACAGGGAAAATATTTTTAATTATCACCGAAAATATTATTCTCCTGAAAATCTCATTATCACTGTCGTGGGTGATATAAGCCGCGATCAAGCGGCTTCAATGGTAAAGTCTAAGTTTGATGACTGGCAGAATAACTGCGATGTTGAAATGCAAAAATTCGATTGCACCTTAAATAAAGGTATCAAAATCGTTGCCATAGAAAAGAAAGGCGCCGTACAGTCTGATATTTTGGTCGGCCATTTGTCCGTGAAAAGAAATAATCCCGACTATATCCCTATCGTCGTGATGAATACTCTGCTGGGAGGTTTCTTTACGTCGAGAATAAATAAAAATCTCCGCGAGGTTAATGGCTATACCTACGGTGCAAGGTCTTATTTTAATTTCAGAAAATATCTCGGCGACTTCTGCGTCGAAACAAATGTTGAAAATTCTCTGACGTATAAAGCCGTTAAAGAAATTATTTTCGAACTCGATAGATTGAAAAATGAAAATATTTCCGGCGAGGAACTTGATTCCGTGAAAAAATATCTGACCGGCAGCTTTCCCCTGCAACTCGAAACTCCTAATGCGATTGCGAATAAAATTATTAATATGGAACTGTTCGATATCGAAAAAGATTTTTATGATACATTTATATCAAAGGTGAACTCCGTTACCGTTGATGATGTCAGAAATGCCGCTGAAAAATATCTGCACCCGGATAACCTCGTTATTTCCGTTGCGGGAAATACGGAAGTTATAAGACAGACTATGGAACAAATCGCCGAAGTTGAGGTAATAAATAATGCAGAGGAGCTTTGATAAAAAAATATTAAATTCAATCAATTAAGAAAAACTTAAATATCAATATGACATCAGGCAGTAAATTATCGGATTCCGAACTCGTTCTTAAACTGAATGATAAATATACTAAACTCCGGAACGAAATATCGAAAGTAATAGTAGGCCAGAATAAAATTATTGAGCAGATTATTATTTCCATTCTCTCCAAAGGACATTGCCTTCTGATTGGCGTCCCTGGTTTGGCTAAAACTTTGATTGTGAAAACAATCTCTGATGTGCTCGGTGTTAAGTTCAGTAGAATTCAGTTTACACCCGACCTGATGCCCTCCGATATTACAGGTACCGAGATATTCGATAGTGACGGAGGAGACGGAAGACAGTTCAAGTTTATTAAAGGACCCGTATTTGCTAATATTATTCTCGCTGACGAAATAAATAGAACACCGCCGAAAACCCAGTCCGCACTGCTCGAAGCTATGCAGGAACATAAAGTGACCGCCGCAGGTACGACATATACCCTCGATGAACCTTTCTTCGTGCTCGCAACTCAAAACCCGATCGAACAGGAAGGTACTTACCCCTTGCCTGAAGCTCAGCTCGACAGGTTTATGTTTAACCTCTGGCTCGACTATCCCAGCAATTCTGAGGAAATAGAAATCGTCAAAACCACTACCGGTATGTATGTACCGGAACTGAACGTTGTCTTCTCGAAAGAGGAAATCCTCCAGTACCAGGAACTGATTCGTAAAGTCCCTGTTGCCGATGAGGTTATTAAATATACCGTCGATATAGTCTCCAAATCACGACCGGCAAATCCTGATTCTCCTAAATATATTAAAGATTATATTAGCTGGGGTGCAGGACCTCGTGCATCGCAGTATCTGATTCTAGGCGCTAAAGCCCTCTCCGCTCTGGATGGCAGATTCTCTCCGAATATAGACGATATCCGGAAAGTCTCTAAATCCGTCCTCAGACACAGGTTAATAATGAATTTCAATGCCGAAGCCGATAATGTGAATATCCTGGAAATCATTAATGACCTCTTCGGAAAATGAAATTAATTTTCACCGCAAAATCCTAATATTTCAGTAACCTCCATTCGTAAAAAACTCCTTTTGCACATTTCTTCTTATATTGACTTTTTTTTATATTTTCGGTATTTTGAAGTTTGTAATTTTTTAGAAGTTATAATTTTCGATAAATATTATTTATAATGGCACTCAGAAAGCTAAAGCCGACTACACCGGCAACGAGATATTATACCGTATCTTCTTTTGAAGAGATTACTAAAACTACACCCGAAAAATCCTTACTGGCCCCTCTGAAAAAATCAGGGGGAAGAAATAACCTCGGTAGGGTTACCTCGAGACATAGAGGCGGCGGGCATAAAAGAAGATATAGAATAATTGATTTTAAAAGAAATATCGCTGATGAAGCAAAAGTTATCGCTGTTGAGTATGACCCGAATAGAACTTCGAGAATTGCTCTGATACAGTATCCCGATGGTACCAAAGCTTATGTTATCGCTGTCGAAGGTCTGAAAGTCGGTGACATGATTCAGTCTTCTAACGATGCCGAAATAAAAACCGGCAATACAATGCAGGTCTCTGCTATCCCTGTCGGTACGTTTATTCATAATATCGAATTGAAACCCGGTAAGGGCGGTCAGATTGCCAGAAGCGCAGGCGCTTCTGCTCAGATTGTCGCTAAAGATGAAAAATACTGCCAGATTAAATTGCCCTCAGGTGAAGTAAGAATGATTAAAAATGAATGTAAGGCTACCATAGGCGTCGTCGGTAATATTGACCACGAAAATATTAGCATAGGTAAAGCAGGTAGGTCAAGATGGATGGGTAAAAGACCTCACGTGAGAGGCGTTGCCATGAATCCGGTTGACCATCCGATGGGCGGCGGCGAAGGTAAAACCTCCGGCGGCGGACATCCGGTCAGCCCCTGGGGACTGCCCGCTAAAGGCTATAAAACTAGAAAAAAGAAAAATATTTCTGATAAATACATAGTTAAAAAGAGGAAATAAGAAATGTCCCGATCATTAAAAAAAGGTCCGAATATTGATTTTAAACTGCTTGCAAAAGTAGAAAAACTTAACGAAAAAAACCAGAAAAAGGTGGTTAAAACCTGGTCAAGAGCGTGTACTATTACTCCCGATTTTATCGGCCATACTTTTGCCGTACATAACGGGAATAAATTTATCCCCGTCTTTATTTCGGAAAATATGGTAGGCCATAAACTCGGAGAATTTGCCCATACCAGAACTTTTAGAGCTCACTCTGGCCAGAGAAAAGAAGAAAAAGCGGCAGGAGGTACAGCAAAATAATGGAATCAAGAGCACTTACAAGATATATTGGGTCATCACCCAGAAAAATGAGATTGGTAGTTGACTTAATCAGAAATAGAAACGTTGACGAAGCTCTGGCTATTCTGAAATATACTAATAAAAATGCCGCTAAAGTCGTCGAAAAAACCTTGCTGTCGGC
Source organism: uncultured Ignavibacteriaceae bacterium (assembly GCA_964501535.1). GTDB lineage: Bacteria > Bacteroidota > Ignavibacteria > Tepidaquicellales > Tepidaquicellaceae > FEN-1279. Next base: position 37,691 of record CAZCSV010000003.1, on the reverse strand, counting down.
TTATTCGAATCTGGTCAGAAAAATTGATACGGGTAGAATTAATAAAGATGAGGTTATTGTTAAAAAAGCATTCGTTAATGAAGGTCCGTCTCTTAAAAGAATGCTTCCTGCTCCGCAGGGAAGAGCGTATAGAATTAGAAAACGTTCGTCACATCTAACTCTTGTGGTCGAACATTTAGAAAATAAATCAAAGTAAATTAAAAATTATTTCAAGGAGATTTATTGGGACAGAAAACACACCCCATAGGTTTTAGGTTAGGAGTCATCAATACGTGGGACTCGAATTGGTATGATGAAAAGAGTTTTTCTCATAAACTGAAAGAGGACTCCCTTATTAGGGGCTATTTGAAAAAAAGGCTCGAAAAAGCAGGAATTGCTAAAGTTTTGATTGAAAGAACTCTTAAAAAAATTACTCTTACAATTTTTACGTCACGACCGGGATTTGTAATCGGTAAAAGCGGTAAGGAAATTACTCAACTTGAAAATGAAATCAAAAAGATTACAAATAAAGAAGTTAAAATTAACGTTAACGAAATTAAAAAACCGGAACTTAGTGCTCAGCTGGTCGGTGAAAGTATCGCACAGCAGCTCGCTAATAGAGTCTCGTTCAGAAGAGCTATGAAATCTGCTATTACTTCTACTATGCGTATGGGTGCCGAAGGTATTAAGGTTATGTGTAGCGGTAGACTCGGCGGCGCCGAAATCGCAAGAAGCGAACAGTATAAAGAAGGCAGAATCCCTCTGCAAACTTTAAGAGCCGATATCGATTATGCGTCCGTTACTTCACATACAATTTATGGAGCGATTGGCGTTAAAGTCTGGATTTGCAGAGGCGAAAAGTTATCAAAAAATAATTATTAAAATTCTGGAGTTATACTATTATGTTAATGCCCAAAAGAGTAAAGTTTAGAAAATCACAAAAAGGAAATAGAAGAGGTAAAGCCCAAAGAGGTAATCTCGTTGCTTTCGGCTCCTATGGACTGAAATCCCTTGATGCCGCATGGATAACAGATAGACAAATCGAATCCGCTAGAATTGCTTTGACCAGATTTATGAAAAGAGACGGAAAAGTGTGGATTAGAATTTTCCCCGATAAACCGGTTACTAAAAAACCCGCGGAAACTAGAATGGGTAAGGGAAAAGGCGCTCCCGAATACTGGGTCGCTGTAGTACAGCCGGGTAAAATTATGTTCGAGGTTGATGGCGTTAGTCAAAGCGTTGCCGAAGAGGCTTTCAGACTCGCAGCCCATAAATTGCCGATTAAAACAAAGTTTGTTAAAAGAATATCTTTATAATAGTTAAAATTAAGAAAATGAAAATATATCAAATAAGAGACTTGGCAACTAAGGATTTGAAAAACACATTGAAGGATAGCTATGATGCTCTGGAAAATTTCCGCTTTCAACACGCATCGGGACAGCTGGAAAATTTCAAGTCCATAGCTAATACTAAAAGAGATATTGCTAGGATTTTATCGGTTCTGAAAGAAAGAGAAAAAGAAGAACAAAAAAAAGCATAAAGAATTATAAATTTAATGAGCGAAGAAAAAAACATAGTTACTCAAAAAAGACAGACTAAAAGAAAAACCAGAATTGGTTTGGTCTCGAGCGATAAAATGGATAAATCTGTTACCGTCTCTATTGAGAAAAGGGTAAAACATCCTATTTATAAGAAGTATTTTAAAAAGACTACGAGATTTATGGCTCACGACGAAAAAAATGAATGCAAACAAGGCGATATCGTGAAAATTATGGAGACTAAACCTATGAGCAAAAAGAAAAGATGGCGCCTGGTTGAAATCGTTGAAAAAGCTAAATAATTTATTTCTTAAAAATCGGCTCGCAAGCCTTTAAATAAAAATTTGAAACTGAATATATAAGTATATATTATGATACAAGAAGAAACAAATTTAACTGTCGCAGATAATTCCGGCGCAAAATCCGTGCGATGCATCCGTGTGCTCGGTGGCTCGGATAGAAGATATGCCAGCCTGGGAGATATTATAGTGGTATCCGTTAAATCCGCTATTCCCGGCGGCGCCGTGAAAAAAGGTGAGGTATCAAGAGCCGTTATCGTCAGAACTGTTAAAGAAGTTAAAAGAAAAGACGGAAGCTGCATTAAGTTCGATGATAATGCCGCTGTCCTTATTAATCCTCAGAATGAACCAAGAGGAACTAGAATATTCGGACCCGTCGCTCGTGAGCTTAGAGAAAAACAATTTATGAAAATTATATCTCTCGCTCCGGAAGTGATTTAAGAAATTTATTTAAAATGAATTAAGTTTAATAAAATGATAAAAACAAGATTAAAGAAAAACGATACGGTCAAAGTAATTTGCGGTAACGCTAAAGGTACCGTTGGAAAAATTTTGTTTATTAACAGATCTAAAGGCCGCGTTATTGTCGAAGGCGTTAATATAGTCCATAGACATACTAAACCCAATCAGAAAAATCAACAGGGCGGTATCGTCAGAAGAGAAGCTCCGATTAATATCACTAACGTCGAACTTATGTGCCCGAAATCTAATCAGCCTACTCGAATCGGTATGGAAGTCGTTAAAGATGAAGTGTCAGGCAAAAATAAAAGGATGAGAAAAAGCAAAAAATCTGGAGAAATTTTAATCAGTTAATAACTTATGGCAAAAACAAAGGAAGATAGAAAAAAAGATTCTAAAGTCTCTGCCGATTCCCGGAAATCTAAGAAATCGGGAAAAGATGCTAAAGAGAAATTTGTAGAGGAAAAAGTCCCTGTCAGACTTTTGGAATTTTATAGAACAAAAATCGTTCCTGAATTAATTAAAAAGTTTAATTATAAAAATACTATGCAGGCTCCGAAATTAAGCAAAATTTGCTTGAATGTCGGAGTGGGAGCCGCTGTCGTTGACCCGAAAATTATTGAAAATACCGTTAAGGAAATTGAAGCTGTTACGGGTCAGAGACCTACTGTCGTTAAAGCTAAAAAATCTGTCTCTAATTTTAAACTGAGACAGGGGATGAATATCGGTGTCAGGGTTACTTTGAGAAATGATAGAATGTATGAATTCCTGGATAGACTCGTAAACATTGCTATCCCAAGAATCAGGGACTTCAGAGGACTTTCCGATAAAAGCTTCGACGGAAGAGGTAATTATTCCATGGGAATAAAAGAGCAAATTATTTTCCCCGAAATTAATGTGGATAATATTCAGAGAATTAGCGGCCTCGATATCACTTTCGCTACGACCGCTAAAACTGATGAAGAAGCATATGAACTCCTTAAGAGTTTCGGAATGCCTTTTACTAAATAAAATAAAATATAAATATTAATATATAGAATGGCCAAAAAATCATTAATAGCGAGACAAAACAGAAGAGAAGCTACCGTTAGAAAATATGCAGAGAAGAGAAAAGAACTTAAGGAAAAAGGTGACTATGCCGCGCTCGCAAAATTACCCAGAGATAGCTGCGCTACCAGATTGCATAATAGATGCATGGTTACAGGAAGAGCAAGAAGCTATTACAGGAAATTTGGTGTTTCAAGATTGGTTTTCAGAGAACTGGCTTTGCAGGGTAAAATTCCCGGAATCGTTAAATCAAGCTGGTAAAAAAATAAACAGGAGAATTTAATTTATGTCCATGACAGACCCAATTGCGGATTTTTTAACTAGAATGAGAAATGCTATTAAAGCAGAAAAAAAATCTGTCGATATTCCTGTATCGAAAATGAAAGTCGGTATAGCGGAAATTTTGAAAAAAACTAATTATATTACGGACTATTCGGTTGTCGAAAATAAGGGCAAAAAATATCTGTCCGTGAAACTTAAATATAATAACGGCGTGTGCGTCATCGACGGTCTTAGAAGAATTAGTAAACCCGGTATTAGAAAATATGTGAAGTATGAAAATCTTCCGAGAGTCAGAAGTGGTCTCGGTATCGCCGTTGTGTCTACATCTAAAGGTCTGATGACCGAAAAAGAAGCACGTAAACTCCAGATTGGCGGCGAAGTAATTTGCGCTATTTGGTAAATTTTATTTTAATCAGAAAATTTAAATTTATATGAGTAGAATTGGTAAAAAACCGGTTGAGATTGTTAAAGGTGTCCAAATCACCAAAAAGGACGACGTTATCGAAGTTAAAGGTCCTAAAGGCGTTTTGAATATGCAGATTACCGGCGGTGTTAATGCGGAATTGAAAGACAACGAAGTCGTCTTTACCAGAATTAATGATTATAAAAAAAATAAAGCTCTCCATGGCCTGTATAGAGCTCTGCTGAATAACTTGATAATTGGCGTCACCGAAGGCTATACTAAAAAACTTGAACTCGTCGGCATCGGATATAAAGCCGAACTGAAAGGTGAAAAACTCGTTCTTCTGCTCGGTTACTCGCACCCTATAGTTTTTATCGCTCCGAAAGAAGTGAAAATCGAAGTCCCTTCGCCGACATCAATCGTTATAAGCGGTATAGATAAACAACTCGTCGGCTTGATTGCCGCTAAAATCAGGTCTTTCAGGGAACCCGAACCGTATAAAGGCAAAGGCATTAAATATGAAGATGAAAAGATTAGAAGAAAAGCAGGTAAAACTGCCGCTAAATAGTTTTAAGATTAGTTAAGATAAAAAAAGACTAAATAAATGAATAGAAAAAATTTAAATAGAAGACAAAAAATAAAATTTAAAATCAGAAAAAAAGTTTCAGGTACCGCGGATATACCGAGACTCGTTGTTTATAGAAGCTTGAATCAGATTTATGGACAGCTCATTGATGACGTCGCAGGTAAAACATTGTTATCCGTCAGCTCTGTCTCTAAAGATGTTACGGAAAAACTGAAATCTGAAAAAGGTAAAATCAGCAAGAGTAAAATTATCGGAAAAATAATTGCCGAAAAAGCTAAAAATGAAAAAATCGTTAACGTTGTCTTCGATAGAAACGGCTATCTGTATCACGGAAGAGTAAAAGCTTTTGCTGATGGTGCCCGAGAAGGTGGTTTAAAGTTTTAAAAATTATTACTAAATTATACCATATCATTCTCGGGTCGTCTAATGGTAGGACAGCGGCCTTTGGAGCCGTTAGCGGAGGTTCGAATCCTCCCCTGAGAACAAAAAATTTATTGTTCTCTACCATTGGAAAGAAATTTTTGAGTGTTTTTTGAAAAATTATGATTTTTCTCGGGTCGTCTAATGGCAGGACAGCGGCCTCTGAAGTCGTATGTGGAGGTTCGACTCCTCCCCCGAGAACAATTTTTTTTTTACTGAGTAACCGGTAAAATGATAGTCTGGATTCCCGTGAAAAGTGATATAAATTTTTTTATTGAAATTAATTAAATATAATATTATTTTTTATATTGTTATAAATGGCGAAAAAATACATTAAGGCAGGTGAGTTAGAACTCAAGGAAAAGTTAGTGCACATTAGCAGAGTTGCTAAAGTTGTTAAAGGCGGTAGGAGATTTAGTTTTAGTGCCGTGAGCGTCGTCGGAGACGGAAAAGGACATGTTGGCATTGGACTCGGTAAAGCTAACGAAGTAACCGATTCGATTAAAAAAAGCGTTGAGGACGCAAGAAAAAATATTATTGAAATTCCGATTTATAAAGGAACTATTCCTTTTGAAATTATCGGAAAATTCGGCGCCGCTAAAGTTTTATTGAAACCTGCTTCACCGGGTACGGGATTAATAGCAGGCGGTGGCGTCAGGGCAGTGCTCGAAAGTGCTGGAATTCAGGACGTTCTTACAAAGTTGCTCGGCTCGTCAAACCCTCATAATGTTGTTAAAGCAACAATTAGAGCACTGAAAAGTTTGTACGATGCTAAAATTGCTGCAGATAAAAGAGGCATTACTTTAAGTGAGTTATTTACAACGTGATTAGATGACTTGTTTGAAGTAGTTTACGAAGAAACTTGACTTTTAAATATAAAATGGATAAATTTATAAAAATAACACAGACTAAAAGCATTATAGATAGAGTAAAGAATCAGAAAAAAACGATTGAAGCTCTGGGTTTGGGAAGACCAAATCGCTCGGTTGTTAAAAAAGATACTCCTCAGATTAGAGGAATGATTGAAAAAGTTAAACATTTAGTGAAAGTTGAAATATCGTAAAAATAATTCTCTTTTAAAAAGTTATTTATATAACTAAAGAAAGGAATATTTATGGTATCAAAAAAATATCATAATAAATTTAGTTACAGACTTTTTTTAGCAACAAAAAATATTAATTAAACAAAAAAAACAAAACAGAAAGGAAAAAAAATGAAAAAATTATTCGTAGCTTTAATGTTAGTACTTTTCGTTTCCAGTTTTTCTTTTGCTCAGATAAATAAAGGCTGGGACGGAACAAAACCGGAAGTGTATCAAGGCTCAAAGAACTTCGTCTTTATGTATGCTCCTTTTGTAAGTGGTGCATTAGGTTCTGTTAATGCTGGATCACATAGTAATTTTGTTGATACCGCAAACGTTACCGTGTCAAGCCTTGTTGGTATTGGATTTCAATATTATGTATCACCAAAAATCGCTTTAGCAATTGGTCTTCATTTTGGTAGCAGTAGTTGGGAACCAACCTGGGCAGGACAAACCGTAAGTTCGTCATCTACACAGTTAGGTGTCTCTCTTGATGGTAATTATCATTTCAAATCTTTATATAGTATTTCTCCGTATTTAGGATTAAATGTTAATTACGGTATGACCAGTTCGAAGTATGAAGTTACTGCTGGTACCACAACAAGCAAACGGGAAGCTTCAGGAAATTCAATAGGTTTTGGTGTTAATTTTGGATTTGATTGGTACTTTACTCCTGGAATGTCATTGGGTGGAAAATATACTCTCGGAATGAGAATGGATAGTGCACCGGAAGCTACTTCGACTGGTGGTAGCACCACAACAACATTGACTGGTCCGAAACAATCATGGTTTGGTACTGGAATAGCTAGCATTATGTTAAACGTTCATCTCTAAAATGTAATTTGAAATAAAAGTCTAAAAATAATATTCCTTTGTCCCGACTC
>CAZCSV010000003.1:0-30613 GCA_964501535.1 uncultured Ignavibacteriaceae bacterium | reverse complement strand
TATTCCTTTGTCCCGACTCGTCGGGACAAAGGATTTTTTTAGTTTGTAAAGAAAAATTTTTTTGCTCAAGATTTAAATGATAAAAAAATAATTAATGGACATACTCAGCAATTTAAAATACGCAGAAGGTTCAAGGAAAAGAAAAAAAAGAGTCGGTAGAGGTCAGGGCTCCGGTTTCGGAGGAACTTCTACAAGAGGAGAAAACGGGGCGAAATCCCGTTCGGGTTATAAAAATAGAGCCTGGTTCGAAGGCGGACAGATGCCCCTTCAAAGAAGGGTTCCTAAATTCGGTTTTAAAAATATTAATAGAGTTGAATTCAATACTGTTAATGTTGGTGATTTACAAAAATTAATTGACTCTGGAAAATTAAAGGAAACAAGTTTAAATTCTGAATTTTTATTAAATAATAATTTTCTGAAGAATAAAAATAAACCCCTTAAGATTTTAGGTAATGGAGATTTGAAATCTAAACTTGAAATTTCTGCTAATGCGTTCAGTAAAACGGCGATTGAAAAAATTGAGTCGGTGGGAGGGAAAGCTATTATAATATGAGCGGTTTCGTAGAGAATTTCAGAAACATTTTTAAAATTGAAGAGCTCCGTTCCAGAATTCTCTTTACGATTGCTATTCTAATCGTTGTCAGGATCGGCGCCCACATCACACTCCCCGGTATTGATGCATCATTACTCGCTCAGGCAGCTAAAGACCAGTCGGCTAATACTCTTTTTGGTTTGTACGATTTGTTCGTTGGCGGCGCTTTCAGCAAAGCCGCTATCTTCTCTTCGGGTATTATGCCTTATATCAGTGCTTCTATTATTATTCAGCTTCTCGGTGCGGTTTTTCCGTATTTCCAGAAACTGCAGAAAGAAGGCGAAGACGGAAGAAAGAAAATTAACCAAATGACCCGTATGCTGACTATTCCCGTAGCGGCACTTCAGGCTTGGGGAATTAGCGTTCAGCTCGCCAGCAGAAGAGCAGGCGAAATGAATATTATCAGCCCGGAAATCTCTCCTTTCCTCTTTACATTTTCGACGGTTATTTGTTTAACCGCTGGTACGATTTTATTGATGTGGCTCGGAGAGCAGATTACTGAAAAAGGAATAGGTAACGGTATCTCACTGATAATTTTTATCGGTATTATTGACCGCTTCCCGTATTCCGTTTTCGATGAAATCCAGATTATTGCATCCGGTGTCAGAAATGTGTTGATTGAGGCAATCTATATCGCAGGTTTTGTATTGATTATTGCAGGCGTTATAGCCGTCACCGTTGCTACGAGAAAAATTCCTGTCCAGTATGCTAAAAGAGTTATTGGTAGAAAAGTCTTTGGAGGAGTTACTCAGTATATCCCGATGAAAGTCAATCAGGCTGGCGTTATGCCCCTGATTTTTGCTCAGTCTATTATGTTTATTCCCAATACGGTTTTGTCGTTCTTCCCCAATAGCGAGTTTATGACCTCTGTTGCAAAGTATTTTGAATACGACAGCTTCTTCTATTCTACGGTCTATGCATTGTTGATTATTTTCTTTACTTATTTCTATACTGCGATTGCATTTAATCCTAAAGACGTCGCCGATAATATGAAAAAACAGGGGGGCTTCATTCCGGGCGTTAGACCGGGGAAACCTACTTCGGACTTTATCGATAATATATTAACAAAAATTACTCTGCCTGGTTCTATTTTCCTGGCCATTATTGCTATCATTCCGACTTTTTTGGTCAAAATTGGAATTACTCAGGGACTCGCGCAGTTCTTCGGCGGCACCAGCTTGTTGATTGTCGTCGGAGTCGCCCTCGATACTTTACAGCAAATTGAATCTCATCTCCTTATGAGGCATTACGACGGATTTATGAAAGGTAGTAAACTGAAATCCAGAAGGTAAGTGTTTTAGATGTCTTTAGTTAAAAATGAAAAGGAAATTGAATTAATTAGGGCAAGCTGTAAAATAGTTGCAAATGTTCTTACATATATTAAAGATTTTATAAAAGAGGGTATTACAACCTTTCAGATTGATGAACTTATTGAAAAGTTTATTGTCCAAAATGGCGGATACCCCGCTTTCAAAGGATACGGAGATAAAAAAAATAAATATCCCGCAAGTAGCTGTATTTCGATTAATGAAGAAGTCGTGCACGGTATCCCCGGACCTAGAAAATTAATGAACGGCGATATAGTTTCTGTTGATGTCGGTGTCCTCAAAGACGGCTACTATGGCGATGCCGCCTGTACTTTTGAAGTGGGTGAAATTTCTTCGAAGAAAAAACGCTTGCTTCAGGTTACTAAGGAATCCCTCTATAGAGGTATCGCTCAGGCTAAAGACGGAAATATGCTCAATGATGTCGCCTGTGCTATACAGGATTTTGTGGAAGGCTCGGGATATGGCGTGGTCAGGGATTTGTGCGGTCACGGCATCGGTAGTGAACTTCACGAAGAACCCGCTGTGCTGAATTACTATAATTCGAAAAATAAATTTAAGCTCCTTAATGGTATGACTATCGCTATCGAACCTATGATTAATTATGGCACTTATGCCGTTAAGACTTTAAAAGATGGCTGGACTGTCGTTACTAAAGATTCTGAACCTTCGGCACATTTTGAACATACAATTTTGATTACGGACGGAGAACCGGAAATTTTAACTAAATCTTTTTATTGATTTAATATTTTTATTTTGGTAAAACAGGATTCAATAGTCGTTGACGGTATTATTACGGAAATTCTTCCGAATACGTCTTTCAAAGTCAAACTTGAAAACGGTCACGAAATTCTCGCCCATATCTCGGGCAAAATGAGAATGAACTATATACGTATCCTGCAGGGCGATAAGGTTACCGTCGAATTGTCCCCATATGATTTGACAAAAGGTAGAATTACTTATAGATATAAATAATTTTTTTTATATAATAAATTAATCAGAGATTTTAATAAGATAAATTAAATTTAAAATGAAAGTCAGAAGCTCGGTTAAAAAAATGTGTGATAAATGTAAAATCATAAAACGAAAAGGTGTTGTTAAAGTGATTTGCGTTAATCCTAAACACAAACAAAGACAAGGCTGATATTATATCCAAATTTGTATATATTATTACGCTGTGATTTTAAAGAATAAATAATTTTAAAAGATAAATCGGGAGAAATAAAAATTGGCAAGAATTGCTGGAATAGATTTACCAAGAAATAAAAGAATCGTTATCGGTCTTACATCCATCTTCGGTATCGGTGTCTCTACTTCTAAAAAAATACTCGGTAAACTCGGTATTAGTGAAGATACTAAAGTCTCTCAACTTACTGATGACCAGGTTAATCAGATTAGAAATGCTATTAGCTCTGAAATTAAAGTTGAAGGAGCCCTGAAATCTGAAGTCCAGATGAATATTAAAAGACTAATGGATATCGGTACATATCGCGGTAAAAGACACCGCAGGGGTCTGCCCGTTAGAGGTCAGAGAACGAGAACTAATGCGAGAACTCGTAAGGGCAAAAGGAAAACTGTCGCCGGTAAGAAAAAAGCTACGGCTAAAAAATAATATAACTCCTGGAACAGAAAAGTATAACACAAAAACAGGAATTTTTGAATTATAGTAATATTTAATTTAACATTTAACATTTAACATTTAAAATTCATAACAGATTGGCTAAAACTTATAAAAAAGCAAAAAAGAAAATTCAGGTCGAATCTAACGGCGTGGCGCATGTTAAAGCTACTTTTAATAACGTTATCGTTACTCTGACCGATGTCTATGGCAATACTATTTCATGGGCTTCATCCGGCAAAATGGGATTTAAAGGCTCTAAGAAAAATACACCCTTTGCCGCACAAATGACCGCGGAAGCCGCTGCAAAAGAAGCAATCGATGCCGGTTTGAAAAAAGTTGAGGTCCTCATCAAAGGCGTGGGCTCCGGACGCGATGCCGCTGTGAGATCTCTTAATACGACAGGGCTTGAAATTACTTCTATTAAGGATATTACACCTTTGCCCCATAATGGATGCAGACCTCCTAAGAAAAGAAGAGTGTAATTTTATTTTTACTGTAAATTAACTAAGAATTAAAAAAACTTAAAGAAAAATATCAAACAATAACTAAATGGCAAGATATACAGACGCAAATTGCAAGCTTTGTAGAAGAGAAAGACAAAAGCTGTTTTTAAAAGGAACTAAATGCTATACCGATAAGTGCCCGATCGAATCGAGAAATTATCCCCCGGGACAACATGGACTGTCGAGAAGGTCTAGAATCAGTGATTATTCCCTGCAGCTGAGAGAAAAACAAAAAATTCGTAAAACCTATGGCTTGCTCGAAAAACAATTCAGAAGCTATTTCGAAACTGCTTCGAAGAAAAAAGGTATCACCGGCGAAAATCTCGTGAAACTCCTCGAAAGTAGATTCGATAATACTTTGTTTAGATTGGGACTTGCTCCCTCGAGAAAAGCCGCTAGACAACTGATTACTCATCGCCATCTGACTGTAAATGGTAAAATTGTTAATGTTCCTTCTTATGTCCTTAAATCCGGCGACGTCGTCCAGGTGAGAGATAAAAGCAAAAAACTTCCGGCTTTCCATGAAGCTATGAAAAGAATGAAGGAAAATATGCTCGTCTCTTGGCTTAACCTTGATAAAGCTAATATGTCGGGAACATTTTTGCATAGCCCCGAAAGAGCTGAAGTACCCTTTATAGGAAATGAACAGCTCGTTGTCGAGTTATATTCAAAATAAAATTTAAAATTTAAAATTATAAAAAATGAAGATAAATCATTTACAAATACCGGAAAAAGTTGTAAAAGAAGAATCTACTTATACTAACACTTACGGGAAATTTATTTTTCAGCCGCTTGAAAGAGGATATGGTGTCACACTCGGTAATTCCTTGAGGCGTGTGTTGATTTCATCTCTGCCTGGAACTGCGATTGTTGCTATCAAAGTAAATGATATTCAGCATGAGTTCACTACCATTAAAGGTGTCGTCGAGGATTTGTCCGAAATCATATTGAACCTGAAAGAAGTAAGGTTTAAAGATATTACTAATAAATCAGGTAAAATCGAATTTAAAGTTAACGGCCCCGGCGTCTTTACCGCTAAAGATATTCAGAATGCTACCGCCGATTTTGAAATTATGAATCCCGGTCTGCATATCGCTACTTTAAATAAAGATGCTCACCTGAATATTGAACTGAGAATGGGTAACGGAATCGGATATGTACCGTCGGAAGAAAATAAAAAATATGAATTTCCTATCGGCTTTATTCCCATTGATTCGATTTTCTCCCCCATAACAAAAGTTAATTATGTTATCGAAAATACACGCGTCGGACAGAAAACGGATTATGAAAAACTCGTCCTCGAAATTAATACTAACGGTACTATGGAACCCGAAGAAGCAATCATTATTGCTTCGAGAATTCTTAAAGAACATATTCAGCTCATTCTGGACCTGAGACCGGAACTGGAAGAAAAAAATGTGGAAACCGATGAGAAAGATGAACAGTTCGAAATGGTGAAAAAAATATTGCTGACCCCTGTAGATGAACTCGATTTGTCCGTGCGCTCGCAGAATTGCCTGAGGTCCGCTGAAATTAAAACTATCTCTGACTTGGTTAGTAAAAATGAATCTGAAATGCTGCATTTCAGAAACTTCGGTAGAAAATCTCTGGCTGAATTGACAGAACTCATCGAAGACTTCGGACTTACATTTGGTATGGATGTGAGTAAGTATCTAAACGATGAAAAAGAGTAATTATTAACAACTATTAAATTATTTGATATGGAGCATAGAAAAAAAGGTAGAAAATTAAAAAGAACCGCTAGCCATAGAAAAGCTTTACTTTCGAATTTGGCTGTTTCCCTGATTAAACATAAAAGAATCAAAACTACTTTGGCTAAAGCAAAAGAGCTTAGAACATTTATTGAACCTTATATTACTAAGGCGAAAAAATCTCTTAAAGTTAAAAAATCCGAAATCCAAAAAGCTCTCCACCATAGAAGAGTCACAGCAAGCGTCATTAAAGATAAGGAAGCAATCCAAATCCTGTTCGGAGAAATAGCTAAAAAGGTCGCATCCAGAAACGGCGGCTATACTAGAATTCTGAAAACCGGTTTCAGATACGGTGACGGAGCAGGTGAGGCTATCATCGAATTCGTTGACTATAGCATAATTAAAGAAAAAGAAAAAGCCGCAAGGAAAAAAGAAGAAACTAAAACTAAAGGCAAAGGCAAGGAAAAACCGGAAGTGAAGGAAGAAACAAAAGAAGAGGAAACTAAAAAAGATACTAAGGAAAAAAAGACTCCTAAACCTAAAGCTAAAAAAACCGTAACTAAGGAAAAGGAAACCAAACCTAAAAGCACTCCAAAAACAAAAAAGGAAACCAAACCTAAAAAACAGAAAAAAGAAGAATAGTATATAAATATTTATTGCTTAAAATATACTCCGGAAACCTTTGGTCTCCGGAGTTTTTTTTCCCTTGAAATCCCGATTGGTAGCGTTCAAAAAAGTGTGTAAATATCTTTCTTTCTAAAATTTAAAATACATTAAATAATTAAAAAATATTTCTGAGTGCTAAGTAAACTCAAATAAAAAATATTTCCGAATTCTAAGTAAACTCAAATAAAAAATATTTCCGAATGCTAAGTAAACTCAAACGACCTCGTAGAGGTCGAATATCGGTAACCCCCGACGAAGTCGGGGGAGATAAATAACCCCAATCTCCAACCCCGTTAGGGGTTGAATATAAAAAGCTGATTAAAATATAGATTTCAATGAGAAGACTATTCTTTTTAATATTTTATTTTACACACTTTTCTGAACGTTATCTCCCGATTCGTCTATTATTAATTGCATTTTATTTATTAATATAAATTATTATTTTGTAACAAAGTTTAAAGTATATACTTTAAAAAATTTAAATTATTCCTTAACTTTTATAAATGTAAAAGAAAAATAATTAATCGTTGATTAAAAGTTAGGGGTTTTTTATATAATATATAAACAATGAAAATAACTTCAGCCGAATTCATTAATAGTATTTATGATCTGAGAACATTACCGAAATCCGTCCTTTCGGAATTTGTCTTCGTGGGTCGCTCTAACGTCGGAAAATCATCGCTTATTAATAAAATCTGTAATAAAAAAAGCCTCGCAAAAATCGGCTCGGTCCCCGGCAAAACAAGACAGCTTAATTACTTCTTGATTAATGAAGAGTTCTATCTCGTCGATTTACCCGGCTATGGATATGCCAAAGTCCCCGAACAAATTCGGGCAGGGTGGAGAAAACTCGTGGAAGAATATATTAGCGAAAGACAAAATGTTAATATGGTGTTCGTGTTGATAGACGCTAGACACGAACCTACTTATCTCGATGAATTGATGGTGAGCTGGCTGGAGTATTATGAAATCCCATATACGATCGTCCTGACTAAGGCTGATAAAATTTCGAAAAATAAAATGGAAAAACAAATTTACAGGTCATCTAAAATTGTCAATAACGATGATTTGTGCAAAGATTATATTCCGTTTTCTATTGTTACTGGCGAGGGTAAAATTGAAATATTGCACCTCATTCAGGAAGCACTGGATAATCCCCGTAATAAAGATTAATCCGTAATTTCTCTTAAATCTTTTTTTATCTGTTTTGTTGAATTCAAAAAACAAAATAAGAATCCTTATCGCCGATGAAATCGACCTCGATGGCCTGAAACTCTTATCACCAAAAAAATTTTCTGTCATTTCGAAAATTAATGTCTCTAATCCCGAAATCCTGAAAAATTATAACGATTGTAATGTCCTCGTTATACGCTCCACCAGAATTATTGACAGGGATTTTTTGAGTAAATGTAACTTCCGGGTCATCGCTACCTGTACTAAAGGCACTGACCATATTGACTTGGAATACGCAAAAAAAAGAAATATCATCGTACTCAATTCACAAACAGGAAATGTTGTGTCCGCCGCTGAACATACCTTTGCCTTGTTGCTCGGAATTGTGAAACAAATTAAATTATCCGATAAACTTGTTCGTGAAAATAAATTCGTAAATAACGATTTTAAAAGAATTGAATTACGGGGAAAAAGAATCGGAATTATCGGCTTCGGTAAAGTCGGCTCACGCGTCGCAGAATATGCTAAAGCTTTCGGTATGATTGTGTATGCAAACGATATCGATTCGAATGTTATTAAAAATAACCCCGAAACCGATTTCAAAAGCTTGAATTTCATTCTGAAAAATTCCGATGTAGTTACTCTGCATATCCCGCTGAATAAAAGTAATGTTAATTTCATTTCGGAAGATAAATTGAAATTATTATCTGAAAATACAATATTAATAAATACTTCTCGAGGCGGTGTTATCGACGAGGATTATTTGATTGGTATGCTGAAAAAAAGAAAAATCTGTTTCGCAGGTCTCGACGTGTTTAAAAATGAACCGAAAATTAATAAATTGCTTTTTAAGCTGGAAAACGTGATTTTAACTAATCATGTTGCAGGCAAAACTAAGGATAGCCATAAATATATATCAAATGATATTTTTATGCAAGTAAAAAAGTGTTTTTCTTGAAAACAAAATTTTATGGATAAAAATTTTTACCCTTGCATATTATAAAATCGTTAAATAACGATTACAAAATTGTATATTGACAAGTTTTTGAATTAGTATTATATTAAAGAAACTTAAGAAATTAGTTCGTTTTTTTATAATTTACATATATTATCATAAATAAATTTAAAGGAGAAAAAAATGCTTAAAAAATTACTTTTAGTAGTTATTGTATTTGCATTTGCAAGTAGTTTTACTATTGCTGGACCGGTATTGACTCCGGAGCAATTAAGTAAAATTCAGAGTGTTCAATTGAAAGTTAAAGTTGTTGGCGATGCCGTCCTCGGTGTCAGCAATGGTCCTGTTTCATATGGCGTGAAATTTCCGACACCATCCAAAACAGGTTCGGCTTCTGACGTCTATCTGCCGGAAGGCTGGATTGCATCGTTGGTTAAAACACAAATTAATAATAATAACTCGATGTACGATATGTGCTCCAATGGTACAGGTCAAACATTCGGAATGAATCCGAAATCCCCGAATAATTTGCATTATGTCCATATGTATGCTCCTCTGGGGGAAGATCCTGCAACCTGTCCCGGAAGAAGAACTCATTATTATTACAGCACAAATAAAGGTACTACCTGGACATTCATCGGTGTTGTTACCGACGCTAATGCAAGAAGCGGATACGGCTGTCTTAATTTTATGACAAACGGTCCTGCTTTGGTCGGCGTACATACCGCTGACGGTGTTACTACAACAGTATCTCAGGCTTATGTTGATGCCGCTGAAGGTCTCGGCTCTTTTAACAGATTAACCCCTCCACTCTATGATAATGCTAAGATTTGGCCAAGAATAGTTTCTACAAGCAGTATTACACTTACGAATAAGTTCATAATGATTTCTTCCATTAATAACACCTCTTGGGATTCTGCTTTCTTTATCCCGTGTACGAGTACTACCGGTACCGGAACTTGGGGAGAATGGACTCCTTTCCTATCAAGTTCGGCAGAATGCCATCAAATCGCAAGAGGCTCTGACGGAAGAATCGGTATTGCTTACATAGCGGCTAATACTCCTAATACTTATCCCGATTACGGTGATGTCTACTTTATGGAATCCACTAATAACGGTACATCATTCGGCAACCCGACAAAAATTTATGATTGTAACTTCAGCGTGGATAGCGCAGGTGCATTAAGAGGTATCGACCTTATTTATTTGGGTACTTCTCCGAAAGTTACATTCGAAATTGATAAACAAACTAATGCTGGTAGCTATTTCCCCGGCGACCCGAATGCTAAAATTAGATTCTGGTCGAATACTCTTCCCGGCTCTGACCCGAACAGAAGTATCGTTATTGCCGATACATCCATAGTCGGTTATCGTCCTTGCTATAATACCGGTGCTTCAAACGATGTACAGACTCCTATGTGCAGACCGACAATCGGTGTCTCCGGTGGCGTGATATTCCTTGCCTTCCAGACTCCTTTCGGTGGAAATCTCCCGAGCGGTAATGTCTATGTCGGCGGCTCTGTTGATACATGCTCGTTTAACTGCGTGTATTTAACTGCTTCCGGTAACGGCGGTAATTCTTGGAAACGTCCTCAGATTATTACTCCGTTTGATACTACTATGACTATGAAAGACTGGTCGTGGCCGAATATGTCAGAATTCAACGATTCGATTTCGGGCTCGATGTATTATGCAAACTTGTCGATTTTTGCTGACTCCATTCCGCAGACATATTATTCGCACGTCGCTAATGGTGAAGCTATTTCCAGAATTTATCACTATAGAATCGGCGTCGCAGCTCCTGTATTTGTTAAGAATATCTCGGGTGAAGTTCCGAATGGTTATTCTCTGTATCAAAACTATCCGAACCCGTTCAACCCGACTACAAATATCAGGTTCGCTTTACCGAAAAATTCCAACGTTACTCTTAAAATCTATAACATCAATGGTCAGTTAATCGAAACATTGATGAAAGATGAAATGGTTAATGCTGGCGTTAATGAAGTATCGTTTAACGCTAAAGGTCTTGCGAGCGGAATCTATTTCTACTCTATCGAGACCGGTAGCTATAAAGAAACAAGAAAAATGATGTTGATAAAGTAATTATATAGTAAAATTTTTTAAATGAACTTAAATACAACCCTCATGAATGAATAATAAACTTATTTATTATGGGGGTTGTATATTTTAATAAATATTAATTATCGGAGGAAGTAATGAGGGATAACTTAATACAAAAAATTATTCTTCTCTCTTTATTTGCATTTCTTATATTATTTCCGGATTATTCGTTTTCTCAGTCAACAGGAAGTATCGGCGGAAGAGTCGTTGATGCTAAAGATAACTCTCCACTTATCGGTGCTACCATCAAAATAGTCGGATCTAATATCGGAGCAATTACAGACGATAACGGAAATTATGTTATATTGAATGTGGATGTGGGAACTTATAATGTTGAAGCGTCGTATATCGGATATAACGCTATGAGACAAATTGGTATCAAGGTTTCCGTTGATCAAAGAACTAAAGTGAATTTTGAACTTTCGGTTTCCGGTGAAATTACTACCGGTCCCATCGATGTTATCGCTGAAAGAAAAGGTATCGATGTCGAACAAAGCGGTAGAATTATCGAAAGTTCGCAAATACAAAACCAGGGTACAAGAGGCGTTATTAACATCGTCTCTAAAACCGCTGGCGTCGTGCAGGACGAAAGAGGCGGCGCAATTAACATCAGAGGCGGTAGGTCTAACGAAAGCATCGTTATTATCGACGGTGTCGAGACTACTAACCCCCTGGATGGCTCCTCGAGAGCTTTCGTACCCAATAATTTATTGCAGGAAATTTCGGTGCTGACCGGTGGATTCGGGGCGGAATACGGAAACGTCCTTAGCGGCGTTATCAACGTCTCCACGAAAAGCGGTACCGATAAATATACTGGCTCCGTTGAACTTATTACGGATGAGTTTACCGGAAGATTTATTGATACTAAATCTCAGGGGTATAACCTCTACAATATATCTTTTGGTGGACCTCTTATCCCTTCTAAAAATCTCGCTAAAGTGTTTAACTTCTTCGGCAGCGTCGAGAGAACTTTCTTGAGAAATTCTCTGGGTTCCTGGATTGCCGATAAAGTTCCTACTATCGTTCCTAATGGCGAAATTAAAGATGACGAATCGGGTAACTGGTCATTTAACGGAAGATTGAATATGAATTTTTCAGAATTAAAAGGCGGCAAAATTCCTATTAATCTGAAATTCGGCGCTTCAGTTAACCTGAACCGCGGTAGGGTCTTCTATGGCGGTAACGTCTGGCAAAATTCCGCTAAGAACCCTATCATCACTACCGATGACTACCAGTACTTCGGAAGAATTGTCCATAATGTCTCGAGTAAATTCTTCTATGAAGCTCAGTTCAACTATTTCAGAACATTCATTGAAAGAAGCGACCCCTATTTCGGAAGTAACCTCGCTTGGTATGGCGATACTAACTATAACCCCGGATTGAATGCTTATTATCAGTCTCTGGGTATCGAAAATGCAATGGGTAAAAATTTGTCCAGCGACCCGAAAACATCCTATCTGTATTATATGACAAACTATAATATTGACTATTACCAAAAAACGGATGTGAGCTATATCGGTGGTAAATTTGACGGTACCTGGGCTTTGCTCTCTAGAAAAATAGGTGACCACGAATTTAAATTCGGCGGTGAATATAAATATCATACATTAAAAAATATGTCCATCTATCCCGTGGTCCTGTCGGATTTGTCCATCTCCGACCCCTTCGATAGATGGTATGGTACTAATCAGGCAAGATTTAAAGGCTATGGCTATGAAGTTATTGACCCCTATACGGGTACTCTTATTGCCGACGGTAGCGATGCTAAACATCCTATTGTGGGTGGTTTCTATATCAGGGATAAAGTCAGCTTCGCAGACTTTAACTTTAACGGCGGTATCAGAGTCGATTTTCTTGATGTCAACGCTAAAGTGCTGAAGGATATTGAAAAAGACCTTATCGGTGACGACGGTGTCCTTATCTCTGATGATGATTTCGTCGACAGTAAAATGAACTGGTCCGTTAGCCCGAGACTCGGTTTCTCGTTCCCCGTTACCGATAAAACTATATTCCATGCTCAATATGGTAAAATGGTACAAATGCCTCAGCTGACCCTGCTGTTCGTTAGTCAGCAGACTATGAGAAGATTCTTCTCTACTGCTCTTCAGGATGTCATAGAAAATTCATCATTGACTCCTACTAAATTAACTCAGTATGAAATCGGTTTGAAACAACAAATCGGTGATGTGATTGATATGGGTATTACTGCATTCTATAAGGAAACAAGAGACCAAATCGGTGCCGCTAGAGTTCAGGCTACCGATGATGGAAAAGTCCCCGTCGGATTTATTACATATATGAATACTGACTTCGCTATCTCTCGAGGATTTGACTTCTACCTTAGTATGAGAAGAATGAACAGATTGTCGGTTAACGTTGCTTATACTTTGTCTTATGCTACAGGAACTGGCTCTGACCCTTATTCCAAAGCAAGTCTTGCTAACCAGTCGAATCTGGAAATGCCCTTGTATGTGTATGCGCTTGATTATGACCAGAGACATACTGGCTCTATTAATCTGGATTATAGATTCGGTGATAGTGATGTTCCTAAAGGATTCTTCGGCTCCGTTCTGCAAAATGTGGGCCTTAATATAGATTTTAGTTTCAATAGCGGTAGACCTTATACTAGACGTGAAGTCTCTCAAACCGCAACAGGTACCGGTGGTGATATTGTCTATTCTACGAAAAATGGCGTCTATAAGGGATGGAATTATAGGATCGATATGAAACTCGATAAATCTGTTAGAATCTGGAAAACTAATTTCAATTTCTATATCTATGTGATTAACTTGTTGAATACTGAGATTATTAATAACGTATTTAGTGGTACTGGCGTGCCGGATGATAATGGTTTCTTGCAAACTGCTACAGGTTCATCGAGATACGAAAATGACCCGGTGTTTAGACAATTATGGCCTGAAAGAATTAAATTCTTTACTAACTGGGGTCCTCCAAGACAGGTTAGATTTGGTCTTAATATTACTTTCTAAATTCTGTTAAGTCATTTTGAATTTGAAAAATTTTTTTACTAATTCAATCGAAGATAAAATGAAATTATATAAAATTTTAACATTTTTAATTGTTGCGATTATCGCTTTTACTTCTTTTGGGTATGCTAAACCTAGAATTGTAGTCGGCGGTAATCCAATTAAATATTATACTAATTCACCGGCACCTCCGGTTGTTCAAAGAATTATTCTGAATGCAAATAATATCGCTGCTTATTTCCAAAATACAGGTATTTTTGACCAGAATACTACTTCTGGAAATACTGCAGGCTTTGAATGGCCTAAAGGTAGCGGTAAATATGCGAGCTTTACGGCCGGCCTTTGTATAGGTTGTTATATTACCGATAATAACGGTACTCCTAAAATGGCTCAGGTTATGGCTTCGTATAAAGGAGAATATTCCCCGGGTGCTGTTAAAAGAGTTAGTGGCTTGCCCGCTTGGGATAATGATTCCAAGTTTAAAATGTATACTGTTAGAAATGGTGACAATAGCTCGAATAATCCCGATTATGATAAATGGTCTTTGATGATACCTTATGGGGCTCCGTATGAAGACGTTAATAATAATGGAATGTACGACCAGGGTATCGATGTCCCCGGTCAGAAAAATGCAGGACAAACTATTTTCTTATGTATGACCGATGCCGATGCTTCTAACAGGTCTTCGGGTGAAGGTTTCGGCGGCGGCGTTAATAGCCCGCTTTTATATGCCGAAGTGCACTTTACTGCTTGGTGTTATAATACTCCCGGCTTGGAAGACCTGCAATTCGTTAACTGGATTGTTATTAATAAAGGCGATAGTGCATGGAGAAGAACCTACACCGGTGTGGTTGTAGACCCTGACCTTGGCGATGCAAATGATGATTATATCGGTTGTGACACTGTTAATAAAATTAATCTTGGTTTTTGCTATAATGGCGATAACAACGATTCGGAATATGGGGCCGCTCCGCCGGCTTTCGGTATGGACTATTTCAAAAGCCCCATTGTTAGAAAACCGGGTTTGCCTAACGATACTTTAGGACTAACTTCATTCTCATTCTTTACTAATACTTCAACCGCTCCTCCCGCCTGTGAATCGGACCCGAACGGTGAATCTTATCCGGCATATTTGAATTTGAAAGGTGTCAAAAAGGATGGTTCGCCTTATCTTGACCCGACTCAATCACCGCCTGTGCAAACTAAATATTGCTATCCCGGTGACCCTGAAACTGGTTCGGGCTGGACTGAATTGAAAGGTTCTGTCCAGAATTGTGGCGGTTTAACCGGTACGGTCCTTACTACGAATCCTAAAGGCGATAGAAGATTTATTTTCTGTTCGGGTAGAGAAGATTTTGTTTTTAATCCTGGCGATACTCAAAATATTGTCCTTGCTCAGTTCGTTGCAAGAGGCTCATCGAATCTGAATTCGGTTACCAGATTAAAAAGTCTGGCTAAAACAGCAAAACTCATTTATCTCTCGGACTTTAATGTCACTCCGCCTCCTCCGGGTCCCGTTGTAAATGCTTCATTTACTCCGCTTCCTAACGGCCAGTGCAATATTAATCTTAACTGGGATGATAAAGCTGAAACTTATAAATACTGGGACACTATTTTCTTCAAAACAACTGATTCGAATATCTACGCGTTCGAAGGATATGAATTATATGAGATAAATAAATTCGCAAATTCAATGCCGGATTTCACTAAACCTGAAACCATTGACCTGTCAGCCGCTGTTCTGCTCGATACTTATGATAAGAAAAATGATGTCGGCTATCTGATCGATACATTCTCCACCGGCGTTACCATTAATAATCAGGAACAGTTCGCTCCTTATCCAATCGTTCCTCCGTATAAAATGCCTGCTCCTGCTAGCTTCCCGAATATCGGACTGAAACGCGGAGTGACTTTGACTGGTACGAAATTTACTTCTAACTATGGTGGTATGACTAACTTTATTTATGGTCAGGAATATCATTTCGCAGTCGTGGCTTATGCCGTGTCTAAATCAACTAAAATTAAAAGAGGATTCAGAGTCATTAGAAATTCTCTCTCGGCTCAGATTATTAAAATTAGACCTACTATGCCTCCCGCAGGGACAGTGTATACTCTCAAAAATGGAGATACGCTTAACACTTCCTGGAGGGATTTGGGCTGTATGCCGATTGTCAGAAATCAGGACTTGTTGCTCAATGCAACTTATAGAATCATCTTTAATCCTTTAAATGAATATAAAGATACTACTTATAATATCTTGAGAAAAATCGATGGTGCGGCTAATTTCGAAACTGTTAAATCTAAACTCAGATATAGTACTTATATTCCTACAAGTGATGATTCATCCAGAACTGTGGATGGTCTCTTAATCAAAGTACAAAAAATTAGATATTTGATGTCAGGTACTAAACCTGACGGCTCTTGGAAGGTGGGTGTTATTAAAGACGTTAGCTCTACTATGAATCGTGATTCGACTCAGGCTAGATTGTCCGGTTGGGAATATAAACCCGCTGACCACCAGTTCGTTACGGGTAGTAAATATAGATATTATGCTTCTGTACCTTGGCAGTCTCTTTCTATGAGTCTCGCTTACCCGAGTAAAAATGTCTTTATAAATCTTGAATCGAAATTACCACCCGAAAGAATAAGAAAAGTCAAAATTGTTTTCTCTAATACAAATAAACAATATGCTTACAGGTATTATGATACTCTGGATGCTAGTGGTCTTGTTTATTGGAAATACCAAAATCTTGTTCAGGTGCCGTTTAAGGTCTATGAAAGTGAATATACCGATAGCACAGCTACTGATGTTCAACTAAACTGCGGCTTTATCGAAAATGGTACTATTAATCCCGCTACGGGTCAGTTTAATATTACTGCAGATTCACTCGGTGGTAAATTGATTATGGTTATCTTTGGTTCTCAGTATGATACCAGTAAAACCGATTATAAATACAATAGTGTCGGTGACCCGCTGAACTTATTTACTAGTATGCCTAATATTGACCTTATGTATGCTTGGGCTCCTAAATTGGTTAGGGATGGTGCTACATTCGTGGATAATGATGAATTCTGGATTTATCCTTATGGTACGATTACTCCGTATATTCAGGGTAATCTGCCTTTCTATTATGAATTCCACGTGACCGCTCCTAAATACGGTGATGTTAACGTGGCAAGTTCTACAGGTGCTCTTGAAAAAATTAGAGTGGTCCCGAATCCGTATTACGGATTTAGTACCCTCGACAGAAGTGCTTCAGATAAATTTGTAACTTTTAGAAATCTTCCTTTACAGTGCACTATTAAGATATATACTTTAAACGGAGATTTAATTCGAACTCTTGTGAAATCTAGCTCGGGTAATACTTCTACCTCGAGTACGTTGGAATGGAATCTGCAAAATATGGAAAAAACTCCTGTGGCTTCTGGCATATATATTGCCTTGGTCGATGCCCCGGGTATAGGACAGAAGGTGATTAAAATAGCTATATTTACTTCACAAGAAAGAATTAATTTTTAAATTTAATGGAAAACTTTCCGGTCAATCATTTGTCCGGAAAGTTTATTTAAAACATTAAGGAGAAAAGTATAAAAATGAATTTAAATAAAATTAAAATAACAACGATAATATTAACTCTCTTGATTGCAGTTAATATTGGTTTTGGCGGACCGAGAAATAAATTCGGTACTTCCGCCGCACCGGAGTTGCTTATTCCTGTAGGGTCTATTGGAACTTCTCTAAGTGGTTCGAATTTATCGAGCATAACGGGCGTTGATGCTATGTATTGGAACCCCGCAGGTTTAGGACACTTGAAAACACAAAAAACCGAAGTGCTGGTCTCTCATATGCAGTATTTCGGCGATATGAATATGCAGTACCTCGGTGTCGGTGCTAGTTTGGGTAACTTGATGAATATCGGCGTTAGTATTCGTTCTCTCAATATTGGCGAAATTTATGAAACTACTGAACTTATGCCCGATGGAACCGGTACTATATATAATCCTACTTATGTGATTGGTAATCTTACTTTGGCTAAACAAATGACTGATAAAATTAGATTCGGTGCAAATATTAAGTATATAAGCGAAAGCGTCGCTAATGTATCCGCTAATGGCGTTGCATTCGATTTTGGTCTGCAATATAAAGGCGGAACTACAGGACTAAATTTCGGTATCGTTATTAAAAACCTTGGAGCTTCTATGTCGTTTAATGGCTCTGGACTCGATAGAACCGTCACGGGAGTAAATGGTATCTCATCAGTGCAAAGAGTTACTTTGCAGGATTTTGATTTGCCTACTAGTCTGGAAATGGGAGTCTCTTACGTTATCCCAATCGGAAAGCAAAATTCTGTTTCTCTTTCCAGTGCGTTCCAAAACTCGGGTTTCTCGAGTGACCAGTATAAATTCGGTCTGGAATATTGCTGGAAAAATATTCTATCTCTTAGGGGTGGTGCTGTTATTACACCCGACTTTGAAACAGATGAATCGCTTTTTGGACCGACTTTCGGTGTTGGTATTCATTATCCTTTCGGCTCTGTGAATTTAGGATTTGATTACGCTTATCGGTTTATTAATGAATCGGCTTTTAATTCTACGAATCAGTATTTTACTCTCAATATAGGTTTTTAAGTTGATGAGGTTAATTTTTAAAATATTTAATTAACTCTAATTTTACTTTCAAGGAGAAAGAAATGAAAATTTTTAATAAATTAATATTAATATTTTTAGTGTATGCTGGCCTGATTTTCCCCCAGGGAAATCCTGACTTCAGTCCATATGCCAAAAAGATTAATTTTAGTCCTCCAATATATACATTAGATGGCGTCTCTGCTTTCTGGACTACTGTTGCTCCTTCTCCAAGCGCTGTTTCAAGAAGTGCAACTGCTTATGTTATTATTCCCGGTGCAGGTAACTTCATTTATCAGTTTGGAGGCGGTTCCGATAATTCTTTGACTACTGTCGTTAGATATAATATTGGTACTAATACATGGGAAACTGGCTTCCAGCCTATCCCTGCTCCTATGTCTGCGGCTACCGCTATTACTATTGGAACAAAAATATATCTGTTTGGCGGGGAGAAATATACCGGATTAGGTAAAACTTTTATTTACGATGTTGTCTCTGGTACTTGGGAAAGTAATCTTCCGGATATGTCTAATAAAGTTACTGATGCTCTCGTTTTGAAATATTCTGATGATTATATTCTTATTATTGGCGGTGGCGATGGTTATTACCCCGGTCAAAATTCTACTTATGTCAATTCCGATCAGGTACAGCTGTTTGATGTTAATGCAAGAACTTATTCTGTACTGGCTAGCTCAAACTATCCTATTAAAGCTTCTATGATGGGCGGTGGTATACTTAACGATACCATTATCAGCGCCGGTGGCCTCATTATGACCGGTTCGGCTTGGGGTGTCGTTGATTCTGCCTATAGAGGAGTTGTTACTAAAGATGGTTTTAATAAACCTACAAAAGTTACTTGGACTCCTCTGCCGTCGAAATATCCCGGCGGTCCGACAACCAGAATGGCTTCTATTACCGTGAGAAAAGCTAACGGTGTAGGAGTCCTGTTCGCTGGTGGCGCATTTAATGGCTCTGATGCAGTCCCAAATTCGTATTTCTGGGATTTCGTGTATTATAAATGGGTCACTTTGCCGAATCTTCCACTCGGAAGAGCTAATATGAAAGCCGCTTTCGTTTCACTGGATACAATTTCTGCTGCTTATGTCGTCGCTGGATATACTACGGTTCCAACCGGACAAACGGATAAAATTACCTTCTCTAAAATCGAAGGTACTTCTTATCCTTTGAATGCTTTTAACTTGGTAACTCCTTCACCTAATACTACTATTACTTCTGTTGCGGGTGATCTGTATCCGGTTCCCTTTAACTGGGATACTTCCGCAAGCGGAGCTGGATATAGATTCAGATTTAAAAATTCCTCCGGGAATAATGTAATCGATACTCTTATATTCCAGAATCTGTTCAAAATTACCTCTGGTGATTTGGATGCTTTACTGGGTAGAAAAGGTCTGACTCAGGGTGATAGTATCGTCGGTACGTGGAATGTTACCGCTTTCAAAGGTCCCGGTGCACCCGGTACTTTGGATTCGATAATTTCTACAAATGGTCCATGGAGCCTGACGTTAAAAAGAAATAAACCTGTACTGGCAGCGTTTAATTTGATGTTCCCTGCCAGTAATACTACTATAATTACATCAAAATTAAATACCTATACCGAGTATTTTAAATGGAATAAATCTGCGGTTGGTGCAAATTATAAATTATTTATTGCATCACCCTCGTTCGATTCGTTGCAGTTTATTAAATTCAGATTTACTTCTAATTCTAATGGCATTGATACCGTATACTCTGTTATGAATAATGTCCTGGATAGTCTGCTGGGTGCAAAAGGTGTTAACAGAGGTGACTCCCTTGTTTGTCAGTGGAGAGTTTATGCATATAGCGGTAATGATTCACTTGCCTCCGCAACTTCTTATAATGTTACTCTGAGAAGAAGCCCGTTCAATCTGAATACGTTTAATCTGCTGGCTCCTCCGAATAATGATACCATTTCTCTGTCCTCCTTTGCAGTCGTGAATTTCAACTGGAATGTCGCTGCACCGGGTGCGACTTATAAATGGACATTTAGCACTTATACTTTATCTTCTAATAATAACGGACTCGATACTAATCTGACCATCACTACTTCTGCTCTTGACCAGTTATTTGGTGGTACTTCGAATGTCACGGGTACTTGGAAGGTGTGGGCTTATAAAGGTATTGATTCACTTGTTTCTGCTCAGACATTCAATATTACCTTTACACGAATTGTAAAGAAACCTCTGTATCAGCCGTTTGATGCACTGCAGTTCCCGCCGGATGGCTGGAATATCGATTTCACAGGTGAAAATAAATGGTCAAGAGAAACTCCTCTTGGAAACCCTGCCGCGAAATATGATTTCTATAACTCCGCTACAGGTACTGTACAATCGCTTATTACTAACGTATTCCCCGAATCGAAAGCTGTGGACGGTTTCGGCTGCGATACTCTGTATTTTGATTACGCTCACGCTTATGTGGGTGCTAACAATATTGACTCGTTGATAATCTATTACTCTATTAATTCGGGTGCTACCTACTCTCTGATGAGCGATGGTAACTTTGGTAGCAATCCGGTTCCGTTTGCTAGTCTCTCTACGACTGTATTTACGGCTGGACCATATACACCTGCTGCAAATGAATGGGGAACAAAAATCTTGCCTCTGCCTATAGGAACGAACAGATTGAAATTCCTCGTTAAAAGCGGCTGGGGAAATAATTTGTATCTCGATAATATTAAACTTAAAAATAAACCACCTGCACTTTTAGCTCCCGTTGATTTGACGAAGGATACTGTAAGAACTCCGGTTTTCAAATGGGACCAAACATACGTATCCCCGGGATATCCGAATACTTATAGATTGCAGTTGTGGTCTGATACAACCTATACCGATACTTCGAAAATAGTGGCAGATGTAAATATTGTAGATACAAATGTGTATAATTATCCGACACCATTGCCGGTTGACCAGTATTATGGCTGGAGAGTTAGTGTAAGCAACCAGGGTGGTACTTCGAGATACTCTATACGGGCATTTGTATTCTATGTGGATTCGGTTTACACATTGTTTAATAATTTTTCGGATACTGCATTCCCGCAAAAATGCTGGAGAATTAATTATGACCCGACGTATTGGAGCAGAAGCACTAACGCAGGCGTTGGTGACAACTTCTCCGCTAAATATAGCTTCTATACAGCACCTCCGGGAACTTATGAAGAATTCATTACAAATTCTTGCCCGCCGGCGGCAATTGGCGATACCCTGAGCTTTAATTATGCCCATGCCTACGTCGGTACATTTAATAATGATTCTTTGTTTGTTTATTACTCTAAAGACTATGGGAAGAACTGGGTAAAGTTGGATTCTGCATGGGGTAGCAATCCTAATCCGTTTAGAAGCTTGTCTACGGCAACTCTGACAGGTAGCGAATTTGTCCCGACATCTTCTCAGTGGGGTACTAAATATATCATCCTGCCTACTACTGCTGAAGGTGCTAATAAATTCAAATTCGTAACCTTAAGCGGCAAAGGAAATAATTTGTATCTTGATAATATCGGACTGAATGCCGCGAAGCTATCACTGACTCCTGCTTCACAGCTTCCGACTGTATATAAATTGGAAAATAATTATCCTAATCCGTTCAATCCTTCTACTACAATATCATTCGATATCCCCAAAACTTCTATGACTAAACTCGTAGTGTACGATATCTTGGGTAGAGAAGTGAAAAGACTGGTTAATCAGATTATGACTCCGGGTAATTATAAAGTCCAGTTCGACGGCACAAATCTGGCAAGCGGTGTCTATTTCTTTAGACTCGAAGCCGGGTCTTTTGTCGATGTTAAGAAAATGCTGCTTATTAAGTAATATGTTTTATTTTCCCTGAATCTTAATATCCTGTTTCGGGGAATTGTAAGTTCTGAATAAAAAGGTAATCTTAAAAGATTACCTTTTTATTTTTTATATTATTGAATATTTTTATATTGAATCGTTGCTTTTTTTTTCTTTGCCTTGCTTTGAAAAATATTTGTAAATGCAATATTAAATCATTTTAAAAAATGAAAAAAATCATTTTCGTCTCGTTGTGCCTCCTGCTCTCTGCCGTTTCCTTCTCGCAGGAAAGGTTTTTGTTCTATTCCGACTTCTCAATATATAAATATTCCGACTCTAAATCGATAATCGAACTCTATTTCTCCGTTAACCAAAGAGATTTAAATTATAAAATATCAGATGACCATTTCTTGGGACAGGCTAATATTGAAATTGTTATTTATGATAAATTGAAGGATAAAATAGTTTTCGATGACCTCTTTGGACTGCAATCGAAAGTAACTGATACCAGTAAGGCTGGCCTTAATAATAAAATTATCGGTCAGCAGAATTTTACTCTGAATCCCGGTGAATATGTCATAAAACTCCTGGGCTGTGACTTTAATAAAAAAACTAATTGCGATTCCGTAAAACTCGATATCAATGTATCCTCCTTTGATAATGCAAAAACTTCTCTTAGCGATGTCCAGCTCGCTTCCAGTATCTCTAAATCGGATGATAAAAATAGTATCTTTTATAAAAACGGTCTTGAAGTAACCCCTAACCCCGATGCTCTCTTCGGAATGAACCTGAAAACGATTTCTTATTATTTTGAAATATATTCGATTAAAAGTGAATTCCCGGGCGATAATAATTATCTGGTCAAAACTATTACTGATTTCTCTAATAATGTCATTAAAAGAGAATGCTCTATGGAAAATTCAAAATCCGATGCATTCTTTAAAATCGGTAATATGAATATCGACTCTCTCGATAAGGGGGTGTACTTCTTTAAGGTTATGCTGCTGGATAGCACAACGGGAAAATATATTGAAAAAGAAAAGAAATTTTTTGTCTATAATATATCGAAAAATATTACCTCCGACCAGAAGGACAGCAAGGGGTTTTTGTCCAGCGAATATAAAACTATGTCTCTCGATAATTTGGAAGATGAATATGATAAGGTAATTTATATCAGAACTTCTCCCGAAAAAGAGGAATATAATAAATTGAAAACCCTCGACGAAAAAAGAAAATTTATGTACGAATTCTGGAGAAAAAGAAATAAAAATATGTTCTCGAATTATAATGAATATAAAATCGAGTATTTTAAAAGAGTTAATGAATCTAATCTTTATTATAAACAAGGCTTTATGGAAGGATGGAAAACCGATAGGGGACGCGTTTATATTACATACGGCAAACCCTCCGACGTCGAAAGCCATCCGAGCGAATCCGATTCGAGAGCTTATGAAATATGGACTTATGAAAATATTCAGGGAGGCGCTATCTGCGTCTTCGGTGAAAAAGAAATCGGCTCGAGTTATTATCACCTCCTCCATTCTACTATCAGAGGAGAATTCCAGGATGAAGGCTGGAGTACGAAAATTAAAAAATAATATTATTAAATAGTAAAACTGAATTGGTCTTTTAATGCGGAAAAACTTTATCATATATTCGCTTTCCTTTATCTGCTCCGTCCTGCTGTGGCTGTATATCACACTGAACTTGAATTATACTATTGTAGTACCTGTGTCTCTTGAGGTGAATCTTTCGAATTCACAGGCTCTGGCAAATGACTTGCCCTCCTTTATTGACGTTACTGTCAAAGGTAAAGGCTGGGAATTGCTGGGAATTACTCTTACTAAAAAACCGACTTACTATCTCGATTTGTCCGGCAGTAAAAAAGATGCTAAAATAAGTGTCGTCCAGAGAATTGAGGAAATACTCGGCTTGTCATCTGGCATCACTATACTTAGCGTTAATCCCGATGTGATCGAAATCAATTTTGATAATATCACTTCCAAAATGGTCAAAGTCAGAAATATGGTCAACGTAATCCCTAAAGAAGGATATTTCGTTATCGGCTCTCCTAAAATTAATCCTGATTCCGTTAAAATTAGCGGCGCAATCTCCGTTATCGGAAAAATTAAATTTATTCCGACAGAACAAATTAATATCGCAAATGTTAACAGCGGCTTTACTAAAGTAGTGAATTTATTGGATACTCTGAATAATATCGTAAAAATCGAACCAAAAACAGTTACCGTGTCCTATGATATCCAGCTCTCCGCTGAAAAGAATTTCGAGGATATCAATGTTATTATTAGTAATGTCCCCCAGAATAAAGAAGTCTTGCTGATTCCTCCGAAACTTAAAATTTATTTGAGAGGAGGCGTGGAACAACTCGCAAAAATTGACCCTGATGAGATTTTCGCTGGTATAGAATTTAAACAAATTGAAAACGATAGCCTCGGCTATGTTTCCCCTAAAATATCACTGCCTCTGGATGTTTCCGTTATTAAATATGAACCTCAGAGATTTCAGTATATTATTAAAAAGAAAAATGTCGAAACCAAGTGATTGATTATCTGTCTAAAGAATATAGAAAATTATTGACCGAAATAAAAACACTCGACTTTAAAACAAGTTATGTCTTTATCTCCGTCTCCGTTATTATTTTTGTTTCTGTTGTGTATGCTACACCAATGTTCTATTATGAACATATCGGCAGAGATAGACTGATGTCCCGAATCTATTGGCTGCTCTCCGATGGTCTGCTTATGTTTGTCCTTTCTGCCGCATCGATTAAATTTGTACTGAAAGGGAAACTTAAAGACTATGGCTTTACTTTGGGTGATAAAAAATTCGGATTCGTTTCCTTTTTTATTTTCCTCGCAGTTATGTTGCCCGTTGTCTGGATTGTTTCCGCTTCTCAGAATTTCGCCAATACTTATCCGCAGGGCGGCTCGGAATTGAAATCGAATCTGAATCTGCTCCTTTTGTATGAACTCTGCATTATGGTCTATATGCTTGGTTGGGAATTCCTGTGGCGAGGTTATATGCTGTTTGGTCTGAAAAATAAATTCGGCTATTACGCTATTTTTATGCAGATGATTCCGTTCTTTATTCTGCATAGGGGAAAACCAGAAATCGAACTCTTTGCGTCTATTTTGGCTGGTGTTATCCTCGGAATTCAGGCTATCAGAAGTAACTCGTTCTTTTATTGCTGGCTTTTGCATTCCTGCGTTATGATTTCTATTGATTCGATTTCTGTTATTAGATATGCAACAAATTTTTATAGAATTTTTTAAAATATTAAATATTTATTCCTATGAAACTGTCAGTTAATATCGACCACGTGGCAACCTTGAGAGAAGCTCGGGGCGAAATTGAACCCGACCCGGTTATCGCCGTAGGTATTTGCGAATTGGCAGGCGCCGAAGGTGTTGTCTGCCATCTGAGAGAAGATAGAAGACATATAAACGATAGAGACGTTAAACTAATTCGCGAAGTCGTTAAAACTAAATTCGACCTCGAAATGGCCGCAACCGACGAAATGATTAAAATTGCCTCCGATATCATTCCCGATTTGGTTACTCTCGTACCCGAAAATAGAAATGAACTTACTACAGAGGGCGGCCTCGATATCTCTGCCTCCAAAAGTAAACTCGAAAACGCTATCTCCGCTATGCATTCTAAAAATATTCTCGTCAGCCTGTTCCTTGACCCCGTACCCGAAAATGTCGACAAGGCTCTTGAAGTCGGCGCGGATATTATTGAACTCCATACTGGGAAATATTCCAATACATTCGTCGAAAAAGACCAGCTCATTGAACTGAGTAAAATCGGTAGCGTGGCTCAAATGGCCGCCGAAATGGGAATGATTGTTACAGCCGGACACGGCCTGAACTATTTTAATATTTTCCCCCTCCTGAATATGAAGGAAATCAGAGAGGTGAGTATCGGACACTCTATTGTCTCTCGGGCTGTCTTTACCGGATTACAGAAAGCTGTGGAAGATATGGTGCGGATTTTACAGAATGATTAAATAATTTTTTCGGAAATATGCACTTAAGAAGTGTAAATTTATTTATTATATTGTATTATAAAAAAGTAACACTTATATAGATATTGTGATGAATTTATGTTCAGATAGAATAATAGAGATATTAATGATGGTGAAAGAACATAGGAAGCATTAAAAAAT
The DNA here is from genome assembly GCA_964501535.1 of uncultured Ignavibacteriaceae bacterium. GTDB lineage: Bacteria > Bacteroidota > Ignavibacteria > Tepidaquicellales > Tepidaquicellaceae > FEN-1279. The sequence continues at coordinate 4,331 of CAZCSV010000003.1, read as the reverse complement.
GGTTTTGGTAAAAGTTTAATTTATAATTAAAATGCAAAACGAAATAATAAGAGAAGGTTATATTAATGATTTTGCTACTGGCAAAGAAGTGGATTATCGTAAGCCAGAAGAAATCATTAGACAAGATTATGAGCAGATTCTATTTAATGATTATGAATACACTAAAGAACAGATGGATATTGAGGTTATTGTTCAAAGAGGAGAAAAGAATGCCAAGAAAAATAAAAATGAAAGAGCAGATATAGTAATTTACAAAACCGAAGATAAAAATAAAAGAAATCAAAACGAAGATATATTAGGAATTGTTGAAACAAAAAGACCTACCTATAAAGAGGGAGTAAAACAATTAGCTACATATATGTCTGCCTCATCGGCTTTATGGGGTGTTTGGACTAATGGTTCCGCTATTGCATACCTTTATAAAGAATTAAAATCGGGAGTAATTAAAGAAGATTATATTTTTCAAATTCCTAAAAATGGTGAAAGTTTTAATGATATTGGCACAGTATCAAAAGACAAATTAAAACCCGCCAGTAACTTAAAATTAATATTCAAAAGATTGCTTAATACTCTTTATGCGAACACTAATATTAGCAGAAGAGAAAAACTTGGTAATGAAATGATTAGATTGATTTTTTGTAAAATATGGGATGAAAGATATGAACCAGAATCTTTACCAAAATTCCGTATAGGATTTGAAGAAAATGTCAAATCAGTTAAGAAAAGAATACATTTATTATTTGAAGACGTAAAAAAAGAATTAGTCGCAGATGGTGTATTTGATAAAAACGAAGAAATAAAACTTGATGAAAAATCGGTTGCTTATGTTGTAGGTGAGTTGGAACATTTTAGTCTATTGAAAACAGATAAAGATGTTGTTGGTGATGCTTTTGAAGTTTTTGCGGAAAGTAAATTGGTGGGTGAGAAAGGTGAGTTTTTTACCCCAAGAGAAGTCGTAAAGACGGCAATAAAAATTATTGACCCACAACCACAAGAAAGTATATTAGACCCGGCTTGTGGAAGTGGAGGTTTTTTAATATACGCGCTTGAACATGTATGGAACAAAATGAATACAAGTAGAAGATATAAAGGGATACCTAATTTGGATATTATTAAACGTGAAATGGCTGAAAAATATTTTTTTGGAATAGATAAAGAAATTGATTTAGTAAAAATAGCAAAAGCATATATGGCCATTATCGGAGATGGTAGAGGGGGAGTCGTTCAACAAAACACTTTACATACTGCCGATGATTTTGATGGGAAGGCAAAAGATTTATTTATAGATGAAAACGGTAAATTTAAAAAATTTGATATTGTTTTAACGAACCCACCTTTTGGGAGTAAAATAAAAGTCTTAAAAGAGGATAGTAAATATTTTGAATTAGGACATATTTGGAAGAAAAAAGATAAAGAATGGATAAAAACGGAAAAAGAAAAAGAAACAGAACCTCAGGTTCTTTTTATTGAAAGATGTCTTAATTTTCTTAAAGACGGCGGTAGATTAGGAATTGTGTTACCCGAGACATATTTGCATTCCCCAAGCACAAAATATGTTTTAGAATATATCAAAAGAAATAATAATATTGTTGCCATTGTTGATTTACCCCATAATACTTTTAGACCTTATTGTAACGCTAAGACTTGTTTAATTATTTTAAAGAAAAATAAACCACAGCAAAATTCAATTACTATGGCTGTGGCAGAAGAAATGGGGCATAATCATAGAGGTAATCCAATTTATAGATATAACGAACAAACTCATAAATTCACTGATGAAATTTGGGATGATACAAAAATAATAAGAGAAGAATTAAACGACATAAATAATCCAACAAATAAATATGTTTTTACTATTGACGTAAAAGACATTATTAACAATTTATACGTTCCTCGATATTATTGGAATGCAAAAATTAAAAATTTAGAACGGGAAGCAAAGAAATTAAATTTGAAATTTATTCAAATAAAAAAACTCTTAAATGAGGGAATAATAAAGGTTTTTAGAGGACACGGTGCTCCACCAAGCGAATATAAAGGAAAAGGTGATATTCCCTATGTTAGAGCCGACGACATTGTTAATTGGGAACTGTATAAAAGTCCTAATACTATGATACCTTATGAGATATATCAAAAAATAAAAGGTAATAAATTTGATTTAGAATTTAAAGATATAGTATTTGTTAAAGAGGGAAGTTATAGAATCGGTAGTGTGGCTTTGGTTTCCGAATTTGATATAAAGATATTTCTCAATCATCATAGTATTGTTTTTAGAATAATAAATGAAGATAATCAATATGGAATAGATGCATACTATTTACTTTATTTATTTTCTCACAATTTAACTCAAAAGCAATTGTATAATAAAATTATGATTGATACAACGCTACCCAATATAGGTGGCAGGTGGGAAGAATTATATTTACCAGTTGCGAATAATAAAGAAGAAAGAGAAAAAATTAAAAATAAAATAAAAGAATCTTTTATTAAAAAATGGGAAGGTCAAAAGAATATTAATAGTTTAATTGAAGAATTTGGAAATATAACTCAATAATGAAAAAGAATATAAAGCCAAAAATCAACATTGATCCCTTATCTTTACATGGGCAAAATCCAGAAAAGATAATATGAAAATTTATATAGGTTTCTGTGAAAAGAGTATTAAAAAGAAATCAAGTCTAAAAAAGATAAAAGAAATTAAAAAATGGTATTTTGGCTTGTTAAGGTGAATAATTCATTTTACATTTGTCAAGTGCATAATACCGATTATTTTTATGAGCGAACTGAAAGCATTTAACCTGTTTAAGGAATATAAAAAACGTACCGTCGTTGATGATGTCTCGCTTAATGTTAAACAGGGGGAAATTGTCGGACTCCTCGGTCCCAATGGCGCCGGGAAAACTACTACTTTCTATATGATTTGCGGTATGGTCAAACCGAAATCCGGTGAAATAGAACTCGATGGCGAAAATATTTCGAAGTACCCTATGTATAAAAGAGCTAAAGCCGGTATCGGCTACCTCCCGCAGGAAGCATCGATTTTTAGAAAAATGTCCGTCAGACAAAATATTACCTCGGTACTGGAGTTTATGAAACTGGATAAAGAAGAAACCGAAATTAGATGCGATAAATTGTTGAAGGATTTTAATATAGATAAAATTGAAGACTCTAAAGGCTATATGCTCTCGGGCGGCGAAAGAAGAAGAACCGAAATTGCCCGCGCCCTCGCTTCCGACCCGAAATTCATTCTGCTCGATGAACCCTTCGCAGGTATCGACCCCATTGCCTCCGAAGAAATTATGAAAATGGTATCGAAATTGAAAGATAGGGGAATCGGTGTCCTCATTACTGACCATAACGTCCACGAAACCCTCTCTATCGTCGATAGAGCTTATATTCTGATTGAAGGAAAAATATTTAAATCCGGCAATGCACTCGACCTCGCAAACGATGATATGGTCAAAAAACTCTATCTCGGCGAGAGTTTCTCTCTCGATAGGTATCTTGTGAATTTTAAGAAAAACGGAAAATAATCACACGGATTTTTTTCTGAAAAATATCTTCTCGAATAAAACCCAGAAACATCCTTTGTTCTCTCCCGGAAATTCAATCCCGTTTCTCTTTGAAAGGTCTTTTACATAATTAAATGATTCCTTGTGCGGTGTTAATGTAATCTTTCTGTACATGGCTATTGCCGTTAAATGCCCCATCGGTGCTTCCCGCATGTTATTTATCAAAAATGTATCTAAGCTATTTGCATCGTCCTTCAGTTTCGTGTAATCGTAATTGCATTTCGCACAAATATATCTGCCCTGAATTTCTTCCATTAATGTTATTCCGCTGCAACCCGGACATTTTAGATAAATTGTCGATTTTGTCATATAATTATTTTTTTGATGTTTTACCGCTTCCTGTTCTCTTTTCTGCGGGCTTTGAAGCTTCCTTTACGGTCGTGTCTTTTGTCGTATCTGTCACTTTACCCGTGCTCTTCTTCTCGTGTGTATGCTTGTTCTTGTAATCCGTTAAGTAAAAACCGCTTCCCTTGAATATTAATCCTGCACCTCCGCTGATGAGTTTTTTCAGCTTGTCCCTTCCGCAATTGGGGCATTTCTTCAGCGGCTCGTCTTTTATTGACTGTAAAACCTCGAATGTGTGATGACAACTGTCACATTTATAATCGTATGTCGGCATGCTCTATTTTAAAAATTTCTCCTTTGCTTTTTTGTATTCTTCCGCTGTTATTAATCCGAGCTCAAATGCATCCTTTAATTCTTTTAACCTCTCTATACCTATTTTCTCGTCTGTAAATCCGGCCGTATCCTTTGCCTGCT